>NZ_JBIBKD010000002.1:0-113559 GCF_042959065.1 Streptomyces sp. NPDC007929 | reverse complement strand
GCCGTGACCAGAGCGGGCAGCGGCCGGGGGCCAAGGCGTCCCGGGAGCCGAGGCGGGGGCCGGAGGCCAGGGCGGGGTCCGGGCGGCCGGGCGCGGGCCGGGGCGTGCGGGCCCGGGCCAGGGGTTGGGCCCTCGCGGGGAGTCCGTCGGGCCTCAGCGCAGGGCCTCTGCTACCTCCCGGGCCGCGTCGACGACCCGGGGGCCGACCCGTTCCGGTACCGCCTCCGCCAGCATCACCACACCCACGCTGCCCTCGACGCCCGTCACGCCCAGCAGCGGCGCCGCCGCTCCCCAGGCGCCCGCCTCCAGCTCCCCGTGCGTCAGCGTGTAACCGGGTTCGGCCGTCGGGTGCTGCCGGGCCGCGAGGATGGCCTTGCCGGCGGCGCCCCGGTCCAGGGAGTGGCGGAACCCGGCGCGATAGGCGACGTGGTAGTCCGTCCAGGTCGGCTCCACGACGGCCACGGCCAGCGCGTCCGCCCCGTCGACCAGGGTCAGGTGCGCCGTCGCGCCGATGTCCTCGGCCAGTGACCGCAGCGCGGGCATCGCGGCTTCCCGTACCAGGGGGTGGACCTGCCGGCCCAGCCGCAGCACTCCCAGCCCGACGCGGGCACGCCCGCCGAGGTCGCGGCGTATGAGGGCGTGCTGCTCCAGCGTGGCGAGCAACCGGTACACGACGGTCCGGTTCACGCCCAGCCGGAGGGAGAGTTCGGTCACGGTCAGCCCGTGGTCGGTGTCGGCGAGCAGCTTGAGGACACGTAGTCCCCGGTCGAGCGTCTGGGAGGTCTCCGCGGTCACGACGCCCACTCCTTAGTGGTGAGGTCGGCGGCCCCCCGGTCGGCGGATGCGTCATCGAGTCCCGTCGGTGACGCGCTTCAGAGGCCGCCGATCGGCCGGCGGCCCGGCCTGTCCGGGCCGCGTCGCTTCACGGCTGCGCTCCGCGGCGGCGCTGCCACGGGGCGTGTGCGTAGGCGGACAGTAGCGAAGCAGGTTCGCTGAGCGGAAGGCTCCGTCCAGAATCCGGGCAGTGAGTGGGGTGTACTGCTTTGTTTTGCGGCGGTATGGCGCCCCAGGAGGGGCGCGGGGAACTGCGCGCCAAGCCCCACACAACCCGAGGACGACACGGCAGAGGAGCTACCACGGCAGAGGAGCTACTTCATCCGCGTGGCCCACTCCTGCACCTTGGTGATC
Source organism: Streptomyces sp. NPDC007929 (assembly GCF_042959065.1). NCBI lineage: Bacteria > Bacillati > Actinomycetota > Actinomycetes > Kitasatosporales > Streptomycetaceae > Streptomyces > Streptomyces sp. NPDC007929. The sequence goes on along the minus strand of NZ_JBIBKD010000002.1, from coordinate 112,371 downwards.
CGCTGCTTCAACTGCCCCGCCGTCGCCTCGGCAGCCGGCGGCCCCCCGCACACCCGCCGCAACTCCGTGTGGATCACCCCGTGCGGCTTGCCGCTCTGATGGACGTACGCGCCGACCATCGTGTTGAGCTGCCGCCGCAGCTCCATCATCTCCTTGTGGGAGACCACCGGCCGCCGCTCGGCGGGCATCTCGAGCAGGTCGGCTTCCTCGTCCGGCTTCTTGCGGCTGTGCGCGATCTGCCGGGCCTGGCGCTTCTGGAGCAGCAGCTGCACCTGGTCGGGCTCCAGCAGCCCCGGGATGCCGAGGTAGTCCTGCTCCTCCTCGCTGCCGGGGTGGGCCTGCATGCCGAACTCGGCGCCGTTGTACATGACCCGGTCGAAGACGGCCTCGGACTCCAGCGCCTCGAAGGAGAACTGCTCCTGCTCGCCGGTGTCCTCGTCCTGCTCCCGGTTCGCCTCGTCCATCTCCTTCTCGGACTCGGCGTACGGGTCCTCCTCGCCCTGCTTCTTGGGCTTGTCGAGGACGTGGTCGCGCTCGCGCTCCATCTCGCCCGCGAAGGAGAGCAGGTCGGGCACGGTCGGCAGGAACACCGAGGCGGTCTCGCCGCGCCGCCGGGAGCGCACGAAACGCCCGACGGCCTGCGCGAAGAACAGGGGCGTGGAGATGGTGGTGGCGTACACGCCGACCGCGAGCCGCGGCACGTCGACGCCCTCGGACACCATCCGCACCGCGACCATCCAGCGGTCGTTGTTCGCGCTGAACTCGTCGATCCGCTCGGAGGCGCCGGAGTCGTCCGACAGGACCAGGGTCGCCCTGCTGCCGGTGATCTCCCGGATGAGCTTGGCGTACGCACGCGCCGAGTCCTGGTCGGAGGCGATGACGAGGGCACCGGCGTCCGGGATGGCCTTCCTGACCTCGGTCAGCCGCTGGTCCGCGGCGCGCAGTACCGACGGCATCCACTCGCCGCGCGGATCGAGCGCGGTACGCCAGGCCTGGCTGATGGCGTCCTTGGTCATGGGCTCGCCGAGCCGGGCGGCGATCTCGTCACCGGCCTTGGTGCGCCAGCGCATGTTGCCGCTGTAGTTGAGGAAGATGACGGGCCGCACGACGTTGTCGGCGAGGGCGTTGCCGTAGCCGTAGGTGTAGTCGGCCGCCGAGCGCCGGATCCCGTCGTTGCCCTCCTCGTACGTCACGAAGGGGATGGGGTTGGTGTCGGACCGGAAGGGCGTACCGGTCAGGGCGAGTCGCCGGGTCGCAGGCTCGAAGGCCTCCAGGCAGGCCTCGCCCCAGGACTTGCTGTCACCGGCGTGGTGGATCTCGTCGAGGATGACGAGCGTCTTGCGCTGCTCCACGCGGTTGCGGTGCAGCATGGGCCGGACGCCGACACCGGCGTAGGTGACGGCGACCCCGTGGTACTCCCGGCCGAGCGGCCCGGCGCTGTACTCCGGGTCGAGCTTGATCCCTATCCGCGCGGCGGCCTCGGCCCACTGCTTCTTCAGGTGCTCGGTCGGGGCGACGACGGTCACCTGCTGCACGACGTGGTGGTGCAGCATCCAGGACGCCAGCGTCAGCGCGAAGGTCGTCTTGCCGGCGCCGGGGGTGGCGACCGCGAGGAAGTCCCGCGGCTGTTCCTGGATGTACTTCTCCATCGCGCCCTGCTGCCAGGCCCGCAGCTTGCTTGCGGTACCCCAGGGGGCGCGGCCGGGGAACGCCGGGGACAGGTGGTGCGAGGCAGAACTGGTGCCGGCGGTGGTAGTCACGGTCTCCGTTGGGGGTCGGGCGGCTCGTGCGAGGGAGCCTGACGGCTCGGCTACGTATGACAACCGGGCCACCCTACCGGCGCCCCGAGCCGCCCCACGCGCGGACCGGGCCGGGTCACCGCCGGGTGGGACCGACGTCACAGACTCCGGGCCGCGACGGTGATCCGCTCCGCCGTTCTACGGCCGGTGTTCCCGCAGCCGGGTCGACACCCAGGCTCCGGCGAGGGCCACCGCCGCCATCGGCAGGAACACCGCGGTGAAGGCGGCCGGGTGGGAGCCGGAGGCGTGCGCGGCCGGGTGGGACACCGCGCCGCCGCCCAGCGCGGCGAAGGCGGCGCCGCCGGCGGACAGCAGGACGACGTTGGAGAGGCCGTCGGAGATCTGGAGGGCGGCGGAGTTGGTGCCGGCCTCCTCGGGGGCGGAGAGCTTGAGCAGGAGCACGCTCGTGGAGGAGATCACGAGCCCCATCCCGAAGCAGCCGAAGGCCCAGGCGACGGCGAGGGTCCAGACGGGCACGGAGTCGATCAGCACACTCGGCGCGGTGGCGACGGCCGCGGCCACCAGCAGCATCCCGACGGTGGTCAGCCGCTCCCGGTACGGCTCCAGCCGTGGCCGCGACTGCACCCATGAGCCCAGCGCCCACGTGCCCCCGCCCGCGGCGAGCGAGAACCCGGCCAGGGTCGGACTGAGCCCGCGCTGCGTGACGAGCATCAGCGGCACGAAGGACTCCGCGGCGATGAAGGACCCGGCGGCGACGCCGCGCAGCAGCACGACGGACGGCAGCCCGCGCGCGGCCCGGTACGTGCCCCGCGGAAGCAGCCCGAGCACGGCGGGCACGAGCAGGGCCACGCCGAGGGCACCGGGCAGGAGCGAGAGGGGGCGCAGGTCCTGGGCGGCGTATTGCAGCAGCCCGGCGCCGAGGGAGATGCCGAGGGCGAGCCGGATGCGGCGACGGTCGACGGCGCCGTGCCCGGCAACGGTGCGCTCGGCGACCGCTTGCCCGGCGCCGGCGTGCCCGGCGACCGCGTGCTGCGCCGGCCCGGACGCCCGGCGCCGTATCTGCGGCAGCGCGAGCGCGAGCGGGAAGACGACGAGCACGGGTATCCCCACGAACACCCACCGCCACCCCAACTGCTCCGTCACGGTACCGGCGGCGAGCGGACCGACGATCGACGGCAGCACCCAACTCGCGGCGAACGCGGCCATGATGGCGGGCCGCAACCGCTCCGGATAGGCCCGCCCGACGACGACGTACAGCGCGACGATCACCAGCCCGCCACCGAACCCCTGCACGGCCCGGCCCACGATGAACACCCACATCGCCCCGGCGGTCCCGGACAGCAGCAACCCGGCGCCGAAGTAGGCGATGCCGGTGGTCAACGGCCCGAGGGGCCCACGCCGGTCGGACCACTGCCCGGAGAGCACCATCGCGAACAGACTGGTCGTGAAGTACCCGGAGAACGCGAACGCGTACAGGGAGACCCCGTCCAGTTCGCGTGCGGCGACGGGCATCGCCGTCCCCACGGCGGTCGCCTCGAAGGCGATGAGCAGCACGACGGAGACGATCCCGACACTCAACGCCCGATGCCCCGCCCCCAGCACCCCTTCTTCCCGCTCGGCGACGAAGGTCGGATCTACGGCTTCCTCGACATCGGCATCACGCGGCTTCGGGACGGTCATGCCCGCCAGCGTAAGGTCCACACCCCACTTTGACCCCTGTCCAAAGACGGTCCCCCACTAGGACCTTGGTCGTACACCCCTGGCGCCGTACAACCCCCAGCCCCTCTCATGTGTCCAGGACATGACCGGTGGCTTGGGCTCCGGTTGTCGTGCCCGTTGGGGACGACGAGGAAAGTCCGACGAGGAGAATCACCGTGCGCCTCCGCCCCTCGGCAGCCGTGCTGGCCGCTGCCGTGATCGCCGTTGCCGGTCCCGCTGTCGCCGCGCCCGTCGCGCAGGCCGAGGAGGGTGGGTCCGAGTTGGTCGTGTCGGCCCTGCCGTCCGTGGCTCTCAAGCCGGGTGAGGTGTACGACAAGTCCGTCACCCTCACCAACAAGGGCACGGCCGCCGTGGACGGGGTCACCTTCCGGGTCCGTCTGACGCGGGGGCTGGACTTCCCCGAGCAGGTGAAGGGCTGCACCTACTCGACCGTCAAGGGCCAGGTCAGGCAGGCCGTGTGTGAGCTCGACACGGTCGTCGAGCCCGGTGCCTCGGTCACCACGCCCGTGCGGTTCAAGGCGTCGGGCAAGGCCCTGATGGAGGCCGTCGAGTACGGCACGAGTGCGAACGGGGACGCCCCGGGTGAGGGGTTCGACGACAGTCACCGACGGCTCACCCTGACCGCGGACAACACCGCCGACCTCGTCGCCGTCGGCAACGAGATGGAGGCACTGGCCGGCGATAAGCAGTCGGTCACGGCGACCCTGCGCAACGACGGTCCCGGGTGGGTGCAGAACCAGGAGAGCGACGACCTGCCGGGCCTGCTGGTGCGGATCCCGCCGGGCACGGTGGCCGTCGGCGTGCCGAAGGACTGCGCGCCGTTCGGGATCGACGGGCCGAGCGGACCGCAGGGCACCAAGGGCAAGCCCAAGTACGTGTGCTGGCCGCAGGACGGGACCCTGGAGGTCGGCCAGTCGCTGGAGTACACCTTCACACTGAGGATCGGGAAGTCCACGCAGGACACCGAGGGTGAGATCAAGGCGTCCTCCGTCTACGACATCACCCCCGCCTACGACAAGAACCTCGCCAACAACACGGCAGTGATCGGCATCGATGTGCCGAGCGACTACGAGCCCGAGCCGAGCCCCTCGGACGGCGCGGACGGTGGCTCCGGCGACGGCGGGAACGGCAACGGCCACGAGGGCCAGGCCGCGGGCGGCACGGGCACCACGGCCTCCCCGTCGGCCTCGGCATCGGCCTCGAACGGCACGACGACCGGCGGCTCCACCGGCACCACGACCGGCAGCACCACCGGCGGCAACCTCGCCAGCACCGGCTCCGACGGCACCCCGCTCCTCGCCGGTGCCGCGGCGGCCGCCGCGGTGCTCGGTGGCGGTCTGGTCCTCGCCGTACGCCGCCGCAGCGCCGCCAGGTCCGCCTGACGGCAGGGCCGTCAGAGCGTCAGAGCACCCCGCCGGCCTCGTCCTGGAACGCGTCCGTCCAGTAGTGGCGGACCGTTCTGCCGGCCCGCACGCCCGTCGGGTCCACCGTCGACAGGACCTGGAGCATCGTCATGGCCAGCTGGTCGTAGGTGTCGGTCGTCAGTTCATGGGACGACTGGGCGTCTATCGCGCGCTCGCGGTGCAGCAGCCAGAGCGTGAAGGCGAGCGTCGACACGTCCGTGTTGAGCGGGTGGAGCGTCGCCTCGGGCTCGCTCCAGTTCAGGACCGCGCCCGTCGCGCCGTCGATGACCAGGCTGTTGTCCTCGACCAGGTGGCCGAGACGGATGAGCCGGTGGGCCCCGGCGGGGAGTTCCGCGGGGGCGTCGCCGTCGGCGCGGCACTCGGCGTGGTACTCCGCGAGCGTCGCCAGGGGGACGTCCGTGTCCAGCGAGAAGACGTGGGCGTCCTCCGGCAGTCCCACCTCGCGCAGGAAGCGGCGGGTCGGTTCGTGCGTGAGGGTCGCGGGGAAGTCCACGTCCTCGAAGCGGACCATCCGGCCGGGGCCGAACTCCTGGTCCAGGAGGCGGTGCGGAAGGTCCAGGGAGAGCCCGGACGCGCCGCCGCGGCCCGCCACCAGGGACAGCGGGCGGATCAGCGCCGCCATCTTCCAGAACGGGGCCGGTTCGCCGTCCGCCCCGTCACGGAACACCGCCAGCAGGTGCTGGGACGCCCGCGCCACCGCCTTGGGGCCGTACTGCCCGGCATAGGAGGCGAACTGGCCGCGCAGACCGGCCAGTTCGTCCGTGGCCTCCGCGAAGCGGACCAGCGTCCGCAGGGACGGGGCCAGGGGGCGGCGGTCCATCAGGTCGGGGCGGTCGTGCAGGACGTACGTCGTCGAGACCTCGCCCGTCGCGCCGTCCAGCAGGACCGACTCCGTCTCCAGGCCGCCGGGGCCCAGCAGTCCGCCTATCACGAGCTGTTCGCGCAGTTCCGCGGAGAGCCGGTCGTCCGCGTCACCGGTCGAGTCGGCGACCGTGCGCAGGCCCTCGCGGCTCAGCTCGGCGAAGCTCAGCACGCCGTTGTCGCGGGGCAGGCCGGGGCCGGTCAGCCAGTGCCGCGTGGACGCGTGCGTCACCCACGGGTCCAGCTCGGACTCGGTCAGGGTGATCACCGCGGAACCGGTATCGGTCGTACTCATGGGCTCCCCCGCATGTGCTTGCTCACCGTCCCCTGGCGGAGCACGGCGGACCGCCCGGCGAAGCCCGGCGGCCGTTCCCCACTGCCCAGCACAGTACGCGCCACCACTGACAACGCCCCGGACCGGCGACGCGCGCCCGGCGAGCACGCCACGTCACCTCACAAGACGCTCGGAGCACCCCCGCGCGTTCCCTTTCCGCCCGACTGCCTCGGCTTCCGCGCGGAATGCCTCAGGCCCGTTCCGTCACCACCGCCGCCTGGGGGCGGATCGGGAGACGGTTGACGGGGCGGCCCGTGGCGGCGCGGACGGCGGAGGCGACGGCCGCCGGGGACGTCACCACCGGCACCGCGCTGACCGCCTTGGCCCCGAAGGGCGCCACCACGTCGCGCTCCTCGACCAGCCGGACGACGCGGATGTCCGGCGCGTCGAGGGCGGTCGGGAGGGCGTAGCCGGTCAGGTCGGGGTGACGGACGATGCCGCGCGGCGTGCGCAGGTTCTCCGTGAGGGCGATGCCGACGCCCTGCGTCACACCCGCCTCGATCCGGGCCGCGAGCTGGGCCGGGTTCAGGACCCGGCCCACGTCCTGGGCGACGGCCAGTTCCACGACCCGTACGGAGCCGATCTCGATGTCCACGTCCACCACCGCGCGGATCGCGCAGAAGGCCATGCCCACGAACGCGTCGCCCTGGCCGGTCTCGTTCAGCGGCTCCGTCGGGTGCGGGCGGCACTGGGCGGTGGCCCACAGTTCCTTGCCGTCCAGCGCCTCGGTGACGGTCGTGGAGAGGACCCCGTCGTAGGAGGTGATCTTGCCGTCGGTGATCTGGAGCAGCTCCGTCGACATGCCGAACTTGTGGGCGAGCGGCTGGAGGAGCTGGGTGCGGACCATTTTCGCCGCGCGCTCCACCGCCCCGCCCGAGACCCAGGTGTGCCGGCCGCGGCAGGCCGCGCCCGCCGGGGGCTGGTCGGTGTCGACCGGCGCCACGTGCACCTCGTCGACGCCGAGCGTCTCCTGGACGATCTGCCGGGCCAGGGTGGTGAAGCCCTGGCCGGTCTCGACGGCCGCGCACAGGACCGTCGCGACACCGTCGTGGACCTTCACGGTCGCCGTGGAGACCTCGTCCGCGCCCTCCGCGCCGAGCATGTGCACCATGCCCACGCCGTAGCCCACGCCCCGGCGCACGGCGCCCGGTTCACCCGCGCCCTCGGGTCCGCCGGGCAGCAGCCACTCGTCCTCGGGCGTGTCCTTGGGCAGCGGCGGCAGCGGGAAGTCCCGTACGGCCTGGAGGAGTTCGGCGACCGGGGCCGGGCAGGTCACGGTCTGGCCGGTCGGCAGCACATCGCCGGTCGCCAGGGCGTTGCGCAGCCGCACCTCGGCCGGGTCGATGCCGAGCTTCTTGGCGATCTTGTCCATCTGCGCCTCGTAGGCGGCGCAGACCTGCATGGCGCCTTCGCCGCGTACGTGGCCGGACGGGGGGTTGTTGGTGCGTACGGCCCAGCCCTCGATGAAGGCGTTCGGCACGACGTAGGGGCCGCAGGCGAAGGCGACGGCGGCGGCGAGGGCCTCGGAGGAGGTGTCGGCGTAGGCACCCGCGTCGAGCAGGATCTGCGCCTCGACCTTGACGAGTCTGCCCTCGCCGTCGGCGTGGTGGCGGTAGCGCAGCAGGGTGGGGTGCCGGTGGACGTGGCCGAGGAAGGACTCCTCGCGCGTGGCGGTGAGCTTCACCGGGCAGCCGGTGCGCAGCGCGAGCAGGCCGAGCGGGAGCTGGAAGCCCTGGTCCTCGCGGTCGGCGGTGGCGCCGGGGACGCCGGTCACGACGACCTTGACGCGCTCGGGTTCCAGGCCGAACGCGGCGGCGGCCGCGTCGCGGTCGGCGTGCGGGTCGGTGGAGGCGAGGTACAGCTCCACCCCGCCGTCCGGGCGCGGCACGGCGAGCCCGGCCTCGGCGCCGATGGGCGCGGGGTCCTGGCGCCCGATGCGGTAGAGGCCCTCGACGACGATCTCGCCGGCCGCCTCCGGGTCGCCGTGGCGCAGCGGGATGTGCCGGATCAGGTTGCCGTCGGGGTGCAGCGGCTCGGCCTCGAAGGCCTGCTCCGGGTCGGTGATCGGGTCCAGCACCTCGTACTCGACGATGACGGCGGCGGCCGCCATGCGCGCGGTGTCGGGGTGGTCGGCTGCGACGGCGGCGATGGGCTCGCCGTGGTGACGCACGACCTCGGAGGCGAAGACCGGGCGGTCGGCGGTGCCGCGGCCGTGCAACGGGCGGCCGGGGATGTCCTCGTGGGTGACGACGGCGCGGACGCCGGGCATCTCGCGCGCGTGGGTGGTGTCGATGGACAGGATGCGCGCGTGCGGGTGCGGTGAGCGCAGCACGGCCGCCCACAGCAGGCCCTCGGCCCACAGGTCGGCGGCGTACGGGAAGGTGCCCTCGGTCTTGGCGCGGGCGTCGGCGGGCGGCAGCGAGGCGCCGATGCCGTGCGGAAGCGGTTCGGGGGCGGGGGCGGCCTCCGCGGCCTGTGCGGCCCGGGCGGTGGCTGCTTCGTTGCTCACGCGGGGCCTCCGTCCTGGCCGTAGGGCGTCTCGTGCGCTTCTGGGGAGTGCGGTTGCGGGGTGGGCGGTTCCGGGGGTGCCCCGAAGGCCGACGCGTTCACGCCACCGGCGCCCGGTCCCGCCTGGTGCGGGATGCGGGGTTCGTCGGAGTCGCCGTCGGCGGGCGCGCCGTGGGCCGCGCGTTCGGCGACGACGTCCTTGACGGCGTCCACCACGCCCCGGTAGCCGGAGCAGCGGCACAGGTTGCCGCACAGGGCCTGGCGGGTCTCCAGCTCGGTGGGCGCCGGGTTGCCCTCCAGCAGGTCGTGCACGGTCATCGCCATGCCGGGGACGCAGAAGCCGCACTGGACGGCGCCGCAGCGCGCCAGTGCCCGCTGCACGTCCGACGGCTGCCCGTCCTCGGCCAGACCCTCGACGGTACGGACCTCGCTGCCGGCGGCGGTCACGGCCGGGACGAGGCAGGAGGCCACGAGCCGCCCGTCGACCTGGACGTTGCACGCGCCGCACTCGCCCTGCGAGCAGCCGTCCTTGGCGCCCGCGAGCCCGAGCCGCTCACGCAGCACGTACAGCAGCGACTCGCCGATCCACGCGTCGCCGACGGGGCGGTCGGTGCCGTTGACGCGCAGCACGTAGGAGGCGAGGGGGTGTTCCTCCTGGGGGGCCGCGGGGGGCACGTCGTGGGGGGCGGCGGCGGACGGGGTGGCCGCGGCGGTGGCCGGGTCCTGGTCCGCGGCCGGGTCCTGGTCTCCGGCCGGGTCCTGGTCTCCGGCCCGGGTCCCGCCCTCGGACGCGGTCTCGCCGTCGGCGGTCTCCGGGCCGGGGTCGGCACCGGGGCCGGTACCGGTCTCCGTGTCCTCGGCGTCCGGGAACGGTCCGTCAGCGGGCTCGGAGGGGTCGTCAGCGGCCTCTGGGGCGCCTGTCGTGCCCTCCGGGGACGCGGAGGGCACACCGGCCTCACCGACGCCGGGAGCGGGCTGTGAGGCGCCTTGGGAGTCCTGGGCGTCCTGCGGGTCCTGGGTGTCCTGCGCGTCCTGAGGGACGGCCGATTCCGGGTGCGCCTCGGGCTCGGACTCGGACTCGGGCTCGGGCTCCCCGGGGAATCCCTCAGGGGCCTCGCCGTACGACTCCCCCGGCGCGTAGGCGGCACCGCCCGGCGCCTCCAGGCCCTGGCCGGGGTCCCCCGGCTGACGCGCGGCACCGTGACCGGCGCCCTCAGGGCCGCTTGGCAACGGCCCGGCGGGCTGCTGCTGCTGCTGCTCAGGGGCGTACCCCGCGTCCGGGCCGGCGTATCCGGATGCCGGGTCGGCGTATCCGGCGTCCGGCGCGTAACCGGAAGCGGAAGCGGCATCGCCCTGCCCGGGGCCCTGCCCCCGCCCGGGCTCGTGCTCGTGCCCCCGCTGGTGAGCGAAGCCCGGCCCGGCCTCCTCACGCCCCGCCGGGTCCTGCGGATCCTGCGGGCCCTGCGGTTCCTGTCCCCACGGCTGCCCCGTGGCCTGCGTCGCCCAGGGTGCGGGCGCGCCGCCGGGCAGCGTGGCAGGCGGGGTGCCGCCCCACTGCTCGACCAGCGAGGACGTGGTGAACTCGCCCGATTCGTCCGGAAGGTCGCCCCCGGCGACGGGGATGGACCACTGCCCGGTCACGTCATGGCCGGGCGCACCTTCGGCGGCGGCCGCGCTCTCCTCGAAGTTCCACTGCCCGGTCGCCCCCGGGTTGTACGTGAACCGGTCGTCGCCCTGCGACGGTGCCGTCGCGCCGGAGCCGTAGGGCGGGCCGGGGTCGTAGGGCGCCTCGGGGCCGCCGTAGGACTGCTCGGGCATGTCGTGGCCCTGCTGGTGGTGCGCGCCGTGCTCCTGGCCGTGCTGCCGGTGCCCGGCGTTCGGGTCGTGCCACTGCGCCCCGTCGACCGGCGCGCCCGGCACCGGCCACGCGCCCGTGGCGGCCGGGTCGGTTCCGGCGGTGGTCGCGGGGTTGACCGCTATCTGCGGCGGTACGTAGCCGTGGCCGGGCGCGGCCAGGGGGCTGTCGGCGGCCAGCAGGGCGTCGACGCCCCCCTCGGGGAGCTCGACGAAGGCGGTGGCGCCGTCGTCGTACTCGCCCTGGGGCAGCGGGTCCCAGCGGCTGCCGCCCCGGGGCGTGCCCTCTCCGTGCCGGTCGTCGCTCACGACAGCGCCCTCCCCAGTGCTCGTCGGGCCAGCGCGGCGACAGTGCGCCGCAGATGCAGTACGGCGGGCGGAAGCTGTGCGACCGAGCCGTCCTCGGCCGGCGCCGCGTCGGGGATGCAGGCCGCGGCGACGTACTCGCCGAAGGCGCTCAGCGCCTCGGGGACGAGCGCGCGGTTGTTGTCCCAGTCGATGAGGCCGGCGACCCACTGCTCGGCGTCCAGGGGCCGCAGCGGCATCGGCGCTATGGCGCCGACCGCGCAGCGCACACCCCGGCGGGCCGGGTCCAGGACCAGGGCCACGGACGCCACGGCGCGCCCCGGGCCGGTCCGGCCGGTCGCCTTGAGGAAGACCTGCGGGGCGTGCAGCAGCGGCACGCGCACGTAGCCGATGAGTTCGCCGGCGCGGAGCATGTCCATCCCGGCCAGCAGGTGCGACACGGGGATCTCGCGGCGGGCTCCGCCCGGGCCCGCGACGATCAGGGTCGCCTCCAGGGCGGCCAGCACCGGAAGGGCGTCCCCGGTGGGGGCGGCCGAGGCGATGTTGCCGCCCAGGGTGCCCGCGTTGCGGATGTGCGGCGGGCCCGCGGCGCGGGCGGCGGCGGCGAGAGCCGGGATCAGGGCAGCGAAGTCGGGGCGGCCCATGCGCGCGTGCGTGAGGCCCGCGCCGAGCAGTGCGTGACCGTCCAGGTACTGCCAGCCGCGGATCTCGCTGATGCGGCCGAGACCCACCAGGGCGGCGGGCCTCAGCTGCCCGGAGTTGACGGCGGCCATCAGGTCGGTGCCGCCCGCGACGGGTACGGCGGCGGGCACGGCGGTGAGTGCCGCGACGGCCTCGTCCAGCGTCGTGGGCAGCGTGACGGCCTGCGCCGCCTGCGGTGCGTGCGTGGTCAAACCGGCTGCCCCTTCCCGCTGCCCCACCTGGTCCCACCTGTGCTGCCGTACGGTACGTGCTGACAGGGCGGACGTGGCAACTCTGGCACATCTTGGCGAGAGCCGAAGACACGGGTCCGCTAGGAGGCATTCGCCCACCTCATCGGCGAGATGGTCCGTTTTCACCCCGGTTCACCAGTGCATGCCGATTGGCACTTTCGGTGACCCTTGTGCGCTTTTTCCGTGGCCTGTTCGAGCTGTTCGGTCGGGGGTGGGTGCCGCTACCGGTGGGGCGGCGGGCCGTCGATCGGCCGGCCCGGTACGCCGGGACGCCGCTGCCAGGGCAGGGGGCCCGAGGGAGGCCGGTAGGCGACGCCCAGCGCGTCCAGCCGCCCGTAGTGCGCGGCCATACGGCGCCGGAAGCCGGCGAAGTCCCGGTCCGCCGGGGCGGGCAGGGCGCTCCAGGCGACCTCCGCGAAGGCCGCGAGGCGGGGGAAGGCCTGATAGTCCACGCGCGTGTGGTCCTCCATCACCTCCGTCCACAGGTTGGCCTGGGTGCCCAGCACGTGCCGCGCCTCCTCGGGCGTCAACTCCGGTGGAACGGGCTCGAACCGGTAGACGTCCTCCAGGGTGCGCACCCACCCGATCGGTACCGGCTCCTCGGGGCCCGGGTCCTGACGGTGATCCAGGTACACCTGCTGCTCGGGGCACATGACGACGTCGTGGCCGGCCCGGGCGGCGGCGACGCCGCCCGCGTAGCCGCGCCAGGAGGAGACCGCGGCGCCCTCGGCGAGCCCGCCTTCCAGGATCTCGTCCCAGCCGATCAGCCGGCGCCCGCGCGCGGAGAGCCACGCGTCGAAGTGCTTGATGAACCAGGACTGGAGCTCGTCCTCGTCCGCGAGCCCCCGTTCCCTGATGCGCGCCTGGGCCGTCTCCGAGCGCCGCCACTGGTCCTTGGGGCATTCGTCGCCGCCGACGTGGACGAACTCCGAGGGGAACAGCTCCAGCACTTCCTCGAAGACGCCCTCGTAGAAGCGCAGGGTGTTGTCAGTGGGGGCGAGTACGTTCGGGTTGATTCCCCAGGTGTCCCAGACGGAGAGGGATGTGGTGTCGATGACGTCGGTGTTGCCGAGTTCCGGGTACGCGGCGATGGCGGCCTGCGAGTGGCCCGGCACGTCGATTTCGGGGACGACGGTGATATGCCGCTCGGCGGCGTAGGCGACGATCTCGCGGATGTCGTCTGGGGTGTAGTAGCCGCCGTGCGGCTTGTCGTCCCACAACGGCGAGGCGCGGTGGCCGGTTTTCGTCCGGGCGCGCCAGGAGCCGATCTCGGTGAGTCGCGGGTGCCGCCGGATCTCGATGCGCCAGCCCTGGTCGTCCGTCAGATGGAAGTGGAAGACGTTGAGTTTGTGCGCCGCCATCAGATCGAGGTAACGCAGCACGCCTTCCTTGGGCATGAAGTGCCGTGCGACGTCGAGCATCAGGCCGCGCCAGCGGAATCGGGGAGCGTCCTCGATCGTCAGATACGGCACGCTCCAGGCGCGGTCGCGATCGAGCGGGGCCCTGCGGTACGCGTCGGGGCCGAGGAGCTGCCGCAGGGTCTGGGCGCCCCAGAAGACCCCGGCCGCGCTGCCGCCCTCGACGAGGACGCCGGAGCCGTCGCTGACGAGGCGGTACGCCTCGGGGCCCAGGCCGGGGTCGAGGCGCAGCCCGATGCCGCCGTCGGTGTCGCCGGATGCGCGTCCCTCGGGCAACGGCAGCCCGGTGGCCTGGCGCAGGACGGCGCCCAGCCAGTGGGCGACGCCCGAGGTCGCGGTGTCGGCGTGGAGCCGGGAGTCGCGGGTCAGCAGCACCGCGCCGGAGCCGGGAGTGGCGCTGCGGGGTGCCGGGATCAGGTCGGTCACGTCAGTCCTTCACCGCTCCGCCCAGTCCGGAGACCAGGCGCCGCTGTACGAGTACGAAGAAGACCAGGACCGGGATCGTCATGACCGTGGAGGCGGCCATCACTCCGCCCCAGTCCGGGTCGTCGGGCTTGTAGAAGACGAGCAGGGCCATCGGCAGGGTCGACTGTGAGGTGTCGCTGATGATGAACGACTTGGCGAACAGGAAGTCGTTCCAGGCGGAGATGAAGGAGAACACACTGGTGGCCACGAGCCCCGGCAGGACGAGCGGGAAAAGGATCTGCCAGAGGAATCGCGCGCGGCTCGCCCCGTCGATGTACGCGGCCTCCTCCAGGGCCTCCGGAACGGCTTTCACGAACCCCCGCAGCATCCAGATCGCGAAGGGCAGCGAGAAGGCGATGTGAGGCAGGATCAGCGAGCCCAGGGTGTTCAGCTGACCGGCGTCCCGCATGAGGAAGAACAGGGGGATCGTGAGGGCTTCCACGGGCACCATCTGGGCCACCAGAAACATGATCAGAAGGGTGGTCCGCAGACGGAACCGGAATCGGGTCACGGCGGTCGCGGCGAGAAACGCGATCAGCCCGGAGGCGATCACCACGCAGCCCGCGACAAGGAGGCTGTTGAGGAAGTACCGGCCGAATTCCTGCTGCCCGAAGACCCGCCGGAAGGAATCCAGGGAGGGCGCGAGGGTCCATGGCCTCGGCTCGCTCGACTCGATCTCCCCGGCCGGTTTGAGGGCGCCGAGCACCATCCAGTAGAGGGGGAAGGCGACGACGATCGCGATCAGCAGGGCGGAGGCCTCGGCGGCCAGCCGCCCCGGGCGGCGCACCCGGACGCGGAGCGGATTCACAGTTCCTCCCCCTGCCGGCGCAGCAGCCGCAGGTAGACCAGCGTGACGGCGAGCAGGATCAGCAGCGTCACGACGCCGATCGCGGAGCCGAGGCCGTACTGCGAGGACGCGAAGGCCTGCTGGTAGGCGTAGACGTTCAGTACGAGGTTCTGGCCGGCGATGCCGCCGCCGCCCGTCATGACGTAGATCTGCGTGAAGACCTTGAAGTCCCAGATGACCGACTGGATGGTGACGACGACCAGGATCGGCCGGAGCATCGGGGCCAGTACGGAACGCCAGACGCGCCACTGCGAGGCGCCGTCCAGGGAGGCGGCCTCCAGCACTTCGGCCGGTACGGCGCGGATCCCGGCGTACACGGTCACCATGACGAACGGGAAGGAGCACCACACCACTTCGAGCAGTACGAGAAAGAAGGCGCTGAGACGGCCGTAGGTCCAGGAGTGGTCGCCGAGGCCGAGCATCCGGTTGACCGGGCCGAAGTCGGGGTCGAACAGGAACAGCCACACCGTGGAGCCGGTCACGGCGGGGGTCGCCCACGCGCCCAGGGCGGCCAGCATCAGCGCGAGCCGCGGTACGGCCCGGACGCGGGTGAGGAGCACGGCGAGCGCGCAGCCGACCGCGAGCGTGGAGACGACACAGGCCGCCGCGAACAGCACGGTGGCGAGCAGCACCTGCCAGAACCGCGGGTCCCCGAAGAGTTCGGCGTAGTTCCCGAACCCTTCGAAGGTGGCCGGTTCCCCGCCGCTGACCTGTGCCTGGGTGTACCGGAAGAGGGAGATCAGCCCGAGCTGGTAGATCGGGTAGACGAGCAGCCCGCCCAGCACGACGAGCGCGGGGGCGAGATACAGCCAGGGCGTCCAGCCGCCGGTGCGGCGGGCGGCCCCGGGTCCGGTACGGCGCCGCCCGGCGGCGGTGGTCTCGCGCGGGGGCCGGGGAGCCGGCACGGTCGGTGGCGCGGCGGGACCGGGGGCGGTGACGGAACCGTGGTCGGTCACCGGCTTCACCCGGCGGAGCCGAACGCGTCGTTCATCTTCTTCGCGGCGTCGTCGGAGGCCTTGGCGACGTCCTTCTTGCCGCTGATGACCTCCTGGAACATCGTCGGCAGGACGAGGGTGGAGTCGATCTGGGCCCAGGCGGGCGAGGCGGGGACGAACCTGGTGCCCGCGGACAGGGTCCGCACGAAGGGCTTCACGAACGGCTCCTGCCGCGCGACCTGCTGCCGGACGTCCGTGAAGGTCGGCAGGAAGCCCATCGCGTCGAAGAGTTCGCCCTGGGTCTTCTTGGAGGCGAGCTGCTCCATCAGCCGTACGGCGAGCGTGCGGTGGGAGGTGCTCTTCAGGACGCCGATGTTGTTGCCGCCCGCGAAGGCCGGGGCGATCGAGCCGGGCCGCCCACCCGGCAGCGGGACGACGGCGTACTTGCCCTTGACCTTGCCGGCCTCGACGGCGGTGTGGCTGAAGTCGCCGCCGATCGCCATGCCCGCCTTGCCCGCGGCGAACGCGGAGATCGTGTCGTTGCCGCCCATGCCCGCGCACTTGGCGGCCGGGCAGTTGTCGTCGCCGAACAGCGAGGTGTACGCCTTGATGCCCTTGCGGGCCTGGGGGCTGTCGATGCCGGAGGCGTACGAGCCGCTCTTGCCGCCTGCGAGTTCACCGCCGTTGGCCCATACGAACGGCATCGCGCCGTAGGTGTAGGCGCCGCCGACCACCAGGCCGTACAGCTCGGGCTTGGCGGCGCGTATCTTCCGGGCGGTGGAGGCGAGTTCGTCCATCGTCCTCGGGGCGGACAGGCCTAGTTCCCTGAACACGTCCGTGCGGTAGTACAGGGCGCGGACGCCTACGTAGAAGGGAGCGCCGTAGAGCTTGCCGTCCACCGTCACCGACTGCTTCGCCGTCGGGTCGGTGTCCTCGGCCTCGGCCCAGTCGCCGAACTCCTTCGTGACGTCGAGGAGTCCGCCGTCCTTCACGTAGCCGGCCGTGTCGGTGTTGCCGTACTCGATCACGTCGGGCGCGGAGGCGGGGTCGTTGAAGGCGGCCTTGACGCGCTGGGCACGGGTGTCGACCGGGATGTACTCGACGTCGACCTTCGTGCCCTCGTGGGCCTTCTCGAAGCCGGCGACGACGGAGTCGACGACCTTCTGCTTGGGGGCGTTGCCGACCTCCTGGAAGAGCCAGACGCGCAGCGTGCCGGTCTTCTCGTCCTTGTCGGAGGAGGAGTTCGAGGAGGTCTGGGGCGCGCAGGCGGTGGCCAGGAGAGCGGCGAGCGCGGTGAGCCCGGCACATCGGACAGACAGGTTCATGGAGTGCTCCTCCGAGGGAGTGTTGCAACATGCGCAATGAAGGTTTCGCTGTGCACAACACTCGGGAGGCTAGGGACTGCATGAACATGCCCACAAGAGGTCTCAACCACTCTGTGACCGGCCGACGCAGCCTGTGCAACGCCCGGACAGCACAAAAGCCTCCAGGGCGCGCAAAACGCGCCCTGGAGGCCTCACGCCCCGTGGGTCGGGCTTACTTGTCGCCCTTGCCCTTGTCGTCGTCCCCGGAGCTCATGGACTCGTAGATCTCCTTGCACATGGGACACACGGGGTACTTCTTCGGGTCGCGGCCCGGCACCCACACCTTGCCGCACAGCGCCACGACGGGGGTGCCGTCGAGGGCGCTCGCCATGATCTTGTCCTTCTGGACGTAATGGGCGAAGCGCTCGTGGTCACCGTCACCATGCGAGGTCTGCGGCGTCGGCTCAACGAGGGTCCCCGTACCAGTCCCGCGCTCGGGCTCGAGAGTGCTCATAGGGCCAAGGGTACTGAAGCTCACAGCCATCAGTTGAGCGAAGGGTCCTCCGGGTACGTCGCCACCATCGCCAGCTCGCTGCGCTGGCGGCGCAGCACCTCGCGCCAGAGCCGCTCGGGAGAGGGCGACGAGACGTCCCCGGGCTCCGACTCGACGACGTACCAGGCGCCGTCCACCAGCTCGCCCTCCAGCTGGCCTGGGCCCCAGCCGGCGTATCCGGCGAAGATCCGCAGGGAGCCGAGGGCGGAGGCCAGCAGCTCCGGCGGGGCTTCCAGATCGACCAGACCGATCGCGCCGTGCACCCGGCGCCAGCCCAGCGGGGCGGCCTCGCCGGTCGCGCCGCCGGGGACGACCGCGACCCCGAGGGCGGAGTCCAGCGACACCGGGCCGCCCTGGAACACGACACCCGGCTCCACGGCGAGATCCCCCCAGCCCTCCAGGATGTCGGCCACGTCCACGGGGGTGGGCCGATTGAGGACGACACCGAGGGAGCCCTCCTCGTCGTGGTCGAGGAGCAGCACCACCGCACGGTCGAAGTTCGGGTCCGCCAGGGCGGGGGTGGCCACGAGCAACCGCCCTGTGAGCGAGGACACCTCGGTCATGGCAGACATGATCCCGCATTCTCCCCCCGCGTGGGGAGGCAATGCCGGACGGGGCGGGAACGCAGCTCAGGGCGCACTGATGCACCCCACGCGCACGAAACCGGCCGTGACCCCATGTGCCCGGCACGGAACGGTTCGTGTTGTGACAGAGCTATGACGTGGCTGGGTCTCACTCAGGCTTACAGAAGGGGGGTGGTGGGCGATTACCCTTTCCCTCCTGGCCCCTGCCCGACTCCATGGAACGCGAGATTCATGACCGTCAACGACGATGTCCTGCTTGTCCACGGCGGAACCCCGCTGGAGGGCGAGATCCGTGTCCGCGGTGCGAAGAACCTCGTACCGAAGGCCATGGTCGCAGCGCTGCTGGGCAGCGCTCCGAGCCGGCTGCGCAATGTTCCGGACATCCGCGACGTTCGAGTCGTACGGGGTCTGCTGCAACTGCACGGTGTGACGGTCCGTCCGGGTGACGAGCCCGGCGAACTGGTGATGGATCCGACGCGCGTGGAGAGCGCCAACGTCGCTGACATCGATGCCCACGCGGGTTCGAGCCGTATCCCGATCCTGTTCTGCGGCCCGCTGCTGCACCGTCTGGGCCACGCGTTCATCCCCGGCCTCGGCGGCTGCGACATCGGCGGCCGGCCCATCGACTTCCACTTCGAGGTGCTGCGGCAGTTCGGCGCGAAGATCGAGAAGCGGGCGGACGGCCAGTACCTGGAGGCGCCCCGGCGGCTGCGCGGTACGAAGATCGCGCTGCCGTACCCGTCCGTCGGCGCCACCGAGCAGGTGCTGCTGACGGCCGTCCTCGCGGAGGGCGTCACGGAGCTGTCCAACGCGGCCGTCGAGCCGGAGATCGAGGACCTCATCTGCGTGCTGCAGAAGATGGGCGCGATCATCGCGATGGACACCGACCGGACCATCCGCATCACCGGTGTGGACCAGCTCGGCGGCTACAACCACCGCGCCCTCCCGGACCGCCTGGAGGCCGCGTCCTGGGCGTCGGCGGCGCTGGCGACCGAGGGCAACATCTACGTCCGCGGGGCGCAGCAGCGCTCGATGATGACGTTCCTGAACACCTACCGGAAGGTGGGCGGTGCCTTCGAGATCGACGACGAGGGCATCCGCTTCTGGCACCCCGGCGGCCAGCTGAAGTCCATCGCGCTGGAGACGGACGTCCACCCGGGCTTCCAGACCGACTGGCAGCAGCCGCTGGTGGTCGCCCTGACACAGGCCACGGGTCTGTCCATCATCCACGAGACGGTCTACGAGTCCCGCCTCGGCTTCACGTCCGCGCTGAACCAGATGGGCGCGCACATCCAGCTCTACCGCGAGTGCCTGGGCGGCTCGAACTGCCGCTTCGGCCAGCGCAACTTCCTGCACTCGGCGGTCGTCTCGGGCCCGACGAAGCTCCAGGGCGCGGACCTGGTCATCCCCGACCTGCGCGGCGGCTTCTCGTACCTGATCGCGGCCCTGGCCGCCCAGGGCACGTCCCGCGTCCACGGCATCGGCCTCATCAACCGCGGCTACGAGAACTTCATGGAGAAGCTGATGGAGCTCGGCGCGAAGGTGGAGCTGCCGGGCAAGGCGCTCGGGTAGCAGGACAGGCAGTGACGCCAAAGGGGCGGCCACCCGGTTCGGGTGGCCGCCCCTTTGATGTCACTCACTGGGTTCGTACACCGCCGGCGTACGAACGGCAGGGTTACTTACCCTTGGCCGCTTCCTTGAGCTTCGAGCCCGCGGAGACCTTCACGCTGTAGCCCGCGGGGATCTGGATGGGCTCGCCGGTCTGCGGGTTGCGGGCGGTGCGAGCGGCACGGTGCGTGCGCTCGAAGGTCAGGAAGCCGGGGATGGTGACCTTCTCGTCGCCCTTGGAGACGATGTCGCCGACGACGTCGGCGAACGCGGCCAGCACGGCGTCGGCGTCCTTGCGAGTCACCTCGGCGCGGTCGGCCAGCGCGGCCACCAGCTCACTGCGGTTCATGTTCTTACTCCCGTGTTCATCTTGCCGTTGAGGCGTCAGATCGAAGCCGATGCTGCCAGGGTCCTCGATGAGTCCCCGGACCCGGGTCCGTCGTCAGACCCTCGCGCCCAGGGACGCATCCTGCCCCTACCTGCGGCGGGAAAGCCAATCCGGCACCCGCAGGAGTCGTGAGAACACCCTTGGGGAGTCACACGAAAAGAGGGCCTGAGCCTTGCGCCACGATAGCTGCGCTGCTGACAGGGTTCTTGCGACGCGCCGGGTTCCCGGCCGCCGTGGGCTTACTCACAGTCGGGCGGGACTGCGCCGTCCGGACCCCGCAGTGGCCCGGACGGCCCCGGACTCAGACCCCGGACTCAGACCCCCGACGTGCTGCCCGCCGACGCGCCGACCGCCTTGGCGGCCTCCCGCACGGCGCCCGCGACGGCGCCCGCGACCTTGTCGTTGAAGACGCTGGGGATGATGTAGTTCGGGTTCAGCTCGTCCTCGGTCACCACGTCGGCGAGGGCCTTCGCGGCGGCCAGCATCATCTCGGTGTTGACGGTGCGGGACTGGGCGTCCAGCAGACCGCGGAAGACACCCGGGAAGACCAGCACGTTGTTGATCTGGTTGGGGAAGTCCGAGCGGCCGGTGGCGACAACGGCCGCGGTCTGGCGGGCGATTGCCGGGTCGACCTCGGGGTCGGGGTTCGCAAGCGCGAACACGATCGCGCCCTCGGCCATCGCGGCCACGTCCTCGCCGTCGAGGACGTTCGGGGCGGAGACGCCGATGAAGACGTCCGCGCCGCGCACGGCCTCCTTCAGGGTGCCGGTGAGGCTCTCGGGGTTGGTGTTGTCGGCGATCCAGCGCAGCGCCGAGTCCGGCGCGGCGTCCACCAGGTCCTCGCGCCCGGCGTGCACCACACCGTGGATGTCGGCGACCACGGCGTTCTTCACCCCGGCGGCCAGCAGCAGCTTCAGGATGGCCGTACCGGCCGCGCCCGCGCCGGACATGACGACGCGGATGTTCTCGATGGCCTTGCCGGTGACGCGCAGGGCGTTGGTCAGCGCGGCGAGGACGACGATCGCCGTGCCGTGCTGGTCGTCGTGGAAGACGGGGATGTCCAGGGCCTCACGCAGCCGGGCCTCGATCTCGAAGCAGCGGGGTGCGGAGATGTCCTCCAGGTTGATGCCCGCGAAGCCCGGGGCGATGGCCTTGACGATCTCGACGATCGCGTCGCTGTCCTGGGTGTCCAGGCAGATCGGCCAGGCGTCGATGCCGGCGAACCGCTTGAACAGGGCCGCCTTGCCCTCCATCACCGGCAGCGCGGCCTTCGGGCCGATGTTGCCCAGGCCCAGCACGGCGGAACCGTCCGTCACGACCGCAACGGAGTTGCGCTTGATGGTCAGGCGGCGGGCGTCCTCCGGGTTCTCCGCGATCGCCATGCACACTCGGGCCACGCCCGGGGTGTAGACCATGGACAGGTCGTCACGGTTGCGGATGGGGTGCTTCGACGCCATCTCGATCTTGCCGCCGAGGTGCATGAGGAAGGTCCGGTCCGAGACCTTGCCCAGCGTGACGCCCTCGATGCCGCGGAGTTCCTCCACGATCTCGTCGGCGTGCGCGGTCGACGACGCCGCGATGGTGACGTCGATGCGGAGCTTCTCGTGACCGGACGCGGTGACGTCGAGGCCGGTCACCGAGCCTCCGGAGGACTCCACGGCGGTGGTGAGCTGCGAGACGGCGGTTCCGCTCGCGGGCACCTCCAGCCGGACCGTCATCGAGTAGGAGACGCTGGGCGCCGTTGCCATGGCCGACTTCCTCTGCTTTCACCTGAGCCTGAGTTGTGCCGTCCGATCGTCGCACCTACCGCTGGGTAGCAGGTAGCCGCCCTGGATTGCGAACGTTTTGTTCGCGGAATGGGCCAGCAAAAAGAGACCCACGTCACGCGGACGTGGGTCTCTTTCCCAAGTAAGCGGCACCGACCCGCCATGCTCGCCTCGCGGCAAGTGGTCGCTCGTAGCGACGAAGGTTGGGCCCGGGGGCTTGGATCGGGCCGGCGCCACATCCAGGCTAACAAACAGATCCCGTAAGGCCATTCCCGTACCGGTAGTTCATTTCGCCGGTAAGTGGGTATCGGGCCTCAGTCCCTGAGCAGGTCCGGAACTCCCGCCGCGTCGGGCTCGTCCCGGTCGGCGGAGACGACCGTGAGCTGCTGGGTGGCGCGGGTCAGCGCGACGTAGAGGACGCGCAGGCCGGCCGGGGACTCGTCGGCGATCTCCGCCGGGGAGACCACGACCGTCGCGTCGTACTCCAGGCCCTTGGCCTCCAGGCTGCCGAGGGCCACGACCCGGTCGCCGAGCCCGGCGAGCCAGCGGCGGGCCTCCTCGCGGCGCTGCATGGCGACGACCACGCCGACCGTGCCGTCGACGCGCTCCAGCAGCCGGGCCGCCTCGTCGCGCACGGTGGCGCCCAGGGTGTCCTCCACCACCGTGAAGCGGGGTTCGACTCCGGTGGAGCGGACCGCCTTCGGCGAGACGGAGCCGGGCATGGCGAGGGCGAGGACCTTCGAGGCCAGCTCGGCGATCTCGGCCGGG
Organism: Streptomyces sp. NPDC007929; assembly: GCF_042959065.1. Lineage (NCBI taxonomy): Bacteria > Bacillati > Actinomycetota > Actinomycetes > Kitasatosporales > Streptomycetaceae > Streptomyces > Streptomyces sp. NPDC007929. The sequence continues at coordinate 90,037 of NZ_JBIBKD010000002.1, read as the reverse complement.
TTGCGGTAGTTCACCGTGAGCTCGAAACGGCGGCGGGGGCGGGTGCCGAGCGCCTCGTCGCGGGCCTCGGCGGCCTCGTCCGGGTCGGACCAGGAGGACTGGGCCGGGTCGCCGACGACCGTCCAGGTGGCGTGCCGGCCGCGGCGGCCGACCATGCGCCACTGCATCGGGGTGAGGTCCTGGGCCTCGTCGACGATGACATGGGCGTACTCGACGCGCTCCTGCGCGAGGCGTTCGGCGCGCTCGCGCTGCGACTCCTCGCGCACCGGCATCAGCTCCTCAAGGCCGGTGAGCTGGTCGAGCGGGTCGAGTTCACGCTTCCTGCGGGGGCGGGCCGGGGCTCCGAGGACCGCCTGGAGCTCGTCGAGCAGGGCGATGTCGTGCACGGACCGGCCCTCGCGCTTCAGGGAGCGGGCGACCTTGCGGACCTCGCCCGGGTTGAGGATCCGCCGGGCCCAGCGGCCGAGGCGCCGTTCGTCGGCCATGGCGTCCAGGACGGCCGCCGGGGTCAGCTCCGGCCACCAGGCGTCGAGGAAGGCGATGAAGGCGTCCTCGGAGGTGATGTCGTCGTCGAAGGAGGAGCGCAGCTCGGCCGCGAGTTCGGGGTCGGTGTGCCGGCCGGCCGCGCCGGAGCGCTCCCACAGGGCGTCCAACAGGAGCTTGCGGGCGCGCGGGCGCAGCAGGTTGACGGGGGCGGTGCCGCCGAGGGCGGAGCGGCGGACGCCGTCCAGTTCCCCGGCCTCCAGCTCCAGGCGGCGCCCGAAGGCGACCACGCGCAGCCGGGCCGGCGGGTCGTTCAGCTCCAGGGCGCCGCGCGCGGCCTTGCGCAGCACCTTGAGCATGCGGGAGGAGCCCTTGGCGCGGGCCACGGACGGGGAGTCGTAGAGCGTGGCCTCGCTGCCCTCGACCAGGGAGCCGATGGCGCGGATGGCGACCTGGCCCTCCTCGCCGAGGGAGGGCAGCACGCCCTCGGTGTAGGCGACGAGCAGCGGGGTCGGGGAGACGATCAGGATGCCGCCCGCGTAGCGGCGCCGGTCCTGGTAGAGGAGGTAGGCGGCGCGGTGCAGGGCGACGGCGGTCTTGCCGGTGCCCGGCCCGCCCTCGACATACGTCACGGAGGCGGCGGGGGCGCGGATGACCAGGTCCTGCTCGGCCTGGATGGAGGCGACGATGTCGCGCATGGTGTGGCTGCGGGCCTGGCCGAGCGCGGCCATCAGGGCGCCGTCGCCGATGGCGGGCAGCTCGTCGCCGTCGAGGTACGCCGTGAGCTCGGGGCGCATCAGGTCGTCCTCGACGCCCAGCACCCGGCGGCCCTTGGAGCGGATGACACGGCGCCGGACGACCCGGCCGGGGTCGACCGGGGTGGAGCGGTAGAAGGGGGCGGCGGCCGGGGCGCGCCAGTCGATCACCAGCGGGGTGTAGTCCTGGTCGAGGACGCCGATGCGGCCGATGCGCAGGGTCTCGGCGATGTCGGCGGTGTTGTCGGGGCGTACGGCCCCCTCCGCGGGCTCGACGGCGGTGTACGCGCCGTCGGGGCCCTTCTTGCCGTCCTTGCCGGTCAGCAGGTCGATACGGCCGAAGAGGAAGTCCTCGAACTCGTTGTTGAGCCGGTTGAGGTGGATGCCCGCGCGGAAGACCTGGGCGTCCCGCTCGGCGAGTGCGCCGGGGGTGCCGACCTGGCCGCGCCGGGCCGCGTCCTGCATGAGGAACTCCGCCTCGTGGATCTTCTCCTCGAGGCGCCGGTACACCCGGTCCAGGTGTTCCTGTTCGACGTCGATCTCCCGGTCACGAACCGAGTCGTGCACCGAACCGACCGCGCCTTGTCTGTGAGCCTGAGCGGCCACCGGGCCCCCTTCTGACGTGCTGGGCAGCCGTCAACCGTACGCGAAGGGGACCCCTGGAAGCTACGGGCCGACGGCAGGCGCGGGACCTTCGCCCCCATGGCGCCTGCCGTACGGCCGAACAGTCCTACGGGACCGTTGTCGCCGCGGGCCCTACGCGTCGACCTCGACCAGGCGCTTGCCGTCGAAGGTCACGACCTCGAAGTGGTCGATCTCGTTCGGCTCGAAGGCGGCGCCGCCCTGGACGTACAGGGGCTCCTTGGCCTTGTCGGACTTGGCGTCCGGGAGGCCGTAGCCCCACTCGGGGACGGACCAGGAGGCCAGGGTCTCCCGCTCGCCGTTCTTGCCGACCGCGACGACGGCGCACTTCAGCGGTCCCTTGACGTTCTTCAGCTCCAGGACCATGCCGGTGCCCCAGTCCTTCTTCTGGACGGCGACGGTGGCGGAGACCTTGGTGGTCGGGTCGGTGGCCGAGATCTTGTCGGAGATGCCCTCGAAGGCCGTCTTGGCGGGACTCGCCGCGAGCGGGCGGTTCTCCGCGCCGCCACCGCTGTCCCCGCCGCTGGTCGCGACCGCGACGAAGGGGCCCCCGATGATCAGCGCACCGGCCGCGGCCACCATGTAGAAGCTGCGGCGGCGCTTCTGGGCGCGGCGGTCGGCGACCTCGTCGACCAGCTTCTCCACCAGGCGCGGGCGGGGCTTCGCGGACAGCGACTCGCCGATGGCGGGGGTGCTGCCGGAGCCGGGCAGATCGGCGAGGGCGGCGAGCATCGGCTCCATGCCGGCCAGTTCGTCGAGCTGCTGGGCGCACCATTCGCAGGTGGCGAGGTGGGCTTCGAAGGCGGTTGCCTCGGCGTCGTCGAGGATGCCGAGGGCGTAGGCGCCTACGGTCTCGTGCTCGTTCGGCACCGGGGACTCCTGCATGGGACCAGACATACCCATGCCTCCCGTACCGAATCCCTGATTACCCCCGTACACACTCATCACGCCGTCACCCCCCGCTCCTCCAGTGCCAGCTTCATCGAACGCAGGGCGTAGAACACCCTGGAGCGGACGGTTCCGCTGGGTATGCCCAGGGTCTCGGCCGCCTCGTTGACGGTACGCCCCTTGAAGTACGTCTCGACGAGCACCTCCCGGTGGGCGGGGGTCAGGTCGTCGAGTGCGTCCGAGAGAGTCATCAGCCACAGCGCCTTGTCGATCTCGTCCTCCGCGGGGATGACCTCCAGCGGCGACGGGTCGACCTCCTGCGGCCGGGCCTGCCGGCTGCGGTGGCCGTCGATGACGATGCGCCGGGCGACCGTCACCAGCCAGGGGCGTACCGATCCGGTCGCTCGATTGAGCTGGCCGGCGTTCTTCCAGGCACGGATGAGCGTCTCCTGCACGACGTCCTCGGCGCGCTGCCGGTCTCCGGCGACCAGGCGCAGGACATACGCAAGCAGGGGTCCGGCGTGTTCGCGATAGAGCGCACGCATCAGCTCCTCGTCGGGTTCCGAGGGCTGGGACATGCGATGTCGGGCCCTCGGTGCTCGTTCATTGGCCACGACGGAATCCTTGCGCACGCCCACCTCCGATGTCCGGGGGTTCCCCCAGTCGGTCGCTCCACATGCCGTACGGACGGGAGCGGTTGGGCGTTCAAAGCGACCCGACAGATTTCTTCGGGATGTCGTGACGAGCGGGACATGGAGTCACATTCCAACCCCGCGTTCTTTACATTTCCGCCACATCGACACGTTCGAGCCGGGCCTTCCCTACGGTGGCGTAGGTAAACGGCATGTAATCGAAATCACTTCGACGCCGAGGTCGCAGAAGTCGCATTTAGGACAAGGGAATTGAGTGCACGGACCATCCAATTCCGTTTAGGCGCGGGCGAGTGCGGCGCGGCGGCGGTGCCGGGCGACGCGTTCGCGGTTCCCGCAGACCTCGCTGGAGCACCAGCGCCTCCTGCGCCCCCGGGAGGTGTCGAGGTACACGATGGGGCAGTTGTCCCCCTCGCACTGGCGCAGCGCCGCGCGGGCGGCGGGGTCGGTCAGCAGGTCCACGGCGTCCCGGGCCACGGCCGCGAGCAGGGCGGCGCAGCCCGGCGGGCCGTCCAGCCGCCGCAGCAGCCTGCCGCCCTCGCCGCGAACCGCGCGCGGGGCCGGGGGCGCGGCGCCGGCCAGCTCGTTGACGCGGGCGAGGGCGAGGTCGTAGGCCGCCGCTCCGGGTTTCGGCCGGCAGCGCACCAACCGGTCGATCTGACCGCGCAGTTCACGGAAGGCCGGCAGCCAGCCGGGGTCGGCGTGGGCCAGTTCGGTGTCCGGCGGGACCAGCCCGGACCCGGTGATCCAGGCACGCAGCACGTCCACCGAGTCGAGCCGTTCCTCCGGATGCGTGGTGGAGAGCAGGTCCAGGCAGATCCGCCCGGCGTCGAAGCGCAGCTCGTAGGGGGCCGTGGCCGTACCCAGTGCCATGTGCCTGTCACCGCCTAGGGTTCGGTGAGACGCGCCGCGCGGAACACCGACGAGAGGCCCGAGCAGCCGCTCCCTCCTACAGTGCCTGCCCGCCCCGCCGCCGGAAACCCCTCACACACGCCTGCTCCCGTGCCCCGGCCGGGAGCGCGGTGGCGGTTGTCGTGATCCGGCCCAGCCCCAGGGCACGGTCACGCGTCCGCGTACTTCGTCTCCGCGCTCGGGTCCAGGGCCAGGCGGTAGCCGCGTTTGACCACGGTCTGGATCAGCTTCGGGGTGCCGAGGGAGGTGCGCAGGCGGGCCATGGCCGTCTCCACGGCGTGCTCGTCGCGGCCGGAGCCCGGCAGGGCGCGGAGCAGGTCCGCGCGGGCTACGACCCAGCCGGGCCGGTGGGAGAGGGCGCGCAGGAGGGACATGCCGGCGGGCGGGACCGGCTTGAGGTCGCCGTCGACCAGGACGGCGTGGCCCCGGATCTCCACCCGGTGCCCGGCGACGGGGAAGGAGCGTGCCCGCGCGGGCAGTTCCTGGCACAGGAGCTGGACGAGCGGGCCGAGCCGGAAGCGCTCGGGCTGGATCGTGTCAATGCCGCGGGACTGCAGCGGCAGGGCGGTGACCGGGCCCACGCAGGCCGGCAGGACGTCGTGGCTCAGCGCCGCCAGGACCTCGTCGAGCAGTCCGCGCTCCTCCGCCCGGGAGAGGAGGGAGGCCGCGGCCGGGGCGCTGGTGAAGGTGACCGCGTCCAGGGACCGGGCGACCGTCGCGTCCAGCAGACGGTCGACCGGAGTGATGTCCTCCGGCGGCATCCAGCGGTAGACCGGCACCCCGAGCACCTCGGCCCCGCCCTCCTCCAGCGCCTCCACGAACCCGGGCAGCGGCTCACCGTGCAGCTGGATCGCGATCCGCGAGCCCTCGACGCCCTCCTCCAGCAGCCGGTCCAGCACCTCCGCCATGGACTCCGACGACGGCGACCACTCCTCCGTCAGCCCGGCGGCCCGCACCGCGCCCTTGACCTTCGGCCCGCGTGCCAGGATCCGTACGCCGCCCAGCCGGGACAGCAGCTCCTCCCCCAGCCCCCAGCCGTCCGCGGCCTCGACCCAGCCCCGGAAACCGATCGCGGTGGTGGCCACGACGATGTCCGGAACCTGCTCGATGATCTCCTTCGTCGCGGCCAGCAGCTCGCTGTCGTCGGCGAGCGGCACGATCCGCAGGGCGGGGGCGTGCAGGACGGCGGCTCCGCGTCGCTGGAGCAGCGCCCCGAGCTCGTCGGCCCGGCGCGCGGCCGTCACACCCACGGTGAAGCCCGCCAGGGGCCCGTGGTCCGGTCGCTGTTCTTCCTCGTACATGGCTCTCGTCCCGCACTCGAGTCGTCGTACTGCGTGGGTACGGCGTACCTACATGCCGATCGAGCCTGTCAACGGCTCGTGACAGGCCCGGATCGGCTTGATGTCCACAGTGTTACCGATGCCGTGTTCCGCCGGATCGACGGCGGCGGGCTTCGGCCGGGGGTCCGGGGGCTGTCCCCCGGGTCAGCACAGCGTCACACCTCGGCGTAGCTGAGCTGCGACTTCGCCTCCGAGGTCGCCGTGGTGGCGGGTACCCGGGGAGTCGTACGGCGAAGGTATACGGCCCAGGTGACCACGAAGCAGACCGCGTAGAAGGCGAGGAAGGCGACGAACGCCCCGGTGCCCGAGCCGTAGGAGAGGAAGGACTGGCGGAAGGCGAGGTTGATGCCCACGCCGCCGAGCGCGCCCACCGCGCCGATCAGGCCCATCGAGGCACCGGACAGCCGCCGCCCGTACGCCGCCGCCTCCTCGCCCCGCAGCCCCAGCGCCAGGGCCTTGTTCTGGAAGATGCCCGGGATCATCTTGAACGTCGAGCCGTTGCCGAGCCCGCTGAGCACGAACAGCACCACGAACGCCCCGGTGAACAGCGCCAGCGACTTCTCCATGGAGGCGCCGATCAGGACCGCCGTCGCGACACCCATGGCGACGTAGTTCCACAGGCTGATCCGTGCACCGCCGAACCGGTCGGCGAGCCTGCCGCCGACGGGCCGGATCAGCGAGCCGAGCAGCGGGCCGAGGAACGTGACGTACGCGGCCTCCAGCGGGGTCCGGCCGAACTGGCTCTGCAGCACCTGGCCGAAGGCGAAGCTGTAGCCGATGAAGGAGCCGAACGTGCCGACGTAGAGGAGGGACATGATCCAGGTGTGGCCGTCCCGCGCGGCGTCCTTGGCGGCGCCGGTGTCGTTCTTGACGTTCTCCAGGTTGTCCATGAACAGCGCGGCCATCACGGCGGCCACGACGATCAGCGGGATGTAGATCCCGAGCAGCACCCGGGGACCCCCGCCGGCCCCGATGATCGCCAGCGCGACCAGCTGGGCCACCGGCACGCCGATGTTGCCGCCGCCCGCGTTCAGGCCGAGGGCCCAGCCCTTCTTCCGCAGCGGGAAGAAGGCGTTGATGTTGGTCATGGAGGAGGCGAAGTTGCCGCCGCCGACCCCGGCGAGCAGGCCGACCAGCAGGAACGTGGAGAAGGAGGTCCCCGGCTCCATCACGGCGAACGCGGCGACGGTCGGGATCAGCAGCAGGGCCGCGGAGATGATCGTCCAGTTCCGCCCGCCGAAGATCGCCACGGCGAAGGTGTAGGGGACCCGGACGACCGCGCCGACCAGCGTGACCATCGAGGTCAGCATGAACTTGTCGGCCGGGGTCAGCCCGTACTCCGGGCCCATGAACAGCACCAGCACGGACCACAGGGTCCAGATCGAGAAACCGATGTGCTCGGACAGTACGGAGAAGAAGAGGTTCCGGCGGGCGACCCTCTCCCCGGTCTCCTTCCAGAACGTCTCGTTCTCCGGATCCCAGTGCCGGATCCAGCGTCCGCCCCTGCTCGGGGGTGCGGGTGCCGTACCAGGGCCTGTCATGACGCCTCCACTGTGCTCCGGGGCTCGGGGCCGTACTTCCGGTGACTGAGCCCGAAGGTAGGGAGGGCGCGTTTCCTGCCTGTGGCACCGCGGGTGTCCGCGAGGGAACTTCGCTCTCACCCCGGGCAGGGGCGGGATGAGAGGTTCCGGGCGGTTTCCGCGTCAGTGCCGCGGCGGCTGCCAGTGGGGGTTCTGCTGGGGGTGGGGCTGGGGCTGCTGGTACGGCTGGGGCTGCTGGTAGGGCTGGCCGTACGGGCCCGGCGGCTGCGCGGCATAGGGGCCGGGGGCGGGCGGGCCCGGGTAGGGAGGCTGAGCGGGCTGGCCGCCGTAAGGAGGCGGCGCGGGCTGGCCCGGGTACGGCGGCTGGGCCGGCTGGCCGCCGTAGGGAGGCGGGGCGGCGGGCTGGCCCGGGTACGGCGGCTGCGCGGGCTGGCCGCCGTAGGGAGACGGGGCGGCCCCACCGTACGGTCCGCCCGCGAACGGGTTGCCCTGTCCGGGCGGCTGCGCCCCGGGCGGCAGATACCGCAGCCGCCCGTTCTCGTCCTGCACCGGCGTGAAGCCCGCCGCCTGCAACCGGGCAGCGAACTTGGCGTTCCGCTTGCGCGTCACCACCAGGCCGATACCGAAGACCGCCATGAGCAGCAGCCAGATCACACCGGCCACGACGAAATCGTCCGACTGCCCGCCGAAGCGGAAGGCGAGGACCACACAGCCGATGCTGACGCCCAGGGCGCCGTACCCCATGCGCTTCTCGGCGTGCTTGCCGGTGAGGTCGAAGTTGATGCGGGCCTTGAGCAGCTCGAAGGCGTCGGGCACGAGCGGCGGCAGGGAGACACCGTCGGCCGCGTCGGGGTACCGCGCCCAGTTCTGCCCCGCCCGGGCCCGGGCCTGCGGGCTCGGGTCGGGCAGGATCAGCATGGTGAGCGCGCCGTTGCGGCCGCTGCTCTGGCGGACGTCGGCGTACTCGTAGCCGAACTGCTGGGCGACGAAGGCCAGTCGGGCGAGCTTCTTCACGGACGCCATCGGGCTGGTCAGCTCGACCGGCTCCCCGCTCGCCATCAGCCGCAGCATCTTCTGCATCTGCCGCTTACTCATCCCACCGCTCCCCCGGATCACTTCGTTCACAAGCGCAACCCGCGCAGTTTTCCACACCGGAAGAGCCCGGCGGAACGGGGCCCGTCAGGTGGAACCGGGCCCGTCCGGCGGCAGCCTCCCGTCAGGCGCGCCTGCGGCTCCCCCGCGCTCTCGCCCGGGACTCCCCCGTCGGCCACAGCCGCGGCCGCTGCCTGGCCGCGAGGTCCTCCGCCCAGCCGAAGGCCAGGACGCAGGCGCCGATGAGGATCCAGGCCAGGACCAGCACCGGCCAGACGCTCTCCAGCAGCCCGGGCACGTTCTGCTCCAGCAGGGGGAAGCCCCACAGCCGGTCCCAGAGCGTGGCGGCGATCAGGATGCAGGTGTTGTGCCACAGGTAGATGGTCACGGCCCGGGAGTTGAGCAGCGTGATCGTCCCCGCGAAGAGGCGCAGCCGCCTCGGCCACTCGGACCAGGACGGGCTCAGGTGCAGCAGCAGGAACACCGTGCCGAAGGACCACAGCGCCTGGGCCAGCGGCATGCTGTCCAGGTCGTTGCCGGTGCCGAAGTCGTGGTGCAGGGCGTACCAGAGGCCGGCCAGGGCGATGACGGGCGCGACGGACGGCACGATGTAGCGCGGCAGCCGCCGCAGGATGCCCTCCTGGTGGGCCATGCCGAGGATCCAGCAGGCGCCGAAGGTGGAGAAGTCCGTGAGCGCGGACGGGATCCGCTCGCCGGGCAGGCTGAGCCACTCCTGCTCGAAAGCGACGGCCAGGGCGATCGGCGCCAGGAGCGTGACGACCGGCACGGCGCGCAGGGCCTTCAGCAGCACCGGGGACAGCAGGACGTACCAGAGGTAGGCACGGATGTACCAGAGCGGTCCGGCGAGGTCCGCGGCCCAGTTCTCGCCGATGAAGCCGTGGACGCCGGGCAGCCCCTGCGCGTAGGGCGGGTCGCTGAGCGGGACGATCCAGAAGGTCAGGTGGAGCAGCCACCAGCCGGGGTGCCCGTCCTCGTCGGGGCCCCAGCCCTGGAGGACCATGCCGGTGACGCCGACGGCGCCGAGCAGCCACAGCGGGGGCAGCAGCCGCCGCATCCGGCCGCGGATCACCTGCACGGCCGGGCGCTTCAGCGAGCGGGCCATGAGGTTCCCGGCGAGCGCGAACATCACACCCATGGACGGGAACACCAGCGGCAGCCAGGCCCAGCCGGTCAGGTGGTAGAGCACGACACGGAACAGGGCGAGGGCGCGCAGCAGGTCGAAGTACCGGTCGCGGCCGGGCTTGACGGCGGCGGCCGGCTCCCGCGGGGCGGCCTCCTCGGCGACGGGCGTCGCGGGGGCGGTCATCCGACCGGCCTCCCGTCCATCTGCGGGGCGGCGGCGGAGCCGGCCCCGGGCAGGCCCACCGCGCCGGTGCGGCGCAGCTTCTGCCAGCGCAGCCGGCCGCCGGTGAGGGCGGTGATCCAGGACTGGAGCAGCACGACGTACATGAGCTGGCGGTAGAGGATCTGCTGGAGCGGGAGGGAGATCAGGTGGGTCATGCGTTCCTTGTCCAGGTGGAACGCGTAGGCCGCGCACACCCCTTGCACCGCGAGGACGCCCAGCCAGGCGCCGATGGTCTTCTCCGTGGGGCCGAAGACCAGCCCGTACAGCAGGAACACGTCGATCAGCGGGGCCAGCAGCGGCGCCACGACCATGAACATCGAGACCAGCGGCATGCCCACCCGGCCGAAGCGGCCCGAGGGGCCCCGCTCGACGATGGACCGGCGGTGCTTCCAGATGGCCTGCATGGTGCCGTACGACCAGCGGTAGCGCTGGGACCACAGCTGCTGGACGGACTCCGGGGCCTCGGTCCAGGCGACGGCCTTCTCGGCGTACACCACGTGCCAGCCGTCCCGGTGCATGGCCATGGTGATGTCGGTGTCCTCGGCGAGCGTGTCGTCGCTCATGCCGCCGACGCGTTCCAGCGCGCTGCGCCGGAACGCCCCGACCGCGCCGGGGATGGTGGGCATGCAGCGCAGCACGTCGTACATGCGGCGGTCGAGGTTGAAGCCCATCACGTACTCGATGTGCTGCCAGGCGCCGATGAGCGAGTCGCGGTTGCCGACCTTGGCGTTGCCCGCGACGGCGCCGACGCGCGGGTCGCCGAAGGGCTGGACGAGTTCGCGGACGGTGGTCGGCTCGAAGACGGTGTCGCCGTCCATCATCACGATCAGGTCGTACTTGGCGTTGGCGATGCCGCGGTTGAGGGCGGCGGGCTTGCCCGCGTTCAGCTGGCGGACGACGCGTACGCCGGGCAGGCCGAGGTTCTCGACGATGCGGGCGGTGCCGTCGCTGGAGCCGTCGTCGATGACCAGCACCTCGATGGGGTGGTCGCTGGCGACGAGGGAACGGACCGTCTGCTCGATGCACTTGGCCTCGTTGTAGGCGGGCACGAGGACGGAGACCGGTTCGGTGACGGGGTCGCCCCAGCTGAAGCCGCGGCGCCGCACCCGGCGGGCGTGCGCCACGGAGAGGATCAGCATCAGTCCGAGACGCCCGAAGACCAGCACGCCGACGACGGCGAGGCCGGCCACGAGCACGCTGGTCACGTTCTCGGAGGCCTGCACCAGGAACACCCATGCCTCACCCTTCAGCGCCTCCAGCCCGGCGACCCGGGTGTGCGCGCTGGGGGCGTCGAGTGCGCCGGTGAGGGTGTGGAAGCGGTAGCCCTCGGCCTGCAACCCGGAGATGTACCGGTCGAGGGCGGCGACGGTCTGGGAGCGGTCGCCGCCGGAGTCGTGCATCAGCACGATGGCGCCGTGGCCGTTCTTCGGCGTGGCGTTGCGGATGATCTGCTCGGCCCCGGGCCTGCGCCAGTCCTCGCTGTCGGTGTCGTTGACGATGGTGATGTAGCCCCTGCTGCCGATGTACTCGGTGACCGGCCAGGTGTTGTTGTCCATGTTCTGGGCGAACGACGAGTAGGGCGGGCGGAACAGCGAGGTGCGGATGCCCGCCGCGCCGGCGAGGGCGAGCTGGTTCTGCGAGAGCTCCCAGTCGACCCGGCTCTTGCTCTGCAGGGACAGGTCGGGGTGGTTGAAGGTGTGCAGCCCGATCTCGTGGCCCTCGTCGACCATGCGCTGCACGAGGTCGGGGTAGCGGGAGGCCATGGTTCCGGTGATGAAGAAGACGGCGTGGGCGTCGTGCTTCTTCAGCACGTCGAGGACCTTGGGCGTCCACATCGGGTCGGGGCCGTCGTCGAAGGTCAGCACCAGCTCGTGGTCGGGGAGGTCCAGGCTGGTCGCCTTCCCGTTGCGGGAGTCGATGACCGGCCCGCCCTTGAGGATGTCCTTGGGGACGCGGTCGTTCGCGGCGGGCGGTCCGACGCGGTGGTCGGCGAGGACCTCGCTGTGCACGTATCCGCGCAGCATGAGCATCGCGCCCAGCGCGACGAGCACGAACAGGGGCAGCAGCAGACGCATGGGCAGGCGCCGGCGCCTGGACCCACCAGGGGCTCGGGACGCGCGCCCGGAACGACGAGTACGGGATGCCATGGGTGGTGGAACTCCGGGTGGTGCGGGATGGGGTGATACGGGGACGGGCGGGCGGATTCTCGGAGCCCGGGTGACGCGGGGTCGGGCGGGCGGGAGCGGTCGCCCCGGAGGCCCGGCTTCGGCGTGCGGACCGGGTCGGTGGGAAGGGGTGGGCCGGCTGGGTGGGTGGTCCTCGGTCCGGCCGAACAGGCGGGTGACGCGGTGCCGGCCGGGTGGGCCGTGCTGCCGCGCCCTGTCGAGCGGGCGGTCGAGTGACGCCCGACCGAAGAGGCATCGGAACGGCTGTGCTGTGACACCCCGCCGGCCGGCCCCGGTGCGGCGCCCGGTGTGACGGGCGCCGCTTCGCGGCGCGTATCCGGGAGCGACGCGGTTCAGGCGGCGACGCGGTCCGGACGGCGGCGCTTCCAGCCGCGGCCGGTGCCTAAGCCGCGGCCGGTGTCTCGGCGGGCTGTGGTTCGGCAGGGCCCTCCGCGACGGGCTGTGGCTCGGCCGGACCTTCCGCGACCGTGCCACCGTCGTCACCGCCGCCCGTGCCCGTCGTCTCCGTGGGCGCGGCCGAGGGCTCGCCCGTCGGTGTCGGGTCGGCGGGCGGCGTGCTCGGCGGGTCCGCCGGTTCGGACGGGGCCGGGTCCGTGGCCTTGCCGCCCGGCGCCGGGGCGGACCGGGTCGCGCTCGGCGAGGGCTTGGCGGACGCGCCGGGACGGTCGGAGCCGGCGGTGGCACCGGGCTCGGCGGCGCCGGTGTCCGGCGCCGATGCCGTGGCCCCGCCGGTCGCCGGAATGCTGCCCGGCGTGGTGACGCCGGTGTCCCCGGCCTCTCCGGGCGGCGCCGACTCGGCGGTCAGCGGCGGGCTGTCGACCTGCCCGGCCGGCGGGTTGTCGTCCTTGGCCGGCACGGGCAGCCAGGGGGCGTTGGAGTTGCCCGACAGCAGCGTGGCGACGATGACGACGGCGTAGACCCCACAGGCGAGGGCGACGGCCATGCCGATGCGGCGGTAGCGGCGGCTGCGGCGGCCGGACTCGTCGACGAAGACGGGCCGGTCGGCGGCGGCGTCGGCACCCGGAACCTCCTTCACCTGCCGCAGGAAGCCCTCCCCGAGCGCCACGGCGTCGAGCTGGACCGTGACCTCGTGCGGATCGTGGGTCTGCCCGTCCGCGTCGGGGTCCGGAGGCCCGGACGGGCCGGGCTCCTCCGGCTCCTGCCAGGGGTCGCGGACCGCGGTCCGGCCCCCTTCGGCCTCGCCGTCGCTCTGCCGGGGAATGCCGGCCAGGATCTCCGTCCCGGCGGGCAGTCCGTGGCCGGTCGGCCGGGCGTCACGGCCAGGGAAGACCTGCGTCGCTCTGCTGTCCCGGGCTCTGCCGTCCGACGGGAGCTCTCCGGTAGCCGTAGCGGCCTCGGGCCACTCGGGTTGGGCGTCTTCTCGCCACATTTTCACGCGCACGCACTTCCCCCCACGGGATGGTTCAGGTGCGCTTGACGACCTGAGCACCCGCCGTCGGACCAGGCCCCCACCCGTCCGAACGCCCCCTCGTACCACAACGTGCTCAGGGGTCGAATGTAGCGCACGCGGAGGTTGTGTGTGGGCGCCGTGTCGAATCGTGTCAGCCGTGAGACGCCATGAAGACATCGTCTCCGGCCGGTGTCCAGGCCCCCGCGGGTCGGTGCAACCACCGCGTTTGCGCAGACAGGAGGGCTGCGGCCCGGCGCAGGGCGTCGAGCGCCGGGTGGGTCAGACCCCTGCGCCACACCAGCGAAAGGGGGGACAGGGGAACGGGGTCGACCAGGGGCCGTAGCACGGTTGACGCAAGCGCCGGGGAGCCCACGACGGTCAGGATCGGGTTGCGCGTTCTGGCCATGATCCGCTGCACCTCCTCCACTCCTACGGCCAGTGGAGCGGGTGGCGCGATTTCGATGCCCCGGCCCTCGAAGAGCAGCCGAGCGAGGCCGGTCCACTCCGGGGTGCGCGGGTTGCCGGCGCCCGCGTAGACGCGCTCGCCGGCCAGCTCGGCGAGCGGCACGGAGTCCCACGCGGCCAGCCGGTGGTCCTCGGGGAGGACGACCGCCATCGGCTCCAGCCGCACGGGCTGGTGGTCGAGCCCGGCCCGCAGCGCCGGATCCAGCCCGGCGAACCGTCCGAACGACGCGTCCAGCCGGCCGGCCAGCAGTTCACCGGCGGCTCCGGTCAGGCCGCTCTCGTAGCGGGCCATCAGCTCGTGGTGAGGGGCGAGTTCCCGCGCCGCGTGCAGCACCCGGCGGGGTGTCTCCAGGCCCGGGGAGTTGAGGTCGACCAGCAGCGGCCGGGCCTGGTGGAAGGCGGCGAGCAGCTCGTCCTGGGCGTGCAGCACCCGGCGGGCGTGCGGCAGCAGCCGTTCCCCGTCCGGGGTGAGCGTCACCTGCCGGGTGGTCCGCACGAACAGCTCGGTCCCCAGCTCCCTCTCCAGCCGCCGCACGTCCCGGCTGAGCGCCTGCTGGGCCACGTGCAACCGCATCGCCGCCCGTGTGAAGTGCAGCTCCTCGGCCACGGTGACGAAACCGCGCAGCAGGCGGGGGTCGAGATGAGCGGCCATGCGGTGAACCTACAGCGGCCGGGGCCGCCGGGGATCAGCGGATCGGTGGATCGGTGGATCTGCGGATCGGCGCTTCGGCGCTTCGGCGCTTCGGCGCTTCGGCGGACGAAGCTCAACGGCCTCAAGGGCCGGGGGTCTTCCCGCCCGTGTCGGCCTCGCCCGTCCGGAGCGAGGGTGCCTGTGCGCCCTCCGCCCCCTTCCGGAGCGGGGCAGACGCGGCCTGCCCCACCCGGTGCCGGGGCGCCGACCTCATCGGCGGCCTGGTCAGCGTGATCTGGCGGACGACCTGCTGGAAGCAGGCCAGGGCGGCGAGGCCGGGCAGGGCGGCGGCCGCGGTGCCGAGGACGGTCCGGGGTGCCTGGACGACGCAGAGCAGGACGGCGATGGAGGAGAAGACCAGGACCACGCACCAGGAGTGCACGGCACGGCGCTGGTGCAGCGCGGCCCGCAGGACGGACAGCGAACCCACCAGCCAGGGCCCGTACACCAGCAGGGGCCACCAGTGGCGCAGGCCACGCGCCGCGGGGGACACGGCGACCAGGCGGAGGGGGTCGTAGGCGACCATGCCGCTCAGGAGGCTCACCGCCAGGCCGATGACGGCGGCGAGCGCGGCGACGAGGAAGCTGGTGGTGCGCAGCACGCCCGGGGCCTTGCGGGTACGGACCTTGCGGTGCCGCCGGGGGACGTCCCGCACCGGCGGGAGTTCCTCGGTGATGTCCTGGAGCCGCCGCATGTGGGTGCCCGCGGCGGGGGCGGGTGCCGGGTCCGGGGCCGGGGCCGGAGCCCGGTCCTCGTCGCGGGGGCCGGGGATCCTCGCCGCCTGCTCCCCGAGGGCCTCCTCGAGGATGAACGCCAGCTCCTCGGCAGGGTCCCAGGTCGGGTCCGGCGGGGTCAGTGGGGTGATGAAATCCCGGGCCGGAGCCCGGTGCCGGCCGGTTCCCTCTACTTTGTCGTACATGCCGCGCCCCGACTATTCCGCGAGCGCGAAAGCGGGCCAATCCGTCGCACTGATCCAGCGTCGTGCGAGATCCTTTTCCAGCGCGCCCATGGCATCGATGAAATCGCGCAGAACCGGCTCCGTGACCCGCAGCGTGACCGGGCAACCCCCTCTGGTGAGCGTCCCGTTGACGGTCGCCGACGAGTGCGCTGGAGCGGGAATGTAGGTGTACGGGCCGAGCGTTACCGCCCAGCCGTCTTTCCTGGTCGCCTCGGTCATGTACCGACTAACCGTCGCCCCACTTCGGCGGATGCGCGGCAAACGAGTGAAGGATTTTCCCGAATGAACATCTTTTCCATGCACCATGAGGAGCATTAGGAATCTCAATATCCCTGTATGAAGAACAGGGAGCGAATCTTTCCCGCCATGACCCTTTCGGCCGCACCCGCGCGATTCACAACCCGGGTGCGTGAGTGCGCGCGGAACAGGTGTTGGACCGCCCGGTCGCCCCCGGGTGACGGTGGGCGCATGCCGCAACTCGCCCCGTACCTCCGCCTGTTCCGCATCCCGGGTGCCCGCGCGTTCACCGCCGGGAACCTGCTCGCCCGCCTGCCGATGGGCATGTTCAGCGTCAGCGCGGTCATGATGATCGCCGGGACGCGGGGTTCCTACGCCCTCGCCGGTGCCGTCACGGCGACGGGACTCGCCGCGACCGCCCTGGTCGCGCCGTTCACCGCCCGGCTCGTCGACCGGCACGGCCAGGCGCGGGTGGCCCTGCCCGCCACGGTGATCGCCGTCCTCGGCTCCCTCTCCCTGCTGCTGTGCGTGCGCCACGACGCCCCCGGCTGGACCCTGTTCGCCTCCTACGCCGCCACCGCCACGACCCCCAACACCGGCGGCATGTCCCGGGCCCGCTGGGCACATCTGCTGGCCGGCGACGAGAAGGCACTGCACACCGCCAACTCCTTCGAGCAGGCGGCGGACGAACTGTGCTTCATGCTGGGCCCGGTGCTCGCGGCCTTCCTGTGCGCGACGTACTTCCCCGAGGCGGGCACCCTGGTGGGCGCGGCGCTGCTGCTGACCGGCATGGCCTTGTTCACCAGCCGGCGCGCGACGGAACCCCCGGTCCGCGCGCACGTCCCGGGAAGGGCTCCGCTGCGCGCCCCCGGCATGCCTGCGTTGCTCGCGGTCTGCCTGGCGATGGGCGGTGTCTTCGGCGCGACGGAGGTCGTCACCCTGGCGTTCGCCGACGCGCAGGGGCGGCAGTCGGTGGCCGGAATCGTGCTCGCGCTCCAAGCGGCGGGCTCGTGCGGGGCGGGTCTGCTGTACGGCGCCGTGAAGCCGGCCGGACCGGCCGCGGCCCGGCTGCCCTGGTGCGTGGCGGCGATGGCCGCGCTGCTGACCCTGCCGTTGCTGGCCGCGGCCCTCACCGGTTCGCTCCTGCTGCTGGCGGGCGCGCTGCTGGTCGCCGGGATGGCGACGGCCCCGACAATGGTGACCACCATGACGCTGGTTCAGGAGCGCACCCCCGAGGGCCGGCTGAACGAGGGCATGACCCTCGCGGTGACCGGCCTGCTCGGCGGCATCGCCTGCGGCAGCGCGGTCGGCGGCTGGACGGTCGAGCACTTCTCACCGGCTGCCGGATATCTGGTGCCGGTGACGGCGGCGGTCGCGGCCCTGGCGCTGTCCCGGCACAGCCCTTCGAATCGCTTCGCCGAGTGTCTCGCACCCCATTGACGGGCTCGCGCACCCCGCATACGTTCGATCGTCGAAGCGCTTCGACGTTATGCGGCGTGTGGTCGTGCGGCGGGTCGTCGCGCGCCGGGAGAGTAGGAGCCCCCCACATGAAGTTCACCGACGGCTACTGGCTCCTGCGCGAGGGCGTCACCGCGGCCCATCCGGCGGAGGCCCTCGACGTCACCGAGTCGGACGGCGCCCTGGAGATCCACGCCCCGACCCGGCCCATCCGCTCCCGCGGCGACCTGATGACCGGCCCGGTCCTCACCGTCAGGGCGCACAGCCCCATGCCCGGTGTCATCGGCCTGACCCTGACGCACTTCACCGGCGGCGAGCCCCGCGGCCCCGCGTTCGAGCTCACGGCGTCGGACACCGCAGCGGAGATCGCGTACGACGACGAGCACGCGACCCTGACCTCCGGTGACCTGTCGGTCCGGTTCGCCCGGGGCGGCCCCTGGCACGTCGAGTTCCGCGCGCACGGCCGCACGCTCACCAGCAGCGGCCACCGCAACGCGGGCCTCATGACGGACCCCTCCGGCGCCCACCACCTGCGCGAACAGCTGGTCCTCAACGTCGGCACGTCCGTCTACGGCCTCGGTGAGCGCTTCGGCCCGCTGGTGAAGAACGGGCAGGTCGTCGACATCTGGCAGTCCGACGGCGGCACGTGCAGCGAACAGGCCTACAAGAACGTGCCGTTCTTCCTCACGGACGCGGGCTACGGCGTCTTCGTCGACCATCCGGGCCGGGTGTCCTTCGAGGTCGCCTCGGAGGTGGTCTCCCGGGTGCAGTTCAGCGCGCAGACCCAGGAGCTGACGTACTACGTCATCCACGGCCCGACGCCGAAGGACATCCTGCGCCGGTACACGGCCCTGACCGGCCGCCCGGCCCTGCCGCCCGCCTGGTCGTTCGGCCTGTGGCTGTCGACGTCGTTCACCACCCCGTACGACGAGGAGACGGTGACCTCCTTCGTCGACGGCATGCGGGAGCGTGAACTGCCGCTGTCGGTCTTCCACTTCGACTGCTTCTGGATGCGCGAGCACCACTGGTGCGACTTCCGTTGGGACTCCCGCGTCTTCCCCGACCCGGAGGGCATGCTGGCCCGCCTCAAAGCCCGTGACCTGCACGTCTCCGTCTGGATCAATCCGTACATCGCCCAGCGCTCCCCGCTGTTCGCCGAGGGCAAGGCGCTCGGGCACCTGCTGAGGCGCCCGGACGGCTCGGTCTGGCAGTGGGACATGTGGCAGCCGGGGATGGCCCTGGTCGACTTCACCTCCCCGGCCGCCCGCGACTGGTACGCCGCCAAGCTGGAGGAGCTGCTCGCGCAGGGCGTCGACTGCTTCAAGACCGACTTCGGCGAACGGGTGCCTCTCGACGTGGTCTGGTCCGACGACTCGGACCCGGAGCGGATGCACAACCACTACACGTACCTGTACAACCGCACGGTCTTCGAGGTGCTGCGCAAGCACCGCGGCGAGCAGGAGGCCGTGGTCTTCGCACGGTCGGCGACGGCGGGGAGCCAGCAGTTCCCCGTGCACTGGGGCGGCGACTGCGAGGCGACGTACGAGTCGATGGCGGAGTCACTGCGCGGCGGACTGTCCCTCGGCCTGTCGGGCTTCGGCTTCTGGAGCCATGACATCGGCGGTTTCGAGGGCACCCCGACCCCCGCCCTGTTCAAGCGCTGGCTGGCCTTCGGGCTGCTGTCCTCGCACAGCCGCCTGCACGGCAGCGACTCCTACCGGGTGCCCTGGCAGTTCGACGAGGAGGCGGTCGACGTGGCCCGCCACTTCACCCGGCTGAAGCTGCGCCTCATGCCCTACCTGTACGAGACGGCCCGCACGGCGCACACCGAGGGCCTGCCCCTGATGCGCGCGATGGTGCTGGAGTTCCCGGACGACCCGGGGTGCGCGCACCTGGAACGGCAGTACATGCTCGGCCCGGACCTGCTGGTCGCCCCGGTCTTCAGCGACGAGGGCGACATCACGTACTACGTCCCCGAGGGCACCTGGACGCACTTCACGACCGGCGAGACGGTGACCGGCCCGCGCTGGGTGCGTGAGCGGCACGGCTTCCTGAGCGCGCCGCTGCTGGTCCGGCCCGGCGCGGTGCTCCCGGTCGGCGCGCGCGAGGACCGCCCGGACTACGACCACGCCGACGGGGTGACGCTGCGGGCGTACGAGTCGCGGCCCGGCGACGAGGTGACGGTGCCGGTCGGGGACGTGACCTTCACGGTCGCCCGCGAGGGGAATACCCTGCGGGCGACGTGCACCGCACCGGCGGCGGCCTGGGGCCTGGCCGCCGGCGACCGCGAGGTGCGGGCCACGCCCGGCACGGCCCTGCTCACGCTGGACCTCGGCTGATGGTCAGGATCACGGACGTGGCGCGCCGGGCCGGGGTCTCCCCCAGCACCGTCTCCTACGCACTGAGCGGCAAGCGCCCGATCTCGGACGAGACCCGGCGCCGCGTCGAGGCGGCCGCCCGCGACCTGGGCTACCGTCCCCACCCGGGCAGCCGTGCCCCGGCCGGCGGCCTGCCGCACGTCCTGGCCCTGGCGGCGCCGCTCCGCCCCGGCGTGCACGCCCCGGTGGTGATGCGGCTGGCGGTGTCGGTGGTGACGACGGCCAAGGCCCACGACCACGACGTCCTGCTCCTCACCCAGGAGGAGGCCGAGGAGGGCCTGCACCGCGCGGTGCACACGGCCTCGGTGGACGGGCTGCTGCTGACGGACGTCGAACTCCACGACCCCCGCCTGCCCCGGCTCCGCTCCGAGGCCCGCCCGTCGGTCCTGATCGGCGTCCCGGCGCACAGCTCCGGCCTGACCTGCGTCGACCTCGACTTCCGGGCGGTGGGCGAGGCCTGCGTGGACCACCTGGCGGACCTGGGCCACCGCACCGTCGCGCTGGTCGGTTCGCCCCCGGAGGTCTACCTGCGCGAGACGGCCTACGCCCACCACCTCATGCACGGCTTCACCACGGCCGCCGTCCGTCACGGCCTGGCCTCGTCCGTCCACCCGGGCGACCCCGACCCCGCCACGGCGCCACGGCTCGCCGAACGGCTGCTCCACGACCACCCGGCCCTCACCGCCGTGGTCGTCCACAACGAACCCCTGCTGGCCCCCTTGATCACCGCCTTCGAGCAGCTCGGCCTGCGCGTCCCCGCCGATCTCTCCGTCATGGCGGTCTGCCCCGACGACCTGGCGACGACGCCCCGCGTCCCGGTCACCTCGGTGTCGCTGCCGGCCGACGAGCTGGGCGCTCGGGCCGTGGACCTCCTGATACGAAAGCTGCACGGCGCCCCCGTACCGCAGACGACGCTGCTTCCGCCCCGGCTGACGAAGCGGGCGAGTACCTCACGCCGGACCGCATGACAAAAGCCCCGCCGCAGAAGCGACGGGGCCTTTGCCCACATGGGATGAGTGGAGATGGCGGGAATCGAACCCGCGTCCAACGGTGCGGAACCAGGGCTTCTCCGTGTGCAGTTCGCTGCGATTTTCTCGGCCCCGGCGATCACGCGAACAAGTCGCCGACGGGCCCAGTCACTGTTTGGTTTCCCAGCGAGCCCCGTGACCGGGCTCGATGGTTTAGTTCCCTAGATTATGCCAGGATCCGGGCCGGGAACACTCCCGGGCTGACACCCATTTAGGGACCTTCAGTCACTGCTTATCAGGCAGCGAGAGCGAAGGTCTGGGAATCGCGCTTGGTATTGGCGATTATTTTTTGCGACATATGGTTTACGAGATCATTGCCGCTTCCTCGACACGCTTCCCCTGCTTCGACAGCCGCTGTCGAAACCGATCATCCCCATGTTGTGTTGACAATCCCTCCGGAGAGGGGCGCGCACCCGCTGTGGGGTGCAGTTGCCATCGTACGTGACCAACGCGGGTCGGTGCCAGCGTATTCCCTACGCCCCGCGCTGCTTGCGCCGTACCGCCGCGATCGCGCGGTCGGTCTCCCTGCGGTCCTGCTTCTCACGGAGGGTCTGGCGCTTGTCGTACTCCTTCTTGCCCTTCGCCAGCGCGATCTCGACCTTGGCCCGGCCGTCCTTGAAGTACAGCGCGAGGGGCACGATGGTGTGGCCCGTGTCGCCCGACTTCGACTCCAGCTTGTCGATCTCGGCGCGGTGCAGCAGCAGCTTCCGCTTGCGCCGGGCGCTGTGGTTGGTCCACGTGCCCTGGCTGTACTCGGGCACGTGCACGTTGTGCAGCCACGCCTCGTTCCCGTCGAGCTGCACGAAGCCGTCGACCAGCGACGCCCGTCCCTGGCGCAGGGACTTCACCTCGGTCCCGGTGAGGACCAGGCCGGCCTCGTAGATGTCGATGATGAGGTAGTCGTGCCGCGCCTTCTTGTTCTGCGCGATCAGCTTGCGCCCTTTTTCCTTAGCCATAGTGCCGCCATTTTCGCACTACGGAGGGGCTCGGCGGAAAGTCGATTACGAGGGCTTCGCCAGGCCCCGCAGGACGGTCCCGGCGCGCTGGAGGGCGTCCTCGCCGGTCTCCAGGTCGGGCGTGATGCCGCGGCCGTCGACGCCGCGGCCGGAGGGGGTGCGGTAGTGCCCGACGGTGAGCTCCGCCACGGAGCCGTCGGGCAGCCGGCTCGGCATCTGCACCGAGCCCTTGCCGAAGGTGCGGGAGCCCACCACGAGCGCCCGTCCACGGTCCTGCACGGCGCCGGTGAGAAGCTCGGCCGCGCTCATCGTCCCGCCGTCGACGAGCGCGACCAGGGGTCTGGTGGTGTCCCCGCCGGACTCGGCGTGCAGGGCGCGCTGCTCGCCCTCGACGTCGTAGGTGGCGACCAGACCGCCGTCGAGGAAGGCGGAGGCGGCGGTCACGGCCTCGGCGACCAGGCCGCCGGAGTTGCCGCGCAGGTCCAGGACGATCCCGGCGCCGGGCGGGGACTGCCGGACGGCGTCACGGACCTGGTGGCCGGAGCCCTTGGTGAAGGTGGCGACCTTGATGACGGTGACCCGGCCGGCCAGCTCCCGGACGGTGACGGAGTCCGTGGTCAGCTGGGCCCGGCGCAGTGTCTCGGTCCACGCGCGCGTGCCGCGCTGAAGGCCGAGGCGGACGGCGGTGCCGGCGGGGGCGTCGAGGGCGTCCCCGCGCAGTAAGGAGACGACCTCCGTCACGGGACGGCCGTCGGCCTTCTCGCCGTCGACGCTGCGCAGCAGGTCCCCGGCCCGGATCCCGGCGGTGGCGGCGGGCGAGCCGCGGCGCACCTTCGTCACCTCGATACGGCCGTCCCGCTCGCTGCGGGCCCACAGGCCGACGCCGGTGTACTCGCCGTCGAGGGACTCCTCGAACTCCTCGTACTCGCCCGGGGAGTAGACGGCGCCCCAGCGGTCCCCGCTGCGGCTGACGGCGCGCTTGGCGGCCTGGATCGGGGACTTGCCGTCGGCCATGGCCTCCTCGGCCGCCCGCGCGACGTCCGCGTGGTGCCCGGCCGGTCCGGCCGAACGGGCCTCGTCCCGGGCGGACTTCTGCTCGCCCTGCGGCAACGCCCCGGTGGCCGCGCCGGCGACGAGCACGCTCGTGAACACCAACGTCAGGGCCGCCCCACGACGGATACGACGGGGCTGACAGAACGGGTCACGACCTGACATGCCGGTGAGTCTAGGACAAGCGGAAGGGCCGTACGGCCGGTTGACCGCACGGCCCCTCTTGGTATGCGTCACACCTTCAAGTACTTGCGCAGCGCGAAGAACGCGGCCAACGCGGGCATCAGCAGGCTCGTCGCGAGGATGAGCGGCAGCTTGGTGAGGACCGCGTCCCAGCCGATGAAGTTGATCAGTGTCAGCTGGTCGGCCAGGGCCAGTCCGTGGTCGATGAGGAAGTACCGGGCGATCAGCAGGAACCCGCACGCGAGGGTGCCGCCGATGAGTCCGGCGACCGCGGCCTCCATGATGAACGGCGCCTGGATGTAGAAGCCGGAGGCGCCGACCAGCCGCATGATGCCGGTCTCACGCCGGCGGCTGAACGCCGAGACGCGCACGGTGTTGACGATCAGCATCAGCGCGACGACCAGCATCAGCGCCATCACCGCGCGGGCGGCCCAGTTCATGCCGTTCAGCAGCTTGAAGAGGTTGTCCAGGATGCCCTTCTGGTCCTGCACGGACTGCACGCCGTCCCGCCCGTTGAAGGCGGTGGCGATGACCTGGTACTTCTCCGGGTCCTTCAGCTTGATGCGGTACGACTCCTGCATCTGGTCCGGCGTGAGGGAGCTGGCGAGCGGGGAGTCGCCGAACTGCTCCTTGTAGTGCTTGTACGCCTGGTCCTGCGACTCGTACGTGACCGCCTGGACGACGTCCATCTTGCCGAGGTCGGCCTTGATCTGGGACTTCTGGTCGTCGGTCACCGCGCCCTTGGCGCAGTTGGGGTCGGACTCGGCGTCGCTCTTGTTGCAGAGGAAGATCGAGACGTTGACCTTGTCGTACCAGTAGCCCTTCATGGTGCTGACCTGGTCGCTCATCAGGAGCGACCCGCCGAACAGGGCGAGCGACAGGGCGACGGAGACGACGACGGCGAAGGTCATCGTCAGGTTGCGGCGGAGACCGACACCGATCTCCGACAGGACGAACTGGGCGCGCATGGCGACTGGTTATGCCTTTCCGTGGATCTCGGGTGCGGTATCAGTGCTGGTAGCCGTAGACACCGCGGGCCTGGTCGCGGACGAGGCGGCCCTTCTCCAGTTCGATGACGCGCTTGCGCATCTGGTCGACGATGTTCTGGTCGTGCGTGGCCATCACCACGGTGGTGCCCGTCCGGTTGATCCGGTCGAGCAGCTTCATGATGCCGACGGAGGTCTGCGGGTCGAGGTTGCCGGTGGGCTCGTCGGCGATGAGCAGCTTGGGCCGGTTGACGAAGGCCCGCGCGATGGCGACGCGCTGCTGCTCACCACCGGACAGCTCGCCGGGCATCCGGTCCTCCTTGCCGCCGAGCCCGACCAGGTCGAGCACCTGCGGCACGGACTTGCGGATCTCGCCGCGGGACTTTCCGATGACCTCCTGCGCGAAGGCGACGTTCTCGCCGACCGTCTTGTTCGGCAGCAGCCGGAAGTCCTGGAAGACCGTCCCCAGCTGGCGCCGCATCTGCGGGACCTTCCAGTTGGACAGGCGGGCGAGGTCCTTGCCCAGCACGTGCACCTGACCGTGGCTGCACCGCTCCTCGCGGAGGATCAGCCGCAGGAAGGTGGACTTACCGGAGCCGGAGGACCCCACGAGGAAGACGAACTCGCCCTTCTCGACCTCCAGGGATACATCCCTGAGGGCGGGGCGGGTCTGCTTGGGGTAGACCTTGGAGACATTGTCGAATCGGATCACGGATGCACCACGGGTCGCCGGGGGTAGATGAGCGTGACCATACGCGACCCGGGTGGGGCATCGCAGTCACCGACTGTGGTTGCGCCATGGATATGCCGTTTTGTTCCGAGCCCCGAGGGGCGCGGGGGCACTGTGCGTACAACCACAGAAAAGGCGCAGCCGCGCGACGGCCGTCGGAACCTGGCAAAGTGGAGGGGGGAACATTCCCACCCCCACGGACGTTGGACACGTGGAACCGGCGCAAGGAGGGCAAGCGCATGACGTACGACCGGCTGGTGTGCGCGAACTGCGCGTCCCCCGTGAACGAGGGCCGATGCCCCGTGTGCCGCGCGAACCGTGAGCGGCTGCAGCAGGAGAACTTCCTGGCGGGTATGAACCCGATGGCGCTGATCGCACTGCTGACGGTGCTGATCGCCGCGGTGGCCCTGCTGGCGCACCAGACCGTGTGACGGCGTAGGCGGCCGCCCCACCCCGAAGACATGGCCGAGGGCCCGGAGCGAATCGCTCCGGGCCCTCGGTGTCGCGTTGTGTGCACGGCCCGTGTGGCCACGGCCCGTGCGGACGCGGCTACCGTCAGGCGGCAGCCCCGCCGCGACCGCCCACGAGGCGCGGCAGCAGACGGAAGCCGACACCGCCGGCGATCATCGTGGCGGCGCCGATCACCAGGAAGGTGGTCTGCGCGGCACCCGTCTCGGCGAGCTCCTTGCCGTTGCCCTGGGCCTGGGCCTGCGGGGCTGCCGGGGTGGCGTCCGAGCCGATCTCGGTGAGCTCGGAGGAGCCCTCCTCCCGCGGCGAGGTGCCGCCGTCGGGGTCGGTGTTGTTGCCGCCGCCGTTGCCACCACCGTTGCCGTTGCCGCCGCCGGTGCCGTTCCCGTTGCCGGGGTTCGTCGGGGCGTCGGTCGGGTCCTCGGTCGGCTCGGTGGGCTCGTCCGTGGGCTCGGTCGGCTCGTCGGTGGGCTCCTCGGACGACGGCGGCGGGTCGGTCGGCTCGCCCGTCGGGATGACGGTCGGTTCGCCGGTGGGCTCACCCGTCGGCGGCGGGGTCGGAGTGGGCGACTCCTCGGCGCAGAGGATGCCGAGCAGGCAGTCCTCGGACTCCGCGGCGGATGCGGCGCCGGCGGCGGTCAGCGAGGCACCGGCGGCGATCACGGCACCGGCCGCTATCCGCGCGACGCGGATCCGCGTCTTCTTCGTCATGTGGTTGCTACCCCCAGTAGCTCATCGTCATTAGGCAGCGCTCGGGGCTGTGCTCGACGGGTACGGCTCCTGTGAAAGGGCCCCCCGGTTCACATGCGCCCCAGAGACACGCATGCCGCGCTTCACCCTTCCCATTTTTCAAGAACACGTCAAGGTCGTTTGCGGCCGCCATGTCCAACTACGGGGGCTATGCCGGGAGTCTGAGCCTGTGACTGTGATGTAAAACCCGGACATCCGAGCACAGAAAAGGCAACTGCCGCCCCGGGGGCGGCAGTTGCCATGTCGACAAACTTACTTCTCCTGCTGCTTGCGCCAGCGAATTCCGGCCTCGATGAAGCCGTCGATCTCGCCGTTGAACACCGCCTCGGGGTTGCCGACCTCGAACTCGGTACGCAGGTCCTTGACCATCTGGTACGGGTGCAGGACGTAGGAACGCATCTGGTTGCCCCAGGAGCTGCCGCCGTCCTTGAGGGCGTCCATCTTGGCCCGCTCCTCCTGGCGCTGGCGCTCCAGCAGCTTGGCCTGGAGCACGTTCATGGCCGTGGCCTTGTTCTGGATCTGCGAGCGCTCGTTCTGGCAGGAGACGACGATGCCGGTGGGGATGTGGGTCAGGCGCACCGCGGAGTCGGTGGTGTTGACGCCCTGGCCGCCGGGGCCGGACGAGCGGTACACGTCCACCCGCAGTTCGGACTCGTCGATCTCGATGTGGTCGGTCTGCTCCACCACGGGCAGGATCTCCACGCCCGCGAAGGAGGTCTGCCGCCGGCCCTGGTTGTCGAAGGGCGAGATGCGCACCAGCCGGTGCGTGCCCTGCTCGACGGAGAGCGTGCCGTACGCGTAGGGCGCCTGGACGGCGAAGGTGGTCGACTTGATGCCGGCCTCCTCCGCGTACGACGTCTCGTAGATCTCGGTCTTGTAACCGCGCTGCTCGGCCCAGCGCAGATACATGCGCTGGAGCTTCTCGGCGAAGTCGGCGGCGTCGACGCCACCGGCCTCGGCACGGATGTTCACCAGCGCCTCACGGGAGTCGTACTCACCGGAGAGGAGGGTGCGCACCTCCATCTCGTCCAGCGCCTTCTTCACGGCCGTGAGCTCGGACTCGGCCTCGGCACGGGTGTCCGGGTCGTCCTCCTCCTCGGCCATCTCGAAGAGGACGCCCAGGTCGTCGATGCGACCGCGCAGGGCCTCGGCCTTGCGCACCTCGGCCTGGAGGTGGGACAGCTTGCTGGTGATCTTCTGCGCCTCATCGGGGTTGTCCCAGAGGGACGGCGCGGCCGCCTGCTCCTCGAGCACGGCGATGTCTGCCCTCATCTTGTCGAGGTCCAGAACGGCCTCGATCGACTCCATGGTCGAGGAGAGGGACTTGAGCTCTTCGGATACGTCGACGACTGCCACGCCCTCCAGCGTAACGGCTCCGCCCGGCGGCCAGCGCCGGGCGGCCGGACCCGGCGGCTCAGGGGGTCTGCGGGGCGGAGTTCTTCGTGTCCTGGGGAGGGGCGCCGCCGTCGTCGTCCGACGTGGACAGCCAGGCGCCGACCCCGATCGCCGCCGTGAGGGCGACCGCGCCCGCTCCCAGGGCCATCCGGCGGCGCCGGGCCGCGGCGCGGTTGCGGGCCGAGCCGGGGCGGGGGGTGCCCGCGGTGCGCGGGGCCCGGGCCGTGCCGTGGGCGCCGCCGGCCAGCTCGTCGGGGGCGGGCACGCGCATCGAGGTGTGGGTGTCGCGGTTGGAGTCGGCCGGCTTCGCGCCCGGGACCAGGGGGACCGCGCCCCGCCGGACCCGCTCCCCGGCCGGCGCCGGTCCGGCGGGCTGCTCCTCGCGGTCGGCCTCCTCCGCTGACTCGGTGTCCGGCTCGTCGACCTCCAGCGGGGGCATGCCCGCCAGCATCGGCAGCAGCTCCCGCAGCCGGGCCCCGAGCTCCGAGGCCCGCAGCCGCGACGCCGGTGCCTTGGCCAGGCACTGCACCAGCAGCTGCCACAGCTCGTCCGGGATGCCGGGCAGCGGGACGACCGTCTCCGTGACGTGCCGGCGCAGGACCGCCCCGGGGTGGCCGCCGCCGAAGGGCGTGAAGCCGGCCAGCAGCTCGTAGAGGACGGTGGCGAGCGCGTAGATGTCGACGGACGCGCGCGGCGGCAGGCCCTCGACGATCTCCGGGGCGAGGTAGTCCGGAGTGCCGATGATCTTCGTGGCTTTGGTGCGGCGCGGGGTGTCGATGAGTTTGGCCACGCCGAAGTCGGTCAGCAGCGCGCGGTGGGAGCCGCCGGGGCCGAGCGGGCCCTGCATGTCCAGGAGGACGTTCTCCGGCTTGACGTCCCGGTGGACGACGCCCGCGGCGTGCGCGGCGGCCAGTCCGTCGGCGATGTCGGCCGCGATGGCTACGGCCGCCTCGGGGGCCAGGCGCCGGTCCCGCTCCAGCCGGGTACGCAGGTCCGTGCCGCGCACGAGGTCCATGACGAGCGCCAGGTCGTTGCCGTCGACGACGAGGTCCCGCACCGACACCACGTGCGGGTGCTCCAGGCCGAGCAGGGCCGTGCGCTCCTGGACGAAGCGTCCGACGAGTTCCTCGTCGGACGCGAGGTCCTCGCGCAGCAGCTTGATGGCGACGGGACCCTCGGGGCCCTCACCCAGCCACACCGTGCCGGCGCTGCCCCGCCCGAGGATCTGGTGGGCGGTGTACCGGCTGCCGATCTTCCGTGCCAAGGCTGCTCCTACCGACGCGTGTTGTCGCTAAAACTACGCGTCCGGAGAGCCAACCTTCACCGTCGAGGCGGAAATCACCCGCCGGGTGTCGACAAATCACCATCCTCGCGGGGCGGTTCCGGTCAGTTCGTGCCGGAACCGCTTCCGCCGAGCTTCTCGAACCAGCCGGTCACCGTGGAGAACCAGTCGGTGAGCTGCTCCCAGTAGCCCTTGGTGGTGCCGATCCACTCCTGGAGCGGGCTCAGTTCCCAGATCAGCCAGCCCGCGACGAACAGGATGACGATCGTGAACAGACAGCCCTTCAGACAGCCGAGCCCGGGGATCCGCATCGGGTTGGCGCTGCGCTGCCGGGGCTGGCGGGGCTCGCGCTGGGGCCGCTGCGGCTGCTGGGGCTGGGCCGGGGGCGCGGGCGGGGCGTAGCGCTGCGGCGGCTGGGGGCGCTGCGGCTGCGGTGCGTACTGCTGGGGCTGGGGCTGCTGCTGCGGGTGGCCGTAGCCGGGGCCGGGCGGGGGTGCCTGGCGGCGCGGGGGCTGCTGCGGCCGGGCGACCTGGCGCTGGGGCCGGCGGCGCAGCGGGTCCTCGTTCGGGTCGAGGTACTGGACCTGCGTCTGCTCGTTGCGGTCGCGGGCCGCGCGCAGCTGGTTCTGCCAGGGGTGCGGGTCCTCGGGGCCGCCCTGCTGGTTCTGCTGACCGGGGTGGCCGGGCGAGCCGGGCGGGACCGGCGGCATGACGGCGGTCGGGTCGGCCGCGCCGCGGTGGTTCATGACGGCGGTGGGGTCGGCGGCGCCGGCCGGGCCGCCGGTGTGCGGCATGACGCTGGTCGCGGCGTTCGGGTCGTACGAGGCCGCGCCCTGCGGGAGGACCTGGGTCGGGTCGGCGTCGCCGGAGGTGTCCGGGACCGGCGCGGGGGCCGGGTCGGGCGCCAGGAGCATGCCGACGCCCTCGGCGGCGGCGATCTGCGCGGAGTTCGCGTGCACCCCGATGCCCTCGGCGACGACGCGCAGACCGCGGGCGAGGTTCTCGGCGCTGGGCCGTTCGTCCGGGTTCTTGCGCAGGCAGCGCTCGATGACCGTCCACAGCGGGTCGGGGACGGTGGAGGGGCGGCGCGGCTCGGCGCTGAGGTGCTGGTGCAGCACTTCGAGGGCGGAGCCGCCGGAGAACGGCGGGCGGCCGGTGACCAGCTCGTAGAGCAGGATGCCGGCGCCGTAGATGTCGACGGCGGAGGTCTGCGGGCGGCCCTCGGCGGACTCGGGCGCGACGTACGCGGGAGTGCCGACGAACTCCTGGGTGCGGGTCAGTCCCGGGGAGTCGGCGAGGCGGGCGATGCCGAAGTCGGTCAGCAGCGGGTGCATCCGCCCGTCGTACTGCTGGAGGAGGACGTTGGCCGGCTTGAGGTCGCGGTGGACGACGCCGTCGGCGTGGCTGGCGGCGAGCGCGTCGGCGATCTGGGCGGTGAGCAGGGCGGCGGCGACCGGGGTGAACGGACCGTTCTCGCGCAGGTAGCGGTGCAGGTCGGGGCCCTCGACGAGGTCCATGACCAGCGCCAGCAGCTCGCCCTCGACGACCAGGTCACGCACCCGGACGATGTTCGGGTGGGTCAGCCGCAGCAGGACGGAGCGCTCGCGCAGGAACCGCATGACGATGTCCGGGTCGCCGGCCAGTTCCTCTTTGAGGACCTTGATCGCAACGGTCTCGCCGGGCTGTCCCGGCACGGCCGCCTCGGCGCCCGCGGTCTCACGCTGGCGGGCTCGCCAGACGGTGCCCGTGGCGCCGCGTCCGAGCGGCTCCTCGAGCAGGTACTTGCTGCCTACCGGCCGCACGTCATGCGCTCCCTG
Source organism: Streptomyces sp. NPDC007929 (assembly GCF_042959065.1). Classification (NCBI taxonomy): domain Bacteria; kingdom Bacillati; phylum Actinomycetota; class Actinomycetes; order Kitasatosporales; family Streptomycetaceae; genus Streptomyces; species Streptomyces sp. NPDC007929. Next base: position 59,939 of record NZ_JBIBKD010000002.1, on the reverse strand, counting down.
GTGCTTGCCTTGCCTGCTGGCCTGTCCGACCCACTGTAGTGCCGGGGGGCCGGGGACCGGTGTGTCGTCTTTCGGTGGATCTCAGGCTGTGGGTTTCTGTGGATCTCACGCAGTGGGTCTTACGTAGCCGTCCTCACCGCCGTTCGAAGGAAAGACGCTCGGCTCGGTCGTGTGGTTGCCGGGAGTGAGCGTGACTGATCTCAAGCGGTCGCCTGTGGGTCATCTCTCAGGCACTTTTGCGGGCAGAGCCGACCAATCAAGATCACCTTTTCCCGAGCGAGGGGCGCGCTGTCAGTGGCAGGTGCGAGGATGCTGGCAGTACTGGCCGACGTGCTGGGGCGGGGTGGGGGACTCCGCGCCCGGGCAGAAGGGACCGCTGACGGCGATGCAGATCCGGCTGACCGTCGTAGATCCGCTGGGCCCGTCGGCGCCGGCGCGGGACCGCGCCCCGCGCAGCGACGTGCTGGTCACCGCGCCCGCCGGTACGGCGCTCGCCGCGGTGGCGTCCGCGCTCGTCCAGGTGGTCTCCGGTGGTGACGGCTCGGGCACGCCCGTGCTGTACGCCGGGGAGCAGCGGCTCGACGCCCAGCGCTGCACGCTCGGAGAGCCCCCGCTGACCGACGGCGCCGTGCTGTCCGTGGGCGCGCCGGGCGAGCCCGAGCCGCATCCCGAGCTGGAGGACGCCCCGGCCCAGCTCCAGGTCGTGGCCGGCCCCGACGCGGGCGGTGTCCATCTTCTGCACGGCGGCGAGATCCGCGTCGGCCGCTCCGCCGACGCCGACGTGCCGCTCGACGACCCGGACGTCTCCCGGCTGCACTGCGCGGTGACGGTGAGCGCTGACGGCCGCGTCGCGGTCGCCGACCTGGACTCCACGAACGGCACCACGGTGAACGGCGCGCGGATCGGCGGCCGGGCGGTCCCCTTCGCGCCGGGCGCGCTGCTGCGGATCGGTGAGTCGGCCCTGCGGCTGGCCCCCGCCGGGGGGCCGGGGGGCCGCGTCGAGACCACCCCGGACGGCGAGGGACACGTGCGCGTGGCCGGGCCCGCCGGGGAGACGGCGGCGTCCCACCCGCGCGTGGCCGACCCGGCCCCGGCCGGACCCGCCGGTCCCACGCACCACGCCTACGGCTCGACGCCCTGGAGCGCGCCGGGCGGCTCCGGAAGCGGCCCGGCGGATCCGGCCGTGGTGCCGGGGCAGGGCGGGGCACCGCGGATCGAGAGCGGGGGGCCGGGCACGGCGCCGGACGGCGGGAAGACGCACGCGGAGGGTCCGGCTTCTCGGGGCGAGGCGCCCCCTGGGGCAGACGGCCGGGGCCGGACGCCCGCTCCGGGCAGCGGGCATGATGCCCACCCGGCGGACGGCTGGAGTCGCGCGTCCGCCCAGGACGCCGGGGGCGCGGTCCACGCCGGGGACGGCCCGGGTCGGGCTCCCGCCCAGGGGGCCGGGAGCGGGGTGCCGCCCCGGGAGCCCGCGGGCACGGGGAGCCGCCAGGAGCATGCACCCGACACCGGGGGTGCGGCCCTCAGCGGGCATGATGCCCACCCGGCGGACGGCTGGAGTCGCGCGTCCGCCCAGGGACCCGCGACCCACGCCGGGGACAGCCCGGGTCGGGCTCCCGCCCAGGGCGGCGCCGGGAGCGGGATGCCGCCCCGGGGCGACGGAGGCGCGGGAAGCGGCCAGGGGCATTCGCCCGGCACCGGGGGTGCGGCCCGCAGCGGGCATGATGCCCACCCGGCGGACGGCTGGAGTCGCGCGTCCGCGCAGGGCGCCGGGGGCGCGGCCCACGCCGGGGACGGCTGGAGCGAGGTGCCGCCCCGGGGCGACGGAGGTGTGGGGAGCGGCTGGGGTCAGGCGTCCGCCCAGAGCACAGGGGGCAGCCCGCATCAGGCGTCCGCACCCGGCAGCAGGGACGCGGCCCGCCCGGGCGGCAGCCGGAGCGCGGTTCCGCACCAGGGCACCCGGGGCGCAGGGGGCAGCCCGAGCCAGGCGCCCCCCGGACGCGCCGAAGACGCGGCGCGGGCGCAAGCCGTCGGGCCCGCCCGGTCCTCCTCCGAGACGTACGGAACGCCCACCCGGCAGCACGAAACGGCTCAGCAGCGCTCCCCCCTCACTCCTCCCTACGCCCCGGCCCGGCCCGTGAGCGGCGCCGGGGACACGCACGCGGGTCGTTCCGGCCTCGGGGCGTTCGGCGGGGAGACGGACGACCCGGCCCTCGCGGACCAGCGCTCCGGCCGCGGGCGCAAAGGCACCCCCCTGCGCGGCACCGACGTACCCCCGGGAACCCGCAGGCGCGGTGGGATCGGGGCATGGGCCCGGCGGCTGACCGGAGGACGTGGCGAGCAGGCGGCGGAACCAGCAGGGGCATACGAGGACGAGCCCGCCGAGGTCGCCACGGAGCACCCGGTCGTCGCACCGGCCGCCCCGGAGACCTGGCCGGATCCGGCCACGCTGCTGCTCACGGCCCTCGGGCCCGGCCCGCGGCTGTGGGAGCGCGGCCCCGGTCACCCGGAGGCGCTGGCCGTGCGCCTCGGCACGGCCGACCGGGCGGCACCGGACGGCTCGGGCCTGCTGCCCGCCGTGCCCGTGACCACCGGGCTGCGCGAGGTCGGCGCCCTGGGCCTCGCCGGGCCGCGGGCGCGGCTGTCCGGGCTGGCCCGTGCGGTCCTGGCCCAGCTCACCACGCTGCACTCCCCCGACTCGCTGGAGATCGTGCTGATCGCCGCGGACCGCTCCCGCTCCTTGGAGGAGCGCACCGCCGAGTGGTCCTGGCTGGGCTGGCTGCCGCACGTCCGGCCGGGGCACGGGCAGGACTGCCGGCTGCTCCTCGCGTACGACCGCGAACAGGCGGCGGCCCGCACCGACGAACTCACCCGCCGTCTGGAGGACCAGCTGGCGGACCTGGCCCCGGGCACCGGCCCGGCGGGCACCCCGGCGGGCGGCGGCCCGCAGCCTCTCGGCACCACCCCCGCCACGGATCCGTCCCTCCCCTCCCCCCGCCGCCCCTCCTGGGCCCGGGACGACGACGCCGGGGCGGCCGGTTTCCCCGGCCCGTTCACGGTCGTGATCGTCGACGGCGACCCCGGCGGCGCCGACCTGCGCGGAGCCGTCGCGCGGCTGGCGCTGGAGGGCCCCCGGGCCGGGATACACGTGGTCTGTCTGGCCGAGACGGCCGCCGCCTCCCCGGCGTCGCCGGTGACGGAGACGTACGAGGCGGCCTGCGCGGTGGCCCCGACCTTCCGGCAGTGCGGCGCGGTCGCGCTGCTCAGTGGGGACGTGGCGACGGCCCTGCGGCTGCTGCGCGTGGCCCGCACCGGCGGTGACGACTCTCCGGCCGGACCGGTCGGGCACGGCACCGTCGCCACCGTCGACGCCGTCTCCGCGGCCTGGGCCGAGCGGTTCGCGCGGGCGCTGGCGCCGCTGCGGACGGACGGCCCGGCGAGCGAGGGCCAGCCGCGCGTCTCCGCACCGCTGCCGCAGGCCGCCCGTCTGCTGGACGAGCTGGGTCTGGCCCGGGCCACCCCGGCGTCCCTGATGGCCCGCTGGGCGGACGCGGCCGACGACGCCGACGCGCTGGGCGGCCGGGTGCGCGCGGTGCTGGGCGCCGGGCCGCGCGGCCCGGTCTGCGCGGACCTCGCCGCCCAGGGCCCGCATCTGCTGATCGAGGGCCCGCCGGGCAGCGGCCGTACGGAGTTGCTGCGGGCGGTCGTCGCGTCGCTGGCCGCCGCCGAGCGGCCGGACCGGCTCGGCATCGTGCTGGTCGACGGCCGGGGCGGCCCGGGCGCGGGCGGCGGGCACGGCGAGGGCCTGCGGGTGTGTACGGACGTACCGCATGTGACGACGCTGCTGATGGCCCATGACCCGGTCCGGATGCGGGAGTTCGCGCAGTCCCTGAGCGCCGAGCTGAAGCGGCGCGCCGAGCTGCTGGGGCGGTCCGACTTCGCCGAGTGGCACACCGGGCGGGAGCTGTCGGGCCGTATGGTCGCCCAGCGCACGGCGACGGCGCGGGGCGGCGACCGGGCCGAGACCGCGGACCGGGCGGGAGCCGGGGACCGGGCAGGGGCAGGGGCCGGGGACCGGGCGGGGGCCGGGGACATCGACTCCCCGTCGAGCTCGACGATGCGGCTGCGGCCGGGTGCGGCCCGGCGGCGGGCGGAGGCGGCCGCGCCGCCGCTCCCCCGGCTGGTCGTGGTCGTCGACGACCTGGACGCGCTGGTCTCCCCGGCGCTCGGCTCGACCGGGCGGCCCGCGGCCGGGTCGGTGATGCGCGCGCTGGAGGCCGTGGCCCGGGAGGGCGAGCGGCTCGGCGTCCATCTGGTGGCCGCCACCGGCCCGTGCACCCGTACGGCGGAGACGGAACCGGCGCGCCGGGCCACCCTGCGTGTCACCCTCGACGCGCCCGCTCCGGGCCCCGAAGAGCCCGCACCCGGCCGGGGGCGGCTGACCGGCCCGGACGGGCGGATCACCCCGTTCCAGGGCGGCCGGGTCACCGGCCGGATCCCCCGCACGGCGACGCTGCGCCCCACGGTCGTGCCCCTGGAATGGCACCGCATGGGTGACCCTCCGGCCCGCCGTCCGGTGCGGGAGCTCGGAAACGGCCCCACCGACCTGGCACTGTTGGCCAGCGCGCTGGAAAGGGCGGCGCGGGAGGTCGAGGCGGCGAAGGTGCCGTCACTTCTGTGACCGAGGACGGCCGTCGGCCCCACCTGGCGTCATGGGGCCGAGTCCCTGGTCACGAGGGAGTCACGATCCCCCGCTTGACAGCCGACGCCATCTTGCCGCCCCCGCACACCCGGGCGTAGACCAGATCGCACGGGAGCGCGCTCGACGTTCGACGAGGAACGAAGAACGGGGCAGTCATGCGCATGACGAGCAGCACCATCCGGACACGCTGGTCGCCCAGGCCGGACACGGCGACCCCCCAGCACCGCAGAGCCGCCAAGGCGGCCGCCGCACTCGCCGCGGGAGCCCTCGCGCTCTCGCTGTCCGCCTGCGGAAGCAGCGACGAGGGCAGCGGTGGGAGCACGGGCGACACCGACGACACCACCAGCAACGTCACCCTTCCGAAGCTGGACGGGACGAGCCTTGAGGTCGCCGCCGTATGGACCGGCACCGAACAGGCCAACTTCAAGAAGGTCCTGCAAGAGTTCGAGAAGCGCACGGGCGCCAAGGTCACGTTCGTGCCCGCACAGGACCCGATCATCAACTTCATCGGCTCGAAGGTGGCCGGCGGGCAGCCGCCGGACATCGCGATGCTGCCGCAGCCCGGCGCCATCAAGCAGGCCGTCGACAAGGGCTGGGCCAAGCCGCTGGGCTCCGAGGCCGTCAAGGAGCTCGGCGAGAACTACTCGCAGGGCTGGCAAGACATCGGCAAGGTGGGCGGCAAGCCCTACGGCGTCTACTACAAGGCCGCCAACAAGTCCCTGATCTGGTACAACAACCAGGTCTTCGAGAACGCCGGGGCGAGTGAGCCCGAGACCTGGCCGGATCTGCTCAACACCGCGCAGACGGTCTTCGACTCCGGCGTCACCCCGTTCTCCGTCGGCGGCGCCGAGGGCTGGACGCTGACCGACTGGTTCGAGAACGTGTACCTCTCCCAGGCCGGGCCGGAGAAGTACGACCAGCTGGCCAAGCACGAGATCAAGTGGACGGACCCGTCCGTGAAGGACGCGCTCACCACCCTCGCGCAGGTCTGGGGCAAGCCCGACTGGATCGCGGGCGGGGCGAACGGGGCGTTGCAGACCGACTTCCCGGCGTCCGTCACCCAGGTGTTCACCGGCGGGGACCAGCCCAAGGCCGCCATGGTGGCCGCGGGCGACTTCGCGCAGGTCAACATCCCGTCCAGTATGAAGATCGGCACGGACGCGAAGGTGTTCCCGTTCCCGGCGGTCGGTGACAACGGGCCGGTGGTCTCGGGCGGCGACGCGGCGGTGATCCTCCAGGACTCCAAGGGCTCACAGGCCCTGGCCACCTGGCTCGCCTCCCCGGACGCGGCGTCGATCCAGGCCAAGCTGGGCGGCTACCTCTCACCGAACAAGAACGTGCCGAACTCCGACTATCCGAACGCGGTGCAGCAGAAGATCGCCAAGGCGCTCATCGACGCCGGTGACGACTTCCGCTTCGACATGTCCGACCAGGCCCCGCAGGCCTTCGGCGGAACGCCCGGCAAGGGCGAGTGGAAGATCCTCCAGGACTTCCTGAAGAACCCGAAGGACATCGCGGGGACCCAGGCGAAGCTGGAGGCCGAAGCGGCCGCGGCCTACGGGAACTGACGTCATGACGTCGGTCCCGGCGGCAGGGGGCACCAAGCCCCCTGCCGCTCCCAAGTCGCGCAAGAGTGTGACCGGCACCCGCAGGACCGTCGCGGCGCTGTTCCTGCTGCCCGCGCTCGTCCTGCTCGGCGCGCTCGTGGTGTATCCGATCGGGTACTCGGTCGTGCGCAGCTTCTACGACCAGTCCGGCGACGGATTCGCCGGAATAGACAACTACAAGGCCCTCTTCACCGATGAGGGCATCCGCACCGCGCTGAAGAACAACATCATCTGGGTGGTGTTCGCGCCGACGATCGCGACGGCGCTCGGCCTGATCTTCGCGGTGCTGACCGAACGGGTGCGCTGGGGTACGGCGTTCAAGCTGGTCGTCTTCATGCCGATGGCGATCTCGATGCTGGCGGCGGGCATCATCTTCCGCCTGGTGTACGACCAGGACCCGGACAAGGGTGTCGCGAACGCGGTGTGGGTGGGCGTGCACGACACGTTCGCCCAGGCGTCGGCGTTCCCGAAGGCCCACCCGGGCCGGCAGTCACCGCTGGAACCGGCCGGCGGGGGCGCGTTCATCACCACCTCGCCCGTCCGCACGGGCGAGGCGGTCTCGCTGCCCCTGGTCGGGGTGGCGCCCGACCAGATGCCCGACGGGGCGAAGGCCGCGGTGGCGCCGAAGCCCGAGCCGGACAAGGTCACCGGCACGACCTGGCAGGACTTCACCCGCGGCAAGGGCGTCGGCACGCTCAACACCGTCGACGCGTCCGAGCTGGGCTACGCCGGGATGAGGGTCGAGGCCGTGAAGGACGGGAAGGTGGTGGCGTCGGCGACGGCCGCCGACGACGGAACCTTCACGCTTCCGGCCGCGGCCGACGGGGCCCAACTCAGGCTCCCGGCATCCAACTTCAAGGAGCCCTACAACGGCCTGGACTGGCTCGGCCCGTCCCTGGTCACCCCGGCCATCATCGGCTCGTACATCTGGATGTGGGCCGGTTTCGCGATGGTGCTGATCGCGGCCGGACTCGCCAGTGTGCCCCGGGAGCTGATGGAGGCGGCCCGGGTCGACGGCGCGAGCGAGTGGCAGGTGTTCAGACGCATCACGGTGCCGCTGCTGGCACCGGTCCTGGCGGTCGTCGCCGTCACCCTGATGATCAATGTGCTGAAGATCTTCGACCTGGTCTTCATCATCGCTCCGGGCTCCTCCCAGGACGACGCGAACGTGCTCGCCCTGGAGCTGTACCGCAAGGGCTTCTCCGAGGACCAGCCGGGCATCGCCAGCGCCATCTCGGTGTTCCTGCTGCTCCTGGTGATCCCGGTGATGTGGTTCAACGTGCGACGGCTGCGGCGGGAGGTGCGGCGATGAAGGCCAAGGAGCCGAGGAAGGCCAAGGAGTCGCTGGGCTCGCGGCTCACCGAGGCGGTCGGCGGCGGGGTGCTGCGGGTCTTCCTCATCATCGTCGGGCTGTTCTGGCTGGTGCCGACGATCGGGCTGCTGCTGTCCAGTCTCCGGGCGCCGGAGGACATCGCGGCCAGCGGCTGGTGGAAGGTGTTCACCGAGCCCTCACAGATCACCTTCGACAGCTACCGGAAGCTGCTGGAGAACGACGACATCACCAGCAGCCTGCTGAACACGGTGTGGATCACCGTCCCGGCGACCCTGCTGGTGGTGATCATCGGCTCGCTGGCCGGCTACGCCTTCGCCTGGATGGAGTTCCCGGGCCGGGACTGGTGGTTCCTGGGCGTGGTCGGCCTGTTGGTCGTCCCCGTGCAGGTGGCGCTGATCCCGATCGCCGAACTCTTCGGCAACATCGGCATCTTCGGCTCGGTACTCGGCGTGGTGCTCTTCCACGTCGGTTTCGGTCTGCCGTTCGCGGTGTTCCTGCTGCGGAACTTCTTCGCGGAGATCCCGCGCGAGCTGCTGGAGGCGGCGCGCCTGGACGGGGCGGGTGAACTGCGCCTGTTCTTCCGTGTCGTGATGCCGCTGGGCGGCCCGGCCATCGCCGCGCTGGGCATCTTCCAGTTCCTGTGGGTGTGGAACGACATGCTGGTCGCGCTGATCTTCTCGGACTCCGGGAGCCAGCCGATCACGGTCGCCCTGCAGACCCAGGTACGGCAGTTCGGCAACAACATCGACGTGCTGGCACCCGGCGCGTTCATCTCGATGGTGGTCCCGCTGGCCGTCTTCTTCGCGTTCCAGCGGCAGTTCGTGTCCGGCGTGATGGCGGGCGCGGTCAAGTAACGCCACTGATACGGCAGTTGGAGGGGCGGGCCGGGGTCGGTCCGCCCCTTCGGTATTCCCCCGGATGCCGTAGCAACCGTAACCAAGTCGGCCCAGCGGCCGTTCCCGGGCCGAACGCCCGCGCCGACCGATGGATGGCCTCTTGCCCAGGTTCAGTGTCATTGTCCCCGCGTACCAGGTTCAGGCGTACCTGCACGAGTGCCTCGAATCGGTGCTCTCCCAGTCCTGTCCCGATCTGGAACTGATCGTCGTCGACGACTGCTCACCGGACGCGTGCGGCGCGATCATCGACGAGTTCGCCGCCCGCGACCCGCGCGTGCGCCCCGTCCATCTGCCGGAGAACGTGGGCCTCGGCCGCGCGAGAAACGCCGGGGTGGCACACGCGAGTGGCGACTACCTGCTGTTCCTCGACAGCGACGACACCCTGACGCCCCACGCGCTGCGCTCGATCGCGGACCGGCTGAAGGAGACCGGCGAGCCGGACGTGCTGGTGTTCGACTACGCGCGCACCTACTGGACGGGCGAGGCGATCCGCAACCAGGCGGCCCCGCAACTGACCGAGCAGGGCCCGGCACCGTTCCGGCTGGAGGACCGGCCGGGGCTGCTGCGGCTGCTGATGGTCGCCTGGAACAAGGCCTACCGGCGGGAGTTCATCGAGCGGGAGGAGTTCTCCTTCCCGCCCGGCGTCTACGAGGACACGCCGTGGACCTACCCGGTGCTGATGACCGCCGACTCGATCGCGACCCTCGACCGGGTCTGCGTGCACTACCGGCAGCGGCGGCAGGGCAGCATCCTGCGCACCACCAGCGAGCGGCACTTCGACGTCTTCGAGCAGTACGAGCGGGTCTTCGCGTATCTCGACGAGCGGCCCGAACTGGCGCGGTGGCGGCCGGTGTTGTTCCGCCGTATGGTGCACCACCTGGCGATCGTGTACTCCCGGCGGGACCGGCTGCCCCGGGGCTCGCGCGCCGACTTCCTGCGCCGGGCCCGCGCCCACTACCGCCGCTACCGCACCCCCGGTATGCCCGTCCCTCCCCCACTCTCGACTTCGCTCGAACGGGGGCGCCCCCACCGCTGCCGGATCCACCACGTCCTGATCCGCTTCGGCCTGCACCGCACCTACCGCACCCTCCAACTGGCCTGGGCCGGCCGGCGCGGGGCCGCCCGGGCGACGGGGAAGCTGCTGCGGGGCCTGCGGTCGGCCGCCCTCAGGACCCACTACCGGGTCCAGCGCTGCCTGCCGCTGCGCGCCGACCGTGCCGCGTTCACCGCCTACGACGGCCGCGGCCACGGCTGCAACCCGGGCGCGCTGGAGGCCGCGTTCCGGGAGCTCGCGCCGCACATCCGCACGGCGTGGATCGCCCGCCGCGAGCACCACCACACCATCCCGCCCGGCCCGCGCCGCCTCGTCCCCGGGACGGCCGCCTACTGGACGGCGCTCGCCCGCTCCCGCTATCTGGTCAGCAACACCGGCTTCGACGACCGCCTGGCCAAGCGCCGGGGCCAGGTCCTGATCCAGACCGGGCACGGCACCCCCCTCGGCCATCTCGGCCTCGACCTCCAGGAACGCCCCGCGGCGGCCCGCGGCCGGGACTTCGCACGGCTGCTGAAGGACGTCGAGCGGTGGGACTACGTGCTGTCCGCCAACCGCCACACCACGCTCACCCACGAGCGCGTCCACCCCGGCCGCTACACCACGCTGGAGTACGGCTACCCCCGCAACGACGTCTTCCGGACGGCGACCCCGGCGGACGTGGCCCGGCTGCGCGCCTCGCTCGGCATTCCGCGGGGCGCGGTGGTGATCCTGTACGCGCCGACCCACCGCGACTACCGCCGCTCCCAGCGCCACACCCTCGACCTCCAGCGGATCGTGCGCCGCCTCGGCCCGCGCTACGTCGTCCTGGCCCGCGCCCACCACGCCTACGACGCCCCGCTGACCAGCACCTGCGGCCGGGTCGTCGACGTCTCCGGGCACCCGAGCGTGGAGTCGCTCTGCCTGGCCTCGGACGCCCTGGTCACGGACTACTCGTCGCTGATGTTCGACTACGCCAACCTGGACCGGCCGATCGTGATCCACGCCGACGACTGGGAGGCGTACGACGCGGCCCGTGGCACCTATTTCGACCTGCGCGATGTCCCGCCGGGTGCGGTCGCTCGCGGGGAGGACGAGCTGATCGACATCTTCGCCACGGGCCACTGGCGCGGCTCCCGCTCGGCCCAGCTGCGGGCGGCGTTCCGCGAGCGGTTCTGCGCCTACGACGACGGCCACGCCGCCGAGCGGGTGGTGCGCCGGGTCGTCCTCGGGGAGTCGGAGCTGCCGCCGGTGGTGCCGCTCGGCGAGCGCCGCCCGGTGCCGTCGGCGGCGGCCTCGCTGACGCGCGAGCCGCTCACCACGGTGCCGCTGCCGGCCGGTCCGCACACCGTCACCGACAGCCTCTGACCACGGTGCCCGGGAGTCCGCATGCCCTCCAGCCCGTCGCGGCCGACACCGTCCCGGCCGCCCTCCTGGCGCCCGTCCGGGCGGCCGGGGCGCCCGCGCGCCGGGTGAGACGGCCCGTCACCACCCCCTCGTGAAACCGCCTCGTGAAGACCGCCCCGGGCAGAGCGCCCTCGACAGAAAGAGCAGAATGCCCCGCTTCAGCATCGTCGTCCCGTCCCATGGTGTCGCGGGCCGGCTGTCCTTGGCGCTGGACTCCGTCCTCGCCCAGTCGTTCGGCGACTTCGAGCTGATCCCGGTGTGCGACGCACCCGACGCACCCGCGGCGGACGTCGTCGCCGGGTACGCCGAGCGGGACTCCCGGGTGACGCCGGTGCATTCGCCGCCGTCGGCCGGCCTGGCCGGGGCGCGCAACGCCGGGCTGAAGGCGGCGGTCGGCGGCCACGTGCTGTTCCTGGACGGCGACGACACCCTGGTTCCGGGGGCGCTGGCGGCCCTGGACGCCCGGCTGGGCGCGGTCGGCGCCGTCGACGTCCTGTACTTCGAGCACGAGCGCACCCCCTGGTGGGAGGGCGAGCCGACCAACCCGGCGGCACCCCTGCTCGCCCGTGCCCCGAAGGGCGCCTTCTCCCCCGGCCGGGCCCCGTGGCTCACGGGCGTGACGCTCCCGGCGTGGAGCGCGGTCTACCGCCGGGCCTTCCTCACCGAGGAGCATCTCGCCTTCCCCGGGGACCACTTCACCGACGTCGGCTTCGGCGGTCTGGTCACCTTGCGGGCGGAGCGGGTGGCGGCCCTGCGCGCGATCGTCGTCCGGCACCTGCTGCGCCGGCAGGGCAACCGGCTGGGCCTGCCCGGCGAGCACCACACCGAGCTGCTGGACCAGACCGAGCTGGTGCTGACCCGGGCCGCTGAGCGGGACCTGCCGGCGGACCGGCGGAAGCCGCTGTTCGAGCAGCTCTTCGCCGCCGTACTGAAGACGGCCGCCCACCCCCGGCGGCTGACGTCCGGACGCCGCGACTTCTTCCGGCGGGCCAGCGCGCTCTACCGGCGCCACCGCCCCGCCGGCTACCGGGCGCCCGGCGGCAGCGTCGGCGTCCAGCACCGGCTGCTGGCCTCCGGGTCGTACGCGGCGTTCCGCTCGCTGCGCGCCGCCCACCGGACGGCGGCGCGGGCCGCCGCGCTGCTGCCCCGCCCGCGGGGGCTGCGCACCCGGCTGCGCTACGCGGCCGCCCTGCGTCTCCCGCTCGACCGCAACCTCGTCGTGTACTGCGCGTACTGGGGCCGCGGCTACGCCTGCAACCCGGCCGCGATCCACGCCAAGGCCCGCCTCCTCGCGCCGCAGTTGCGCGGGGTGTTCCTGGTGGAGCCGGACGCGGTGGGCAGCGTGCCGCCGGGCGTCGAGCACGCGGTGATCGGCAGCCGGAAGTACTGGAAGGTGCTGGCCCGGGCGAAGTACCTGGTCAACAACGCCAACTTCGCGGACGCCGTGGTCAAACGGCCCGGCAGCGTGCACCTCCAGACCCAGCACGGCACCCCGCTGAAGACGATGGGCGCCGACCAGGCGACGTACCCCGTGGTGGCCGCGGCGACCGGCAGCTTCGCCAGGCTGCTGGCCCGGGTGGACCGCTGGGACTACAACCTGACCTCCAACCGGCACTCCACCGAGATGTGGGAGCGGGCGTTCCCCAGCGCGCACGAGACCCTTGAGTACGGCTATCCGCGCAACGACGTCTACTGCACGGCGTCCGCCGACGACGTCGCCCGCGTCCGCAAGGAACTGGGCGTCCCCGACGGCAAGAAGGCCCTGCTGTACGCCCCCACGCACCGCGACTACGCCACCGGCTTCGCCACCGGCCTGGACCTGGCGGAGTTCTGCGAGGCGATCGGCGACGAGTACGTGGTGCTGCTGCGCGCCCACTACTTCTACGACCAGGGCGCCCACCGAGGCGGCGGGCGGATCATCGACGTCACCGGGCACCGCTCGTCGGAGGACGTCTGCCTGGCCGCGGACGCGCTGATCACGGACTACTCGTCGATCATGTTCGACTACGCCAACCTGGACCGGCCGATCGTGGTGTACGCCGACGACTGGGAGGTCTACCGGGAGACCCGGGGCGTCTACTTCGACCTGATGGAGCTGCCGCCGGGCCGGGTCGCCCGGACACCGGAGGAGCTGGCGGCCGTCTTCCGCGACGGCACCTGGGCGGACGGGACCGCCACGTCGCTGCGGGCCGCGTTCCGGGAGCGGTTCTGCCAGTTCGACGACGGCCGGGCCGCCGAGCGCGTCGTACGCCGGGTGCTGCTGGGTGAGCCGCCCGAGTCGATCCCGCCCGTGATCCCGCTCGCGGAGCGCGTCCCGGCCCCCGCCGCCACCCTCGTAAGGAGCTGACCGAAGAAGTGCCCCGCTTCAGCATCATCGTCCCCGTCTACAAGGTGCAGGGCTTCCTGCGCGAGTGCCTCGACTCGGTGCTCGGCCAGTCCCACGGCGACTTCGAGGTGATCGCCGTGGACGACCGCTCGCCCGACGGCAGCGGCGCGATCCTCGACGAGTACGCCGCCCGCGACGACCGGGTGCGGGTCCTGCACCTGCCGGAGAACGTGGGCCTCGGCCGGGCTCGCAACGCCGGTCTCGCGCAGGCGGCCGGCGACTACGTCCTGTTCCTGGACAGCGACGACCACTACACACCCGGTCTGCTGGCCGCCGTCGCCGCCCGCCTGGCGATGACCGGCGACCCGGACATCCTGGTCTTCGACCATGTCCGCACCCACTGGTGGGGCCGGGGCGGGCGCAGCGAGGCGGCGGACCTGCTGGCCGCGGCGGGCCTGGAGACGTTCGACGTCCGGGAGAGCCCGCAGTATCTGAAGCTGTTCCTGGTCGCCTGGAACAAGGCCTACCGGCGGGAGTTCCTCCAGGAACACGACCTCCGGTACGCGCCGGGGCTGTATGAGGACGCGCCGGTCACCTACCGATCGATGGTGCTGGCCGACCGCATCGCCTGCCTGGACCGGATCGGTGTGGAGTACCGGCAGCGCCGGCAGGGCGCCATCACCAAGACGCCCGGGCGCCGGCACTTCGACATCTTCCCGCAGTACGAGGGGCTGTTCGCGTTTCTGGAGCAGCGCCCCGACCTCGACTGGGCGCGGCCGCCGCTGCTGGAGCGGGCGCTGGACCACATGCTGTTCGTGCTGGCCCGCGAGGACCGGGTCCGGCCCGCCGACCGGGGCGACTTCTACCGCGAGATCCGCTCCTTCCACCGCCGTCACCTCCCCGAGGGCGGTTTCCCGCTGCCGGACGGCTGGCGCGGCGCGGAGATGCGGCTGCTCGCCTCGGTGCCCTACGCGTCGTACGCGGCGGCGCGCGGGCTGCGGGACCTGCGCGCCACGGCCCTGGGCGGACAGCGCAGGGTGGCGAAGAGGGCGTCGGAGACGGCCCTGCGCGGCTGGTACGGGGCCCAGTCGAAGCGCCCGCTGGATCCGCACCTCGCGGTCTACTCGGCGACGCATCACCGGGGGGTGAGCGGTGATCCGGCCGCGATCCACGCCAAGGCACGCGAGATCGCCCCGCACATCCGGGGCGTGTGGGTGGTCCGTCAGGACGCGGTGGACACGCTGCCGCCCGGCGTCGACCATGTGACGCCGGGCTCGCGGCGCTACCACGAGGTCATGGCCCGGGCCACGTACTGGGTGAACAACGTCAACTGGCCCGGCACCCTGGCCAAGCGGCCGGGCAGCGTGCACATCCACACCCACCAGGGCACCCCGCTGAAGTACATGGGCGCCGACCTGCTGTCCAAGCCGGGCGCCCGGCACGGCTTCGACGTGCCGCGGATGCTGCGCCGCGCCGACCGCTGGGACTACAGCCTGGTCGCGGGGCGGCACGCGGAGCGGGTGTGGGAGCGGGCGTACCCGTGCCACTTCACCTCGCTGCGCACCGGCAGTCCACGCAACGACGTGCTGGTCGGGGCCGGTCCGGAGCGGGCCCCGGAGGTGCGCGAGCGGCTCGGTGTGCCGGCCGGCGACACGGTCGTGCTGTACGCGCCGACCCGGCGCGACTACCGGCGGGGCGGCCATGTCGACCGCTTCGACCTGGCCCGCTTCGCCGCCGACCTGGGGCCCGGGCACACGCTGGTCGTGCGGCTGCATCCCTCCCTGGCCGGGGGCATCGCGAGGGGGCTCGGCCTGTCCGACCTGCACCGGCGGGGCGTGCTGGTGGACGCGACCGACGAACCGCACGTCGAGGACGTGCTGCTCGCCTCCGACGTGCTGGTCACCGACTACTCCGCCCTGATGTTCGACTACGCGCTGCTGGACCGGCCGATCGTCGTCCACGCCGACGACTGGGGGGCGTTCGCGGCGAGCCGGGGCGCCTACTTCGACATCACGGCCGACGCTCCGGGCCATGTGTCGCGCTCGTACCGGGAGCTGGCCTGGCTGTTCGCCTCCGGCACCTGGCAGGACGCCGAGGCGGCTCGGCTGCGGGCGGGCTTCCGGGAGCGGTACTGCGAGTTCGAGGACGGGCGGGCCGCCGAGCGGGTCGTCCGGCTGCTGATGCTGGGCGAGCGGGGCGGGGCGCTGCTGCCCGCGGCCCGCCGGACCGAGGGTGTCCGCACCCGTTCCGGGGCGCTGATCGAGAGATGAGAACTCCCGCGACCCCCGAGGCCGCCCCCTCCCTGCCCGGTCAGCGGGCCCTCTCGGCCCGTCCACCGACGGTCGGCGAGCCGCGGCGGAAGGTGCGCCTGTGGCACGCCGCCCTGGTCGCCGTGCCCACCACGGCGCTGTTCGTGCTGGGCTACCGGCGCCGCTGGATCTGCGACGACGGGCTGATCTATCTGCGCCCGGTCCGGCAGATCCTGGCGGGCAACGGGCCCGTGTTCAACGTCGGGGAGCGGGCGGAGAGCTCGACCGGCACCCTGTGGCAGTGGCTGCTCGCCCTCACCACCTGGGTCACCGGCGAGGACCCGGCGTTCCTCGCGGTCGGGCTCGGTCTGCTGCTGAGCACCGCCGGATTCGCGTTCGCCCTGCTCGCCACCTGCCGGTTGCACCGGGGCGCCGGGCCGCTGCTCCCGGCGGGTGTGTTCGTGCTGCTGGCGGTGCCGCCGTTCTGGTCGTACATGACCTCGGGTCTGGAGAGCGGTCTGGGCGCCTTCTGGACCGGCCTGTCGTGGTGGCTGCTGACGCGGACCCGGCGCGGCCAGGAGGCCCGCCTGACGTGCGCGGCCGCCTTCGTGTTCGGGCTGGGCCCGCTGGTCCGGCCCGATCTGGCGGTGGTCACGGTGTGCTTCCTGGCGGCCCAGTGGTGGGTGCTGCGTCCCTCCCGGCGGGGCACGGCGGCGTTGCTGGCCTCGGCGGGTGCGGTGCCGCTGGCGTACGAGGTGTTCCGCGCCGGGTACTACGGGATCCTGGTGCCGCTGCCCGCCATCGCCAAGGAGGCGAGCGCCAGCGACTGGAGCCGGGGCGCCGGGTATGTGCAGGAGACGCTCGGGCCGTACTGGCTGTGGCCGGTGGTGCCGGTGCTCGCGGCGCTGACCGTCCTGCTGGTACGGCGCGCCCGCCGGGACCGGCGCGGGGGCGCCCCGGGGCGGGCCTCGCTCGCGGTGCTGCTGGCGCCGCTCGCGGCCGGTCTGCTGCTGGCCGGGTATGTCGTGCGCGTAGGCGGCGACTACATGCACGCCCGCATGATCCTGCCCGCCCTTCTGCTGCTGCTCCTGCCGGTGCTGGTCGTGCCCGCGACCAGGGTCACCGGCGTGGCGGGGGTGCTGCTGGTGGTGTGGCTGTGCGCGGCGGTCAGCCCGCTGCGGGCGCCGTTCGACGTGCGCAGCACACCCGGGTCGTTCAATGTGCGCAGTTCCGACGTGGAGGGCCTCGGCGACCACAACCCGGTGCGCACCGGCACCTGGGTGGCCAACTGGCCCGCGCTGCCGGAGGGGCGCGCCATGCTGGCCCGGGCCGAGCGCGCGCCGGGGCCGACGCTGCTGTACTTCGACGCCGCGCGGCGACTGCACGCCACGCCGATGCGGGCGGACTCCCCGTACCACGTGGTGATCGTGGGGCGTCACCTCGGCGTGACGGGGGCCGCGGCGCCACTGGACGCCTATGTCAACGACGCCTGGGGGCTGGCCAGTCCGATCGGCGCGCATCTGGCGCTGGAGCGGTGGAGCTGGCCCGGGCACGAGAAGTTCCTGCGCAACCACTGGGTCTTCGCCGAGTGGGCGGCCGAGCAGCCGCCGCGGCGCGACCTGCTGCGCGCCGGGGCCTCGCGGGAGACGGTCGAGGCGGCCCGGGCCGCGCTGGGCTGCGGTGACCTCGCGGAGCTGAGGAAGTCGGTGCGCGCCCCGCTCACCGCCGAGCGGTTCTGGCGCAACCTCACCGGGTCGGTGGAGCGGACCCGGTTCCGGTTCGCCCGCTGGCCGGCGGCGGCGCAGCGGGCGCTGTGCGACCGACCGGCAGGTGGCGGTAGCGGCCTCACCCGATGAAGTGATCCGGGGTCAGGGCAGGCGTAGGGCGGGAACATTCGGCGCATGCCCCAGACCCCTTCCCTCCTCCTGTGAGCGCCCCGGTCCTGGTCCGGCGGGCGGTGCGCGGCGCGACGGCGCTGCGCGGCGGCCGTGCCGGGAGACTCACCCCGTACCGGTTCTACGGCGCCCTGTTCTGGCTGGTGATGACGCTGGCGTACTGGCGGGTCCCGCTGTGCTGTGACGCCGGGCAGCACGCGGCGGTCGTCGAGCGACTCACGGACGATCTGCTGCACCCGGCCCACTCCATGGCGGACCTGCCGGGCGAGGGCAGCCCGTACTACGGGCCGTACGCCGTCGCCCAGGGCGTGCTGGCGCGGCTGACGGGGCTGTCGGGCTGGGAGGTCGTGAAGCTCGCCGGGCCGGTGCATCTGCTGGTGCTGCTGACGGGGATCGGCCGGTTCGTCAGGACCCTCACGCCGCGCCCCTGGGCGCCGGTGTGGGCCCTGCTGTTCATGACGCTGCTGTGGGGCACCGCGCGGATCCTGTGGAGCGGCTACCTCGGGCTGATGCCGATGACGACGAACCTGGGCTACCCGTCCGCCCTCGCCATCGGGCTGACGTTCTGGGCGTGGGCCTGGACGGGCACCCGCGCGCGGGACGACGCCCCCGCGGTGCGGTTCGTCGGCCCGAGCGGGCTCGGCGGCTGGTGGGGGTACGCCGGGATCGGCGCGCTGTACGGGCTGATCCTGCTCACCCACCCCATCACGGCCGCCTCGGCGCTCACCGGGGCGGTGGCGATCGTGGCGGCCCGGCAGCGCGGCCGGCGCCGGGCGGTCGTGGCGCGCTGGGCGCTCGCCGGGGCGGTCTGCGCCGCGATCGCCCTGAGCTGGCCGTACTACGACGTCCTGACGCTGGTGGACGACACCGGCATGGACGCGATGCACCGGCAGCTGTACGAGGGGATGCTCGCCAACTCCTGGCTCGCGCTGCTGGGGCTGCCCGCGCTGTGGGTCCGGGCGCGCGGGCCCGGGCGTGATCCGCTGGTGTGGATGTTCGTGCTGGGGTGCGTACTGGTGGCGTACGGCTGGGTGAGCGGGCACTACACGTACGCCAGGGCGCTGTGGGCCGTGCTGGTGCCGTTGCAGTTCGCCCTGGCGGTGGAACTGGCGGCGCCCCGGCCCTGGCGGTGGGCCCGGCGGGTGCTGGGCGGGGCGGCCGTGGCCGGGGTGTGCGTCGGGTTCGTCACCGTGCACGCCGGGGCGGTGGTGCCGCGCTCGGTCGACCCGGTGGGGTTCGCCCAGCCGACGCGCTGGCCGTCGTACGACTGGGCCGCGCGGCACATCGGGTCCGGCGAGGTGGTGATCACCGACGGGTACTTCGCCAGTCACTCGATCGCCGGGTACGGGCCGAACCTCGCCGCGCCCATCTGGCCCGACCCCGCGCTGGACGAGTCGGAGCGGGAGCGCCGGGCGGCCGATGTCCGCGCCTATCTCGCCCCCGGTTCGACCCGCGCCGAGCGGTTCGCCGTCGTCCGCCGCTATCACGTGCGCTGGCTGCTGCTGACGCGCTGGCACCCGGTGCCCGAGGAGGCGGTGGTGGTGGCGTGGAGCAGACGGACGGGGGAGGTGCTGGCGCGGGTCGGGGGGTGAGCCTCGTCGGACTTCGGGGTCACTCGATGGCTCTCGGGATCACGCGATGGCCATCGGGGTTGCTCGATGGCTCTCGGGATCACTCGATGACGAGGTCGACCTCGATGTTGCCGCGGGTGGCGTTGGAGTACGGGCAGACCTGGTGGGCCTGCTCGACGAGCTTGCGGCCGGTCGCCTCGTCCACGCTGTCGGGCAGCTCCACGCGGAGGGTGACGGCGAGCCCGAAGCCCTCGCCCTGCTTGCCTATGGAGACCTCGGCGGTGACGGCGGCGTCGCTGACGTCGACCTTGGCGGCGCGGCCGACGAGGCCGAGGGCGCTGCCGAAGCAGGCGGCGTAGCCGGCGGCGAAGAGCTGCTCAGGGTTGGTGCCCTGGCCGTTGCCGCCCATCGCCTGGGGCACGCCCAGGGCGAGATCCAGCACGCCGTCGGAGCTGACGGCCCGGCCGTCGCGGCCGTGGGTGGCGGTGGCGACAGCGGTGTAGAGCGCGTCCATGGAAAACCTTCCCTCTCACGTCAACGTTCGGCGGCCCGGTCCCGGGCCGCCTGACACCCAGAATTAGAGCACACAATTGAGTTGTGTGCAATTAAATGACGGGTACGAGCTATCCTGGACGCATGAACACGCCCGACGACGACTGGCTCCGCCTCGACCAGCAGATCTGCTTCTCCCTGCACGCGGCCTCCCGCGCCTTCAACGGCGTCTACCGCGGGATCCTCAAGGACCTCGGGCTCACGTATCCGCAGTACCTGGTGATGCTGGTGCTGTGGGAGCACGACGAGCTGCCCGTGAAGAAGCTCGGCGAGCACCTGCGTCTCGACTCGGGCACGCTGTCGCCACTGCTCAAGCGGCTGGAGGCGGCCGGTCTGGTACGCCGCGAGCGCAGCGCCCGCGACGAGCGGTCGGTGGAGGTGCGACTGACCGAGGAGGGCGTCGCGCTGCGTGGGCGGGCGCTTGAGGTGCCGCGCCGGATCGCGTCCTCGACCGGCTTCCGCCCCGACGAGATCCGCACCCTGCGCGCCCGTCTCGACGAGCTGACCACCGCGCTGGACGCGGCGGCGGCGCTCGCGGAGACGGGGGGCGGCCCGCCCACCGCCACCGAGCGGCCTTAGGGGTCCTTTCACCATGAGCGTCCGACCCGGACGGGCATAGTGAAAGGACCCCTTGGCGGCAGCGGGCGCTACGGCGCCGGACGGGGTGAGAGCCGGGCGCCGAGGGCCGGGGTGCCGGCCGAGACGACGGGCGGCAGGGCGTCGACCGGTCGGCGAGGGGCGTCCCCGGGGCGGCGGCGGACGTAGAGACGCAGGAGTACGTCGTCGCGGACGCGTTCCTTCCGGACGTGCTCCTCGCGGACGGTGAAACACTCCGCCAGCACGGCGAGTTTGGTGCGCTCGACCGGGTCGGGCGGTGCGTGGCGCGGGTCGAGGGCGGATCGCGCGGCGACGACCCAGACGCGGTCCACCGAGGCGAGCCGCCGCCGTAGCTCCCCGGGGTCCGCCTCCAGCCCCCACAGCGTCCCGGAGCGCGGCGCGGACTCCCGCAGCGCGATGTCCCGGACCTGCTGGAACCCCTTCGGGTAGGCCAGCGCGGCGAGCCTGCCGACCGACGGCACGAACAGCACGGGGTCGCCGGGGCGCATCTGACGGAGAGCGAGCGCGGACACCATGGCGAGGTTGTCGGGCCGGTGAGCGGCGGAACGGTCCTGCCGGTGCACGGGAAGCTGGCTCACGAAGGTGCCGGCGACGGCGAGCACGCCGGTGACACCGAGCAGAACCCGCACCTGACGCCCACCGACCCGCACCCGCCGTCCGTCGAACCGCGTTCGCCGCGCAGGAACCTGCGTCCGCCGCCCGTCGAACCGCGTTGGCCGCGCACGGACCTGCGTCCGTCGCCCGCCGAACCGAGCCTGACGGCCGCCGACCCGCGTCAGCCACCCGACGAACCCCACACGCCGCGCGCCGCGCCACACCCGCCACGCGTGAAACCACCCTCGCCCCCCACCGACCCGCACGCGCCGCCCGCAGAGCCGCACCCGCCCCTCACCGACCCACACCCGCCCCACCGCCCGCCCGACACGTCCCGCCCCGGTCGCGACCAGCAGGGACGCGCCCGCCAGGGCGTAGAGCACGTAGCGGTCGTGGTAGAGCGGACGGACCTGGGACACGGTCATCAGGATGCCCGGCGGCACCAGCAGCAGCGGCAGCGCGACCACGGCCGTCCGCCGGTCCCGCAGCCCCACCGCCATCAGCAGCAGCGCCGTCCAGAACACCGGCCCCGTCGGGCCGGGCGAGAAGTTCCGGGCCAGTCGCTCGACGCGGTCCCAGCCCGGCGGCTCCAGCCACGCCACCTGAGCGGCCTGCCCCTGCGACACCCACACCAGCGGCAGCACGAGCAGCGCCACGGCGCCCGCCGCACGACCCCAGCCCGCCCACACCCTCCTCGGCACCCGCAGCAGGGCCAGCGTCACCGCGTGCGCGGCCAGCACCGGCACCGCCAGCTCGTGCAGCACGCAGGTCGGCGCGAGGACCGTCCCGTACGGCCACCAGGCCCGGGTGCTCCCCGCGTCCACGGCCCGCACCAGCAGCAGCGTCGCCCCCGCCACCCCCGCCGCGACGAGCGCGTACGACCGCCCCTCCTGGGCGTAGTGGCCGGTCATCGGGGTGATCGCGTAGAGGACCCCGGCGCCGAGGCCGACCCGGGGCCCGGCCAGCCGGACGCCCAGGGCCGCGACCAGCCCGGCGGCCGCCGTCGCCGCGCACACCGACGGCAGGCGCAGCACGACCTCGCCCGGGTGGACGGTGAGGACGGCGTGCATGAACAGGTAGTACAGGCCGTGCACGGCGTCCACGTCGTGCAGCAGCCGCCAGATCTGCGGGACCGTGCGCCGCGCGACCTGGAAGGTGACGCTCTCGTCGCCCCACATCCCGCCGCGGTCCAGCCCCCACATCCCGACCGCGAGCATCACCACCATGGGCACGGCCACCGGCGTCACCCCCACGCCGAACCCGCCGCTCCCCCTCGACCGTCCGCTCTTCACGGCCCGATTCTGTGCCGAATATGAGGTATTGCGGCTGTTTGATGGTGTGTTAGCACTTTCATGTCATTCGCCCGGCTTACCATCCGCCGTGATGAATGCCGACAGTGAGACCGCCAGGGCCACCGCGGGGCATGCCGCGGGGCACGACGTGGGGCCGCCCGCCGAGGTCGCCGTCGTGGTGATCGGTTACGACGACGCCGCACATGTGACGGACGCCGTGCGCTCGGCGCTCGCCCAGGGCGCGGCCGTGCGCGAGGTCGTGGCCGTCGACGACTGCTCCAGGGACGGCAGTGCAGGCCTGCTGGAACGGCTGTCCGCCGCGGAGCCACGCCTGAAGGTGATCCGCCGCCGGGCCAACAGCGGCGGCTGCGGCACCCCGCGCAACACCGGCCTCGACGCGGTGACCTCGCCGTACGTGATGTTCCTGGACAGCGACGACGTCCTGCCGCCCGGCTCGGTCGACGCGCTGCTGGCGGCGGCGGAGGGTGCGCACGCGGAGGTGGTGAGCGGCCTGTGCGTGCGCCGGGAGCTGCCCTCGGGGCGCGAAGTCCCCTGGCAGCCGCGCCTGTACGCCATGCACGCCGTGGTGCCACGCCCCGCACGGCGCCCGCGCCTGGTCCACGACACGCTCTGCGTCAACAAGCTCTACCGCACCGCCTTCCTGCGCGCGCACGGCATCCGCTTCCCCGAGGGCCGCTTCCCGTACGAGGACGTCGTCTTCACCGCGCGCGTCCTGGCCGCCGCACCGCGCATCGCCCTGATCCCGGACCGGGTGTACGTCTGGCACGTGCGCCGGTCGCAGGCGCGGCTGTCGATCTCCCTGGACCGTTCCGGCGTAGAGAACTGGCGGTCCCGGACACAGGCGTGCCGCCAGGCGTACGAAGTGCTGCTGGGCGCCGGGCAGAAGGAACTCGCGCGCACCGCGCGCGCCAAGTTCCTCGACCACGACCTGCGGATGTACGTGCGTGAACTGGGGTTGCGCGACACCGCCTACCAGCGTGCGTGGTGGGAGCTCACGCGGGCGCACCTCGCGGAGTACGACGCCGACGACTGGGCGCGCAGCCCGGCCGCTCCCGGCCGGCTGATCGGGCGGTTCGTCCTGGCCTCCCCGGAGCCCCGCGACCTGCCCCGGCTGCGGGAACTGGCGGCCCGCCCCGCCCGGCTGTACCCGCCGTACGCCCGCGCCGAGGACGGCACGCCCGTCTGGTCGGACGCGGTCCCGCAGGTATCCCTGGAGCCGCTGCGGGCCCGGCCGGTGCGGGCCCTGCCCCTCGCCGTGGACGCGGAACTGCGCCCGGGCGCGCGGGGCACCCGGCTGCGGCTGCGCCTGCACGAGCTGTACGGGCGGGTGGCGCAGTCGGGGCCGGAGACGGTGGACGTGGAGTGGCGGCACCGGGACGACGGGGACGTGGTCGTCGGGGGCCCGAGGCTGACGCTCGCGCCCTGCGCGGGGGCGCCAGGAACCGGCGAAACCGCCGGTTCCCCCGAGGCCTGGTCGGCGGAGGCGGCCGTCGATCTCCTCGCACCTGCCGCGCACGGCGTCGGCACCTGGGACCTGCGCCTGCGCATCCGCTTCCGGGACGGCGCGAGCCGGGACGTCACGGCGCACGCCCTGACAGGCGCCGGTCTGCTGCGCCGCCGCGCCGTCCCGAGCGCCCGGCACGGCGTGGTACTCGTACAGCCGTACGCCACTCACTCCGGCGCGCTGGCCCTGCGGGTGGCGCCCGGCGTACGCGGGGTGCTCTCGGTCGTACGCGCACGACTGCGCCGCCTGCTTCACTGAGAGCACCAGTCCGCGACGGAGCAGCGCACCGCACCACCACCACGGGCGAACTGACGAGGGGACGGCCGCACATGACCTGGTTGATCACCGGCGGCGCCGGCTACATCGGCGCGCACGTCGTACGGGCGATGACCGCGGCGGGCGAACAGACGGTCGTGTACGACGACCTGTCCACCGGCATCGCCGAGCGCGTGCCCGACGGGGTGGCGCTGGTGGTGGGCTCGACCCTGGACGCCGAGCGGGTCGCCCGCACCCTCGCCGACCACGAGGTCACCGGCGTCGTCCATCTCGCGGCGAAGAAGCAGGTGGGCGAGTCCGTGGAGCGGCCGTTGCACTACTACCGGGAGAACGTCGAGGGCCTGCGCACCCTGCTGGACGCCGTGACGGCGGCGCAGGTGGCGTCGTTCGTCTTCTCCTCCTCGGCGGCGGTGTACGGCATGCCCGACGTGGACCTGGTCACGGAGGAGACGCCCTGCCTGCCCATGTCGCCGTACGGCGAGACCAAGCTGGCCGGTGAGTGGCTGGTCCGCGCGACGGGCCGGGCCACCGGGCTGTCGACGGCGTCCCTGCGCTACTTCAACGTGGCGGGCGCGGCGGCTCCGGAGCTCGCGGACACCGGCGTCCTCAACCTCGTACCCATGGTGTTCGAAAAGCTCACGCAGGACGCGCCGCCGCGCGTCTTCGGCGACGACTACCCGACCCCGGACGGCACCTGCGTCCGCGACTACATCCACGTCGTGGACCTGGCCGAGGCCCATGTCGCGGCGGCCCGGGCCCTGCGCTCCTCCCCCGGCCGCGACCTCACGCTGAACATCGGCCGGGGCGAGGGCGTCTCCGTCCGGGAGATGATCGACCGCATCAACGCGGTCACCGGTCACGCCCGTCCGCCCGCGGTCGCACCCCGCCGCCCGGGCGACCCGGCCCGGGTCGTCGCCTCCGCCGACCGCGCGGCGGCGGAACTGGGCTGGAAGGCCCGGCTCGACGTCCAGGACATGATCACGTCCGCCTGGGAGGGGTGGCTGCGCCTGCACCCGGAGGCGAGGCGGGGCTGAACACCGGGGCGGGCCTGACCGTCACGCCCGGCCCGTGGCACCCCTCACGCCCGGCCCGTGGCACCCCTCACGCCCGGCCCGCGGCTCCCCTCACGCCCGGCCCGCCGCGCTCGCACCCCTCACAGCGCCCGCAGCGCCTCGGACGTGGCGCGCGCCAGCGACCCCAGGTACCCCTTCGGCAGCCTGGGGTTGCGGATCACCACCGAGCGCCAGTACAGCGGGCCGGAGATCAGGTCGAGCGCGAGGTCGTGGTCGATGCCCTCGCGCAGCTCGCCCCGGCGTTCCGCCGCCGTCACGATGCCGGTCGCCACGCCGTCCTGCCCCTCGCGCAGGGCCTTCTGCATGGCCTCGGCGATCTCGGGGTTGCGAGCCGCCTCGGCCTGGAGGTCGGGGATGACCTGCGAGGCGACGGGGTGGCGCAGCGCGCGGGACGTCACCTCGTAGAGGAGGCGCAGGTCACCTTCGAGGGAGCCGGTGTCCGGCGCGGGCAGGCCCTGCACGGCGAGCGCCGAGACGATGTCGAGCACCAGGTGCAGCTTCGAGCGCCAGCGGCGGTAGACCGCCGTCTTCCCGACCCCGGCCCGGCGCGCGATCCCCTCGATGGACATCCGCGCGTACCCGACGGCCGCGAGCTCCTCGAAGACGGCCGCCCGGATCGCCTCCGTCACGTCCTGACGCAGTACGGCCGCCCCCGCGGGGGCCCGGCGGCGCGGGGGCTGCTGGGGCTCGTCGGGCTTCGTCGTCATGCCGACAGCATAGGGCGTCACGACGAAACGGTTGCGTTCCGACGTTCGACCGTCGTACGCTCCCGTTACGACGATACGGTCCCGTCCCGACGTAAGAATCCGTGAAGAGTCCGGTAAAAGCCCCCCTCCTTCCCTGCTCTTCGCGGCGTCCTGGTCCCACACCCCCCGAGCGAAAGCAGCGGATGTGAGCACGGTCCTCCACACACCGCCCCAGCCCCCGGCCCCGGCCGACGACCTCACGGCCCTCGCCGCCCGCCACGACCTCTCGGTCAGCGGCGCCCGGCCCTCGCTGCCCGAGTACGTCCGCGGACTGTGGGCCCGCCGCCACTTCATCACCGCGTTCGCCACCGCCAAGCTCACCGCCCAGTACAGCCAGGCGAAGCTGGGCCAGGTCTGGCAGGTGATGACCCCGCTGCTCAACGCGGCGGTCTACTACTTCATCTTCGGCGTGCTGCTCGGCACCAAGCACGGCGTGCCCGACTACATCCCGTTCCTGGTCACGGGCGTGTTCATCTGGACGTTCACACAGAGCTCGATCATGGCGGGCACCCGCGCCATCTCCGGCAACCTCGGCCTGGTGCGCGCCCTGCACTTCCCGCGCGCCGCGCTGCCGATCTCCTTCTGCCTCCAGCAGCTCCAGCAGCTGCTGTTCTCGATGGGCGCGCTGGTCGTCATCCTGCTCTGCTTCGGCGTACCGGTCGGCGTGTCCTGGCTGCTGGCGCTGCCGGCCCTGGCGCTGCAGTTCACCTTCAACGCCGGCGTCTCGATGATCATGGCCAGGTGGGGGGCCAAGACCCCTGACATCGCGCAGTTGATGCCGTTCGTGCTGCGCACCTGGATGTACGTCTCCGGTGTCATGTGGAGCATCGACAAGCTCGCGCAGAACGACAGCCTGCCCCACGCGGTGAAAGTAGCGCTGGCGGCCAACCCGGCCGCCGTCTACATCGACCTGATGCGCTTCGCCCTGATCGACAGCTTCCACGCGAGCCAGCTCCCCGCCCATGTGTGGGCGCTCGCCGTCGGCTGGGCGCTGGTCGCCGGCATCGGCGGCTTCATCTACTTCTGGAAGGCTGAGGAGACGTACGGCCGTGGCTGAGCACCCGAACGAGCAGGTCCCCACCGTCGTCGCCGACCGCGTCGACATCGTCTACCGCGTCAACGGCACCGGCGCCGGACGCGGCTCCGCGACCGCCGCCCTCAACCGCATCGTGCGCCGCAGGCAGACCGAGAAGGCATCGGGCGTGCGCCGGGTGCACGCGGTGAAGAACGTGTCCTTCGTCGCCTACCGGGGCGAGGCCATCGGCCTGATCGGCACCAACGGCTCCGGCAAGTCGACCCTGCTGAAGGCCGTGGCGGGGCTCCTCCCCGTGGAGAACGGCCGCATCTACACCGACGGCCAGCCCTCCCTGCTCGGCGTCAACGCCGCTCTGATGAACGACCTGACCGGCGAGCGCAACGTGCACCTCGGTGGCCTGGCCATGGGCATGTCCCGCGAACAGATCCGGGACCGCTACCAGGAGATCGTCGACTTCTCCGGCATCAACGACAAGGGCGACTTCATCACCCTGCCGATGCGGACGTACTCCTCCGGTATGGCGGCGCGTCTGCGGTTCTCCATCGCCGCCGCGAAGGACCACGACGTCCTGCTGATCGACGAGGCGCTGGCCACCGGCGACCGCTCCTTCCAGAAGCGCTCCGAGGCGCGCATCCGCGAGCTGCGCAAGCACGCGGGCACGGTGTTCCTGGTCAGCCACAACAACAAGTCGATCCGCGACACCTGCGACCGGGTGCTGTGGCTGGAGCGCGGGGAGCTGCGCATGGACGGGCCGACGGAGGACGTCCTGAAGGAGTACGAGGCGTTCACCGGCGACAAGGCGCCCAAGGCCAAGGCCGCTGCCCGCGCCTGAAGGTCGCCGTTCCCTCGTGAGGCCCACCCGATCGGCCCTTTTGTCTCATTGATGGCAGCATGACCGCATACCGTCGGCTGTGAGAGGGGGTCCCGTGATGGCCGAGCTCAGTGTCGTCGTCCATGGGCCGAACGTTCAGGACCATCTGACGGAACTCCTCGACTCCCTCGCCGCCCACTGCCTCCCGGACGCCGAGGTGATCGTGGCGGCGGTCGGCGACTGGGCCCGGGAGACGGCCGAGCGGCACGCCCCCGACATCCAGGTCGTGCCGCTGCCGGACGGCACGGGCGACGCCGCGGCCCGGGCGGCGGGCGCGGCCCGGGCCTCCGGCCGCTGGCTGCACTTCGTACGCGCCAAGGACGGCCTGCCCCCCGGCACCCCGCGCACGGTCGCCGAGCGGGTCGCCGAACTCCCCGACGAGGTCGACGTCCTCCTCCTGGACCACGTCCGCAGCACCTGGCACACCTCCGGCATGCCCTCCCCGGACGGGCCGCTCCTCGCCCGGGCGGGCCGCGCCGACGTCGCCCTCGACGACAGCGCCCCGCTGCTGCGCCTGACCCCGCTGCTCGCCACCCGCGTCCTGCGCGCGGACTTCTGGCGGGCCCACGCCTCGCGGATCGGCATCGACGACGAGCCGTACGCCGCCCGGGCCGCCCTGCTGCTCGCCGACCGCGTCGCCTGCCTGCCGCACGTCGCCTACGAGGACCGCCGGCTGCGCCCCGCGAGCCTGCCCCCGGTCACCCCCGAGCAGCGCTACGGCCTCGTCGAGCGCTACGAGTCGCTCCTCGACCTCGCCCGCGACCGGCGCGCCGCGCACACCGTGCTCTACGACCTCATGGTCCGCGACTGCCTGCGCACCTTCGCGCGCGGCGGCATGCCGGAGGACGTCGCGCGGGAGTTCTTCCGCCGGGCGTCCCTGGCCGCCCTGCGCCGCCGCCCCGAGAACCACCGCCGCCCGGCCGGGCTGGAGGGCGTCCGCCACTCCCTGCTGGAGGAGGGCGCGTACACGAAGTACCGCGCCTTCCAGGCCGTCAACCGCACCCGCCGCAGCGCCAAGTCGGCCCTGCGCACCCGCAAGCGCCAGGCCGGGGCGAAGCTCCGCGACCACCAGTACCGCAGGGCGCTGGCCCGCCCGGTCAACCCCCACCTCGCGGTGTTCGCGGCGTACTGGAACCGCGGCGTCGCCTGCAATCCCGCCGCGATCGCCGCCAAGCTCGCCGAACTGGCCCCGCAGATCCACGCGGTGTGGGTGGTCACCGAGGAGAACGCGGCCCTGCTGCCGCCCGGCACCGACCACGTGGTGCCCGGCAGCCGCCGCTACTGGGAAATGCTGGCCACCGCCAAGTACCTCGTCAACAACGTCAACTTCCCGAACGCGGTGGTCAAACGCCCGGACGCGATCCACCTCCAGACCCACCACGGCACGCCCCTGAAGCGCATGGGCATCGACCAGCTGGCGTTCCCGGCCGCCGCGCAGGGCCTGGACTTCCGGGCGCTGCTGGAGCGCGTCGACAAGTGGGACTTCAGCGTCTCCGCCAACAGCCACACCACCCGTATGTGGGAGCGGGCCTACCCGTCGCGCTATGTCTCCCTGGACCACGGCTATCCGCGCAACGACGTGTACTACACGGCCGGCGCCGATGTCGTGCGCGCCGTCCGCGACCGGCTCGGCATCGCCCCGGGCCGCCGCGCCGTCCTCTACGCGCCCACCCACCGCGACTACGAGGCCGGCTGGACCCCGCGCCTGGACCTCGCCGCCCTCGCCGACCGCCTGGGCGACGACACGGTCCTGCTCGTGCGCGGCCACTACTTCTACGGCGGCGCCGCCTCGCCACTGACCAACCTGCGCCGCACCGGCCGGATCATCGACGTCTCCTCCTACGACCCGGTCGAGGAACTGTGCCTGGCGTCCGACGTCCTGGTCACGGACTACTCCTCGATCATGTTCGACTACGCCAACCTCGACCGGCCGATCGTGATCCACGCCGACGACTGGGAGACGTACCGCACCACCCGCGGCGTCTACTTCGACCTCATGGACCAGGCCCCGGGCCCGGTCGCCCGCACCCAGCGGGAGCTGACGGAGATCCTCACCAGCGAGGCCTGGCGCGACGAGGGCGCGGCGAAGACCCGGGCCGTCTTCCGGCGCCGGTTCTGCGAGTACGACGACGGACGCGCCGCCGAACGCGTCGTCCGCCGGGTCTTCCTCGGCCAGGACGGACCGAACCTGCCGCCCGTGCTGCCGATCGAGGAACGCACTCCGGCCCCCACCCCCCAGGAGGCGACCGCATGAGCACCCCCGACGTCACCGTGACGGTCATCGTCTACAACGACGCCGAACGCCTCCCCCGCGCGGTGGAGTCGGTGCGCCGCCAGACCCACGCCAACCTCGAGATCATCATCAGCGACGACCACTCCACGGACGCGACCCCGGCGGTGGCGCAGCGGCTCGCCGCCCAGGACCCGCGCATCCGCCATCTGCGCCTGGAGCGCAACAGCGGCGGTTGCAGCGCCCCGCGCAACCGCGCCCTGCGGATCGCGCGGGCGCCGTTCCTGATGTTCCTCGACAGCGACGACGAACTGCCCCACAACGCCGTGGAACTGCTGCTCGCCGCGCACCGCGAACGCGAGATCGACTTCGCGATGGGCGCGGTGCAGCGGGTCCGCGTGGACAACGGCCGTCGCTCGACGTGGATGCCGCACCTGGTCGCCGAGCGCCGCACCCTCGACGGCATCGAGGCCGACCCACGGCTGCTCTTCGAGCACCTGTCGACCAGCAAGATGTACGCCCGTGCCTTCCTCGACCGGCACGACCTGCGCTTCCCCGAGGGCATCCACTACGAGGACCAGCTGTTCTCGGCGCAGGCGTACTGCCTGGCCAAGACCTTCACGATCGTCCCGGAGCCGGTCTACCGCTGGTACGTGGCGCCCTTCGCGGCCTCCGAGACGGCCTCGATATCCAACCAGCGGCACAAGCTCGCCAACGTCCGCGACCGCGTCCATGTGCAGCGCCTCATCGACGCGTTCCTGGCCGAGAACGGGCACGAGTCGCTGCGCGAGGACAAGGACCACAAGTTCCTCAAGCACGACTTCCGGATGTACGCCGGTGATCTGCCCTACCGCGACGACGCCTGGCTGACGTCGTTCGCGGACCTCGTCACCCCCTACCTCGACACGCTGACGCCGGGTGCGTTCGCGCGTCTCCCGCGTGCCGAACGCGTCGTCGTCCAGCTGGTACGCGACCGCCGCCTGCCGGAGGCCCGCCTGGCCGCCCGGGGTCTCGGCCACGGAGTGGGCCCGAGACGCGTGACCACCGACGCGGACGGCCGAACCTACTGGGGGGAGCGCATCCCCGAGTCCGAATGGGCACGCCGTGAACTGGACGTCTCCGACCTGGATCTGGAGACCCGCCCCTTCCCGAGCGCCCAGTTCCGCCACGAGATCACCGAGATCACCCGGGGCCCGGGCGCCTCGATCGACCTCGCCGTCCGCACCTACGACCCGGCGCTGCGCCTCCCCGTCGGCCCGCAACGGGCGACGCTCCTCATCGCCCCGGGCGGCCGCCGCCTGCGCGTCCACTTCCGTCTCTCCCCGGTGCGCCCCGGCCTCTTCGAGGGCCACGCCCACCTGGACCTCGGGGCGGCCTCACTCCCCGTCCAGGGCTTCGCGGGCATCCGCCACCCCCTGCTGCGCCTCCAGCACCAGGGCCTCTCCCACACGGGCCTGCTCCTGGCCCCCCTGACGTTCCCGCCGCTGACCACCCGCGTCCCCTCCCACCGTCTGACGGTGGAACCGGAGGGCCACGCCCCGGGCCGCCTCCAGGTCCGCTGGGAACCGGTGGGGATCACGGCACGGGTGATCCGCCCGACGGTGCGCAAACTGGCCCGGCCGAAGGTGAAGAAGGCCCTGCGTCTGGCCGCGAGCGCACTCAAATAGTCCTGGGCCTCGGTGCCCAGGGCTTCTGGCGCCCGGGGCCTCCGGGTGACCAGGTTCTCTGGTGCCCACGAACAGGTGCCCCGGGCCGCTCGGCCCGGGGCACCTGTCACGTCGTACGCCCCGCCGCTACGAGTGCGTGCGCAGCAGTGTCCTCATCGTGCGCATCGCCACCGACAGGTTGGCGAGGTCGAACGACTCGGAGCCCTGGATCTCCTCCAGCGTGGCGCGGGCCCGGCCGAGGATCGCCGCGTTCTTCTGCTCCCACGCCTTGTAGCGCTGCTCGGGCGTCGAGGTGCCGTTGCCCACCGCCAGGACGTCGGCGGTCACCGCCGCGTGCGCCGCGTACAGGTCCTCGCGGATCGCCGCACGGGCCATGGACTGCCAGCGGTCGGCGCGGGGCAGCTCGGAGATGCGGTCCATGAGCTGGGTGATGCGCAGCCGGTCGGCGAGGTCGTAGTAGACCTCGGCGACGTCCAGCGGCTCCCGGTCCATGCGGTCGGCGATGGAGACGATGTCGAGCGTCGGGAAGGCCGAGGAGAAGCCCGCCACCCGCGTGGCGAGTTCGTCCGGGACGCCGACGCCCGTCAGTTCGTCGTAGATCTTCCCGTACCACTCCAGGTCGGCGCCGCGCAGCAGCTTCGGCAGCTGCGACCAGACCTGCTCGACGCGGTCGGCGAAGAAGTCGACGGTGTCGGCCAGTTGCAGCGGCTGCGGCCGGTTGTTGAGCAGCCAGCGCGTGCCGCGCTCCACCAGGCGGCGGGCGTGCAGCCGGATACGGGTCTGGACCTCCGCCTCGACCTTGTTGTCGAGTGCCTCCACCCCGTCCCACACCGGGGACTGGCGGAAGATCGCCCGCGCGGCGGTCTGCGCCCGCACGATCTCCTCCAGCGACGCGCCGGTCTCCTCGCGCAGCCGGTGCAGATACGTCGTACCGCCCGTGTTCACCGTGTCGTTGACCAGCACGGTCGTGGTGATCTCACGGCGCAGCGGGTGGCTGACGAGGTGCTCGGGGAACTGCTCGCGCAGCTCGGTCGGGAAGTAGGCGTGCAGCAGGGTGCTCAGGTACGGGTCGTCCGGCAGCGAGGTGTGCAGCAACTCCTCGGCCACCGTGATCTTCGTGTACGCCAGCAGTACGGCCGTCTCCGGGCCGGTCAGGCCCTGGCCCTGGGCGAGCCGCTCGCGGATCTGCCGGTCGGTGGGCAGGAACTCCAGCGCCCGGTCGAGGTGACCCTCCCTGACCAGGTGCTTCATGAAGCGCTGCTGGGCGTGGAGCATGGCGCCGGACTGGGCGAGGGCGTTGGCGATCGCCGTGTTCTGCGCGTAGTTGTTGCGCAGCACCAGGCGGCCGACCTCGTCGGTCATCTCGGCGAGCAGCTTGTTGCGCTGCTTGACGGTCATGTCGCCGTCCCTGACCAGGCCGTTGAGCAGGATCTTGATGTTCACCTCGTGGTCGGAGGTGTCCACGCCGGCGCTGTTGTCGATGGCGTCGGTGTTGATCCGGCCGCCGTGCAGCGCGAACTCGATCCGGCCGAGCTGGGTCA
The DNA here is from genome assembly GCF_042959065.1 of Streptomyces sp. NPDC007929. Classification (NCBI taxonomy): domain Bacteria; kingdom Bacillati; phylum Actinomycetota; class Actinomycetes; order Kitasatosporales; family Streptomycetaceae; genus Streptomyces; species Streptomyces sp. NPDC007929. Next base: position 26,902 of record NZ_JBIBKD010000002.1, on the reverse strand, counting down.
GGCCGAGGTTGCCGCCCTCGCCGACGACGGAGACGCGCAGATCCGCGCCGTCGACCCGGATGGCGTCGTTGGCCTTGTCGCCGACGTCCGCGTTGGACTCGGTGGAGGACTTGACGTAGGTGCCGATGCCGCCGTTCCACAGCAGGTCCACCGGGGCGCGCAGGATGGCCTTCATCAGGTCGGCCGGGGTCAGCTTGGTGACCTTGGCCTCGATACCGAGGGCCTCTCGGATGTGCGCGTTGACCGGGATCGCCTTGGCCGTGCGGGGGAAGATGCCGCCGCCGGCCGACAGCAGCTCCGTGTTGTAGTCCTCCCAGCTGGAGCGGGGCAGCTCGAACAGGCGGCGGCGCTCGGCGTAGGAGGTGGCGGCGTCCGGGTTCGGGTCGATGAAGATGTGCCGGTGGTCGAAGGCGGCCACCAGGCGGATGTGCTCGGAGAGCAGCATGCCGTTGCCGAACACGTCACCGGACATGTCGCCGATGCCGACGACCGTGAAGTCCTCGCTCTGGGTGTCGACGCCCATGTCGCGGAAGTGCCGCTTGACGGACTCCCAGGCGCCGCGGGCGGTGATGCCCATGCCCTTGTGGTCGTAACCGGCGGAGCCGCCGGAGGCGAAGGCGTCACCGAGCCAGAAGTTGTAGCTGTCGGCGACCTCGTTGGCAATGTCGGAGAAGGTCGCGGTGCCCTTGTCGGCGGCGACCACGAGGTAGGTGTCGTCCTCGTCGTGCCGGACGACGTCCGCCGGGGGCACGACCTCGCCGGCGACCATGTTGTCGGTGATGTCGAGCAGCGCCGAGATGAACGTCCGGTAGCTGGCGATGCCCTCGGCCATCCAGGCGTCACGGTCCACGCTCGGGTCCGGCAGCTGCTTGGCGACGAAGCCGCCCTTGGCGCCCACCGGCACGATGACGGTGTTCTTCACCATCTGCGCCTTGACCAGGCCGAGGATCTCGGTGCGGAAGTCCTCACGCCGGTCGGACCAGCGCAAGCCACCGCGCGCGACCTTGCCGAAGCGCAGGTGCACACCCTCGACGCGCGGCGAGTACACCCAGATCTCGAACGCCGGGCGGGGTGCCGGCAGGTCGGGGATGGCCTGCGGGTCGAACTTCATGGAGACGTAGTCGTGCGGCTTGCCGCCCGCGGCCTCCTGGAAGAAGTTGGTCCGCAGCGTCGCCTTGATGACCGTCAGGAAGGACCTGAGGATCCGGTCCTCGTCGAGCGAGGCCACCTGGTCGAGGGCCGCGTCGACCTCCTCCAGCAGCGCGTCCACGATCTCGTGTCCCGCGCGCTGCCGGTCGGGCGACATCCGCGCCTCGAACAGGGAGACGAGCAGACGGGTGGTGTGGACGTTGTTGCGGAGGGTGTCCTCCATGTAGTCCTGGCTGAACGTCGACGCGGCCTGGCGCAGGTACTTGGCGTACGCCCGCAGGACCACCGCCTGGCGCCAGGTGAGCCCGGCGCTCAGCACCAGGGCGTTGAAGCCGTCGTTCTCCGCCTTGCCGGTCCAGGTGGCGGAGAAGGCGTCCTGGAAGCGCTCGCGGGCGTCGTCGCCGAAGTGGTCCCCGCCGTTGGCGCGGGGCATGCGCAGACCGAAGTCGTAGATCCAGGCCACACCGCGGTCCGCGCAGCGCAGCTCGTACGGCCGCTCGTCGACCACCTCGACACCGAGCCGGTTGAGGACCGGCAGGACGGCCGAGAGGGAGATCGCGTCGCCCGTGCGGTAGATCTTGAAGCGGCGCTCCTCCGGGGCGGCGCCCACCGGCTCGTAGAGGCTGAGCGCGAAGTCGTTGTCCGCCTCGCTGTACAGCTGCTCCAGGTGGACGAGGTCGGCGACCGCGGCGCGCGGGTTGTGGTCGGCCTTGTAGCCCTCGGGGAAGGCGTGCGCGTAGCGGCGCATCGCCTCGGCCGCGTGCTCCTCGCCGAGCTCGGCGTTGAGCGCCTCGGCGAAGGCGTCCTCCCAGGAGCGGGCGGCCTCCACCAGCCGGGCCTCGATGCGCTCCTTGTCGGAGTCGGACAGCTCCGGCAGTTCGGTGCCCTGTGGGACCCGGACCACGAAGTGCAGACGGGACAGGATCGACTCGGTGTTCCAGGCCGTGAAGTCGACGCTGATGCCGCCCAGCTCCTCCTTCAGGATCTCGATGATCCGCAGGCGGACGGCGGTGGTGTAGCGGTCGCGCGGGAGGTAGACGAGGGCGGAGTAGTAGCGCCCGTACTCGTCCTGGCGCAGGTAGAGCCTGAGGCGCCTGCGCTCCTGGAGGTAGAGCACCGAGGTGACGATGGCCCGCAGCTCGTCGGCCGGGGTCTGGAAGAGCTCGTCGCGCGGGTACGTCTCCAGGATCTGCGTCAGGTCGCGGCCGTCGTGGCTGTTGGGCGAGAACCCGGCACGCTCCAGGACCTCCTCGACCTTGCGCCGGATGACCGGGACCCGGCGCACGGACTCGGTGTAGGCGGCGGAGGAGAACAGTCCGAGGAACCGGCGCTCGCCGATCACGTTGCCGTCGGCGTCGAACTTCTTGACGCCGATGTAGTCCAGGTACGACGGCCGGTGCACGGTGGACCGGCTGTTCGCCTTGGTCAGCACGAGCAGCTTGTGCTCGCGCGCCTTGGCCCGGGCGTCGGCGGGCAGCCGCTCGAACGACGGGCTGACCGGGTGGCTCTCCTCCCCGGCGTGCTGCGGGTCCGCGCGCAGTATGCCGAGCCCGGTGCCGGGCACGGCGGCCAGCGAGTCGTCGGCGCGCAGCTGGTACTCGCGGTAGCCGAGGAAGGTGAAGTGGTCGTCGGCGAGCCAGCGCAGCAGCTCACGGGCCTCCTCGACCTGGGGGCCGGGCAGGTCGTCGGGGATCGGCTCGTCCGGCAGCCCCTCCGCCAGCCGGATCGCCGCCTCGCGCATCTTGCCCCAGTCCTCGACGGCCTCGCGGGCGTCGGACAGCACACGCAGCAGATCGGCGGTGATCTGCTTCAGATCGGCCCGGTCGGTCTCGCGGTCGATCTCGACGTGGATCCAGGACTCGACGTGCGCGTCGTGGGGGAGGTCGCCGGTGGGCCGGGTCGACAGGACCTCGATGAGCTTGCCGGTGACATCGCGCCGCACCACGAACTGGGGGTGGATGACGACGTGGATCCCGCGCCCCTGGCGCGTCAGCTCATTGGTGACGGAGTCGACGAGGAAGGGCATGTCGTCGGTGACGACCTCGACCACGGAGTGGCTGCAGGTCCAGCCGTTCTCCTCGACCGTGGGGGTGTGCACCCGGACGTTCGCCGTGCCCTGGGGGCGGTTCTCGGCCAGCCGGTAGTGCGATACGGCGGCTCCGAAGACGTCGACCGGGTCGCGGTCGGTGAGGTCCTCCGGGGCCGTGTGCAGGTAGTAACGCTGGAGGAACGTGAGGAGGGTCTCGCGGTCCGGGGCCTTCTGGGCGTCTGGGGTCTCCTCGCCCGTCGACCCGGTCGGTAGGTGCCCCCCGACCGGGCTGTTCTCAGCAACCCGGGCGGCCCTCTCGAGCAACTCGGCCTTGGCTTCGTCCAGCTTGGTCTGCATTGTCCTCTGGCTCCTGTCGCGCGCCGTTGCGTGACGTAGAAGGAAGTACGGCCTCTGCGCTTGCGGCCTCACGTCGTGACACGGGGTATCCGGTCTGTTCCGACGCTATGCCGCAAGGTGAGACGAGCGGGGATGTCTGAGCCAATCTTGAGCTGCTCCACCGGTGTGACGCTGCTCTCTGCGACGCCCGAAGCCAGGTGATGCTCGGGGTCCCGGCAGTCCTCGACGCCACGTCCCGCCCGCGAAGACCAGCGACCGCCGCCCGGTCACGGATGTCGTCCGTGCTCTCCGGGCGCAGGGCAGGGACGACGACGTCCCCGCGAGCTATCGCGCTGATCACGCCACCAAGGCTATCGCTCCTCACAGGGGCTCCGTCATGAGCCGTATGTGTACAAAACCAGCCCTCGAAGTTTGACGTTCTGCACAGTGTCGCTACGCGTTTCGGTCAGGACACCCGTCAGGCGGCGAGCCGCTCCGCCTCGGCAACCGCTTCCTCAAGCGTGTCCACGACAGGAACGCCGACGGCCTCCAGGCTCACTCTGCTGTGCGACCCGCCGGTGTACAGCACGGCCCGGGCCCCCACGTGCAGCGCGGCGACCGCGTCGTCCGCCGCGTCACCGATCACCACGGTCCGCTCCGGCGCCACACTGCTCAGCGACGCCAGGTGCCGCACCATGTGCTCGGCCTTGCTGCCCCCCGACGGCCCGGTCCGCCCGTCCACCCGTATGAAGTGGGGCTCGATGCCGAACCCGCGCACCAGCGGAACCAGCTCCTCGTGCACGTACATGCTCAGGATCGACTGGCTGCGCCCCGCCGAGCGCCAGTCGGCCAGCAGCTCCACGGCCCCCGCGGTCAGACCGCACGCCGTCCGGTGCTCGGCGTAGTACCGGTGGAAGATGTCGTCCATGGCCTCCCACTCGGCCTCGGTCGGCAGCCGCCCCATCAGCCGCTCGTAGAACTTCGGCACCGGTACGCAGTACAGCTCCCGGTACCTCTCCAGCGTCAGCGGCTCCAGCCCCAGCTCGGCGAAGGCCGCGTTCGTCGCCCCGATGATCGCGTCGATGTCGTGGAACAGCGTCCCGTTCCAGTCCCAGACAATGTGCGCGCCCGTCTTCGTCCCCATGCCCAAAAACGTACCCGCCCGCACTGACAATCAAGAGAACAGCACCTCAACGCGCCCCCTGCGGGCGGTTCAGCTCGGTGGCGGGTTCAGCTTCCGTGGCGGGTTCAGCTCGGTGGCCGGTTCAGCTTCCGTGGCCGGTTCAGCCTCGGTGGCCGGTTCAGCTTCCGTGGCCGGTTCAGCCTCGGTGGCCGGTTCAGCTTCCGTGGCCCACCAGGTTCGCGATCTCCTGGGTGGCGAACCACAGCAGCTCGTGGTCCTCGGCGCCGTCCACGACGGCCAGGGCGTCGTCGTCCCCACGCTCCGCCGCCGGCAGCGCCTTGGCGGCCGCCGCCACCCCGGCCTGCGCGTCCGTCGCGTCGACGTGCACGGACGCGGCCTTGCCCAACGGCACCGGGCCCGCGACCCGCACCTCCCCCGGCTCCGCCGGGTCGTGGTCCGCGCTCGCGGCCCGGTCGGGGACGTCGACGGCGATCACGATCCGGCGCCGCGGGGCCTCGGGCTCGGCCGCCAGCAGACGCAGCGAGGCCAGCGCGGCCCGGCCGAGCGCCGCGTACTCCAGTTCCTCGATGTCGTCGGAGGCGTACCACTCGCGCAGCCCCGGCGTCACGGCGTAGGCGACGAACGCTCCGGCTCCCAGCTCACCCGTCTTGTACGCCTCGGCGAGACCGGGGAGGGTCAGGGGCACGTAGACACGCATGGCTGGCCGCTTTCGTGGTCGTGGTCAGGGGAGGGCACCTGGGGAGCTCCGGAGAGCTCCCGGAGGGCCTTCAGGATACGTGCGTGGCGTCCCCTTTCGAGTTCCGCCCCGGGGCACCGGACGCGTCCACCTCCGGCCAGGAATTCACCCGGCGCACCCCCCTGATCCCGGGCTCCACACCCCCGATATCACCCGGATAGGTGAACATTCCGGCGCCCGCGACCCGGGTCCCGCTTCCTTGCCGCGGTCCCCGTCGGCCCCGTACAAGATCACCGACCGAAGTTACTCCCCGGTATCCACCGGGCTCCGAAACGGGGACCCCATGCACAAGGTCATGACCCGGACCCAACACCGCCCACCCACCTACCCTCCAGGACTCGCCCCCGGCGGCGGCACAGCGCCCCGCACCCTCACACCGGCCCACGCGGCCTCGCCGACCCCAGGCGCCGCAACACCCCGCGTCCCCGCTGACGCCACCGCCGGGCGCGCCCGGGCGAACACCTCACCCCGCTCCCCCGGCGGCACCGCGCCCGACGCCTGGAGCCGCAGCGCTCCGTACGGCTCCGCGAGCACGACGCCCCACACCGCCGCCGGAGCCGGATCCGGCTCCGGCTCAGGATCCGCGCCTCCCGCTTCCGTCCCCACCCCCACCTCCGCCGCACCCCCGAGGTCCCCCGGCAGCGGGCGTTCCCGGCCTTCGGCCGCCGGCGGTCGTCCACCGGCCTCCGCTCGCGGCAGGGGCCCTCGCAGCCGCCCGGCGGACACTCGTCCGCCCACCCCCGCCCCGACCCGCGCAGCCACCCGCAGGGCCCCTGAGACGTCCGCCCCCGGGGCCCCGCGCGCGGGCGTCGCCACCCCCGTCGCCCCCACCGCCCCTGCCGCCCCCACCACCCCTGCCGCCACGACGGCCACCTCCGCCGAACCCACCCCACGCGTCCCGGACCAAGCGTCCCGGCACGCGGCAGTCCCCCAGCCCCTGCCCACCGACGTGTTCGCCGACCTCCTGGTCGCCGTGCTGAGCGGTCACCGCCCCGTCCACTCGATGCTCCGGCACACCCGCGGCCGGGCCTACGACGAACTGGCCTGGCTGGCCGAACGCGGCCCCCTGCGCACCCGCGGCATCCGCCCCGTCGTGCGCGACATCGGCTACTTCGAACCCCGCCCGGGCGCCATCGAGGCCTTCGCACGCGTCGGCGCCGGTGACCGGCTGCGCGCCATGGCCTTCCGCCTGGAACTAGGCCAGGACCTGCGCTGGCGCTGCACGGCGGTGGAACTCGGCCCCCGCCCACCCCGCCCGCGGTCCGACTGAGGCGCACAGAACGGTCCGACCAAGGCGCACAGAAACCGAGGGGCCGGACACCCTCAGGTGTCCGGCCCCTCAAGCCACTACGCCGCCTCGGCGACCGTCACTTCTTGCGACGCCCCCGGCCCCGCGACTGCTTGCGCCGCTCCGCACGCGTCAGGCCGTCGGCCTCGGAGCGCACCGGCTCGCCGTCCTCGGTGAAGTCGCCCTCGATGGTGCCGCCCTCGCCGTCGACCGTCGGCGCGGAGAAGTGCAGGTTGCGCCGCTGCGGGACGTCGAGCCCCTTGGCGCGGATCTCCGGCCGGGAGCCCGCCTGCGCCGGCACCGCGTCCTGCTTCTCGAGGTCGGCCACCGGCTTGGCGTCCTCGACCGGGACCTCCTCGACCTGCTGCTCGACCTGGACCTCCAGGTTGAACAGGTAGCCGACGGACTCCTCCTTGATGCCCTCCATCATGGCGGTGAACATGTCGAAGCCCTCGCGCTGGTACTCGACCAGCGGGTCCTTCTGCGCCATGGCGCGCAGGCCGATGCCCTCCTGGAGGTAGTCCATCTCGTAGAGGTGCTCGCGCCACTTGCGGTCCAGCACCGACAGCACGACCCGGCGCTCCAGCTCACGCATGATCTCGGAGCCGAGCTGCGTCTCACGCGCCTGGTACTGGTCGTGGATGTCGTCCTTGATGGAGTCGCCGATGAACTCGGCGGTCAGTCCGGCCCGGTCGCCGGCCGCCTCCTCCAGCTCCTCGATCGAGACGTTGCACGGGTAGAGCTGCTTGAAGGCGCCCCACAGCCGGTCGAGGTCCCAGTCCTCGGGGAAGCCCTCTGCGGTCTCGGCCTGGACGTAGGCGTCGATGGTGTCGTCCATGAAGTGCTGCACCTGCTCGTGCAGGTCCTCGCCCTCCAGGACGCGGCGCCGCTCGCCGTAGATGACCTCGCGCTGGCGGTTGAGGACCTCGTCGTACTTCAGGACGTTCTTGCGCGTCTCGAAGTTCTGCTGCTCGACCTGCGACTGGGCGGAGGCGATCGCGCGCGTGACCATCTTGTTCTCGATCGGCACGTCGTCCGGGACGTTCGCCATCGACATCACGCGCTCGACCATCTGGGCCTTGAACAGCCGCATCAGGTCGTCACCGAGGGAGAGGTAGAAGCGGGACTCGCCCGGGTCGCCCTGTCGGCCGGAACGACCGCGCAGCTGGTTGTCGATGCGCCGCGACTCGTGCCGCTCGGTGCCCAGCACATAGAGCCCGCCGAGCTTCTCGACCTCGTCCTTCTCGTTCTGGACGGCCTTCTCGGCCCGCTCGAGCGCCTCGGGCAGGGCGTGCGCCCACTCCTCGATGTGCTCCTCGGGGTCGAGGCCGCGCTGGCGCAGCTCCGCCTCGGCGAGGTCCTCGGGGTTGCCGCCGAGCTTGATGTCCGTACCACGGCCGGCCATGTTGGTCGCCACCGTGACGGCGCCCTTGCGGCCGGCCTGGGCGACGATCGTCGCCTCCCGGTCGTGCTGCTTGGCGTTGAGCACCTCGTGCTGGATGCCGCGCTTGCTGAGCTGCTGCGAGAGGTACTCGGACTTCTCGACGGAGGTCGTGCCGACGAGGATCGGCTGGCCCTTGCGGTGCTTCTCCTCGATGTCGTCGACGACCGCCTCGAACTTGGCGACCTCGGTCCGGTAAATCAGGTCCGACTGGTCCTTGCGGACCATCGGCCGGTTCGTCGGGATGGGCACCACGCCGAGCTTGTAGATCTGGTGGAACTCGGCGGCCTCGGTCATGGCCGTACCGGTCATGCCGCACAGACCGGGCTGTTCCTTGTCGTTGTGGTCGTGGCGCTTGTAGAGGCGGAAGAAGTTCTGGAGGGTGATCGTGGCGAGCGTCTGGTTCTCGTCCTTGATCGGCACCGCTTCCTTGGCCTCGATCGCCTGGTGCATGCCCTCGTTGTAACGGCGGCCCGCGAGGATACGTCCGGTGTGCTCGTCGACGATCATGACCTCGTCGTCGATGATGACGTAGTCCTTGTCCTTCTTGAAGAGCTCCTTGGCCTTGATGGCGTTGTTCAGGTAGCCCACCAGAGGGGTGTTCACCGACTCGTAGAGGTTGTCGATGCCCAGCCAGTCCTCGACCTTGGCGACGCCGGACTCGTGGATGGCGACCGTGCGCTTCTTCTCGTCGACGTCGTAGTCGCCGGTCTCCTCGAGGCCCTTGAGCGGCTGACCGGCCTCGCCGCGCTTGAGGCGCTTGACCAGCTTGGCGAAGTCCCCGTACCACTTGGTGGCCTGGTCGGCCGGGCCGGAGATGATCAGCGGCGTACGGGCCTCGTCGATGAGGATGGAGTCGACCTCGTCGACGATGGCGAAGTTGTGGCCGCGCTGGACGAGCTCGTCCTGGGACCACGCCATGTTGTCGCGCAGGTAGTCGAAGCCGAACTCGTTGTTCGTGCCGTACGTGATGTCGCAGGCGTACTGCTCGCGGCGCTGAGCCGGCGTCATGTTGGCGAGGATGCAGCCGACCTCGAGGCCCAGGAACCGGTGGACGCGGCCCATCATCTCGGAGTCGCGCTCGGCCAGGTAGTCGTTGACCGTGATGATGTGGACGCCCTTGCCGGACAGGGCGTTCAGATACGCCGGCAGGGTGCCGACGAGGGTCTTGCCCTCGCCCGTCTTCATCTCGGCCACGTAGCCCATGTGCAGGGCCGCGCCACCCATCATCTGCACGTCGTAGTGACGCTGGCCGAGGACGCGCTTGGCGGCCTCGCGGACGGTGGCGAAGGCCTCGGGCAGCAGGTCGTCCAGGGTCTCGCCGTCGGCGTAGCGCTGCTTGTACTCATCGGTGAGGGCGCGCAGCTCGGCGTCGGAGAGGTCGACGAAGTCCTCTTCGATGGAGTTGACCTGGTCCGCGATGCGGTGCAGCTTGCGCAGGATCTTGCCTTCGCCTGCACGCATGATCTTCGAGAGGACGGACACGGGGGTTGGTCTCCTTGCCGGTCGGGCCTGGGACGGTCGGTTACCACTTGACTTACTGAGCAACGGCCATCGTATGCGAGGACCCCACCGCGCCGGGAGGGCCTGCCGTGACGGCACCGTCCGCTGCTTCCATTCTGATTCACGTCTGCTTCAAAGGGGACAACGTGCGGCCCCCTCGGATAGTGCCGCACCCCTCCACCGAATTGCACACCGTGTGACCACTCCTTCACCGAGGGCAAACCCATGGCGTCGTGACCTGCCTCCGCGCAGAATCGGCCGATGGACCCCGTCACCCTCACCACGGACCGCCTCCTGCTGCGCACGGTCGGCGCCCAGGACACCGACGCGGTGTACGACGCCTGCCAGGACCTCGACATCCAGCGCTGGACCACGATCCCCTCGCCCTATCTGGGCGAGCACGCCCGGAGCTTCACGGAACAACTGGTCCCGGACGGCTGGGCGGACGGCTCCATGTTCACCTTCGGCGTCTTCCTGCACTCCGGAGAACTCGCGGGCATGATCAGCATCACCCTGCGCGCCCTCGGCATGGGCGAGCTCGGCTTCTGGGCCGTGAAGGAGCACCGCGCCAACGGCTACATCACCGAGGCCGCCCTCACCACCTGCCGCTGGGCCTTCACCCAGGCCGCTCTCGACCGCGTCGAATGGCGTGCGGAGGTGGGGAACCGGGCGTCCCGTGCGGTGGCTCAGCGAGCGGGCTTCACGATCGAGGGCACGCTGCGATCCGCGATGAACAACAACGGAGTGCGCCGGGACATCTGGGTGGGCTCCCTGCTCCCCTCGGACCTGGGCCTCCCCTCGACGGCGCCGTACCTCCCGGCGCGCTGACCGGCCCGGCCCTGGGCACAACCGCGGCCGCAGCCAGAACCGCGGCCCCGCACAGACCCGCTCGCCTGGGCAGAACCGCAGGTCGCACCGCATTGTCAGACCCACCCCCTAGTCTGCGGCCATGACCACCCCGCGCCCCATCGCAGACCTCTCCGCCGACGAGGCCCGCAGAATCGCGCTCCGCGCCCAAGGGTTCCTCGGCGCGCCCGACCGTCGCTCCGGCGTCCGCGGCGTCCTCCGCCACCTGGGCGCGATACAGCTCGACACCATCTCGGTGCTGGCCCGCTCCCACGAGCTCGTTCCGTACGCCCGCCTCGGCGCGGTCGGCCGCAAGACGGTCGACGACGCCTACTGGAAGGACACGCACTCCTTCGAGTACTGGTCCCACGCCGCCTGCATCCTCCCCATCGAGGATTGGCCCCACTTCGCCTTCCGCCGCCGCGCCTACCGCAACCGCCCGCACTGGAACCACGACCTGCCCGACGGCACCTACGACCAGGTCATCAAACAGCTCCGCACCGAAGGCCCCCTCACCGCGACGGAGTTGGGCGGCGCGAAGAAGACGAGCGACTGGTGGGACTGGTCCGGCTCCAAGGTCGCCGTCGAACGCGCCCTGATGTACGGCGAGGTGGTCTGTGTGGAGCGCCGCGGCTGGAAGCGCGTCTACGACCTCGCCGAGCGCGCCGTTCCGCAGGAGCTGCTGCACGACGAGCTGGACGACACCGAGTGCCTGCGCCGTCTGGTCGGGCTGGCGGGCCGTGCCCTAGGGGTCGGCACACGCGCGGACATCGCCGACTACCACCGGCTCAAGGGCGAGCAGTTCGACGCGGTGATCGCGGAATCGGGCCTGGTCCCGGTCTCGGTGGAGGGCTGGGGCAAACCGGCCTGGGCCGACCCGGCTGCCCTGGAGACGCCGCCGCGCGGCCGTCACCGCACCACACTCCTGTCGCCTTTCGACTCCCTGATCTGGGAGCGGGCGCGCACGGAGCGGATCTTCGGCTTCACCCACCGCCTGGAGGCCTACGTCCCCAAACCGAAGCGGGTGTACGGCTACTTCGCGATGCCGGTGCTGGCCGGCGGGCGTCTCGTCGGCCGCGTGGATCCAGCCCGCGAGGGCCGCACGCTGGTGGCCAAGCAGGTCTCCCTCGACGGCCCGAAGGCCGTACCGGCGATCGTTCAGGCCCTGGCGGAGGCGGCGACCTGGGTGGACTGCACGAACGTCCGCGTGGAGCGGGTCGACGCACCTGACCTGCGCGAGCCCCTGGCGAGGGAACTCACCCGCATTCTCGACTGAGGAGGCCAGGGCCCCGGGTCCCTGACGTAGGGGCCCCGGTCCCTAGCGGATCTCGAGGATCTTCTCCCGCATCGCGTACACCACCGCTTCCATCCTGGAGTGCAGCTGCAGCTTCTCCAGGATGTTGCGGACGTGGTTCTTCACGGTGTTCTCGGAGATGAACAACTCCTTGGCGATGTCTCGGTTGTTCATTCCCGTGGCGACCAGCTTCAGGACTTCCAGTTCGCGGTCGGTCAGACGCGGCGCGGGCACCAGCCGGCGTTCGTCCGTGCGCTGGATCATCGACTTGAACTCCGTGAGGAGTTTCGACGCCATGGACGGGCTGATCTGCGACTGCCCGTCGGCCACCGCGCGAATGGCGGTGGCCACCTCGTCCGTGGAGATCTCCTTGAGGAGATAGCCGGTCGCCCCCGCCTTGATGGCGTCGTAGAGATCGGCTTCCTCGTCGCTGATCGTCAGCATGATGATCTTGGCGCTGGGTGCCACCTCCTTGATGGAGGTGCAGGCCTCGATCCCGCCCCGCTTGGGCATCCGCACGTCCATCAGGACGATGTCGGGCAGCAGGTCGGCGGCCTTCTCGACGGCCTCGGCGCCGTCGCCCGCCTCCCCGATGACCTGGATGTCCTCCTCGGCCGCGAGCACGATCTCCAGGCCACGGCGGAACAGGGCGTGGTCGTCCACCACGAGGACTCTGATCGGTTCCTTGCGTGGAGTCCCCGAGTCCGGGCCCATGCCGACGACGCCGTCGTGGGCATCCTCGTCACGCATCGGTCCGAAGCTGTCCGCCATCGTTCCTCCCCCTGAAGGCTGTGGCCTTGAGGTCCTGAGCCATCGCCAACCCAGAGCAACGACCCACCGGTTGGGCCGTGGCCTCCATGATTTCATGCCCGGACGGCGCCGGGGTGCCGGAGCGGGGCGCGAAGTGGTCGCACGGGGGTGCCCCTGGGGGCGCACACGCGCTCCAGGGGCACCTGTTCCGCTGTCACCGGCAGGGTCAGCCGCCGAGCGCACCGCCCGCGTCCGGGGAGTGCGCCTGGGTGACCATCGTGTCCGTGCTGAGGTGGATCACGCCGTAGTCGTAGGCGTGCCGTCGGTAGACGACACTCGGTTCCTTGGTCTCGGAGTCGACGAACAGGTAGAAGTCGTGCCCGACCAGCTCCATCTCGTAGAGAGCCTGGTCGAGGGTCATGGGTGCCGCGACGTGGGTCTTCTCGCGGACGACGATGGGGCCGTCACCCTGCACTTCCAGCGAGCCGATCTTCTTCGTGGGTACGGCCTCGGGCTCCTCCTCGGGAGCCGGCACGAGTCCGTTTCCATTGAGTGTCGCCACGCCCGGGACGTGGTCGGCGACCTCGGCGGCCGGGATCCGGCGCGCACCACGGCGCGAATACCGCTTGTCGTGCTGCCTGCGCAGCCGGGCTTCCAGCTTTTCCGCCGCCAGGTCGAGCGCCGCGTACGGATCGCTCGCCGCTGCCTCCGCCCGGATCACCGGGCCGCGGGAGCGGAGCGTGATCTCCACTCGGTCGCAACGGTCGGCCTGCCGGGGGTTGGGCTCCTTGGACACCTCGACGTCGAGGCTGATCACCTTGCCATCGAGCTTCTGGATCTTCTCCAGCTTCAGCTTCTCGGCCACGTGCTTCCGGAACCGCTCGGGCACCTCGGTCTTGCGGCCCTTGACGACGATGTCCACGCAGAACTCCGTTCCCGGATCGCTCCGCTTCGGTGCGGAGCGTCTCCCTTTTGCACCAGGCTCCGGTGAGTCCCGGAACCTCGGACTCGGTGACTTCCACCTCCTCCCCCGCGAGCGAGATCTCCACTCCACCGTCGCGAGTGATGATGAAAAACCCGCAGCACGGCATTCGGTTTTGAGAGGTGTGGCCTGCGGCTTTCCTCTCAACCGAACATATCTCGCCCGGACGGATGTCGTCACCCTCTACTGCGGCGTACCTCCGTTCAGGTGAAAAGGCCCTCTCGTTACCTGCAACGACACAAGATCTCAGTCAGTTCCGGTTTATTTCGAAAGAGTCCGGTGATGCCGCGACGACTGCCGCGCACACCAGGTCAACGACTCCGCCGGCGTCACCCACACCCGCGTTTACCTGCCGGTCGGGCCACCGACCCGTCCTCTCCCGCCTTGATCCGACGTTCTGTTCTTCTCTGCTTTCCCACGTCTCTCCCTCGTACACGGTCGAAGTCCACGCAGCGTTCGGAATCGGCCCCGGCACCCCGCCCTGCCCACCGGACGGGTCCCCGGATCGGCCCTCGGGCAGGCCTTCAGGAGCGGACGAAACCGCCCGCACGGCTCGCGCGGCCTCCGACAGGGAGGCACCCGTGGTCATCACGTCGTCGACCAGGACGACCCGGCCCCCGAAGAGCAACCGCGCTCCCGCGGGAGCCACCAGCAGAGCCCCCGCGAGATTGTCCAGCCGCTGCCGGGAGTTGAGCCCCGACTGGTCGGCCACGGCCCGCCGCTGCCGCAGCACCCCGGCCACCCGCGCCGCGACTCCCCTCCGCCGCAGCTCACCCGCCGCCGCGAATGCGATCCGCCGCGCCGGATCATGTCCCCGGGCCCGCACGGAACGCCGCCCGGACGGCACCGGCACGAGCAGCACCGGCGCCCTGCCGCCCCGGGGCCACGCCGCCCCGGCCCCCGCCGGAGCCACAGCACGCCTCAGCCCCGCCCGCACGGCGCCCGCCAGTGCCACCCCGAGCGGTCCGGCCAGTGCCAGGGCGCCCCGCTCCTTGTGGGCCAGCAGCGTCGCCCGGACCTCGTCCGCGTACCGGGCGGCCGCGTGCACCACGGGCAACCCGGGCGGCTCCGGCACCGGCCGCACCCGCTGCGCCTCGGCTCCGCCCAGCACCGCACGGCACCGCGCGCACAGCACCGTACGAGCCACTCCGCAGCCCCCGCACTCGCCCGGCAGCACCAGGTCGGTGAGGTCCTGCCACCACCCCCGCATGACGTCCACTGTGCCGACACGGCCCGGGCCCCGCCACCCCTGTGGATAACGGCGCCCCTGTGGACAAAGAACCGGCAAGCCACCTCGCGGGAGACCAGGCGGCAGCCCCCTGCCTGGCCCCCTGTCCGGGCCCCCTCTGTCCCGGCCCCCCTGTCCGGCCCCCGGAACCCCAAAAGCCGCCCCTCCCGAGTCGACCCCGGCAGGAGCGGCCATCCGCCCCGGCGCCCCGGCCCCCTCCGCGACCGGGAACGCTCACCTCACCCCGGATACACCGGAGCCGTCCCCTCCGTGACCTTCTTCCACTGCTCGCCCGTGGGCAGCCGCACGATGCCGTCCACCGAGTACGCCACCAACGGCAGCTGGTCGTCCTCGGACGCCGTGACCTCCTTGACGCCCGTCAGAGCCGCGGGCGCCGGCACGTCCGGCGTGGAGCCGTCGACCTGGACGTACCGCATCTGCTCGACGCCCCCGTGCTCGCGCCCGACCACCACGAGCCGGCTGTCCCCGGCCCACGACATGGTCGTGACCTGCTCCAACTCCGGCGTCGCGGAGCGCAGTTCCACCACGCTCACGGCCGGCTTGCCACCCGGCTCGCCGTCCCGCTCGATCAGCCCGATGAGAAGGGTCTTCTTGCCGCCCTTCTCCACGACGAGCGCGATGCGCACCCCGTCCGCGGCCACCCGCACAGACTGGATCCGTCCGTCCAGG
Source organism: Streptomyces sp. NPDC007929 (assembly GCF_042959065.1). NCBI lineage: Bacteria > Bacillati > Actinomycetota > Actinomycetes > Kitasatosporales > Streptomycetaceae > Streptomyces > Streptomyces sp. NPDC007929. Next base: position 11,486 of record NZ_JBIBKD010000002.1, on the reverse strand, counting down.
TGCGGCATCCGCACCTGAACCGGATCGCCCTTGCCCTCCTCGAAGAAGAGCAGCCGCGGACGGCCGGGGTCGCGGTCGGCGACCCACAGGCCGTCGTCCGCGTCCCAGCTGGGGGTCGTCAACCGGTCCTTCTCGGCCGGGCCCCGGCTGCGCAGCAGCGGCTCGCCCAGCGAACCGCCCGAGACCAGCGACCCCACGTACAGCGACCGGCCGTCGAGGCTGACGCCGGCCGCGGTGCGCTCGTCACGCGAGACGGCCGCCGACCGCAGCGCGGTGTCGCCCTCGCCGAGCGCCCCCGGCGCCGCGTCCGCGTCGGTGCCGCTGTTGCCCGTGGGGATCCGCACGAGTCGGTGCTTGCCGTCCACGAAGTACAGGTAGTCGGGGTGGCGCGCCGAGCTCCGGGAGGCCGCCGCGTCGGCCGAGCCCCGCGTGAGCGAGCACAGCTCCGACCCGCCGGCCCGCAGCCCGACCTCGTCCACGGCGGGGCTGAGGTTGCGCAGCGTGAACAGGATCTGCGCGGCCATCTCCTGGCACCGGTTGGTGCCGACGCGGGCCGCCTTGTCGTTGAGCGGGATGGTCAGCTTGTTCCGGTCGTCGGGCGTCAGCGCGCCGGCGCCCTTCGCCAGCGCCGTACCGGTGGGGAAGCTCGATCTGACCACGGGTCCGAGCCATCGCGTGGGCCCGTGCAGCAGGGAGTTCACCATCTGGGTCATCGGATCCACGCGGCGGCGCACATAGACGGGGTCGGCGACCGCCGTGGGCTGGGACTTCGACCCGGCCGCCTCGGTGTTCGAGGCGAAGTAGTACTTGCTGACGGACATGTAGTTGCGCAGGAAGTCCGACTCACCGATGACGACGCCCTGCGGCAGCGCGTCGATCCGCCACTGCCGCTTGCTGTCCTGCGTCAGGTGCACGCTCCTGCCGTACGCCCCGGTCGCCGGCGCGTAGGCCTGCTGCGCGTCGACGGTGGCGACCTTGTCGCCGGTCAGCATGTACGAGATCTTGCCGGTGTCCTCCCCGCCACCGCCCGCCTCCGGTTTGGCTCCGGGCCCGTCGGTCAGCACCGTGACGGACGCCTCGGGCCGCCACGCCTTCGCGGCTTCGCCGGTCAGGTACTGGCGCGCGGTCTTGTAGTGCGGGTCGTCGCTGGTGAGCGCCTCCAGGAAGCCCTGCACGATCTCCGAGGGCGGCGCGTCCTCCCCCGGCGGCACGGCGAAGACCCGCACCTGGGTCTCCTGGCGCGGGGTGGACTCCACGCCCCGCAGATCCCCGCTGTCCGGCATCGAGGCGCACCCCGCCAGCACCAGGACGCCACCGGCGGCGTACGCCATCACGCGCGCGTGCCTGCGCCGGCCGCGCCCCTCGCGGTCAGCGCCCACGAGATGCCTCCCCTTGCCTGTCCACGTCCCCCGGCTCGCTCTCCCGGCCGTCGTTCTCGTCCCGCGGCCCGTTCACCACCGGACCCCGCCCGGCGTCACCCTCGTCGCGTCCGGGCCGCTCCTGGCCGCCCGCGCGGGCGGCGGACTGGCCGGTGCCCGCCGGCGGGTCCTGCCGCCGTGTGCCCGAGGCGGGCCGGGGCACGACACGCGAACCGTTGCCGGGCAGCGCCGTCGGGTCCACGGTGGGGGCCACACGGGGCGGTATCGGGTCCCGCTTCGCCCCCTGCGGCACCGGCCCGCTCACCGGCTGGGCCGGCACGGTCGCCCGCTTCTCGCCATCCCCGCCGCCGCAGGGCAGCCCGGCGTCGTCGAGACCCCGGTTGCGCCGTGAGTCCTTGGGCTCCAGCGGTATCGGGGAGCCCCGCAGCGGCTCGTCGGCGGTCCTGGGCAGCGTCAGCCGGAACTGCGAACCACCGCCCGCCTCGCCCCACGCCTGCAACCAGCCGCCGTGCAGCCGCGCGTCCTCCAGGGCGATGGACAGCCCCAGGCCCGTACCGCCCGTGGTACGCGCGCGTGCCGGATCGGCCCGCCAGAAGCGGCTGAACACCCGGGTCGCCTCGCCCGGCTTGAGCCCGACCCCGTAGTCCCGCACCGCCACGGCCACCGCCCCGCCCGCCGCGGCGAGCTTGACGACGACGTCCTGGCCCTCGCCGTGCTCGACGGCGTTGACGACGAGGTTGCGCAGCACCCGCTCCACGCGCCGGGCGTCGGCCTCGGCGACCACGGGCTGCTGGTCGCCCAGGATCCGGATCCGCGTGCCCTTGCGCTCCGCGAGCGGCTCGGCCCCGCTGACCACCCGCCGGACGACGTCCCTGAGGTCTATCGGCTCCGCCTCCAGCGCGGCGGCCCCGGCGTCGAACCGGCTGATCTCCAGCAGGTCCGCGAGCAGCGACTCGAACCGGTCCAGCTGATCGGCGAGCAGCTCCGCCGACCGCGCGGTCACCGGGTCGAAGTCCACCCGCGCCTCATGGATGACGTCCGCGGCCATCCGTACGGTCGTCAGCGGCGTACGCAGCTCGTGCGACACGTCCGACACGAACCGGCGCTGCATACGCGACAGGTCCTCCAGCTGGCTGATCTTCAGCTGGAGGTTCTGCGCCATCTTGTTGAAGGCCTCACCGAGCCGCGCGATGTCATCCTCACCGGTGACCTTCATACGCTCCTGGAGCCGCCCGGCCGACAGCCGCTCGGCGATGCCCGCCGCCATCCGCACCGGCGTCACGACCTGCCGCACCACCAGCCACGCGATGGCCCCGAGCAGCACGACCACGAACAGCCCGGCCGTCGCCAGCGTGCCCTTGACCAGGCTCAGCGACTTCTCCTCCTGGGTCAGCGGGAAGAGGTAGTAGAGCTGGTACGGGTCGCCGTTGGGGTCGTTGACCTGCTTGCCGATGACCAGGCCCGGCTGGGAGTCCTTGGCCGGGTTGTTGTACGTGATGCGGGTGTAGCTCTGCGCGGCCGTCGTGCTGCTGCCGATCCGCTCGCGCAGGTCGGCGGGGACGCTCCTGCTCCAGTCCACCTCGCCGGAGGCACGCTGCCCGCGGCCACCGCCGGCGTCGGCGTCGGACGCCGGGAGCGTCACCACGTCGAAGGCGCCCTGACCGCCGCTGGACAGCGAGGAGACCAGGTCGCTCATCCACGGAGTGACGTTCTGCGCGGGGCGCCCGTCCGAGGTGGCGGCGTCGTCCCCGGTGCCGCTCGCCGCCTCGTCGGCCCGCTGCTTGGCCACCGCGAAACCGCCCGTGGCCTGGCTCTGGGACGCCTTCACCTTGGCGTCCAGCAGGCCGTTGCGCACCTGCCCGATGACAACGAAGCCCAGCAGCAGCACCACACCCAGCGACATCAGCAGCGTCGTGACGACGACCTTGAGCTGGATGTTGCGCCGCCACAGCCGCATGACGGGCAGCAGCGGCCGGCGCACCCACCGCATGAACAGGCGGATGACCGGGCTGCCCTGGACCCCGCCGCGCAGCAGTCCGCTCTCCAGGAACCGCGCCCAGCGGGAGCCGGAACCTTCCTTCCGCCCGACAGGCCGCTCCGGGCGGGCCCCGGACCGGCCGGGCGCCGAAGCGGCACTGTCGCCGGTCATGTCAGCTCGGCCCTGCCTTGTAACCGACACCACGGACGGTCACCACGATCTCCGGCTTCTCCGGGTCCTTCTCGACCTTGGAGCGCAGCCGCTGCACATGGACGTTGACCAGCCGCGTGTCCGCCGCGTGCCGGTAACCCCAGACCTGCTCCAGCAGCACCTCGCGGGTGAACACCTGCCACGGCTTGCGCGCGAGCGCGACCAGCAGGTCGAACTCCAGCGGCGTCAGCGCGATCGACTGCCCGTCCCGCTTCACGGAGTGCCCCGCCACGTCGATGACCAGGTCACCGATGGCGAGCTGCTCCGGAGCGGGCTCCTCCGACCTCCTGAGCCGCGCCCGGATCCGGGCCACCAGCTCCTTCGGCTTGAACGGCTTCACGATGTAGTCGTCGGCGCCCGACTCCAGGCCCACGACGACGTCGACCGTGTCGCTCTTCGCGGTCAGCATCACGATCGGCACGCCCGACTCCGCCCTGATCAGACGGCACACCTCGATGCCGTCCCGGCCGGGCAGCATGAGGTCGAGCAGCACCAGATCCGGCTTGGCCTCGCGGAACGCGGCCAGCGCCTTGTCACCGTCGGCCACGAACGACGGCTCGAAACCCTCACCACGCAGCACAATGCCGAGCATCTCGGCCAGTGCGGTGTCGTCGTCGACGACCAGGACTCGTCCCTTCATAAACGACATCATCCCATTCTCATAACAGTGGCGAAGGCAGTGGTGAGGTAGGTCACCGGCCAGTGACCATAGTCGCAGCAAGCGCTACTGTCTGCCCTCGCCCGCCCGCGGACGATCTACGGCAGGGCCGCGAGGCCGGGTTTCCGCGGCCCGGCCCCCGCCCCGCACGCCCCGAGTCGCGGCCGCCCGGCTCAGCCCGCCGCAACGGAGTGTGACCGCGCACACACCTCGGCCAGCGCCTCGGCCGTCACCGGCGAGACAACACCCTCCTCCGTGACGATCGCCGTCACCAGCTCGGCCGGCGTCACGTCGAACGCCGGGTTGTACGCCTGCGTCCCCAGCGGTGCCACCGGGATCCCACCGCCCGCCTCCGTACCGAGCATCGGCACCTGCGGCGCCGTCACCTCGGTCACCTCGTGCCCGGGCCGCTGCTCCACCTCGACGGACGCCCCGTCCGCCGTGTCCAGATCCACCGTCGTCACCGGCGCCACCACGATGAACGGCACATGGTGGTACCGCGCCAGCACCGCCAGCGGATAGCTCCCGACCTTGTTCGCCACCGAACCATCCGCCGTGATCCGGTCCGCCCCGATCAGCACCGCGTCCACCTCCCCGGCGGCGAAGAGCGACCCCGCCGCGTTGTCGGTGAGCAGCGTGTACGCCATCCCGCTGCGCGCCGCCTCGTACGCCGTCAGACGGGCGCCCTGCAACAGCGGACGCGTCTCGTCCACCCACAGCCGCCGCAGCCGCCCCGTCCGGTGCGCCGCGAGCGCCACCGCGAACGCCGTGCCCTCCCCGCCCGACACCAGCGAACCGGTGTTGCAGTGGGTGAGGATCCGGTGCCCACCGCCGGGCAGCAGCTCGTCCAGCAGCGCCAGCCCGTGCTCGGCCATCCGCCCACTGGCCTCGGCGTCCTCCCGGTGCAGCTGCCGCGCCGCGGCCAGCGCCGCAGCGGCCGCCTGCCGCACGTCGCCGCCCTTGGCGAGCGCGGCCTCGTACGCCGAGTGCGCCCTGCGTACCCCCACGGCCAGGTTCACCGCGGTCGGCCGGGCACCCGCCAGCGAGGCCGCCGCCTCGTCCACGTCGAAGCCCCGCACGGCGGCGAGCGCGACACCGTACGCCCCCGCGATGCCGAGCAGCGGCGCCCCGCGCACGGCCAGCGAGCGGATCGCCTCCACGAGCGCGGGCGCGTCCGTACAGACCAGTTCCACCTCCTCGGCAGGCAGCCTCGTCTGGTCCAGCAGGACCAGAACCGGGCCTTCCGGTGGCTCTTCCCAGCGGATCGCCGGGATCTCGGTCGGCCGCTTGTCATCGCCGCTGTGCGCGTACTGATCAGCCATGCCGTCAGTCTGCCCCCAATCGCGCGGACAATTGAAGGTACGCAGCCCATACCGCGGCCGGTCACTCCAAGACCACCCCATGGCACGATGGCTGCCAACCTGCCGCCGCGACCGCGGACGGGCACCGTGAAGGAGCGACGATGAACGACACTCCGGGCTGGGCCTCGCCCGGATCCGCCCCGTCCGACGGCCGGAAGCCGGACCAGTCCGGCCCTGCCGGGCCCACCGACCGCCCCGCACAGCCCGCGGACCAGCCGGCCCAGCCCGGCCAGGCCCCGCAGGGTCCGGGCCCGCAGTGGTCCAAGGACCAGCCGCCACCGGCCCAGTGGTCCGCCCCCAGCGGCCCCTCCGTCCCCGGCCAGGCACCCCCGCCCCCGCCCCCCGGCCCGGGCTGGGGCAACCAGCCCCCCGGCGGATACGGCCCCGGCGGCTACGGACCCGCAGGCCCCGGCGGCTACGGCACCCCCGGGCGCCCCGGCGGCTGGGGAGGCGGCTGGGGCGGCCCCCCGCCCGCCGCCAAGCCCGGCGTCATCCCGCTCCGCCCGCTCGGCGTGGGCGAGATCCTCGACGGCGCCGTCTCCACCATGCGCACCTACTGGCGCACGGTCCTCGGCATCTCTCTGACCGTCGCCGTCCTCACCGAGGTCATCGTCGTCCTCCTCCAGGGCCTCGTCCTGGAAGACTCCAGCACCGAGGCCCTCAACGACCCCAGCGCCACCGTCGGTGAGCTGAGCCGCGCCATGGGCGACGCCATGCTCAACTCCTCCGTCGTCTTCGTGATCTCCCTGGTCGGCACCGTCATCGCGACCGCCCTGCTCACGACCGTCACCAGCCGCGCCGTACTCGGCAAGTCGGTGACCATCGGCGAGGCCTGGCGGGACGCCCGCCCTCAGGTCCTCAAACTGTTCGGCCTGATCTGCGTACTGCTGCTCATCACCGTCGGCGTCGTCACCGTCGGAGCCCTGCCCGGCCTTCTCGTCACCCTCGCCGGGAGCAGCGGCCCCGGCATCGCCCTCACCGTCCTCGGCATCATCGGCGCCGGCATCGTCGCCCTGTGGCTGGCCGTCCGCTTCTCCCTGGCCTCTCCCGCCCTCATGCTGGAGAAGCAGGGCATCAAGAAGGCCATGAGCCGCTCCGCGAAGCTCGTCCAGGGCACCTGGTGGCGGATCTTCGGCATCCAGCTGCTCGCCACGCTCATCGCGAGCGTCGTCGCCTCGATCATCGTCATCCCCTTCACCCTCCTCGCCGCGGCCCTCAGCGGCGACGGCCTCACCGGCTGGCTCAACACCGGTGTCGGCAGCCTCGGCTGGTCGTTCCTCATCATCAGCGGCATCGGCTCGGTGATCGGCTCCATGATCACGTTCCCGATCACGGCCGGCGTCACCGTGCTCCTCTACATCGACCAGCGCATCCGCCGCGAGGCCCTCGACCTCGAACTGGCCCGCGCCGCCGGTGTCCAGGGCTACAGCCCCACCGCCCCCGGCACCACCCCGGGGAGCTGATGCGGTGAGCCGGGCGGGGGAACTTCTCACAACGGCGCTGCCACGCGCCGGAATACGGACGCTGCTGAGCGCCGGCGACACCTCCCTGCTGTCGTCGGCACGCTCCGCCGACGACCCGCCCCTCACCGTCCCACGCGACCCCGCGCGCGAGGCGGCCCGGCGCGAACTGTCCAAGCGGATGTACCACGAGAACGACCCCAGCCTGGTCCAGCGCGCCCTCGACGCCTTCTGGGAATGGCTCGGCAAACTCCTCAACGCCGCCTCGACCGCCACCCCAGGCGGCACCCTCGGCCTGATCGTCATCATCCTGGCCGTCATCGCGGTCCTGGCCGCCCTGTGGTGGCGCCTGGGCACCCCCCGCCGCCAACCCACCTCCTCCGCGACCCTCTTCGACGACCGCCCCCGCAGCGCCGCCGAGCACCGCGCCGCCGCCGAGGCACACGCCGCCCAGGGCCACTGGAACCAGGCCGTCCAGGAACGCATGCGCGCCGTCGTCCGCGCCCTGGAAGAACGCGCCCTCCTCGACATCCGCCCCGGCCGCACCGCCGACGAGGCCGCGGCCGAAGCCGGACGCGCCCTGCCCGCACACACCGACCGACTGCGCACCGCCGCCCGCGACTTCGACGACGTGACGTACGGCGGCCGCTCGGCGACCGAAGAGTCGTACCAGCGCATCGCGGAACTCGACCGCGACCTGGAACGCACCAAGCCCCAGCTCGCGACGAGCAGCGCCACCACGGCCCCCAACACCCGCCAGGGAGCCGCCGAATGACCACCGAGGCCACCCTCACGTCCACCTCGGCCTCGCCCACCGCCCGCCAGGTGTGGACCCGCGCCCGCGGCATCGCGCTCGCCCTCGTGGTGCTCCTCGCGGGAGCCGTCGCCATCGCCGTCGTCCGCTCCGACGCCCGCCACGGCGAACTCGACCCGCGCTCCGCCGACCCCGGCGGCAGCCGCGCCGTCGCCGAACTCCTCGCCGACCGCGGCGTGAACACCCGCGTCGTCACCACCCTGGACGAAGCAGCCACCGCCGCCGGCCCGGACACCACCCTCCTGGTCGCCCTCCCCGACCTGCTGACCCCCACTCAGCAGACCCGCCTGCACCAGGCGTTCGCCGACTCCGGCGGCCGCACCGTCCTGGTCGCCTCCGGCAGCGCCTCCATCGAACGGCTCGCCCCCGGCGTCACCGCCGACCCCGCCACCAGCCTCGACTCGACGCTCGCCCCCGACTGCGCCCTGCCCGCCGCCCGCCGCGCAGGCACCGCCGACACCGGAGGCGTCCGCTACACCACCACCCACCTCGGCGCCGACGCCTGCTACCCCAGCGAACGCCTGGCCACGCTGCTCCGCCTCCCGGACGAGAAGGGCAACGGCGACACCATCGCCCTCGGCGCGCCCGACATCCTCCTCAACAACCGCCTCGACGAACAGGGCAACGCCTCGCTCGCCCTCCAACTCCTCGGCTCGCGCCCCCATCTGGTCTGGTACCTCCCCTCGCTCTCCGACACGCCGGCCAACGGCACCGACGACGAACGCAGCTTCTTCGACCTGCTCCCCTCGGGCTGGCTCTGGGGCACCCTGCAACTCTTCATCGCCGCAGCCCTGGCCGCCCTGTGGAGGGCACGCCAACTGGGCCCCCTCGTGCCCGAAAAACTCCCCGTCGCGATCCGCGCCTCCGAAACCGCCGAAGGCCGCGCCCGCCTCTACCGCAAGACCGACGCCCGCGACCGCGCGGCCGACGCTCTTCGCTCCACCACCCGCACCCGCCTCGCCCCCCTCGTCGGCGTCCCCGTCACCCAGGCGCACACGCCCGAGGCCCTGCTCCCCGCCCTGTCCGCCCACCTCCACGGCAACGGCCAGGACCAGCACACCCTCCTCTTCGGACCCCCGCCCAGCGACGACGCAGCACTCATCGCACTCGCCGACCGACTCGACGCCCTCGAAAGAGAGGTACGCCGTCCATGATGGACCCGACCACTGACAACGCCGGGAAGACCGGGGACCCGGGCACCGCCCGCGACGCCCTGGAGGCCCTGCGCGCCGAGATCGCCAAGGCCGTGGTCGGCCAGGACCCCGCCGTCACCGGTCTCGTCGTCGCCCTGCTCTGCCGCGGCCACGTCCTCCTCGAAGGCGTCCCCGGCGTCGCCAAGACCCTCCTGGTCCGCGCCCTCGCCTCGGCCCTCGAACTCGACACCAAGCGCGTCCAGTTCACCCCCGACCTCATGCCGAGCGACGTGACCGGCTCCCTGGTCTACGACACCCGCAGCGCCGAGTTCTCCTTCCAGCCCGGCCCGGTCTTCACCAACCTCCTCCTCGCCGACGAGATCAACCGCACGCCCCCCAAAACCCAGTCGTCCCTCCTGGAAGCCATGGAGGAACGCCAGGTCACCGTCGACGGCACCCCCCGCCCCCTCCCCGACCCCTTCCTGGTCGCAGCGACCCAGAACCCGGTCGAGTACGAGGGCACCTACCCCCTCCCGGAAGCCCAGCTGGACCGCTTCCTCCTCAAACTCACCATCCCCCTCCCCTCCCGCCAGGACGAGATCGACGTCCTCACCCGCCACGCCGAGGGCTTCAACCCCCGCGATCTGCACGCCGCCGGCGTACGCCCCGTGGCGGGCCCGGCCGACCTGGAGGCAGCCCGCGCCGCGGTCGCCAAGACGACCATCTCCCCGGAGATCACCGCCTACGTCGTCGACATCTGCCGCTCCACCCGCGAGTCGCCGTCCCTCACCCTCGGCGTCTCCCCCCGAGGCGCCACGGCCCTCCTGGCCACCGCCCGCGCCTGGGCCTGGCTGACGGGACGCGACTACGTCATCCCCGACGACGTGAAGGCCCTTGCCCTCCCCACGCTCCGCCACCGTGTGCAACTCCGCCCGGAGGCCGAGATGGAAGGCGTGACGGCCGACTCCGTCATCAACGCGATCCTCGCCCACGTCCCCGTCCCCCGCTGATGGCACTCACCGGACGCGCCGCCCTCCTCGCGGCCCTGGGCTCCCTCCCCGTCGGCATCTGGGAGCCCAGCTGGACGGGCATCCTCGCGGTCAACGCCCCCCTGGCCGTGGCCTGCGCCTGCGACTTCGCCCTGGCCGCCCCCGTACGCCCCCTCGGCCTGACCCGCTCCGGCGACACCTCCGCACGCCTCGGCGAGACGGCGGACGTCACCCTCACCCTCACCAACCCGTCCCGCCGCCCCCTGCGCGCCCGCCTCCGCGACGCCTGGCCGCCCAGCAGCTGGCAGCCCGGCACGGAAACGACCGCCTCCCGCCACCGCCTCACGGTCCCCCCGGGCGAACGCCGCCGCATCACGACCCGCCTGCGACCCACCCGACGAGGCGACCGCCACGCCGACCGCATCACCATCCGCTCGTACGGCCCCCTCGGCCTGTTCGCCCGCCAGGGCACCCACCGGGCTCCTTGGACGGTGCGCGTCCTGCCCCCGTTCACCAGCCGAAAGCACCTGCCCTCGAAGCTGGCCCGCCTGCGCGAACTGGACGGCCGCACGAGCGTCCTCACCCGCGGCGAGGGCACGGAGTTCGACAGCCTGCGCGAGTACGTTCCCGGCGACGACACCCGCTCCATCGACTGGCGCGCCACAGCCCGGCAGACCACGGTCGCCGTACGCACCTGGCGCCCCGAGCGCGACCGCCACATCCTCCTGGTCCTCGACACCGGCCGCACCTCGGCCGGCCGCGTGGGCGACGCACCGCGCCTCGACGCCTCGATGGACGCGGCCCTCCTCCTCGCAGCCCTCGCCTCCCGCGCCGGCGACCGCGTGGACCTCCTCGCCTACGACCGGAAGGTCCGCGCCCTCGTCCAGGGCCGCAGCGCAGGCGACGTCCTGCCCGCCCTGGTCAACGCGATGGCCACGCTCGAACCTGAGCTCCTCGAAACGGACGCACGAGGGCTGGCGGCCACCGCTCTGCGTACGTCCCCACGCCGTTCCCTGATCGTCCTGCTCACCACCCTGGACGCGGCTCCCATCGAGGAGGGCCTGCTCCCTGTCCTGTCCCAGCTCACCCAGCGCCACACGGTATTGCTGGCGTCGGTGGCCGACCCGCACATCACCGACATGGCGACGTCTCGTGGCCATGTCGACGCCGTCTACGAGGCCGCAGCGGCCGCCCAGGCCCAGTCGGAACGCGACCGCACCGCTGAGCAACTGCGCCGCCATGGCGTCACGGTCGTGGATGCCACACCGGACGACCTCGCGCCGGCACTCGCGGACGCGTATCTGGCACTGAAGTCCGCAGGGCGTCTATAAAACAGGAAAGGCCCCCGAAAGGGGGCCCAAACGCAGAAAACCCCCGCATCCGAAGATGCGGGGGCTTTCCCAAGAATTGTTCGGCGGCGTCCTACTCTCCCACAGGGTCCCCCCTGCAGTACCATCGGCGCTGTAAGGCTTAGCTTCCGGGTTCGGAATGTAACCGGGCGTTT
>NZ_JBIBKD010000001.1:563170-1082607 GCF_042959065.1 Streptomyces sp. NPDC007929 | reverse complement strand
CGGCATCGGCGGCCAGGACACGCGCGGTGTCGACGGACCGCTGGTCCAACTCGGTCCACTCGAGGTCTGTGGTGGTCGGCTTGGTGCTCACCCTGAGTCAGGCTCCTTCGTATTTCGTCGGGTTGTGGGCAGTCACGCGTCACGACTCGGCGGCAGCGGGCTGCGCGGCAGGGCCTTTGCCCTTGCCCGCGACTTCGGCGAGGTGGGACTCACGTGTGGCACCCGGGTCCCAGCCGCGGTTCACCACGAAGCGCTGGAAGGCTATGGCGCCGCCCAGCAGGGCGCAGACGATGAGCGCGAGTACCAGCAGGCCGCTCGTGGAGCCGAGCTTGACCGCGTAGCCGACGGACAGGCCGAACCATCCGAAGTCGGCGTCGCCGAAGGTGGTGTTGGCCAGACCGAGCGAGCCGAGGACCTTGAGCAGGAGAGCGGGCAGGAAGGTGATGATCACGCCGTTGATGAAGCCACCGACGACGGCGCCGCGGCGTCCACCGGTGGCGTTGCCGAACACGCCCGCGGTGCCGCCGGTGAAGAAGTGCGGGACCATGCCCGGCAGGATCAGCGCGAGGCCCATCGGTGCGTTGAAGGTCATCAGGACGCCGAGGCTGGCCAGGCCGCCGGTGAAACTGGAGATGAATCCGATCAGGACGGCGTTGGGCGCGTAAGGGAAGGTGACCGGGCAGTCGAGCGCCGGCAGAGCGCCGGGGACGACCTTCGCGGCGATGCCGTTGAAGGCGGGGACCAGTTCGCCGAGGATCGTGCGGACGCCGAAGAGGATGACGGCGACACCGACGCCGAACAGCAGGGCCTGCATGATCCCGGCCATGATGTATTCGCCCACTGTGGTGGCGTCCATCACCGCGAAGGCCTTGGTCTGGCCGACCCGGCCGAGCATGGCGAGGGCGGCCACGGTGTAGATGAGGACCATGGACAGCGCGGTGGCGATCATCGAGTCACGCAGGAACTTCAGTCCCTCGGGGAACTTCATGTCCTCGGTGCTCTTGCTGCGCTTGCCGACCAGGCGTCCGGCCGTACCGGCCGCGATGTAGCCGATCGACCCGAAGTGGCCGATGGCGACGTCCTCGCCGCCGGTGACCCGCCGGGTCCAGGGGTGGACCAGGGCCGGCATGACGACCATGATCGTGCCCAGCAGGGCCGCGCCGACCGCGATCATCCCGAAGGTCGACAGCTTGGCCGTGGCCAGCAGGGCGGTGATCAGGGTGGCCATGAAGAAGGTGTGGTGCCCGGTGAGGAACACGTACTTCAGCGGCGTGAACCGCGCCAGCAGGATACTGACGACGAAGCCGGCGATCATCACCCAGGCGACCTGAGCGCCGAACTGCTCCTGCGCCAGGGCCACCACCGCTTCGTTGGTGGGGACCACGCCGCGGGCACCGGTGGCTCCGAGGATGAGCTTGCCGAGCGGTTCGAGGGCGCCGACGACGGTGGTGGCGCCGACGCCGAGGATCAGGAATCCCATCGCGGCCTTCAGACCGCCGCCGATGATCTGGCCGACGCTGCGGCGCAGCGCGAGCAGGCCGATCGCGGTGATGATGCCGACGAGGTAGGCGGGCTGATTGAGAACATTGTTGACGATGAATGTGGCTATGCCGACGATGGCATCCATGGGTGGTTCCTCAGAGCGGGGGTGGGGACGGAGGGCGCGGCGGCGCGGGCGTCAACTGACGTTGGGGAGAGCGGTTTTGAGTGCCTCGGCGATGCCGTCGACGTTCACGATGTTGTCGACCACCACGATCTGTGCCTTCAGTTGGCCCAGCTGAGTGGCGAGTTCGCCGGAGGTGACCACGAGGTCGACCCCGGTGGCCGCTCCGCGTGCGGTGCCGATGTCGGCGACCTCGACCTCGCCGGACACGCCGAGGCGCCGCAGGGCCTTCTCGACGTTCATCTTGAGGATGATGCTGCTGCCCACGCCCATGCCGCAGACGGTGAGGATCTTCATGACGTGACCTCCGGGTCGATGTGGTCGGACTGGCCGAACTTGCTGATCAGGTGCCGCACGGTGGCGGCGTCGGGAGCAGCCGTCAGCTCGTCCGTTCGGGCTGGATCGCCGAGCAGTTGAGCCAGGCTGCCGAGAGCGGCGGTGTGCTGGGTGTGGTCGGTCGCGGCGAGGCCCACGACCAGGCGAACCGGGTCGTTCTCCTGGTGGCCGAAGCTGACGGGGGTCCGCAGCGACACCCAGGACAGCCCGGTGCGCCGGACCGCGGAGGAGGGGCGGGAGTGGGCCAGGGCCAGCCCCGGGGCGATGACGATGTACGGGCCGAGCTGCTCCACCGTGGCGATCATCTCGTCGGTGTAGTCGGCGGTGGCCGCGCCGCCCAGGATCAGCCCCTCGCCGGCCAGGCGGATCGCTGACCGCCAATCGCCGGCGTGGACGTCCACCAGGACTGCCTCCTCCGGGAGGAGCCCCAGAAGGGATGTTTGTTCTGACATGCGGAGAACCTTGCTGATGAGAGGGATTGCCCGGATCGCGAAGCTGTGCGCCGGGTGACGGCAGCGTAAACGGGAATTCTGTCTAGCGCTAGACAGAACACTGTTGACTTTGAACTGAAATCCGGCTGAGATTCAGGGAGCTGCGGCAACCGGCCGCCCGACCCCTAGGGACTCCTCATGGCGACTGAGACACCCCCTGCACCGGCCACCGCGACCCCGCTGATCGGGATCGCGGCCTCCCCGGGCGTCATCAGCGGCACAGCCGTGCTCTGGAACCGTCCCGACGCGCACTTGATGGCGCGCGCCATCGGGGCGGAAGAGGTGGCGGGCCAACTGGCCCTGGTGGAGGGGTGTCTGCGCGATGCCGCCCAGGAGCTTCAAGTCCTGGGAGCCGGCGTTTCCGGCGCGGAGGAGAAGGGCATCATCGCCGCACACCAGGCGATGCTGGCCGACCCCGACCTGTGTACGCGTCTGACGGAGGCGGTGCGCGAGGAGTTGGTGGACGCCCCCACCGCCGTACAACGCGTGCTGCTCGCGCAGGCCGCCGACCTGCGCGCCTCGGGCAGTGCGCGGATCGCGGAGCGCGCCACCGACATGGACGATCTGCGTCATCGTCTGCTGACCGTGCTCGGCGTCTCCCGGCAGGCGGAGATCGAGCTCCCCGAGGACGCCGTCGTCGTGGCGGATGACCTCACGCCCTCGCAGACCATCGGCCTGGACCGCACCCGCCTGCGCGCCTTCGTCCTCTCGGGCGGCGGCCCCACCGCCCACACCACGATCCTCGCCCGTTCGCTCGGTATCCCTGCCGTGGTCCAAGTGGCCGGGCTGGACGCCCTCCTGGCCGGCACGACCCTCCTCGTCGACGGTGACCAGGGCACCGTGACCCCCGACCCCTCGCCCGAGGACGTCGCACGCGCCGCCGCCGTCGCCCGGCAGCGAGAGGCGGCCACCGACCAGCCCCTGCCCGGCGCGACCACCGCTGACGGCCACGGCGTCCGCCTGTCCGCGAACATCGGCTCCGCCGACGAGGCCGAGCGCGCCTACCGCGCCGGCGCCCGCTCGGTCGGCCTCTTCCGCTCCGAGTTCATCTTCCTCGCAGGCGATCATCTGCCCGAGGAGCACGAGCAGTTGGCGGCGTACGCCGGAGCCGTCCAGGCGCTGGGCGGCGGCCGTGTGACGATCCGGCTGCTCGACGTCGGCGGCGACAAGCCCCTGCCGCCCCTGACCAGCTCCGAGGCCAACCCGATGCTCGGGCACCGCGGAGTACGGCTGCTGCTCGACGCCCCGGACGTGCTGCGCACCCAGCTGCGGGCGATCCTGCGCGCGGCCGCCGACGGCGAGGTGTGGATCAGCGTGCCCATGATCTCCGGCCCGGGCGAACTGCGCGCCGTACGCGGTCATCTCGAAGCGGCGCGCGCCGAGTTGGCCGCCGAGGGCGCCGAGCACGGCCGCGTCAAACTGGGCGTCATGATCGAAACGCCGGCCGCCGTCCTCTGCGCGGCGGCCCTCGCCAAGGAAGCCGACTTCTTCTCGATCGGCACCAACGACCTGCTGCAGTACCTGGTAGCCGCCGACCGGGACAACGCCCGGGTCACCCACCTGCTCGACGCGCACACGCCGGCTCTGCTGCGGGCGATCGGCCTGGTGGCCGAGGCCGCGCACACCCAGGGCATCACGGTCAGCGTCTGCGGCGAGGCGGCGAGCGACCCGGCCATCCAGCCGCTGCTGATCGGCCTGGGCATCGACGAACTGTCCATGACCGCCGCCCGCCTGCCCCAGGCCGTGGCCGCCGTCGCCGCAGTGAACTTCGCCGACGCCGTCACGCTGGCCCACCAGGCCGCCCACGCCGACGACGCCGAGGCCGTACGCAGCCTGCTCGACGCGTCCGCACCGGCTCCGCTGGTCACTGCAGAGCCGCTGCACGGGGGCGGGGAGGGGGACGGCTGGGCCGCCGCCGTGACCGTCGCCGATCCAGACGGACTGCACGCCCGGCCGGCCTCGGAGCTCGTCCAGAGCGCCCAGGGTTTCAGCAGCGACATCGTCCTCGACGTGGCCGGCCGGCGGGCGAACGCCAGGCCATGCTGGCGGTGCTGGCCCTGGGCGTGGACTGTGGCGCCACCGTACGGATCGAGGCCCGCGGCGACGACGCCCTCGACGCCGTCAACACCCTGGGCGCGAAGCTCGCGGCCAGGCCCTGATGCCCCGGGCCGGCGCGGTGCTACCCCGACCCGCGTCGGCCCGGTCCCTGTCCCCGGGCCGGCGCGCCCGCCTCCGCCGCGTCGGCCCGGTCTCTCCCCGGCCGCCGCTTCCATCCAGTGGTGAACCGAATTGCATACACGATTGGCATAATGACGGTCATGGGGATTCGTAAGGGCCGAGCGGTATCGGGTGCGGGCCATCTTCTGGACATGATTCGCAACCAGCGAGCTCGCACCCGCTCCGAGCTCGTCCGCGCATCCGGGATGGCCCGCGCCACGGTCGAGAACCGGCTGACCGGACTGCTGGAAGCCGGGTACATCGTCTACGGCGCCGGCAGTCCCGGAGTGGCCTCGGTCGGACGACCGGCCGAGGTCTTCGAGTTCAACCACAAGTCCGGGACCATCCTGGCCGCCGAGCTGGGACTCGACCACTGCCGGGTTGCCGTCACCGACCTGGCCGCCGGGGTCCTGGCGGTCGCCGACGCACCCGTGGACCTGGACTCCGGTCCGCAGGAGGTCCTGCGGCAGGTGGACGACCGGTTCACCGCCGTCCTCGACCGGGCCGGGCAGTCGGCCGCCGAGGTCCGGGCCATCGCGCTCGGCCTGCCCGGCCCCGTCGAGACCAGCACCGGCCGGATCAACTCGCCGACCACGATGAGCAAGTGGTACGAGTTCAACCTGCGTGCCTTCTTCGCCGACCGACATGACGGCCTCCCCGTCTTCCTGGAGAACGACGCCCAGCTCATGGCCCTCGGCGAACAGCGCAAGCGGTGGCCCGAAACGGACAACCTGCTCATGATCAACGCCGGTATGAGCATCGGCAGCGGTCTGATCCTCAACGGGCGGCTCTTCCGAGGCTCCCTCGGCACCGCCGGGGACATCGGACACCTCGACCGCGGCACCGGCAGACCCTGCCGCTGCGGCAACACAGGCTGTCTGGAGACGGCAGCGGCCGGCTGGGCGATCGCCCGCGACCTGCGGAGCCTGGACCGCGACGCCCGCACGGCCGCCGACATCGTCGCGCTCACCCGCGAAGGGGATTCCGACGCCGTGGGACTGGTACGCCAGGCCGGACGAGCCATCGGCGACGTGGTCGCCGATCTCGTCGGAGTCCTCAACCCCTCCGTCGTCACCGTCGGCGGGGCCCTGGCCGAGGCGCGCGAGACCCTGCTGGCCGGTATCCGGGAGTCCGTGTACGCCCGCTCCCAGCCGCTGGCCACGCGCGATCTGAGAATCAGCCACAGTCTGCTGGGCGGCGACGCCGGCCTGACGGGCGCCGCCACCCTCGCTTCCGAGCACCTGCTGGCGCCGGAGGCGGTCGACGCCCAGCTCAGCAACCGCTGAGGGCCCGCGGCAGAACGGGCGTCGCGGTCAGTCCTTGACGGAGAGGCCGGCCCTCTCGTGCTTGTGGACGGCGGCAGGAGCCTCGTAGAGGTTGCCGTTCTCGTCCTGGCTCAGTGCGCCGGTCATCAGGCTGACCACATCCGTCATGGAGACGCCGCCGGGCTTGACGACGGCGTACCGGCGGCCGAGCCGGTGCACATGGATACGGTCGGCGACCTCGAAGACCTGCGGCATGTCGTGGCTGATGAGGATCACGGGGATGCCGCGGTCCCGGATCTTGCGGATCAGTTCCAGTACCTGGTCCGACTCCCGGACGCCGAGCGCCGCCGTGGGCTCGTCCATGATGATCATCTCGGTGCCGAACATGGCGGCCCGCGCCACCGCGACGGCCTGTCGCTGGCCTCCGGAGAGGGATCCGACCAGCTGACCGATGTCCTGGAGGGTGGCGATGCCGAGCGCGTCCAGCTGGGCCGCGGCCTCCTCGCGCATGGCACGGTGGTCGAGCAGGTGCAGCCAGGAGCCGAGGACTCCCGGCCGGCGGCGCGCCCTGCCCAGGAAGAGGTTGGTCGCGATGTCCAACTGGGGCGCGAGGGCGAGGGTCTGGTACACCGTCTCGATGCCGACCATCCGGGCGTCACGCGGCGAATGGAAGTGCACCTGCTTCCCGTTCAGCGCGATGGTGCCGGCGTCCGGGATGAGCGCACCCGAAAGCGCTTTGATGAGACTGGACTTGCCGGCGCCGTTGTCGCCGACCACAGCCAGGACCTCGCCCTTGCGGATCTCGAAGTCGGACTCGCGGATCGCCACGACGTTGCCGTAACGCTTCACCAGGCCCTCGGCCCGCATGACGATCTCGGCCCGCTCCGCCGCGGCGGTGTCCGGGCGCGATCTGTCCGGCATCTGGCTGTTCATTTCGTACCTCCGTCATCGGCACCGGATCTGCTGTGCCGGTCCCGGATCTGTTGCGCTATACGGGGCATCTCTGACAAAACCTGACGTTACCCTGCCCATGATGCGCTGTATAGACTTTGCGCAAACCTTTGCGGACTGTCTTCATTTGCCTTGTTTTTGTTTGCGCAAAAGTTGCTAGCATGGCGCCATGGCAGGCAGACGGCCGCGGCAGGCGGCCACCATGGGTGATGTGGCGAAACTGGCGGGCGTTTCCATCTCGACGGTGTCTCATGTGTTGAACAAGACCAGACCGGTCGCACCGGACACCGCCCGCCAGGTGCACGACGCCGTCGCGGCCTGCGGTTATGTGCCCGAGAAGGTGGCCCGGCACCAGCACGAGGGCTTCGGCACCATCGGGCTGGCGATGTCCGCGATCTCCAACCCCTACTTCGGGGACGTCGTGCACGGCCTGGACCGGCGGGCGGCGAAGGAAGGCTATTCGCTGCTGCTGGCCGAGACGCATGACGACCCCGACGCGGAACTGCGTGCCGTGGGCGAACTGCTGCGACGCAAGGTCAGCGCCATAGTCCTCGCCCCTTCGGGCAATGCCGAACGCACGCTGCGTTATGCGCGGCAGGCCAACGTGCCCGTCACGGTGCTCGACCGCTTCGTCCGGCAGGAAGTCGACCAGATCGGCGTCGAGAACGTCGAGTCGACGGCCCGGCTGGTCGACCACCTCGCGGAACTCGGTCACACCCGGATCGCGATGATCTCGGGCCGCCCCGGTCTCTCCACCACGGAAGAACGCGTCAACGGTTACCGGCTCGGCCTGGAACGCGGCAGTATCCCCGTCCGGGAGGAGTACCTCGTCTCCGGGGACTCGCAGGCCGCTCCGGCACAGCAGGCGGTCACCGAACTGCTGAGCCGGAGCGAACCCCCCACGGCGCTCGTGGTGGGCAACAACCAGATGACCATCGGGACCATACGGGGACTGCGGGACGCCGGGCTGCGGGTTCCGCAGGACATGGCGCTGGTCGCCTTTGACGACTTCGAGTGGTCGGACCTGTTCCATCCGCGCCTCACCGCCATCGCACAGCCCACTTTGATGCTCGGTGAGCAGGCTTTCGAGCTCTCGCTGTCCCGGATCGCCGATCCCGGCCTGCCGCCGCGGCGTGTGCTGATCCAGCCGACGTTCCAGCACCGCGAGTCGTGCGGGTGTGACGCCGCCGAGGACTGATCCAGGCACGGGGTTGGTCCGGGCCCGGATCGACCCGCGCGTGGAAGGACTGACCCTCGCGTGGACTGATCTGGGCATGGACTGGTCCCGGCACGGACTGGTCCGGGCGGCGGCGCCCACCTCAGTGGTGATGCCTGTGCCCACCCGTCTCATGGCCCGGATCGATACAGGGCAGCCGCTCGCTCAGGATCCGGTCGGCGCTGTAGGCCCAGCGGCGGATCCTCGCGCTGGTCCGTTCGTCGATGCCCTCCGTCTTGTTCTGCGCGCTGTGCCGGCTGAAGCCGTAGCGGACGTAGCGCTGCATCAGCCGTCGCCGGCGCGCCTCGGGGGAAGCGTCGAGGAACCACGTCTCCGTGAGCAGTCCTCGCACCTGGTTCCACGGTGACTCGTCGACCAGCAGGAAGTTGCCGTCCACGATCACCAGTTGATGGTGCGGAGCCACCTCCAGGGCCTGGCCCACGGGCTCCTCGAGCTCCCGGCGGAAGTCCGGCCACCACACCGTGTGATCGGTCTCCTCGCGGACGCGTCGCAGCATCGCGATGAAGCCATAGGCGTCGAAGGTCTCGATGGTCCCCTTGTGCGCGGTCATCCCCAGACTGTCGATGACCTGCTGCGCGAGGTGGAAACCGTCCATGGAAACCGCTGTGGCGATGCCCGGGTGCAGCTTCTCGATCTCCTCCAGAAGCTGCAGGGCGAACGTCGACTTCCCGGCCCCCGGTTCACCCACGATTCCGAGCAGGGCACGGCGTGGCGCGGCCAGGCGCAGCGCGCTTTCGGCGAGAGCTCGCAGCGGCGGGTCACGGTAGAGCGGCTCGGTCTGTGCGAAGTCGTCCGAGCATGCTGCTACGGCGTCGGTCATGGGTGCTCCATCGGAACGAATGCGGTACGGGGTACGCGGGTCGGGGCGGGCCGTGCCGCTTGTACGATCTGGCCGTCCTGGTCCAGCCTGAGGGCGCCGGTGATGAGACCTACGGCGTCGGTCATGGAACACCAGGCAGGGTCCAGGAGGGCGACGCGCCGTCCGAGGCGGTGGATGTGGATCCGGTCCGCGATCTGGAAGACCTGTGGCATGTCATGGCTGACGATCACCACGGGGATGCCGTGGTCCCGGATGCAGGCGATGAGGTCCAGGACCCGGTGGGCTTCGCCCGCCCCGAGCCTGGCGGTGGGTTCGTCCATGATGATCAGCCGCCCGCCGAACATCGTGGCCCGCGCCAGGGCCACGGCCTGCTGCTGGCTGCCGGACAGGGCACTCGCCGGCTGGCGGATGTCCTCGATCGCGGCGATACCCAGCGCGGCGAGTTGACGTTCGGCGGCGGTGCTCATCCTGCGGTGGTCGGCCATGCCCAGCCAGCCGAGCGGGCCGGGCCTGCGCACCCGGCGTCCTATGTAGATGTTGTCGAAGACACTCAGCTGGGGGCTGAGCGCGAGTGCCTGGTGGACCGTCTCGATCCCCAGTGCCCTGGCGTCCGCCGGGCCGCGGAAGTCGACGGGGCGGCCGTCGAGTTCGATGGTGCCTCTGTCCGGCACCATCGCCCCGGACAGGGCTTTGATGAGGCTCGTCTTGCCGGCGCCGGCGTCGCCGACCACCGCGAGCACCTCACCGGCCCGGATCTCGAAGTCCGATCCGCGGACGGCGCACACGTTTCCGTAGTGCTTGACCAGTCCACGGGCCCTCATGACGATTCGGGCCTTGTCCTCCAGGGCGGAGTACTCCTGGTCGGGCAGGGAGACGCCGCCTTCGGTGCCCTGGGGGCGTGTGCCCGCGGGACGCGTGCCCTGGAGGCTGGTGCGGGTACCGCGTCTCATGTCGCGCGGCCCCTGACGAGCCGGTCCAGCGCGACCGCGACGATGACGAGGATGCCGGTGGCCACCTGCTGGTAGAGGCTGTCGATGCCGGCCTGGGTGAGGCCGTTGGCGAGGACGGTGACCACCAGCGCTCCCAGGATGGTGCCCGGGATCCCGCCCCGTCCGCCGAACAGGCTGGTCCCGCCGATGACGACGGCCGTGATGCTCTCCAGGTTGCCCAGCTGGAAGGCGTTGGGGTCAGCGTTGGGGATACGTCCGAGGGCCTGCCAGGCGGCGATGGCGTAGATGAAGCCGGCGAGCAGGTACACGCTGAGGATGACGCGCTTGGTATTGACGCCGCTGAGCCGGGCGGCTTCCTCGTCGTCACCGACCGCGTAGACGTTGCGCCCCCAGGAGGTCTGCGTGAGCGCGAACCACACGGCCGCGGTCAGCACGATCATCACCGTCATGCCGACGGTGACCTCGATCTGGCCGAAGAGGTAGCTGCGCTCGCCCAGCCAGGTCAGTGCCGAAGAGGTGACGGGGAAGCTCTCGCCGTTCGCGTAGAGCTGCGACACCGCGGTCAGGACACTGAGCACACCGAGCGTGACGATGAACGGCGGCAGCTTGAGCCGGGTGACGAGGGTGCCGGACAGGCCTCCGAGCGCCGTGCACAGCACGACGCCGACCGCGAGGGCGAGCAGGCCCGGCATTCCGCCGCCGGACGCGAGCTTGGCGATCACCAGGGTGCCGAGCACCATGACGGCGGCGTTGGCGAGGTCGATGCCCGCCGTGAGGATCACCAGGGTCTGCCCCATGGCCAGCGTGCCCGTCACCAGCATCTGCTGGACCACGAGGGAGCCGTTGTCAACGGTGAAGAACGTGTCGGTGCTCAGCGCGAAGACGGCGATCGCGATCAGAAGCGCGACCAGCGGGCCCGCTGTGGCGCTGTTGGCGAACCATTTGACCAGGGCGCGGCCGCGCTGCATCGTCTGATGCTCGCTCGCGACGGTGGTGGCAGTCATCGTCATCCCCAGCAGTTCTTCAGGCCCCAGGCGGTGTCCTTGCTGGGCACGCCGGGCACGGGCTTGTCGGTGATGAGCTGGGAACCGGTGTCGATGAAGCCCTTCGGCTCGGCTCCGCTGTCGGAGTACTCCACGACGGCGTCGACTCCGAGTTCCGCCATCTTCTTCGGGAACTGCATGACCGTGGCGGCGAACCTGCCGGCCTTGACGTTGCGTACGCCAGTGCACGAGCCGTCGATCGACCCGATGACGACCTGCTTGGCCGCGGCGGTTCCGGCCAGTGCCTTGGCGGCGCCGGCCGCTGCCGGCTCGTTGATCGTGTAGACGGCGTTGGCGTCGGGGTCGCGCTGGAGGAGGTTCTCCATAGCCGTCTGGGCCTTGGTCTGGTCGCCGTTGGTGACGGCGGTGCCCTTGATCTGCGGTGAGTTCCCGTTCAGGCCGAAGCCCTCCAGGAAGCCGTTGTGGCGCTGGTCGTCCACGGTGGATCCGGGGGTGCCGTCCAGGAGCAGCACATTGGGGGTCTTCGAACCGAGTGCGGCGCGAACGTACTTGCCCTGCGTGGCGCCGGCGGCCTTGTTGTCCGTGGCGTACGTGGCGTCGACCGCGTCGGCGGGGTCGGTCGCGGTGTCGAGGGCGACGACCAGGATGCCCTTCGCGCGCGCCGCCTCGATCGCGCCCAGCACACCCTTGGAGCTGCTGGGCGTGATGAGGATGCCCTTGACGTTCTGGGAGACGAGGTTGTTGATGGCGTCGACCTGACCCTGGTTGTCCCCGTCGAACTTGCCCGCGAGGGCGATCAGCTTCGCGCCCTTCTTCTCGGCCTGGGCCATCGCGGACTCGCGGAGTTTGACGAAGTAGGGGTTGGTGTTGGTCTTGGTCACCAGCCCGATCTCGATCGTGCCCCCGCCGTCGGCAGTGGAGGTGCTGCCGCTCTTCTCGGACGTGCAGGCGGCGGTCGCCGCCAGACAGACGGCCGCGAGGCCGAACGCGGCCCCCCGGATATGCGCTCTGTTCCTGGACATTGGGGTTCCTCCTGGTTTCACACCATATTGGGTGACGTAAGGGGGACGTTACAGCGCCACTCCCGGGCTGTACAGTCCTTGCGCAAAGCTTTGCGAGCTTGTTTCGACCCGGTTTCGAAGCTCGCGCTCATGGAGCGGTCCTCCGCCCCTCAGGCGCGGGGTGGAGAACCGCCGGCGCCTCCGCTTCGCGAGGTCAGAACGCGAAATCGTCGATGTTCCTGGGGGTCACGACAGTGGCCGGCCCCAAGATCACCTCGCCCTTTGCTCCGATCGGGAAGGTGCCGAGAGAGCCTGCGGAGATCTTCTGGCCCTGCTCGGCCTCGACCTTGCACTGCGCGAGCTGCTGCGCCGCCTGGTACGACAGGTAGCCGAGATCATGCACGTTCCACCAGATGTCCTGGACGTCGCCGCCCTGGATGTACTTCTTGATCAGCGACGCGGGGGCCAGTCCGGTCAGCTTCACCCGGCCGAGGTCGCCGGACTGGGACAGCGCCTCCGCAGCGGCGGGCAGGCCGATACCGGCCGGGACGATGACGCCCTTGAGCTTCGGGTAGGCCTGCACAAGCGACTTCGCCTTCTGGGCGTTGACGTCGGCCTTCTCCTGGCCGTAGGCGACCGTGACGAGCTTCATCCCCGACAGCTTCGGATCAGTGGCCAACCTGGACTTCATGTCCTTGATCCACGCGTTCTGGTTGACGGCGGTCTCGGTGGACGAAAGCACCGCGAACTCGCCCTTGCTGCCCATGAGTTGGGCCATGCTGTCGAGCATCTTCTGTCCGAGCTCGGCGGACTTGGCCTGGTTGATGAACAGGGAACGTGCGTCGGGGGCAACATCGGAATCGACGGAGATCACCTTGATCCCCGCCTGCCGCGCCTTCTTCAGCGCGGCAGCAGCGCCATTCAGATCGCTGCCGGAGATGACGATGGCACCGACCCGCTGGGAGATCAGCTGGTTGACGAAGGGAATCTGCGCGGCGCCGGTGGCCTCGCTGGGTTCCGTGTAGACGACGTCCCCGCCGATCTCCTTCGCTGCGGCACGCGCGCCGTCGCGGATGGTGGTCATGTACGGGTCCGTACCGAGCTTGGGCACGTAGCCGACGGTGACGGGGCCGGAGGCGCACTTCTGCGCGCTCCCAGCAGTGTCGCCGGTGTCGGCACAGCCGGTCACCGCGGCGCCCAGCAGCATAGTCGCAGTCAGGGCGATCGACCTATGGAACCGCATGGTGGTTCTCCGTTCGGGCAAGGCTGGTTGAGCCGGGCGGGTGGGGGTGGGTGGGCTGATCCGGGGAGGGGCAGGGCAGGGCGGGTCGTCGGAGAGAGGGCTGCCGTGGGCTTGCCCATATGCGCCGCCGGCGGGATTTGCGGACTTCCCCTAAGAGCCGACGGATGGCCGGGCCGGGGCCGGGCTCAGCCGCCGTCGGGTGAGAGCCGTGTGGATCCGGTGCGTGGCGTTCGTGATCAGCAGCGAGAGGATGAGCAGGAGTCCCACGGCCGTGCCCTGGGCGTAGCCGCTGACGTTGCCCAGTTGCAGCATGCTGCGCAGCGCGACCACCAGGACGAGCGCCCAGATGACCCCGGGCATACGGCCCTTGCCGCCCAGGACGCTCACGCCGCCGAGGAACACGACGGTGATCGCGTCGAGTTCGAATCCCAGCGCCCCGTCGGGAGCGGCCTGGCTGGTGCGGGCCACGGTGATCACTCCGGCCAGCGCTGCGAGGAGGCCCGAGGCGACGAACAGGGCGAAGCGGATGCGGTTCACCCGGACACCGGAGTAGACCGCGATCTCCGGTCCGCCACCGATGGCGTACACCCGGCGTCCTGTCGGGGTGCGGTGCAGGAAGATCGCGAACAGTGGCGCCAGCACCAGGAACGGCAGGATGTCCCAGGGCAGATAGGTGCCGGGAAGCGTGTCAGTGCCGAAGGTGATGAGCGACAGCGGGATGTCGGCGATCGGTGTCCCGCCGAGCAGTACGTAGCACAGGCCACGGAACAGGGCGAGCGTGCCCAGGGTGACCACGAGCGAGGGCAGCCCGACGAGGGTGACCAGCGCGGCGTTGAGCAGCCCGCACAGGGTGCCGGTCAGCAGCGCCAGCGTGATGGCGAGGGACAGCGACATACCGGCATGCAGGGCCATCCCCAGTACGACACCGCTGAGCCCGGCGATGCTGGCCACGGAGATGTCGATCTCTCGAGCAATGATCAGCAGGGCGAGCGGCAGGACGAGCAGCGCCTTGTCCGACATCTGCGAGATCGAGTTCGCGAAGTTGAAGCCGCTGGCGAAACCCGGCTGAGCGAGCGCGGCGGACGAGAGCAGGACCAGCACGAGAGCGGCCAGGATGTAGTCCCAGCTAGTGACTCGGGCGCGCAGAGCGTTCCGCATCAGACGGCCCTCCGGTGGGATCGACGGCGGGCGAGCAGCGCGTCGAGCGAAACGGCGAGGAGGATCACCGCGCCGAACACCGCCTGCAGATAACGCGAGTCGACCCGCACCAGCGTGAGAACGTTCTCGATCACGAGCAGGGCGAACGTGCCCAGGGCGACCTGCTGCACGGTCCCGACGCCGCCGCGCAGCGCGACTCCGCCCACGACGACTGAGGCGATCACGGTCAGTTCGAGTCCGTAGGCCGCCTGACCGTCCACCGTGCCGTAGTGCGATGCCCACAGCGCGCCGACCAGGCCGGCCAGCAGCCCTGATACGGCGAACGCGCCGAGCACGCGGCGGTCGACGGGTATGCCGATCTGCCGGGCGCCCGCCGGATTCGAACCCGACGCGTACAGCTCGCGGCCCTGCCTGGTGCGGCCCAGGATGAACCCCGCCGCCGCGAAGAGTGCCACGCTGATCCAGATCAGCAGGGACACGCCGAGCGGCTTGGCGGCCGTCCACTCCAGCCAGGCCGCCGGTACCTCGCCGGCGGCCACCTGCTTGCCCGCGGACATCATCGCGTCGATGCCCCGGTACAGCGCGAGCGTGCCCAGTGTGGCCACGATGGACGGCACCCGTCCGTAGGACACGACCAGCCCGTTGAACGCGCCGCAGAGCAGCCCGACAGTGCACGCCAGCAGCACGGGCACCCCGATCGGGAGGTCGGGATGCTCCTTGATCAGCAGCGCCGACGCGAACGCGGTCAGCCCGATGGTCGACGACACCGACAGGTCGATGTTGCGAGTCAGCATCACCAGCAGCTGGCCCAGGGCCACGATGCCCAGCAGCGCCGCACTGATGGCGAGGGCGGTCAGGTTGCCCAGCGACAGGAACTGGGGGTTCAGCACACTCAGCGGAAGCGTCAGCGCGAGCATCGCCACCAGCAGGCCCGTCTCCCTGCGGCCACGGATGCGGGAGAGCAGCGACCGTTTCGGCTGTAGCCGCGCCCGCGCCTGCGGGGCCGCGGCCGCCGCCAACCCGCTGGACTCCGAAGCGCCGCCCTCGCCGACACCGCCACCGACGCCGGTGGCCGCCAGACCCACGGCGTAGGGCGTCGCCTCCTCCCGGTCGAACTCCGCAGCCGACTTACCGTGCCGCATGACCAGTACACGGTCGGACATCCCGAGCAGCTCGGGCAGGTCGGATGAGATGAGCACGATCGCCATACCCTTCTCGGCAAGGGAGTTGACGATCCGATGGACCTCGGCTTTGGCCCCGATGTCGATGCCTTGGGTCGGCTCGTCCAAAATCAGCAGCCGTGGCTGCACGGCGAGCCACTTCGCGAGCACGACCTTCTGCTGATTCCCACCGGACAGCGCGCCCACCGGTTGGTCGAAGCCGGTGGAACGCAGCTTCATCCGGGCCAACGCACCTGAGACCAGGGCGAGTTGAGCACGACGTAGCACGATGCCGAATCGGGATGCCTTGTCGATGACCGGCAGCGTGGCGTTCTCCAGCACGGAGAACTCCTCGATCACACTCTGACCGCGGCGGTCTTCGGACACGTAGGCGATTCCGCGTGACATCGCGTCGGCGACCGACCGCAGTCTCACCGGCCGGCCGTCCAGGCGGATGACGCCGGTGTCCGGCCTGTGCACACCGAACAGCACTCGGGCCAGCTCGGTGCGGCCGGCGCCCACCAGCCCCGCCAGACCGACGATCTCGCCCGCCCGCACGCAGAGGTTGATCCCCTCGAAATCCCCCTGCCGGCCGAGTTCCTCGACCTGGAGGACGGGTTCCCCCGGCGTCACCTCGCGCTCGGGGTAGAGCTCCGTGAGCTCCCTGCCCACCATCAGCGCGACGGCGTCGCGCTGTGTGATCTCGGCGGTCGGCACGGTGTCCAGGAGCTGACCGTCACGCAGGATCGCGAGCCGGTCGCAGATCCGGAAGATCTCCTCCATCCGGTGGCCCACAAACATCATCGCCACCCGGCGCTTCCTCAGCCGGCGTATGACGTTCTCGAGCGTGGCGACCTCACCCGCGGACAGGGCGGCGGTCGGCTCGTCCAGGATCAGTACGTCGGCGTCGCCGGCGAGCGCCCGTGCGATCTCCACGAGCTGTTGCTCCGACGTGGACAGTGACGACACCGGAAGTCCCGGATCGCGTTCCAGGCCGAGCAGCGCGAGCCATCGGGCGGCCTCCTCGTGCATCAGCGGAAAGTCCACGGCGCCCGCTCGGTTGAGGGGCAGACGGCCGGCGTGGATGTTCTCCGCGATCGACAGATCGCCGAACAGCCCAGGGTGCTGGTGCACCACGGCGATCCCGTGATGGCGGGCGTCGGCGGGCCCGTGGAACGTGACCTCGCCCCCGCCGATCCGCACGGTGCCGCCGTCCGGCCGGTACAGCCCGGCCATGATCTTGACGCAGGTGCTCTTGCCCGCCCCGTTCTCGCCGAGAAGGCCGAGCACCTCTCCTCGGCGCAGGCTCAGGGACACACCGTCCAGGACTGTGGTCGTGCCGAACACCTTCGACGCGTTGACGAGTTCGACCGCGACGTCGGCCGCCGCCACGGGTTCTGAGGCTTCCAGCGCATGGCTCTGAGTATCGGCAGTGTCCATCGCGGCTCCTGGGAGGGCTGAGTGCTGAAACGGGCGGGGTGAAGAACAGCGAGGGTGGCGGAGGCCGACGGGGGCCCGGACCGGAGGGTCGCGCTTGACGGGCGCATCGGACGGCCGCACCCGAGGGTCGGCGGTCCAGCCGGCAGAGGCGGTTAAGCGTTTAGATCTGCCGGACGTGGCGGTCACGCTAAGGCACGGTTAAGCGCTTAGCAAGAGGGATGCGAAATCAAATCTAAGCGGTTAACATGAGGGATCTAAGCGGTTAACATGACAGACGAGGGCAGCCCAGCCACTGACGACGAAGGGGACTCCGGTGACGACCATGACGGAGGTCGCACGTGCGGCCGGAGTGTCCATCGCCACGGTGTCCTACGTGGTGAACGGGACCCGTCCGGTCCGCGAGGAGACTCGGCGCAAGGTCGAGGAGGCGATCGCGCAGATCGGCTACACCCCCAACACGCTCGCGCGCGCCCTGGCCATGTCGAGCACCAGCTCCATCGGTGTGGTCGTCTCCGCGATCACCAACCCCTTCTTCGCCGGGGTGCTCGCCGGTGTCGATCAGGCGACGGTCGACGCCGGGCTCACCCTGCTCCTGGCCGACTCCCACGACGAGCCCGAGCGTGAGTTCGAGGTGGTCCGCAGTCTGCGCCAGCGGCGGGTGGACGGCATCATCCTGGCCTCCTCCGTCAGCCCCGGACGGACCCTGGACCACCTGCGGGAGGCGGAAGTCCCCACCGTGCTGGTGGACCGCCTCATCGACGACCGTTTCGACCAGATCGGCCCGGAGAACGAAGAGGCCACAGCCTCCCTGGTCGACCATCTCGCCGCCCGCGGTCACCGCCGGATCGCAATGATCAGGGGCAAGGCCGGTCTGGGCACCAGCGAGGAGCGCGTCGCCGGCTACCGCCTGGGCCTGTCCCGCAACGGCCTGACCTACGACCCCTCGCTCGTGGCCGACGGGAACTCCGACATCCCCGGAGGCCACGCCGCCATGGAGTCCCTGCTCGCCGCCGACGCCCCTCCGACCGCTCTCATCGTCGGCAACAACGCCATGGTGATCGGCAGCATGCAGGCACTGCGCGCCGCCGGCGTGGCCATCCCCGACGACATCGCGCTGGTCTCCTACGACGACCTGCCCGGCGCGGACCTGTTCGCCCCGCCGCTGACCGCGTTCGCCCAGCCCAGCGCCACCCTCGGCGAACGCGCCGTACAGATGCTGCTCGACCGCATCGCCGACCCCGCGATGGCGCCGCGCACCGAACGACTGAACCCCCACCTGATGCACCGCCGGTCCTGCGGCTGCCCCTCTCGGAGCGCCCCCGGAACGGACCAGCCCTCCGCCCCACCTCATGACGAGGAGCCCTCGACATGACCCCGCACGCCTCACGCTCCGCACCCGAGGTCCAGCCCGTCATATGGCGGCAGGTCCACGCCCCGCCCCAGCTGTCCGCGCCTCCTTCGGCGGTGGGCACCAAGGTCCGCTACGAGCGCTGCCTGCGCCTGTCCTGGCGGCTCTCCGGCCGGTCACGGCACACCCCGGCCCGCGCCCGGGCGTACGTGAGCAGCACCTGCCGGGCATGGGACGTCCCGTCCGAAACGATCGACGCGCTCACGCTCATCACCAGCGAGCTCGCGACCAACGCCGTCGTCCACGCACTCGGCGACGAGGTCGTCGTCTCACTCCTGCTGTCCCCGACTCACGCGTGGGTGGTCGTCGCCGACCAGGGCTGCCCCCGGGCCGCCATCGCCGCGCGGGAGGCACCCGACAGTGCCGAAGGCGGCCGCGGACTCCTTCTGGTGGAGACGCTGGCCACCCGCTTCCAGGTAGAGGGCGACGACGGGGACGGAACCCGGGTCTGGGCCTGCGTCCAGCTCCCCGCCCGCCGCACCGCCTCGGCCGGAAGGCCCGTCCTCAACGGTCACACTCCGCGTCGTCACGCACGAGGGTGACGTCGGGTCCACGCCCTGTCCGGCTGCGTGACGCTGCCACTGTGACCACCGGCACGTCCGTCGGCACCGGCAGGTACCCCTTTGGGCACAGTCCGATCTACCGGCGCCTCCCCACCATTGACGAGGCGATGGGGGTGTGCGGGAGCGGCTACGCCAGGATCAGGTGGCGTTCTCGGCCGTCCAGCCTTCGTCGAAGAGCGGCAACCGGACGGGCATGGTCGTCTGGGAGCTGGCCGGTGCGGTGCTTGGCGAGCCAGGCGCCGATCTGGACGGCGTCGCCGTCGACGCGGACGCTCTCGCAAGCGGCGGGGCGCGGCCTTCGCGGGGCAGGAAGAGTTCCAAGAGGTGCTGCCGCGTCGGCCCACTGCTGGCGGTCGAGCGGTACCGACAGATCGCGTCCGCTACTGGTGCGATCGGGGCTTCACAGTGCCGATCGCGGCCACGGCCTCGGCCAAGTCCCTCAGGGACCTTTCGGGATTCAATGCGCGCACGACCTCTTCGGTCAGCGGACGGCCGGCCATCACGTGCTCGGTCGCGTCCCCGGCAGCGGGTGACTCCTCCCGCACCTGCGGGCCCATGCCGTACGTGAGGACCCTGGGCGCAGGGTCGATCAAGTCGGTGCACAGCTCCCACGCATCGTCGCGGCCGTTCCCCGCCCAGTCCGGGACCGTGAACTGGGCCGTTTGCCGGGCCGTGTCCGACGGAAGACGCCACGTCACCGCCGAGAGGTGCTCAGCATCACCGGAACAGCCCCGCGTTCGTGGTCCTGCTCGTCGTATTCGCCGTGCCAAACGCAGTGCCGCAAACCCTCGGGGATCTGGGCCAAGATGTCTCGCCACACATCCTCCACATAACGGCGCCCCCACTCGCGCATCCTCAGGACATGGCCGCCATTGCCGGGGCAGTCCGGTCCGGCAATTGCTGGCCGCGCCCGCCTGGCCATGCCCGGTGCCGCATACCGGGTCTCCGCGGTACGACGACGGAAGCTGCGGCGAGCTCTGGGCAGCGGTAGTGGCGACAGTTGAATACACGAGCCCACCAGTGGACCGCCGGTTCGTACACTGCGAGGGTGGGAGACCATACGGACACCAGCATCTGTGCACGTCCGGCGCCCGCCTTACGGCGGTACGTCGGCTCGTATGTCGGTTTCGATCTTCGTGGGTTTCCGGCGGGGGTGCACTGCGGTCCGCCGGGCCGCATGCTCACCGCGGTGATCAGTCTGTCCGGCCCTTTGGAGGTGGCGGCGGGCGTCGACGACGGGTCACCGGTCACCCGATTCGGCAGTGTGGCCGGCGGTCTGATGCGCCGGTCCGTCGCGATCCACCACGACGGACGCCAGGAAGGCGTGCGGGTGTCGCTGACACCGCTCGGGGCCCGGGCCGTCTACGGCATGCCCGCCGCTGATCTCGCCCACCGACTGGTCCCGCTCGACGAGCTTTTCGGAGCGCTCGGTGTAGAGCTGGTCGACCGGCTCCGCGCGGCGACGACATGGGCCGCGCGGTTCGCCGCGCTGGACGAGTTGCTCCTGCGAGCCGTCGGCCGCAGCGCCGGCGGCGACCCCGTGGCCCGGGTGCGCCCCGAGGTGGCCGAGGCCTGGCGCCGGCTCGTGGCCGCGCGGGGCCGCGTCCAGGTTGAGCGGGTCGCCGCGGAACTGGGCTGGAGCCGTCGGTACCTCACCGAGCGATTTCGGGGTGAGGTGGGCCTGTCGCCGAAGGCCTTCGCCCGGGTTCTGCGCTTCGAGCACGCGCACGAACTGGCCACCACGCACGACCCGCTTCCGTGGGCCGATGTGGCGACCCTCTGCGGCTACGCCGACCAGGCCCATCTCGTCCGGGACTGGAGCGAGTTCACGGGCCGATCGCCGACGGCGTGGCGGCGCGGCGAGGTCCTGCTCCAGACCGGGTAGTCGCCGACCGGCCGCCCGCCTCGGGTTCCGTTCCCTTTCCTTCAAGACCACCCCATTGCTGTCCTGTGACGATCGTCGGCATGAGACTCGTCAATCACGAACCCAACGCCATCGACCTGCGGACGACCCCCGTGCACCTCGGGCTTGGGTCGAGAGCGAAACCCGTCGAGGGCTTCGCCTGGGACCCGGAGGTGCTCCATGCCTACAGCGCCGCGGTCGCGGCGGACGGCGCCGAGGGCAGGATAGTGACGATCTTCGACGGCGACGGCCTCGACGACCATTGGGAGCGCCACCCCGCCGGCGACGAACTGGTCGTCTGCCTCAGCGGGTCGGTGACGGTCACCCGCGATGGGGACGGAGTGCCCGACCGGGTTGTGCTCGGGCCGGGCGAGGCCACCGTCAACCCGGCCGGGACATGGCACGCGGTCGACATGACGGGGCCGGCGTCCATCCTGACCATCACCGCCGGCCTCGGCACCGATCACCGCCCCCGGACCGAAGCCCGCCCTCCCGAGCACGCCGAGCACGCCGGCACGCCCGGTCCGCGAACACCGTGACGACCCGTGTCGCGTGCCTCGGCGACAGCCTCACCCGCGCTCACCTCAGCGTCGACCACCTGGACCTTCTTCCCTACCGGGACCCGACGCCCGCGGCGAGCGTCAGCGTCCTCGTCCGGTCGGCCGTATCGTCGGGTGCTCCCCGCACGGTCATGTTCAGCAGGCGCTGCTTCTGGCGTTCGGGAGATCAGTCCTGGGCCGGCATGACCCGGGTCACCTTGCCCTTGAGGTCGGCGTCCAGGTAGCCGGTGACGTGCTCGTCGGCGAGATAGACGGCCAGTCCCAGCGGGGTGCCGAAGGTGTCGTCCGCAGGGCGGACCAGGACATAGCGCGTGGTCGGCCGCTGCACGTTCAGGTCCTTCTCCGCCCGCTTCAGCAAGGGGGGAAGGACGTCCCAGTCGAAGTCGTCCAGGCTGAAGGGGCGTTCGCCGCCGATGAGCGCGCTGCTGATGATGCCCTTCCTGACGCCTTCGCCCGGGCGGTAGGTGTAGCTGTCGTACTTGGTGTCGCTGCCCTTGACCATGATTTCCGCGGACACATAGCCCGGGTAGACGGTGAGGTCGCAGGCCCGGTCCGTGCCGGTCGCGGCTTTGATCTCCTTCACCGCCGTCCGGATGCCGTCCGGGGTCAGCAGGTCCGTCTTGGCGTCGGCTTGGGGCACCGATGCCGTCCTGGACGCTCGCGGCGGTGCGGAGGCCGGGTCCTTGGCGGCGGTCGAGGCCGAGGCGGTCGCATCGGCTGCTTTGGCGTCGTCGTTCTGCTCGCCGTCGGGCATCAGGGTCCACGTCAGGACTGCTGCCAGTACGGTCGCGGCGACGGAGGAAGCGATCGTGATGCGGACTTTGGTCCGATTTCCTGGGCGTGGCCGCGTCGGCCGGGTGGGGCCCATCGGATAGGGGGTCGGGGCGGGGGTCGACGGCCCGGCGGGGCCGGGCGCGGGGTCCTGCGGTCCCGTGGATCCGAAGCCGGTCGGCGGGCCGAAGCCCACGGGCGGTCCGAACACGGCCGGCACCGAGGGTGTGGGGGTCGACACCGGCGGAGGGGCCAGCCGGTACGAGGTGGCCGCGCCCGCCCCGTCGAGAGCTCCGGGAGCCGCGCCGCGGCTTTCGGCCGCTTCGGCGAGCATGCGCTCCGCGGTCTCCGCGTCCGCTCTGCGCGCCGGATCCTTGACGAGCACGGCGTTCAGGAAGCCGGTCAGCACTCCGGCCCGCAGGGGCGGCGGAAGCTCCTCGCTCAGGACAGCCGCGAGCGTCGCGAGGGTGGTTCCCCTGCGCAGCGGGTGCTGTCCTTCGACGGCGACGTACAGCATCATCGCCAGCGACCACAGATCGGAACCGGGGCCGCCCTCGCCGCCGGTGACGCGCTCGGGCGCCATGAAGTCGGGTGTGCCGATGATGGATCCGGTCAAGGTCAGAGAGGTCGACTCCCTGATGGCCGCGATGCCGAAGTCGGTGAGGACGGGACGGCCGTCGGGGCGCATCAGGACGTTGGCGGGCTTCACGTCCCGGTGCTGGATGCCGACGTCGTGCGCGGCGCGCAGTGCGGCCAGCACCTCGCGGCCGAGCCGGGCGGCCTCGACGGGCTCCAGCGGCCCCTGGTCGAGCCGGTCCTGGAGCGATCCCCCGGTCACCAACTCCATGACGAGCCACGGGTAGGTGTAGGCGTCGGTGTCGACCACGTGGTGGATCGTGACCACGTTGTGGTGGTCGACGCGGGCGAGCGCCCGTGCCTCGCGCAGTACCCGGGCCCGGAGCATGGCAGCGCCGGCCGGATCGTATTCGGCGAGTCCAGGATCGGAGGGCCGTACTTCCTTGAGCGCCACGTCCCGGTCGAGGACGAGGTCGCGCGCCCGCCACACCATGCCCATACCGCCGCCGCCGAGCCGCCCTTGCAGTTCGAAGCGCCCGTCTATGACCCGTCTGCCGGATTCCCCGTCGTTCATGGCCGGGAGCCTACGGGATGCGTGGGGCCCGGCCCCGGGGAGGTGCGGGGCACTGTCCCGGTGGTGGCATGCTCATCGGCGGGGCGGTGTCGTCCGGTGACGGGAACGCTGCGCGCGGCCCGTCCAGGTCATCAGCCCAGGACGTACCCTGGCGACCGCCGAGGCGCGGCTTGACGGTGGGAAGCCCGCGCTGATCGACTGCCTGCGAAGATTCGACACCCGGTCCCCGGTCTCGCCGGTGTGAGCGCGGACCGAACCGAAGGAGTGCGGCCATGCCAGCCGAAGCGATCGTCCGCCAGTCCGTCGTCGACCTCCTGGAAGAGCGCCTGCGCACGGACATCCTGGACGGCACCCACCAGCCCGGCTCCCTGCTCCCGTCCGAGCGTGAACTCGCCGCGTCCTACGGCGTCACCCGCACCACCCTGAAGCACGCCCTGTCCCGGCTGGAGCAGGCGGGCCTGCTCCGCACCCGGCACGGTGTGGGGACGAAGGTGCTGGACTTCCTCAGGTCCGGTGGCGTCGACCTCCTTCCGCTGCTGGTGGGACAGGACGGCCGGTGGCTGTCGGACGTGTTCGAGGCCCGCCGCGCGATCGGCGGACTGATCGCGCGCAAGGCCGCGTCGCAGTGCGGCACCGCGCAGGGCAGTCGGCTTCGGGCCGCGGTGGACAGGGTGGGCGAGGCACCGGACCCGGCCGGCGCCCAGCTCGCGGAGGCCGAGGTGCACCGGGAACTGGCCCGCACCACGGGCAACCGTGTGTATCTGTTGCTCACCAACACGCTGCTCAACGCGTATCTGCCGGTTCGCCATGCCATGACCACCCCCTTCGCGGACCCGGCGGTCGCCGCGGACCGCATCCGGCAGGTGGTGGAGCCCGTCGTGAACGGCCGGACGGAGGAGGCCGGGCGCGCCGCCGAGGCCTATCTCCAGTTGACCGCCGAGGAGATGACCGCGGATCTCGTCCGGCGCAAGCCCCGGAAGTGACGCCGGCGCGACCGGGCAGCACCTGAGTCGCGGACGAGGCCGGGGACTTGACCTACGAGAGGTGGGCTGGTTCTCTGCCGTCAGTGGATGAGCCACTCAGCCAGTGAACCACTGACTCGCGGGGGCTCGTCGTGACCTCCGCGGTCTCCCTACGGCTGCCTCAAGCGCCGGGCGGCCCGGACGATTCGGAGAGGAAGGGTGCCGCACATGGCAGCACGCCGGGGAGCGCGCTTCGCGGAGACCATGACGGGCAGGCTGCGGCTCGACACCGCGGGGGGTGGGAGCCGGCCCGTGAGGCTCGACCTGCGGGTCGGCGCTTCCGGCCCCCTCCGCCTCCACGGAGCGACAACCGCTGTCGTCACGGGCCGCGTTCGCGTCGATGGTTGGGCCGACGACCTCCACGCCTCCGGGCACATGCTCATCGCCCCGCTGTCCCGGGGCCGGATCGACTACCACGTGCGTTTCACGGCCCTGGACGGCCAGGAGTACGTCCTGGAGGGCCACAAGTCCCCGACCTGGCGCAGTCCGCTGCGCTCCATGACGGTCCTGCCGATCCGCCTGCGGCCGGCCGGGGACACGTCCGGCCGAGAGGGCTCGGGCTCCCTCTGCTCCGGCGGTGAGGGCCGGTTGCGGTTCCGCCTGCGCACCCTGCCGTCATTCGCGGCGAGTTGGCGCTTTCCCGCATCCGCCGACTTCGCCGAGTCTCTCACCGCCGCCCGCCAGGGCCGCCTGAACGTCTGGTACAGCACCTTCACCGATCCGAAGACCGGCACCGGATTCTGGCTCCACCACGAGCTGGTGCGTCCGGTGAACGGCACGCCCTACACCCATGGTTGGGCCGCGGTGTACAGGCCGGACAAGCCTCCCGTCATCGACCGCTTCGGCCCCCATGTGCTGCCGGAGAGCCCGGCCTCTTCGGCCGGGGACGGCGACGGCGCCCTTCCTGCGTCGGCGGGCTTTCACTCCCCGTCCGCCGTCGCCACCGCGCACGAACTGCGCGGGAGGACGCAGCAGTTGGCCTGGGACCTCCGGGTGGCCTCGGATTCAGCGCCCCTGCGCACCTTCCCCCGGATGGCCTGGAAGCGCCGGGTGCTCCCCGCCGTGCACGTCGTTGCGCAGGCACAAGCTCGTTACCGCGGGACCGTGTGCCTCGACGGACAGACGCTGCCGCTGGCCGACGCCCTGGGTGCCAGCGCCCGTATCGCGGGCCGGGGCAACGCTCACCGCTGGGCCTGGCTGCACGCCGATCTGGACGAGGACACGGTTCTTGAGGTGGTGGTGGCCGTCTCGGGCCTGCCGCTGCTGCGGCACCTTCCGCCGCTGGTGTTCCTGCGGCTGCGCAGAGCGGGACGCGACTGGCCGCGCGGCGATTGGCGCAGCTCACTGGGCATCATGGGGATCGGACGGTTCCGGGGAACGCTCCGGCTGCCGGCCTGGACGGTGCGGGGCCACGCCGGAGGGCGCCGGATCGAGGTACGGGTGCATCTGCCCGAGGAGAGCCGGACGGCAGTCGGCTACACGGACCCGGACGGCAGCAAGGCCACCTGTCACAACAGTGAGCGGGCCGACGTGCGGGTCTGCCTGGAGCAGTGGCGGGACGGCGGGTGGCAGCCCGAACAGGTCTGGGACGTGCGGGGCACCGCACACGCGGAGGTGGGGCTGCGATGAGCACGGTTCACGGCCGGGCACTGTCGGCGGTGCTGCTGGATGTCGGCGCGGACGCACACCGTCCCGAGTGGGAGGGGCAGGTGCCGGAACGGCTGCACCGCTTCATGGCGTCCCTGCCTCCGCACCTCCGCACGGGTCTGCACGCCACGGACATGGCACTCGACGGGTTCTCCGTCCTCACCACGGGCCGGCGGGCGCACAGTCTGCCGCCGGACACCAGGGCACGGCTCCTGCGGCGGCTGACCCGGCTGCCTGGATTCGCCACTCTGATGGACAGCGTGAAGATCCCGCTGTTGCTGGCCGCGGGGGCGAGCCGGCACGGCTCCCGGCCCGTCAGGCCCGTCGTCCGGGCCGATCCCCCGCTGGACATCCGCCCGTCGTCCGACTGGCCCGACGAGCAACGCGCCGACGCCGTGGTGATCGGTTCCGGCGCGGGAGGTGCCGTGGCGGCGCTGACCCTCGCATCCTCGGGGCGTTCGGTCGTGGTCCTGGAGGAGGGACGGCACTTCTCGACGCGGGAACTCGCCTCGCGGCCGCCCCTGGACCGGTTCGCCGACGCCTACCGGGACGGCGGCGCCACCCTCGCCCTCGGCCTGCCACCCGTGCTGCTGCCACTCGGCCGGGCCGTCGGCGGCACCACCCTGGTCAACTCGGGCACCTGCTTCCGCACACCCCCTCAGGTACTGGACCGATGGCAGCGCAGCCACGGGGTCGAGCTGGCGGACCCCGCCTCCTTCGCCCGCCACATGGACCATGTGGAGAAGCTGCTCGGCGTGGGTGTGCCCGATCCGTCCGTCCTCGGGCGCAACGGCGGGCTGGCGCTGCTCGGTGCCGGACGCCTGGGCTGGTCCGCCGCTCCCCTGCGCCGAAACGCCATCGAGTGCGGGGGATGCTGCGAATGCGTCGCCGGCTGCCCGAGCGGGGCCAAACAGGCGGTGCACCTGTCGGTGCTGCCCGCGGCGTGCGCGGCCGGCACCCGTATCGTCACCCGCGCCCGGGCCACCCGCATCGTCACCGAGCACCACGCGGGCGCCCGACGCGCCGTCGCGGTGGAGGCGATGCGTCCGGACGGTACGAGCTTCACCGTCAGCACCGGTCTCGTCGTCACGGCGGCCGGAGCCCTGCACACCCCGGCCCTGCTACGGCGCTCGGGGCTGGCGGAGCATCCACGGCTGGGCCGCAATCTGGCGATCCACCCGGCCGTCAGCGTCGCCGGGCGTTTCGCGGAAGCCGTCACCGGTCCTGATGCGGGACCCAACATCCTGCAGAGCGTCGGGGTCGACCAGTGGCACGACGAGGGCATCCTCATCGAGGCGACCGCCGCGCCTCCCGGCATGACGTCCTTCGTCCTCCCGCACCTCGGCAGGGAACTGAGGCGCGAGCTGGACGACGCCGGAAAGCTCGGTCTCCTCGGCGCGATGGTCTCGGACCGCTCCTCCGGACGCGTACGCGGCACGCGCCACCCGATCGCCTCCTACACCCTCCACGCCGAGGACGGTCACCGCCTCCTGAGGTCCATCACCCACATGGGACGCATCCTCTTCGCCGCGGGAGCGCGCGAGGTCCTCACCGGCATCCCGGCACACCCGTCGGTCACCTCGCCCGCGGATCTCGACGACGTCGTCCGCCGCACCGGTCGCCGCCGTCTCCACCTGTCGGCGTTCCACCCCACGGGAACCGCCGCGCTCGGAGCGGACGGCCGGCACTCCCCCGTGCGCCCCGACGGGCGACTGCGCGGAACGGAAGGGGTGCTCGTCGCCGACGCGTGCCTGCTGCCGTCGTCGCCGGGTGTGAACCCTCAGATCACCATCATGGCGCTCGCGCACGCCGTGACCGAGCAGGCCGTCCGCCGCGACGGGGGATGACAGGGCGCCCGCCGCCTCCGGACTCGCACCGGCTTCGGGCCTCTTCGGTCACCCGGGATGTCCTGGCAACGGTGCTCGATCGGTGGCGAGCAGTCGCCTGACGGCTTCCCGGTCGGTCTTGCCGTTCGGTGTCAGGGGTATGGCGGCAACGGCCGTCAGACGGGCGGGGATCATGTAGGGCGGCAGGGTTCGCCGGAGCGCGGTACGGGGGTCCGGGGCGGGTTCGTCGGCCGGTGTGCCGTCCATGCCGGTGTGGACCGCCGCGAGTTCGGTACTGCCGTCCGGGGTCGGCAGGGCGATGACGACCGCGTCGAGGATTCCGGGCAGGGCGCGCAGGGCGGCTTCGACTTCGCCGAGTTCGACTCGGTATCCGTGGATCTGAACCTGCTGGTCGACTCGGCCGAGGTGGACCAAGGGGGTGGACGGGGGCAGCGGCCCGTCGGTGCCGGGTGGGCCGGTCAGGGTGCCCACGCGGTCGCCGGTGCGGTACCAGTGGGCGTCGGTCAGTGGTGTCGCCGGGTCGTGGGGTGTGCCGTCGGGCGTGAGGAAGCGGCCGCTGTTGTCGGCCGGGTCGAGGTATCCGGCGAAGCGCTGGGGGCCCCGTACGCAGAGTTCGCCGTCGTGGAGCCTGCCCTCCAGGGAGGGGTGGAGGGTGCCGATGGGAACGGTGCCGTTGGCGGGCCGGGGCCAGGACGCGGCGTGCGGGGGCAGTCGGTGGCCGGTGCACGTGATGGTCAGTTCGGTGGGGCCGTAGGCGTTGTCCACCGTGCTGTGTTCGGCGGCCAGTGTCCAGGCGTGGGCCTGACGGAGCGTCAGCGGCTCGCCGCAGAACATGCTGCGCCGCAGGCTGGGCATGCTGCCGGGCTTCAGCGCCCGCAGTCGTTGGGCGAGCGTGATGACGGAGGGTACGGAGTTCCAGTGGGTCAGGGCTCGGGTGGCGGCGTACCGGACGGGGCGCAGGAGGTCGGCGCGGGTAGCGGGGACGAGGGTGGCGCCCGTCCCCCAGGCGGCGTACAGGTCCAGGACCGAGGGGTCGAAGGTGAGGTCGAAGGTCTGCGAGAGGCGGTCGCCGGGACCGGGCCCGTAGCGGGGGACGGCGTGGGCCAGGTAGGCGCATGCGTTGCGGTGGCTGACGGGCACCCCTTTGGGGGTGCCGGTGGAACCTGAGGTGAACAGGATGTAGGCCAGGTCGTCGGGTGTGGCCGGGGAGGCAGGCAGAGCGGGTGGTGCCGTGGCGGCGAGGATGTCCAGCGCCGTGGCGGTGAGGGTGACGACCGGGGCGGGGAGGCGTTCGGCGTGGTCGCAGGAGCCGTCGGTGAGGACGACGTCGAGGTCCGCGGCCGCGGCGATCCTGAAGTTGCGGGCGTGGGGGAAGCCAGGGCCCAGGGGGACGACGGTGGCGCCGAGGCGTTGCACGGCGAGATACCCGGTGTAGGCGACGGTGGTGCGCGCGGCGAGCAGGCCGATCCGGCGTGGGCGGTTGCCCGGGGTGAGGTCCAGGAGGTGGGCGGCCACCTGGTCGGCGCGGGTGGCGAGTTCGCCGTAGGTGAGCCGGGTTGCGCCGAGTTCCAGGGCTGTCGCCCGGGGGAAGGCCGCGACGGTCCGCGTGAACCAGTCGTCGAGGGTGTGTCGTGGGTCTTGCGGCACATGGGTCACGCGTCGCGTCTGCCTTTCGCGAGAGGGCGGGCGGGTGTGGGGGTGGCGGGGTGGGCCGGCGGTCCGGACCGGCCGTAGGCACAGCTGAGGGGGATGTCGGAGAGTTCGCGCAGACAGATCCAGCGGTAGGCGCCCCAGGTGCCCGTGCGTCGGCCGGGCGGCACGTCGATGTCCCAGGGGCGGCCCGCCAGTCCGGTACCCGCCGCCTTCACACACGCCTCCTGCGCGGTCCACACCCAGGCCACCTCGCGTGCCGCCCGTGCCGGTGGCAGGGCCAGGACCGCCGGGGCGTGGGAGCGCAGCAGCCGCCGGGCCAGCACGGGACCGGCCGTGTCCGAGGGGTGCTGCAGGTCCACCCCGGTGGGCCGGTCGGGGGCGAACGCGCAGGCTGTGACGCCGTCGCTGTGGGAGATGCTGATGCCGGCCCGGGGGAACCCGGCGAGGCGGGGCCGGCCTCGCCGGTCCGGGACGATGACGGCGCCGGACATCGCTGGTGCGACCGTGTGCAGCAGGGCCCGCAGCAGTCCCCGGCCGCGCAGGAACCGCTGGGCCCGCCAGGCGGGCAGGGCGGCGGCCCGGCTCAGGTCGTCGGGGTGGGTGCTGGGCCGTCCGGCGCCGGTCAGGACCCACACGCCGTCGGCGGCCTCGAAGGGCGCTGTCACCAGTCCACGTCCTTGCGGCCGAGGTCGTCCAGGAGGCGTTCGGCACTGTCGGCGACCGTGTCCAGGACCACCTCGGTCGCCCCGCCGCCGATGCCGAACAGTGCGGCCTGGGCCCGGATCTCCTGGATGCCGCCGTCGGCGAAGCCGGCCGCACCCCACAGCTGGGCGCACTCCGCGAGGACCTGGGGGACGGTGACCCCCGCGGCGGCCTTCAGCGCGGCCGCTGCCGGCAGGTCGTGGCGCCGGGCCACTTCGGGCGCCCACCGGTCGGTCAGGGCGCGCAGTTCCTGAACCCGCACCAGGCAGGCGGCGAAACGCTGCCGCACATGGCCGAGACTCCACAACGTGCCCTCGCCGTGCGCCCGGTGTATCAGTCGGTGCCGAGTGTCGGCCAGTACCCGCCGGCACAGGGCGACGCCCCACAGGGCGCCGGCCAACCGCTCGACGGCGATGTGCCGCGCGAAGACCGGCAGTCCGAGCCCGGCCCGCCCCACCACGTGGCTCCGGTCCAGGCGTACGCCGTCGAACGACACGTGTCCGGTGCCCGCGCCGGCGTACAGGCCGCTGGGTGCCGGCCGAATCGTCGTCCCGGGCGTGTCCGCCGGTACGAGGATCCAGGTGAAGTGGGCGAAGTGCCGGCCGGGTCGGTGCCGGGCGAGCACGAGGAAGGACTCGGCGGTGGTGGCGTTGGTGATCCATTCCTTCCGGCCGGTCACGGTGACGGCGTCCTCCTCGACCGTGACCTCGGTGCGCAGCGCCGTCAGGTCGGTGCCGGGCGTGGTGTCGGTCGCGGCCAGGGCGAGCGTGGCCCGGCCGTGCAGCGTGCGGTGCAGGCAGCGTTCCACCACGGCTCCCCCGCCGGTGGCCAGGACGGGCAGGGCGGTGGCGAGCTGCACGCTGGCCGACAGTGTGGCGGGGACGGACCAGCGGGCGTCGATCGCGGCCAGGAGGTCGGCGAGCCCGTCGGGGTCGACGCCGTCGCGGACGCTTCCGCGGTAGGCGCGGGCGAGGTGTCCGGCCCGGCCGAGAGCGGCCCACACCTCGGCGCCGGTGGCGGACGCCGGTGGCTCGGCCGGGCCGGGCAACGCCGGGCCGGGCGGAGGCAGTTCAGGCAAAGGTGACTCCCTGGTCGCGCAGGGCCAGCCGGCCGTCCGCCAGGTGGAGGCGGTCGTTGTGGTAGTTGAGGGTGGCCGAGCGCA
Organism: Streptomyces sp. NPDC007929; assembly: GCF_042959065.1. Lineage (NCBI taxonomy): Bacteria > Bacillati > Actinomycetota > Actinomycetes > Kitasatosporales > Streptomycetaceae > Streptomyces > Streptomyces sp. NPDC007929. The sequence continues at coordinate 1,051,283 of NZ_JBIBKD010000001.1, read as the reverse complement.
GATCCCGCACCGCCAGTTCCAGCCGGGTCGGAGAGTCCTTGAGGTAGCCGTGCCGCAGCCCGACGGCCTCGACCAGGTCGTCCACGGCGGCCAGGCACTGCTCCGACGCCGTGATCTTCAGGGAGTTGAGCAGGAGCTGCCGCGGCGGCCGGGACAGGTCCGCTGCGGATTCGACGGCTGCCAGCGCCTGTTGAAGCAGCGCGTGGACGGCGTCCAGCCGCTGCCGGGACCGGGACAGGCGGGTGAGCAGCAGTTCGGAGGTCACGTCGAAGCGCTCGCGGCCGGCCGGGCTGCGCAGCATCCGCAGGACCCGTGAGAGCGCGCCGGCGGCGGTGCCGAGCCAGGCGGCGGACCAGCCGAGGTGTGCGAGCGGACCGAACACGTCCGCCGCGATCTCATGGAACCGGCCCGGGGGCCCCACGATCTGGTGGGCCGGGACGCGTCCGGTCAGCCTCAGCGGCACACTGTGGCTGGCGCGCATGCCCATCGGCTCCCAGTCGCCCGCCTCCTGGATCTTCAGCTGGTCACGACCGGCGTAGACGAGGGACACCTCGTGCTCGGTGGCGTCTCCCGGGGCGCGCATGGTGACGAGGAAACCGTCGGCGTGGGCGCCGCCGGTGACGACCGGTGCGAAGCGGTCGATGTCGAGCAGTGAGCCGCTGCCGGCCAGCCGGGAGTGGGCCGTGGTCAGGTGTCCGCCCTTGCCGGCCTCGGTGGTGACGGAGGCGAGGTAGAGCTCGCCCGAGGCGACGCGGGGCAGCAGCTCCGCGGCCAGGCGCGGGCCGGCGTAGCGGACCAGGGCGGCGCTCTGCTGGCAGTGCATGGCGAAGACCATGGCCACGGACATGTCCGCGCGCCCCAGACTCTGAGTCGCCGTCACGAGGTCGCGCACCCCACCGCCGAGTCCGCCGTGCGCGGTGGGCACGAGCAGCCCCAGGAGTCCCGTGCCGCGCAGCGCGGCCAGTGCCGCCACGGGGAACACGGCGTGGTGGTCGGCGTGTGCGAGATGTGCCTCGGTGGCGTCGATGACGTCGGTGAGCCGGGTGTTCAGATCCGGCACGGCGTGGGCGCTCACCGTGTTCACGCCGACCCCCGGGCGTTGTCGCCGTCGGGCAGCTGGGCGGCGACGACGCGCCACAGGTTGCCGGCGGTGGCGAAGGTGGTGTCGTTCATGTCCTCGTCCGGCAGTTCGATGCCGAAGGTGTCCTCCAGGCGGAAGAGCAGCTCGATCGCCTGCATCGAGTCGACGCCGAGCCGTCGCAGGTCGGTGTCGCCGGTGATGGTGATCTCTTCGGGGCCGGCGTGCTTGAGGAAGGGGCGGAGCAGTTCGGTGAAGCGGGCGTCCATGACGCGGCGGTTCCTTTCGGTGTGGGATCTGCCGACGAGGGGGTGGTGGCCGCCGGTTCGGGGTGCACCGGCATTGGGCCGTCCGGGTGCGGCGGTCGTCAGCGACGGGCGAGGCGGCACAGGTCGTCGATGTGGCGGAGTCGCTCGGGGACCAGCTCGTCGGCGTCCAGTTCGCGGCCGAGTTCGCCCTCGACCCGCTCGACGATCTCCACCAGCCGGAAGGAGCTGAAGGAGCTGAAGGAGTCAAGGGCGGCGCCGGGCCCCAGGTCCCGCGCCGGAACGCCCAGGACGTCGGAGACGATCCGGGTGATCATGCGGTGCAGGTCCGGGTCCAGGGGATGGCCGTCGTCGCTCTCCGGCCGCGGCGGCTCCGTGCGGTCCGCGGCGAAGACCTGCCGGTCGGCGGTGAGCAGCTCGTGGAGGCGGTCGGCCGTGCCGGGCGGTTCGGCCCGCCCGCGGACGACCCGGCGGTGAGCGAGGTAGGTGTGCTCGACCAGTCTGTCCCACGCCGCCAGATGGGCGTGCTCGGCGTCGCTCTCCCCCGCCCGGCCGGCGCACTGCGCGCGGTACGCGGCATGGAGTCTGCGGGCACGCGCCAGCAGCCAGGTCTCCTTGGAGAGTTGCTCGAGCGCGCGGACGCGGTCCGGCCACCCGGCGTACGCGGTGACGTAGGGCTCCGGGTCGTAATCCGTCACCGTCGGCGGCTGCGGCCGGGGCTCGGCCGGTGCGAAGGTGATCAGCTCGGCCGTCTCGAAACTCGACAGGTCGGCTGTGGTCAGCACATGTCGGCCGGGGACCGCGGCGCCCCACCGGGTCTCGATGCGGTAGGCGTCGGTGACGTGCCATCCGGCGGGGCCGACCGTGAGGAGGAAACTGTGCTCCATATGGCTGTTGCCGTGGTAGGGAAGCCACGGCAGGTGGAAGCTGTCGGCGACGACGTAGTGGACGCCGGTCTCCCGGGCTGCTTCGGCGAGGAGTTCGGGTGGGGTCAGGTGCGCCCGGCGGACCGGGTGCAGTCCTGCGAGGGGGGCGTCCGTCGCCAGCCGTGACTCCAGCGTGGGGTCGGCCGTCGGCAGGCCGTCGGGCAGCGGTCGCAGGGGAAGGTCCAGGCGGGCGCCCAGGCGGAGATGGGTGCCGGGGCCGTGGAAGTGGTCCGCGAGCACGGCCAGGTTGACTTGTATGCAGTCGAGCCAGGCGGTGCGGATGTCGTCCAGGGGCAGTGCGGTGGGCGGGGTGGTGGGCATGTCGGTCGCTGTCCTCGGTCGGTCGTGGTGGCGCGGGTCGGGCGCCTGGGCGGTCAGATCCAGGGGGGCAGCGTGGGCAGGCCCTGGGGTGCGTGCAGGGCGTCGCCGCTGCCGCGGCCGCTGAACCAGGCGAGCAGATCTCCCGGTGTCCCGGACACCTCCGAGCCGCCGCGGCCGAAGCGGGCCAGCTCGGTGCCGTCGGTGGTCCGCACGGTGAACGGGGGCACCCCGTCGGCTGCGGAGTAGTAGCCGATGACGTCGGCCAGCACGATGTCCAGGGCCGTCGGTGGAATGTCGGAGACTTCCCGGCCGACGTCCAGGTCGACCAGGTGCAGGGCGAGTTCACGCAGCCGGATGACGAGGATGCGGCGTGGTGTGCACACCTCGCCGGTGAACGGCACGACGACGGCGTCCCAGGCCGGTGCGGGCAGCGTCTCCACGGTGTGCTGCCAGTGCGCGGCGCTGTCCCGCACCCGGGCGACGAGGTCGGCGGCGGGCAGCCGGGCTCCCCTCTCGATGTCGGCGTCCCGGGCGGTGCGGCTGGTGTACTGCGGGGTTCGGACCCCGGTACGCGCCCAGGTCAGAAGCCTCTCCAGGGCGGGCGCCTGGGCGGCGAGGTGACTGAGTACGTGGGCGCGGGTCCAGCCGGGCAGCCGGGAGGGCGCGCGCACGTCCGCCTCGCCGAGGCCTTCCACCGCGCGCAGTAGGCGGTCGGCGGCGCCGGTCAGCTCGTGGAAGGCCGCGGGGCCCGGGCTGATCTCCTTCATGGGGCGATCTCCGAGAGGTCGTGGGCCGGCGCTCGCCGGCCGGTGAGGCGGGCGAAGGCGCCGGCGATGCGGGCGAGGCGCTCGGCGATGTGCGGCAGGCCCACCGGGTTCTCGGCGGCCAGGGCCTGCCGCTGTTCCTCCTCGTCGCCGTAGAGCAGACTCGTCGCGGCCTTGAAGCGCAGCGCCCGGGGGTCGTCGCCCAGGAGGTGGCCGGCCAGTACGACGACGCCGGACTCTTCCAGGAGCCGGCGGGCCAGCGAGTCGGAGTCTGTGACGCCGCGGGCGGCCAGCTCCCGGCGGAGCGGGGCGAAGTCCGGGTAGACGTAGAACGCGCCGGTGGGTGGCCGGCACTGGGCCCCGGCGCCGACCGCGATCCGGTGCACCGCGCGGGCCACCGCGCCGTGGAGCCGGGCGGCGTCACGCAGCCGGGCGGCGACGTCCGGCGGTTCGGCGAACGCGTAGGCGGCGACGTCCTGCATGGGGCCCGACAGCGTCGACCACAGCTCGCTGGCGGCCGCCACCACGCCGTCGTGCAACCGCCGTCCGAGGTCGCCCCGGGGGAAGCGGGCGGCGCCGATGCGCCAGCCGCCCAGGCCGAGGCTCTTGGACAGGCCGGTGGTGACCACGGTGCGGTCGGGTGCCACCTCTGCGGGACTGAGGAACGGGGTGGCCGACGGGTCGTGCAGGACGTCCCGGTAGATCTCGTCCGAGACGATGAGGAGGTCTTCGGCATGGGCGAGGGCGCACAGTTCCCGCACCAGACTCGGTGACGCGAGCGTGCCGGTGGGGTTGTCGGGCAGCGTCAGGATCAGCAGCCGTGGCCGCAGGCCCTCCGCTCGGGCCCGGGCGAGGGTGGTGCGCAGCGCCGCGGGTTCCGGCACGCCGCCGCAGGAGGCGGGCACGGGGACGCCGATGGCCCGCTTGCCGGCGAGGGCGGCCTGGGGGGCGTAGGTGTTCCAGGCGGGTGCGGGCAGCAGGACGTCGCCGGGGACGGTGAGCTGAAGGGCCATCAGCAGGGGTTTGCTGCCGGGTGCCAGGACGATCCGGTCGGCTTCGGTGGGCAGTCCGCGGCGTGCGAAGTATCCGGCGACCGCGTCACGGGCGGTTTCCCGGCCCGCGACAGGGCCGTAGGCGGTCCGGTGGGCACCGGCCGTGAGCGCGTCCGCGATCCCCGGGAGCAACGGCAGCCGGGCCTCGCCGAACGCCAGGTGGACCAGTGACTCGCCGGCGGCGCGGCGGTCGCGGACCAGCTGGTCGAGGGCGAGATTGGGCGAGGGCGGGAGTTCGGGCAGGGCGGGCACGTGTGGCTGGTGCGCCAAGCGGCTTACACGCTGGGTGTGGCTGTTCATGAGGCCGTCGGCTCCTGTGCGGCCGACGGGTGTGCGGCCGGGTCCGCCGCACGCGTCCCCGCCGCGGTGGGCACGCCCCGCAGGGCGGCGGTCAGGTCGGGCGGGGCCGCCGGGTCGACGCGCAGGTCGTCGAGCCAGGCCGCGTGCGGGTCGAAGGGGGCCCGGAAGGGGCGGCCCACCAGGGCGGGGTCGCGAGCCTGGAGCATGCGCAGCTGGAAGAAGGAGCCCTCCGGCGTCCGTTGTACGCCGTCCACGACGACCTTGCCGGGCGTCGCCGACATCACCGGGCCGCGCACGGTCCGGGCCAGACCCGGCAGCGTGCGGTAGGCCGCCTGGAAGATCTCCACCGCACGGGCCAGCGGCACCTTGAAGTACTCGTGCGGGCCGGTGTCCCGCTCCACGAACAGGTAGTACGGGACCGCGCCCGCCGCCAGTTCGGCCCGCCAGAGGGTGCTCCAGGTGGCCGGGTCGTCGTTGACGTGGGCGATGAGGGGGGCCTGGCAGTAGACGACCGCGCCGGTCGCGCGGATCCGTCGCAGCGCGTGCCGCGCGGGCGCGGTCTCCAGCTCACGCGGATGGCTGAAGTGGGCCATCACGGCCAGCTGTTTGCCTGCCGCCACCACCTGTTCGAACAGGCGCAGGACGTCGTCGGCGTCCTGGTCGGTGGTGAAGCGCTGGGGCCAGTAGGCGACGGACTTGGTGCCGATGCGCACCGTGGCGACCGATTCGACGCCGAGCAGCGGTTCGACGTGGCGGCGCAGCCGTTCGGTGCTCATCACCATCGGGTCGCCGCCGGTGACCAGCACGTCGCTGACCTCGGGGTGTGCTGCCAGGTAGGCCAGCAGACCGGTGGGATCGGGGGCGGCGAACCTGAGGTCGGCGTCCCCGACGAACTGGGCCCAGCGGAAGCAGTAGGTGCAGTACGCGTGGCAGGTCTGTCCCTGGCCGGGGAAGTACAGGACGGTCTCGTGGTACTTGTGCTGCAGTCCCGGGAGGGCGGTTCCTTCGTGCTGCGGCACGTTGTACCGCTGCTGGCCCGAGGGGTGGGGGTTGAGGCGTGCCCGGATGTCGCCGACGAGTTCGCGCAGCAGCAGCCGGTCCCCGGGGTCCTCGGACAGTTTGCCGAGTTGTTCCTCGTCGGCCGCGTCGAGCATGCCGTGCTGCGGGAACGTCAGCTGGAACAGCGGGTCGTCAGGTACTCGGTCCCAGTCGACAAGGTGGCTGAGGACGTACTCGTTGACCCGGAAGGGCAGCACCAGTGACAGACGGCGCACGGTTTCGCGGATCTGGTCGGGGACCCCGAAGCGGGTGGCGATGTCGTCCAGGTGCCGTGGGCCGTAGGCCCGGAACCGTTCGGTGGCGGGGAGGGCGGCGGCCATCAGCCCGCACCTCCCGCCGGGCTCTTCTTGCGGTACAGGGCGTCGCCCAGCACGAGGAAGTCCAGGTTCATGGCGCGGAACGCGGACAGCGCGTCGCCCGCCGTGTCGACGATGGGCTCGCCGCGGTCGTTGAAGGAGGTGTTGAGCAGCACCGGGGGCGCGCCCTGGGCGTCGAGGGCGTCCAGGACCGCGCCGACGGCCGGAGCCTCGTCGGCGTGCAGGACTTGCGGGCGGGTGGTGCCGTCGACGTGGACGACGCCCGGCGCCGTTCGGCGGCCCAGCTCGGTGGCGCGGGCGGCGCCCAGCATGTACCGGCTCAGGTGTTCCTGCTGCTCCCAGAGGCGGGCCCCGTAGCCGGGTCGGGTGACACCGGCGAAGGGCCGCCACTGTTCGCGGTTCTTGATCGTGTTGACGCGTGTGGTGACCGCCGGGGTGTCCGGTACGGCGATGATGGAGCGCCGGCACAGGGCCCGGGGGCCGACTTCGGCGCGGCCCTGGGCGACCGCGCCGATGCGGCCGTCCAGCAGCAGCGCGGTCAGGTGGTCGATGTCCAGGGGCGTGCGGACCAGGTCCGTGGTGTCGGCCGTGTCCGCCGTGCCGGTGGCGATGTCGCTGCCGAGGTAGGGGCTGAGCGGGGCGGTGCGGGAGACCGGCGGGCACACCGACCAGGCGGCGCCGAGGGCCACTCCGGCATCGTGCGGTACCGGCGGGATGTAGAGCGGGCCGGGCAGGGTGCCGTTGGTGGAGCAGTTCAGGGCGACCCCGCCGCTCATGCACAGCTCCTCGACCCCGGCGGCCTTGCGGGTCTGTGCGGCGAGGTGGGTGACGGCCTCCTCGACGACGCGCTGCGCGGTGTAGGCGACGAGCACCGCGCGGGGGTCGTCGGCGAGCCGGTCTTCCGGTGCGTGGGGGCCGTCAGCTCCGGCGATGCGGCGGTAGTGCGCGCGCCACCGGCCGACGACACGCTCGTACTGTTCCTTGATCTCCTCGGCGCCGGCCCGGCCGGTGTTCTCCGGCAGCGGCTCGACGGCCAGTGCGAAGTCGTCACCGCTCGTCTCCACCAGGGTCTCGGTGCGCACGCCCCGGGCCCGGCCGTAGGCGGCGAGCCCCATCGTCTTGCCGGCGTTCAGGTGGGAGAAGCCCAGCCAGGTGGAGGCGGCGTCGTAGGCGTAGCCCAGGGAGGCGGTGCGCTGCCACGATCGTTCGAGTCGGGGCGGCCGGCCCTCCTCGTAGGTCCAGATGCTCGACGACTCGTTCTCGCCGTGCCCGTCGACCACCAGGACGCCGGCCTTGCGGAAGGGCGAGGCGTAGAACGAGGAGGCGGCGTGCGCCCGGTGGTGGCCGACTCGGACCACCTCGGGCAGGCGGTGCCCGAAGTCGAGGCCGACGGCGTAGGCGAGGAACTCGGCGTCGTCCCGGAACCGGCCCGGGTGGAGCTGGTGGTCGTCCCAGCCGATGGCCACCACGTCGATGTCGGCGGCGTCGATACCGGCCCGCGCCAGGCACATGCGGGCCGCGCCCGACGGTTTGCGGTACAGCGAGTGGCGCCGGCGGTTGAGGCGTTCCTCCTCGGAGAAAGCGACGATCCGGCCGTCGCCGTCGATCAGGCAGGCCGCGGTGTCGTGCCGGCCGGCCGGTGGCGCGTTGACGCCCAGGATCCACATGATCGGGCAGCTCCTTCGTGGTGGGTGGTCAGACGGAGAGCGGTGCGAGTGCGTACCGCACGGTCCGCTCGGCGCGGTCCAGGGTCGCGGCGCAGTGCCCGGGGGTGTCACCGACGGCGACGAGGGCGGCGAGGCGGGGCACGATGCCGTGGGGCGGCAGTCGCAGTTCGGTTCCGGGCGGGGCGAGTTCGACGGCTTCGGCGATGCCGGGGACGGCGGCGGCGGCCGTGACGTCCAACTCGCGCACGACGGCGTCGTGGCCCGGGTAGAGGAAACGGACCTCGGCGCACCGCTCGTATCGCGGGTGCGGTGAGGGGGTCCGGCCCAGGGCGAGATCGGCGGCGGCCGCCACCTGGTCCACGCCGGTGGCGAGGCGGCCGAGGAGCGGTATGAAGTCGCCGCCGAGCCGTCCGTTGACCTCGACCACGCGCGGCCCGGACGGGGTCAGACGCACCTCGCTGTGGGTGATGCCGGTGCGCAGACCGAGCGCGGTGTGCGCGGCGGTGACCACCCGCTCCACGTCGAAGGCCCAGGGCTCGTCCCGCCAGGGAGCGACGAGATGCCCGGTCTCCTCGAAGTGGGGTGCGAACCCCAGGCGTTTGCGGGCCACGTTGACGACGTGTACGACGCCGTGGTCGACGGCGCAGTCCACGCTGATCTCGGGGCCGGTCAGGTACTCCTCGACGATGGCGCCGTCGAGCCTTTCGATACCGGGGAAGGCGGAGGTGGTGGCTCGTTCGAAGGCGTGGACCACCTCGTGCGGGCCGGTGGCGAGGGTGACGCCGATGGACCCGGCGAGGCCGCGGGGTTTGACGACGACGGGCAGGCCCAGCTTCTGGGCGGCCCTGAGCGCCTCGTCGCGGTCGTGGACGTGGTGGAAGCCGGCGGAGGGCACGCCTGCCGCGGCCAGGGCCTGGCGGGTGGCGAGTTTGTCGCGGCAGTGGTGTACCGCCTCGGGACTCAGGTGCGGCAGCCGGAGACGCCGTGCGACCTCGGCGGTGGCCGCCAGGAGCGTCTCGTCCCAGGTGAGTACCGCTGCCGGCCCGTCGGTTCCGGCGAGCAGGTCGGCGACCGCGGCGGTGACGGCGCCGGGGTCGGAGGTGTCGGCGCACCGGAAGCGGTCGCCGATGTAGGGCCGTTGCCACTGCGGCGGGGCGGGTTGCACCAGTGCGGTCTCGACGCGCTCGGCCAGCGCCTCGAGGGCGTACCTGCGGTAGGGCGGGTTCCCGCAGCCCACCAGGACGATCCGGGCCGGGGCGTCGGCGTCGACCGGTGTGGCGGGCACGGATGTGTCGCGGGCGGTGCGGAGCACGGCCTCTTCGACCTCGCGGGTACTGGTGCCGGCGAACCGGAAGCGCGCGCCGGCGTGTTCGTAGCCGCCGCCCGTCAGCAGCCGGCCCGGGGGCGGAACGTCCTGGGTGTACGCCTGTTGGTCGGCCGGGAGCCGGACCGCTCGCACCCGGCAGGGTGTCGGCGTCGAGGGCGGCACCAGCAGCCAGCCGCCGACCCGGCCCGCCCGCGGTGGTGCGGCCGGGGTGGGGTCGGGGGCGCCGGTCTGGTGGGCGAACGCGGCGGCCATCAGGTCGATGCCGTGCACCTCCCGCCATATGAAGGGCACTTCGGCCCCGCCGGGCCGGGCCCCGAGTTCGAGGACGGTCAGGGCTCCGGTCTCGCTCTCGAACAGCTCCAGGTGGAACACGGAGCGAGACGGCAGCAGGGCGCTGGTGGCGGCGGAGGCCAGTTCGTGGACGCGGGACAGCGTGGCGGGGTCGTCGATCTCCACCGAGCCGAGGACCTGGCCGCCGGTGAATTCCAGGCAGGTGTTCAGATAGCGCGAGGCCCGCCAGACACCGAGCCGCCGCCCGGTGAACACGCCGTCGACGTGCAGGACCCGGTGCGGCACCCAGGGCTGGACGATCATGTCGGCCGTGGACGGGAAGGTGTGGTCGGCCAGTGCCTGCGGCGAGTCGAGACAGGTGACGCCCACGCTGGCGGTGCCCTGCCGTGGTTTGACCAGCACCGGCCAGCCGTGCTCGGCGGCGAACCGGGCGACGGCGGCGTGGTCCGGGGCGGCGGCGGTCGGCGGGACGGGGATCCCGGCGGCGGCCAGCCGCTCGGCCATCGCCAGTTTGTCCCGCACCGGCCGCAGTTCTTCGCTGCCCGGTCCGGGCAGGGACAACTCGTCGCGCAGGACGGCGGCCAGGTCCAGGTCCGTCTCCTGCAGTGCGACGATCCGCGTCGGTGGCCCGGACCGCTCGGCCAGCCGGTCCATCGCCTCGCGTACCGCCTTGGCGTTCTCGGTGCTGTCCACGACTTCCACACCGGCGGCTCGGGTCACGGGCAGGTGGCGCAGGGCCTGTTCGGTGGTGACGTAGCTGACGCGGTGGAGGGCGTGGTCGAGGTAGCGGGCGTATGCGGCGTAGCGGTCGGTCCACCGGTGCAGGACGACGACATGGCCGGGTTCGCGGGCGGAGCCGGGCACGAAACCTCCAGGGAGCACGGGCAAGGGCGCGGAGCGGGGGGCAGAAGTCGGCGGGGGTCAGGCGACGCTGAGCAGCGTGTCGTGCAGCTCCCCCAGCAGGGCGGCGCACTGCTCGCGGCCCATGTCACGGGCCACGAGCCGTACCGTCAGGCTGTGCCCGTCCTCCTGGGAACGGGCGTAGCAGCGTGGGCCGATGGTGGTGAACGGCGTCTCGAAGGAGACGGCCGGTTCCGTCCGGTCCTGGGTGTCCGCCCCTGTCGTACCGGGCCCGTCCTCGGGGGGCACGGCGACATGGTTGAAGGCACAGGCGGGTTCGGGAGCATGCGGCGTGCGCAGGCGCAGGGCGGCGACCGCGGTCACGTCGTGCATGCCGTGCCGCACGGCGCGCAGGCTGTTCCAGTGGACGGTGCGGGCCAGAGTGGGGAGGTCGGCGCCGGCCCCCTCCACCAGGGCGGGAACCCACTGGTTCATCGAGGTGACCGTGTCCTTCCAGCGTCCGGAGAACCGGTTGGCGCTCATCAGGTGCACCAGGAACGCGTCGCTGTCGCAGCGGTGTGCCACGGCGCGGACGTAGGCGGCCATGACGGCACTGGCGAGGGACACGCCGGCCCGGGCGGCCAGGGCCCGGGCCGCGGTCAGCGCGGGTGCCGAGCGCAAGGTGCCCTGCACCACCTCGCCCGCCGTGTCGCCGGTGTCCGGCAGGCGGGCTGCCGGAGCGCGGTCGAGCAGGCGCGCCCAGTGCTCCACGGCGGCTCGCTGCCGGCGCAGTCCAATCGGTCCGTGCTGTTCCGCGGCCAGATCCGCGGGCCCTGGTGCCGGTGTGCGGAGGCTTCCCGGTGCCGCGAGTTCCCGCAGGAGTTCGCGGTGCAGCACCTCCTGCGCCCAGGCGTCCGCCAGGATGTGGTGCTTGACGAAGACGAGGCGTGGCGGCCCCGGTCGACCGGTGAGGAGCCGGGCCCGCCAGCCGTGCTGCCGGCCGAGGTCGAAGGGTTCCGCGGCCGGTGCCGGGGCAGCGCCGTCGGCCGGGCCGACGGGGAGCACGAGCGGAGCCGTCCCGTCGGACACCCACTGCCGGGGTGCGTCGGGGTCCCGCAGGTCGTAGCGGGTGCGCAGGGAGGGGTGGCGGCGGACGAGGGCGGCCAGTGCGGCCCGTACCGCGTCGGGGGCCGTACCGGGTGGCAGGTCCCACTCGGCCACGTTGTTGGGCTCGTGGCGGCGGGACGGTGGGAGGTCTCGGATGTCGTGCCAGACCGAGAGCTGTCCCAGGGAGAGTGGTCCGGCGTCGGTCGGCTGCACGTAGAGCACTCCTCATTCCGTAATGCGGAAATAATTTTCCATTCGTGTCGGCCACAAGCTGCCACAATCTGTTGAAGTCTGTCCAGGGGCTTTCGCTGCTCGCGCATCAACGGGAGCTCCGCATCGAGCCGTTGAGGTCGATGAATCCCCGGCGGAGCAACGCGTGAGGGAGTGGCGTCGCACGGGCGAATGTGCCACAGTGAGGCCTCTTCGGAATTATGTTTCCGCATCGCGGACTTTCATCCTTCCCGCGAACGAGGTGTCCTCTGCCCTCGGAGCCCAGCGCCCCGGCACGGAAAGGAATCTGTCAGTGAGCCGACCGCCGGCCGTCAGCGCCGCGACAACCGGTGAGTTCCTCCACGACCTGCTGCTCGACCCGGCCCGCCACGACCCGGGCCACCCGGCCGTCATCGAGCCCGCCGAGCACGGCGACGCCACCGTCACCACGTACGCCGAACTGGTCCGCGCGGTGCACGCCTACGACGCGGCCCTGCGCACCCTTGGCCTTGAGCCCGGCACTCGTGTGCTGCTGGAGGCCGAGGCAGGCTCCGAGTCGATCGCCGTACTCCTCGCCTGTTCCCGCGCCGGACTCACCTTCGTGCCGGTCAGCCCCGAAACGCCCAGGGACCGGCTGCGAACCCTCATCGACACCGCCCGCCCGGCCTTGCACCTCCAGACGAAGGCAGGCCAGCGCGACGGCCTGCCCACCGGCCTCGGCACGGCACGCTTCGGCGGAGGGGAACTGGTCGTCGAACGCGCCCCGAGCGCACCCGCCCGGCGACGCCACATGCCCTGCGTCACCGACCCGGCGTACATCGTGTTCACCTCCGGCACGACCGGCCGCCCCAAGGGCGTCGTCATGAGCCACCGCGCCGTCACCGCGTTCTACCGCGGCATGCTGGCGCACCGCCTGTCCGCCCCCGGCGATCGGATCGCCAGCACCTCGCCCCTGCAGTTCGACTTCTCCCTGCTGAACATCGGACTGGCGCTGGGCGGCGGCGCCGCCGTCGTGCCCGTGCCCCAGCGGGTCGTGCGCTGGCCACGGCTCTTCCTGCGAGCCCTGCGCGACACCGGGGCCACGCACGTCAACGGCGTGCCCTCCGTCTGGCGTCAGGTCCTGCGCCACGAACCGGACCGCCTGGCCGCGCTCACCACCCTGCGCGGTGTCCTGTTCTGCGGAGAGGAGTTCCCCCTGCCGGAACTGCGCCGGCTCCAGCGACTGCGCCCCGGCATGCGCATCGTCAACTGCTACGGCGCCACCGAGTCGATGGCCGCCTCCTTCGAGGACGTGCCCGAACCCCTTCCGGGCGGCCTGGAGCGCCTGTCCATCGGCACGGCGCATCCCGGTGCCGAGATGATCCTCGTCGACGCCGCGGGCACCGTCGTGGACGAGCCCGGAGTTCCCGGGGAACTACACCTGCGCAGCCCCGCCCTCTTCTCCGGCTACTGGGGCGATCCCGCGGCGACCCGGGCCGCCCTCGTCCCCGACCCGCTCTGCCCCGAGTCGGGGCAACTCGTCCTGCGCACCGGTGACTTGGCAGTGCGTGGGGAGGGCGGCGAGTACTACTTCCTGGGGCGTACCGATTCCCAGGTCCAGATCAACGGAAACCGCGTCGAACTCGGTGAGGTCGAACGCCGTCTGCTGCAACACCCGATGGCCACTGCGGCTGCCGCGCTGCGACTGTCCCTGCCCGAGGGAGGCGGCTGCCTCGCCGCGTTCGTCGTCCCCGCGCGGGCCGTCGAGGACACCGGGGCGTCCGGTGGATCCGATGGATCCGATGGATCCGATGGATCCGATGGATCCGATGGATCCGATGGATCCGATGGATCCGATGGATCCGATGGATCCGATGGATCCGGTGGATCCGGTGGATCCGGTGGATGGGGTGGATCCGGTGGATCCGGTGAGGGTGACAGCGTCCGGGCGGACCAGGACATCGCCGCCGTCCTGCGCGACTTCTGCGCGCGCTCGCTTCCCGCGTACATGGTCCCGGCGGAGGTGCGTCTCCTGGACGCCTTGCCCGTCACGAGCAACGGCAAGGTCGACCGGGCGGCGTTGGCGGAAGAGGCCACCACCCGCGACTGACTCACCGCGCCGCTCGACCGCGCCGCACCGGGACGACCGTACGGTCCGCGCCCACCGGCTCCACACAGGGAGGAACGCATTGACCCGCACCCCGCCGCCCGCCCCGACCACCCCGGCCGCCACCGGCCGTCTGCGGACCCTGGTCCGGGTCCGCGTCGGCGGACTTCCGGGCGCCTTCTGGGTCCTGTGGGCCGGCAGCCTCGTCAACCGTCTCGGCGCCATGGTCAACCCGTTCCTCAGTCTCTACCTCACCCAGGTGAGAGACGTCCCCCTGCACACCGTCGGCCTGATCCTCACGGTCGTCGGCACCGGGTCGGTCCTCTCCCAGCCCCTCGGCGGCTTCCTCACCGACCGCTTCGGCCGCCGCGCCGCCCTGACCGGGGGCATGCTCGCCAACGCGGCTTCGCTGCTGGCTGTGGGCCATGTGCAGAGCCTGCCCGCCCTCACCGCGGCCGGCTTCGCCCTGGGCGTCACCCTCGACCTCTTCCGGCCCGCCGCCCAGGCGCTCGTCGCGGACGCCGTACCCGCCGCAGACCGTACACGGGCCTTCGGCCTGCTGCTGTGGTCGGTCAACCTCGGCTTCTCCGCGGCCATGATCCTCGGCGGCCATCTCGCAACCCGCGGCTTCCATCTGCTCTTCTGGGTGGATGCCGCGGCGTGCGCCGTCTTCGGACTGCTGGTGTGGTTCGCGGTGCCGGAGACGAGGCCGCCGGCCACCGGCCATGACTCGGGGAGCTACCGCACCGTTCTCACCGACCGTGTCATGGTCGCCTTCGCCGGGGTCGTCGTCCTGTACGCCGTCGTCTTCCAGCAGGCCTTCGCCACCCTGCCGATCGCCATGGCCCGCAACGGACTGTCCGGCGACGTCTACGGCCAGGTCATGGCGGTCAACGGCGTTGTCGTCATCCTCGTTCAGCCGCTGATCGGTCACCGGCTCGGCCCGTTCGACAAGAGCCGGGTACTGGCCACCGGTTTCCTGCTCGCCGCCGCCGGCAGCGTCCTCCTCACCGCCGCTTCGGCCGGAACCTCCTACGGGCTGGCCGTCGCGGTGTGGAGTCTCGGGGAGGTGCTGGTCTTCGCCGTCACCGCCGCGATCGTCGCGGACCTCGCCCCACCGTCCCTGCGCGGCCGGTACAACGGCTTGCTCGGAATGGCCTGGGGCACCGGGTTCCTCATCGCTCCGCTGGCCGGCACCCGTCTCCTCTCCGCCGGCGCCGGCGTCCTGTGGTCTTCCTGCGCCGCCCTGTGCTGCGTCGCCGCACTGGCGCAACTGGCCCTCGCGCCGGCGGTCAGGGCGCGGGGCGCTGACTCCATGTGACAGCACGAAGACGCACCCACCCTCGCGTAGGGCCCGGCTCCGGACGAGCCCCGGGCAGCGGGGTCTGACCGGCACACATCCGAAGCGGGCAGTCATGGATCGATGCTGCTCCGATCGGGTGGTGCAGACCACTTGACTGCGTCGGGCTCCCCTGCGAGGGACAAGGTCAGGACTATGTTCCCCTGCTGACTGCGTCGGCTGAGCACGGTGAAGCACTGCGGGGAGACGGCATGAGGTACAGCCCTGGCTTGATGGCCCGCGTGAGTGTGGTCTCGGCGGTCCTCGGGCTCGTCGCAGCGTGCGGCTCGGGAGGAGGGGCGGAAGACACCGAGGACAGCCCCACTCCCTCGCGGTCAAGCCCCACCCCTACGTCCCCGTCACCGACGTCGGCGTCACCCTCTCCGTCGCCGTCGCCTTCCGGCAATTCCTCTTCCTACAGCGGCGAGTCGATCTCTCCGCCCGACCCCGTGCCATCGAACACGGGCCCCTCGGATGATGGAGGCGAGGGCATCACGCCGTCAGCCACTCAGCCTCCGGCCTGCCCCGGTGATCCGGCGTGCCCGCCGGCACCGGACGGTACGTGAACGAACCAGGGCCCCGTTCCTCGACGGGGCTCGAACGCACAGACCCGCCAGCCCGTACACCCCCGACGGCACTGATCAACATCGTGGTCGCGCAAGCGTCGTTCATCGCCGCGCTGATGTTCTACGTAGGGGTGATCTACACCGGCGCGTACTACGGCTACTTCCATCTCTCCCCGTTTGCGCTCGGATTCGGCTTCGGTGAATTCGTACTGCACAGCCTGCACTTGGTGACGTTTCCGGTCCTTGTGGGCACCGCCGCGCTCTGCTTCGTCGTGGCCATCGCCGGGCATCAGCCGCACCAGGGATTCCACAGTGTCCTCATGCGCAGCGCCGGACGGGCGGCGTCGGCTCTGGCCCGCCACTATCTGATTGTCGTGGCCGCGGGCTTGCTTCTGCTCGTGCTGTGGTGGCAGTGGCAGGCGCTGCTGCCGTACCGCTGGCTGGGCCCCCTCCTCGTCGGTGTCGGCTTGATGCTCGCAGTGGTACGGCAGGCCGGCCTCAGCCGCCCGACGAGCCCGTGGGAGACGGCTTTACTGGTTCTGGCCGCCGGACTGTTCCTGCTCTGGGCAGTCACCCTTGTCTCCGGCCAACTCGGCGAACGCAACGCCAGGAACGACGCGCGCAACGCGACTTTGCGCACCGGTCTGGTGGTCCACAGCGCCCAGTCACTCAGCCTCTCCTCGTGGGCGCCCGGCCTGCGCCATCGGGATCTCGGTGCGGGCGTCCGATTGCGCCACCGCTACGAGGGCCTGCGGCTCATTGTGGAGCGTGGCGGACGCTATTACGCCGTACCCATCGGCTGGCGGGCGCGGACCGACAACGTCTTCATCCTCAGGGAGAGCGAGGGTGTGCGCATTGAGCTGACCCCCGGTGTGCAGTGAAGCGGTGCCCGATGCGCGCGGTGTGCCGGGAGGAAGAGATCTCCCCTCTGCCCACGTGCGTCGACGCCCGTTGCGGGCCGTCTCACTGCCCTAGCGGCCCACCAGGGGGCCCAGTGTCGCGGCGGTGGGTGCGCATCGCAGGTAGTTCTTCGCGTGGTGAAAGCCGAAACCCCCGTGCACGGTCGTGGTCAGGTCCAGGTCGACGCCGTCGAAGGAGCGGGCCAGGCGCGGCGGGATGGCGACCGGGTCCCCCGGATCGGCAATGTTGACCCAGCGGTGGACGCCGGCCGGACGGCTGCCGCGGGCGCTGACCGGCGGTGGAAGGAGCCGTTCGAAGACCGCGTTGGGCAGTGCGAGCGGGGAGCCCAGCGTCAGCAGCAGCGGGACCCGCAGCTCCGGATGCGCGTGCAGTGCCTCGTAGGTGACGAGGGTGCCGAGGGAATGGGCGACGACCACTTCAGGGCGGTGGCGCGCGATGTGGGTGGCGACCTCCTCGCGGGCCTCGGCGCGCCACGGCGCGTCTGGGGCGCGCAGGTATCGGGCCACTTCCCGGAAGAACACGCCTATGAACAACCGGGTGAGCCGGCCGTCCAGACTGTGCTTGCGGGCCACCCACGCGGCGGTCTGCCGCAGGGGCATCGTGAGCCCTCCCTGGACGACCGGTGCCGGCGCGCCCATGGCGTCCAGCCACTCGCTGAGCATCTCCTCGGCCAGCGGGTCGTCGAACCGGTCGTCGCCGCTCTGTACCGTCCGGGCGCGACGCAGGAACGGCGCGTAGTAGGCGAACGCCACGTCGAACGCGTCGGCGCCAACTCCCACACCGGCGGCGAGATGCTCCGCCCACTCCGCCGCGTGCTGATCGGCCACGGTCTGCCGGGCTCGGCGCCGGTCCAGATAGCCGACCCCGTGCACCCCCACTACCCGCAGTGAAGGGCGGCGGCTCATACGCTCCTCCAGTTTTCCAGGTTGATGACGAGGACGTCCTGCCCTAGCGCGAGCACCACCGTGCCGTCGGAAGCTGCCGTGACCGAAGCACATACGGCCGGCAGCGAGATCGTGGTGAGGGGCCGGCCGGAGGCCAGGTCGTGGACCCGTACGGTCCGGTCCTCCGCGGCGGTGATCGCGAGGAGAAGGCCGTCGAACGTGACGGTCGTGACATCAGTCAGCGGTGCGGTGTGTCCGTCGAGCGTCCGCACGCAGTGCCCTGAGGACAGGTCCCACACGTAGGCGGTGTGGTTCCCGCACGCCGTCACGACCAGGTCTCTGTCCCCCAGCCGGGCACCCGCGGCCGCGGCCACCGCGCTCCTACGCCCGGCCAGCACCTGAACGAGCCTGCCCGAGGCGACGTACCACACATGGGAGGTTCCGGCTTCGTCGCTGGTCACCGCGACCGCGTGGGAGCCGATTCTGGTCAGGACGACCGCGGTGATCGCGAAGTGGTGGCCGGTGTACTCGCAGAGCTTCTCTGCCGCCTCCAGGTCCGACACGTCCCAGACCACGGCCACGGAACGCGGACCGCCGGTTGTCACGGCGATGATCGGATGCCCGTCCAGCGTGCCGGTCGCTACTCCTGTCACTGCCGAGCCGCGGCCCGGGAGAACGGCCACGGCGGCACCGCGCGCGGTGTCCCAGAGACGGGTGGTCCGGTCGGCGCTGCCCGTCACCGCCAAGAGTCGGTCTCCCGACCGGAGGAGCGCGACTGCGGTGACGGCGGCGGTGTGCCCCTTCCACTGGGCCACCTGACGGTTCGTCCGCGCGTCCCAGACGCAGGCGGTATGGTCCTCGCCGGCCGTGACCACGATCGGTGGCTGTTCCTCCCCGGCCAGGGCGACGCTCGTGACCGTGTCGGTGTGGCCGGTGGCGGCGCGGACCGGGGAGCGGGTGCCCAGGTCCCAGATCCGCACCGTCCGGTCCGAGTGGCCGCCGACGGTGACCGCCGTCAAGCGGCGCCCCACCCGCTGGACGGTGACGCCGGTCAGGGCGCCGCGGTGCCCGCGGAGCGTCGCGATGGTCTCGCCCGTCGCCACATCCCAGACCCGCGCCGTGGTGTCCCAGGAACTGGTCACCGCGACGGCCCGGCCGTCGAAGTCGGTGAGGGCTGCGCCGGTGACCATGTTGCGGTGCCCGCGCAGCACGGCTACCTCGCTGCCACTACGCAGGTCCCAGATGCGCGCGGTCCGGTCCCATCCCGTGGTCAGGATGACCGGATCACCGCGCAGCCGGTCGACCGCGACGCTGCTCAGTGCGCCGTTGTGGCCGCGCAGGGCGCTGAGTTGGTCTCCGGTGCCGGCGTCCCATACCCAGGCCGTGCCGTGGTTGTCCGCGGCCACCAGAATCGCCCGGCTGTCCAGTTCCGTGAGCGCGACATCCGTCACCCTCGTGCTGTGGTGGGCGATGACGGTGATCTGCTCCCCACCCATGGCGTCCCACACGCGGACCGTGCCGTCGGCGCTCGCCGTGACGGCGAGGGGGCGTCCGGCGACATCGGCGACAGCGGTCGCCGACAGCCGATCGGTGTGACCAGCGAGCGTGGAGACCACAAGGCCCGTCGTCAGATCCCACACCTTCGCGGTACCGTCCCAGCTCGCCGTGACGGCGAGGGGGCGTCCGGCGACGTCCGCGACAGCGGTCGCCGACAGCCGATCGGTGTGACCGGCGAGCGTGGAGACCACAAGGCCCGTCGTCAGATCCCACACCTTCGCGGTACCGTCCCAGCTCGCCGTGACAGCCGCCGGCCGCCCGTTCACCGAAGCCGAGGCCACCCCGGTCAACCGGCCAGACGCGTCGTGCAGGGTGTTCAGCAGTGCTAGAGCGACGCCTCGCCCTGTCGCCCACACCGGGGCCCAACCGGACGGGCGGGCCAACCGCTCGCCCATCGCCGGCTCTGCGTGGCGTGCCGCGTCCACGGCAAGGATCTGCCGCCGCTGGTACGCCGTGAGCGGGCGGTGCACCTCGTAAGAAGCCCGGTAGACCGCCGCGACCAGGAGCGCCCCGTCGCTGCGGGCACTGCTCAGGACGGCGTCGACGGACGCCGGATCTCCGTGTACCAGGAACTCCATGTCGTTCAGGAGCGAGTCGACCGAGTCGGATGCCAGTGCGTGGCCGGCGGCGTGCCGTAACGCGTACGGGTCGGCCGCTTCCCACACACGTCCGCCGTCGGGGCTGGCCGGCACCGAGTCCAACAGGCCGCGCAGCACTACGCCCGCTGGGCGGATGCTGGTCGCCGCCGCCTGCGCCTGTTGTGGTCCGCCCTGCCGGGGGCGGGCGCGCAAATGCTCGGCGAGGCCCTCGTGGAACAGCCGGTACAGGGTGTTGCCATCGGTCTCGACTGCCTGCCGGAGGAAGAAGCGTCCCGCGTCGAGCGCCTCGCGCACGTCCTCCAGTGGCGCCGGGGCGACTCCCGTCGCAAACGCGCCCGCGACGTGCGCGACGATCCGCTCGGGCATGCCCATGCCCTGTGCCCAGGCCAGCGCCGTCAGTACCGGACCGAGCCATGGATGGCTGCCGGGCCGACGCAGTTCCAGATCCAGTAATCCGGGCAGGTCACGGGGCACTTCACGGGCCACCCGACGGGCGTCGTCGGTGTCGGTGACCACCGGGCTGTCCAGCATGTGGCGGACGTACATGCCTGCGACGAGGAACTCTCCCCATCCCAGGGGCTGTTGCTCGTGCGGCTGCCGGGCCGGCATCAACTCGTCGGCGAGGCTCTCGGCGAACGCCGCGCCGACGGCGGCTCCGTCCACCACCGCGTAGGGCGTGTCGACGGCCAGCAGGTCTGCGATGTAGTGGCGGAGGGAGGAGCGCACGCCATCGGAATCGGCGACATCGAGGTCGATCAGTCCCCCTGCCTGCCGAGCGGCTTCCAGCAGCGGTGCGAAGCCCGGCTCGCGACGGGCGCCGACCAGCAGCCGCACCACAGGCCGGCCGTCCGGGGTACGCGCGTTGAGCAGCGGCATCAGCAGGGCGAAGACGACATCCGACGGCCTCTCCGCCTCGTCCAGCGCGTCGACGACCAGGGTGAAGGGGCGTGCGGCGCCGTCCTGCGCCAGCGCGAGCAACTGCTCCACGCCCCAGCCCTTGGCGGAACGGGAGACGTCACCTCCCATCTGGCGGGCCAGTGACTCGGCGATCTCGGTCAGACTGCGTCTCCTGGCGTGCACCACGGCGAGCCGGTCGTTCGCCGCGGGCGTGTGCCGCAAGCGCCACCACAAGCCGGGGGCGCGGGCGCGCAGGCCCGGGTGAGCCGCGCACACCAGGACGCCGAGCAGTGCGGACTTGCCCACTCCGGGCTTGCCCGTCACCACCCGGAGTGGACCGCCCCCGCCGTTGCACCAGGTGGACAGGTCCGCCAGCTCCGCCTCGCGTCCGTGGAAGTATCCGCGGCCCGGCACCTGGCTCAACGCTTCGGAGCCTGCGGCACGGAGCAGGAAGTGACGGACGTCCAAGCCCTCGTCGAGGAGGGGGAAGGTCCCTTCGTCCAGACCCGTCATCTGCTCGCGGGGGCCGCTGCCGCCGTACAGCGGGTTGGGAAAGAACGGCAGGTGGTCCAACTGGTCCGCGAACGGTACCCGGCTGGTGGTCACCCGCTGGTCCATGCCGTCGGTCAGGTTCATCTCGGCGACGACGCGGCTGATCTCCCGGGCCACCGCCGGCAGCGGGATGAACCGCTGGGACGGGTCCACGCGCAGGGTCGCCTCCTGGTACCTGCGCAGCACCATGGCGATGGCGCGGCTGAGCCGGAAGTCGAATGCCGGCTCGTCGGGGCCACTGGCCGCGATCACCCAGGCGCGGCGCTCGCCGGTCTCCAGCCGTTGGTGCCACGGCAGTACGGCGGAGGTGCCGGAGTAGCAGAGGTCGAGGAGGAAGAGGGTCAGGGGGCGGTCCGCGCGCGGATGGTCCTCGATCAGCGAGATCCACTGGTCGACCGCCTCGTCCACGGCTTCGCCGTCCCGCCCGACGACGTACAGGCCGCCGCTTCCCGCACGGGCGAGGAGACCGTGGGCTGCGATGTGCACCACGAGGATGTCCGCACCCGACTTGACGGCCGCGCGCAACCGCTCTGGCAGTTCGGGGGGTTCGCCGGCCCCGCCGGACGGCCAGGGGTAGTAGCCGAACGCCTCAAGGGCCTCGGCCACGGCCGCCGAGTGCTCTGGTGCCTCGTCGAGCGGATCGAGTCCGCCGTCCAGGGGCGGCGGGCCTTCATGTCGCACCGGATCCAACGACACGCCGGCAGCCAGTACGACGCGTGTGCCGTCGGCGGCGTTGTTCCCCTCCCGCAGCCCCGTTTCCCCCTCCACCGCAGCAGAGTAGAACGCTGCCCCGGTCCGGGTATCCGGAACGGGCGAATCACCGATGTCGGGGCCAGACGGGCTGGGCCCTTTCCGTTCACGGCACAGGACAGAAAGTGCTCCATGGTCATGGTCACGCCCGCCGACCTACACGACGCCGCAGCCCCCAAGGAAGTCCTCTTCCGCCTGCGGCTGATGCACCCCGAGATCTCGATCGTCTGGGCCGACTCCGCCTACGGTGAGCTGATCACCTCGAGACGCCGCAACTCTGCGCCAAGTGGCGCGGTGGAGGTGTAGCACCCGCGAGCGCCGCCGCGCCACTCGGCATGGCGTTGGCGACCGTCAGGCGCAGCGACGACCAGATGGGCTTCGTCGTGCTGCCGGGCCCAGACAGTCGATGTGGCCGTCGACCTTGACCGGCCTTTCTTTAGCTGCCACATTTGCACTGCATTCCATAATCCAGCACGGTGTGCCACAATCCGGCACGGAATCTTTATGGGAGGAATACTAGTGGCAGTCACGGCAGGCCCCGCCGGATGGTGTCCTGCTCACCCTGCAGCGGTGGCAGCCGATCTTCGTCGGCGGCGCCAGCCGCATCCGGGCGTGTGCAGCGGGGCACGCCGGGCGAACGTGACTCTCCTCAAACAGCACCACCTCATAGGGCGGGGCACCGAGCTCCAGGGCATGCGGCACCACGCACTCCAGACGCTCTCGACCCGTCCACTGGTCGCCGGAGTGCACCGCGGGCCCGGGTTACCCGTCAGCGTCCGCCTTCGATCGGACACGCCGGCCCTCGCCTGAGTGCGGGCCGCCCGTCCTGATCCGTGTCATTCACGACCATCCCGCCCATAGGCACGCAGTTGAAGACGTGCACGCCTGTGTCGCCACGATGCACACCCCTCGATGAACAACAGCGCATAAAGGCTCGGAGACATGTCCCGCTTGACTCATCTGACCAGCCCCTTCCAACTCGGGAAGCTCACCGTGCGCAATCGCATCGTGAGCACCCCGCACACCACGCGCTTTCCTCGGGATGGCTACATCACCGACGACTACATCGACTACTACAAGGAGAAGGCGCGCGGCGGTGCCGGCCTGCTCCAGTGCTTTGGCAGCATGACCGTGCACCCCTCCTCCCCATACCAGGACTGGGGCACCGTCAAGAACTGGGACGACTCCTCGCTGCTGACCTTCGAGAAGTTCGCCGAGGAGATGCACCGCTGGGGCGCGAAGGTGATGGCCCAGATCACACACCGCGGCCGCCGTGGCAACGGATCGGTCACGGAGCAGGCGCTGGTGGCTCCCTCCCCCGTTCCGGAGAAAGTCAGCCGTACGGTGCCGAGAGCCCTGCGGGTCGACGAGATCAGGGAAATCGTGGCCGCGTACGCCGCAGCCGCCCGCCGGCTGCAACGGGCCGGGTTCGACGGCGCGGAGATCTCCGGCTACGCCAGGCACCTCATCGACCAGTTCTGGTCGCCGCAGATCAACCAGCGTGACGATGAGTACGGTGGCTCGTTCGTCAACCGGATGCGTTTCGGCGTCGAGGTCATCGAATCGGTGCGGGACGCCGTTGGCAGCGATTTCACCGTCGGACTGCGGATCAGCGGTGATGAGCTGATTCCGGGGGGCAGAGGCATCGAGGGAGCCAAGGAAATCGTCGCCTACCTCGACCAGCTCGGCTGCCTCGACTACTTCAGCGTGGCGGGTGCGACAGGGGAACCGGTGAGCATCGGGCACAGGGTGATCCCTGCGTTCGACGCACCTCAGGGCGTGTACGCCCAGTACGCCGCCGAAGTGAGGAAGGCAACCGACCTGCCGGTGCTCTACACCGGCAGGGTCAGCGACCCTGAGTTCGCCGACAGCCTCATCGCCGACGGCATCTGCGATCTGGTGGGCATGACCAGAGCGCTGATCGCGGACCCGCATCTGCCGAACAAAGTCGCCGCGGATGCCCTCCAGGACGTCAAGCCATGTGTCGCCATGCAGCAGGG
The DNA here is from genome assembly GCF_042959065.1 of Streptomyces sp. NPDC007929. Lineage (NCBI taxonomy): Bacteria > Bacillati > Actinomycetota > Actinomycetes > Kitasatosporales > Streptomycetaceae > Streptomyces > Streptomyces sp. NPDC007929. Next base: position 1,027,607 of record NZ_JBIBKD010000001.1, on the reverse strand, counting down.
ATGCGTCGGCCGCGGACCCCAGGGCCTCTACACCGGCTGCACGCACAACCCCGTCATCGGACGCGAGAAGGAACTCAGGGACATCGCACCAGCCCGGAAGCCCCGGCGTGTCCTCGTCATCGGTGGCGGGCCCGGCGGACTGGAGGCCGCACGGGTGGCGAGTTCCCGGGGCCACCAAGTGACCTTGCTGGAGGCTCGTCCGTTCCTCGGCGGGCGGGTGGCCATCAGCTCACGCGCACCGATGCGCCCCGAGTGGGGCCAGTCGATCGACTGGCTAGTGCGCCAGGTGCGCGAGGCCGGCGTCGAGGTGCGCACGGATGTCGAAGCCGACGCGACGGTGGTCGCCGAGTTCGATCCCGACGCCATCGTCGTCGCGACCGGCAGCACGCCGCACCTCCCGCAGCTTCCAGGCGCTGATCTGCCAGGAGTGACCACCGCCGAGGACGTGTTTGCCCACCCGCCGCAGCTGGCCAGGGGCGCATCCTGCCTCGTGATCGACCTGTTCGGGAACGCCGAGGCCGGCCTGGCAGCGCACGCACTGGCCGTCGCCGGCAACCGCGTACGCATCCTCACCCCGTATCACATGATCGCCGAGATGGAAGAGAAGTCCACGCGGGAACCGGTGTACGACAATCTCTGCCGTGCGGGCGTGGAGATCATCACTGATCAGGAAGTCGTCGCCATCCGACCGGGCGACTCGCTCACTGTCGATCTTGAGCAGGTCTACACGAGGGACGCCGGCAGCATCGAGGGACTGGAGCTGGTCGTCTTCAGCGACGGCGCCAGGCCGCGCGATGGTCTCTACGAGGAACTGAGGCCAGGGCCGTGGGAAACCCATCTCGTCGGGGACGCCGTGGCTCCGCGGGGCATCCTCGAAGCGATGCTGGAGGCGACCAGGGTCGCGCGCCGGCTGTGACATGTGGTGGCCCAGGCCGACACAGCGACCCGGACAACGTGCATGCCACAGGAGAAACCCGCAGGGGCCGGGCGCCTGTCGGCGCTGCCTGAGAGACCTACTTCTGACGCCCGGAGCGCGGGTAGGCGGCAGGGTTGCCTACCCGCGGAGCTACTGATCGCGGTCAGGGCCTCTGCGACAGTCGGTACAGGTGCCTTTCGCTGGATCGCTTGAGGATCAGAAACACGCACTGAAACTGAAGGCAGCGACAGATACCCCAGGCGGCCCGGCAGCGCCCCCCCCTTTCACAGGCTCGCGGACCTGCTCGTCCCCGGACATCTCCCGCGCCCTTTGCGGGCTGAAGCGTTCGCTGTGCCCGTCTCCCAGTTCCTCCTGCGCTGCCTTGATGGCCTGATGGGTATCGGCAGGACGCCGCGCGTCGCGGGCTTCGGTGAAGGCCGATCGCCGTACCTCGGCCCAGTCGACCTCACCGCGGCGCGGTGCCTTGCCCTCCATGGGGTCCAACGCGCTGGACGAGTAGGACCGGGCCTCCTTGGACATCGTCGCGCCGGGAGGTGGCGCCTCCCCTCCCGTACACCCGGCCCCGGAAGCCAGACATCCCCCGGCCCCCGGGGTGCCTCGTCATCACAAGGTGCGGGGCGCTGACCTGCGGTGTCTCATGGGAGAGACATCAGTCGGGAGCGGGACCGGCCGGCCGGTCGGCGGTAGGGATGGAGTGGGCGGTCATGGCACGGGCGATCTGGACCGGTGTGGTGTCCTTCGGGCTGGTCAGCGTGCCGGTCGGGCTGTACTCCGCCACCGAGGACCACACCGTCCACTTCCACCAGCTCCAGCGCGGCACCTCCGACCGGATCCGCAACCGCCGGGTGAACGAGCGCACCGGTGACGAGGTCGGCACCGGCGACATCGTCAAGGGCTACGAGGTGGGCGAGGGCGAGTACGTTCTGGTGGAGCCCGAGGAGCTGGACGAGATCGCGCCGGGTCGTTCCCAGACCATCGACATCACCGACTTCGTCGACCTCGAGGAGATCGAACCGGTCTACTTCGCCCGGACGTACTACCTCGCTCCGCGCGGCAAGGAGTACACCAAGGTCTACGAGCTGCTGCGGGCGGCACTGGCCCGGTCGAACAGGGTCGGCATCGCGACGTTCGTGATGCGCGGCAAGCAGTACCTGACCGCCCTGCGCGCGGAGGAGAGGATTCTGGTGTTGCAGACCCTGCACTGGGCCGATGAGGTCCGGGACCCGGGCAAGGAGCTGCCCGAACTGCCCTCCGGCCGCGCCGGGAAGGGCAAGGAGCTGGACATGGCGCTCCAGCTGGTCGATTCCCTCAGCGGACCGTGGGAGCCCTCGCGCTACCACGACACCTACCAGGAGAAGGTGCGCGAGCTGGTGAAGGCGAAGGCCGAGGGTCAGGAGGTCACCGCGGCCGAGGAGGCGCCGGCGGCCACCCATGTCGTCGACCTGATGCAGGCGTTGCAGGGCAGCATCGACCAGGCCCACGGCGGACAGAAGAAGCGGCCGAGCCCGGCGCGGAAAGCGTCCTCCTCGTCGCGCCGCGAGCGGTCGACCGGCAAGGGCGAGCTGCGACAGCTGAGCAAGGCGGAGCTGTACCAGCGGGCCACCGAAGAGGACCTGCCCGGCCGGTCGAAGATGAGCCGCCAAGACCTCATCGACGCCCTCAGCCGCGCAGGAAGCCGCCGCAAGAAGACCAGTGCCGCCTGACCTCGCGACAAGCCACGCCGTTGGCCAGCGGTCAGGGGCTGGTGACCTTGTCCAGCTCCAGGGTCACCGGTCCGTCCACATCCGGGTGCAGGAACACCTTCTTCTCGCTCGCCGTGTAGAGCTGGACATCGCCCAAGTCCCGGCCGCCGCTGGTGTCGTCGGGGACCAGGTAGACGAAGTTCGAGTGGGAAGTGGCACTCCAGGTGCCGCCGAAGTCGACGGAAGCCGTACCTCCATGCCGCCAGAGGTCGCTCTCGGCGACGCCCGTGACGGAGAACCGTCCGCCGGCGTCCAAACGGATCTCTCCGCCCGTCTCACCGTCGCGGTACGTCCCGGGCACGCCCTTCGGATCGACCTCGACCGCGCCGGGCCCCGCACACCCCGAAGCGAACACCTCCACGACCGCGACGAGCACGGCGACGAACCCGCCTCTGACCGCGCCTCGCGTCCGCACAGCCCTGTCCCCCATGTCCACACGCCCTTCCCCGGCATCGGGTGGCAGGCCTGCCACCCCCCACCTCAATTTGAACATGCTCAAAATTGAGAGGCCCCATCGGCCGGAAGTCCGACCGCCAGGGTCAGTTCGAGGACCCGGTGGGGGGAGGCGAGGTCCGGGAACAACTCCCTCAGCTGTGACATGCGGTAGCGGACGGTCTGGGGGTGGACGAACAACGCCGCCGCCACCTCGTCACGTCTGCCCTGGTGCAGCAGCCACGCCCGCAGCGTCGCCTCCAGGCGCTGTGCGGTTGCGGCAGGCAGGGTTCGCAACGGGGCGAGGGCTCGGGCACGCAGGTCGGCGAGTGCGTCCGCGTCGGCGCTCAGGACCAGCTCGGGCAAGTGGTTCTCGGTGTCGCGGATGTCAGGGGACAGGGAGCGGGCGCGTACGGCTCGTTCGTAGGAGGCGGACGCGCGGGTCCAGGGGCGGGGCGGGCCCGCTACGGCGGTGCGCTCGGTCAGCTGGCGCAGGAGGTGGGGGCGGTCGGCGTCGGGAACCAGCAGGACACCGGTGGCGTCCGGCAGGTCGTCGAGGACGAGGGTGCTCGGGTCGAGCGTGCGGTAGGCGGGGCGGGCCTGGGCGGCGGGCAGCAGCACCGCGGTGAGGGAAACCGGAGGCTGCCATCCGGCCCGTTGGGCTGAGGCCAGCAGCACGTCCGGGCTCGCGCCCGCGAGGAGGTCACGGGCCAGGTGCTCCAGGTGACGTTCGTGCTCCCTGCCGCGGGCGGCCAGTTCGTCGGCGTGACCCGCGGCGCTCGCGGCGGAGAGCTCGTCGATGTAGGCGAAGGTCAGCTCGGCGAACTTGGCGACCTCGGCGGCGGGCAGACCTGCGGATACCGCACCCGCTGCCAGGCATCGCCAGGCCACGCGGGCACCGACGCGGTAGGCGCTGAGCAGGGCGTCCATCGAGCGGCCGTCCCGGACCTCGCCGCGGCCCAGCTCGTAGGCCGCGTCACCGCCGTCGCCACCGGTGGCGTTCCCGCTCGCGAGGTCCAGGTAGTGGCCCAGGGCGGTGCGCACGGCACGGCGGATGGTGGCGCCCATGTGGCCGGAGAGGGCGCCTGCGTAGGGAGGGACCTCGTCGATGATCGCCTGGACGACCTCGTCGGCGGTGGTCTTCAGCGCGGCTCGAAGTGCGGTGACCGTCGTCTCGTCCAGAGCCAGCTCGCTGGCCCTCCGGATTGCATGGCTCACGATTCGCTCACGATTCTGTTCCCTGCGAACAATTCCGCCGACCAGATTCACGTCCTTCGGTCAGGACTTTACGCCCTGTGGCACAGCAAGCTGGAGTCATGACGAGTACAGCCCTCCGCGGCAGGGCGTGGAAACTGCTGGAGATGGTCACGACGCCGCTGCTGCCGTCGGACTACCTCGACCTGGTCAGCCCACTGCGTGCGGGCGCTGACCTGCGCGGGCGCATCGAGGCCGTGCGCCCCGAGACGGCTGACGCGGCGACCATCGTGATCAGGCCGGGACGGGGCTGGCGCGGCCACACGGCCGGTCAGTACGTGCGGATCGGGGTCGACGTCGACGGGGTGCGCCTGTGGCGTGCCTACTCGCTCACGTCACCGGCGAAGCGCCAGGACGGCCGGATCACGATCACCGTGAAGGCGATCCCGGACGGCAAGGTCAGCAACCACCTGGTGCGAAGGGTGAGACCGGGCACGCTGATCCAGCTCGACCAGGCGACCGGTGACTTCGTGCTGCCCCGGGTGAAGCCCGCCAAGGTGCTCTTTCTGACGGCCGGCAGCGGCATCACGCCCGTGATGGGCATGCTGCGCAACACCGGCTTCGACGACGTCGTCATGGTCCACTGCGCGCCACGGCCGCAGGACGTGATCTTCCGCGACGAGCTGCACGGCCTGGTCGCGGACGGGAAGCTGCGGCTCACCGAGGTGCACACCGCGACGGACGGCGTGCTCGACATCGCCCGTCTCGACGGACTCGTGCCCGACTGGGCCGAGCGCGAGACCTGGGCGTGCGGGCCCACGGGGCTGCTCGACGCCGCCGAGAAGCACTGGGCCGGGAACGGCGTACCGGAGCGGCTGCACACCGAACGCTTCCGGCCGACCATCGTGGCCACCGGCGACGGCGGTGAGGTCACGTTCAGCGCCAGTGGCAGGACCGCCGACGCGGACGGCGCCACGCCGTTGCTGGACGTCGGCGAGGAGGCCGGTGTGATCATGCCCTCCGGGTGCCGTATGGGCATCTGCTTCGGCTGCGTCACTCCGCTCAAGGCCGGCGCCGTCCGTGACCTGCGCACCGGCGAGATCACCGAGGCCGAGCCGGGCGTCCTCATCCAGACCTGCGTGTCCGCCGCCGCGGGCCCCTGCGACATCGAACGGTAGGAACATCTTGACCGCTATCGACCCCACCGCCCATCTGACCGCGGAGCAGATCGAAGAGCTCGGCCGCGAGCTGGACGCGATCCGCGACGAGGTGATCGCCGGCCGTGGCGAGAAGGACGCGGCCTACATCCGCAAGGTGATCTCGGCGCAGCGCAAGCTCGAGCTGGTCAGCAGGGGTGTGCTGCTGTTCTCGTTCTTCCCGCCCGCGTGGGTGCTCGGCACCGCGGGTCTGTCCGTGGCGAAGATCATGGACAACATGGAGATCGGCCACAACATCCTGCACGGCCAGTGGGACTGGATGCGGGACCCGAAGATCCACTCCACCACCTGGGAGTGGGATCATGTCTCGCCGGCCGATCAGTGGAAGCACTCGCACAACGAGCTGCACCACACGTACACCAACGTGATCGGCAAGGACAACGACCTCGGCTACGGCATCATGCGCGTCGACGAGGACCAGAAGTGGCACCCGTTCCACCTCGGCCAGCCGCTGTGGAACTTCATCAACGCCTGCTTCTTCGAGTACGGCATCGCGGCGTACGACCTGGAGCTCGGCAAGAACCTGAGCAAGCGCCGCCGCAAGAACCCGGAGTTCCGCGCGCGGGCCAAGGCAGTGGGCCGCAAGATCCGCAAGCAGGTGCTCAAGGACTACGTGGTCCACCCGCTGCTGTCGGGTCCGTCGTTCCTCCCCACGCTCGCCGCCACGTTCACCGCGAACGTGGTCCGCAACCTGTGGTCCCACTCGGTGATCATGTGCGGGCACTTCCCCGAGGGCGTGCAGGTCTTCGAGCGCCGGTCGATCAACGGCGAGACGCGCGGCCAGTGGTACCTGCGCCAGATGATGGGCTCGGCGAACATCAGCGGCAGCAAGGCCATGCACTTCATGACCGGCAACCTGTCGCACCAGATCGAGCACCACCTCTTCCCGGACCTGCCGAGCAACCGGTACGCCGAGGTCGCGGTGAAGGTGCGCGCGCTGTTCGAGAAGTACGAGCTGGAGTACGTCACCGGTCCGCTGCCCAAGCAGGTGTTCTCGGCCTGGCGCAAGGTCGTTCGGCTCTCGCTGCCGAACAAGAAGAGGCCCGCGGTCAAGACGCCGGACCGCGAGCGGGAGCTCGTCGCGGCCTGATCTCATCTCCTGTCGCACCGAGCGCGCTTCGGCTTCGGCCAGGATGTCGTCCCTGCCCCGATGGTCCGCCCGTCCCCCCTGCGGGAATCCATCAGGGGCGGGACGGGGCCGGTTGTTCGTCCGGCACCACCAGGGTTACCTCCGTCTTGACAGTCGAGAGCCTGGATCTGGGACTTTTCGTCCACGCAGAGGACCAGGGCCTTCTCGGGCGGGTCGAGATACAGGCCCACGACATCGCGGACCTTGTCGATGAACAGCGGGTCCGTGGACAGCTTGAACGTCTGCGACCGGTGCGGTGCCAGTGCGAACGCCCGCCAGATCCGCGAGATCGCGGACTGCGACATGCCCGTGGCCACCGCCATCGACCTGGTCGACCAGTGGGTCGCGTTCTTGGGTTTCTCCTCCAGCGTCTTGACGATGACCCGCTCGACGTCCGCATCGGTGATCTTCCGGGGAACGCCGGGCCGCGGCTCGTCTAACAAGCCGTCCAGGCCCCGTTCGAGAAAGCGCCGCCGCCAGGTGCGGACCGTGTCCGGCGTGACCCGCAGCCGACGTGACACCTCCATGATCGAGTGCCCGTCCGCGCACTCCAGCACGATCCGCGACCGCTGGGCCAGCGCCTGAGCCGTCGTACGCCGACGCACCCAGCCCTCCAGCACAGCCCGCTGGGCATCGGTCACAGACAACGGCGGAATCTTCGGACCCGGACGACTCATACCGAACCAACGACGAATCTCCGACTCAGGTCAATACAACTAGGGCCTGTCGTATGGATCAGGTCGCAGGGAATCGGCGGTGCTGGTCAACGCCGGTGAGCGGGGCCTGGTGCGGGTAGCTGCAAGGCGGAAGAGGGAGTCGATGCGGAGCACCGGCGAGAGACGACAACGCGGCAGATGCGCGTGCCAGGCCCCGCGTCTGCGAGCTGATCCAAACGACAGGCTCTAGCGCTCCGCGAGGTTCGTGCGGGTGCCGAGGTGGTTCTGGACCCAGTCGTGGAACTCGCCGATGTGGTGCTCGCTGGGCACCAGGACGCCGCCCTTGGCGTAGAGGCGGGAGCTCATGGCCGGCTGGCAGCGCTCGCAGGCGTCGAAGTCCTGCCGGTTGACCCGGTCGAAGAGTTCCACGGACCGGCTGACGTCCCGGCCGCTGTCCACCACGCCCTTCAGGTACAGCCAGTCGCACTCAACGATCGTGCGGTCGACCGCCACCGGGTACATCCGGTGGAAGATCACGTGGTCGGGGACGAGGTTGATGAAGACCTGCGGGCGCACCGTGATGGCGTAGTACCGGCGGTCCTGGTCCTCGGTGACGCCGGGGATGCGGTCCAGACCCTCCGAGCCGTCCACGGTGAAGCCCTGGACGTCCGCGCCGAACTCGGCGCCGTGCCCCACGTAGAACTGCGCGGCGTAGCCGTCGGCGAACTCCGGGAGCACCTCGGTCAGCTCGGGGTGGATGGTCGCGCAGTGGTAGCACTCCATGAAGTTCTCGATGATGAGCTTCCAGTTGGCCTTGACGTCGTAGACGATCCGCCGGCCGACCTCCAGGCTCTCGACGTCGTACCGCTCGATGGAGTCGACGTCGCCCAGGCGCGCGACCACGTCGGCGATCACGGACTCCTCGAACGGCGGGGGGTTCTCGGCCAGGCACACCCACACGTAGCCGAGCCACTCGCGCACCGCCACGCTCGCCAGGCCGTACTCGGTGCGGCCTATGTCGGGCATCTTGGTCAGGTTCGGGGCCGCGACGAGCTTGCCGTTCAGGTCGTACGTCCAGGCGTGGTACGGGCATTGGAAGGCCCGCTTCACCTCGCCGGACTCCTGTGTGCAGAGCTTCGCGCCGCGGTGCCGGCACACGTTGAAGAAGGCCCGGACGGAGCCGTCCCGCGAGCGGGTCAGCAGAACGCTCTCCCGCCCGACGTCCACGGTGCGGAACGCACCCGGCTTCGCCAGCTCCGACGAGCGTGCCGCGCAGAACCACATGGACTCGAAGATGTGCTCCTGCTCCAGGCGGAAGATCTCCGGGTCGGTGTAGTGGTCGCCGGGAAGGGTCGCGATCAGGCTGTCCGGCAGGCCGGTCGTAGTCATGGTTCACCTCGGAGTGCAGCGCCCCGGTCGGGCGAGTGGTTGCCTCATACGCAACGAGCCTCTTGCTACGCAACTCACAGTGCAGTCCGGCCGAAGCACTGTCAAGACCTTGACCACGGACCGCAGGAGCCGGGACCATGTTGCGTATCAGTCCCACTGTTGCGCAATACGCACTTCCCTCAGGGAGGGCTCAGTGTCTCTTGGACCCACATCCGGCCGTGAGTTCGTCCTCACGCTGTCGTGCCCCGACCGCTCGGGCCTCGTCCACGCCGTCACCGGCTTCCTCGTCCGGCACTCCGGGAACATCCAGGAGAGCCAGCAGTTCGACGACCGGCTCAAGGACCGCTTCTTCATGCGGGTGCACTTCGACGTCACGGACCCGGCCATGACACTGGAGGACCTGAAGTCCGGCTTCGCCCCGGTGGCGGAGGCGTACCGGATCTCCTGGCAGCTGTACGAGGCGTCGACCCCGACGCGGACACTGATCATGGTGTCGAAGTTCGGGCACTGCCTGAACGACCTGCTCTTCCGCTGGCGCACCGGCGCGCTGAACATCGAGGTGCCGGCGATCGTCTCCAACCACCGGGACTTTGAGCCGCTCGCCGAGAGCTACGGCATTCCGTTCCACCATGTGCCCGTGACCCGGGAGACCAAGCCCGAGGCGGAGGCACGGCTGCTGGAGCTCGTCGAGGAGCTGGACATCGACCTGGTGGTCCTCGCCCGCTACATGCAGATCCTGTCGAACGACCTGTGCAAGCAACTCGAAGGCCGGGCGATCAACATCCACCACTCGTTCCTGCCGAGCTTCAAGGGCGCCCGACCTTACGTCCAGGCCCACGAGCGCGGCGTCAAGCTCGTCGGAGCGACGGCCCACTACGTCACCCCGGACCTGGACGAGGGGCCCATCATCGAGCAGGACGTCGTCCGGGTGAGCCACTCACAGGGACCGGACAGCCTGGTCGCCCTGGGGCGCGACGTCGAAGCGCAGGTCCTGGCGCGGGCGGTGGAATGGCACAGCCAGAGCCGCATCATGGTCAACGACAACCGGACGGTCGTCTTCCGCTGAGGAAAATGACCGCCACCCCCTCACACCTGTTGCCCATTTCACCTAGGGTTTCGCCATGAGCAACCACGGTGCCGAGTCCGCAGGCGCTCCGAGTGGCGGAGTGCAGTCCGTCGACCGCGCTGTCGCCGTGCTGGAGATCCTCGCCCAGCACGGCGAGGCGGGCGTGAGTGAAGTGGCCGCGGCCATCGATGTCCACAAGTCCACCGCCTTCCGCCTGCTCGGCGCTCTGGAAGCGCACGGGATGGTGGAGCAGGAGAGCGAGCGCGGCAAGTACCGCCTCGGCTTCGGAGTCGTGCGCCTGGCCGGCGCGGTGACGGGCCGTATCGCCGTCACCCGGTACGGCCGGGGCATCTGCGAGCGTCTCGTCGACGACGTGGGCGAGACGCTGAACATCGCCGTCCTGGAGTCCCACCACGCGATCAACCTCTACCAGGTGCGCAGCTCGTCGGCCATCGCCGCTCAGAACTGGGTGGGACGGCAGACTCCGCTGCACTGCACGTCGAGCGGCAAGATCCTGCTCGCCCACCTCGACCGCGAGGACCGCGACGCACTCCTCGCCGAGACCGGTCTGCCCCGTCTGACACCACGCACGGTGACCTCCAGGAAGAAGCTGGAGGCAGACCTCGCCGAGGCCCGCGATCAGGGCTACGCCGTCACACGGGAGGAGTACGAGGAGGGCCTCAACGCCGTGTCCGCGCCGGTGCGTTCGGACGAGGGGCAGGTCGTCGCCGCCCTCAGCGCGTCGGGGCCGGCCTTCCGGATGACCGACGGGCGGATGCACGAACTGGCTCAGGTGCTCGTCGCGGGAGCGGACGAGCTCAGCCGCCGTCTGGGCTACCCGGGCTGAGGCCCGGCCGGGTCACCGGCCAGGACAGGACGCGCACGCATACCGAGCGGCGGTCGGAGACCCGGATCCGGGCCTCCGACCGCCGCTTTCGTGGGGCCCGGGGTCAGCCCGTCCACTCCACGGCGGCGTCCAGCAGCCAGTCCGTGAGGTAGCCGGCGAAGGAGGAACGGACCAGTACCCAGAACCCGGCCCTCGGGTCGTCGCGGGCCACCAGGACGACCTGGGTGCGGCCCAGGGTCGTCTGGGCGCAGCGGCCCGGGCCGAAGACGCGCGGGTGCAGGTCGAGCGAGCAGCCGTGGGCCAGCAGGTCGTGGGCCCGGGGGCCGGCGACGAGGAGGGTGGTGCGCTGTGCCGAGACGTCGACGACGGACACGGGTTCGTCGCCCGCGGCCTCACGGATGCGGTTCTCCAGGTCCTGCCGGCCGCCCGGCGGGCCCACCACGAGCCACTCGTCGGGGCCGAGCCACAGCGCGGTCAGCTCCCCGGCGCGAACCACGGTGCCGGGCTCGACGGGCAGTTGCAGGCCCAGCGCCAGCCCCACGGCGTCGGCCGCCGCTCCCTTGGGGTCGAGGCGGACGTCGATCTGGGTGAGGAAGGGGAGTTCCGCCAGCCGGACGGCGCCGCCGGAAGTGCGGGTGGCGGCGGCCAGCCGGTCCGCGGCGTGCGACAGGGGGCTGCGGAGCGGGGCGGTAAGGGCGGTGTCAGCCATCGCGGCGGGCTCCCTCGGGGTCGTAGAGGACGGGGCTCGCGACGGTCACCGGGACCAGCCGGTCACCGACGGGGGCGTAGAGGCGCTCACCGACGCGCTCGCGTCCGCCCTTGACCAGGGCGAGCGCGAAGGTCCGGCCGAGGGCCGCGCTGCGGTAGCTGGACGTGACGTGGCCGAGCATCGGGACGGGGGGCGCGGGCAGCACGCTGTCGGCGACCAGGTGCGTGCCCTCGGGGAGGAACGTGCCCGGATCCTCCGGGAGCAGACCGACCAGGTGCTTGCGGTCGGGGCGGACGGTGTCGGCACGGGCGAAGGACCGCTTGCCGATGAAGTCGGGCTTCTTCTTCGACACCGCCCAGCTCATGCCGAGGTCCTGCGGTGTCACGGTGCCGTCGGTGTCCTGGCCGACGATCGGATAGCCCTTCTCCGCGCGCAGGACGTGCATGGTCTCCGTGCCGTACGGGGTGATGCCGTACGGGGCGCCCGCCCGGTACAGCGCCTCCCACAGGGCGAGGGCCTCCCAGGGCGACACGTTGATCTCGTAGGCCAGTTCGCCGGAGAAGCTGATGCGGCACACCCGGGCCTCGATGCCCGCGACCGTCGTGTCCCGCCAGGCCATGAACGGGAAGTCGTCGTTGGCGACGGCCAGGCGCGGCGCGAGTGAGCCGAGGACCTCGCGGGACTTCGGACCGACCAGGGCGACGGTGGCCCACTGTTCGGTCACGGAGGTGCAGTGGACCTTCAGCTCGGGCCACTCCGTCTGGAGCCACTCCTCCATCCAGTCCAGCACGGAGGCGGCGTTGCCCGTCGTGGTGGTGACCAGGTAGCGGTCCTGGTCGAGGCGGATGACGGTGCCGTCGTCGAAGACCATCCCGTCGGGGCGGCACATCACGCCGTAGCGGATCATGCCGACCTTGAGGGTGCTCATCATGTTGGTGTAGAGCAGGTCGAGGAAGGCAGCGGCGTCCGGGCCCTGGACGTCGATCTTGCCGAGCGTGGAGGCGTCCATGAAGGCGACGCCCTCACGGGCGGCGGCGCACTCGCGCAGCACGGCCGTCTCCATGTCCTCGCCGGCGCGCGGGTAGTACCAGGGCCGCTTCCACTGCCCGACGTTCTCGAAGAGAGCGCCCTGCGCGACATGCCACTCGTGCAGGGCGGTGGTGCGGACCGGGTCACTCAGCACACCGCGGTCGCGGCCGGCGAGGGCGGCGAAGGAGACGGGGGTGTACGGGGGGCGGAACGTGGTCGTGCCGAGCGCCGAGATGTCCACGCCGAGCAGTTCGGCGACGACACCGCTGGCCAGGACACCGGACGTCTTGCCCTGGTCGTTGGCGGTGCCGGCCGTGGTGTAGCGCTTGGTGTGCTCCACCGAGCGCATTCCGGCACCGGTCGCACGGGCCAGGTCGTCGACGGTGACGTCGCGCTGGAGGTCGACGAAGCGCGGCGCGCCTTCCCGGCCGGGGACGGTGAAGACCCGCATGGGCGGCGTCTGCGGCGATGCCGCGACCTGGGGCAGGCGGGGCGTCTCGGAGGTGTAGCCCTCGGCCTCGACCGCGCGGGCTCCCGCGGCCGCCCCCTGCGCGAGGACCCGTGCCAGGTCGAAGACTCCGCTCGCGGCGCCCGCGACCTCGACGGCCTGACGTGAGGAGTCGGGGACGAAGCAGCCCAGCTCCTCGTCGAGGCGGAGCCTGCCGCCCGCCTGGCTGAACAGATGCGCGACCGGGTTCCAGCCGCCGGAGACCAGAAGCAGGTCGGCGGCGAACTCCCGGCGGCCCGCTGTCTCCCCGTACGACGCGACGGTCACGGAGGTGAGACGGGGGGCGCCGTCCGTGGCGGTGACGGCGTGGCCCGCCAGCACCTCGATGCCGGCGAGGCGGGTGCGCTCGGCCCACTCCCCCGGTTCGGCACGGGTGTCGATCACGGCCTCGATGGCGACGCCCGCCGCGGCGAGGTCCAGCGCCACCGGGTAGGCGCTGTCGTTGGTGGTGAAGACCACCGCGTGGCGGCCGGGCAGCACGCCGTGGCGGTTGACGTAGGTGCGGGCCGAAGCAGCCAGCATCACGCCGGGCCGGTCGTTGTCCGCGAAGGCCAGCGAGCGCTCGTGGGCGCCGGTGGCGAGGACGACGCGGCGGGCCCGGATGCGGTGGACGCGTTCCCGGGAGACCTTCTCGGGCGCGGCGACGCCGAGGTGGTTGGTGCGGCGCTCGACGGCGAGCAGGTGGTTGTCGTCGTAGTAGCCGAAGACCGTGGTGCGGCGCAGGACGCGTACGTCGGGTGCGGCGTCGAGCTGGGCGGTCGTCTCGGCCACCCAGGCGGGGAGTTCGCCGGTGCCGAGGAGGCTGCCGCCGGGGTCCGGCTGGTCGTCGGCGAGGATGACGCGGGCGCCTGATCGGGCGGCGGCCGACGCCGCGGCGAGGCCGGCCGGGCCCGCGCCGACGACCAGGAGGTCGCAGTGGGTGTGCACGGCGTCGTAGCGGGCCGGGTCCGGTTCGGTGGCGAGGCGGCCCTGGCCGGGGAGGCCGGTCGCGACGAGGCCGTCGTAGAGCTCGACGGTGGTGGCCGGGAGCATGGGCTCGGGGAACGGTTCCTCGATCTGGATGACCGCGTTGGGTTCCTCGACGCCGGCGGAGAAGATGCCGCGGGGGCGGCCCAGTTTGATGCTGGTGCCGGTCTGGATGACGCCGTTGGCGAGGAGGGCGGAGGCGACGGTGTCGCCTCTGTAGCCCTGGTACTCCGTGCCGTCGAAGGTGAAGGTGAGGGGCTCGTCGCGGTGGATGCGGCCTCGGGTGGGGTGGCGGAAGGGCTGGGTTGTCTCGCCCCCGCCGCCCCTACCCGTCCCGTCGTGAAGGGGCTCCGCCCCTTCGACCCCGCTGGGGGCTGCGCCCCCAGACCCCCATTCGGCCTGGACGGCCTCGTCCTCAAACGCCGGACGGGCTGACTTCACCGAGCGTGTCTCGAAAGTGGCCGGGCGCTCCTCCCCCGCCCGGTACACCGTCAGGATCTCGTTCGTCGACGTGTCCCGGACGGCGTTGAACCAGCGGCGGCAGCCCGCGGCGTGGGACCAGCGCTCGGCGAAGGGGCCCCTGGGGTTGTCGCGGAAGAAGAGGTAGCGGGCCCACTCCTCGTCGGTGAGGGACGCCGGGTCCTCCGGGTACGGCACATGGGCCTGGCCGCCGTAGTGGAACTCGGCCTCGTCGCGAGGTCCGCACCACGGGCAGGGAATCAGCAGCATGGATCGGCTCCCAAAACTTCCAGTGGTCCTAGTGGGCCACCGCGGCCGCGCCGTGCTCGTCGACGAGCGCGCCGGTGGTGAAACGGTCGAGCGAGAACGGGGCGTTGAGCGGATGCGGGGTGTCGTGGGCGATGGTGTGGGCGTAGACCCAGCCGACACCGGGGGTGGCCTTGAAACCTCCGGTGCCCCAGCCGCAGTTGAGGTAGAGGTTGTCCACCGGGCTGAGGCCGATGATGGGTGAGGCGTCGGGGCTGACGTCGACGATGCCGCCCCAGGTGCGCAGGACGTGGGCGCGGGCGAACACCGGGAAGAGTTCCAGGGCCGCCGCCATCTGCTCCTCGATGATGTGGAAGGCGCCGCGCTGGGTGTAGGAGTTGTACGCGTCGATGCCCGCCCCCATCACCAGCTCGCCCTTGTGGGCCTGGCTGACGTAGACGTGGACCGCGTTGGACATGACGACCGTCGGGTGGACCGGTTCCAGCAACTCCGACACGAGGGCCTGCAAGGGGTGGCTCTGGACGGGGAGTTCGATGCCGGCCATGGCCGCGAGGACCGAGGTGTGGCCCGCCGAGCAGAGCGCCACCTTGCCGGCGGCGATCGGGCCCCGGGTGGTCCGGACTCCGACCACCCGGTTGCCGACCACGTCGAGGCCGGTGACCTCGCAGTTCTGGATGATGTCGATGCCGGCGGCGTCGGCGGAGCGGGCCAGGCCCCAGGCGACGTGGTCGTGCTTGGCGATGCCCGCGCGGGGCTGGTAGGTGGCGCCGAGGACCGGATAGCGCACGTCCGGGGAGATGTTGACGATCGGGCAGACGTCTTTGACGCCGTCCGCGTCGAGCCACTCGGCGTCCACGCCGTTGAGGCGGTTGGCCTCGACGCGGCGCACGCTGTCGCGGACGTCCTGGAGGCTGTGGGCGAGGTTCAGCACGCCGCGTTGGGAGAACAGGATCGGGTAGTCGAGCTCGTCCGCCAGGCCCTCCCAGAGCTTGAGGGCGTGCTCGTAGATGCCGGCGCTCTCGTCCCAGAGGTAGTTGGAGCGGATGATCGTGGTGTTGCGGGCCATGTTGCCGCCCGCCAGCCAGCCCTTCTCCAGCACGGCGACGTTGGTGATGCCGTGGTTCTTCGCCAGGTAGTGGGCGGTCGCCAGGCCGTGTCCGCCGCCGCCCACGACGACGACGTCGTAGGAGCGCTTGGGCTCGGGGTTGCGCCACAGCCGGTCGGGGTGTTCGGGGAGCTCGGCGCCGGGGGTGCGGGGGCTCATCGGGCGTCTCCGTGGTCGGACAGGTGCGGGTAGAGCGGGTGCTTGGCGGCCAGGGCCTCGGTGCGGGCGCGCAGGGCGCTCACGTCCGGTTCCGGCTGGAGGGCGAGGGCGATGACGTCCGCGACCTCGGCAAAGTCTTCCTCGGCGAAGCCGCGGGTGGCCAGGGCGGGGGTGCCGATGCGCAGGCCCGAGGTGACCATGGGCGGGCGCGGGTCGAAGGGCACGGCGTTGCGATTGACCGTGATGCCGATCTCATGGAGCAGGTCCTCGGCCTGGCGGCCGTCCAGCTCGGAGTCGCGCAGGTCGACCAGGACCAGATGCACGTCCGTGCCGCCGGTCAGCACCTTGACTCCGGCGGCTGCCGCGTCCGCCCGGGTGAGGCGTTCGGCGAGGATGCGGGAGCCGGCGAGCGTGCGGGCCTGGCGTTCGGCGAACTCCGGTGTCGCGGCGACCTTGAACGACACCGCCTTGGCGGCGATGACATGCTCCAGAGGGCCGCCCTGCATGCCGGGGAAGACCGCCGAGTTGATCTTCTTGGCGAGGTCGGCCTCGTTGGTGAGGATGACGCCGCCGCGCGGGCCGCCTAGGGTCTTGTGCGTCGTCGTGGTCGTCACGTGGGCGTGCGGTACGGGGCTCGGGTGCAGTCCCGCCGCCACCAGCCCGGCGAAGTGCGCCATGTCGACCATCAGCAGGGCGCCCACCTCGTCGGCGATCCTGCGGAAGGCCGCGAAGTCCAGCTGCCTGGGGTACGCCGACCAGCCCGCGATGATCATCTTGGGGCGGTGTTCCTTGGCGAGCCGCTCGACCTCGTCCATGTCGACGAGGTTGTCCGCCTCGGACACGTGGTACGGCACGACGTTGAGCATCTTGCCGCTGTAGTTGATGCGCATGCCGTGCGTGAGGTGCCCGCCGTGCGCGAGGTCGAGGCCGAGGACGGTGTCGCCGGGCTGGAGCAGGGCGAAGAAGACGGCGGTGTTGGCCTGCGCGCCCGAGTGCGGCTGGACGTTGGCGAAGCCGGCGCCGAACAGGGACTTGATGCGTTCGATGGCCAGCCGCTCGGTGACGTCGACGTGTTCGCAGCCGCCGTAGTAGCGGCGGCCCGGGTAGCCCTCGGCGTACTTGTTGGTCGCGACCGACCCTTGCGCCTCCATCACGGCGGAGGGCGCGAAGTTCTCGGAGGCGATCATCTCGAGCGTGGACTGCTGGCGGTGCAGTTCGGCGCGGAGCGCGGCGTGGACCTCGGGGTCCAGCTCCGCCAGGGGGGTGTTCAGCGCGTTCATACGGCGTTCGCGTTCCTCTCGGCGGCCTCGACGACATTGGCGAGCAACATGGCGCGGGTCATGGGGCCCACGCCCCCGGGCATCGGCGCGAGCCATCCGGCGACCTGGCCGGCGTCCGGGTGGATGTCTCCGACCAGGCCCTGGTCGGTGCGGGTGATGCCGACGTCCAGGACGGCCGCGCCGGGGCGCAGCATGTCCTTGGTGATCAGACCGGGCGAGCCGGCCGCCGCGACGACGATGTCCGCCTCGCGTACGTGCCAGGCCAGGCCCTTGGTTCCGGTGTGGCAGAGGGTGACGGTGGCGTTCTCGGAGCGGCGGGTGAGCAGGAGCCCGATCGGCCGTCCGACCGTGATGCCCCGCCCGATCACACACACCCGCGCTCCGGCGAGCGGCACGTCGTGGCGGCGGAGCAGTTCGACGATGCCGCGCGGGGTGCACGGCAGCGGCGCCTCGACGCCGAGGACGAGCCGGCCGAGGTTGACGGGGTGCAGTCCGTCGGCGTCCTTGGCCGGGTCCATGCGCTCCAGTACGGCGTTTGCGTCGAGGTGGCGGGGCAGCGGGAGCTGGACGATGTAGCCGGTGCAGGCGGGGTCGGCGTTGAGCTCGTCGATCGTCTCCTCGACCTGCTGCTGCGAGGCGTCGGCCGACAGCTCCCGCCGGAGGGAGGCGATGCCCACCTGGGCGCAGTCCCGGTGCTTGCCACCGACGTAGGCGCGACTGCCGGGGTCGTCACCGACCAGGACGGTGCCGAGTCCGGGTGCCCGGCCGGTGATCGCGCTCAGCTTTGCGACGCGTTCGGCGAGTTCACGACGAATGACAGCGGCGGTGGCCTTACCGTCGAGCAGTTGTGCGGTCACCTGGAGAGTTCCTTCCAAGGAGGCTCTGGTGGAACGGACTTGAGGGGCGTGGGGCCCTATCGATCAGCGGCTCCGCCGCGGGGCGCGACCAGCCACAACTCAGCCGCAGACGAAAGCTCAGCCACGAAGTCGGGACATGGCCGGGTCGAACAGAGGCTCCTCGGCGACGACCGCCTCGACGGACTGATCGAAGTACCCGATATGCAGAACGGTCCCCGGAGCGGCCAGCTCCACCGGCAGCCACGCGTAGGCGATACCCTTGCCGATCGTGTAGCCGTACGCCGCGCTGGTCACGTACCCCACCGCACAGTCCCCGTCGTACACAGGCTCCTTGCCCATGACGACGGCCTTCGGGTCGTCGATCGTGAGGCAGGTCAGCTTCCGCCGGACCTCGGCCTTGCGCCGCTCCAGCGCGGCCTTCCCGACGAAGTCGTCCTTGTCGAGCTTCACGGCGAAGCCGACCCCGGCCTCGTAGGGATCGTGTTCGTACGTCATGTCCGTGCCGAAGGAGCGGTAGCCCTTCTCCAGCCGGAGACTGTTGAAGGCGCCCCGTCCGGCCGCGATGCCGCCCAGGGGCTCGGCCGCCCGCCACAGCGTGTCCCACAGCTTCTGCCCCAGGTCGGCTGTGGTGTACAGCTCCCAGCCGAGCTCGCCGACGTACGACAGGCGCATCGCGGTGACGGGCACGGAGCCGATGTGGGCACGCTTGGCGCGGAAGTACTTCAGGCCGGTCGCCGAGAAGTCCGCGTCCGTGAGCGGCTGGAGGACGTCGCGGGCACGCGGTCCCCACAGCCCGATGCAGCAGGTGCCGGGGGTGATGTCGCGGACCTGGACCGTGCCGTCGACGGGGAGGTGGCGGGTGAACCAGTCGAGGTCCAGGTTGCCGTTGGCTCCGACCTGGAAGAGGTCGGGGGCCAGCCGGGCGACGGTGACGTCGCTGCGGATACCGCCGTCGTGGTCGAGGAGCAGCGTGTACGTCACCGAGCCCACGGACTTGGCGACCTTGCCGGTGCACAGCCGCTCCAGGAACTCGCCGGCGCCGCGCCCGCTGACCTCGAGCCGCTTGAGGGCCGTCATGTCGTACATGGCGACGGTCTCGCGGGTGGCCTGGGCCTCGGCGGCGACGACGGGCGACCAGTACTGCGCGGCCCAGTCGTTGGGGGTGACGATGGAACGGCCCTCGACCAGGCTCGCGTTGGCCTCGTACCACTGGGGCCGCTCCCAGCCGTTCGCCTCCAGGAAGAAGGCGCCCAGTTCCTGCTGGCGGGTGTGGAACGGGCTGGTGCGGATCGGGCGCGGGTCTCCGGACGGTTGCAGCGGGTGCAGGATGTCGTAGACCTCGACGAAGTTCTGGCAGTCGCGGGCCAGGACGTACTCCGGCGAGAGCTGGTGCGGTTCGAAGCGGTTGACGTCGCACTCGTGCAGGTCGAAGGAGGAGCAGTAGCCGTCGACGAGCCACTCGGCCATGGCCTTCCCGACGCCCGCGGAGTGTGTGACCCAGACGGCCTCGGCGACCCAGAAGCCCTTGACGTCGGGGGATTCGCCGAGCAGGGGCAGGCCGTCGGTGGTGAAGGAGAACAGTCCGTTGATGCCTTCCTCGACCTTGGCGTCCTTCGTCGCCGGGAGCAGTGACTGTGTCTCGGTCCAGGCCTCCTCGAAGTCCTCCTCGGTGAACTTCAGGACGGAGGGCATCTCGTCGGACTCGTCCACGGAGAGGATGTCGTCGGCGGAGATCGGCATCGGGCGGTGGCCGTAGTAGCCGATGCCCAGGCCGTCGAAGCGGTCGCGGTAGTAGAGGTCGGCGTCCTGGTGGCGCAGGATCGGTCGGACCGCCTCCTGCGTCTGCCCGGCCAGGGCGGGGACCGGGCCCGTCCAGGCGAGCTGGTGGGCGAGCGGGGTGAGCGGGAGGTTCATGCCGGCCATGCGGGCGATCTTCGGGCCCCAGATACCGGCGCAGCACACGACGATGTCGGCGGGGATCTCGCCCTGGTCGGTCAGGACGCCGGTCACCTCGCCCTCGGACTGTCGGACGTCGAGGACTTCGTGGCGGGCGAGGAAGCGGACGCCGCGCTCGGTGGCCCGGCGGATCTGCGCTTCGACGGCGAGGACCGCCTTGGCGAGGCCGTCGGTCGGCACGTGGAGGCCGGCGAGGACCTTGTCCGCGTTGACTAGGGGGTGCTGTGCGACGCACTCCTCGGTGGTCAGCAGCCGGGACTCGATGCCCCAGGAGGCGAGCCAGCCGTGGCGTCGCTGGAGTTCGGTGACGCGCTCCGGGCTGGTGGCCACCTCCAGGCCGCCGACCTGGAGGAAGCAGGGCTGCCCGTCGACGTCGAGTGAGCAGAACTTCTCGACGGTGTAACGGGCCATCTCGGTCATGGTCTTGGAGGGGTTGGTCTGGAAGACCAGGCCCGGGGCGTGCGACGACGAGCCCCCGGTGGCGGGCAGTGGGCCCTGGTCGACCACGGTCACTTCGGTCCAGCCGCGCGCGGAGATCTCGTCGGCGAGCGCTGCCCCCACGACGCCCGCTCCGATGATGACCACCCGGGGTCCCGCCATCGCCGCACCTCCGACGTTGAAAGCGATCCAGTTGCTGTCTACGCAACAGGGTTCAGGTTGCGCAACTCAATGTGCCCGCCGTGCATCGGCGTGTCAAGGGGTCCGCGAGGCCGGAAAAACACCCGGCCGCGACGGGGAGGTTTCCGTGCAAAACGACGAGGCCCGGCAGGCTGACGAGACAGCCTGCCGGGCCTTCGCGGCCGGACTCACACGGGTGTTCCCCGCGCGCTACTTGATCCAGGCGTCGACCTTGTCGCGGTTGGCCTCGACCCACTTCTTCGCCGCGGCCTCGGGCGCCATCTTGTCCACCGCGATGTACTTGGCCACGGTGTTCTGGTCGTCGTTGGTCCAGGTGAACTTCTTCACCAGGTCATAGGCAGGGCTGCCCGACTTGGCGAACTTCGCGCTGACGATCTTGTCGAGTTCGTACACGGGGTAGTCACAGGCGACCTTCTCCGCGTCGGCGTCGCAGCCCTCCTTGTACTCGGGAAGGCTGACCTTCTTCAGCGGCACCTCGGACAGGAACCACTGCGGCTCGTAGAAGTAGCCGATCACCCATTCCTTGTTCTTCTCGGCGTTGCGGTACGCCTGGATGAGCGCGGTCTCGCTGCCCGCGTACACCACCTTGAAGTCCAGCTTGAGGTTCTTGACCAGCGCCTCGTCATTGGTGACGTACGAGGGGTCGCCGTCCAGGAGCTGGCCCTTGCCGCCCGATTCCGAGGTCTTGAACTTCGAGGCGTACTTGTTCAGGTTCTTCCAGTCGGTGATGTCGGGGTGCGCCTTCGCCAGCCACGGCGGCACGTACCAGCCGATGAGGCCCTTGTTGCCGGTCGGGCCGGCGTCGACGGCCGTCTTCTGTTCGGTGATGTACTTCTTCTTCAGGTCGTCGTGGCCCCAGTTCTCCACGACGGCGTCGACCTCGCCCGTGCCGAAGCCCTGCCAGGCGATCTCCTCCTTGAGGTCCTTCTGCTCGACCTTGCAGCCGAGGTCGTGCTCGGCGACGTAGGCGAGGACCGCCGCGTTCGCCTCGTAGCCCACCCACGGGTTGATCGCGAGGTTGAAGGTGCCGCACTTGCCCGGGTCGCCCGAGCCGGCCGCGTTGTCGTCGCCGACCTTCGCGCCCCCGCAGGCCGTGAGGGTGAGGCCGAGGACGGCCAGGCCGGCCGCGCCGGCTCTGAAGTGTCGTGCCATGGTGAGGTGCTCCTTATGCCCCGGCGCGGCGAGCCGCGGCCTGAGTGATCCGGTCGAACATGACTCCGAGCAGGACGATGGCGAGTCCGGCCGCCAGTCCCTTGCCGTACAGCTGGCCCTGCGAGAACCCGGCCACGACGTCGTAGCCGAGGGCGCCCGCTCCCACCAGGCCGCCCACCACGACCATCGACAGCACGTAGATCAGGCCCTGGTTGGTCGCGAGGGTCAGAGCTCCGCGTGACATCGGCAGTTGTACCTTGGTGATGATCTGCCAGGTGTTGCATCCGGTGGACGTCGCCGCTTCGACGGTGGTCGCGGGCACGGCCCGCACCCCGTCGGCGATGATCTTGATGGCGACGGGCGCCGCGTAGACGATCGCGGCGACGATGGCCGTGAACCGTGTCGCGCCGAACAGCGCGAGGAACGGCACGAGATAGACGAACGGCGGCATGACCTGAGCCGCGTCCAGTGAAGGCCTGAGCAGCCTGTCGACGAGCGCGCTGCGGCCCATCCACACTCCGAGAACGACGCCGAGCAGCATCACGAGGACTGTCGCCACCGCGGTGGAGGCCAGGGTCGTCATGGCGTCCGACCACACTCCGGTGCCGATGAGCAGGCCCACGCACACGGCGGTGGTGGCCCCGGCACGCCATCCGCCGAGCACCGTGCCGAGCGCGACGAGGGCGGCGCCCACGAGCCACCACGGGGAGTCGGTCAGCACGGTCTGGAAGGGGTTGAGCAGGCCGTTGGTGAGGACGTCCCGGAAGGCGTTGGTCAGGCCGGACAGGTTGTCCTGTGCCCAGGTGGTCACATCGCTCGCCGCCTTGGCGATGGCGCTTCCGGTGCTGCCCTCCCCGGGGAACTCGGCCGCCCACAGATACGTGTGCGACAGGTACACCAGGACCAGGGCCGCCACTCCCCCGGCCGCCAGCAGGTGCCGCCGCCACTTGAGCAGGGGACTGTCCGAGCTCCGGGCCGAGTCGGCCCGTCCGCTCGCGGCGGTGGTGACGCGGTCCAGCACGATGGCCATGACGACGATGGCGAGTCCGGCGTTGAAGGCCGTGCCGACGTCCAGTGACTGCAGGGCCTGGACGACGGTCGCTCCGAGGCCGGGCGCGTTGATCAGGGCCGCGATGGTCACCATCGCCAGGGCGGCCATTATGGTCTGGTTGACGCCCATCACCACAGTTCTCTTGGACATCGGGAGCAGGACCTTCAGCAGCGCCTGGCGCCGCGTCGCGCCCATCGAGTCCGCCGCCTCGACGGTGGTCGCGGGTACCGACCGGATGGCGTGGGCGGTGATGCGGATCGCGGGTGGTGCCGCGTAGATCGCCGTCGCGATGGTGGCGGAGGCCGGTCCGATCAGGAAGAACAGGGTCAGGGGCGCCAGATAGACGAAGGTGGGCATCGTCTGCATGAAGTCCAGGAACGGCGTCACGATCCGGTTGACCCGGTCGGACAGTCCGGCCCACACCCCCAGGGGAAGGGCGAACAGCAGCGCCACGCACACCGCGGAGAGGGTCAGCGCCAGCGTGTCCATGCTTTCCTGCCAGAGGCCCTGGAGGCCGAGGAAGGTGAAGCCGGCGACGGCCAGCAGCGCGACCCGCCAGTTGCCCACGGCCCAGGAGACGTAGCCGACGATGCCCACGACCCCGAGCCAGCCGATCTGCGGAACCGGGCGGCCCGCGGCCGGCTGCGAGATCAGCTCCTGGACGAAGGTCACCAGGGAGTCGATGACCAGGCGGATCTCGTTGAAGAAGTAGAGGAAGAGCGGGTTGGAGTTGCGGTTCGCCCCGATGGAGTCGTTGACGTCGTTGAACCACCGGTGCAGGTCGGTCAGATCGGCCGCGGCGAGGGACAGGGTGTGCTTGCCGCGCAGCAGGGCGAAGAGGACGAGCCAGCCGACCAGGATCGCGGCCACGATCATCGAGCGGCTGACCCCGCGCGCCCGGCGGGCAGGGGCGGGCGGCTCCTCGGTCCCGGTCCGCTGCGGACTCTCGGCCTTCCGGACGGCGACGGTCATCACGCGTCGCCTTCCTGCCCGGCGACCACCGCGAGGATCTCGTCGTCACCCACGATGCCGAGCAACTTGCCGTTCTCGACGACCTTGACCGGCTTGTCGGCCGCGAGCACCGCTCGCGTGGCCTCCTTCACCACGACGTCCGGGCCGAGCTCGGGACCGTCCAGGGGGTCGTCCGGCTCCGCAGGGCGCATGATCCACCGCAGGGTGAGCACGTCACCGCGGGGCACGTCCCTGACGAAGTCCCGTACGTAGTCGTCCGCGGGGGCGCCGACCAGTTCGTCGCCGGTGCCGCACTGGACCATCTTGCCGTCGCGCATGATGAGGATGCGGTCGCCCAGGCGCAGCGCCTCGGACAGGTCGTGGGTGATGAACACCATCGTCTTGCCGACCTCGTGGTGCAGACGGACGACCTCGTTCTGCATGTCCCGTCGGATCAGCGGGTCGAGCGCGGAGAACGGCTCGTCGAAGAGGAGGACGTCGGGGTCGCCGGCCAGGGCGCGGGCGAGGCCCACGCGCTGCTGCATGCCGCCGGAGAGCTGGTCGGGGTAGGAGCTCTCGTACCCCGACAGGCCGACGAGTTCGACGACCTCCAGCGCGCGTCTGGTGCGCTCGGCCCTGCTCATGCCGCGGATCTCCAGGCCGAAGGCCACGTTGTCGACGACCCGGCGGTGCGGCAGCAGCCCGAAGTGCTGGAAGACCATGGAGAACTTGTTGCGGCGCAGTTCGCGCAGCCGGCCGGCGTCCGCGTCGCGGATGTCCTCGCCCTCGAAGAGGATCTCGCCGGCGGTGGGTTCGATGAGCCGGGTCAGACAGCGCACCAGGGTGGACTTGCCGGAGCCGGACAGGCCCATCACGACGAACACCTCGCCGGGCGCGACGTCGAAGTGCACGTCGCGCACGGCGGCCGTGCATCCGGTGCGGTCCATCAGTTCGCGCCGGCTGAGTTGGCGCAGCTCCTCGGATCCGGGTACCTGGGCCGCTTTCGGCCCGAACACCTTCCACAGTTCGCGTACGGAGATGACCGGCGTGGGTGCCGAGTCCTGGGGTGTGTCGCGCCGCCGCGGCGCCTCGGTCGTTGCTGGGGTCATGTTCGACCTCTTTTCGGCGTTCAGCCGCGGAACCAGTGCTGCGGCCGGGGTTGGATGTTCTGCCAGATGTGTTTGGGCTCCCGGTACTCCTCCAGGCCCGTCGGTCCCAGCTCCCGGCCCACGCCGGAGTGCCCGAACCCGCCCCATTCCGCCTGCGGTACATAGGGGTGGTAGTCGTTGATCCACACCGTGCCGTGGCGCAGTCGGCGGGCGACCCGCTGGGCCTTGCCGGCGTCCTGCGTCCAGACGGCGCCGGCGAGTCCGTACTCGGTGTCGTTGGCGATGCGTACCGCGTCGTCCTCGTCGGTGAAGGTCTCCACGGTGAGGACGGGCCCGAAGGACTCCTCGTGCACCACGCGCATGTCCTGACCGCACGCGTCGAGCACGGTCGGCGGGTAGTAGTGTCCGCCGGCCAGGGCCGGGTCGTCCGGGCGTTCGCCGCCGCAGCGCAGGACGGCGCCCTCGGCGAGTCCGGCCGCGACGTACGCCTCGACCTTTGCCAGGTGCTGGGCGGAGATCAGCGGTCCGGTGTCGGCCTGCGGGTCGAAGGGCCCGCCGAGGCGAATCCGCCGGGCGCGGCGCACCACCTCGTCGACGAACCTCTCGTGCAGCGTGTCCTCGACGATCAGCCGGGCGCCCGCCGAGCAGACCTGGCCCGAGTGCAGGAAGACGGCCGTGAGTGCGAAGTCCACGGCCGTCTCGAAGTCGGCGTCGGCGAAGACGACGTTGGGGTTCTTGCCGCCGAGCTCCAGCGCGACCTTCTTCACGGTCGCGGCGGCGGTGGCCATGATGCGTCTTCCGGTGTCCAGGCCGCCGGTGAAGGAGACCATGTCGACGGCGGGGTGCTCGGCGAGCGGTGCTCCCACCTCGGGCCCGGTTCCCAGGAGGAGATTGGCGGCGCCGTCCGGAAGCCCTGCCTCCGCCAGTGCCCGCATCAGCAGGATCGAGGTGGAGGGGGTGAGCTCGCTGGGCTTGAGGACGATCGTGTTGCCGGCGAGGAGGGCGGGTGCGACCTTCCAGCTCGCCTGGAGCAGCGGGTAGTTCCAGGGGGTGATCAGCGCGCACACGCCGATCGGCTCGTACACGACGCGGCTGACGGCGTCGTCGCGGCCGGTGTCGATCACGCGGCCGGCGTCGGTGCCGCCCAGGCCCCCGAAGTGGCGGAAGCAGGAGATGACATCGGCGATGTCGTACTCGCTCTCCACCAGCCGTTTGCCGGTGTCCAGCGATTCGGCGCGGGCGAACGCGTCGGTGTCTCGTTCCAGGATGTCGGCGGTGCGCAGCAGGAGTGCGCCCCGCTCACGCTCGGAGGTGCGCGGCCAGGGGCCTTCGTCGAAGGCCCGGCGGGCCGCGGCGATGGCCGCCTCGGCGTCGGGTCGGGTGCCTTCGGACACAGTCACGGAGAGTGTGCCGTCTGCGGGGCAGTGGATGTCCCGGTGGCCTCCGGCCACGGGATCCCGCCACTTGCCGTCCACGTACAGGTCTGCCACATCGGGGCCCTTCGGGCGAATCGCGTTGCGCATCACGCACCGCATTGCTTGTGGTGGAACACTCTGGAGAAGCCGGGAACGCACGTCAAGGGGTTGACCGGTGACGGTTATGCCAAGGGGGCAATCCTGAGAACCCGAGGTCGACAGGCCCGGAGCGCGGTGTTTCCGGGCCGGTCGACCGCCTGAGAAGAGTGGGTTACGCGGGTGCTTCGCGGTGCCGGTAGTACGCGGCGCCGGACGGCGGCAGCGGGTCCTTGCCGAGGATGAGGTCGGCGGCCTTCTCGGCGATCATCATCACCGGCGCGTAGATGTTGCCGTTGGTGATGTACGGCATCACGGAGGCGTCGACGACCCGCAGCCCCTGCACGCCGTGCACACGCAGGTCGGCCGGGTTCACGACGGACATCTCGTCGGTGCCCATCTTGCAGGTGCAGGACGGATGCAGCGCGGTCTCGGCGTCCTTGGCGACCCAGGCGAGGATCTCCTCGTCGGTCTCCACGGCCGGGCCGGGCGAGACCTCCCCGGCGTTGTAGGGGGCCATGGCGGGCTGGTTGAGCAGCCTGCGCGCGACTCTGACGGCCTCCACCCACTCGCGCCGGTCCTGTTCGGTGGAGAGGTAGTTGAAGCGCAGCGCGGGGTGCTCGGAGGGATCCCTGCTCTTGATCTTCACCGAGCCGATGGCGTCGGAGTACATGGGTCCGACGTGCACCTGGTAGCCGTGTCCGCCGGCGGGCACGGAGCCGTCGTAGCGGACCGCGATGGGCAGGAAGTGGAACATCAGATTGGGATAGTCCACGTCGTCGTTGCCGCGGACGAAGCCGCCCGCCTCGAAGTGGTTGGTCGCGGCCGGGCCCGTGCGGAAGAGCCACTGCAGGCCGATGAAGGGGGCGCGCCACTTCGCGAGGTACGGCTGCATGGAGACGGGCTGCTTGCAGGCGTACTGGATGTACACCTCCAGGTGGTCCTGGAGGTTCTCGCCGACGCCCGGCAGATCGTGTACGACGTCCACGCCCAGCGCCGCGAGTTCCTCGGCGTTGCCTATGCCGGAGAGCTGGAGGAGCTGCGGGGAGTTGATCGCGCCTCCGCAGAGGATGACCTCACCGGCCCGCACCCGCTGGGTTCCGCCGCGACCGCGCCGGTACTCGACGCCGACGGCACGCTTGCCCTCGAAGAGGACGCGGGTGACCAGGGCGCGAGTGGTGACGGTGAGGTTGGGCCGCTTCCGCGCGGGCTTGAGGTATGCCTTCGCGGCCGACAGACGGCGCCCGCGGTGGACATTGCGGTCGAACCTGGCGAAACCTTCCTGCCGGTAGCCGTTCACGTCCGTGGTGGGAGCGTGCCCCGCTTCCTCGGTGGCCTTGAGGAAGGCCTCGAAGAGCGGGCTGGTCCCCGGTCCCCGTTCAAGGACGAGGGGGCCGTCGTGGCCGCGGAACTCGTCGTCCGGGTCGGCGGCCAGACAGTTCTCCATCCGCCGGAAGTACGGCAGGCAGTGTGCGTAGTCCCAGCTCTCCATGCCGGGATCGGCCGCCCAGCGCTCGTAGTCCATGGGGTTGCCGCGCTGGAAGATCATGCCGTTGATGCTGCTGGAACCGCCCAGGACCTTGCCGCGCGCGTGGTAGACGCGCCGTCCGCCCATGTGAGGCTCGGGTTCGGACTCGTACTTCCAGTCGTAGAAGCGGCTGCCGATCGGGTAGGTCAGTGCCGCGGGCATGTGGATGAAGACGTCCCATGGGTAGTCGGGTCTGCCCGCCTCCAGGACCAGTACCCGGTTGCCGGGATCCGCGGAGAGTCGGTTGGCCAGTGCACTGCCGGCCGATCCACCACCGACGATGACGAAGTCGTACTGCAAGTCAGCCATGAGGCCTCGTCTCGCTCGCGCCGTAGAGAATGCGCGGCATGCTAGTACCGGTATCTCTATGCGCACCAGGTTGCGGACCACGCAACTTCAGATTTTCTGCTCCAGGCCCGTGACCTGCACCGCTGTCGGCTAAGTTAATCACCCGTATAGTTGCGTTGTGAGCAACTACCATCCAGATACCGAAACGACAAGCGCGCCGACCGGTGGGGTGCAGTCGGTCGACCGGGCCATCACCGTGCTGGAGATCCTGGCCCGGCGCGGCGAGGCCGGCGTCAGCGAGGTAGCCGCCGAGATCGACGTCCACAAGTCCACCGCGTTCCGGCTGCTGGGCGCCCTGGAAGTGCGCGGCCTGGTGGAACAGGCGGGCGAACGCGGCAAGTACCGCCTCGGTTTCGGCATCGTCCGTCTCGCCGGCGCGGTCACCGGACGGATCGACATCACCCAGCAGAGCCGCCCGGTCTGCGAGCGTCTGGCCGAGGAGATCGGCGAGACCGTGAACCTCGCGGTGATGCAGGAGAAGTACGCGATCAATCTGTACCAGGTGCGCGGTCCGGGCGCCGTCACGGCGTTCAACTGGGTCGGCCAGCTGACGCCCCTGCATGCGACGTCCAGCGGCAAGATCCTGCTGGCCCACATGCCGGCGAAGGAGCGTGCCGCGCTGCTGTCGGACGCGGGTCTGAAGAAGATGACGCCCCGCACCCTGACCGCGAAGACGAAGCTGGAGAAGAACCTCACCGAGGCGCTGGAGCGCGGCTACTCCTGGACGCTGGAGGAGTTCGAGGCAGGGCTGCACGCCATGGCCGCACCGGTCCGCAACCGGGACGGAGAGGTCATCGCGGCGCTCAGCGCCTCAGGACCGGCGTACCGGCTCACCGAGGACCGCATCCACGATCTCGCGCCGGTGCTGGTCAAGGGCGCGGACGAGATCAGCCACCGGATGGGCTATCTGGGCTGATCCCACCGGGTCACCCGGCCGGTCGGCGCGCCGGGAACCGCCGCTACTGCCGCCGCCCCGCGTTCAGACGCTCCTGGACGAAGGTGTGGAACTCTCCGATGTGGTGCTCGCTGGGCACGAGGACGCCGCCCTTCGCGTACAGCCGGGAGCTCATCGCGGGCTGGCAGCGCTCGCAGGCGTCGAAGTCCTGCCGGTTGACCCGGTCGAAGAGCTCCACCGATCGGCTGACATCCTTGCCACTGTCGACGACGTGCTTGAGGTAGAGCCAGTCGCACTCGACGACGGTGCGGTCCGGGGCGACCGGATACATCCGGTGGAAGATCACATGGTCGGGGACGAGATTGATGAAGACCTGCGGTCTGACGGTGATCGCGTAGTAGCGGCGGTCCTGGTCCTCGGTGACGCCCGGTATCCGGTCGAGCCCCTCCGAGCCGTCGACGGTGAAGCCCTTGACGTCCGCGCCGAACTCCGCGCCGTGTCCCACGTAGTACTGGGCGGCGTAGCCGTCGGCGAACTCCGGGAGCACCTCGGTGAGTTCGGGGTGGATCGTCGCGCAGTGGTAGCACTCCATGAAGTTCTCGACGATGAGCTTCCAGTTGGCCTTGACGTCGTAGACGATCCGCCGGCCGACCTCCAGGCTCTCGACGTCGTACCGCTCGATGGAGTCGACGTCGCCCAGGCGCGCGACCACGTCCTGCACGACCTCGTCGAAGGGGGGCGGGTTCTCGGCGAGGCACACCCAGACATAGCCGAGCCATTCGCGCGTCGCCACGCTCGCCAGGCCGTACTCGGTGCGGCTGACGTCGGGCATTTTGGTGAGGTTGGGCGCCGCGACGAGCTTGCCCGTCAGGTCGTACGTCCAGGCGTGGTAGGGGCATTGGAAAGCCCGCTTCACCTCGCCGGACTCCTGCGTGCAGAGCTTGGCTCCGCGATGCCGGCAGACATTGAAGAAGGCGCGTACGGACTGGTCGCGGGCGCGGGTGAGGAGGATGCTCTCGCGACCGATCTGGACGGTCCGGAAGGCCCCGGGACCGGCGAGGTCGGCGGCCCGCACGGCGCAGAACCACATCGCCTCGAAGATGTGCTCCTGCTCCCGGGCGAAGATGCCGGGGTCCGTGTAGGCGGTTCCGGGCAGGGTGGCGATGAGACTTTCCGGCAGGCCGGTCGAGGTCACGTGGCACTCCTCGGGGAAACGTCGTGGATCGGGCATGCGCGCGCCGGGACGAGCTACACCGGACGTCGTCGGATCAAGGAGATGCGTCCTTCTCAGGACGGGTGGGCCGCGAGCTGCTTGCGCCAGCGCATGAAGAGCCGGGGCTGGTTCATCCCGAGGACGGCGACCGGGTGCCCGGCGCGCCGGTAGACGGCCAGGACGTTCCGGTCGTCCGCGGTGCCTTCCTCGATGGTCACGGTGTCGGCACGCGAGGCGTAGCCCGCGAACTGGATCTTCACGCCGTACTGATCGGACCAGAAGTACGGCGGCCTGGGTACCCCTGGTTCGGACTCGCCCCAGGACAGCAGGGCGGCCACGGCCGCGTCGGGGCGTTCCCGGGCGCCGGTCCAGTGCTCGACGCGGCGGTGGGTGCCCGCCCGCGGGTCGTACCAGGAGGCGCAGTCGCCGACCGCGACCACCCCGGCCAGGCTGGTACGGCCGTCCGCACCGCACTTGACGCCGTCGTCGAGCTCGACGCCGGAGCCTTCCAGCCAGTCGACGCAGGGACGCGCCCCGACCCCCACGACGACGATGTCGGCGGGGATGCTGCGGCCGTCCTCCATCAGGACGGCGTCGACGCGGGTCTCGCCGCTCAGCCCCTTGACGCCCACGCCGCACAACAGGCGTACGCCGTGGTCGGTGTGGAGGGCGGAGACGATGCTTCCCATGCTCGCGCCGAGCGGCCCGGCCAGGGGTGTGGGCGCGGCCTCCACGACGGTGACGTCGACACCGAGCGCATGGGCGGTGGAGGCGACCTCGGCGCCGATGAAGCCGCCGCCGATCACGACCAGGCGCCCGCCCCCGGCCAGTTCGTCGCGCAGGGCGCGGGCGTCGTCCAGGGTGCGCAGGGTGTGCACCCCGGCCAGGCCGTCCATGCCGGGCAGGGTCCGGGCGGCGGCACCGGTGGCGATGACGATGCCGTCGGCTCTCACCTCACGGCCGTCGGTGAGCCGCACGGCCCGGGGGTTGGTGCCGAGTCCGGCGGCGCGGGCTCCGAGCAGCCACTCCGCTCGCAGGTCCTCGTCGTCCGGCTCCAGTGCGAGATCGGCTTCGCCGATGCCGCCGGCCAGGAACTCCTTGGACAGCGGCGGCCTGTCGTACGGGCGGTGGAGCTCGTCGCCTATGACGACCAGCCGTCCGTCGTAGCCCTGCTTGCGCAAGGAGCGCGCCGCTGACAGACCGGCCAGCGACGCGCCCACCACGGCCACCGTCCTCACGCGACGCCCCCGGCGAGCCGGGCGGCGATGCAGGGAGGGAGGTTCGGGGCGGCCGTGGACTGCCGGACGTAGATCATGCCGTCCTCGACGAAGACCTCGTGCGTGCGCACCGGGAGCTTGGCCGGCGGGGCGTCGACGGCTCCGGTCTTGAGGTTGAACTTCGAGGCGTGCAGTGGGCATTCGACCTCGCAGCCCTCCAGCCAGCCGTCGGCGAGCGACGCGTCCTGGTGGGTGCATGTGTCGTCGATGGCGAAGAGTTCGCCGTCGTCGGTGTGGAACACCGAGATCGGCGGGTCGATGTCGAGCCTGTGGGCCTCGCCTCGGGGCAGATCCACGAGACGGCACGCGGGAATCATCATGACACCTCGGTGCGTATAGCGAAACGGATTGCGGTGAACGCAACGTCAGTTTGGGGTCGCCCACAAACCCTTGTCAAGGAGTTCACGGGCCGCTCGACCCCTCGAATTTTCGTTGCGCCATACGAGACGCCCTGCGTCATAGGAAACGCAGGTCAGAGCTGGGATCCCCTCAGAACCGGGGCATCGGCGGCGGCGTGGCGGGCGTTCTCGAGACCCCAGCGGGCCGCCACGCGCACGGCGTCGGCCGTCGAGGCGACGTCGTGGACGCGGACGCACCAGGCGCCCTGCGCGGCGGCCAGGACCGACACCGCGGAGGTGGCGGCGTCCCGCAGGTGCGCCGGGCGGGGCCGGCCCGTCACCGGGTCTCTCAGCAGGTGGCCCAGAAACGTCTTGCGCGCCGCGCCCACCAGAACCGGGCGGCCGAGGGCGGCGGTGACCTCGCGGAGACGGCCGAGGAGTTGCCAGTTGTGCTCGGCGTGCTTGGCGAACCCCAGTCCGGGGTCGACGATGAGACGATCCGGGGCGATTCCGGCGCGCAGAGCGGCCTCGACCCTCGACCGCAATTCGCCGACGACGTCGGTGACGACGTCGTCGTAGACGGCGTGCGCCTGCATGCCGTCGGAGTGCCCGCGCCAGTGCATCACCACATAGGGCGTACCGGTCCGGGCCACCAGCGGCAGCATCTCCGGGTCGGCCAGTCCGCCGGAGACGTCGTTGACCAGAGCCGCACCTTCCTCGACGGCGCGGGCGGCGACCTCGGCCCGCATGGTGTCGACACTGACCTTCGCGCCCGCCGCGGCGAGTGCGCGCACGACCGGCAGCACGCGCCGCAGTTCCTCCTCGACCGCCGGGCGCGTGGCGCCGGGACGGGTCGACTCGCCGCCGACGTCCAGGATGTCCGCGCCCTGCTCCAGCAACGCGAGTCCGTGCGCGACGGCCCGGTCCGGGTCGAACCACCGGCCGCCGTCGGAGAACGAGTCGGGCGTGACGTTCACGATGCCCATCACCAGGGTCCGGTCCGGGCGGGGAAGACCTCGCGGGCCGAGCGCGGGAGCGATGCGGCCGGACTGGGCTGCGGTGCTCATGCGACGCGGGGCGGGTCGGCGGAGGGAGGCACGGGAGTCGTCATGAGCTGGTCGCCTCGTTGCATATAGAGGAACAATGCGCGATGTGGGCAACGAGTGTGAGGACGGACGCGCGGCACTGTCAAGGCAGGTGCGAGAGGCCGGCGGACCGGACGGGGGGTGTGGTGGCCGGGGTGGGTCGCGCCCAGGGGGCTCGCCCGGAGCTGGCGGACCGATGGCTTCGGCCACCCCGGCCGGTGCGGGGGTGCCGTGTCACCAGCCGCGGGTGGCCCACTCCTCCAGGTGCGGGGCTTCCGCCTCGATGGTGGTCGTGTCACCGTGTCCGGTGTGCACGACGGTCTCCCCGGGGAGCGTCAGCAGGCGGTCGCCGATCGAGGAGATGATCGTGCCGAAGTCGCTGTACGAACGCCCGGTCGCACCGGGTCCTCCCGCGAACAGTGTGTCGCCGCTGAACAGTGCCCCGAGGTCGGGGGCGTACAGACACACGGCCCCGGGCGCGTGGCCGGGCGTGTGCAGGACGCGCAGCCCGATGCCCGCCACGACGAGTTCGTCGCCGTCGGCGAGGGGGCCGTCGGGGCGCCGGTTCGGATGCACCATCTTCCACAGCACCTGGTCGTCGGGGTGCAGCAGGACGCGCGCGCCGGTGGCGAGGGCGACGTCCGGTGCGGCGCGCACATGGTCGTCGTGGGCATGGGTGCACACGACGGCCGACAGACGTCGGTCCCCGACGGCCTCCAGGATGGCGTCCGATTCGTGAGCCGCGTCGATGACGACCACCTCGTCGTCGTCTCCGACGATCCAGACGTTGTTGTCGACGTCCCAGGTGCCGCCGTCGAGACTGAACGTCCCACTGGTGACGAGGTGTTCGATGCGGGGCACGCCGGCCATCACAGCACCACCACGGAGCGCAGGACGTCGCCGCCGTGCATCTTCTCGAAGGCCTCCTCCACGTCCCCGAGGCCGATGGTCTCGGTGACGAACGCGTCCAGGTCGAACCTGCCGCCCAGGTAGAGGTCGATGAGGGCGGGGAAGTCGCGCGAGGGCAGGCAGTCGCCGTACCAGCTGGACTTCAGCGAGCCGCCGCGGCCGAAGACGTCCAGCAGGGGCAGTTCCACCTTCATCTCCGGGGTGGGCACACCCACCAGCACGACCGTGCCGGCCAGGTCCCGGGCGTAGAAGGCCTGCCGGTACGTCTCCGGGCGGCCGACGGCCTCGACGACGACGTCCGCGCCGAAGCCGCCGGTGAGTTCGCGCACCGCCTCCACCACGTCGCCCTCGGTGCCGTCCACGGTGTGGGTGGCACCCATGGTCAGGGCACGCTCCAGCTTGCGCTGGTCGATGTCGACCGCGATGACCTTGGACGCGCCGGCGAGCCGGGCGCCCGCGACGGCGGCCATGCCGACACCGCCGCAGCCGATGACGGCGACGGAGTCCCCGCGCCCGACGGCGCCGGTGTTGACGGCGGCGCCGAAGCCGGCCATGACACCGCATCCGAGCAGCCCGGCCGCGGCCGCCGGGGCGGCCGGGTCCACCTTGGTGCACTGCCCGGCGGCGACCAGTGTCTTCTCCGCGAAGGCGCCGATGCCCAGGGCGGGCGAGAGCGGGGTGCCGTCGAGCAGCGTCATCGGCTGCGTCGCGTTGTGGGTGGCGAAGCAGTACCAGGGCTTGCCCTTGCTGCACGCACGGCACTGACCGCACACGGCACGCCAGTTGAGGATGACGAAGTCGCCGGGCTCGACGCCGGTGACCCCCTCCCCCACCGCCTCCACGCGGCCGGCCGCCTCGTGCCCCAGAAGGAAGGGGAACTCGTCGTTGATCCCGCCCTCGCGGTAGTGGAGGTCGGTGTGGCAGACGCCGCACGCCTCGACCTTGACCAGCGCCTCACCCGGACCGGGATCGGGAACGACGATCGTCTCGACGGAAACCGGGGCGCCCTTCTTCCGGGCGACGACGGCACGTACCTCGTGAGCCATGAGCTGCTCCTCAGACGGGAAACTCGCGCGGGTGCGCCGTTTCATGAGTTGCCTCATCAGATACACGCACCGCTATACGCAACCGAGCATCGGTGAGGAGGACACCGGGGGTCAAGGGGTCGACCGGAACCGGACCGGCGCGACGCTCACCGGACCGGCGCGACACTCACCGGACCGGGCGCGACGATCACGCCGGAGAGCCACTCGCCGCCGGCGCTTCTAGGCCTTCCGGGCCAGTCCGGCGGCGATGAGGTGTTCCCAGACGGTGAGCTCTCGTCCTCCGCCGCCGTTCTGCCAAGGGTTGTCGGTCTCCTCGGGGCGCCACAGGGGCGCGGGGACGATCCCGGGGTCGAGGATCTCCAGGCCGTCCAGCAGGGCGGCGATCTCCGCGTCGGTGCGCCACCGGCCGCGGCCGAACGTCTGCTGGAGGACCTTCTCGGCCTCCCTGGTCTCCGGGTTGTTGCCGGAGCGGAAGTGGCTGACGAAGAAGTGGCTTCCGCCGGGGACGTGATCGCGCCAGTAGCGGACGATGCCGGCCGGGTCCTCGTCGTCGTTGACGTGGTGCAGGATGGCGCTGAGGATGACCGCGACGGGACGGGTGAAGTCGATGAGTTCGAGCGTGGCGGGGTGATCGCGGATGCCTTGGGGGTCGCGCACGTCGACCCCGATGACGCGGGTCCGGTCGTTGTCCTCCAGCAACGCGCGACCGTGGACCAGCACTTGGACGTCGGTGTCGACGTAAGCGACCCGGGATTCGGGAGCGTGCCGTTGCGCGACCTGGTGGACGTTGTCGGCGGTCGGCAGGCCGCTGCCCAGGTCGATGAACTGCCGGATGCCGGTCGTCTCGGCGATCTGGCCGACCGCCCGGGTCAGGGCGGCGCGGTTGGCGAAGGCGATGGCCACCGAACCGGGCAGGTCGCGCTTGAACACATCGCCGATCTCACGGTCCACGGCGTAGTTGTCCTTGCCGCCCAGCAGGTAGTCGTAGACGCGGGCGATGCTGGGCTTGGCCGGGTCGATGGAGGAGCCTTCGTACGTCATGGCGGCCATTCTTCCCGGCAACGCCGCCCGCGCGCCCGCGTTCTGGGTTCTGCGGCCACTGCGTCTGAGTGCCGCTGCTCAGGCCGGTTGAGTAGCAGGGCGCTGCCGGGCGGCCCGACCAAACGGCTTTGATCGACGGCATGAAGTCGAAGATCGTGGTCCCTGTGCTCGGTGTCGGCCTGGTGGCGCTTTTCGGGCTGACGGCCAAGGGGTGCGAGGCGATACAGGGCGGGCCCGTGCACAGCACCGACGAGTTCCGGGACCATGTCCGGGCCACCACCCGGGCCGGCGAGGACGTCTACCGCGCGCTGTCCCCGGCGCCGGCCGAGGAGCCGTATGCCTCCCGGGAGGGCAGCTCCTCGTGCGTGGACGACTTCGGCTTCGACGAGACCGGTGTCACCCGGGGCGAGCCCACCTACACCTGGGACCTGGACTTCACGAGCGACGCCGACTTCCGCGCGGCGCTGGCGTCCCTGCGGGCCACGTGGCGCGCGGAGGGCCGTACCGTCGAGAAGGTCGACAACGGCATCGCCACCACCCTCGACGACGGCATCCGGGTCACCTTCCATCTCGGCTACTACGACCACGAGCCCGAACTGCGCGCCCAGGGCACCTGCATGCGCTACCGGCACAGCTACGGCGACGCGTACGACTACACGTACGACGACGACGGGGACGGCACCATCGACGAGTACGAGCGGCCGAACTGAGTTCCGGCTGCGCGGCCCGTACGCCGGGCACTCAGCCGCCGGGCTGTGCGTGGCGGCTGCGCCAGACCCAGGCCGCGATCTCCACTCGGTTTCGGGCCGGCAGTTTCGTCTGGAGCCGCCTTGTGAGCGGTCCAGCACCTCCAGCGGGGTGCCTGCGAGCGGAGCGGACTGTAGACCCGGCGCCAGTCGAGGACGTCCGCAGCGGCAGTGAGGCGAGCGGAGGCGGCCGCTACGAGGAAGCTCAGGCCCAGGGGGGCGGCGCTGACGGTGGCTTCACGGCGCACTGATCACTCGCCCACTGGTCACTGTTCGCGGATCGTGGATCGCTGCTCGTCGCTCACCAGCGCGAACGCCGGCGCGTGTGGAGCCGGGCGCGTACCCGCTCCGTGAGCGATGAGTTCGGACGGTGTGCCGGGTCTACCCTGGCATGACTCGAATCATCGCTGACATCTCGGTCTCTCTCGACGGCTTCGTCACCGGACCCGACCCCGGCCCGGACAACGGCATGGGCACGGGCGGCGAGACCCTGCACACCTGGGCGTTCTCCGACGACCCCGACGACCGGCGAATCCTGCGCGAGGCGACCGTCCGCTCAGGCGCCGTCGTCCTCGGCCGCCGCCTCTTCGACGTCGTCGACGGCCCGAAGGGCTGGGACGACACCACGGGCTACGGCGCCGGTGAGGTCGGCAAGCCGCCGTTCGTCGTCGTGACGAGCACACCACCGAAGTCGGTACGGCTCACCGGCCTCGACTGGACGTTCGTCACCACCGGTCTGGCCGACGCCGTCGCCGCAGCGCGCGAGCGGGCCGAGGCGGCGTCGTCGGCCGGTGGCAAGGACCTGGACGTGGTCCTCATGGGCGGCGGTGCCACGGTCGGCTCGGCCTTGGAGGCCGGGCTGGTCGACGTGCTGTCCCTGCACCTCGCGCCCGTGGTGCTGGGTGCCGGGACGCCCTTGTTCACCGGTGGAGCGTCGCCGCGCACGCTGGTGCGGCGGAGCGTGGTCGCGACGTCGACCGCCACGCACCTGATCTACGACGTCTCCCGGTGACCCGATGACCACCGTCGACGTCAAGGGGATCGCCTTGGTCATGGAGTCGTTCGGCGACGACGACGCACAGATCCTGGGGGACGACCCGGTCGCGGCGCGCGCTGTGGCCGCGCGTCTGGGACCGCACCCCCGGCACCGCGTCCGAGGTCCAGATGGCCAACCAGACATTGCGCCGTACCCATCAAGGATCGGGTGTGAGGAACACTCGTGGGCGCGCCGTCGCATTGGCCCCTGGGGAGATCGACAAGATGTCGGGTACACCTGCTCGGCTTCTCGACGCCGTGTCAATTGTTCGGCTGTGAACGGACGCGGGATGCTGCCCCCATGCCCCAGAAGACGATCCCTCCGCTCTCCCGACGTACTCTGCTGCGCGCGTTGGGTTCCGGTGCGGCGCTCGGCGGACTCGCGGGGTGTGGTGTCCCGGCCGCGTATGTGCGGCCCGGCGACCGTGCCGCCGTCGATCGGTCCGCCACCGAGCGGCGGCTGAACTGGGCCAACTGGCCCCTGTACATCGACACCGATGACGAGCGTCCCTCGCGGCGGCCCACGCTGGAGGCCTTCGAGAAACGCACGGGGATCTCGGTGGAGTATGTCGAGGAGATCAACGACAACGACGAGTTCTTCGGTAAGATCAGTCCATCACTGATGAACCATCAGCCCACCGGCCGCGATCTGATCGTCATCAGCGACTGGATGAGCGCGCGGTTCGTGCGGCTCGGCTGGGTGCAGGAGATGGACCGGGCCCGGCAGCCGAACGTGACCCGGTATCTCGACCCGCAGTTGCGCTCGCCCGCGTTCGACACCGGCCGCACTTGCACGGTGCCGTGGCAGTCGGGGATCACCGGCATCGCCTACAACCGGCGCAGGACCGGCCGGGAGATACGGCAGGTCTCGGACCTGTGGGCGAGCGACCTGAAGGGCCGGGTCACGCTGCTGTCCGGTCTGGACGAGGCGTTCGCGCTGCTGATGCAGGGCAACGGCGTCGATATCACCCGGTGGACGGCCGACGACTTCCACACCGTCTGTGACCAGGTCGAGAAGCAGGTGAAGCGAGGGCAGATCCGGCGCTTCACGGGCAACGACTACATCAAGGACCTGTCCAGCGGTGACGTCCTGGCCTGTCAGGCGTACTCGGGTGATGTGATCCAGCTCCAGGCCGACGACCCGGACATCGAGTTCGTCGTCCCCGACGAGGGCGCCGAGCTGTGGGCCGAGTCGCTGATGATTCCCAACCTCGCCCGCCACAAGGCGAACGCGGAACGGCTCATCGACTACTACTACGACCCGGAGGTCGCCGCCGAGCTGGCCACCTGGGTCAACTACGTCTGCCCGGTCCCGGCCGCCCGCGACGTCCTGGCATCCGCCAAGGACGAGGAGAGTGCCGCCCTCGCCGAGAACCCGTTGATCTTCCCCGACCGGGAGATGCGCAGCCGGCTGGCCATTGCGCGGGACATCGGCTCGGACGAGCGGACGGAGTTCGCCCAGCGGTGGAATCGGATCGCGGGATTGTGACGACGTCGTACGGGGGTGGGCTCAGAACATGGTGTTGTCGTTCTTGGACGTGGGCGGGATGACCTGGAGGACGTCCCAGTGTTCGACGATCTTGCCGAACGCGTCGAAGCGGAAGATGTCGATGCCCGCGTACTCCTCGTCGGGCCAGATCTGGTGGCAGTGCAGGACGACGTGGTCGCCGTCGGCGAAGGCCCGCTTGAACTCGACCCGCTTGCCGGGATATTCGGCGGCCATGCGTTCGAAGTAGTCGATGAACGCCTGCTTGCCGTCGGCGACGTGCGGGTTGTGCTGGATGTAGGTGTCCCCGGCGAACCGGTCGATGGCCTCCGCCGGGCGGCACTGGTTGAACATCAGGTCGTAGAAGGCCTGGGCCGCGGCCTTGTTCTTCTCGGGGTCGTTCATGGTGCCACCGTAGGGTCGAGCGCCGGGCGCGGCGCGGTGAGTGCGTCGACCAGGTCGTCCAGGTCAGGGTTGTCCGCCGGACAATGGGGCACGTCTCGGCTCGCCTCCGGACGAGCGGTCGCCTTCACGTTAGGGGCAGGTCATCGGCCTGTGCCGGTCCTCCGGCGACCCTCGATGGTCAAAAAGCGACACGCTGCCCGATCGCGGCAGCAGGTGACGTGCCTCAGCCCTCAGCCCCTTCGCTCTCAGCTCTCAGCTCTCAGCCGCGGTCTTCAGCCGATGTCGAAGGCGTTCGGCAGTCCGAGGAGGTGGCGGGTGCGGTCGTGGCGTCTGAGCGGCTCCAGTTCGGGGGCCCGGTACAGGGGGGTCACGGTGCAGCGTGGTGCCGTGGAGCCGGAGCGGTCCAGCAGTGCGTTGACGGCCTGCCGGGCCGAGGAGTTGGCGCCCTCCATGGTGGCGAGGTCGATGGGCACGGCCACGTAGTCACCGGCCAGGTAGAAGTTGCGGATCTTCGTGGCCGAGCGCGGGCGGTGGTGGAAGGTGCCCACCGGGTGGATGAGCAGTTGTTCGTCGTTGACGGGATGCGGCGTGCCGAGGCCGTCGACGGCGGGGTCGAGGAACCAGGAGTGCAGTACCGAGTCCTTCAGGACCGTACGGCCGCTGTCGTTGAGCGACGCCTTGAGCTGTGCCCAGACCTCGCGTGCCACTTCGGCACGGGTGCATTGCTTGGCCGTCTTGCCGTAGAGGATGCCCGGGCGGTCCCACTCGGAGACGTCCACGGACAGGCAGTCCGCGACCGTACCGTCGCCGTAGTCGGCCGGGAAGTCGCGGGCGGGCCAGTGCTGGGCCTGGGCGATCGCGGTCAGCGACCAGGGCGAGTCGATGAGGTCGAGATGGCCGTGCACGATCGGCGTGCGTTCGGTCAGGTAGAACTGGATGCCCGTCATCCAGTCGGTCTCCAGCCGGTCGCACGCGGCCAGCTGGGGGTCGGCCGCGCGCACGGCGGAGTTCCATGTGCGGCGGGCGTGCTCGACCGGCATCGCGGAGATGTAGTGGTCGGCGGTGACGGTTCGGCGCACGCCTGAGGGGTCTTCCACGACGGCTGCGGCGATGGCACCCGCGTCCAGGGTCAGGTCCCGTACGGTCCAGCCGACGTGGAACTCGACCCCGAGGGAGCGCAGGTGGGTCACCCATGGGTCGATCCATGCCTCGTTGGTGGGCGCGTTGAGGATGCGGTCCAGGGGTCCGTCCGCGCCCCGGCCCAGGAGGTTGAAGGCGAAGGCCTCCAGCAGCGTGCCGACCGTACGGGTGCTGGCCTCCTCCGCCTTGGTGGCCACGATGTTGCGGGTGATGCCGACGGCGAGGATCCGCTGGTAGTCGTACGACATCCGGCCGGCCCTCACGAAGTCCCACCAGGGCGTCCGCTCCCACACGGTGTCGCGGCGCTGGTCGCAGCTGGTGAGGAAGACCAGGACGCGGTTGGCGAAGTACAGGGCCTCATGGAGGGGGAGGTTGAAGGCCGTGTCCAGAACGGCGGTGAGGGCGCGGCGGATTTCGTCGGGGGTGAGGTCGGCCGGAGTGGCGTCGGGCCAGGGCAGCGGGATCCGGATGTCCTCGCGGCCGCCGGATCTGGCGAACAGCATCTCCTTCGGGGCGACGAGGTTGTCGTGAACTCCGCCCGGGTTGCCGGGGAACGGGATGCGCCGCATGGTGTCGGGCAGGTTGTGGTAGATGCCGGGGATGAAGCGGAAGCCGTGCTCGCCCGGCAGGGGGCGTCGGCCGCCCGTGGCGCTGTCCGGTACGTCCATGCTGCGGGCCTTGCCGCCCAGTGCCTTGCGTTCGTAGACCGTGACCCGGAAGCCGCGCTCGGCGAGTTCATGGGCGGCGGTGAGCCCGGCGACGCCTCCGCCCAGGACCGCCACCGACTGTGGTGCGGAGGCGTTCGCGGCGGAGGCCTCTTCCGGGGTTCCGACGACCACGGCACCGCCGGCGGCCGCCGCGGCAGTGCCCAGGAACCCTCTGCGCGTGGTGCCACTCATCGCCACCCCTTACCGTTGGTAACATCGGCCGCACGAGGATAGGGGCGAGGCAACGAACCCGGAAGGCGGCCGACGCAACTTGGCCTGATGGCACGCCACCTGGCCGGAGGCGTGATCAGCGGCGGGCCTACCGGCATTCCCGGCGTCGCGGACATCCGCCCACGCGGGCTCCGCTCGCCCGGCCGGCTGGAGGTGCTGTCACGCCACGTCGTGTGCGCGGTACAGGAGTCGGGCTCGGGCGGTGTCGGCGGGTCCGTCGGGGTGCAGGGGCAGGAAGTGGTCGGCCTGCCAGGACTGCGTCGTACGGGCCTGACGACTGGTGGTGGTCACCCAGGGCGGATAGACGCGGAAAGCCCGTTTCCCTCCGGAACCGCCCTCGGACACGATCCCGTGCCTGTGGAGCGCGTCCATCGAGAACACGAACTGGCCGAGGTGCTGATCGTCACGGCTGCTGATGACGAAGAGATCGACGGCATCCGCCGCGTCAAAGGGCTGGATGGGCCCGCCCGGGGACCTCTTCCACACGGTGACGAACTGGCCGGCCTTGGTCGGGGTCGTCTTCGCCACCCGGAACCGGACGGCGAGACCGTTCACGGTGAACGTGTGTGCGACGTACTCGGCACTCTCGGTTTCGGCTACCGGCTGTGAGCAGGTGAACCCGCAGGGGTCGTAGAGCAGCTCTTTCGCCGCGAGCAGGTCGCGGTGCACCGGGGTGGTGGGCGACCACGGCGGGAGGCCGGTGGGTCTGGGGCCGGATGAGTGCTCACGGTTCGTAGTCATCGGGGGACACCCTGCCCCGGTCGCCGCCCCTCGGTCCAACCGAGCCCCACGGGTCTCCTGCACCGGCGTGACTCGAACCGCGCGAAGTGGGAACCGGGAGAGGAGCCCGTACGCACGAGGCCAGGCCGGTCGCCCGGCTCCCGCACCGGAAGAGAGACCACGATGGCGCACGAGGACGACGCCCGGCACGCCGTGCCGGACACACCGGGGAGGCGCACCGACGGTGACGGCGTCAGGCGCCGCCGTCCGCTGCGGGAGCGGTACGTCGAGGAGACGGTCGAGGTCGCGGTCCCCGCCCGGACGGCGTACAACCAGTGGACGCAGTTCAAGACCTTCCCGCGCTTCTCGACCGTGGTGCACGGCGTGGAGCAGATCAGGCCCACCGTCACCGCGTGGACCCTCGGCTACGGGCCGCTGCGGCACCGTTTCGCGGTCGAGATCCTGGAGCAGGACCCCGATGCCTATCTGGCCTGGCGCGGCCTGGAACAGAACCCCTCCCACCAGGGCGAGGTCGAGTTCAGGCCGACGGACTCCGGCGGCACCGCGATCACGGTCCGGATCCTTCTGCGACCGCGGGGCGCCTCGAAGGTCCTCATCCGCCCGTCCGGGATCGCCCGGCTGGTGCAGGGCGAACTCGCGAACTTCAAGCAGTTCATCGAGGGTGTGGGGCAGGAGGGCGGGGCCTGGCGCGGCACCATCCGCAACGGCCGCGTGCAGCACGATCACCCGGAACCGCCCAGGAGCCGCGTGGCCCAGTGGCCCGTCGGCTGACCGGCGTACCGGACACCGCGAGAGAAAGGCGAACCGATGCAGAACCCGCCCGCCGAGGAGCCGGAGAGCACCCTCTCCGTGACACCACCGAAGAAGTGGGCGGCCGGAGTCCCGGCCGTGGTGCACGCGCTGGAGTACTCCCTGGAGCAGACCTCCCCGCGCACCACCGCGGTGGACCTCCTGGCGATGAACCAGGTGGGCGGGATCGACTGCCCCGGCTGCGCGTGGGCGGACCCGGCGCCGGGCGAGCGCCATCGCAACGAGTACTGCGAGAACGGCGCCAAGCACATCAACGACGAGGCCACCAAGCGCCGGATCACCGCCGGCTTCTTCCGCGAGCACAGCGTCGCCGATCTCGCCGGCCGCTCCGACATGTGGCTCAACCAGCAGGGCCGGCTCACCGAGCCGATGATCAAACGGCCCGGCTCCGAGCACTACGAGCCCATCGGCTGGAGCGAGGCCCTGGGTGTCCTCGCGCGGGAACTGAAAGCCCTGGACTCCCCCGACGAGGCCGTTTTCTACACGTCCGGCCGCGCGAGCAACGAAGCCGCGTTCGTCCTGCAGCTCTTCGCCCGCGCCTTCGGCACCAACAACCTCCCGGACTGCAGCAACATGTGTCACGAGTCCAGCGGCTTCGCCCTGAGCGAGACGCTGGGAACCGGCAAGGGCACGGTCAGCCTCGACGACCTCCACCACGCCGACCTGATCTTCCTGGTCGGGCAGAACCCGGGCAGCAACCATCCGCGCCAGCTCTCCGCGCTGGAGGAGGCCAAGCGGGGTGGCGCCCGGATCGTGGCGGTCAACCCGCTGCCGGAGGCCGGGCTGCGGCGCTTCAAGAACCCGC
Organism: Streptomyces sp. NPDC007929; assembly: GCF_042959065.1. NCBI lineage: Bacteria > Bacillati > Actinomycetota > Actinomycetes > Kitasatosporales > Streptomycetaceae > Streptomyces > Streptomyces sp. NPDC007929. The sequence continues at coordinate 983,504 of NZ_JBIBKD010000001.1, read as the reverse complement.
AGAAGCCGAGCGGGATCGTCGGGCGCGGCACCCAGATCGCCGACCGCTTCCTGCACATCAAGCCCGGCGGCGACCTCGCCCTGTTCCAGGCCCTCAACCGTCTGCTGCTGGAGGCCGAGGACGCCCGGCCCGGCGCCGTCCTGGATCACGCCTTCATCGACGCCCACACCACCGGCTTCGAGGAGTTCGCCCGCCACGCCCGCACCGTCGACTGGGACGATGTGCGCGCGGCGACCGGGCTGACGCGCGAGGAGATCGAGAAGGTCCGGGACGAGGTCCTGAGGAGCGAACGGGTCGTCGTGTGCTGGGCGATGGGCATCACCCAGCACAAGCACGGCGTGCCCACCGTCCGGGAGATCGTCAACTTCCTGATGCTGCGCGGCAACCTGGGGCGCGCGGGGACCGGGGCCTGCCCGGTGCGCGGGCACAGCAACGTCCAGGGCGACCGCACCATGGGCATCTGGGAGCAGATGCCGGACAGCTTCCTCGACGCCCTGCAGAAGGAGTTCGGCTTCGACCCGCCGCGTCCGCACGGGCTGGACTCGGTGAACTCCATCAGGGCGATGCGTGAGGGACGCGTCAAGGTCTTCCTCGCCCTGGCCGGCAACTTCGTCCGTGCCGCTCCCGACAGCGAGGTCACCGAGGAGGCGATGCGCTCGTGCCGGCTGACCGCCCACATCTCGACCAAGCTCAACCGCTCGCACACCGTCTGCGGCGACACCGCGCTGATCCTGCCGACCCTGGGGCGCACCGAGCGTGACGTGCAGGCCGACGGCGAGCAGTTCGTGACCGTCGAGAACTCCATGAGCGAGGTGCACACCTCACGGGGTCGCCTGGAGCCGGCCTCGCCGCTGCTGCTCAGCGAGGTGGCCATCCTGTGCCGGCTCGCCCGCCGCACCCTGGACGGTAAGACGGACATCCCCTGGGGCGAGTTCGAGGGCGACTACGGCACCATCCGCGACCGCATCTCGCGTGTCGTGCCGGGCTTCCACGACTTCACCGGACGGGTGACCCGCCCCGGGGGCTTCCAGCTGCCCAACCCCGTCAACGAGGGCGTCTTCAACAACGCGGTCGGCAAGGCGCTGTTCACCCGCAACGAGCACGTGGTCCCCCGGGCCCCCGAGGGGCACCTGCTGTTGCAGACACTGCGCTCGCACGACCAGTGGAACACCATCCCCTACACCGAAAACGACCGCTACCGCGGCATCCACGGCAGCCGCCATGTCGTGCTCGTCAACCCGGCGGACATGGGCGAACTCGGTCTCGCCCAGGGCGATCGTGTGGACCTGGTGAGCGTCTGGGCGGACGGCGTCGAGCGCCGGGCCGAGAACTTCGAGGTCGTGTCCTACCCGGCGGCCAAGGGCTCGGCCGCCGCCTACTACCCAGAGACGAACGTCCTGGTGCCGCTGGACAGCACCGCCGACATCAGCAACCAGCCCACGTCGAAGGGCATCATCGTCCGCCTCGAACCCACCGTCGACCGGGCACCGCACAGCCTCGCCTGAGCAACGGCCGGATCTCGTCACCATGACGGCATCCGGCCAACACTTCACCCTCTTTCCTCCTCCGGACAACCACACAACCGCCCCGTTCCTCTCACAGCGCGGGCACGGCAGACGCCCATGTGATGGCCCCGACCCGGACCTCACGGACGCGCCGTGCCGCCCGCTTCCTTCTCACAGGACCGAGGACGAGGGACACATGACCAGAAGACGCACCGCCCGGCTGCGGCGTACGCTGCTCGCCGGTACCACGGCCATCGCCGTGACGGCCGTGACGGCCGGCATCGTGGCCGCGGCCCAGGAGCCCACGAAGGCCGCCAAGAGCCCCCGGCTGAGCCTCGTCGCGGCGACGACCTCGGTGACGCTCACCTCTTGGAAGGAGGAGCCGGGGGTGTACCTGGACCTCGGCACCTACCTCATCGCCGAGGGGACACCGCTGGAGCTCAAGGTGACCCGGAAGTCCTACAAGGACCCGGTCGCCATCACCCAGACCGTGTACGAGTCCGGCAAGGCCAAGGCGAAGAAACTTCCCACGGGCACCGTGAAGGACTTCTCCGGGCTGCCCGGCTTCTCGGAGATCACCCTCACCGACAAGGCCGGCAAGAAGGTCCTCACCCGCAGTGAGAGCTTCTGCCCCAACAACGCCAGCGGCCGCGTGCGGCCCGACGCGCCCTCCAAGTCCACGTATCCGGAGAGCTGCCCCACGAACCCCTTCACCGTCGGCTCCGTGTGGGGCATCGAGAAGGGCTGGGCGGCGAACACCTACGCGGGCTCCTACGGCGAGCCGGTCCAGCTGCCGGCCGGTACGTACACGGCCAAGGTCGGTGTCGCCAAGAAGTACCGCGATATGTTCGGCATGGCCGACAAGGCGGCCACGGTCAAGGTGACCGTGGTGGAACGCAGCGACGAGGACGAAGAGGGCTCCACCGGGGCGGCGCCCCGCTCCGCGAAGGCCGGTGAGCACGCCGGGCACGCTGCCGGGCATCAGGCTCCCAAGGAGCACGCCGGGCACGGCGCCGACCACCAGGCTCCTGAGGCGCACGCCGGGCACGGGCCGGGGCATGCCCCGAGCCGGGCCGAGGCCGCCGCGCCGGTGACGAGTGGTGCGGGTCCCTCGTACAACGTGGGCCACGGTCCACTGAAGGCCGCGCCGCCCGCCCTGCCGTGGGCGCTGAAGAAGAAGCAGTCCGCACTGTCTCAGCAGGCCAGGGACGGCGGCGGCCAGACCGACGGCTCGCGTCAGGCGCCCGCTCTCAAGCCGCTGTCGAAGCGGCCCGCGGGCAAGCCCTCCGTCCCGGACGTCCCCAAGCCGGACCTGCGCTCGCTGCCGGCCTACGGCATCACCATCAGCGACGGCGACAGGGACGTGCCGGGCAAGGACTACCTGGCCTTCAGTGCCAACGTCTGGAACGCCGGCCCGGCGCAGCTCGTGGTGGACGGGTTCCGCTCGCCCGGCAAGGACAAGATGGACGCCTACCAGTACTTCTACGACGCCAAGGGCAAGCAGGTCGGCTACACCCCGACCGGCACCATGGAGTGGGACCCGCGCCCGGGGCACGTGCACTGGCACTTCACCGACTTCGCCAGCTACCGGCTGCTGAAGGCGGACAAGAAGGAGGCCGTGCGCAGCGGCAAGGAGGCGTTCTGCCTGGCCAACACCGACGCGATCGACTACACGGTGAAGAACGCCAACTGGCACCCGTACAACACGGACCTGGCGACCGCCTGCGGCGAGGAGAACTCGATCTCGGTCCGCGAGGTGCTGGACGTCGGATCGGGTGACACCTACACCCAGGACCTGCCGGGCCAGTCGTTCGACATCACCGGCGTGCCCAACGGCACCTACTACATCCAGGTGCTGGCCAACCCGGAGAAGCGACTCAAGGAAACCGACCTCAAGAACAACAGCGCGCTCCGGAAGATCGTGCTCGGCGGCGAACCGGGCAAGCGCACGGTCAAGGTGCCGGCACACGACCTGGTGAACGCCAACTGAGCGGGGGTCACCGACCACCGCCCGAGGCAAGATCCTGACCATGGCACGGAGCACCAGGCTCCCCCTCTTCCGTCCACGACGAACGGACCTTGCCCCGCCCACGTGGGCCCCGCTCGCTCCGCTGCTTGAGGACCGCACCCCGACCAACCGGCCGGGGTGCGGTCCGCGTCGGCCATGACCGTCATGGTGGTGTGGCCCTACCCGCAGGGCCCGGTGCCCTCTGCTGGGCCGCACCGGTACCGCCCTGGACCGGAGGCGAGGACGGGGCGGTGTCAGGCCGGGCGGATCACGCCCTTGATCGCCGCCTGGCCGGCGAAGTACACCGACTCCTCACAGATGCGGGCTCCCGGGCCTGGTGCGTGGATCATCGTGCCGTTGCCGCTGCAGATACCGACATGGCGGAGGTCGTCGTGGAAGAAGACCAGGTCTCCGACCTGAACGTCAGTGAGCGCGACCTGCGCCCCCGCTCTCCACTGCGCCTCCGTGGCCCGGGGAAGCGTGACGCCCGCGGCCTTCCACGCAGCCTGGGTCAGACCGGGGGCGTCGTACGATCCCGGTCCGACGGCGCCCCATACGCAGGGCCGGCCGATCTGAGCCCGGGCGAAGTCGATCACCCGCTCGGCCTGGGTCCGGTGCCCGGCGTCCGGGGACTGCCAGGGTCCGCCGTAGGCCGCCGAGGTGACCGTGATGGATTCCCAAGCCGCGGGGGTGACCTGCGGCGCCGGCGTGGCAGCCGCTGCCGGTGCGGCGAAGGCGGGCGCACTGGTCGCCTCGGTGGGCCGTGCCGGAGCACCTGCTGTTGCCGCGGGGGCGGTGATGTCCGGCGGACCGGTGAGATAGGTCGCGGCGGGGGCCGCAACGGAGGGCAGCAGGGCGGTGGGCTCCGGGGCCGGCAGTACGGCAGTGGGCTCCGGGGCGGGCACCACGTCGACCGTGGCCGGGGCGGAGACCGGTTCGGGCTCGGGCGGCGGCCACGGCCCGACGACGGCATCGCCGAGGGCAGGCGGCGCATCGGCACGCCAGGCGCTCGCGCTCTCGCCCCACGGGTACGCGCCTGCCGCAGCCGGGGTGTCAGGTCGGCCGGGGAGCTGGCGGAGGACGGCGGTCGGCGGCGCCGCGGCTGATCCGCCGGTCAGCTCCCACGCGCTCCTGGTGGGCGCCTCGGGCAGCTCGGGCGCGCTGGTCGCCCGGGGCGCTTCGAGGGCGAGGGGCTCCGCGGGGCGTTCGACCGGGCGCGCGGGTCGCGCTGCCCGGGGCGCGTGCTCGGGAAGGGCCGGCGGCCTCTTCTCCGGCAGTGACGCCGGTACCGTCGGACCCAGCTTGGCGCGGGCCAGGTCGAACCACTGCCGGGCGAGACCTCCGAGCGCGGGCTCCGTGTTCTCGCGGGAGCGGTCCCGATCGGACGCGCCCCGCTGCCGCGGGATCGATGCGGCGCGGGTCGCGTTGAACCGGCCCGTGTCGTTCTCGGCCCGGTCGTACAGCCGGTCGACGTACCGCCGGACCTCGTCAGGGCTCGGCGCCTCGCTCTCAGTCGGCAAGGCGGCCACCGGCAGACGGCGAGAGGCGGACCTCGGTGGTGAGGGCCTCCGGGGCAAGGGAGTTGGCCTGGACCGCGGAGCCGGTCACTCCGGAGTGCGAGGTTCGTTCCGACGCCATGGAAGGGCGCTCCTTTCACTTGAGAGTGCGCGAGCCCGCTTGTCGATCGACGGAACTCGTGCAGACAGTGGCCAACTTAGCCAACTTGTAACTCTCTCGTGAAGATCGGAGCCGTAAATGCCCGATATGCAGTTGTGACCTTGCTCCCTTCCTCCTCGCGGGGCCCGTGTTCGACGGGACAGCGTCAGCCATCGAGCCAGTCGCCTTCGAGGCCGGTGGGGCGGTAGCCGGTCGCGTTCCAGAGGAAGTGCGGGTGTGCGCCGCCGAACATGTAGGCGAGAAGCGCGGTGTCCTCCCTCCCGGTTCGGGGGTCGTGCAGGGCGTGGAACATCTCGGCCCCGACTCTGCCCGCGTCCTGCTGGACTTCACGGGCGCGGGACCGGGACGGTGCGGCGCTCGATGCCTCCACGGCCGCGATGTAGGTGCGGCGCAGGATCTCCCATGCGCAGTCGGTGTTGCCGTTCCATGGGCCGTGCAGTGCTTCGAAAGCGTGCAGTTCGGTGTCGAAGAGGGGCCAGGTGCGGGGGAACTGGGCTCGGCAGCGGTCGGACAGTTCGGCGGCCCGGGCGCTCAGCTCCGGCACCGTGGGCCGCTTGGTGAAGGTCAGGGTGGTGCCGTGGGTGAGGATGCCCGAGCACCCGTTGGGTTGCAGGTCGCACAGCGGACAGCCCTCGGCCGGGGGAAGTCCTTGCGTGATGCCGTCGAACCAGAGGGCGTGCCGACCCGTGAGCCCCATCCAGACGATGGTGGTGGTGAGCAGCCAGGTGTTCCACATGGTGCTGTGCGCTTCGGGCATGCAGCCGTACTTGACGAGGGCGATGGCGCAGGCCGCGTAGAACGCCTTGGTGTGGGTGGGCATGTCGGCGAGCCAGAAGTTGCTGATCTCGCCGGTCAGGGCGTCGGCTCGCACGTCGGCCATGTCGTCGATGACGCGGCACAGCAGCAAGGAGGCGAGGTGTTCCTCCTGCCAGAGTTCGGTGTCGGGCGAGACGTGCCAGAACAGGCAGTCGAGCATCTGCAGGAACGAGTAGCTGCTCTGGTCGAGCGGGTTGGTCTGCGGCAGCACGACGCTGCCCGCGTGGTGCTGCTGGAGCCAGTGCTCGTCCACGGATCGTTTGTGTGCGGCGAAGAGTCCGGAGACCAGGGCGCGTGCGCTGTTGGTGCTGAAATTCTCCGCCAGGCGGCCCTGGACGAGTTGGGTGAGGCGCGAGGTGTCTATGGTGTCGACCACTCGCTTGTATTCGTGGAAGACGAGGATGTCGTCCTCGTAGCGGTGGCGGTGGCCGAGGTCTCGTTCGAGGTCGTTCATCTGCCGGGTCCAGGACCATCCCCCGGTCAGGACGCTGTCGAGTTCCCGGCGGTGGGGCCAGGTCTTTTCGGTGAGGGGGCGACCGGCGCTCTGCCGCCAGTCGTAGTCGGCAAGGGTGCGCGCGGGGGGTGTCGGCAGTCGGCGGCACAACGGGCAGGCGCAGTCGGCCGCTTGCTCGTCCTCGCGTCGCGGGGTGAGTGCGCGGCTCCTCCAACCCTCCTCCAGCATCCTGCTGGTGAGGCGGCAGACCTCGATGTCGGTGCCGACTTGGGGGAAGGCCGCCTCGATCATGTCCAGGCTGGCGTCGAGTTTCCTCAGCCTGGTGGTGCCGGCCTCGTCCGGCGGGAGGAAAACGCGCGGTGCCGCCCGGAGGGCCCCTGGCAGATGCAGCGTGGTGCCGGAATGGGGGGAGCCGAGTGCTTCCAGCCGTTGCCGGACGGCGTGTTGACTCCTCAGGTACTGCTCCGTGCATCCGGCTGTTCGTTTCCCGAAGAGGCGGGCCAGGCTGACCGCCGCCTCCCCGGGCTGGAGCCGGGCGCTGGGCTGCTCCGGGAGCACGCTGTCGATGGATGCCTTCGGACCAGCACCCGCTACTCGAGATTTCACACCGGTCTCCTTCAAGCTGTGGTCCGGCCAGGGGCGGCAACGGAATCGATCGGCAGTGGTGGTCGGTGGCCGGGCAGCATCCGGACAGCCGGGCTCACGCGACCGGCTTCCGCTCCTGCTGTGAGCAACTCCGGGCGCACGACTGCTGCGTTGACGGCGGGTGAGGGAGCGGAGCGGATCGCCGGGTCAGGGCGGCGATCCTCGATGCGCCGCCAGTTCGGGGAGGCCGGAGAAAGCAACACCGGCCCGGCTGTGTGCCCCGATCAGCGCGAGCCTGCGCCTAACTTCGGAAGCCTGCTGTCAGGGGTTCCGAAGGGGAGGTCGAACGGGTCGTCCTGAGGCATACGCTTCCTTTCGGGAGACGGACCGCTGAGTCCCCCCGGCCATGCAGGCAGGCGGCCTCCGAGACCACCCGCATCATCGAACTGAGCTTCGCAGTACGAAAGTTGAACCGAGAAGCGCTACGAGACTGCCCAGAGCGTAAATGATCTACACCGTGACCCTGCCGTGATCTGGGTTACTGCTGAACCCTCATGAGCTGCGTATACTCGCGCGCCCCACATGCGTCAGCGCGACGCGTTCCCGTGATCTCCGGTGCCGACACGTCGACGCCGGCCCCGCGCGTCTACGCAGCTCACATCGGCGAGCCCAACTCGTTCGACAGGCGGGAACACCGGCGTGTCGCACCCAGCCCGGCAGGTGCCACAGGACCGCGGACCGCCGCTCGCCACCGAGCCCACCGTCGACGCCGTGCTCGTCCGCTACGACGCCCAGCGCCGACCCGGTGGCCAGGCGGTCGCGCGGGCCGCACGGCAGGCCGGACGCATGGGCCGGCAGCTCTCCCACCCACGGCTGATCCTCCGGCACCACAGCTGGGTCCCGCCGCGGCCAGGCCAAGGTGGGCCGTGGTGGACCTCGGCGCTCCGCGTACCGCCGAAACCGTCGCTTCGCCCGTGGCGCGGGTCCGTGGTGCGATGGAGGAAGGGGGCGGAAAGGAGAGCGATCATGCCCGGAGCGAAGGGAAACGCGGGCGCCGCCTCGGTGTCGGTCCGTCCGCTGGTCGAGCCGGACCTGGAGCGGGCCGACGAGATCTTCAGGGTTGCCTTCGGAACCTTCCTCGGGGCGCCTGAGCCGGAGACGTTCTTCGGGACGGCCGACTACGTCCGCACCCGCTGGGCCGCCGATCCACGCGCGGCCTTCGCAGCGACCGTCGAGGGCGAGGTCGTCGGCTCGAACTTCGCCGCCGACTGGGGCAGCGTCGGGTTCTTCGGCCCGCTGACCGTACATCCGGAGCGGTGGGACCAGGGCATCGGCAGACGGCTCATGGAACCGGTCATGGCGTGCTTCGACACGTGGGAGAACCGCCACCTCGGCCTGTTCACCTTCTCGCACAGCCCCAAGCACGTCGAGGTCTACCGCCGGTACGGTTTCTGGCCCCGCTTCCTCACGGCCATCATGAAGAAGCAGGTCACAGAAGGGGTGACAGCCCCTGGCCGCGTGCTGTACGGCGAGCTGAACGACACCGAGCGGCCCGGCGCGCTGAGCCTCGGTCGGGCACTGACGGAGGCCGTGTACGAGGGCCTGAGTCTGGAGCGGGAGATCGTGGCCACACAGGCGCAGGGGCTCGGTGACACCGTCCTCCTCGACGGCGACGGCTCCGGCCTCGACGGTCTGGCCGTCTGCCATTGCGGCGCGGGGTCGGAGGCCGGTACGGACGTGTGCTTCGTCAAGTTCGGTGCCGTACGGCCCGGCCCGGGCGCCGGGGAACGGTTCGAGCGGCTGCTGGACGCGTGTGAGCAGCTGGCCGCCGAGAAGGGGCTGGGACAACTGGACGCCGGGGTGAACCTGGCGCGTCAGGACGCCTACCGGCGCATGATCGACCGCGGCTTCCGCACCTGGTTGCAGGGCGTGACCATGCACAAGCCCAACGAACCCGGCTACAGCCACCCGGACGCCTACGTGATCGACGACTGGCGCTGAGCCCCCGGCATCTCCGGCTCCGAGAGGTGGGAGAGGCGCTCGGTGCCGGAGATACGCGAGTGAGCGGGCGGGCCCGTCCTACTTCAGGTGCCGGTCCAGGAACCGGCATCCGTCCTCAAGCTCGAACCACGGCGTGCCGGTGTGCCCGCCGAGATTGGCGTGCAGTGTCTTCTCCCTGCTGCCGAAGGCGTCGAACAGGTCCAGGGCGCGTTGCCGCGGGTTGCCTTCGTCGTCCCACTGCAACAAGAACAGCAGCGGGATGGTGACCTGCCGGGCCTCCTCCCGCTGAGCACGGGGCACGAAGCCGCCTGCGAAGAAGCCCGCGGCCACGATGCGCGGTTCGGCCACCGCCAGCCGGATACCCAGGGCGGTCCACCCTCCGGAGTACCCGACCGGGCCTGCGGTTTCGGGCAGATCGAGGAGGGCGTCCAAGGTCGTCCGCCATTCCGGGACCGCCTTTTCGACCATGGGGCCGATCAGGGACTCGAAGATCTCATCGACCGGCTCACCGGCCCGCATCGCCTGCCGGAGGTCGGCTCGGGCCCGCTCCTCGGCAGCGGAGCGGGGACGGTCGCCGCACCCGGCGGCGTCGATGGTGGCCACCGCGTAGCCGCGCGCCGCGGTGTACCGGGCCCGGGCCACGAGCCGGGGGTCGGTCCTGGGCAGGCCGTTGTTGTGGGCCATGAGGACCAGCGGGGCCGGTGCGCTTCCGGGCGTCCACAGGGTGCCGGGGATCTCGCCGAGGGTGAATGCGCGCTCGAGGACACCGTCGTCGAGGCGCTGTTCTGAAGTGAAGTGCACGGTCGTGCCTTTCGGGAGGGCGCTGGTACGGCGCTCCCGGGACGACCTATCGCCCGACCGTGACCCCGCGGGGGAGCACCCATGTCGATACTGCGTTCACGGGTACCACCTCCTCGTTCTGTCGCACGGCCTTCGGGAGGCTAGCAGGGGCCGCCCCGGTTCGGCCAACGGGTTTTCGTGGCGACTCCGTGGTGCCGGCTTCACCTGAAAGGGTCAAGCAACGCGGTGGAACGCGGCCGAGACGCATACTCGGGCATGGACAGGTGAGACATTCCGCATGACCGAACCCTTACCGGACAGCCCGCTTCCCGCTCATGATGTACCGCTCTCCGCCCCGGTCGTCTTCAGGGCGGACTTCACCTCCACCACCCAATGGGTCGCGGGCCGTTCATGGGCCTATCCCGGTGGAGGCCCGGTCAATCCGCGCGATGACAAGCTCGACCACTTGGTCTCCGACGCCGCGTACAGCCGGACAGGCGTGTTCCGCGCCAGGCGGCGGCCGGACGGCCGCTGGAACAGCGGGTTGCTCACCACCGAGGGAAGCGAGGAGGGATTCACCGTCCGCACCGGGGACGTGCTGGAGGCCCGGGTCCGGCTGCCGAAGGAGATCGGGGCCTGGCCGGCGATCTGGACCTGGCGGGACGGCGACCAGGAGATCGACGTCTTCGAATACCACCCGGACAACCCGGACCTCCTCGAATTCACCAACCACGTGCGCCATGCGAACCGTTACCACCACGACGAGGCGATCCGACCGGGCGCACAGGTGAGTGTGCGTACCGTCTTCGGCTCCCGATCAGTGGAATGGTGGCTCAACGGCAGGCTGGTCTTCGCCGACGGACGCGGCGTGGGCCGCCACTGGCACGCCTACCTCATCGTCAACCTCTCCGTGTGCGCCGGGCGTTACCACCCACCGCCCCAGCCGGAAACGACCGAGATGTCCTACGAGGTGAGCCGTCTGGTCGTACGACGGCATGGACCGGCCGCGAGGACGGCGTTCTAGAACAACCGCTCCTGATGACCCCGTCGGACGGGGCGCGGAGAGGGTCTGTCCGTTCCCGCCGGGACCGGATCGTCGCCGAAGAGCGGCGCCGTACCGCACTCGTCCAGCTCGGCGGGAATCCGTCCGTCCACCTCCGGGCGGGGCGGCGCGTCACGGTCGAAGTCGTCCGGAGTCATGCACACCCAGTCGCGGCCGCCTTGTTCACCCACTCGCCGTCACCGCTCTCCCCCGGACCTTCCCCATCAGGCCTTCCCCGTCAGGCCTTCCCCGTCAGGCCTTCCCCGTCAGGCCTTCCTCAACAAGGCTTCCCAGGAACAAGTGTTGCCCATCCTTGATCAGTTTCACCATCGGGTCACCTGCCCGCCGCCCGGAGCCGGAGCGGATCCGCCCCTGGTGCGGCACGATGGAGGTGTGCGGATGCGACCGGTACTGATCTTCGACGGGGACTGCGGCTTCTGCACCACGTCGGTGGACCTCGTCCAGCGTCTGGTGCGGCCCCGGTGTGAGGCCGTGGCCTGGCAGCACGCTGACCTCGGATCGCTCGGCGTCGCAGAGGAGCGGGCCCGCCACGAGGCCCTGTGGGTGACACCGACAGGGCGGGTGTACGGCGGTGCGCAAGCCGTGGCGAAGGTCCTGCTGAGCGCGGGCGGCGTGTGGTCCGTCGTAGGAGCGGTCCTCACCCTGCCACCGGTGCGCTGGGTCGCCCACGGCGCGTACCGACTCGTGGCCGACAATCGCGGGCGGCTGCCGGGAGGGACGCCCGCGTGTGCGGTGCCTGATGCGCGAGTCGCCGCGCGTGGGGCGCGACAGCGATGACGCCGGGAGGAGCCGCCGGTCACCGATCCCTCTGTCAGGCCGCTGTTGCGTTCTCCCGTCGCAGTGCCGCGCGCAGCCAGTCGTCCGCTGAGCCGGGCGTCGGCTGCGGGCTGTCGCCCGGCGGAGTCCGGACGACGGCGGTGAGTTCCCAGTAGCGGTCCAGGCGCGGATCGGCCGTCAGGCGGGCGTCGAGCAGGCGGCGGAAATCGGGGGTGTCGCGGCTGCCGTAGGCGCTCGCGTAGGCCGCGACATAGGCGTCCAGGGCCTCGCCCGGACGCGGGTCGCGCGCCCTGCGCACCTGTGGGGCGGCGAGTTCGAACGCCTCCACCAGGCCCGCGTACAGCAGGGCGGCGCCGCCCGCGCCGGCCACCCGGTGCACTTGCGGCTGGGGCTGCCGGCTTCCCGGGCAGGGGGCCGTCGTCATGGCGTGGAGCTGGGCGAAGGCGAGCGCCTGGGACGGGTGCGGTGCGTCGGGCGGTTCGGGGACGGCGACCTCCAGGAACGCCGCTGTGGCCCGGCTCGGCATCCGCGGTGGCAGCCAGGCGCGCCAGAACCTGGCCAGGGGTGCGGTGCTCGGCGGGGTGTTCAGCGTGCCGAGCAGCCTCAGCCGGTCGGCGCGCTGGGCCGGTGGGCACTCGCGCACGAGTTGGAGTGCCGCTTCCCGCCAGCGCAGGGCCGTCAGCTCGCTGCCGAGTTCTCGCAGTCGGCTGTCGACGGCGTGCTCCAGGGCAGGACCGGCTGCGTCTTCGTCCTCAAGGACGCGGCGTATCTCGGGCAGAGGCAGGTCGAAGGTGCGCAGGGAACGGATCAGCTTCAGCCGTTCCAGTGCCTGAGGGCCGTAGCGGCGGTGTCCGCCGCTGCTGCGGGCGGCTTCGGGGAGCAGGCCCTGGTCGGAGTAGAAGCGGACGGTCTTCACCGTGGCACCGGCGCGCTCCGCGAGCTCTCCGATGCTCCACAACGGCTCGTGCGACGTCGACAGTTGAACCTCCCTTAAGGGGAGTTCCTACCGTACCGGTGCGCGGGGCACGGCAGCGGTCGTGGCCCCGCGGAGGGTGACGTACGCGACCGGCGCGGCGTCATGGTGACGAGTCCGGGGAGGCCGTTGTGCAGGTGTTCATCATGGTGGCGGGTGTGTTCACCGGAGCTCATGTCTGGCGGGAGACGGCCGAGCGGCTGGTCGCGGCGGGCGGTGCGGCGCACGCGGTTGCGCTGACGGGCATCGACCCGGCCGGGCCCGTGACGTCGGGGCCCGTCGGTCTGGAGACCCATGTCGAGGACGTGATCGCGGCGATCGACGCCGTGGACGCCGTGGAGGCGACGGCCGGACGGGAGATCGTGCTCGTCGGACACGACTACGGGATCCACCCGGTGCTCGGCGCCGCCGACCGGCGGGCGGAACGCGTCGCACGCGTCGTGTACCTGGACTGCGGGATGCCGCAGAACGGTGTTCCGCCGCTGGCCGCGGTACCGGACCAGGCTCTGCGCGCGCAGCTGGCCGAGCGTGCCGAGGCGGGTGAGCGCGAGGGTGTGCTGGAGCCGCCGGGCCTCGACGAGTGGGGACGCTGGGGCAGTACCGACGGTGTCGGCGAGGCGGCGTTGAAGCGGCTGACCGCTCTGGCGGCGCCGCAGCCGCTGGGCACCCTGTTTCAGCCGCTGCGGCTGGCCGGGGCGGTGACCGCGGTTCCCGTGACCGGTGTGCTGTGCGCGCGGAACGGTGCCCGTATCGACCTGGTGCAGAGGCTCGTGGACTTCGGTGACCCCGCGCTGGCCGCGCTCACCGACCCTCAGGTCTCCTTCTTCGAACTGCCCACCGGGCACTGGCCGATGCTGTCCTGCCCCGACGCACTGGCGGAGGTCCTGCTGCGGGCCGCGGCCGGTGAGGGGCACCGTCTGCGGCCGGCCGGGGACGGGGCGACGGCTCCCGCCCATCTGCGGCCGTTCCCGCTGGAGGTTCCCGAGGTGCCTCGCGACCGCCACGGTCAGGTCGACCTGTACGTTCCCGACGGTGACGGTCCGCGACCGGCCGTGGTCTTCGTGCACGGCGGGCCGGTGCCGGCCGGAGCACGGCCGAGCCCCCGTGAGTGGCCCACCCTGGTGGGGTATGCCCGCCTCGCGGCGGCCGAGGGTGTGGTCGGTGTGACACTCGACCACCGTCTGCACGACATCGCGGACTACGACCGGGCCGCCCGGGACGTCGCCGCCGCCGTGGACCTGGTGCGGTCCGACCCGCGGGTGGACGCCGACCGGATCGCCCTGTGGTTCTTCTCGGGCGGCGGCCTCCTCATCACGGACTGGCTGGCACGGCCACCCGCCTGGCTGCGCTGCCTGGCCGCCTCCTATCCCATCCTGGCCCCTCTCCCCGCCTGGGGAATGGCCGGCAGCCGCTTCCATCCCGCCAAGGCGGTCGACCAGGCCGGGCCGCTGCCCCTCGTCCTGCTGCGCGCCGGCCGCGAGTCACCCGAGATCGCGGCGACCGTCGACGCGTTCGTGAGCGCGGCCGGGGGGAGCACGGCGCGACTGGACTTGGTCGATGTCCCCAACGGCCACCATGGGTTCGAGACCATCGATCCTCCCGAGGAGACCCGTCCCGCCCTGCGGCGCGCGATGCGCTCGGTGGTCGCCCATGTGACCGGCTGACGCCCCGCCTGCGGTGTTCCCCCCAGCACATGGTGGCGCCAACTCCACCTCGGGCTGGGGGGTGCACGCCATTCTGCCGCCCCACGACGGTCTGAATACTGAGCTCCATGAGCAAATCCATGGCGCTTCCGGTGAATCCGTCGACGCGAGGAGAACGGCAAGGGGGAAACAGGGGAAGTGACTTCGCAGAATTGTCCCGGCGTATATCCGAAGCCGGGCTGCTGCGGCGGCGCCCTGTGTATTACACGGTGCGTTTCGGGCTGGTCGGTCTCGCTCTCGCGGGGTGCGTCGGCGCGTTCCTCGCCCTCGGGGACAGCTGGGGCCAGCTGTTCGTCGCCGTCGCCCTGGCCGTGGTCTTCGGCCAGCTCGGACTGGCTGCCCACGACCTCGCCCACCAGCAGGTCTTCTCCCGGCGGCGGCCCAGTGAGGCAGGGGGGCTGCTGGTCGCCGACCTGTTGCTGGGCATGAGCTACGGCTGGTGGATGAACAAGCACACGCGGCATCACGCGCATCCCAATCACGAGGGGAAGGACCCGGACGTCTCGCCGGACATTCTCGTCTGGTCGCGCGGGCAGGCGCGCCGGGCCCGGGGGCTGCCGCGTTTCGTCGGAAAGCATCAGGCAGCACTGTTCTTCCCGCTGCTGACTTTGGAGGGTTTGAATCTCAGTTTCAGCAGCTTCCGCGCACTGAAAAGCAGGGCGGTGAAGAGGCCCGTGCTGGAGGGCACGCTGCTCGTGGCTCACTTCGCCTTGTACTTCGGGGGCCTGTTCGCGGTCCTCTCCCCCGCCAAGGCGCTGCTCTTCCTGGCCGTCCACCAGGGCCTGTTCGGTATCTACCTCGGTTCGGTGTTCGCGCCCAACCACAAGGGGATGCCGATGATCGAGGAGGGGACCCGGCTGGACTTCCTGCGCCGCCAGGTCCTCACCTCGCGCAACGTTCAGGGCGGTCCACTGGTCGACGCCTTCATGGGCGGGCTCAACTACCAGATCGAGCACCACCTCTTCCCCAGCATGCCGACGCCCGCGCTCGCCAGGGCGCAGGTCATCACCGAGCGGTACTGCACCGAGCTGGGCATCCCGTACCACCGGACGGGGCTGCTCGCCTCGCACCGGGAGGCGCTGCGCCACCTGCGCAGCGTCGGTGAGCCGCTGCGGGCCCCGGCCGGGGGCTGACCTGGGCGTCAGTGCAGCGGCTTGTTCAGGACCGCCTTGCGGTGGCTGAAGGTCTCGATGGAGTAGCGGCCGTGATAGTTGCCCATGCCGCTCTCCCCCACCCCGCCGAACGGCAGGTCGGAGACGGTGAGATGGGCGAGGGGCAGGCCGTGACCGAGGCCGCCCGAGGAGGTCTCGGCGGCGAACCGGTGCCGTGTCTCGTCGGACTCGGTGAAGACGTACAGGGCGAGCGGCTTGTCCCGGTCGTTGATGAAGCCGATCGCCTCGTCGAGGCCGGGGACCGTCACGATCGGCAGGATGGGTCCGAAGATCTCCTCCCGCATGACGGGCGCGTCGGGGTCGACGTCGGCCAGGACGGTCGGCGCGAGGTACTTCGCCGTGCGGTCGCTACCGCCGCCCACGACGATGCGGCCGGAGTCGAGCAGGCCGGTGAGCCGGTCGAAGTGCCGTTCGTTGATGATCCGCCCGTACTCACCCGAGTGGGCCGGGTCGCTGCCGTACAGCGCCTTGACGGCGTCCGCGAGCAGCGGCTCCAGGGCTGCCGCGGTCTCCGGGTCGGTCAGGACGTAGTCGGGGGCGACACAGGTCTGTCCGGCGTTGAGGAACTTGCCGCGCGCCAGCCGGTCCGCGACGACGGCCAGGTCGGTGTCGCGGTCGACGAACGCCGGTGACTTGCCGCCGAGTTCAAGGGTGACCGGGGTGAGGTGCTCGGCGGCGGCGCGCATCACGATACGGCCGACCGTGCCGTTGCCGGTGTAGAAGATGTGGTCGAACCGCTCCGCCAGCAGGGCCGTGGTCTCGGGGACGCCGCCCTCCACGACGGCGACCGCGTCGGTGTCGAGGTACGCCGGCAGCAGTCGGGCCAGGGCGGCGGAGGTGGCCGGGGCCAGCTCGCTCGGCTTGGCGACCACCGCGTTGCCGGCGGCCAGGGCACCGACGACCGGGGCGAGCAGGAGCTGGGCCGGGTAGTTCCAGGGCGCGATGACGAGGACGACGCCGAGCGGGTCGTACTGCGTCCAGGCGGTCACGTCCTCGCCGAGGTGGGCCGGGGCCGGGACGGGCTCGGGGCGCAGCCAGTCCGCGAGGTGATCCAGGGTGTGGTCGATCTCGCGGACGGTGAAGTCGATCTCGGTGCGGTAGGCCTCGGTGGCGCTCTTGCCGAGGTCGGCGTGGAGGGCGACGGCCAGGTCCGCGCCGTTCTCCGTGAGCATGTCGCGCAGTCGGCGCAGCTGGTCCGTGCGCCACTCGACGGGCTTGGTCCGGCCGGTGCGGACGGTGGCGCGCAGCCGGGCGACGACGTCGGCGGGCTGCTCAGGGGCGGAGTGGTTCACGGGTTCCTCACAGAGTCACAGTCGGATGTATATACCAACCTTCTGACCGCGTCCCTGGATTCCATCGTTCCTGGACCGGATTCGTGCCGTGTGTCACAGCCGGCCGTGTCCCCGCCGCCGGTGCCGGAGGCAGAGCGCCCGGAGGGCGGGGACGTCGGCATCGCGCCGCTCGGCGCCCGGCCTGGCCGCGCTACGGCGTCCGCTCAGCCGGCGGCGAGGAGCTGCAGCGTGTCGATCACGCGGTGGGAGAAGCCCCACTCGTTGTCGTACCAGGCGACCACCTTCACGTGGTAGCCGTCGACGCGGGTGAGGGCCGAGTCGAAGACGGACGAGGCGGGATTGCCCACGATGTCCGAGGAGACCAGCGGGTCGTCGGAGTACTCGAGGACGCCGGCGAGCGGCCCCTCGGCCGCGGCACGGTAGGCGGCGAGCACGTCGTCGCGGGTCACGTCTCGGGCGACCGTAGTGTTGAGCTCGACGATCGAGCCCACCGGCACCGGGACGCGGATCGAGTCGCCCGACAGCTTGCCGTCCAGGCCGGGCAGGACCAGGCCGATCGCCTTGGCGGCGCCGGTCGTGGTCGGCACGATGTTCACGCCGGCGGCCCGGGCACGACGGGCGTCGCGGTGCGGTCCGTCCTGGAGGTTCTGCTCCTGCGTGTAGGCGTGCACGGTCGTCATGAATCCGTGCTCGATACCGGCGAGGTCGTCGAGCACCTTCGCCAGCGGGGCGAGCGCGTTGGTGGTGCAGGAGGCGTTGGAGACGATCGTGTGCAGGTCCGCGTCGTAGGCGTCGGTGTTGACCCCGTAGGCGAGGGTGACGTCGGCGCCGTCCGACGGGGCGCTGACCAGCACCTTGCGCGCGCCCGCGTCGAGGTGGGCGCGGGCGGCCTTGGCCGAGGTGAAGCGGCCGGTGGCCTCCAGGACGATGTCGACGCCGAGTTCGGCCCAGGGCAGCTGTGCGGGCTCGCGCTCGGCCAGCACCTTGATCCGGCGGCCGTCGACGACGAGCACATCCCCCTCCACGGTCACCGGGCGCCCGAGGCGGCCGGCCGTCGAGTCGTAGGCGAGCAGCCGGGCGAGCGTGACGGGCTCGGTCAGGTCGTTGACGGCGACGACCTCGAGGGCGCTGTCGCGCTCCAGCAGGGCGCGCAGCACGTTGCGTCCGATGCGGCCGAATCCGTTGATGGCGATGCGAGTCATGAGTGATGTCCCTTCGTTCTCACCACCAGGCTCGCTCGCCGCTCACGGTACCGAACAGTGGCGCGATCGCCACGGTTCAAAAGGATCCCGCCATGGTCTCGCCATGGTCCCGCCATGGGTCCGGCCCGGGTCGCGCCGTGGCTACTCGCCCCGCGTGAAGGTGCGCCGGTACTCGCTCGGCGTGGTGCCCAGGATGTGCTGGAAGTGCAGGCGCAGGTTCGCGCCGGTGCCGAGTCCGACGTCGGCGGCGATCTGTTCGACGCTGCGCTCGGAACGCTCCAGCAGTTCCCGGGCCCGGTCGATGCGGGCGCGCATCACCCACTGCATCGGTGTGTAGCCGGTCTCCTCGACGAAACGCCGGGAGAACGTGCGCGCCGAGACTCCGGCCTGGCGCGCCAGCAGGTCGAGGGAGAGGGGCTCGCCGAGCCGGTGCAGCGCCCACTCGCGGGTGGCGCCGAAGCGCTCGCCGAGCGGCTCGGGCACGCTGCGCGGCACGTACTGGGCCTGGCCGCCGCTGCGGTAGGGGGCCGCGACCAGCCGGCGGGCGGCGTGGTTGGAGGCGGCGACTCCGAGGTCGCCGCGCAGGATGTGCAGGCAGAGGTCGATGCCCGAGGCGGCGCCGGCCGAGGTGAGCACACTGCCCTCGTCGACGAACAGCACGTTCTCGTCGACCTGGACGTGCGGGTACCGGGCCGTGAGGGCGCGTGTGTAGTGCCAGTGCGTCGTGGCGCGCCTGCCGTCGAGGAGGCCCGTCGCGGCGAGCGCGAAGGCCCCGGTGGAGATGGCGGCCAGCCGCGCGCCGCGCGCGTGGGCGGCGATCAGCGCGTCGACGACGGGCGGCGGCGGGTCCTCGAGGTCCGGGTGCCGGTAGCCGGGGACGAAGACGATGTCGGCCCACTCCAGCGCGTCCAGGCCGTGGGCGACGTGGTAGGCGAGTCCGTCGCCGCCGGTCACGAGACCAGGTGTCGCCCCGCACACCCGCACCTCGTACGGCATGCTCGCGCGGGTCGTGAAGACCTGCGCGGGGATGCCGACATCGAGCGGTTTGGCACCTTCGAGCACGAGGACGGCGACGCGGTGGAGACGGGAGGACGGCACGGAACAGAGGCTACGTGCAGCGGGCCCCCGAAACGCCCACCGCCCGGGCCGGGCGAACCGCACCGCCCAAGCCCCTGGAACTGTTCCTCCGCCGCTGAACGCCTGCTTGAAGTGCGGGACGGCGGGCAAGCGGATGCTCTGGAGCAGGGAGGACGCCATGACCATGACGGAGCAGCCCGTCGAGCCGGGAGACAAGGGCAGCGTGGGCCGCGCGCGGCACGACGGGCCGGGTGCGAGAGCCGGCGCCGAGGAGCCCGAGACGCCGCGCGAGCGGGTCAACCGGCGCTGGAACGAGATCTTGCAGGAAACCCGGGTCACGCAGACGGGCGTGCAGATCCTCTTCGGATTTCTGCTCAGCGTGGCCTTCACCCCGCTGTTCAGGGAACTGGAGACGCTGGATCGCGCGATCTACGTCATAACCGTGGTGCTCGGGGCGGCGGCCACCGGGACGCTCATAGCGCCCGTCTCCATCCACCGGTTCCTGTCCGGTCAGCGCATGAAGGACGAGGTGGTCGAAGCCGCCGGGCGTCTGATGATGTGCGGCATGGTCCTGCTCGCTCTGACCATCGGCTGCACGCTCCTGCTGATCCTGCGTTTCGTCGTTCCCGGCATCCTCGCCGAGGTGCTCGTGGGCGGGGTCATGCTGTGGTTCGGGCTGTGCTGGTACGTACTGCCGCTGTACCTGCGACGCCGCGGGGAACGGCGCTCCAGCACGACGCATTCGGGCGCGGGTGCGTAAGGGCGTCCCCCCGCTCATCATGGGCGCCGTCAAGTGGTCCGTCGGCGCAGCCTGTTGCGCCAGTCGATGAACGCCTGGACGGGGTGGGCGTTGTGGAGCGACGCCTTCATCAGCTGCTTCAACACCTGCACGTAGTGCCCGGGAGCCTGGCTCTGCCCCTCGTCCACGAGCCTCAGTATGGTCCTGGTCAGGGTGGCCCATGCCCAGAAGGCGGCGATGACGTGCCCGGTACGCGCGTGCATGACCGTGAGGGCGACGAGGATCCTACCTTCCTCGCCGAGCGGGTTGTTCGGGGGCAGGTTGTCCAGGAGCCAGGTGTATCCGGTCTTGTTCCTGTCGGCTCGTGGTGCGTCCCGAACCGGTAGGCCGAGGTCACCCAGTGCTCTGCCTTCGCACCATGTGTCGTTCTGCTCACGGTAGATGCCGACCGCCCTGGCCCGCGCCGTGACCGCCTCCGTTCTGCGGCGTCCGTGTCTCAGCGTCGTGGACATGCGTTCCAGGGCCTCGGCCTCCCGGTGCCTTTCACCACGGGCCCGGGCCAGTTCGATCTCGCGTTCATGCACCTCGGCGGCCTCGGTGCAGCGCCCAGCCGTGCGCAGTGCGGTGCCGAGGTCGTTCAGCACCGTGAGCAGCAGGCGTTCCTCGTCACGCTCCTCGTGGATGGCCGCCGCCTCCCGATAGGCGGTGACGGCCTCCTCGTACCGGCCGAGCTGCTTCAGCTTGTTGCCCAGGGCGTAGAGCGCCACGGACTCCAGCGCACGGTCGCACACCTTGTGGCAGACGGCCACGAGCCGCTGGTAGTTGTCCACCGCCTCCTGCGCGCTCATGTCGCTCACCGACCACAGGTGCTGGAGTGCGATGGCCTGGTGGTGCTCGTCGCCGCGCTCCTGGTAGAGGACCAGGGCGCGGCGGAAGGTCTCGACGGCTTCGGCGGACCGCTTCATCGCGAACAGCGTGTCTCCGAGGCGCATGAGTTGCAGGCCCTCGGCATGCCAGTCCCCCGCCGCGGCGAAGTGCCCAACGGACTCGTGCAGGACGTCGAGGGCTTCGTCGTAGCGCTGTGTGCCGTTGAGCGTGTCGGCCAGACCCATGAGTGCCTTGCCGATGCAGTTCTGGTCGCCGAGTTCGCGGCTGAGAGTCAGGCCCTCGGTGTGGGCCTTCACGGCGTCCTCGTACCTCTCGGCGCGCTGCAGAGAGGTCCCGAGGCTGGTCAGCGCCGAGGCCTGTCGCATCCGGTCGCCGCGTGTCCGGCTGATGTCCAGGCTCATGGACGCGGCCTGCACCGCCTCCTCCACCCTGCCGCAGTCGGGGAGGACCTGGCTCAGGTGGTTCAGGGCGGTGGCCTCACAGCACGGGTGGCCGATCTCGCGGGCGCAGTCGACGGCGAGCTGGGCGACGGTCGCGGCGTCGGTGGCGTAGCTCCGTCGGCTGAGCAGGAACGGGCGCAACTGCTCCTGGAGGTCCAGTACCGCACGGGGATGTCCGGTGGCCGCGGCCCGGGCGATGAGTGCCAGCAGGTTGGCCCGTTCCCGCTCCAGCCACTGCACCGCGTGCGCGCGGTCCCTGAAGTCGTCCGGCAGGGGCCCGTCGTCGTAGGTGTGCAGGTGCGCGTTGGCGGCCTGCACGAGCTTCTGGCTGTGCTTCAGCAGCCGGGTGAAGGCGGCGCTGCGCCACTTGGCACTGTCGCCTTCGACCAGCTTGGCCGCGTAGACGCGCAGGAGGTCGTGCATCCGCCAGCGCCCCGAGCCCACCGGCTGCTCGGCCAGCAGCCCGGCCCGGGCGAGCGCGGCGAGGCCGTTCCGTGTCCGGGCACGCGGCTGTCCCCACAGCGCGGCCGCCGCGTCCGTGCTGGTGTGGGGGCCGGGATTCAGCGCGAACTGCCGGAACAGCTGGCGGTGGTGCGCAAGCAACTGCTGGTAGGAGAGGTGGAACGCCGCCTGGACCGCTGTGGTGTGCCCGCCGTCCTCGTAGCGCAGGACGTCCAGGCGGGTGTGAGCGTCTGCGAGTTCGGTGACGAGGTCCACGACGGACCGGCCGGGGTCGGTGGCGAGCAGGGAAGCGGCGATCTGCAGGGCGAGCGGGTGATGGCCGCAGTGCCCGGCGAGTTCGGCGATCGCGTCGGTCTCCGTCAGCCGTGGATCGTCGGGCCGGGCATGTTCCAGCGCCTCGGCGATCAGGTCGGCGGCGCCGCGCGGCTCCAGTTCGTCCAGGCTGACCAGCCGAGCCTGGAACGAGGGGCCGGTGAGCAGGTGGCGCGAGGTCACCAGCAGGCGGTGGGTGGAGCGGGCGGGCACGAGGCGTTCGATCTGCGCCTCTCCTGCGTCGGCCCGCTCCCGGCCGGCTTGGCACTGGACGCGTCGTCGGCGATCAGCAGTACGGACCTGCCCTCGTCGGCGAGCCGGTTGAGCGCGGCCTGGCACAGGCCCGTCTGCTCGTCCGCGGTCATCGCGTCGTCCACACGCAGGGCCCGCGCCAGCGTGGCGATGGCCTCCTCCGCGGCGACCGGACCGGCCGGGTCGTGGCCCCGCAGATGGAGGAAGAGGGCACCGCCGGGGAACCACCCTCGTGCCACGGCCTGATGGGCGACATGGAGGGCCAGGGCGGTCTTGCCGATGCCGGGAAGTCCGGACAGCACCGAGACGACGGGGGTGGCGGGCGCCCGCGTCGAGGGGGCGAGCAGTCCCAGTACGGCTTCGGCTTCTTTCTCCCGGCCCGCCAGATGGGCCGGTTCCGCGGGGAGGCGCAGCATCGGCATCGGGTCGGCGGGACTCGACGCGCAGACCGTGTTGCCGTCACCGCTGACCTGGATGACATGGCCGTGTCCGGATGCCGAGGCGGCCTGGGACCGCGCGGCCCTGCGCCTACCGATCCCCATGGACGGGACCCGCCTCCCCATGGACCGGACCCGCCTCCCCATGGACGGGACCCGTCTCCCCATGGGAGGGACCCGTCGTGCTGTCGTTCCCGCCGACCTGGGTGATGCCGGCCCGGCCCGATGCCCTCGCGCGCTGCGTCACGCTGCCGGGGCGCTCCTCGGGACCGTCGTCGCCTCCGGGGCGTCGGCTCCGGCTTCGGTGCCCCGCCACCTGGGTGACACCGGCATCGTCCGACGCCGTCGCACTTTGCCGCACCCGGGCTTCGGGCCGGGGCGAGCGTGAGGTCTCCGGGGTGCGCTGGTCCGTGGCATCGGTGCGCCCCCTGTCCCCCGCCCACCAGGCCGCCGCCGCTCCGACCAGCGTGGTCACCGTCGCCGCGAACGTCGTCGCCACCAGCCACCGGTCGGCCTCCGCTCTGGGCAGGAAACCGACGGGTGCGGCCCGGGCCGCCCACAGACAGACCACGAACGAACCCGCCCCCGCGAACACCGTGACGGCCCAACGCCTTGCGCGCTGCATGCGTCCCCCCTTGTCTCGACGCGTGATGCCAGAGGTACAGACCGAAACAGGTCGCCCGGAGCAAAACGTGGAAAGCAGGGACAGATGCTCGCGCTTCGGCTATCGCATCGAACGAGGTGTCAACCCGGGCAGAGCTGCGGCCCGCGGGCAGATCCGGGTGGGCCTGGCCGCGGACAGATTCAGGTGGATCCCAATCCCCTGCGGTGGCACGTCACTTGCGGACCGATGCCCACGCGCACAGGCATAGACCTTTCCATGATCACGGGCTAGGCTCTGCCGCGCGTATCCGAGAGCGCTCTCAAGCTCTGCTGTTCCACCCCACCCTGCTGGAACAACGAAGGGGCATCCCTTGAGACGCACCACCATCCTGCGCACCGGACTGTCCGCACTGCTCCTGCTCGGCACCTGGGCGACCGCCGGCACCCTGCCGGCGTCCGCGGCCGACACTCCCCCGCGCTCCTCCGAAGCACCGGCCTCCCCGGCCCTCCTCTCCGCGATGCAGCGCGACTTGGGGCTGAGCCGGGGCGAGGCCCTGGCACGCCTGGCCGCGGAGAGGACCGCGACGTCCGTCGAGCCCAAGGCGCGCAGCGCCGCCGGTTCGGCGTACGCCGGCTCCTGGTACGACGCCGACAGCGGGAAACTCACCGTCGCCGTGACCCGGGCCGGGCAGGCCGACGCGGTACGGGCGACCGGCGCGGCCGTGCGGCACGCGCGGTTCAGCGCGCGGCAGCTCGACGCGGCGAAGAAGAGCATCGACGCGCTGTCCGCACCCGCCGGAGTCGCGAGCTGGCACGTGGATCCCGAGGCCAACAAGGTCGTCGTGGACGTCGTCGCCGCGCACCGGGACGACAACGATGTCCGGGCCTTCCTCACCCGGGCCCGCGAGGCCGGTCCGGTCGCGGTGCGGGAGACTTCCGCCGCACCGCGCACCTTCGCGGCCGGCACCGTGGGAGGCGACCCCTACTACACCGGCAACGTCCGCTGCTCCATCGGCTTCTCCGTGCACGGCGGCTTCGTCACCGCAGGGCACTGCGGCTCGCCGGGTGCGGCGGTGTACGGCTGGGACCGGTCGTACGTCGGCACCTTCCAGGGGTCGTCGTTCCCGGGCAACGACTACGCCTGGGTGAGCGTGGGCAGCGGCTGGTGGACCGTGCCGGTCGTGCTCGGCTGGGGCACGGTTCCCGACCAGCTCGTGCGGGGCTCGGCCGAAGCGCCGGTGGGCGCCTCCGTGTGCCGTTCCGGTTCCACCACGCACTGGCACTGCGGCACCGTGCTGGCGAAGAACGAGACGGTGAACTACAGCCAGGGCGCCGTCCACCAGATGACGAAGACGAGTGTCTGCGCCGAGCCCGGTGACTCGGGCGGTTCCTTCATCAGCGGCGACCAGGCCCAGGGCGTCACCTCCGGCGGCTGGGGCAACTGCCGCGGCGGCGGGGAGACCTGGCACCAGCCCGTCAACGAGATCCTGAACCGCTACGGGCTGCGGCTGCACACGGCCTGACCACTGATCAGGCACGGAGCGGGTTGAGCGGGCACCGTTCGCCACTGCGGCCGACGGTGTCCGCTCGGACGCCCGCTGGATGCCAGGCTCGGGGCGTCCCTTCGGGTCGAACGGGTCAGGCAGGGTCGGTCCGGCGGGTGGGAGCGCGATTGCCGCGCGCGCCGCGTCGGTGCTGAACGGGTCATTCCGTGGTGCAGTCAGGGCATGGCATCTCCCTCCACGGACGGTGAAGGCTCCCCTCTGCCTGTCCAGCGTGAACGTCCTTCCCGGCTGGTCGACATCGGCGTCGCCCTGCTGCTCCTCGTCGCCGACGCGGTCATCGTCGTCGTCGGCGCGGTGCTGCTCCTCGCGGTCGGCCTGGGCACCGCCCCCGCGCCGCATTCCTCTCGCCCTGAGCAGTCGCGCGACACCCCTGTCCTGGCGTGGTTCGTCATCTGGGGCGTGCCGGTCGTGGCGGCGGTCGGCGCCTTCGTGCACGCCCGGCTGCGGATGCCCGTGACGGCTGTCGTGCAGGGCCTGTTCACTCTCGTCTGCGGGCTCCTGGCCGTCGCCTGGACGCGCATGCTGCTGTCGTGAGGCTGTGCGGCCGGAGGCCGGCGCCGGACCAAGATCGATTGTCAGTGGTGGGTGAGAGGATCGGAGCATCTCGTCGGAACAAGGGGGAGCTGTGATGTCCGGAACCCAGAATTACATCAACCACGTTGCTCTAGTGCTGGATGCGAGCTCGTCGATGTCGCATCTGAGCCGGAAAGTCGTCGAGGTCGCCGACCAGCAGATCGCCTATCTCGCGCGCCGTTCCAGGGAATTGGACCAGGAAACCCGTGTCACGGTGTACGTCTTCGCCGACAAGGTGGAGTGCGTCATCTACGACAAGGACGTACTGCGTATGCCGTCACTGAAGCAGCTCTACCGAACCGGTGGAATGACGGCCCTGCTGGCGGCCGCGCTGAAGTCGCAGCACGAGCTGGCTCAGACGGCCCAGCTGTACGGCGACCACAGTTTCCTGACGTTCGTGCTCACCGACGGGCAGGAGAACGCGAGCCACCGCTGCCCGGACGCCCCCGCCAGGAATCCACGTCAACTGGTGCAGGCCGTCGCCGAGATGATCGAGCGGCAGCAGGACAACTGGACGCTGGCCGTGCTGGTGCCCGACCAGATGGGCAAGCGGGAGGCCATGCAGTGCGGCTTCCCCAAGGACAACATCGCCATCTGGGACGCCACCAGCACACAGGGCCTGGAGGAGGCCGGGCAGGTCATCCAGCAGGCCACCGAGAACTTCATGATGGGCCGCACCCAGGGCATCCGGGGCTCGCGGGCGGTGTTCTCCACCGGGGCGGAAGCGGTCAACAAGGACACCATCGAGGCAGCCGGTCTCACCCCGGTCGATCCGTCGAAGTACCAGTTGATCCCAGTGGCCCGCGATGCCGGTATCAAGGAGTGGGTCGTCGAATGCGGACACACCTACCGGACCGGTGGGGCGTTCTATGAACTCAGCAAGTCGGAAAAGGTCCAGGCACGAAAGCAGATAGCGGTGCTGGAAAAGAAGACGGACCGCGTCTATACGGGCCCCCAGGCCCGATCCCTTCTCGGCCTGCCCGACACGGAAGTCCGCGTCAAGCCGGACCACAACGACGACTTCACCATTTTCGTGCAGAGCACCAGCGTCAACCGGAAACTCGTTGCCCACACGCGGCTGCTGCTCATGCTCTGATGGCCGTTTCGAGGCACCGTCGGCGAGTCATGTTCCTTCAGCGCGTGGCAGGCGACAGACCCAGTTCCCGCTCTCCGAGGGGGGTGAAGAAGCGTTCGACATCGGCGTCGGTGACCTCGCCCAGGGCCGCCGGTGACCAGCGCGGCCTGCGGTCCTTGTCGACGACCTGGGCGCGGATGCCCTCGACCAGGTCGAGTGTGCCCAGGGCGGCGCAGGAGACGCGGTACTCCTGGTTCAGGACGAGCTCCAGCGTGCCGAGCTTCCGGGCGCGGCGCAGGGAGGCGAGGGTGACCTTCAGGGCGGTCGGTGACTTGGCGAGCAGGGTCTCCGCGGCGTCCTTCGCGGCGGGGTCATCGTGCGCGAGCAGCCGGCGCACGATCTCCTCGACGGTGTCGGCGGCGTAGCAGGAGTCGATCCAGTCGCGCCGGGCGGCCAGGGCGCCCTCCTCGGGGGTCCGCAGGCAGCCCGACAGGGCCTCCTCCACGGGCGATTCGGCAAGGGCGTCCAGGAGATCCGGCAGCAGGTCCGTCGGCACGTAGTGGTCGGCGAGCCCGCACAGCAGCGCGTCGGCGGCGCCGATCTGCGCACCCGTCAGGGCGAGGTGGGTGCCCAGCTCGCCGGGGGCAGCGGCGAGCAGGTGGGTGCCGCCCACGTCCGGCACGAAGCCGATGCCGGTCTCCGGCATGGCGACCCGGGACCGCTCGGTGACGACCCGCACACTGCCGTGCGCGGAGACACCGACACCGCCGCCCATCACGATGCCGTCCATCACGGCGACGTACGGCTTCGTATAGCGGGCGATGCGGGCGTTGAGGCGGTACTCGTCGCGCCAGAACGCGGCGGAGCCCGTGCCGTCACCGTCACGGGCGTCGTCGTGGATGGCCCGGATGTCGCCGCCTGCGCACAGTCCGCGCTCCCCTGCCCCGGTGATCACGACGGTCTCCACGGCCGGGTCCCGTTCCCAGGCGGTGAGCGCCGCGTCGACGCGGCGGACCATGGTGTGGGTGAGGGCGTTGAGAGCCCGAGGCCGGTTGAGCGTGATCCGGGCGGCGCGCCCGTGGGTGTGGAAGAGGACGGGGTCGTGTTCCTCGGGTCGACTCATCGGAGTTCCTCCCCGGGGCCTGCGGCGGGTTCGCGAGCGGGTTGAGCGGCTTCGTACGTGGGACGGAGCACCATGAGGGTGTCCTCCAGGGCCGCGACCATGGCGAAGGGGAACCGGTCGAGTTCGAGGCAGAGGGCGACGTCGTCGGGGTGGACTCCCTGACGTACGCATTCCGTCAGCTCGGCGGCGGCGCGCGACTCTGCGGCGCGGCGCAGGAAGTCCGCCGGATCCGTTCGGGGCTCGGTGGCCCTTCGGGCGATGTACTCGGCGCACGCCCGGTCCTCGTCGGCCTGCCCGTCCTCGCCCGTCACCAGGAACGTGACGGTGTCGCCCGTGCGGGTGCGCAGCAGCCGAGCTGTTGCGTCGGCAACGACGAAACCGGCGCACAGCACGAGTGAGGCCTCCTTGACCGCCAGGGCTCCGACGGTTCCTGCCGTGGTCTTCTGCACCACGGTCCGGCCGGTGAGGTCGAGCCAGCGAAGCTTGCCCGGCGAGTTGACCGTGTCGAACCCGGGCGCGGGGGGTCCGTCCTTGAGAGCGACCCAGTCCGGGTGCTCGGCCTTGAGAGTCAGGGCTTCGTCCAGCGACTCGGCGAGCACGATCTTCTCCGCGCCCTGGCCGAAGGCCCAGGCGGCGACCGTGAAAGCACGCATGACGTCGATCACGACCGCCACGGCGGGGGTTTCGGTCACCTCGGTGATGCCGAGGAAGCGGGCGTCCATGCCCTCATGATCGCGCATGCGCCGGAGTAGTCCCTCGTGGGGGCCGGGCGCCGTTCGGCGGGCCGAGCGTGTGCGCTAGATTTTGCCTCTCTTTGACCGCGATCACTCATGATCTCTACGCTTCGGAGTTGCCAACCCCATGAGCGACATCGTCAACGGACTCGGGCGGGCCACCGCATACGGCGGTCTGGGGCTGGTTCTGCTGCTCCTCGGTATCGTCCTGGTCGACGTGCTGACGCCCGGAAAGCTCGGTCGGCAGATCTGGGAGCAGCGCAATCGCAACGCCGCCGCGGTCCTCAGTTCCGCGCTGCTCGGCATCGGCGGCATCGTGTTCACGTCCATATGGACGACGTACGAGGACTTCGGCAAGGGGCTGGTCTCGACCGCGGCGTTCGGGCTGCTCGGACTGGTGATGATGGCGGTGGCGTTCCTGGTGGTGGACCTGGTCACGCCCGGGCGTCTTGGGGCGACGCTGGTCGAGGAGGAGCCGCATCCCGCGGTCTGGGTGACGGCCTCCTGCAACCTCGCGGTGTCCGCCATCATCTCGGCGTCCATCGCCTGACGGGCCGGCAGGCCATACCCGCGGACGACTCGGCCACGTGCCTGTCCGCGACATCGTGGGAAGCAACTCTCACCGCACAGTGAACGCACAGCCACCATCCTTCCTCTTGCAGGGCGTAGCCCCCCCCCCAACTGAGAGGAACGTGCTGTGCGTTCACCCAGACGTATGCGGTCGCGCCTGTATCCGGCCGGGTCGGTGGTCCTGGCCATGGCTGCCGCCGGGTCGGTGCTGGCCGGACCGGCCGGCTCCGCCTTCGCCGCCGACACCGACGGACGCGCGGATCTGCGGGCGGACGTCAACCGCGACGGACGGATCGATCTCACCGGTGGCAGCGACACCACCGGCGAGGACGGCTGGTCCGTCCGGCGCGGGGCCGTGTTCCTTCCCAACATCGACGACGACACCAAGCGGTGTCCGGTGGCCGGGCCCGGTGGCGCACCGCTGTCCGATGCCAAGCTCGCCGCTTGCAACGACGGCACGGACACGAAGGTCAACGGCAGCGCGGACGCCGCCGACCTCGCCCGGATCCGTTCCGTGCCCCTTCCGGACGTCCCCGCGAACGCCAAGGGCAGCCTGAAGATCACCACGGGTGGTGCGAAGGCGCGCCTCTTCCTCAAGCGTGCCGGGAAGTGGACCCTCGTGACGTCCGCGACCAGGTTGAGCGCCGCCGAGCTGCGTGCGGGTGCGGAGTTCGGCGTCGAGGCCACCGATGTCGTCCGGGACACCGCGAAGTGGGACGGACGTGCCGTGGTCCGGCTGACGGTGACGTCCGGACGGAAGTCCACCACGGACGCGGTGACCCTGCGCGTCGCCCCGCTGCTGACTCAGCACCACCTGCAGAACACGCAGCAGGTGATGGTGTCCAAGGTGCAGGGCGAGGGCCCGGACAGCCGTCTTCAGCGGGAGTTCGTCACCGCCCTCGGCAAAGAGGTCAAGAAGGCGGGGATCACCACGCCGCTGATCACCTTCGAGAAGTACGCCGACCGCTGGGCGCAGGACTTCGTCGAGCCGGCGTACGTGAGCATGACCGGGCCGGGCGGGCGACGGCACGTGATGCGTGTGATGCTGCGTTCCGCGCAGCCGGACCGGGACGCGGGCCGGGAACTGTTCGAGCGGGTGCGCGGCCGGGACATCGGCGTCGTGCAGGTGAAGGACCCCTCGGAGCCCGCCGACTGGTCGCTCGACTCCATGGGGAACCTGGAGACCATCCCGCCCTACGCGCACGGCGGTCGTTCCTTCCCGGCCGGGCGGATCATCATGGGCGAACGTAAGGACAGCGGGGCGCGCCCCTCGAAGGTGATGCGGACTCTGCTCAAGTCGCAGGGGATGCAGGACCCGTTGCTGCTGGACACCTCGTGGCTGAGCGTGGGACATGTGGACGAGTTCGTGCAGTTCCTGCCCGCCGACACCCCGCGCGGCTGGCGCATCGGGGTCGCCGATCCGCAGGCGGGGCTCAGGCTGCTGCGAGACGCCAAGGGTGCGGGCCACGGCAGGACGAAGATGTTCTCCGTCCCGGGCCGCAGTGGCAGTCCCGCACCCAAGGAGACCATCGACCAGGCCCTCGCCTCCCGCCACCTGGTGGCCGACAACGAGATGGCGGCCCGGCGCATCGCTGCCAACCTGGAGATCCTCAAGCGGGAGACCGGGGTCACCGACGAGGAGATCGTGCGGGTGCCCGCGCTGTACACCCGGGGCTCGGAGGCTCTGAGCGCCGAGGGGCAGGAGATTGCCGTACCCCGTCTGACGCGCATGGGCGCAGGTTCCGGCCTCGTGGACCGCCTCGGGGACCATGGCCAGCAGAAGTGGCTCGCCGAGAACCCGTCCTCGCGGGCGGCGGCCGCGGCGACGGTGACGACAGGTGCGTACGTTCCCGGTGCGGTCAACGGTCTGCTCCTGGGACGCGACCGCTACCTCGCGCCACGCCAGTGGGGTCCCGTGGTCAACGGCAAGGACCTCTTCACCGAAGCCGTCACCGCCGTCTATCAGCGGGTCGGCATGAAGGTGTCGTACATCGACGACTGGTACACGTACCACCTCGGCATGGGTGAGGTGCACTGCGGCACCAACACCCTGCGCGACGCGACGGCCGCGTGGTGGCAGGGCCCGGTGGTGAACCGCACCTCGTAGACAGCCCGGATCTCGTCGGTGAACTGTCCACCCGCAGAGAGGAGTTCGGCATCCGCTGGGGCGCGCGTCCGGAGCTGGCCGCCGATCCCGGACCGACCATGACCGTCTACGCCGCCGAGCCCGGCTCACCGTCCGAACAGGCCTTGCACCTGCTCGCTTCCTGGGCCGCCACCGGCTCCGCTGCCCATGGGCAACAGAGCCCTTCCTCGTCCACATCGGCACAGCCCGAGCATTCCGGCACCGCTGACCGGGCCTTGCTCTCCCGCGAGGAAAGGCGGTGCTCGACGGGAACAACCTGCCGCGTCGGTCCGTACCATGCCTACACCGAGGCAACATGCGGCACATGAGGCGTCCGACCTGGACGCCGGACCTGGCTTCCGGACAGGCATCGTCCGCAGGGCGCCTCCAACGCCCAGGAAAGGCAAGCAGCATGTCCGAGACGACAACTCCGGCCACCGAACTGGCATCTCAGTACATCGCCCAGGTGACCGGCGACCTCGACGCGAACGTCAAGGAACAGGAACGGGTCAGTGCGGAGATCGCGTCGCTGCAGGAGCAGCTTGCCGCGCTGCAGCGCGATCACAATGTGCTGGTGAGCATGCACCAGGCGCTCGGCATCACGGCACCGCCGACCGAGTCCGCCTCCGACTCCGGCTCCGACTCCGACTCCGACTCCGCGAGTGCCGTGGTGCCCTCTCCGCGGCGGAAGAAGGACGGCGCCGCGGCCGGCGGGAAGCAGAAGGCACGCAAGTCCACCGCCGCGCCGGCGAAGCGGACGGCCCGGAAGTCCGCGGCGAAGACGACAGGCAGCGCCAAGTCAGCAGCCACCGGTGCGTCAACGGGGACCAGCGAGACTGCGGGTGCCGGCAAGGCCGCGGCTACCACCAAGGCCGCGGGCACCACCAAGGCCGCGGGTACCACCAAGGCCGCGGGTACCACAAAGAAGGCGGGCGGTGCCAAGTCCGGCGAGCCCACCCTCGTCGAGCTCATTCGCCGCCACCTGGCGGAGCAGAAGGAACCGCGCTCCGCCGCGGAGGTCTCCACCGCGCTCGGCGAGGCTCACCCCCACCGGGGCATCGCGGCCAAGGTCGTGCGTGTGACGCTCGAGGGACTCGTCGCCAAGAGCGAGGCCGAGCGTTCGAAGCAGGGCAGGTCCGTCTTCTACACCGCGCCCTCCGCCACGTCGGCGGCCGCGCCGGGGGCCGAGGCACGGACCGAGGGCTCCGGCAGCTGACCACGCGGGGGCTTGCCCGGACCCCGCCGGCTACGACGTGCCGGGAAACCGGACCGTGGCGACGAGACCGCCGGCGGGGCGGGCGACGAGGTCGAGGGTGCCGTCGTGGGCACGGACGATGCTGTGCACGATGGCCAGACCCAGTCCCACACCCGCGTGCTCGTCGGTGCGTACGCGGTCCGTGCCGCGCCGAAAGGGTTCGGTGAGGGTCGGAACCAGTTCGGGTGACACCGGCGGGCCGGTGTTCTCCACGCGCAGCACGCTCTCGCCCTGCCGTGCCTCGGTGTGGACGGTCACGGTGCCGTCGGCGGGGAGGTTGTGGACCACGGCGTTCTGGACGAGGTTCGTCACCATCCGCAGCAGGAGTTCCCTGGAACCGCCGGCCGGGGCCGCCCCGCCGGTGACGTCGAGCGTGACCCGGCGCTGTTCGGCGAGTGGCAGCAGCGTCTCGGCGGCCTCTTCCGCGACGAGGGAGAGGTCGACGTCCTCGCGGACGAAGGCCCCGCCGTCGCTGCGGCTGAGCAGCAGCAGCGCCTCGGTGAGGCCGATCGCGCGCGCGTTGACGGCTTCCAGGCGTTCGAGGAGTTCCTCGCGGTCGCGTGTGGGGTCCTTGCGCGCGACGTCGAGCAGCGTCTGCGAGATGGCCAGCGGCGTACGCAGTTCATGGGAGGCGTTGGCGGCGAACCGCCGCTGCTCGGCGACGTGCGACTCGAGTTGTTCGAGCATGGTGTCGAAGGTGTCGGCGAGTTCGCGGAACTCGTCCTGGCGGCCTTCCATGCGGATCCGGTGGGACAGCGACCCGCTGCCCGCCGTCCGGGCCGCCTCGCTGATCCGGGTGAGCGGCGCGAGCATCCGGCCCGCGAGGACCCACCCGCCGACGAGGCCGAGCACCAGCAGCAGGCCCATCGCCACGGCCGCTGCCCGACCGAAGATGCGCGAGAGGAGGTACCGGTTGGGGGAGATCCACAGCAGGCCTTGGTCGTTGTCGGGTACATAGCGCAGCAGGTAGAGCCACACCACGGCCAGCAGGACGGCGCCGGTGACGAGGACGAGTCCGGCGTAGCTGAGGGTGAGTCTCAGGCGGGCGCTGAGTCCGGGGCGTCTACGCACGGGCGCCGCCGGTGTCGATGCGGTAGCCGACGCCCGGCACCGTGACGATGACCCACGGCTCGCCGAGCCGCTTGCGCAACGCGGAGACGGTGATGCGGACGGCGTTGGTGAAGGGGTCGGCGTTCTCGTCCCAGGCCCGCTCCAGCAGTTCTTCGGAGCTGACGACTCCGCCTTCGGCGGCGACGAGGACTTCGAGCACGGCGAACTGCTTGCGGGTGAGCGCGACATGACGTCCGTCGCGGAAGACCTCCCGGCGGAAGGGGTCGAGGCGCAGGCCCGCGATCTCTTGGACGGGGGGCCGGGCGGACGCGCGTCTGCGGTCGAGGGCCCGCAGACGCAGGACGAGTTCGCGCAGCTCGAACGGTTTGGTGAGGTAGTCGTCCGCGCCGAGTTCGAATCCGGACGCCTTGTCGTCGATGCGGTCGGCGGCGGTGAGCATGAGGATCGGGATGCCGCTGCCGGAGGCGACGATACGCCGGGCGATCTCGTCGCCGGAGGGGCCGGGAATGTCACGGTCGAGGACGGCGAGGTCGTAGGAGTTGACGCTGAGCATCTCCAGGGCGGCGTCGCCGTCGCTCGCGATGTCGGCGGCGATCGCCTCCAGCCGCAGCCCGTCCCGGACGGCTTCGGCCAGGTAGGGCTCGTCCTCCACGATCAGTACACGCATGTCCGAAGCCTAGGTGGCGCGGCATACCGCCGACGTATGAGAACTCTGCCCGGGGGTGCGCCACCAGCGGCGCGACGCCAGGGCGGCCAGCACGGCGCCGGTGGCGTTCACCAGGACGTCGTCCACGGAGGACACCCGGTCCAGTCGCAGGACGTACTGCGCGGTTTCGACCAGGACCGAGCAGCCCGCCCCGAGGGCCAGGACCCGCGGCAGCGACGCCGTCGCCGCGAACCGCATCGGGGCGAAGAAGCCCAGCGCGGCGAAGACCAGAAGGTTGCCGCCGATGCCGAGCGGGCCCATCGTGGCGAGGTCCCGCAGGGGTACCAGGCTCACCCGGGCGGGCACGGTGCCGGCTCCGCCGCCCGGCATCATGGTCATCCACAGGAACGGCACCGTCCCGTAGACCATGCCCACCTCGGCCAGCGAGATCCGCCAGGGCGACATGACACCGGCGGCACCGCGGAGGCGCGCCAGCGCCCAGGCCACCATTGTGGCCAACGGCAGCCCTGCCAGGGTGAGGAGCACGACACCGTTGAACGTGTCGAAGCAGCCGTGCCAGCGGGCGGACATGCACGCCGGAGCGGACATCATGAGGGGCCCCCGTACGACGAACAGGGCGCCCGCCAGGCCGAGGACCGCCAGGACGAGGAGCACGATGCCGCGTGTGCGGCCGGGCGTTGTTGACGGGGTCGTGTCGTGAGTCATGCCTCCATTGCAGGGGCGGGGCCGTTGCCGTGGCGTATGCGCCTTTCGATACGCCGGCGATACCCCACGGCGAGGCGGAAGACGACGGACCTGCCTCGAACGCGCTCGCGCGGCGCTAGCGTGGGGCCATGATCGTATGGCTCAACGGCACCCACGGCGCGGGCAAGACGACGACCAGTGCGCTCGTGCAGCAACTGCTTCCGGATTCACGGGTGTTCGATGCCGAGAAGGTCGGCGAGACACTCATGGACATCAAGCCGGGGCTGCCTTCGACGAACAACTTCCAGCACTGGCCACCGTGGCGGCCCCTGGTGGTCGAGACGGCCCGACGCGTCCTCGACTACACCGGCGGCACTCTGGTGATGCCCATGACCGTCCTGGTCGAGGAGTACTGGCGCGAGATCAGCACGGGCCTCACCGAACACGCCATCGAGGTACGGCACTTCGTCCTCCACGCCGACCAGGTCACACTCCGGCGGCGCATCGAGGGAGACACCGTCATGGGCCCCTCCTCGTTCCGCCTCGAACACCTGGAGCCCTACGCCGAGGCGGCCCGCACCTGGCTGCACGACGAGGCCGAGGTCGTCGACACCACCCACCTCACGCCCCCGGAAGCCGCGCAGCGAATCGCAGAGTCCGTCAAGAGGGGGTGAGCTTGGGACCTGAGCCGTCGGACAGCGGGATGCGGGCCGTGATGCGTTTGCCCGTTGTCTCTCTGCGTACCGCGAAGGTCTCGGCCACGGCCTTCACGATCTCCAGGCCGTGCTGCCCGACCCTGTTGGGGTCGGCGGGCCGGGGCGCGGGCATGGTGGGGTCGCTGTCCCGGACGGTGATCTCCACTGCGCGGGCGGTGACACTCAGGTCCAGCAGGACGGGGCCCGGGGCGTATTTGCGGGTGTTGGTGACGAGCTCGCTGACCACCAGCGCGGTGAGGTCCCTCGCGCGGGCGGAGACGGGCAGGTGCTGTTCGGCGCTCGCCCGGTCGAGGAACGCGGCGGCGTGCCGGCGGGCGTCCGCGATACAGCTGTCGTCTCCGTCCAAGGCGTAGCCGACGCGCAGGAGATGCTCGCCAGGCGTCGTACAGCCGTCACCGTCGGCATCAGGTTTCACTGGCCTCGCCCTCACTCCCCGTTCCTGCGCGCCGGTACCCGTTTCGCCGCCCTGCATGCCCGGAGGGTGTTGTTCGGCACAGCCGCGTGGGTGCATCCGGGCGGGGCGGTGGGGCAGAATCGAGTGCGCACATCCTGACCGGGCAAGCCTAAGCACATTTGAGGAGACGGTGTCCCAGCTCGAGGAAGCG
This sequence comes from Streptomyces sp. NPDC007929, assembly GCF_042959065.1. Lineage (NCBI taxonomy): Bacteria > Bacillati > Actinomycetota > Actinomycetes > Kitasatosporales > Streptomycetaceae > Streptomyces > Streptomyces sp. NPDC007929. Next base: position 947,523 of record NZ_JBIBKD010000001.1, on the reverse strand, counting down.
GACCGGCCGAGCCGGCTCCAGGCCGAACACCACATGACCGAAGGCGTCCGTGTCGTGACGCTGCGCGGCGAGATCGACCATGACGTGCGGGAGGTGCTCAGTGAAGCGCTGCTGGTCGCGGACGGTGCGCTCCCGCCGCGGATCGTCGCGGATCTCAGCGGCGTGACGTTCATGGACTCCAGCGGCATCAACGTCTTCGTCGCCGCCCACCAGCAGGCGAGCCGCGCGGCCGGCTGGGTGCGCATCGCCGGAGCCCAGGAAAGCGTCCTGCGTGTCCTCCAACTGGTCGGCGTGGACACCCTCATCCCCTGCCACCCCACGACGGAGCAGGCCCTGATCACCTGACCGGTATCGGTGGGCCCGGATCTGCCCGGCGTGCACGAGGGTGCTCGGGGCGGTTCCGCTGAGGCACCCGCCTGCCGCCACGGCGAGCAGGCAACGGCAGATCATTCGAGGGGGCGCCGCATCTGAGGGGGCGCCCCCATCAGGGGCCGGACTCGTCCGGGTCAGGACAGGATCTCGACGTACCCGTCGCTGCCGTGCACACGGATCCGCTGGCCGTCGCGGATCAGCCGGGTGGCCCGGTCGACGCCCACGACGGCGGGCAAGCCGTACTCGCGTGCGATCACCGCGCCATGGGTCATCAGGCCGCCCACCTCCGTCACGAGACCCGCGATCCCGACGAACAGGGGCGACCAACTGGGGTCGGTGAAGACCGTGACCAGGATGTCGCCGGGCTCGAGGTCGGCCTGCCCCATGTCGAGCACGACGCGGGCCCGCCCCTCGACGGTCCCGCCGGAAACCGGCAGGCCGGCCAGGGCGCCGTCCGGCACGTCGTCACGCCCGTACGCCCCGTTGACCATCTCGCCCTCCGAGGTGAGCACCCGGGGCGGTGTGAGCGACCGGTGCGTCGGGAAGGTCTCCTTGCGCTGCCGGACGAGCCGGTCATCCACCCGGTGCGAGCGAACGGCGTCGCGCAGTTCCTCGAACGTGAGGTAGAAGACGTCCTCCCTGTCCGCGATCACCCCGGCCCGTACGAGGCGTTCGGCCTCGGCCAGCAGGGCCTGCTTGTAGACGAAGTAGCGGCTGACGATGTCGTACTTCGGGTACTCCCGGTAGCCGATGAAGGTGCGGACCCGCTCGATCATGCGCTCTGTCTCGTCGGCTTTGCTCTCCCCGCCGGGCAGCGACCGCAGGCGGGTCAGCACGTCCTGCTTCTTCTTCCACGCCTCCTGCCGGCCCTGCTCGAAGCGCCGCTGGGCGGCGCCGGGTTCGAAGTTCCGGACGTTGTCGAGGATGGCCGGCACGAGGGTGCTGGGGCTCTCGCGCCAACGGGGCCTGGTGATGTCGATCTCTCCGGCGCAGCGCATGCCGTAGCGGTCGAGATATCCCTCGATGGCGTCGCGGGCCGTGATTCCGCCCGCGTACTTCGGCAGTTCGTCCAGGAAGCCGTCGTCCTCGACGCTCCGCAGGAAGGCCACCACTTCCGGATGGGGGCGGATCGCGTCCGCGACGTCGAGCAGCGCGAGGCCCATCTCCGAGGTGACGTTGCCGGGGGCGGAGAGGGTCAGCGTGTCAGCCGCGTTCTTCTCCCCCAGCCATGCGTGCAGGTTGTCGTTGAGCCACCACGTGGCTTCCATGCCCGCCATGATCGCCTGATGGCTGAGCGGATCGGTGAGGATGCGCTTGTGCTCCTGGAAGGCCTCCTCCAGGAAGTCGAACAGGGCGGGCCCGGTCTGTGTGGCGATGTCGCGCCGCAGTGCGGCGATGGACGCCTGGCTGCGTTCGATCAGCCCGTCGACGAGGGCCGGATCGGTCTCGATCGGGGCGGGCGCGCCGCCGGCCGGGGGTCCGGCGGGGGCCGGGTCCGGGAGCAGGGGGAGGAAGCCGTCGCGGTCGAGAACGGTTTCCAGCGCGTTCCTGGTCAGGGGATCGCCTCGTCCCACGAGGTCCAGGAGGCCGGCGCGGCTCGTGGGGGTGGAGAGGACTCGGGTGGCGTCGACGAACAGTCGCCCGCCGGCCTCGGTCATCGGCGCCATGGCCGTCAGCTTCCACATGGACAGCCCGAGGGGCTTCATGGCGTCGGTCATCATCTGCTGGTGACCGACGGAGACGTAGACGCGACGGCCCTGGTCGGCGGCCTCGGGGAGGGGGAACAGGGTGGTGATGGGCCTGCTCTGCACGATCTGGAAGTCGTCGTCGCCCAGGCACCATTCGATGTCCTGGGGACGGCCGAAGTGTTCCTCGATCCGCCGCCCGAGCTGGACGAGCCGCAGGACCTGGGCGTCCGTCAGCGCCGGCTGCTCCTGCCGCCGCGCGTCGATCTCCACCTGCTGTGTTCCGCCGGTAGGGAGGGCGTGGACGGCACGCTGTTTGGCGGCGATGGTCTTCGCGACGACGTCGCCGTGCCGCACCTTGTAGACGTCCGGGTTCACCAGGCCGGAGACCAGGGCCTCGCCGAGACCGAAACCGGCGTCCACGGTGGCGACCTCGCGGTTGCCGGTGACGGGGTCGGCCGTGAAGAGGATGCCCGACGCGTGCGGGAAGACCATCCGCTGCACGACCACGGCCATGTCGACCGTGCGGTGGTCGATGCCCTGGCGCTGACGGTAGGTCACGGCCCGCTCGGTGAACTGCGAGGCCCAGCACCGGCTGACGTGCCGGAGGATCGCCGCCGGGCCGACGACGTTCAGGTAGGTGTCCTGCTGTCCGGCGAAGGATGCCGTCGGCAGGTCCTCCGCGGTCGCGCTGGACCGGACAGCGCAGGGGGTCCGCTCGCCGAGCCGGGACAGGGCGCGGGTGATCGCCGCCGCGAGATCGTCCGGGACGGCGGTCTCCTCGATGGTCCGGCGCATCCGCGCGCTGAGGGTGCCGATCGCCTCCCGGTCGTCGGGGCCCAGGCCCGACAGCTGATCCAGCAGTTCCTCGGCCGTAGGCACCTGCGCCATGATCTGCCGGAAGGCGTGCGTCGTGACGCAGAAGCCTCCCGGTACGCGGATGCCTTCGATCCGCGCCAGTGCCCCCAGGTGCGCACCCTTGCCGCCGACGAGCCCGAGCTGTGTCTCGTCCACCTCTTGAAGATCCAGCACGTACTGCTCGGTAAGCGCGGCCTGCTCGGCCATCGCGTCCTGCTCGGCCATCGCGTCCTGCTCGGTCATCGCGTCGGTCGTCGCGACACCTTCCGGTTCTTCCGCACCGCTGGTCGAGCTCGTCCCGATCTTCGACACACGCACCTCGTGTCCCCGTTTCCGCAGGTAGTGGGCTTAGGCCGACGATTCTGCGCCGAGACCCGGGCCTTGCCGCAAGCCCCCCGGTGCGCTATAAATTAGGAGAGGCAAGGAGATATCTCCTTGCCTCTGTGCTTTCCGGACCGGCCGTTCAGGCCTGTTCGCGCTTCGGCAGCCGCCAGTTCGGGCGCGGGAAGTGGCAGGTGTAGCCGTCCGGATAGCGCTGGAGGTAGTCCTGGTGCTCCGGCTCGGCGTCCCAGAAGGGACCCGCCGGCACCACCTCGGTCACCACCGGCCCCGGCCACAGCCCGGACGCCTCGACGTCGGCGATGGTCTCCTGCGCGACCCGGCGCTGCTCGTCGTCGAGGTAGAAGATGGCGGAGCGGTAGCTCAGGCCGATGTCGTTCCCCTGCCGGTTACTGGTGGTCGGGTCGTGGATCTGGAAGAAGTACTCCAGGATCGCGCGGTAGTCGGTCACGGTCGGATCGAACACGATTTCGATCGACTCCGCGTGCCGCCCGTGGTCCCGGTAGGTGGGCCGGGGCTTGTCGTTGTCGCCGCTGTAGCCGACCCGGGTACGGACCACACCGGGCAGCGTCCGGATCAGCTCCTGCATGCCCCAGAAGCACCCGCCCGCCAGCAGCGCCCTCTCCTCGGCATCACTCATGGCGCATCACCTTTCCAGCCCGTGTCCGTCCCTGCGGAACAAGCCTCGCACACGCGCTCCCCTTGTCCCGTCACCCTCTCGACAGGGGACTGACGCTCCCGGTCGTGGTCGCGGGCGGGGAAGAAGGGCCGTCGCAACCGATACGCGCCAATGTCGTCCTTCGACGCCACGGAAGCGGTCGCCAGCGTTCCGCCAGCACGGTCACCCCGGACGGTGCCGACTGCCTGGGCGAATACCGATCCCACCGTGTCTCCATACTTTCGTCACACCTCGACCACACCGTGAACACTTCCAGCCGCGCGGCGAGGAGTACCCGCATCGTGGGGCAGACGCCCCGCCCGGGCCCTGCTTAGCCTCCCAGGCCATGCGATCAACCCTGATGAGACGTTTCGGCCTCACCGCCGTCCTTGCCCTCGCCCTCACCCTGTTCGGCCTGGCCCCCGGCGCGAGTGCGGCGGACCCGGCCCCGGCGGAGCTGACCTTCGCCACCGACAGCGCCACCACCACGCCCGGCGGCTCGGTCAAGCTGTCGATGACCATCAAGAACAACAACACCTACGACGTCTGGTTCGTGTACCAGACGATCGAGCCGACCTGGCTGACCACCCAGCGCCCCGACCTCAAGTACGGCTTCTCCGGGTGCAGCCTCACCACCGCCGACGGCGCCTCCCCGTGCGCCGGCACCGGCCCGGCCAACCTCGGCGGCAACTACGGCGCCACCATCCCGCCCGGTCAGAGCCGTACGGTCACCCTGACGCTGGACGTCGCCGCCGACTCCGGCTGCAACGGCAACATCGGCTTCTACTCGTACTTCTACGCCGAGTTCAGCGACTCCACGAACGTCAGCGGCGGCCCGGTGTACACGCCCGTGACACGCGTGCTCTGCTCCTGACACTCCGTCCGGAACCGACGGCGGTGACCTGAAAGCTTCCCCGGCCGGGCAACCGCCCCGGTCTGAACCACTGGCACTGCGACCGGCGGGCCCTACAGGCCCGCCGGTGCGTCGTTCAGGCCCCGGACCAGCACGCCGGGGCTCCACGCTCACCTGCTGCGACGTCGGACCATGACCGGGAATGGGTCATTTCGCTTTCGAACGGCCCCTGTTGGGCACCTGCGCTTTTCCGTCATGTTCCGCAACATGACCGCGAAATCTCCACACAGACATCACTATGTGACGCGAACGGATGCGTGACGAACTGGCTTCTGAGGGGGACGCCGGCGACACGCAAGGGGGTGCGTCCGCTCCGCGGAGCAGTACTCATCCCTGCCCGGGGAGGGGACCTCACCGCATGAAGCGGACCACACGCACCACCGTGCTCACGGTGGGCGCGCTCATCGCCGCACTGGGCCTGCCGGCCGGGGCGGCACACGCCGACACCACGCCCCGTATCGATCTGCGGGTGCTGGTGGTGAGCGACGGCGGCCCGTCGACCGATGCCATAGCCGCCGAACTGGCCGCGGCGGGTACGCCGTACACCCGGATCGACCTCACGCGGTCCGGCCGGACCGTGATCGACGCCGATTTCCTCGCGGACACCGTGGACGGCAGGCCGCGCGCCAAGTTCCAGGCCGTCGTGCTGCCCAACGACAACCCGTTCCCGGCCGGCTCGTCCGAGATGGCGGCCCTGGCGGCGTACGAGCAGACGTACGACGTGCCGCAGGTCGACGCCTACACCTACGCCCGTCCCGAAGCCGGTCTGCAGTACCCGATCAACGGCGGCTACTCCGGCAGCATCGACGGCGAACGGGCGGAAGTGACCGCCGCGGGCAAGGCGGGCCCCTTCGGCTATCTCGACGGGGCGGTGCCCTTCGAGGACAACGACCCGGCGATCGGCGAGAGTTACGCCTACCTGTCCAAGCCCGTGGCCGGGGCCGACTTCACGCCGTACGTCGAGGCGGCGATCCCCGGGCAGTCGGGCAAGGGCACGCTCGTGGGCGAATACCGGCACGACGGCCGACGCGAGCTGGTCGTCACCTTCGTCTACAACCAGTACCAGCAGCAGTTCCGGCTGCTGGCCCGCGGCATCGTGGAGTGGATGACGGGCGGGGTGCACCTGGGTGCCTCGCGGAACTACTTCACCGTCCACGTGGACGACGTGTTCGCGGCGGACGACCGGTGGAACAGCCGCCTCAACTGCACGCCGGGCGACGTCGACTGCACCGACCCCAGTGCGACGCCCGACCCGATCCGGATGACGCCCTCCGACGTCGACCACGCCGTCGACTGGCAGAACAGCAAGGACTTCACCCTCGACTTCGCGTACAACGGCGCGGGCAGTGTCGACCACCGCGAGGACAACAACGGCGCCGACCCGCTCGCCGACCGGCTGATCGCGCGGAGGGGGGAGTTCCGGTGGATCAACCACACCTACTCGCACCCCTTCCTCGGGTGTGTCCAGGACACGAGCGTGGTGCCGTGGAAGTGCGCGACCAACGCCGACGGCAGCACCCGGTGGATGAGCCGCGACGACATCTCCGACGAGATCGCCATCAACCGGGTGTGGGGCGCGAGCGCCGGACTGCCGCTGGTGAACGACGAGTTGGTGACCGGCGAGCACTCGGGCATGAAGGTCCTGCCGCAGCAGCCGGACGACAACCCCAACCTGGCGCTCGCCCTGGACGACAACGACATCGCCTGGCTCGGTTCCGACAACTCCCGTGAGCCCGGTCAGCGCCGGGTCGGTCCGTCCACGACCGTGCCCCGCTACCCGATGAACGTGTTCTACAACGCCGGCCGGGCGGCCGAGCAGGTCGACGAGTACAACTGGATCTACACCAGTCGCGCCCAGGGAGGCAGCGGCATCTGCGAGGACAATCCGGCCACCACCACATGTCTGCCGGCGCCGCTGGACACGGCCACCGGCTATGCCGGGCACATCGTGCCGCTGGAGACGCGGATCGCTCTCGGGCACGTCCTGGCCAACGACCCCAAGCCGCACTTCATCCACCAGTCGAACCTGGCCGAGGACCGCATCGCCTACCCCGTGCTCGACGGCGTCCTGGACGGCTACAAGGAGCTGTTCTCCGAGGACACCCCCGTGGTGAACCCGCGGATGCGCGACATCGGCACGGAACTGGAGCGCCGGGCGAAGTGGCGGACCGCACTCCAGGCCGGAGAGGTCACCGCCTACCGCATCGGCGGCACGGTGACCGTCGACGCACCGGGCGGCTTGGCGGTCACCGCGACCGCTCCCACCGGCACCACACTGGCCGGGGCCGCGTTCGGCGAGGCCTACGCCGGATCGGTGTCCGGCTGGACGCCCGCCACGGGCGCCCCGCTCACCCTCACCCTGCCGGCCTCCGCGGCGGCCCCGGCCGACGGCTCCGCCACCGAGACCGCCCCGGTCACCGAGCCGGCCCCGGACACCCGGGTCCCCGCGGGCGTCAGCGACCCGGTGGGTCACGGCACAGACGGCTGAACGGCGCATTCGCGTACGACCCGAAGGTCCTGGCCGCCCGGCGGTGGCCAGGACCGGCCCGAACCACCCCACACCTCAGCCGTGGAGCACAACGATGCCCGTTCCCCAGGGCGCGCGACGTACCGGAGCGACGCGCGTCACCCTGCTCACCGAAGGCACCTACCCGCACTCTCACGGAGGCGTCAGCGTCTGGTGCGACCAGCTCGTCCAGGGCATGCCCGACCTGGCCTTCGATGTCATCGCCGTCACCGGCACCGGACGCGAGCCGGTCGTCTGGGAGCTGCCCGCGCACGTCGCCGGCGTGCTGTCCGTCCCCATGTGGGGCGCCCCGCCCGAGGGCCGCCCGCCCCGGGGCCGGTCCCGCAACCAACTCGCCGCCGCCTACGAGCGGTTCCTGACCGCGCTGCTCGACCCGCGCGCCGAGGACGGGTTCGCGCCCGCCCTGTACGCGCTGGCCCGGGCCGCTTCGGACGGGACGCTGAGCCCCTTCCTGCGCACGGACCGGGCGATCGCGATCCTCACCGCGCTGTGGAACCGCCCCGGTCTCGCCGTACGCGAGGCGCGGCCGACCCTGCACGACGCACTCACCGCGACCGCCCTGCTGGAACACGCCCTGCGCCCCCTGGCCGCCCCGGCCCCCGAGAGCGGGGTCGCGCACGCGGTGAGCGGCGGGGTCGCTGTCCTGCCGGGCCTTGCCGCCCTCGAACAGCACGGCGTTCCGCTGCTGCTGACGGAGCACGGCGTGTATCTGCGCGAGCGCTACCTCGGATACCGCACCGCCCCCTACCGCTGGCCGGTGAAGGCCGTGGTCCTCGGGTTCTTCCGGCTGCTCGCTCAGGAGAGCTACCGCCGGGCCGCCCTGATCACGCCGGGCAATCGCTACAACCGGCTGTGGGAGGAGGAGGGCGGCGCCGACCCGGAGTCGATCCGCACGGTCTACAACGGTGTCGACCCCGCCGCGTTCCCGGCGGCCGGGCCGGAACCCGACTCCCCCACCCTCAGCTGGGCGGGCCGCGTCGACCCCATCAAGGACCTGGAGACCCTGATCCGGGCCTTCGCCCTCGTCCGGGACCGGCTCCCGCACGCGCGGCTGCGGCTGTTCGGCGGGACGCCGCGCGGCGGGGAGGCCTACCGGGAGCGCTGCGAGGCGCTGGCCGCCGAGCTCGGGCACGCCGACGCCGTCACCTTCGAGGGGCGCGTCGACGACATCAAGGACGCCTACGCCGCCGGGAACGTGGTGATGCTCTCCAGCATCAGCGAGGGCTTCCCCTTCACCCTGATCGAGGCCATGTCCTGCGGACGGGCCACCGTCTCCACGGACGTGGGCGGGGTCCGCGAGGCCGTCGGTGACACCGGGCTCGTGGTGCCGCCGCGCGATCCGGCGGCGATGGCCGCGGCGGCGCTGGAGCTGCTCGGGGATGCCGGGCGGCGCAGGGCGATGGGTGAGGCGGCCCGGCTGCGGGTCATCGAGCAGTTCACCCTCCGGCAGACCATTGACACGTTTCGGTCCGTCTATCTGGAACTGGCCCATCCGGCACCGGAGCCGACGGTGGTAGCGCCGTTCGGGCTGTCCGCGCCGGTCGTCCACGGCACCGGAAGCCTCGCGCTGTGAGCGGGCCGATATCCCTCGAACCCGGGGGCGCCGAGCAGGACACACTGGCCATCCGGCTGGCCGGTCACCGCCCGCCGCGCCGCCGGCCGCGCTGGGCCCTGGACGACACCACGCTCGCCATCCGGCTGCCCCGGCAGGGCCCCGACGAGGCGGCGGTCAGCGAACTCGCCGCCGAGCTCGCCGACCGCATAGGCCCCGCCGTCCACCCCTACGAGGTGGCGGCGCTGCTGGAGGCGGAGGGACTGTCCGCCTCCCTGATCAACGAACGCTACGGCCACCCGAACCTGTTCTCCCTGGCCTCCGCCCTCTACGAGCGGGTGCCGCGCACCTTCCCCGAGCCCGCCCCGGCGGCCGATCCGTGGCGTCCCGACACGCTGCGCTGTCTGCTGCGGGGTGTGCTGTTCGCCCTGCCGGGACTCGCCTACCTGCTGACCGCGCCGCTGTGGAACGCCGGCGGGTACGCCCCCGCCCTCATCGTGGCCGGGCTGGTCTCCTGGGCGTGGGGGCAGGGGCTCGGCCACCGCGCGCACCTGCGGATGGCCACCGGGCGCCGGGAGGCGGGCCGTACGCTCCTGTTCGGCGCGCCGGTGGGAGCGGTGCTGGCCACGGCGATCGCCGCGCTGCCCGCCGGCGGCGGGCCGGTGACCCTGGTGGCGGGCGCGCAGTCGGCGTACCTGGCGGCCGCCGGTGTCCTGCTGGTGCTGGGCCGGGAACGGCTGCTGCTGGCCGCGCTCAGCCCGCTGCTCGCGGGTGCGGCCGTCCTGCCGTGGTGGGAGCCCGGCCCCGCGCTCCGGGCCGGGCTGCCCCTGCTGGCGCTGCTCGCGACGCTCACCGTCACCGGCTGGGTGCTGCGGGGTGCCCTCGGCGTCCCGGCCGTCACCGACGCGACCCGGCCGCGACTGCTGTGGTCGCTGCCGTACGGCCTGTTCGGGCTGGCCGCCGGGGTGCTGGTGCTGCTGGAGGGGCGGGAGGAGCCGTACGCGGTGATCGTGCTGACGTTGAGCATGGGACCCGCGGAATGGCTGCTGTACCGCTACCGGGGGCTGTCGGTCGCCGCGCTGCGGGCCACCGCCACGCCCGCCGGGTTCCTGCTGCGCTCGGCCGGAGTCCTCGGCCTGTGTCTGTGCGCGTATCTCGCACCGCTGCTGCCTGCGGCCCTGCTCACCGGTGCCGACCCGGTCGCCCTGCTGCTGCTCGCCGCCGTGCTGTGGACGGCGCTGCTGCTCCAGGCGTTCGGGGCGGCCTGGCCGTCGGCCGGGATCTGCCTGGCGGCTGCCGGCGGGGCCGGAGCGGTCGTCCTGTTCCGGCTGCCACCGGGCAACGCCCTGGCCCTGCCGCTGGCCTGCGGCACCGCCGCCCTGTGTCTCGCGGGGTGCGCGCTGTGGCTGCTCGGCAGGCCCGCACCGCACGCCTGAGCCCCACCCCGATTCTCCGCTCTCCTCCCAACCGATCGAAGGGACACCGCAGTTGACCTCCGCACCGCTCGCCGCCGTCACCGGAGCCGAGGGCTTCATCGGCTCACACCTCACCGAGGCACTGGTCGCCTCCGGCCACCGGGTCAGGGCCATGGCCCAGTACAACTCCTTCTCCTCCTACGGCTGGCTGGAGACCCTGCACCCGGACGTCCTGGACCAGGTGGAGATCGTCCTCGGCGACGTCCGTGACCCGGGCTCCGTGCGCGGCCTCCTCGAAGGCGCCGACACCGCCTACCACCTGGCCGCCCTGATCGCGATCCCGTACTCCTACCAGGCCCCGCACAGCTACGTGGACACCAACGTCACCGGCACCCTCAACGTGCTGGAGGCGGTGCGCGCGCTCGGCACGCCCCGGCTGGTGCACACCTCCACCAGCGAGACGTACGGCACCGCGCAGACCGTGCCCATCACCGAGGACCACCCCATCAACACCCAGTCCCCCTATGCCGCTTCGAAGGCGGGCGGGGACCGGCTGGCCGACAGCTACCACGCCAGTTTCGACACCCCGGTGGTCACCCTGCGGCCCTTCAACACCTTCGGGCCGCGCCAGTCGATGCGCGCGGTCATCCCCACCGTCATCGGTCAGGTGGCGGCGGGAGAGCGCACCATCACCCTCGGCGATCTGCGTCCCACCCGGGACTTCACCTTCGTCAAGGACACCGCGCAGGCCTTCCTCGCCGTCGGCACCGCGCCCGCAGGTCAGGTCGTGGGCCGCACCTTCAACGCCGGGACCGGCGGGGAGATCTCGGTGGGCGACCTGGTCGCGCTGATCGGCAAGGTGATGGACACCGCCCTCGACGTCCGCGCGGACACCGCCCGCATCCGCCCGGCGAACTCCGAGGTGATGCGGCTGGTCGCGGACGCGAGCCGGCTGGCCGCCGCCACCGGCTGGCGGCCCGCCCACACCCTGGAGGAAGGCCTGGCCGCCACCGTGGAGTTCTTCCGCGACCCGGCCAACCTCGCCCGCTACAAGACCGGCATCTACAACATCTGACCCCGCACAGCGGATCTCGTCCGTCACGTCCGCGCACGACCATGAAGGCGTTCACGAAGGAGGAGCCCATGCACGCAGTGATCCTGGCGGGAGGCAAGGGCGTCCGGCTGCGGCCGTACACCACCACGCTGCCCAAGCCGCTCGTGCCCATCGGCGACCAGCACGCGATCCTGGAGATCGTGCTGCGCCAGCTGTCCACGGCCGGTTTCACCAGCTGCACCATCGCCATCGGCCACCTCGGCGAGATCATTCGCGCCTACGTCGGCGACGGCTCCCAGTGGGGGCTGGCCGTCGACTACGCCACCGAGGAGAGCCCGCTGGGCACCATGGGCCCGCTGCTCAACCTGCGCGACCGCCTGCCCGAGACGTTCCTGGTGATGAACGGCGACGTCCTCACCGACCTCGACTACGCCGACGTCCTGCGCCGGCACCGCGCGTCCGGGGCGCCGCTGACCATCGCGACGTACGCCCGCAAGGTGCACATCGACTTCGGGGTGCTGACCACCGACTCCAGCAAGGTCGTGGCGTTCACCGAGAAGCCGAGCATGGACTACCGGGTCTCCATGGGCGTCTACGGCCTGTCTCGCACCACCCTCGACGGCTACACGCCCGGACTCCCGCTCGGCTTCGACGAGTTGGTGCTCGACCTGCTCAAGACCGGCAACCAGCCGCACGCCTACGAGTTCGACGGATACTGGCTGGACATCGGCCGCCCGGACGACTACGACCGGGCCAACGCCGAGTTCACTTCCCGCAAGCCGCTTCTGCTCAAGGGAGCCTGACCTCGTCATGCGCATTCTCGTCCTGGGCTCCACCGGCTATCTCGGCGCTCATATCGCGCAGCGGCTGCGCGATCTGCCGGGCGCGCGGGTCCTCGTCGGCGGCCGGTCACCGGACGCCGACGTCGGCGTCGATCTCGCCCGCGTCCGCCCGGAGCGGTTGGCGAAGGCCCTGGCGTCGGCGGTGCCCGACACCGTCGTCAACTGCGCGGGCGCGACCGGCGGCGACGCCGTCACCCTCGCCGAGGTCAACGCGCGCGGTCCCGCGGTGCTGTGCGCCGCGCTGCGCGAGGCGTCCCCCGCGGCCCGTCTGGTGCACCTGGGCTCGGCCGCCGAGTACGGCCCGGGCGTGCCGGACGCCCCGGTGCCGGAGTCGGCGGCCACCCGCCCGGTCGGCCCCTACGGTGCGACCAAGCTCGCGGGCACGGTCGCGGTGACCTCCTCCGGACTGGACGCGGTGGTGCTGCGGGTGGGCAACCCGGTGGGGCCAGGGGCGCCGTCCACCGGGCTGCCGGGGCGGATCGCCGCGCTGCTGCGCGAGGCCGGACCCGATCCGGAGGCGGTGCTGCGGCTCGGTGATCTGTCCGCCCACCGCGACTTCGTCGACGTGCGTGACGTGGCGCGGGCGGTGGTCCTCGCGGCCACGGCACCGGGCCCGCTGCCGCCCGTCCTCAACCTCGGCGGGGGCCGGGCCGTCCCGGTGCGCGACCTGGTGGGGAGCCTGGCCCGGCTGGCCGGGTTCCGGGGCCGGATCGAGGAGGGCGTGGCGAGCCCGGCCGGTTCGGCCCGCTCGGCGCAGGTGTCGTGGCAGTGTTCGGACATCTCCGCCGCGGCGAAGGCCCTCCACTGGCGTCCGGCGCACTCCCTCGATGACGCGCTGGCCGCCCTGTGGGAAGGCGGGCGCACTCCGTGAGCCTGCTGATCCCGCTGTACGTCCATCCGGCCGAGGATCCGGGTGCCTGGCACCGGCTGATCACCGCGGCCACCCGCACCTACGGTGTCGTTCTCAATCCGGCGAGCGGTCCGGGTGAGGTCCCCGACCCGGCGTTCACCGCCGCGGCGGGTGCGCTGCGGGCCGCGGGTGCGCGGCTGCTGGGCTACGTCGACACCGATTACGGGGTGCGCGACCCCGCGGAGATCGCCGAGGACGTACGGCGGCACCGCGAGTGGTACGCGGCGGACGGCTGCTTCCTGGACCGGGTGACGGCGACGGCGGACGGGCTGCCGGAGTGCCGTCGGCTGGTGCGGACGCTGCGTCGGCTGGGTGTGGGGACGGTCGTCCTCAACCCCGGTGTCCACCCGGCTCCGGGGTACGCCCGCCTCGCCGATCTGACCGTCACCTTCGAGGGGCACTGGTCGACGTACGTCTCCGCCTTCAGCCGGCCGGCGTGGACCGCGCGACACGCACCCGAGGGGCTGTGCCATCTGGTGTACGGCGTGCCCGAGGCGCTCGTTCCGCTGGCCGTTCGCACGGCGCACGAGCGCGGGGCGGCGGTCTGCGGCCCGGTGACGGGCGAACCCCCCAATCCCTGGGCCCAGTTGACGCCGGCTCTCGCCGGGGCGGGGCGATGACCGGGCGGGCCCTTCCCCGTGCGGCGCTGCTGACCGCGTTGACGGCCGTGGCGCTGACGGGCTGCTCCGGCGGCGCCGAGCCGCCCGCGGACCGGCACGGTACGGCGTCGCCCTCACGGGCCGTGTGGAAGCCGCGGCCGGGTCTCGCCTGGCAGTGGCAGCTCGACGGCAGGGTGGACGCGTCGGCCGACGTGCCGGTCTATGACATCGACGGGTTCGAGAACTCCGCCGCGGACGTGGCCCGGCTGCACCGCGCGGGGAGGAAGGTCATCTGTTACGTCAACGTGGGCGCGTGGGAGGACTTCCGGCCGGACCGGGACGCCTTCCCGCGTTCGGTCCTCGGCGAGCCCAACGGCTGGTCGGGTGAGCGGTGGCTGGACATCCGGCGGGTGTCCGTCCTGCGGCCCCTCATGGAACGCCGCTTCGACATGTGCCGCGACAAGGGTTTCGACGCGGTCGAGCCCGATCTGGTGGAGGGCTACGGCAACGACACCGGCTTCCCGCTCACCGCACGCGACCAGCTCGCGTACAACCGCATGATCGCGGCCATCGCGCACGAGCGGGGGCTGTCGGTGGGGCTGAAGAACGACCTCCCCCAGATCCCCCAGCTCGTGGACCACTTCGACTTCGCGGTCAACGAGGAGTGCGCCCAGTACGACGAGTGCGGAGCGCTCTCCCCGTTCATCAAGGCGGGCAAGGCGGTGTTCCACGTGGAGTACGAGGAGCCGCGGAGCGCCTTCTGTGCCGAGTCGCGCCGGCTGAGGCTGTCGTCGATGCGCAAGAAGCCCGAGCTCGGGGTGTGGCGGAGCCCTTGCTGACAACGCGGCTGCCATCGCTACCGGTCGGGGGCGAAGTCGGGCAGGGTGAGTGCCGAGTGGGCCGGGCGGCCCGCGCCCGAGGTCAGGGCGCCGAGGCGGCGCAGCATGTCGTTGCGCCGCTCCAGGGCCCGGGCCGTGGTGGGGAAGAGCGCGGCGTCGCCCTGGCCGATCTGGTCCTGGTTCAGCGTCACGAAGCCCCGGGTGCCGTGTTCGTATGCGGCGAAGCCTTCGGCGGCGTCCCGCCGGGCCAGGGATCCGGCGAGCATGTAGGCACCGACGAGGGCGAGGCTGGAGCCCTGCCCGGTGAGGAACGAGGGCGCGTAGGCGGCGTCGCCCACCAGGGCGATCCGGCCGCTGGACCAGCGGGGCAGGCGGATCTGGCTGACCACGTCGGCGAACAGGTCGTCCGCGTCGCGCAGGGCTGCGATCATGCCCGGCACTTCCCAGCCGGCGTCGGCGAAGGCCGTGGCGAACAGCTCCCGTTGGGCTCCCGGGTCGCGGAGGGCGCCGGGGGGTGGTTGCGGGTGCGCGACGTTGAGGAAGGCGTGTACGTGGTCGCCGTCCCCCACGGCGTAGAGGGCGGCGGCCCGGCCGGGTGCGTTCCACATCATGACCTCGTGGGAGAGGCCGAGGTGGTTGGGCAGGGTGAATCCGGCGAAGCAGTACCCGAGGTATCGGTGGAACCGTTCCTCGGGGCCGAACAGGAGCTCCCGGGTGTGCGAGTGCAGTCCGTCCGCGCCGAAGGCCAGGTCGAAGGTGCGCCTGCCGCCCCCGCGGAAGGTGACGTCGACGCCGTGGCCCGACTGGTCGGCGCTGTCGACGGAGTCGCCGAACACGAACTCCACGTCGTCACGGACCGCCGTGTACAGGGCGTCGGTCAGATCGCCGCGCCGCACTTCGAGGTCGCTTCCTTCGTCGCCGCCGGCGACGGTGTGCGGGGCGATCGAGGCGACCGTGCCGCCGGTTTCGTCGAGGAAGGTGAAGCGGCGCGTGTCGACGTGTGCGTCGCGCAGTCGTGGCCAGATGCCCATCCTCCGGACGACCTCCAGTGCGGTGCCGCGCACGTCGACGGGGTAGCCGCCGCCGCGTAGGGCGTGCGCCTTCTCCACCACCGTGACGGCGTATCCGTAGCGGTTCAGCCAGTACGCGAGGGCGGGGCCCGCGATACTGGCGCCCGAGATGAGGACGGTGCGCCTGCGCCGGGTGCGGTGGCCGGCGAACCGGTCGGTGGGGGTCACTTCCTGACTCCTTTACCGAGGGCGGGAACGACGAGCAGGGACAGGGCCGTGACGGCGCCGGCGAGGAGGAACCCGGCGGAGAAGGCGGATTCGGCCGGGTCCTCCAGCCCGGGGCGGGTTCCGGCGGTGAGGACGGCACCGCTGACCTGCACGCCCGCGGCGAAGCCGATCACGCGGGTGACCAGGACCAGGCTGGTGGCGGTGCCGGTGTCGCCGTGATCGACCCAGGTGGCGGTCCTGACGACCATCGCCGTGACGCAGACGCCACTGGCCAGGGCGATCAGCGTTTTGCCGACGACGAGGTGCCAGATCTCGGTGTGCGCGAACGCCATGGCGGCCAGCGTGAGCGTCATGACGCCGATCCCGGCGGCGACCACGGCCGTGGCGCCGAAGCGCCGTGCCGCGAGCCCGCCGAGCGGCCCGCTGACGGCCCCCGCGACGGCGCCGGGCAGCAGGTACTGCCCGATGGCGGTGGAACTGGCCCCGAAGCCGTACCCGTCGCCGGACACCGCGAACAGCTGCGGCACCAGGTACATCGACACCGCGGTGCCCACGCAGACGGCGAACGTGATCGCGTAGGAGCTCCACATCCCGGGCCGCGCCAGCAGGCGCAGGTCGACCATGGGTGAGGGCGAGCGGCGCTCGACGGCGATCCATCCGGACACGAGGACGACCAGGAGCACGACGAGGGCCCCGAGCGCGAGGGGCCGACTGCCGGCGTCGGGTGCCAGCGAGAGCCCGGTCATGAGGGTCAGCAGCACGCCGCTGAGGAGCAGCAGGCCCGGCAAGTCGATGCGGGCGTCGGCCCGGGCCGGCGGGTCGTCCGGCATCAGCCGGTGGACGAGGAGGGTCGCCGCGACGATCGCCATCGTCGGTATCGCGAACATCCAGTGCCGGGACAGTCCTTCCGCGATGGGCCCGGCCATCAGCGTGCCCAGCATTCCGCCGCCCACGAACAGGCCGCTGACGACGCCGATGGCCACCTGGGACTCGCCGGTGGGGAGGTGCTTGCGCACCAGGATGAACGACAGGGGCATCGCCCCCACCATCGCGCCCTCCAGCACCTGACCGAGCAGCAGGACCGGCAGGTTGGGTGCCAGGGAGGAGATCAGTCCACCGGCCGTGACGACCCCCATCAGCCGGAGCATGACCCGTTTCCCGCCGTGGCGGTCGCCGAGGTTGCCCGCGACGGGCGTGACGAGGGCACCGGTGATGAGCATCGTGATGCTGAGCAGCGCCCCTTGGGCGGGGCTTATCGATAACTCGCGTTGCAACAGCGGGAGTGTCGGTGTGACCACCGATTCGAGGGCTCCGGTGGCGGCCGCCAGCAGTCCGAGAGCCGCGACGGCGGCCTTCCCGACGCGGACCGGGGGAGCAAGGGTCGTGGTCATGGACGTCCTTTCCTTCGACTCCCGAACTACACTACACGGTGCAGTAAAGTCGGGTTAGGATACGGCCATGCCGACCACGAAGACACTGCGCGAGGGGTCCACGCGGAAGCGGGCCGCCATCCTCACCGCGGCCCGGGAACTGTTCCTCTCCGACGGCTTCGACCGGACCAGCGTCGACGCGGTCGCCGCCCGGGCCGGGGTGTCCAAGCGCACGGTCTACGACTACTTCGGCGACAAGCAGACGCTCCTGCAGGCGGTCGTGGACGGGGTCGGCCAGTCCCTGGTCAGCACGATCGGGCAAATCCTCGACGACACCCTCACCGAGCCGACCGAGGCCATCGACCTGGAGGACGTCCTGGTCACGTTCTCGATGCGCATCGCCACCGACATGCTGGGCTCGGCGGAGTACGCGACGTTGCAGCGCCTGGTCCGGACGCAGTTCGGTCAGCTGCCGAACGGGGGCGAGAACTCCCTGGCGGACGCCCCCGACGAGGCGCTCGCCGAGCGGTTCGCCGCCTTCGCCGCCGCCGGGCTGCTGGACGTCCCCGACGCACGGCTCGCGGCCGACCAGTTCATCGCGCTGACCTTCGGCGTCGCGCTCAACCGGTACGGTTCCGCCAACGCCGCGGAGGACAGCCGCGTCCGGCCGCTCGTCGTCGAGGGGGTGCGGACCTTCCTGCGGGCCTACCGGGCCGGGTAGGACCTGGACCGATCGGACCGGATACATCCTGAGGGCTCCTTTCCCGCACGTGCGGGAAAGGAGCCCTCAGGATGTATCCGGATGTACGCGGTTGTTGTGCGGAACCTTCAGCCCTCGACGGGTCAGGCGTGACGGTGCGAGCGCCGGTTGCCGGTGAACACCCGGTACAGGGCGAGCAGGATGAGGGAGCCGACGATCGCGGCGATCCACGTGGACAGGTCGAAGAAGCCGTCGATGGAGTCCACACCGAAGATGACCTTGCCGAGCCAGCCGCCGAGCAGACCACCGACGATGCCGATGAGCATGGTGATGATGATGCCGCCCGGGTCCTTGCCCGGCATCAGTGCCTTGGCGATCGCGCCGGCGAGGAGCCCGATGATGATCCAAGCAATGATGCCCATGGTGCGTCTCCGCTTCGTCGTATAAGGATTCTGTTAAGTCATCGGGTGCGCCGATCCCGCGCTCCCAAACGTCTCCGTCCGATATCGGCTCTGCGGGCCCTGCCCCGACAAGGGTTGACGGGTGGTCCGATACCGCGTCCCTCCTCAAGATCGAACGCTTCACGGACCGTACCCGGACGTCGGCGGCCGTCGTTCCGTACCCTGGCGGCATGCGCATGCGCCCCACGCTGAGCTGGACCCCTGCCGGGGATCTGCCGCCGGCGACCACGGATCTGGCACCGGTCGCCGATGCGCTGCGGGCGGGTGGAGTGCTGGTGCTCAGCGGAGCGGGGATCTCCACGGAGTCGGGCATCCCCGACTACCGGGGTGAGGGCGGGAGCCTGAGCCGCCACACACCGATGACCTACCAGGAGTTCACCGCCGACGCCCGGGCCCGGCGACGGTACTGGGCCCGCAGCCACCTCGGCTGGCGCACCTTCGGCCGGGCCCTGCCCAACGCCGGCCACCGGGCCGTGGCCGATTTCGGGCGGCAGGGTCTGCTCGCGGGTGTCATCACCCAGAACGTGGACGGCCTGCACCAGGCCGCGGGCAGCGAGGACGTCGTGGAGCTCCACGGCACCCTCACCCGGGTCCGCTGCCTCTCCTGCGGTGCCTTCAGCCCGCGCCAGGAACTCGCCCTGCGGCTGGAGGAGGCCAACCCGGCGTTCGCGCCCGTGGCCGCCGGAATCAACCCGGACGGGGACGCCGACCTCACGGACGACCAGGTCGCGGACTTTCGCGTGGTGCCCTGCGCGGCCTGCGGCGGCACACTCAAGCCGGACGTGGTGTTCTTCGGCGAGTCCGTGCCGCCGCAGCGGGTCGAGCACTGCCGCGAGCTGGTCCGCGCGGCGAACTCGGTGCTGGTCCTCGGCTCCTCGCTGACGGTGATGTCCGGGCTCCGCTTCGTCCGCCAGGCGGCGCAGGAGGGCAAGCCGGTGCTGATCGTCAACCGGGATCGGACCCGGGGAGATCAGTACGCCCTCACCAGGGTTTCCCTGCCCCTGGGCACGGCACTCACCGCCACCGCGGACCGGCTCGGCAGCACCCCTGGGAGGTGGTCGTGATGGCACGGGCCGGCGAGCTGAGAGTGCGGCCTGCGGCGCGCCCTGGAAGGATCGTGCCCGGCCGTGTTCCGGGAGCTGACCGATCCCCGGAGGATC
This sequence comes from Streptomyces sp. NPDC007929, assembly GCF_042959065.1. NCBI lineage: Bacteria > Bacillati > Actinomycetota > Actinomycetes > Kitasatosporales > Streptomycetaceae > Streptomyces > Streptomyces sp. NPDC007929. Next base: position 928,031 of record NZ_JBIBKD010000001.1, on the reverse strand, counting down.
CCGACCCCGAGGACCGGGAGACGGTGGTGACGCGGTCGTTGCGCGAGATCGACGCCGGGCGGTGCGAACTGCTCCTCGACCAGGGCGACTTCGCCACGGAGGGGCGACGGGCCCTTCACGAGGAAGGCTGGAGTCAGAGTCTCGGCGAGCTCGGGGAGCTGCTCGCGTCGCGGCGGGATTGATCGCGCCGGTCAGTGTCCGGCGGCCGCCTTCACCAGGGCGACGGCCACACCGATCGCGGCGTCCGCGAGGCCTGCCAGCAGGGCCGCCAGGGCGCCGCCTCCCATGCGCAGTCCGCCCACACAGCCCCACAGGAAGAGGGAGACCACGCACACGCCCGCCGCCGCCAGCAACGCGGCGTCCAGGGTCAGGACATCGAGCGCGGCCAGGGCGATCAGCACGGACGGGCCCACGGCGCAGGACAGCAGGGGGCTGCTGACGTACAGCATGCGGCGAAGCTCCCGGCCGGTGGCGAGGTGCCGGTGGACGGTGCGGTGGGCCTGCTGGTCGGCGACGAGCGCGGCGAGCCAGAGCCCGACAGCGGTCGTCAGGACGGCGGCGACGGCGCCGGGTGCGCTCACCTCGCCGAGGGACAGACCGACCACCACGGCGATCATCGTGATCGTCGCGTAGATGCGTTCCTTCAGACGGTCCGCCAGGACGCCGGCCTCCGCGCCGGGCGGCACATCCGCTAGCGGGTGTTCCACCGGCTGAGACCCTTCACGCGGCGCAGGACCGCCGCCGTCAGCCTGACCGGCGCCACGCGCAGCACCAGGGCGTCCCCGGGGCCGCCCGGGAGTGGCTTGGCGTAGTAGGGGCGGCCGAGCCGGGACGCGCGGAACCACCGGGTGCCGGACAGGTCCGTCGCGGGGGGAACGGGGATGCGCCCGGCCGGGTCGTCCGTGCGGAGGGTCAGGGTCCACCGTCCGGGTCGCAGGGTTCCCACCGGCAGGTGGGCGGTGAAGTCGGGGCTGCCGTCGCGCGCGTACAGCGGGGGTACCTCCCGCACCGAGCCGCCGTCCTCTTCGGCGTGCAGGGCGGTGACGGGGCGGCCCTCGGCGTCGTCGGTCAGGTGGCCGCCGACGACGAGGGTGGCGGGTGCGCCGGTGTGCCAGGCGATCCGGGTCACGCGGCAGATCGGAGCGACCTCGGCTTCCCTCAGTTCCAGGGAGAAGTCGCCGTCCGGGGTGAGGAAGGGACGGGCGGTGGTGGGACCGTGCCCGGGCCGGGGGCGGCGGGTCAGGTGCCGCCGCGGTGGGGCGTGCAGGCCGCCGTCCGTGTCCGTCCTGGCCCGGCGGAGCCGCACGGTTCGGCTCACTCCCTGGGCGCGGACGTCCAGGTAGAGGTTCCACCGGCCGCCGCCGAGGGGGGCGCCCGAGTCGACGGTGTCGAGGTCCACGCAGGCGGTGAAGCCGGTCGCCGCGTCCCGGCCGTGGTGCGGGCTCGTGCCGACGGTCGCGGGCACGTGGATCTCCGGGTGCCGGAAGCCGCTCGGGCGCAGGATCAGCCGGGTGTCGGACTGGAGGGGGCCGAGGGACTCGATCCGGGCCTGACCGGCGAGTCGGAGCACATCGCCGTCGCCGGTCCAGGCGGCTTGGGACAGTTCGTGGTGGACCGGGACGCGGCTCGTGACGTCGAAGCAGATGTCCGGGACCGCCTTCGCGGGGTCGCGGAAGAAGGGGTGGGACCAGTAGACGCGGCCCTTGTCCACCACGTTGCCGCGCGCCGCGTCCTCCTTGGCGTGCCGGGCGACGGTCATGAGGTCCTCGAACCGGTCGGCGCGCAGCAGATGGACGATCAGCCGGTCCTGCGGGGCGATCGACTGGAAGACGCCGTCGCTCACGTAGGTCAGCGCCCAGTGCCGGAACTGCGGGTAGAAGAACTCCCGTGCCCGCTGTTCGCTCTCGCCGGGCAGCAGGGCACGCAGCGGCCCGCACAGTTCCCACTCCACGTGGCGGCGCATGATCCGGTCCTGGCGCGGTCCGGGCTCCAGGAAGCGGGCGACCGTTTCGAAGCACAGCCGGGTGCCGTCCATGCGGTGGACGAGGTCGGCCGCGGTGCGGGTGAGGTTGTTGCCGTTCTGGCGGTTGCGTGAGTAGTAGCAGTCGTAGTCGGCGACCACGGAGATGCCGTCGGCGTTGAGGTAGGCGGCGGCGGTGAACGGCTTGTCCTCGCAGTTGCGGTACGGCGGGAACCTCAGGTTCAGCCGTTCGATCAGCGAGCGCCGGAACAGCTTCCAGCAGCCCAGGGTGCGGTAGGCGGCGGAGGAGAAGATGTCCGTCCGGGGCTGGTTGTGCGAGAAGACCGCGGTCGGCACGGCGCGTCCGCCGACCGACACCATCTTGCCGAGGACCACGTCGGTGCGGTTCTCGTCCGCCATGGCGACCATTCGGCGCAGGGCGTCCGGTCCGAGGTAGTCGTCGGAGTCGAGGAAGAAGACGTAGTCGCCGGTGGCCCGGTCCAGGCCGGTGTTGCGTGGCACTCCGGCCCCTCCGCTGTTGGGCCGGTGGACGACGTGCAGGCCGGGGCAGGTCTGTGCGAGGCGGTCCAGTTCGCGTCCGCTGCCGTCGGTCGAGCCGTCGTCGACCGCGATGATCTCGATCCGGTCCGGACCGAGCGTCTGCTCCATGACGGAGGTGACGCAGCGCGTCAGTTCCGGCATCGCGTTGTACGCGGGGATGATCACGCTCACGCGGGGCGGGGTCGTACGGGACATGGGGGCTCCGGGCCGTGGGGGGTGGTGCGGCGACGGGTGCAAGCAGTCCGGTTCCTGGCGGCACGCGGCTCCATGGAGCTTGCGACGGGTCCGCTCGCGGCGCCCCGCGTGAGGCGCCCTCCTACGCTGTCGGAGTGTGGGAACCACCCGTCCGGGCGCGGGTCGGCAGCGCCCGTGACGTCCCTGCCCCGGTCATGGTGCCGGGGCGTCCTCGCCGGAGGCACCCCGGGACCAGGCCGCCGCGTACGCCTCGGCGCCCAGGGACGCGCGCACCCGTCGCTCGGCGGCGAGGTGCGCCTCGTGGAAGGGGCGCAGGCCGACCAGCGCCACCCCCGTGTCCCGGCGCATGCGGTGGGCGGCTCCCAGGAGCCACGCCGCCCGGCTGCCGTCGCCGGTGGCCGCCACCGCCCAGGCCAGTGTCTCCAGACCCCAGACCGGGCCCCAGCTGTCCCCGATCGCCTGCTGGCGCGCCAGGGCCCGTCGCAGGGGGGCCAAGGCCCGCCGGGCCTCGCCATGACGCAACTCCACGAGGCCCGAACACCACTGGGCCCAGGTTCCCGCCCATTCGGCTCCGCTCGCCTCGGCCTCGGCGACGTACACGTCCCGAGCCGACGAGGCCGAGGCACGGGTACCGAAGAACGCCTCCGCCATCGCCCACAGCATCGTCGCCATGTGCGCGTCGCCGGCCTGCCCCGCGGCACGGAACCGGTCCCGCGCCTCGGCCAGCAACGCGCTGCTGGCCGGGTCGCCGCGGACCAGCATGGCGTGCGCGCCCTCGATGTACGTCACCGGCGCCGCCGACGGCCCGTCGGGCAGTTCCCGGGCCACGGCACGGCATTCGGCCAGGAACGTCTCGGCCGCGGGGTTGTCTCCCTGGCAGAGCGCGATCCACGCCTTCATCGCCAGCGCGCCGGCGATCAGCGTCGGTGTTCTCGTGGTCACCGACGGCTCCTCCGCGGCGAGCAGCCGTTCCAGCCAGTGCCGGCCCTCCCCCAGCGTGCTGCTGAAGAACCAGCAGCGGGTGCGGGCCAGGTTGACCGCGATCTCCAGTCCGTCACCCGCCAGGTCGGGTCGGCTCGCGCAGTGGTCGAGGGCGGTGCGGAGGTTGGGCAGGTCGGTGCGCAGCCGGACCAGCCAGTCGACTTCACGCGGCCCGCACCACTCCTCACCGGCGCGTACGGCGGTCGCCCGGTAGAACCCGCTGTGCCGCACCCGCAGCAACGTCGTGCCGTCTTCCTCCTGGAGGCGCTGCCGGCCGTACTGGCGAATGGTCTCCAGCAGGCTGTACCGGGCGCGGTCACCGGAACTGTTGACCGCCACGATCGACTTGTCGACCAGCCCGGCCAGCAGGTCGAGCACGTCCTCCCGGGGCACTCCCCCACCCGCGCAGACCGTTTCCGCCGCTGCCAGGTCGAAGCCGCCCGAGAACACGGACAGCCGGTTCCACAGGAGGCGTTCGCCTTCGGTGCACAGGTCGTAGCTCCAGTCGACGATGCCCCGGAGGGTGTGGTGACCGCGGGCCGACGTGCGCGGCCGCGGCGCGGACAGCAGGCGGAACCGGTCGTCGAGGCGTTCCAGGATCTCCTCGGCCGTCATCGCGCTCAGGCGTACCGCGGCGAGTTCGATGGCGAGGGGGATGCCGTCCAGCCGCAGGCACAGCTGGGCCACCGCCCGGCGGTTGCGGGCGGTGAGCCGGAAGGCGGGGGCGGAACCGGCGACACGGTCCAGGAGGAGCCGCACGGCTTCGGAGCGCAGCAACGGATCGTCGGTTTCGGCGGAAGCCGGAACTCCGGTCGGGTCGCCAGCTCCCGCCCCCACGACCGCGACTTCGCCCGCGACTTCCCCCGCGAGATCGCCCACGACATCGCCCGCGGCCCCGACCGCGGGTTCCCGGCGGGCGGGGGTGCCGCCCGCGGTGCCCTCCACGGCGGGCAGGGTGAGCGGCGGCACGGTCAGGACGTGCTCGCCGGGTGTTCCCAGGCGCTGCCTGCTCGTGGCCAGGACGCGCAGTCCGGGTGCTGCCCGCGCCAGCCGCAGCACGAGCCCGGCGACGTGCTCCACCAAGTGCTCGCAGTTGTCCAGGACGAGCAGCAGCCGACGGTCGCGCAGATGGTCGGCGATCGCGTCCGCGACAGGGCGGGCGGAGTGGTCGCGCAGGCCGAGCGCCTCCGACACGGCCCGGTCGAGGAGGTCCGCGTCGCTCAGCGGGGCGAGGTCGGCGAGCCGGACCCCGTCGGCGAAGGAGGGCGCGGCTTCGGCGGCGGCCCGCAGCGCCAGCCGGGTCTTGCCCACACCGCCCACTCCGGTGAGGGTGACGAGCCGGGCGGCCCCCAACAGGCGCCGCACCTGCGCCACCTGTGCCTCACGGCCGACGAACGTGGTCATCTCCACGGGCAGTTCGCCACCCCCCGGCGGTGCGGCCGGCCTCGCCTCCCGCGCCCCGGTCAGGTCCGGGGCGGCTGCCAGCAACCGCCCGTGGACCTGTCTGAGCCCGGCCCCGGGCGCGACGCCCAGCTCGTCGGCGAGCAGCGCGGTGACCTCGCGGTAGCTCTCCAGTGCCTCGCCCTGGCGTCCGCAGTGGAAGAGCGCCAGCATGCGCTGCGCCCAGAAGTGTTCCCGCAGCGGGTACTCCCCGATGAGGCCGCGCAGTTCGGGCAGGACGTCGGCGGCCCGGCCGAGGGCCAGGTCCGCGTCGATCCGCAACTCCAGTGCGTCCAGGCGTTGTTCGTCCAGCGCGGCCACCACGCCCCGGACGAGGTGCGCGGGCAGGTCCGACAGCGGGTCCCCGCGCCACAGCCCCAGGGCCTCGCCCAGCAGCGGGGCCGCGCGCGCCGGTGCGCCTTCGGCCAGAGCCGTGCGGCCCTGGCGGACCAGGGTGGTGAAACGGTGCAGGTCCAGGGCGTCCGGCGCGGTCTCGATCACATAGCCGTGGGGGCGGGTGAACACCGGTGCACCGCCGACGGGGCAACCGAGGGCGCGCCGCAGGCGCAGGACGTAGTTCTGGAGGGTGTTGCGCGCACGACCGGGCGGGTTCTCCCCCCAGAGCCGGTTCACCAGCGTCTCCACGGTGACCACTTGGTTGGACTCGGCGAGCAGAGCCGCCAGCAGCAGCCGGACCTTTGCCGCGTCGATGCGCACGGGCCACCCGTCGCGCAGGACTTCGAGGGGTCCCAGGACCCTGAACTCGTACCGCGTACTCACCGCTCCCCCGGTCACTCGCCCGCGGGCCGCCACCACGGCACCGCGTGCGCGAAGTGACCGCCCGGACACGCATTGTAGTCACCGCGTGACCGGAAGGTGACCGGCGTGAGGACCCGGGCGGGGACGGTGGGCCCGGCGTTCACGGCACACGGTCCCGGAGTCCACACATGGCTTTGAGCAACCCCCGACACCCGCGCTCCGCCCCCGGGCGGACGTCGTCCCCGGCACCTCGCACCGCGGTGACCCTGGGCGAGCATCTGAGAGGGCAGATGCGGCGCATGTGCGGCGCGGCCGGGTTCGCGGCCCGCGGCGACGGCTCCGCTCGGGCCCTGTCCGATCTGCTCGACCTGCTCGGTCCCGCGGCCGGCCGGCCCCTCGCGGCGGGCCCGCCCTCACGCTCGTTCGTCTGCGACGACCACTCCCCGGTGGAGTTCTCCCTGGCGTTCTCGGCCGGGAGCCCGGTGTCCCTGCGCCTGCTGGTCGAACCCGGTTGCTCGGCCGGCACGCTCGAGGAGAACGGCCGCCTCGGCCGGCAGGCCCTGGAGGCACTGGCCGCACGGCGCGACTTCTCGACCGAACCGGTGCGCCGGGTCGAGGACTTGTTCTTCCCGTCCGTGATGGACGGTTCGTTCGCGCTGTGGTGCGCGATGGATCTGCGGCAGGACCTGCCCGTGGGCATCAAGGTGTACGTCGATCCGCAGGCCGGGGGCAGAGAGCGGTCCGCGCAGGTCACGGAGGAGGCACTGAACCGGTTCGGATTCGGCCGGGCATGGCCCGCGCTGCGGGACCGGGCCATGCCCCGCGGTCAGGACAAGGACGAGATCCTGTTCTTCGCGCTCGACTTGGGCCGTTGGCACTCACCACGGGTGAAGGTCTACGTCGCCCACCACGGCAGCACCGCCGCCGAGGCGCACTCGGTGTCGCGCCTGCTGCCCGGGGAAGCGGCGGAGCGGGCGGGCGAGTTCTGCCGCGTCGTGGCGGGCGGTCCCGGACGCTTCGTTCACCGGCCCCTGGTGTCCTGTCTGTCCTACACCGAGCGGGACCGGGCACACCCGAGTGGCTGCACCGTGCACGTACCGGTCCGCGACCACGCGCCGGACGACGAGGTCGCCCGGGACCGGGCCGTGGCCGTGCTGCGGCGTCACAGCATGGATCCCGGTGTCCTCGACCCCGCGTGGGCGGCGATGACGTCGCGCCGCCCGTGCGACGGGGTGGGACTGATCACGTACGTGTCCCTCGCGCAGAGCACGTGGCAACCGCCGCGGGTGAACGTCTACTTCTCGCCGGAGGCCTACGCGGTCCGCCCTCCGCGCGCCACGAACCGCGTTCAGGAAGGGTGGGCGAGGTAGTGGAGCCCTACAGGATCAAGGTCGTCGAGCCGATTCCGGTGACGACGCGGGCCCAGCGCGAGCGGGCCCTGCGCCGTGTGCACCACAACCTGTTCGGACTGCGGGCCGACGAGGTCACGATCGACCTTCTCACGGACTCCGGCACGGGTGCCCTGTCGGCAGCGCAGTGGGCCGCGGGCATGGCCGGTGACGAGTCGTATGCCGGATCCCGGTCGTTCTACCACTTCCGGGACGTGGTCCGTGACCTGACCTCCTACCCCTGCGTCCTGCCGGTCCACCAGGGCCGGGCGGCGGAACGGATCCTCTTCTCCGCCCTGCTCACGCCGGGGCGGATCACGCTCAGCAACACCCACTTCGACACCACGCGTGCCAACGTCGAGCTGACCGGGTGTCAGGCGGTGGATCTGCCCTGCCCGCAGGCCCGGGACCTGGACAGCGACGAGCCGTTCAAGGGCAACATCGATCTGTGTCGGCTGGAGGAGGCCCTGCGGGGCCCCGACGCCTCCCGGATCGCCCTGGTCATCATGACGCTGACCAACAACGGCGAAGCCGGCCAGCCCGTCTCCATGGACAATCTCGCCCGAGCGGCCGCCCTGTGCCGGGAGCACGCGGTGCCGCTCTTCCTCGACGCCGCGCGCTTCGCCGAGAACGCCTGGCTGGTCACCCAGCACGAGGCCGGCTACCGGGACATGAGTCCCCGACAGGTCGCCGAGCAGGCGTTCCGGATGGCCGACGGGTGTCTGATGAGCGCGAAGAAGGACGGCATCGTCCACATCGGCGGCTTCCTCGGCCTGCGTGACCGCGCCCTGGCCGAGCGGTGCGAGCTGCTGCTCATCGCCACGGAAGGCTTTCCCACCTACGGCGGTCTGGCCGGCCGGGACCTGGACATGGTCGCCCAGGGCCTGCTCGAGGTGACGGAACCCGGCTACCTCCGGGCCCGCGCCGATGCCGCCCGGCATCTGGCCGGCCTGGCCCGCGAGGCCGGCATCGACATCGTCGAGCCCCCGGGGCTGCACGCCCTCTACCTCAACGCGGGCCGTCTGCTTCCGCACATCCCCGCACACCGCTTTCCGGGCCACGCGCTCGCCTGCCGGCTCTACCTCGAAGGCGGCATCCGCTCGGTGGAGCTGGGTTCCCTCTACCTCGGCAGCGAGGACGAGAACGGCACCCCGGTCGCCGCGGCACCCTACGAGCTGGTCCGGCTCGCGCTCCCCCGCCGGACGTACGGCCTCGGGCACCTGAACTACGTCGGCGAGGTATTCGCGGCCACGGTCAAGGACAAGGAGCGGATCCCCGGCTACCGCCTGGTCGAACAGCCGCCGCTCCTGCGCCACTTCCGCTGCAAGCTGGAGCCGCTCCCGCACTGAAAGCGGGAACACCCCTTCCGATGAGGCGCTGTGTGCCGTGTCACACCCGAAAAGTTCCGCCTAAGTTGTCTGCATCACAGCGGAAATGTCCATTTGGCGTCCATGCTCGAACCGGACGTCGGCTCCCGAAGTGGGGCCCCTCGGCAATCCCTTGGGCACACACTCGAAAGTGACCCAGGACACAGCCCTCGTGACATTCTCCCCGCCCCTCGGAAGGTGCCCCATCATGGCCGCATACCTCTGCCCGCCTGCCGTGATACACGGCGAGCACGCCGTGAAGACCAGCGAGATCGTGGCGGAGGTGAGCGACCGGCACCCCGATGCGGCGTGGGCGCCGCGGGTCGACGGCATCGCGGCCAGTACCGGCATAGCGACCCGCGGGTGGATGCTGCCCCTGGAGAACGCCGTCGCCCCCGGCGCGGGCGGCGCCCTGCGCCACGTCGGCGTCGAGCCCGCCCAAGAGGCGCTGCTTGGGGGCGGGTTCAGCCGACAGGACGTGGACCGCGCGATCGCCGCCCTGGAGACCGTACCCACGCCCCAGACCGTCCAGGAACGCACCGCGCCCGCCTGGGAGGCCGTGCAGGCCTACGGGGAGCGCGCGGCGCGCGGGGCCCTGCAGATCGCCGGGCTGGACGCGGCGGACGTCGACTGCCTGATCACCAGTCACTCCACCACCCCCGCACTGCCGGGCCTGGACATGTCCCTGGCCAACAGGCTGTCGCTGCGCGGCGACACGATGCTGTTGCCGGCCACGCAGTGGGCCTGCATCGCCGGGACCCGCTCGCTGGCGCTGGCGGCCGACCTCGTGGCCGCCGACCCCGACCGGGTGGTCCTGGTCGTCATCTCGGAGGCCCTGAGCACGACCTACCAGCCCGCGGACGACACCCTGGAGTCCCTGATCGTCCGGTTGCTGTTCGCGGACACCGCCGTCGCCGCGGTGGTCACGGGCCGTCCGAGGCCCGAGTCGGTGCTGCGGCTGGACTCCGCCTGGCACCACACCCTGCCCGGCACCCAGGACCTGCACCGCCTGGAGACCCGGGAGGACGGCACCCACTTCGTGATGGACCGGCGTGGGCCGCGTGCCGTACAGGAAACGGTCACCGCGATGTGGGAGTGGCTGCGCATTCGGTACCAGGACGACCCCGACGCCTGGCACCCCGACGTACTGCTCGCGCACCCCGGCGGGACCCGCGTGCTGGAGTACATGGAGCAGACGATGCCCGACACATGGCCCTCAGGACTGCTGGACTACAGCCGGGACAGCTACACCAGCGGCAATCGCGGAGGCGCCGCCGTGTTCGACATCCTGCGGCGGGCGCACGACGCCGGACGGCAGAAGCCGGGCGACCGCGCCGTGCTGTACGCGGCGGCTCCGGGGCTCACCGCCACCGCCCTGGAAGGACAGTGGCTGTAGCGGGCCGGCAGCAGGTGGCCCGACCGGGTCACCTCGCGACCTCGGCCCAGACGACCTTCCCGGTGTCCGTCCACCGCACCCCCCACCGGGTGGTGAGCCGGTGCACGATGCTCAGGCCCCGGCCGCCGTTGTCGAGCAGATCGCCCCGCCTCAGGCGTGGTCGGCCGTTGCCGCTGTCGCCCACCTCGCACAGCAGGCCGTGTCCGGCCCTGATCAGCCGCACCGTGACGGGCCCCTCGGCGAACCGCACCGCGTTCGTGACCAGCTCGCTCACCAGCAGCAGCGCGTTGTCCCGGGTGTCGTCCCTGGCCCCCCACCGGCCCAGCAGCGCGGCGACCTGCTCGCGGGCCCGGCCGGGGGCGTCGCTGCGGGCGGGCAGCCGCCAGGTCGCGGTGTCCTCCTTGCGGTAGCCGATCATCCGTGCGAGCAGCAGGGTCACGTCGTCGCGCTGCGGCGCGGGCGCCAGCGTGGCGACGACGCGCCGCGCGGCCTGCTGCAGGGTGTCCCAGGGGTGCACCGTGGACAGGATGTCCGACAGCCTGTCGATGCCCTCGTCGATCGACAGGGTACGGTCCTCCACCACGCCGTCGGTGTAGAGCGCGAGCATGGAGCCCGGCGGCACGCCGATGGTGTACACGTCGAACGGCTCCCGCAGCGCGAACTCGGCGCCCAGGCCGGGGTGGGGCCGGATGGAGAGCGGGCCCGCGCGCCCGTCCGGGGTGACCAGGACCGGGGGGAGGTGCCCGGCGCTGGACAGCGTCACCTGGTGGCTCACCGGGTCGTAGAGGGCGATGCAGCACGTCGAGCCCAGGGCGCTGTAGCCGGCGGCCAGTCCGGACTCCGCGTCGTCCAGCACCGTCACGGTCTCGTCCAGGTGCTCCAGCACCTGGTCGGGCGCGAGGCCGGCGGACAGCAGCGCACGGGCCTCCATGCTGAGCTGGCCCATGGTGGCCGCGGCTCCCAGACCGTGTCCGACGACGTCACCGACGACCAGCGCGGTTCGGCCGTCGGGCAGCGGGAAGCTGTTCACCCAGTCGCCGCCGACGCCCGCGCTGTCGGGGGTGGCGGGCTGGTAGACGCTGGCGATGTCGATGGTGTCGTCGCCGGCCCGGGGCAGGAGCCGGCGTTGCAGGGCCAGCACCTGGGTGTGCTCGCGCTGGTGCTGACGGGCCAGGTCGACGTGGTGGGCGGTGCGGGCCACCAGCTCTTGCAGGTCGAACAGTTCGCCGTCACGGAAGGGGCAGTCCGCCCGCCGCCAGACCTCCGCCACCCCCAGCACGACGGGCGGTGCGCCGTCCAGGACCAGGGGTATGCAGGCCAGACCCGCCGACCGGTCGCCGGGCACCAGGGCACGCACCACGCGTGGACTGCCGAAGACCCGCTCGAGGGCCTCACGGTCGGGGATGACGATGGTCTGCGGGGCGTCGTCGCGCAGTACCGCCTGGGCCAGCAGGCGGCTGGCGTCCCCGGGCAGATCGTCGCCCGGGACCAAGTAGCCCTCGGGCCACACCCGGTCCGGTACCAGGGCCGCCCGCCGCAGGTGGATGCGCCCCTGTGCCTTTCCGGTGACGCCCTCGCCCGTCCACACGGCGAAGTCGAGGTCGACGGCGGCCACGTCTCCCCAGGCCAGCAGGGACTCCGCCAGCGACTGGGCCGTTTCCCCGATGTCCAGTGAGGTGCCGATGGCGGTCTCGGCGGCGTAGAGGTGGAGCCTCCTGGCCATGGCGATCACCGAGACGGTCAGGCCCTCTTCGGGTGCCGCGGCGGGCAGGATGCTCATGGAGACCACCAGCTCCGACCCGTCGCCCCGCCGCAGTCGCTGGATGCGGGCGACGTGCGCCTCGCCGCTGTCGATGACCTGCCGCAGCCGCCGGGTGACCGTCGGCACGTCACCGGGGGGCAGGAGATCGACGAACGGCTTCCCGGCTCCCGCGTCCAGACCCGCGAACACCGGCGCTTCCAGATTGCAGCGGGTGATGATCAGGTCCGTGTCCAGGTTGAGCGCGCCGAGGATCTGCTCCTGACGGCCGGCAGCCGGGTTCTCGGGGGCCGGGCGGGCGACGGGATCGCCCGGCGCTTCGGCGGTGCGGACGGGCGCTGCCGCTCCGCCACGCGGGATGTAGCGCCCCAGAGCGCGGCTGACCAGGTCGAACGCCGAGGAGGACGAGGGCGAGGGTGTGGAGTCCATACGGCTCTCTCAGCAATCCCCGGTGCGGGTGGTGCCGGGGTTGTTCTCGGACCCGTGCGGCGGAGCCCCGAGTCCCTGACCGCACACCTCATTGAATAACACCGGGGGCCGCTTCGCACACACCGGCGACCGCGACGGGTCCGGGATCGGCTCACCGCGCGGTCAGGGGCTGCGCATGGGCGATGAGCAGGGCGACGTCGTCATGGTCGGCGGGCTGCCGCAGTTGCTGGAGCAGCCGGTCGCAGGTCTCCTCGGCGGAGGGGTGCGGTGGGGCCAGCAGGCGCAGGAGGTGGTCCAGGCGTTTGTCGATGGGTTCGTCGCGGGTCTCCACCAGGCCGTCGGTGTAGAGGATCAGCTGATCGCCGGGGCGCATCTCGATGGCCGAGGTCTCGAAGGGGCCGCTGCCGACGCCCAGGGGGGTACCGGTGGGCAGGTCGAGCAGTTCGGGTGGCCCGCCGGAGCGCACCAGGACCGGGGGCAGGTGGCCGGCGCAGGCCACCTGTACGAGGTGCTCGTGCGGGTCGTAGACGGCGTACACGCAGGTGGCGATGTAGGGGTCGAGGCCCTCGGTGATCTTGTCGAGGTGGGTGAGGATCCGGCTCGGTGCCAGGTCGAGGTCGGCGAGGGTGGAGGTGGCGGTGCGCAGCCGGCCCATGGCGGTGGCGGCCGGGATGCCGCTGCCCATGACGTCGCCGACCGCCAGGGCGGTGCGGTCCCCGCTGAGGGGGATGATGTCGTACCAGTCGCCGCCGACCTCGCTGAAGGCCTGCGCGGGCCGGTAGCGGGCGGCGATCTCCAGGCCGGGGCGGCGGGGCGAGGGCCGGGGCAGCAGGCTGCGCTGGAGGGTCTCGGCGGCGCTGCGGATGTGCTGGTGCAGGATGGCGTTGTCGATGCTCAGCGCGGCGGAGGAGGCCAGCTCGCAGGCGAGGGTGAGGTCGTCCTCGTCGAAGGGCTGCGGGTTGCGCGCGCGGGCCAGGCCCATCACTCCGATGATCTCGCCGCGGGCGATGAGCGGGACGGCCATGTCGGTGTGGACCCCGGCTTCGGCGAGCAGCCCGGCGGCGTGGTCGTCGGTCGCGATCCGGCTGAGGTCACTGCTGTCGAGGTGGGTGATCAGCAGGGGCTTGCGGGTGCGGAGGCAGTGCGCCGCCGGATGGTCGGTGTGGTAGGTCGTGAGGTGGCCGGGGGCGATGATCGCCTCTGAGGCGTTGGTGGGGTAGGCCGTCTTGACCGCCAGGGCGCGCAGCAGTGCCGGGCCCTCGCCGCGGTCCGGGCGGCCCGTGCGCAGCACGGAGTCCAGGATGTCGACCGCGATCATGTCGGCCAGGTCGGGCACCAGGACGTCGGCCAGTTCCTGGGCGGTCCGGTCCACTTCGAGGGTGGTCCCGATGCGGGCCGAGCCGTCGGCCATGAGGCGCAGGCGCTGCTGGGCCCGGTCGGCCTTCATGTCCGACTCATAGCGGTCGGTGACGTCCACGACCACGTTGGCGATGCCCAGCACCTGTCCGCCCGGGCCTTCGAGCCGGTAGAACGACACGGCCCAGGCGTGGTCGTGGTCGGGGTCGGCCCGGGTGCGGCCCACCACCTGCTCGTCGACCAGGGGCCGGCCGGTCTCCAGGACCTCCTTCATCTGGTTCTCGGCGGTCGTGAAGGGCGCGCCGGGCAGGATCTCCCGGAAGTGGCGGCCCACGTGCTCGGTCTCCGGGACGCCGTGCATGGCGGCCAGGGCTCCGTTGACGGCCACGTACCGCAGCTCGGAGTCCAGGACGGACAGGCCGATGGGCGCCTGGGTGACCAGCTGGCTGGACAGCGCGACCTTGCGCTCGACCTGCTGCACGGTGGCCCGGTCGGTGGCGAGCCCGAGCGCGTAGTGGTCGCCGACGTTGTCCGTCAGCCGCATGTTGCGGAACTCCACGGTCCGGGTGGTGCCGTCCTTGCGCCGCACGGGGAAGGTCCCCGCCCACCCCCGGCCGGTCTCCATCACCTCGGCGAACAGCGCGAGGCCCGCCTTGCGGTCCTTGGGGTGGATCAGCAGGGCGGCCGCGAACTGTCCGACCGCTTCGTCGAAGGTGTAGCCGAACAGTTCCTCGGCCTGGGGGCTCCACATGTCGATGCGCCCGTCGGCCTCCACGAGCACCGCGGCGACGCCCAGGAGGTCCATCAGCCCGCTCGGGCCGGATGCCGCCTCCTGCGGATCACCGTCCGGAGGCTGTTTGGCTCGGCTCATCACATTCGCCCCTTAGGCCTGTCGACCTCACCCTTCCAGCCTTCCATATGTCCCGGTTCCACCCGGGACGATCAGGTGTCCCGCGCGGCGTCCGGGGGCGGTGTCCGGCCGGCCGCCGGCGGTGTGTGGTGCGGGGCCGGAAGCTCACGCCCCGGACGGGCGAGCGGGGAGAGGGCCATCACGAGCGGGGACAGCAGCATGCCCGCGGCCGTCACCAGCAGGGCGGTGCGCAGCCCCCACTCCCCCGCGAGGTGTCCACCGGCCAGGGAGCCGAGCGGGGCCAGGCCCATGCCGGCGAAGGTGATCGTGGCCGCCGCGCGGCCCTGCAGTCCGTCCGGAGTGACGGCCTGCCGTACGGCCATGACGGTGACGTTCACCAGCTGGCCGCCGAGCCCGAAGACGAAGCCGGCCGTGAGGAGGACGGGGACCGTCACCGGGGAGCCGCTGTGCAGAGCGGGTACGCCCAGGAAGGCGCCGTCGCCGAGCGCCGCCGCGCACACGAGGACCGGGCCGTACCCGAACCGGCGTGGCAGGCGGGCCGCCAGCAGCGAGCCGAGGAGCGCCCCCGGTCCCGCCGCGGCGAGCGCCAGCCCCACGACGGTGCCCGGCAGGTGCAGTTCCCGCGGCAGGAACAGCAGGTAGACCGTCATCATGGCCGCGAAGGAGAACTGGAACGCGGCAGAAGCCAGGCACACGCTCCGGAGCACGGAGTCGGCCGCGACGAAGCGCAGGCCTTCCATGATGCGCCGCCCCGTCCGCGGGGCGGTGGTGCCGGGGTGCGTGCCGCCGAGCCCGGCGCCCGTGCGGGGCTCCTTCGGGCGCTCCGGCATCGCCTCGTCCCGGCGGATCCGCCGGATCGACAGGCAGGACAGCGTGAAGAACAGTGCGCTGGAGGCGGCGGCGATCGGTGCCGACAGCAGGGACACCAGCGCTCCCCCGAGGGCGGGTCCGCCGATCTGCGCCGCGGACCGGCTGCCTTCGAGGGCGCTGTTGCCCCGCACCAGGTGGTGGCGTTCCACCAGCCGGACGAGCGAGGCCTGGTAGGCGACGTCGAAGAACACGGACAGCGCCCCGACGGTGAAGGCGAGCGCGAGCAGGCCGGGCATGCCGAGTGCGCCGAAGAGGCCGGCCGCGGCCACCGCGCCCAGGGCCAGGGCCCGGCCCAGGTCCGTGAGCACCATGGTCGTGCGGGTGCGCCATCTGTCCACCCAGGCACCGGCGAGGAGGGACAGCAACAGGATCGGCGCCTGCCCCGCGGCACGCAGGACGCCCAGTTCGCCGGCGGTGGCGTCGAGTGTCAGGACGGCCAGCAGCGGCAGGACCACCAGGCTTGTGTGTTCCCCGAGTTGGGAGGCGCTCTGGCCCACCCAGAGGCTGCGGAAGTCGGTGTCCCGCCACAGGCCAGGGTGAGCGGACCGGTGGGAGTTCGGATCAGCGGAGGAGGCGGAGGGCACGGGCATCCCTTGTGTCGCGGGCAACGAGGCCCGCCACCGCACGCACGTCAGATGCGTCGGTGGTCCGGGCGGAGAAGGCTCGCTGTGCCGCGACGTCGAGGGCGGCACGCGATGACAGGCCGGTCATGGCCGACGAGGTCAACGCGCGCTCGGGACACCGACCATGTGATCGCTCCTCTGGGTGGCTCGCCGTGTCCGGAACTCCAGGCGCCGTCGGGCCGGCGCGGAAGGCGGCGCCTCCCGGCCGGCCCGGTCCCCGGGCTCAGGACGTGTGGTGCAGGATCTCGGCCGCCAGGCGTTCGTCCAGCGCCCTGGGCAGCGTGTGCCCCATGCCCTCGATCAGCACGAGGCGGGCGCCGGGGACGGCGGCGGCGGTGGCCTCGGCGTGTGCGGGCGGGAACATCGGGTCCTCCGTGCCGTGCAGGACCAGGGTCGGTGCGGTGACCGAGGCCAGGTCGGTCGTCGAGCCCGACCCCGCGGCTCCTGCGAGGGTGTGGTTGAGCCCGGCAGTCAGATCACGCGCCCGCTCGTACACCCGCTGCTCCATCGCGCGGTACTCGCCCTCGTCGAACGGCAGCACCCGTCCGTGCAGGACCCGCCACAACGGCAGCCGGACGGCGAGGTACTCCTCCAGGTCCGCCTTCGGATCGGGGAAGGACGTGGTGAGCGCGGCCAGCAGTTCGGGGCTGGGCGGCGGCAGTTCCCCGGGCAGCGGGGGCTCGCCCTGGAGCGCGCGCCGCACCGCCGAGGCGGTGTCCGTACCGAGGGGTTGTGAGGACAGGCTCGTCAGGGTCAGGACCCGGGACGCGTGGCTGACGGCCAGCCGCTGGGCGAGCAGGCCGCCGAGGGACGCCCCCACCAGGTGGGCCCGTGGGATGTCGAAGGCGTCCAGGACGGCGAGCGCGTCCGAGGCCATGTCGGCGACGGTGTAGGGGTGGGTGGTGAAGTCGACGGTGGAGGAGCGACCGGTGTCACGGTGGTCGTAGCGGAGGACCTGTCTGCCGCCGTCGACCAGCCGGCGGACGATGCCGTCGTTCCACTGGATGCCCTGGGCCTGTGCGCCCATCACCAGCAGTACGGGTGGGTGGCCGGGATCACCGAAGCTCTCCGCCCACAGCTCCAATGCGCCGGTGCGGACGATCCGTTCGTCGCCCGCCGGGTGGTCGTGCGTGTACGTGTTCTCGAGGTTATTTTCCCGCATGGTCGTTCAAGATAATGGTTGGCGGCGTCCTGCGCACGGGGTTTTCCGTCCGGCCGGGTTGGACGCCGTGGGTGCCGTCCGGGCAACCTGAGCGCATGGCCGGAGTCAAGGGGCAGGTGCAGAAGCGGGGCGTGGCGCGTCGACGCGCCATGGTCGACGCCGCGATCGAACTGTTCGCACGTCAGGGGGTGCGCGGCACCGGAGTGGCCGCGATCGCGGAGCGCGCCGGTGCGAAGCCCTCGGCTCTCATCCACCACTTCGGCAGCAAGGACGGACTCGTGCGGGCCGTGCTGGAGGAAGCCGACCGGCGCGCCCTGGAGCGGCTGTCCGTCCCGGCCGACGCCGAACCCACCCTGGACCAGGCGTTCGACTGGTTCGTCCGGGACGCCGAGCACACCGCCGCCACGGAGGGGCAGTTGGCCGCGCTGCACACCACGCTCACCGCGGAGAACCTCCAGCCCGGCTCCGTGCTCCACACCTGGTTCCGGGACCGCGGCCGGGCCCTGCGGGCCCACCTGTCCGCCCTGTTCACCCGGGCCGTCGCCGACGGCTCGGCCCGGCCCGGCCTCGACCCGGCGCTCCTGGCGGCGGAGACGGCCGCGTTCATCGAAGGCGCGCATCTGCTGTGGCTGCTCGACCCCGAGCAGGTGGATCTGACCGCCCTTCACCGCAGCTACTTCGAGGGCTTGACGGCCCGGCTCAAGCCCTGACAGGACATACGGCCGCCTCCCCGCCCGGGTACAGGGAGCGCTTCACCTCGCCCGCGCCTTCGGTAGCCCGCCCGTAGCCATCGGCCGCGTGTCCCGGCCACGGTCCGGTGGCGGGCCCCCCGCGCTGCTCACACTGGCCGCATGTCCGATGCGTCCCCGGTCCCCGCACCCCACGCCCGGCGGGTTGCCGTCATGACCGTGCTCACCGTGCTGGCCGGTGCCGTCGACGCCGTGAGCTTCCTGACCATGGGAAAGGTGTTCTGCGCGCTCGCGACCGGCAACGTGCTCTTCCTGTCGTTCGGGCTCGCCGGGGAGAGCGACGTCCCGGTGGCCCGACCCGCCGTCGCGATCGGGGCGTTCATGGCCGGGGCGGCCTGCGCGGGGGTCGTACTGGTGCGGCTCGCCGGGCGCGGACGGCCGTGGATCGCGGTCGGGCTCGTCTTCGAGGCCGTGCTGCTGGTGTGCGCCGGTGTGCTGGCCCTGACGCGATACGGCACCGGCGCCATCGCCGCCGAGGACGACCACGGGGTCGTCGCACTCGTGGCGCTGGCCATGGGTGTGCGTGCCTCCACCGTTCTGCGCGTCCATGTGCCGGGCATGCCGACGATGCTGACCCAGTCGGCCATCGCCAACCTCATCAACGACGTGCTCAGACGCCCCTGGGCGGCGCTGCGCGGGATGACGGCGCAACAGCGGCTGGCCCGGACCCGGTGGACTGCCACCGCGGGCGGGATCTTCGGCGGCGGTGCGCTCGGCGCGCTGCTGCTGGTGCCGCTGGGCACCGGCCGGGCGCTCCTCGTGATCGCCGCGGTGGTGCTGCTGGTCGCGGCGGTGGGCAGGATCGCGCCGTACGGGGAGGACGAGCCGGGTCCATGAGGAATCCCGAGCCGCGGTTCGCACTCTCGCCTCCGCGTCGGCAGGATGGGCCCATGACCGAGATCCGCACGCCCCGCCTCCTGCTGCGCCGATGGCTGGAGGACGACCTCGTCCCGCTGTCCGAGATCCACGCCGATCCGGCGGTGATGCGCCGCATCGGCGACGGCGCTCCGCGCTCCGCGGAGCGGACCGCGCGGGACATCGAGGCGTGGGAGGAGGAGTGGGACGAGGAGGGGTTCGGGATGTTCGCCGTGGAACTCCTGGGCTCCGGTGAGCTGGCGGGCGCCGTCGGTCTCTCCGTGGCCGGGTCCCCCGCGGAGATCGCCGGGCAGGTGGCGATCAGCTGGCGGCTCGGGCGCGTGTTCTGGGGTCAGGGCTACGCCTCCGAAGCGGCCCACGCCACCCTGGAGTTCGCCGTTCAGGACCGGGGTCTCGACCGGGTGGTGGCCGTGCGCCGCCTCGCCGACACCGCCTCCGCGAACGTCCTCGACAAGCTCGGCATGCAGACCGAAGGCACCGCTCAGGACCCGGTCCACGGCCATGACCTCGCGGTGTACGGCATCGATCTCACGCAGTATCAGGAGTAGGGCCTGTTGTCCGGATCATGGCGGCGTCGAGGAGCGGGCCCAGTTCCCGGGCCACGGTCGTCAGGGCCCTGACGTCCCGCTCGGCACGGGCGAGGAGGATGGCCCCCTCCAGGCTGCTGATCATGAGCGTGGCGAGTGCGCCGGCCCGTTCCTCGGGCACGCCCATCCCGGTCAGGGCCCCGGCGACCGCACCGGTCCAGGTGGCGAAGGCGGCCGAGGCCGCCTCCCGCGTGGAGGGGACCGACTCCGCGCGGTCCACCGTGGCCGCCGCGACCGGGCAGCCGCCGGCGAACCCGGTGGCCTCGTACTCATCGGTCCACTGCCCCACCATCGCGGCGAACAGCGCGCTCGGCGTCGGCTCGGACAGCGGGGCCAGGAAGCGGGCGACGCGGTCCGCGGCGTATCGCCCGGCCCAGCCCACCGCCTCGTCGACCAGCTGCGTCTTGCCGCCGGGGAAGTAGTGCTGGAGCGAGCCGCGCGGGGCCGCGGCGCGCTCGGCGACCTCGCGCATGCCGGTGGCGGCGACTCCCTCACGGCGGATGAGCTGGGCCGCGCTGAAGACCATCCGCTCACGAGGTCCCCGTTCCGCCTTCGCCACGCTCGGCCTCCCTCAGCTCTCCGGCACGCCGGCCTTCTGGCACGCCCTCGCCGGCTCCCACCCTATGACCGTCGTCATAAGGAGGGCTACTATGACCGCTGTCATAGTCGAGGGCGGCGACGGCTCGGCTGCCGTGCGAGCCGCGGGAGGCGGTGCGTCATGTACGTCGGTTTCATCGGTCTCGGGGTCATGGGCCGGCCCATGGCCCTGAACCTCGCTCGCGCCGGGACCCGGCTCGTGGTCTGGAACCGCACCCCCGAGCGCTGCGAGCCGCTGCGCGCCGCCGGGGCCGAGGTGGCGGCGAGCGCCGCCGACGTGTTCCACCGTGCCTCCACCGTGTTCCTGATGCTGGCCGACGAGACGTCCGTGGACGCGGTGCTGGGGCGCGGCACCCCCGACTTCGTCCCGCGCGTCGCCGGCCGCACCGTCGTCCACATGGGCACGACCTCGGCCGAGTACTCCTGCGGCCTCCAGGAGGACATCCGGGCCGCGGGCGGGCGCTACGTCGAGGCCCCGGTCTCCGGCAGCCGGGTCCCCGCCGAGCGGGGTGAACTGGTCGGGATGCTGGCGGGCGACGAGGACGCCGTGGCGACCGTCCGGCCGCTGCTCGCGCCGCTGTGCCGGGAGACGTTCGGCTGCGGGCCCGTCCCGGGCGCCCTGCTGCTGAAGTTCTCCGTGAACCTGTTCCTGATCGCCGTGGTCACGGGGCTTGCCGAGGCCTTCCACTTCGCCGAGCGGCACGGACTCGACCAGCGTCTCCTCCGGGACGTCCTGGACGCGGGCCCCATGGCCAGTGCCGTCTCCCGGGGGAAGGCGCCGAAGCTGCTGGAGCGCGACTTCTCGGTCCAGGCCGCCGCCGCGGACGTCCTGAAGAACAACCGCCTGATCGCCGAGGCCGCCCGCGAGGCCGGCCTGGCGTCCCCGCTGCTCGACGTGTGCCACGCCCTCTACGACGAGACCGTGCGGCGGGGCCACGGCGGCGAGGACATGGTGGCCGTCCTGCACGCCCTGGAGGCCCGGACCGCCGGCGCCCCCGTGCCACGGCGCCGGGTCACCGACGGCTCTGCCTGAACTCCTCGGACCTTGCCGTCAGTTGCGCGCGGCGAGGTACTGCTCGACGCCCGGCGCGATGTGGGCGTTCTCGACGTTCACGGCGGCACCCACCGCCTTGGCGTCCGGCTTGTGCACATAGGTCGAGGTGCTCGCGGGCCGTGCCTTGTCGGAGAAGTTCTGCGGCGAACCGAGGCCCACGTCGACGCTGGACTGGGAGCGGTGGGCCTTGACCACGTCCTCGCGGGCCAGACTGCCGTTCTCGCAGGCCTTCTTCAGGTCGGTGCCCATCAGCAGAGCGGCGTTGTAGCCGGAGAGCACGCCGGAGTCGACCAATGAGCCCGGGTACTTCTTCTTGTAGGAGGCGACCATCGTGCGGACCCCGGCCACGTCGGAGCTGACCGCCGGGACGGCGCTGACCACGTTCAGCATGGCCGCCAGGGCCGGGGCGGCCGGAGTCTTCATCAGCTGCGGGGCGTAGCCGGGGGCGCTGCTGACGACGGGCACCTTCAGGCCCCGGGAGGCGGCGACCCCGACCAGCGACGCCGTCTGGGCCGGGCCGGCGCTGATGAGGATCGCCTTGACGCCCTCCTTGCGCAGTGCCGACACCTGCGCGGACAGGTCGGTGTCCGTCGCCTTGATCTTCTGACCGGCGATCTTCAGACCCGCCTTCTTCCCGGCCCACCGCGAGCCCTCCAGCGCGTTCGCGCCGTAGTCGCCCTCGAAGTAGACGTGGCCGATCGTGTCGCCCTTCGCCAGGCCCTTGGTGCGGGTGAGGAAGTCGACCGCGGCGATCATGTCGACGTCGTAGGTGGTGCCCAGGACCTGGACCGAGTCCCGGTCGAGCAGGGAGGCGGCCCAGGCCTGCGGGAAGGTGAGCACCTTGTCCCGCTCGATGTCGTCGAGCAGTGCGGCCATCACGGGCGAACCTATGACCTGGGGCAGTGCCACGACGTCCGCGGAGATGTCGGCGTAGGCGGTGACGGCCTTCTGGACGTCGTAGCCGTGGTCCTTGACGACGATCTCGATGCGGCGGTCGCAGATGCCGCCACGGGCGTTGACCTCGTCCGCCCACATCTGCTGGGCCTGCACGATGCTCTTGCCGAGGGTGGCGTAGGGGCCGGTGAGGTCCGTCAGGGCGCCGAGTCTGATGGTCTTGTCGGTGACTCCCGGGCCGGTCTTGATGCCGTCGGCGCCGTCGTCGGTGCTCCCGGAGGACCCGGCCTTGGAGCTGCATCCTGTGCCCGCGAGCAGCAGGGCCGCGAGGGCGGTGGCCAGAAGCGTTCTGGTGCGTGGTGCGGTGGGGTTCACGGGGTGGGCTCCTTGGCTCGTGCGGCTGACGTGGGCGGCGGGGAAGCGCAGGTGGTGCCGGCGACGGGCGGTGGGGCGGCTCGGCGGCCGCGCAGGCGTGCGCGCAGGCGGCGGACCAGGCCGTGCAGTCCGTCGGGGGCGAAGAGGAGGATCAGGACGATCGCCGCTCCGTAGAGGTAGCGGGCGGCCTCGGTGGGGCCGACCGTGCCGTCGGTGGTGCCGGGGGCGGCCACCAGGGGGAGCTGGTCGGCGTAGCGGGTCATCAGCAGCGGCAGGGCGGTGACGAAGACGGCGCCCGCGGTGGCTCCGGCCACCGATCCGAGCCCGCCGATGACGATCATGGCAAGGTAGTCGACCGACAGCACCAGGCCGAAGTAGTCGGGCACCACACGGCGGAAGGAGAGGGCGAGCAGCACCCCGGCCAGGCCTGCGTACATCGACGAGACGACGAAGGCCGCCGAGCGGTGCCGGGCGACGTTCACGCCCATCACGGCCGCCGCGGTCTCGCTGTCGCGCAGCGCCGCCAGGGCACGCCCGGGTCGGCCGCGCAGCAGTCCGCGGGCGCTGAACCAGGTGAGGGCGAACAGGGCGATGCCCAGATACCAGAGCCGCTCCTCGGCGCCGAACGGCACACCCAGCAGCGTCAGTTCGGATGCGGCGGAGAAGGAGAAGCCGCCGAGTTCCAGGGGCGGCACCGAGCGGCCGTTGAAGCCGCCGGTGACGGAGTCCGCGGTGAGCAGGACGTGGTGCCCGAGGAAGACCAGGGCGAGGGTCGCGACACCCAGGTAGACGCCGCGCACCCGGCCCGCGACGGGGCTGAAGAGCCCTCCGGCCGCCCCGGCGAGCAGGACCGCGAGGACGGCGGCCACGGCGGTGGGCAGCCCGGGCCCGGGCTCACCGGCCAGCCACACATAACCGTAGGCGCCCACGGCGAGGAAGAAGGCGTGGCCGAGGGAGAGTTGGCCCGCGGTGCCGGACAGCAGCCCGAGGCCCACCGCGCCGATGGCCGCCGCCATCGAGAACAGTCCGATGCGCAGCCAGAACGCGTCGAGGTAGAAGGGCAGCGCGCACAGGACGACGACGGCCGCCGAGGTCCGGACCAGGCGGACGGCGCCGGCGCGGGAGGGTCGCTCAGACACGGACCGCCGCCTTTCCCCCGAACAACCCGGTCGGCCGCACCAGCAGCACCAGGACCATCACCGCATAGGGCGCGACGTCACCGAACCCCTCGCCCAGGACGTGCAGATCGGACTGGTAGCCCGCGACGAGTGCCTCGGTCATGCCGATCAGCAGGCTGCCCGCGAGGGCGCCCGGTGGGGAGGCCATCCCGCCGAGGATCGCCGCCGGGAACGCCTTCAGGGCGATCTGCCCGGTCGTGCGCTCCAGCCCGGGCGCCGGGAACGCGGCGAGGAAGACCGCCGCCAGGGCGGCCAGCGCTCCGGCCAGGCACCAGGCCAGCATGCGGATGCGCACCAGCCGTACGCCCATCAGGGAGGCCGCCTCGACGTCCTCGGCCGCGGCGCGCAGCGACAGGCCCCAGGAGGTGTACCGGAACAGGGCGAAGACACCGGCGATGACCACGGCGGAGACCACGATCGCGGCGATGCGGCTGTCCGCGACGGTGACCGGGCCGAGCCCGCTGACCGAGTCGCCCCAGGGGTCGCCGAGTGAGAGCAGGTCGCCGCCGATGCGCCGGGACAGGTCGGTGAGGATGAGGATGTCGACGCCGATGGTGACGATGGTCTGCACATGGGCGCCGTGCGGGTCCGGCCCGCCGGCCTGGAGCAGGAAGCGGTCCATGGCACCGGCCACGGCCGCCGTCGCCAGGACGGACACCGCGAGGGCTCCGGCGAAGCCGAGGTCGTCGTGGAGTACGGCGGTGAGGTAGCCGCCGAGCAGCAGCAGGGAGCCGTGGGCGAAGTTCATGACGCCGGAGGCCTTGAAGATGATGACGAAGCCGAGCGCGACGAGGGCGTAGACCGCGCCCAGGGCAAGGCCGTTGAAGAGGGTGTCCAGGAGGGTGGTCATGCCGCGTCCTCCCGTTCGGCGCCGGTGCCGAGGTAGGCGCGCAGCACCTCGGGGTCGCCGCGCACCTCGTCGGGGGTGCCGTGTGCGATGGCGCGGCCGAAGTCGAGGACGGTGACCTCGTCGGCGAGCCGCATCACCAGGCCCATGTCGTGCTCCACCAGTACGACGGACAGGCCGAGTTCGGCGCGTACGGCGTGCACGACCTCGACCGTGCGGGCGCGCTCGGCCGCGTTCATCCCGGCGACCGGCTCGTCCAGCAGCAGCACGCTGGGCTCCAGGCAGAGGGCGCGGGCGAACTCCACGCGTTTGCGGTCGCCGTAGGAGAGCAGGGCGACCGGGGTGTCGAAGTGGGCGCCGAGTCCGGTGAGTTCGGCGATCTCACGGGCCCGGGCCAGGTGTGCGCGCTGTTCGCGCCGCACGTGCGGCAGGCGCAGCGCGCTGGCGGTGAATCCGGCCCGGGACAGGGCGTGGCGGCCGAGCATCAGGTTGTCGGCGACCGTGCCCTGGGTGGTGACGATGTTCTGGAAGGTGCGGGCCACGCCGAGCGCGGCGATGCGGTGGGGTGCCAGCCGGGTCAGGTCGGCGTCGCCGAGGCGCACGGTGCCGGTGGCGGGGCGGCACAGGCCCGACAGCACGTTGAAGCAGGTGGACTTGCCCGCTCCGTTCGGCCCGATGAGCGCGTGGACGGAGCCCGGGGCGACGGTGAAGGACACCGCGTCGAGGGCGGTGAGCCCGGCGAAGCGGACGGTCACGTCCGTCACGGCGAGTTCGGGCGGTGCGGTGGTACGGACGGTCACGCGGCTCCCTGCCCCTCGGTGGTTCCGGCTCTGCGCGCGGTTTCGGCGCCTTCACCGGTGGTCGTGGCGCCTGCTTCGGCGGTCTCGCCCAGGTACAGCCGCTTCACGGCGTCCGTGCGGGCGAGCTCTTCGGCGGGCCCGGAGAGCCGGACTTCGCCGACCTCCAGGACGTGGGCGGTGTCGGCGAGGGACAGCGCCATGCCCGCGTTCTGCTCGACGAGCAGCACGGCGGTGCCTTGTGCGTTGATCTCCCGGACGACCTCGGCGATCCGGTGGACCATCTGCGGGGCGAGGCCCAGTGAGGGCTCGTCGAGCAGCAGCAGACGGGGCGCGGCCATCAGGGCCCGGCCGATGGCGAGCATCTGCTGCTCGCCGCCGGAGAGCAGACCGGCCGCCTGCCGGGTGCGTTCGGCGAGGCGCGGGAAGAGCGTGAAGACCCGCTCCCGGGCCTCGGCTACCTGGTCCGGGCGGCGCCGTCCGAGACCGAGGCCGCCGGAGCGCAGGTTCTCGTCGACGCTGAGCCCGGCGAAGACCCGCCGCCCCTCGGGGACCTGGACGACCCCGGCGCGCACCGCGGCGACCGGGTCCCGCCCGTCGAGTCGCGTGGCGCCGTAGCGGACACGGCCGGCCGTGATCGCGCCGCGGTGCAACCGCAAGGTGCCCGACACCGCCCGCAGCAGGGTCGTCTTGCCGGCGCCGTTGGCGCCGAGCAGGGCGACGACCGTGCCGTGCGGGACGGTCAGGGACACGGAGCGAAGGGCGGACACGGCGCGGCCGTAGGTCACGTCAAGGCCCTCGACGTGCAGGGCGGGCTCCTCGTCCGGTGGTGCTTCGGACATCACGGCTCCTCGGATCCGTGCCGTGGGCACGGGTGCTTCGGGGGAAGGGCCCGTGCCGTGGGCACAGGTGCTTCGGGGGAAGGGCAGCTCACGACAGCACGGGCGCGGAGGGGCGGTACAGGCGTTCGGGCCGGGTGGCTGCACGCTCCCAACGTGGGCGGGCGGGGATTGTGCGGCTGCCCAGGGTGGGGGTGTGCGACCCGGCCGGGGGGGACGGGGGCGACGCCCCGGCCGGGCAGGGGGCGCGCGATGGACTGGCCGGGCAAGGGTGTGTGACGGCCCGGCCGGGCAGGGGTGAGCGCGACGGACTGGCCGGGCAGGGGGGGTGCGGCCCGGCCCGGCCCGGCCGGTGGGAGGGTCGTGTGGCTGCCCGAGGAGCGGGCGGTCAGCCGCGCGGGAGTCGGCGCGCCGTCAGGGCGAGGCTGATCTCCACCACGTCGTGCGGGCGGGCCAGGGAACGGCCGATGAGCTGCTCGCAGCGGCGCAGCCGGTTCAGGACGGTGTTGCGGTGGCAGTACAGCCGTTCACCGGCGCGCTGGGCGGAACCTTCGCAGGCGAACCAGGCGGCCAGGGTGTCCAGCAGTACGTCGCGGTCGGCCGGTTCCAGGCGGAGCAGGGGGCCGAGCACCCGCTCGGTGAGGGTCGCGCCGAGCTCCGGGCAGGAGACGACCAGCGCCGCGGGGAGGTGTTCGGTGAGCCGGACCGTGCCGCCCTCCGGTGGGCAGATGCTCAGCGCCAGGTCGGCCAGGCGCCGGGCGTCGCCGACAGCGGCGAGCCCGGTCACGGCGCTGCCGACACCGACCCGGCGGCCGGCCGGGGCGTCACCGGTCAGGCCCAGGGCCGCGAGGGGGTCCCGGTCGCCCTTCCCGTCACTCTCGTCGTCCTCGCTGCCGACCAGGACGATGCCGTGGGCCACGTCCACTCCCGAGTGGAGGAACACGGTGCCCCCGGGCGGGGGCTCGTGCGGCGGGCCGCCGGAGATCGCGACGACGACGTACCGGCCGTGCTCGGGCAGTCCAAGCCGCTCGGCGGTCTCGGGCAGGTCCGCGATCCGGCTCGTGCCGTCCAGCAGGGCCGCGGCCAGCAGACGCACCCTGTTCTCGCGCCGCCAGGCGAGCTGCCGCTCGGCCTGCCGGTAGGCGTCCGCGACGAGGGTGCAGTGCTCGTCGACGAAGTTCCACACGTCGGTGGCCACGTGCACCAGCAGCCGGATGTCCTCGGGCTCCGAGCGGGTGGTCTCCTCGACCAGCCGCTGCCACACCAGCGACCCGCCCAGCCGGAACGCGTGCAGCAGGGCGTCCAGCGGCAGTCCCTGCTCGGCCCGGGCGACACCGATCCGCCAGGTGCAGCGGTGGGCGGCCTCACGGGTGCCGCGCGGGTCGAGCAGCGAGGTCACGCTGTGCCGCAGCGAGCGGTGCACCTCCTGCCAGGTCCCGGCGTGGTCGCTGTCCAGCGCGGTCCGGTACGCCGGTTCCTGCTCGCGCAGGACCGCCAGCAACCGGTCGGTCAGGTCCGGCAGGTCGTCCAGCAGGACGCGGGCGGCCCGGTGCAGGACGCGCAGCGCGTCGGCGTCGATCAGCGACCGGATCCGTCGTGCCCGCGGCCGCGGACCGGGTGCCGGCCCGGCGCGGAACGTCGTACGTGTGCGTGCGGCAGGATGCATGGCGGTCCTCCCCCGACTTCGGCCTCCCGGCGGCCCCCGGCGCCGTCCGGGCGCGGCGGCGTCCGGCGGGTGCGTGGCCCGTACGGCCGTCGTCACCCGTGTGACGCTGCTTCGAAGGATGACATACCGTCTGGTCGGTCCCCAGGGGTCTGCGGGGTCTTCTCGGTGCGGTCGCCGAGAATTCCGGGGGCTCAGCGCTGCTCTTGGTCGACCATGCGGGCCAGTTCGACGCGGGAGCGCACGCCGAGGGCGGCGAAGACGTTGCGCAGGTGGTAGTCGACCGTGCGGGTGCTGACGGCGAGCCGCTGGGCCACCTCCCGGTTGGTGGCGCCCTCGGCCACATGGCGTGCGATGCGCAGTTGCTGCGGCGTCAGCACCGACAGCCCCGTGACGGGCTCCTTGCCGGACAGGGCGCCGTTGGCGCGCAGTTCACCCCGGGCCTGATCGGCCCAGGCTCCGGCTCCGCAGCGGTCGAAGCCCACCAGGGCGGCTCCGAGCAGGCCGCGCGCCTCCCGCAGCCTGCGCCGACGCCGTAGCCACCGGCCGTACAGGAGCTCGGTGCGGGCCCGCTCGAAGTCGCCGCTGGACTCGTCGTGCAGGGCGAGTGCCCGCAGGTAGAGGCCGTCCGCTTCGCGGTCGTCCGTGGCGAGCAGGGCCCGGCAGCGGGCGTACTGGGCCGGGGCGTGCGGATCGGCACCGAAGGCGGCCCACCGCCCGAGGCCGGCGACGACGCCCCACGCCTCCTGGGGCTGCCCGGCCAGAACGGTGGACTCCACGAAGCAGGGCACGGCGAGCATCCAGACCGCGAAGTGACCGCGCCGGGGGCCGGGGCCGACGAGGGGGCCGAGCCGGTCGGCGGCGTCCAGGGGACGGCCGCGGGCCAGGTCGGCGCGGGCGGTCGCCCACTCCGCCAGGGTCGCCGCCTGCGCCAGGCCGTGGCGGCGGGCGGTGGCCAGAGCGGCGGAGGCGTACCCGGCGACCGCGGCGGTGTCCCCCTCGATCGACGCGGCCAGGGCGAGCATCGCGTGGTGGCTCGCCGCGGTGTTGCGGTAACCGGCCATGACCGCGGCGCGTACACCCTCCTCGGCGTGGGCGCGCGCCTGCGCATGACGGCCGGCGCGCAGTTCGCCGTAGGCGAGGTACTCCAGGGCGCGTGCTTCCAGGGCGGCGGATTCCGTGGTCCGGGCTGCCGCGAGGGCGCGGGCCCCGGCGGTGCGGGCGGCGTGCACGTCCCCGAGCAGCAGGGCCGACGCCGCAGCGCGCAGCAACCGCTCCGGACGGTCGTCGCGGCGGGCCCGGTCCAGTACGCGCCGCAGGGGCCCGGCGGCGTACTCCGGCTGCCGGGCCAACAGGGCGCGCATACCGTCCCGGTAATCACGGAGAAGCGGATCACGGATCCACCCGCCCGGCCTGGGAGCGGAGGCGGGGCCTGGTCCGGGGGCGGCACCGGGTCCGGGGGCGGCACCGGGTGCGGGGGCAGAGCCCGGCCCACCCGGCCCGGAGGCTGGGACCGGTCCTGAGGTGGAGGCGGAGCCTGAACCCGAGGCGGAGCCCTGCCCGAGGGCGGAGGCGGAGGCGATGCCTGGTCCTGAGGCGGAGACACGGCCTGATCCGGAAGCGGAGCCTGACCCGGGGGCGGAGCCCGGTCCGGAGGCGGAGGCAGAGGCGGCACCGGGTCCGGGGGCGGAGCCCGGCCCACCCGGCCCGGAGGCTGGGCCCGGTCCGGAGGCGGAGGCAGAGGCGGCGCCGGATCCGCAGGTGGAGGCACGGCCCGATCCGGCGGCGGAGCCCGGCACGAGGGCCGCGGCAGAGCCCGGGCCAGGGGTCGCGGCAGAGCCCGGGCCGGGGGGCGCGGCAGAGTCCGGGCCGGGGGCCGGGTGCAGGTCGGGGGTGGGCTGTTGGGGTTGGTCGGCGGCGGAGTCTCTCGCAGGCGCAGGGCCCTCACCTGTCCCCGGGGCACCGCCCTCGGTGGCGCGGAGCCCGGCGGCGGGGCGGCCGTCCGCCGGCCCTGCTGCGTCCGGGCCGTCGAGGGTGGCCAGACAGGCCGTCACGTCGCCGGCCGCCCAGGCGGCGTCCGCCGCGCCGAGGTGTGCGGCCTCGGCGGTCTCCGGAGCGTCGGCTGCCAGCAGGGACGCGGCCAGCAGCAGGGTCTCGCGCGCGTCACCCACGGGCCCGTCGAACAACTGACGCCTGCCGCGCGCGAGTTCGGCACGGGCCCGGGCCTCGGTGGCCGACAGGCCGAGCTCTCGGCCGTTCCGGCTCCCCGCCCGGGAAACCGTACGCACCCTGCTGCTGTCTCCCGTCATCCCACGGAGGCTACTTGCGCGTAGGAAGGACCGGAAGGCTCTCGTCCGCGCACTCCGGCACGCAAACCCCTGGCTTCACCTGGGCGTTGACCGGGCCCGGCCGGTGGGGGGATTGTGCGGCGGCCCAACGGACGGCCGCTCGGGCAGTGCCCGGTCACGCCACCGGCGGCGGACGCGGTCTCGCGTGCGTCCGCCGCCGTGCCCCCGTTCACCGGACCCCGACCGCCGCGGCCCCCGTGGCCCGGTGTGCGGAACGGGTCAGGAACCGTGCGGGCAGTTGCCCCGGTACTCCTCGATGGTCAGGCTCGGCCGGGGCAGCGGGCACAGGAACTGCTCGTAGCGGGTGTCGTTGTCGATGAATCGCTTGAGCCAGGAAATGCTGTACTTCGCGATCGTCGTGTTCGACGAGTTGGGCGTGAAGTGGGTCGCGGAGTTCAGCTCCAGGTAGCCCCGGTCCAGCGAGGACGACAGGCTCGTGTAGAACGGTTCGGCGTGCGAGGCGACCGGGGCGATGGAGTCGCCGTCGGCGCCGAAGATCAGGGTCGGGGTGGTGACCTCGGGCCAGGTCTTGTCGAGGTTCCACGGCGTCAGCGGGATCGCCGCCTGAAGGGCCGGACGCGACTTGGCGGCTTCCAGGCTGCCGCCACCGCCCATCGAGTGCCCCATGACGCCGAGGCGGCTCGCGTCGACGCGGGTGCGGACCGAGCTGCGCTCGGTGAGGTGGTCGAGGGCGGCCAGCAACTGACGGCCCCGGGAGTCGGGCTGGTCCAGCGTGGTGAGCGTGTCGATGGTGAACACGACGAACCCCTGCGAGGCCAGGCGCGGTCCGAGCCAGGCGATGGACGACTGGTAGGCGGTGTAGCCGGGCGAGATGGCCACGGCGCCGAAGGTGCCGTCACTGGTGGACGTCGGGTAGTAGATCGTGCCGCCACCGAATCCGATGGCGGACAGCGAGGAGACGGTGGTCTGCGACACGGCGTACGGACCGCGCGACGCCTCGATGGAAGCGGTGGTGGGGGCCGGACCGCGCTCGTAGGGGTTGTCCGCGGCGTGGGCCCCCGGGCCGGCCAGGGGGCCCAGGGCCACGGCGAGGGCGAGTGCGGCGGTGGCTCCGGCGAGGCGTCCGGACCTGCGCCCGCGGGCGCGGGTCGGTGCGTCGGTGTGGGGGTTGAGGTGCACGACGAGTCGTCCTCTCTGTCGTGGCGATGGGCCGTTCCACGGGCACGCGGGACCTGGGGCGTCTGCCGCGTGCCCGCGGTCGGGCACCGCCGTTGGGCTGGCCGTGCCACTGTCGGGGACCGGGCGTCGCGCGCGGACCGGCAATGTCACCGGTCTTGGGCAACGCCTGTGAGAGTGCGCGCCCTTGGCGGAGAGGCGGTGGTCGTGGCCGGGCCTCATGTGTCAGACGGTGGTGCCGGCCGCCGTGCGGGAGGGCCGGCCATGGTCCGGGTCGAGGACGTCGCCGACCGGGCCCGTCCGCCACGGACTCGCGGCGGACGCGCCGGTCGGTCCCCGCCGCGGCGGCCGGATCGGTCGGCCCCGCGGCGGGTCGGTCGGCCCGGTCGGCCCCGCAGCGGAGGTCGCTCCCCGGGGCGTCGGCAGCACATGCGGCATCCGGTGCAGCCGCGGCAGCCGACAGTTCGCCACGGGCAGCCGCCAGTTCGCCGCGGCACGGCACGGCACGGTGACCGTGCCGACTGGGGAACCGTCACGGCTCGCCGCCCTACCGATCGGCGGCGAGCGATCCGACGTCGGCGCGCGGGGTCTTCACGCGTGAAGCGACACGCGTCAGTCCACGATCACCCCCGTACGCATCTCCCGGGCCCGACCCGCGAGTTCACCGCCGAAGTTGCCCTCGACCTCCGCCTTCTCGGCCGCGTCCGGGTACGGGTTCGTGCACGCGGTTCCCGCGGTGGAACCGGACATCAGACTGGAGCACGGCCCGGGCTTGCGGTCCGGCAGACCCAGGATGTGCCCAAGTTCGTGGGACGAGATGCGGACCGTGTTGTAGCCCTGGTCGACGGCCTGGCGCCCGATGTACACGGTGCCGTTGCCCAGGGTGGTGGGCAGGGCGCGCGGCCAGCCGTTGTCCGCGAGGACCCGGATGTTCGCGCGCTGACCGGCGGCGACCGGCCGCAGTTCGACGGCGTCGACGCTCTCGTTCCAGATCGCCGCGCCCCGGTCGACGGCGCTCTTGAACTCGGCTGAGCCACTGGCGTCGTAGGTCACGACGCGGGCGGCCAGAGGGGCGTCCGGGGCCTGGGGAGCGGCGGACGCGACCTGTCCACCCGTCAGGGGCAGGGACATCAGAAGGGCAGCGGCGGCGCTGCCGGTCAGCAGACGGACGTGCATGATCGACCTCCTTGTGGGGGAAGAGGGGTCGTGCTCATGACATTCTCTAGCCCCTTGCCCAACCGGGTCATCATTGAATCCGTCAACCGGAGTACACCGACGGCCGACTCGCCCCCGGCCCCGCGGCACCGGACTGGGGCGAACCATGTGCGAGCGGTGTCATGACCGCGAGGCGATCGGTGCCCCCCTCGCCGGCCTGGCGGGCGCTGCCGGACGAGGGAGTCGACGCGATCGTCGTACATCCGGACCCCAGGCTGCGGTCGGCGTTCGCCGCGAACCCCTCGGCGACACCGACGACACCGTACGCCGGGGCGACTGTCCTACTGGGGGCCGGCGAAGGGCGGGAAGGCCGTGGCGGCCGAGGGGTGGCCGTGTGCGGCCTGGAGGAACGTGGCGGCGCCGCGGACCGCCGCGGTGTGCGGGGCCGGGACGATGCGCAGCGGCGCCTTGAGGCGAGCCGAGAGGGGGTGGGTGATGTCCGGGTGCAGGGCTCCCCCGCCGGCCAGGAGGAGGCCGCGCCGCAGGGCTTCGGCGGTGAGCGAGGTGCGGTCCTGGCGGCGCATCGCCGTCAGCATCGCGGCCACCGCCTCGACGAGTTGCCCGGGCGTGGTCGTCTCGTCGAGGTCGCTGGTGCCCAGGGCCGTGCGGTGCGCGTCGGTGACGGCGCCGTCGCACAGCAGGACCGCTTCGGTGAGATGGGCGCCGATGTCCACCACCACCAGCGGCCCGGACAGGTCCGCGTCGGCGGCCAGGGCGATGCTCCGGGCGCTGGGCACGGTGAGGACGCTGCGCGGCCGAAGCACCTCGACGGCGGCGCGGGCCCGGGTGCGGTAGGCGACGCCGTCCAGGACCGGAGTGGTGACGATGACCATGGGCCGGGTGAAGCGGGGCAACCGGTGGCCGAGCAGACGCTCCAGCATCCGGGAACACCCCGCGGTGTCGATGATGGTCCCGCGCTGCACGGGGTGGATCGCACCGGCGCCGGGGAAGGTGACGGTGGGCACGTCGACGACCGTGCCCTTGCCGGCGAGCCAGACGCGGGTGCGGGCGCTGCCCATGTCCAGCGCGACGCCGCAGCAGCGCCGGCACAGGGGCCACGGCCGGTGCCGGGCGACGTCCCCGGACAGGTTGGGGGCGTCGGTCATGGCTGTGCCTCCTTGACCTGCTGGCAGCGGGCGCAGTAGCGGGCCTGCGGCACGATCATGAGGCGTTCCCGTTCCACCGGGCGACGGCACAGGTGGCAGGTGCCGTAGGAGCCTTCGTTCATGCGGGTGAGGGCTGCTTCGACGTCGGTGAGCACCATGCGGGCGGAGGCGGCGAGTTTGACACGGACCTCGATCTGCGCGGCGGCCCGCTGCCGGATCCGGTCCTCGGCCCGGGAGGTGACCGGTCCGGCGAGCATGCGCAGTTGCTCCTGGCGGAACAGTCGCTGCTCGTGGAGGTTCTCGCGCAGCGCCGCGAGGTCCTCGGCCGACAGCTGCGTCGTGCTCTCGTCGATGGTCTGGTGGTTCACCATGTCACCCCTTTGCGGCAGGGCGTAGGAGGCCGATACAGGAGGGTCAGGCGGTGCGCCGCTGGCAGGCGACGCAGTGGCGGGTGTAGGGCAGGATCTCGAGCCGCTCGGCGGGAACGGGCTTGGCGCAGCCCACGCAGATGCCGTAGCTGCCGTCGTCGATGCGGGCGAAGGCTTCCTCGATCTCTTCGAGGACCCGTTCCATCGCGGTCCTCTGCACGGACCGCAGGTGGTCGTCCGCGCCTTGCTCGGTCTCGTCGAGGGCACGCAGCTGGGCCAGCCGGGAGGTGCGGGCGTGCGCCAGGCGCCTGCGGGCCTCGTGGGGGTGGGGTTCGGCCCGGGTGACATCCAGCGGCATGGTCGTTTCCCTTTCTCGGCGGCGTACGGCGGGTCGGTCATGCGCGGCGGGCGGCCCGGCGGGGTCGCCGGGCCGCCCGTGCGCTGCCGGGTGGTCGTGTGTTCTCCACCCTGGCCGGTCGCGCGGCGGAAACCCATCGGGCGCGGGCCCCATTCGCACCGGGTCGAGGGACCCATACGGCCGCGCCGTGGGTGCGTGGTGCCCGCCGAAATGGGGACCAGGTCCCATGGACGAGAGGCGCGGTGGGGGGACAGTGTGAACGTCGGCTTGCCCATGTGCCCGTGCCGCGTACGCGGTCCGGCTCCGCGATGGCCGACAGTGGAGGTGAGACCGAGCTTGTAGAAGGAGAAGGGGAGGCGCAGGGACTGTGTCCTTGTTCTGGCGGATCTTCGCCCTCAACGCCGTGGTACTGGGCATGGCCACGGCGCTGCTGCTGTGGGCTCCGGTGACCGTCTCCGTGCCGGTGCTGCTGACCGAGGCCATCATCCTGGTCGGTGGTCTGGCCGTCATGCTCGTCGCGAACGCCGCGCTGCTGCGGCTCGGGCTGGCCCCGCTGGACCGGCTCACCAAGCTGATGACCACCGTGGACCTGCTGCGTCCCGGTCAGCGTCTGCCCGCTTCCGGTGCCGGTGGCGTCGCCGAGGTGATCCGCGCGTTCAACGCCATGCTGGAGCGGCTGGAGCAGGAGAGGGTCGCCAGCAGCGCCCGGGCCCTGCTGGCCCAGGAGGCGGAGCGCCGGCGCATCGCCCAGGAGCTGCACGACGAGGTCGGCCAGAGCATGACCGCCATCCTGCTGGGGCTCAAGCGCTCGGCGGACGACGCGCCGGAGCCGCTGCGCGAGGAACTGCAGGAGTTGCAGGAGATCACCCGGGAGAGCCTGGACGAGGTCCGTCGTCTGGTGCGCCGGCTGCGGCCCGGGGTGCTGGACGATCTGGGCCTGGTGAGCGCGCTGACCTCGCTCACCGAGGACTTCGCCACCCACACCAGGCTGTCGGTCACGCGCCGCTTCGACGCCGCTCTGCCCGCTCTCGCGCCGGAGACGGAGCTGGTCCTCTACCGCGTCGCCCAGGAATCGCTGACCAACGTCGCCCGCCACGCGGACGCCGGGCGGGTCACGGTCGCGCTGAGCCGTGCCGACGACAGCGTGGTGCTGACGGTGACCGACGACGGCAGCGGTATCGGGGCGCCCCGCGAAGGCGCCGGCATCCGTGGTATGCGTGAGCGGGCCCTGCTCGTGGAAGGCAGCCTGGAGATCACCCCGGCACCGCACGCCGGCACCCGCGTCCAGCTCACCGCGCCCGTTGCAAGGAAGCAGCCCTGACGATGCCCGACACGACCCCGCCCGCCCCGACGACGGCGCAGCCGATCCGCATCCTGCTCGCCGACGACCATGCACTGGTCCGGCGCGGTGTGCGGCTCATCCTCGACCAGCAACCGGACCTCGAAGTGGTCGCCGAGGCCGGTGACGGGGCCGAGGCCATCGAGCTGGCCCGCACCGGCGAGATCGACCTGGCCGTGCTCGACATCGCCATGCCGCGCCTGACCGGACTCCAGGCAGCCCGCGAACTGGCCGCCCTCAAGCCGGGCCTGCGGATCCTGATGCTCACCATGCACGACAACGAGCAGTACTTCTTCCAGGCTCTCAAGGCGGGCGCGAGCGGGTACGTGCTGAAGTCCGTGGCCGACCGGGACCTGGTCGCCGCCTGCCGGGCCGCGATGCGCGACGAGCCCTTCCTGTACCCCGGCGCGATCACCGCTCTGATCCGCAACTACCTCGACCGGGCCCGGCACGGGGACGAGACGCCCGAGCAGATCCTCACCCCCCGCGAGGAGGAGGTTCTCAAGCTGGTCGCCGAGGGCCATTCGTCCAAGGAGATCGCGGACCTGCTGTTCATCAGCGTCAAGACCGTCCAGCGCCACCGCGCCA
Source organism: Streptomyces sp. NPDC007929 (assembly GCF_042959065.1). Lineage (NCBI taxonomy): Bacteria > Bacillati > Actinomycetota > Actinomycetes > Kitasatosporales > Streptomycetaceae > Streptomyces > Streptomyces sp. NPDC007929. The sequence goes on along the minus strand of NZ_JBIBKD010000001.1, from coordinate 891,999 downwards.
ACCTGCTGCAGAAGCTCGGCCTGCGTGACCGCCTCGACCTGACCCGCTACGCCATCCGCGCCGGCCTGATCGAGCCCTGACGGTGCACCACGCCAGGCGCTCGGCGCCCGCCACCGGCACCCCCCGGCGCTCCTCCCGCGTCGCCGCCGTACTGGCGGTCGTCGTGCTGGCGCTGGTGACCACACTCGGCGGTGTCACCCCCGGGCCCGGCGCATCGGGCGCGGGGCCGGCGGCCGCACCCGTGGCGGCGGACCATCACCGGTACGACGGGACACGCGCCGACGACGGATGCGACGCCGTCCGCGTCGTCCGGGCGGCCATGCGCCACGACCACCCGCCCGGTGAGCACCCGGCCCCGCGTGCGCACCTCGGCACCTGCGGCCGGGGCACGCTTGCCGCCCCGGGTCCGGTTCCGGGCCCGTACGCCGCGCGGACCGGGCACGTGCCGTCCGCACAGCCGCCCGCGGCCCAGGACCAGGAGCGGGCGCCCCCGCTGTTCTCCGGCATCTGACGTCTCTTCCCTGCTCCCTTCACCCGCCCCGCGGCGGCCCGCGACGGCCGCCGCCGTGGCGTGCCTGCCGGAGGCTCCCGTTGAACCGTTCCCTGCGCGTGAGGGCGCTGCTCGCCCTCGCCGTGCTCGCCCTGTCCCTGTACATCGCCGCCACCGTGCCGGTCCGGCTCGGACTGGACCTGCGCGGCGGAACGCAGATCGTGCTCGAGACCCGCTCCACCCCGACCACCGACGCCGACAGCGCGGCCACCGACCGCACCCTTGAGGTCCTGCGCGGCCGTATCGACGCGCTCGGCGTCGCCGAACCCACCCTGGTGCGCTCCGGCGACCACCGGATCATCGTCGAACTGCCCGGTGTGCAGGACCCGAAGAAGGCCGCCGCCGTCCTGGGCCGTACCGCGCAGCTCACCTTCCACCCGGTGCTCGGTGCCGCGGACGAAGCCGACGGCACCTCCCGGCCCCAGCCGAAACGGCCCCGGGAGCACGTCCTGCCCGACGAGTCGGGCACGCCGCTGCGCCTCGGGCCCGCTTCCCTGACCGGCGAGGACGTCAAGGAGGCCGCCGCCCGGTTCGACCAGCAGGGCGGTGCCGGATGGCACGTCACCGTCGGTTTCGAGGGCGCCGGTCGCGCCGGCTGGGCCGACCTGACCGGTGCGGCCGCCTGCAAGGCTCCGGGCGATCCGGCACGGCGGGTCGCGATCGTCCTCGACGACAAGGTCATCTCCTCCCCGCAGGTCGACCCGTCCCTCACCTGCGGGACCGGCATCCGCGACGGCGCCACGCAGATCACGGGCTCCTTCGGCCCCGAGGAGGCCCGCGAACTCTCGCTGCTCATCAACGGCGGTGCCCTGCCCGTGCCCGTCGAGACCGTCGAGCAGCGCACCGTCGGCCCCACCCTCGGCGCGCAGGCCATCACCGCCAGCGCCTGGGCCGCGGCCATCGGCACCGCACTGACCTCGCTGTTCATCATCGTCGTGTACCGGCTGATGGGCGGCCTGGCCGCCTTGGCGCTGGCCTGTTACGGCCTGGTCTCCTACGCCGCCCTGGCCGCTGTCGGCGCCACCCTGACGCTGCCGGGCCTGGCCGGTTTCGTGCTGGCCATCGGCATGGCGGTCGACGCCAATGTGCTGGTCTTCGAGCGGGCGCGCGAGGAGTACGCCGTGCGCCGCCGGCCCAGCATCCGCTCGTCGCTCGCGGCTGGCTTCCGCAACGCCTTCAGCGCGATCGCCGACTCCAACATCACCACGCTGATCGCGGCCGCCCTGCTGTTCTTCCTCGCGTCCGGGCCCGTGCGGGGCTTCGGCGTCACCCTCGGCATCGGAGTGCTCGCCTCGATGTTCAGCGCCCTGGTCGTAAGCCGGGTGCTCGCCGAGTTCGCCGCGAGCCGCCCCGGCGTGCGGCGCCGCCCCCGTCTCACCGGTATCGCCACCATCGGCGCGGTCCGCGAGCGCCTCACCCGTCGCAACCCGCGCCTGATGCGCCGCCCGCGCCGCTGGCTGGTCACCTCCGCGGCGGTGCTGGCGCTGGCCGGTTCGGGCATCGTGGTGCGAGGCGTCGACCTCGGTGTGGAGTTCACCGGGGGCCGTCTCATCGAGTACACCACCAGTGCCCCCGTAGATCCCGGCCGGGTCCGTACCGCGCTCGCCGACGCCGGATTTCCCCGGGCGGTCGTGCAGTCCTCCGGCGAGACGGGTCTGACGGTGCGTACGGATCCGCTGACCGACGCCGAGGAGGCCGAGGTCACCGGCGCCCTGCGAGACCTCGACCGCGGGGCGGACAAGGTCCGCGACGAACTGATCGGCCCCAGCCTGGGCAAGGAACTGCGCCAGGGTGCCCTGATCGCGCTGGCGGTGGCCCTCGGCGCGCAGTTCGTCTACCTCGCGGCACGCTTCCGCTGGATGCTGGGCTCGGCCGCGGTCGTCGCCCTCCTCCACGACGTGGTCATCCTGCTGGGGGTCTTCGCCTGGCTCGGCAAGCCGGTCGACGGGGTGTTCCTGGCAGCCCTGCTCACCGTCATCGGCTACTCCGTCAACGACTCCGTCGTCCTGTTCGACCGCGTCCGGGAACTGACCCGGCGGGACCCGGGTTCGCCGTTCGCCGGCACCGTCGACCAGGCGATCCTGCAGACCTTGCCCCGCACGGTGAACACCGGCATGGGCGCGGCGTTCATGCTCACCGCCCTCGCCGTGCTGGGCGGTTCCTCGCTCACGGACTTCGCCCTGGCCCTGCTCGTCGGCCTCGCCGTCGGGACGTACTCGTCGGTGTTCACCGCGGCCCCCGTCGCCATCGGGCTGCACCACCGCTTCCGGCCCACCGAGCCGTCCCGGGAGGGCGGAGCCGTCATGAAGTGAGTCGGTGCCGGGTCCTGCGCCACTGCATGGTGAAGGACCCGGCTCCCGGTGGCGCGGTGGGTCAGGAGGACTGGGCGCTCTGGTACAGGTTCTGTGCGTCCGCGCCGAAGTACGGGCCGTACATGGCGTTCGGCAGGAAGTTGTACTTGAAGCTGTTCACCGAGGACTGCAGGCCGGTCCCCGTGGTCTCGCTGAACTGGGTGAACCAGGGGCCTCCACTGGAGCCGCCGGTCATGTTGCAGGTCAGCCCGTGGTCCTTGGACAGCAGGAAGTCGCGGGTGGTGTTGCCGCTGCAGTAGATGAACTTCTCCCCGTCGTAGGGCGCGGCGGCGGGGAAGCCGAAGGAGTACATCGCCTTGTTGTAGCCGGTGTTGAAGGCCAGGCCCTGGCCGCCGACGACGTCGGTCAGCTTCTGCCCGTCCAGCGGGGCGACCACGGCCGCGCCGATGTCGTAGTTGATGTCCTCACTGGCCGTCCACTGCGGCGTGGAGAGGGTCTTGGACGCCGTCCAGGTGCCGTACGGGCGCTGCCCGTCGTGGTAGCCGGGTACGAAGACCCAGTTGGTGTGCCAGGCGCCCTCCAGCTTCACGCAGTGGCCCGCGGTGATCACCGTGCTCTTGTTGGCGCTGGTGACGGCGTTGCCGGAGCAGGACGCGGTACGGCCCTGGTAGCTGAAGAAGACCCGTCCCGCGGTCTTGGTGACCGCTCCCCCGCCGGACCAGGGGCCGCCGGAGTGCGGGAAGGCCAGGGGGCCCACGGCGGCCGCGGCGGAGGCCGGCGCGCTGGGGGCCACGACCGCCGGCTTGCCCTCGCGGGGTGCCGGTGTCCGTACGTCGGAGCGGTCGACGGTGAGGAGGTCGAGCGGGGTGGCCTCGCGCATCCGCTGCGGGGTCCAGAAGGCCAGGGCGCGTTCCCGCGCCGAGGGGGTCGTCACACCGGGGTCCGGTGCGGCGCTCGCCGGTGCGGCGGTGACGCCGGTGGCCAGGAGCGCGGCGACGCCGGCGAGCGCGCCGAGGACGGAGCGGCGGACGCGGGTGTCGCCGCCGGTCGAGCGGGCGCTGCGGGGTTTGCCCATCACGCGGTCTCCTTCTGCTGTGGGGGCCGGGTGGCGGGAAGCCCGTGCACCCGGTCAGGCAGGGGTCTCACTGCGGACAGTCAGGGGGCAGCGTGCCACCGGAGAAGCGAAATGGACAGGTGCATGTCAGGACGTTGGCCGAAAGTTCACGTCTCTCCGCCTGGAGCCGGCACCCGGGCACGGAAGAACCCGGCCTCACAGGAGGCCGGGTTCGGGGTGCGGCTGGTGTCAGAGGATGGGGCCGGGGCCGCCGGGGCTGTCGCCGGGCTGGACGCGGCCGCGCCATGAGCCGGATTCGATTCCGCGCTCCTCGATGTACTGCTTGAAGCGCTTCATGTCGCCCTTCACCCGGCGGTCGATCGTGCCCATCATGTCGCCGGCCTTCTCCACGGCTCCACTGGGCTCGACATCCATCACGAGCTCCACCCTGGTGTGGGTGTCGTCCAGGCGCTCGAAACGGACGGAACCGCGCTGGTGGGTGTCTCCGCTGGTCGTGCGCCAGGTGACCCGCTCGTCGGCCAGCTGGTCGACGATCTCGGTGTCGAACTCGCGCCGTACCCCGCCGATCTTGGTGGTCCAGTGGTTGTGGCGGTCGTCCAGTTGCCTGACCTCCTCGACGCCCTCCATGAAGTTCGGGAACTCCTCGAACTGTGTCCACTGGTTGTAGGCGGTGTGGACGGGGACGTCGACTTCCACGGTTTCCTTGATGGTGCTCATCTGAATGCCTCCGTATTCACTGATCGACTGCAGGAGGCCCATCGGCCCACTCAGGTCCGGGCCCGTGGAGCTCGGGTACCCGGGAAGCCCCGGATGCCACCTCGGATGTGATCAGACGGTGCTTCGCGCCGTCTCGGAGCGGAAGCCGTGGCCGATCTCGGGGGCCAGGGCGTGGTAGTGACGGAAGTTGTAGATGAGCGGGCTCCAGGCGGCGGGGTCGATGTGCTGGGTGCCGGGCCGCTTGGCCTCCGGCACGGGATCGGCACCGGTCAGCGGTGCGAGCCGTTCCACGTGCGCTCTCGCTGCCGAGCCCCAGGACGATGTGCCGCCCCAGGGCCCACGCGGAGGAGATGGGGCGAGATTGCTGGTGCCGTCGGCGTTCTCGGTGGTCAGCAGGACCACGGGCGTGCCGAAGCGTCGACCCCCGGTGTCAGAACCGGTCCTGCTGCTGCGGCTGCCCGTACGCCTGGCCGCTCGGGCCGCTCGTGCTCTGGGTCTGCAGGTGATCCGCCTGCTCCTTGGTCACCTTCTGCTCCGCGCCGCAGAAGGTGCACTGCGTCAGGTACTTCGTCGAGATCGGGAACAGCGGAACGAAGAACAGGGTGAACTTCGTGACGCGCTTCCTGAGCGTGTGGGCGGCGGGGTTTCCGCACTGGCCGCACACCAGCGTCAGTATCGCCAGCTGGTACAGGTATCCCTTGGTGCCGAAGATGATCACGTGTCGGTCCTTCCCGGTCGGATCTTCACCCAGTGTCCTGTATCGGGCCCGTGCCGGGCGCGCGGACCCCTCGATCGTGTGGCCGGGCCGGCGGCGGCTGGGCCACTCGGGTGACAGGGGACCGGGTGCCGCGAGGTGCGCCGATACGGTGCCGCGGTGACCTCGATCTCACCCGAAACGCAGTCCGTGTCCACCGACGACCTCGGTTCCCTCGTCGTCCAGTCCTGGCGGGGCACGACCCCCGAGGGGAACGACGTCCCCTATCTGCTGGCGTGCTCCCTCGGAGACGGGGCGAACGGTCCGCAGGGCACCGCCAAGGCCGTCGAGCAGTTGCTGCTCGGCGCCGGACTCCCGCTGGGCGAGGGGCTCGTCGACGCGGCCCAGCGGCCCAGTCTGCCGGTGAGCCTGCTCGTCGTGCCCGGGTCGGCCGTCCTCACCGTGCAGCACCTCAAGTCCCAGTTCGTGCCGCCGCAGACCTGGCTGGAGACGGTCGGCGAACTCGGCTTCGCCTACCTCATCTTCGCCACCCGGCCGTGGCCGGAGGGCGCCGAGCCCGGTGACGCCGAGGCCCTCGCCGCCTTCACCTCGGACGAGGACGCGATGGCCTCGGCGGCGCATGTCGTCCTGCCCGCCCGCAGCCTGCGCGGCTGACGCGCGAGCGGAACAGCCCGGGCCCCTCGCGGTGGCCCGGGCTGTGGTGTGTCCGAGGTCAGCCGGACAGGGCCGCCAGCACGACGGACTTGGCCTCCTCCTGGACCCTGCCGAGGTGGTCGGGGCCGAGGAAGGACTCGGCGTAGATCTTGTAGACGTCCTCGGTGCCCGAGGGGCGGGCGGCGAACCAGGCGTTGCCGGTGGTCACCTTGATGCCGCCGATGGCCGCGCCGTTCCCGGGGGCCTCGGTGAGCACCGCCGTGACCGCGTCCCCGGCCAGGGTGTCCGCACTGACCTGGGCCGGGGAGAGCTTGGCCAGCAGGGCCTTCTCCTCGCGGGTCGCGGGCGCGTCGATGCGGGCGTACGCCGGTTCGCCGAAGCGGGCGGTCAGCGCCGCGTAGTGCTCGGAGGGGGTCTTCCCGGTGACCGCCGTGATCTCGGAGGCGAGCAGCGCCAGGAGGATGCCGTCCTTGTCGGTGGTCCAGACGGATCCGTCCCGGCGCAGGAAGGACGCCCCGGCGGACTCCTCCCCGCCGAAGCCGATGGTGCCGCCGGCCAGCCCGTCCACGAACCACTTGAAGCCGACGGGCACCTCGACCAGCTCGCGGCCCAGGTCGGCGGCGACCCGGTCGATCATGGCGGAGGAGACCAGTGTCTTGCCGATGCCGGTGGTGGCCGGCCAGCGGTCGCGGTGGGCGAACAGGTAGGAGATGGCGACGGCCAGGTAGTGGTTGGGGTTCATCAGGCCCGCGTCCGGGGTGACGATGCCGTGGCGGTCGGCGTCGGCGTCGTTGCCGGTGGAGATCCGGAAGCGGTCGCGCTGCTCGATGAGCGAGGCCATGGCGTAGGGCGACGAGCAGTCCATGCGGATCTTGCCGTCCCAGTCCAGCGTCATGAACCGCCAGGTGGGGTCGGTGTGCGGGTTGACCACGGTCAGGTCGAGGCGGTGCTGCTCGGCGATGCGGCCCCAGTAGGCGACCGACGCCCCGCCGAGGGGGTCGGCGCCGATCCTGAGACCGGCCGAGCGGATCGCGTCCAGGTCGAGCACCTGGGGCAGGTCGGCGACGTAGGTGCCGAGGAAGTCGTAACGCCCGGTGGTCGGTGCGGCGAGGGCACGCGCGTGGGAGACGCGGCGTACGTCCTTCAGGCCGCCCCGGATGATCTCGTTCGCCCTGTCCTGGATCCAGGAGGTGGCGTCCGAGGCGGCGGGGCCTCCGCTGGGCGGGTTGTACTTGAACCCGCCGTCGGCGGGCGGGTTGTGGGAGGGCGTGACGACGACGCCGTCCGCGAGGCCGTCGGTGCGGCCGCGGTTGTGGGTGAGGATGGCGTGCGAGACGGCCGGGGTGGGCGTGTAACCGTCCGCGTCGTCGATCAGCACGGTCACCTCGTTGGCGGCGAACACCTCGAGGGCGGTCACCCGCGCGGGCTCCGAGAGGGCGTGGGTGTCGGCGCCCAGGAAGAGGGGACCGTCGATGCCCTGGTGTGCGCGGTACTCGCAGATGGCCTGGCTGGTCGCGGCGATGTGGTCGTCGTTGAACGCGGCCGCCAGGGACGATCCGCGGTGTCCGGAGGTCCCGAACGCGACGCGCTGCCCCGGGTCGTCCAGGTCGGGCCGGCGCGCGTAGTACGCGGTGACCAGCCGAGCGACATCGACGAGATCCTCGGGTCCGGCCGGACTTCCCGCTCGCTCGTGCTGCATGGGCCCGCTCCTCCGCATGGGTTGATCCTTCGTTTGCGGGTCTCATCCTTCCTCGTCACGGCGGTGCCGCGCGAGGGGGGCACCCCGGTGAGGGACGGATGTGCGCCGGGCCGTGCGCCGGGGAGCGGTTCGGAGCACGACGGTGCCCAGAACCCGGAGCGGCACAAGGCGGCGCCACGGGCCACCGGATGTCCGGTGGCGCGTCGCGCCGCCTTCTCCCTCGTGCCGGCACGTCCATCGCGCCGGCCGTGCTCAGATCCGTCCGCCGGTCAGGCGGGTGAGGGGGCCGTGCGCACCGCGTTCCGCGCGGCGTCCGACGGCGTAGGACGCGGCGCTCAGGGCGGTCAGGCCGGCTCCGACGCCCGCGGCCACCAGCTTGCGGTGGGCGATGACCGTCCACGCCGTCTTCGCCGTGGTCGCGACATGACCCGAGGCCGTGGCGACCGCCTGGCGGCCGGCCTCGACGCCCTTGGCCGCGGTCTGTGCGGCGGTCTTCGCCGTCTCGGCGGAGCGCTCCGCGCCGGACTTGGCCGCTGAGGCCGCCTCACCGGCCTTGCCCGCGGCGCCCTTCGCCGCCTGGGACGCGGGTGCGGTGGCCTTGTCCGCGGCGCCGCGGGCCTTGGAGCCCGCGGTCCGTACGGTGGACGTCTTCTGATTCGTGCGCTTGTTCTCTTCAGTCATGGACACCGACTTGCCTCTGACCGCGGCCGCAAACACATTCGGTCGCGCGCCGAGCGGGCCACAGCGTGCCTGAGCACGTCGCCGGCCGGGTAGGCGGCAGTACGGACAAGCGACAGCACGACAGGAAGGACGGTGTGTCATGGCCGGAATGCTGGACCGCCTCAAGCAGTTCGCCCGGAGCCCGCAGGGGCAGCGGGCCGTGGAGCAGGCGCGGCGTGCCGCGGCCGATCCCCGCAAGCGGGCCCAGGCCCAGCGTCTGCTCGGCAAGCTCAGGGGCCGCCACTGACCCTGACGCCCGACTCTCCCGGAATCCAACTCCTCGGCCTCTCAGGTGTGTTCATGCCCGGCTTGGGCACCTGGGTCGCACCACACACCTGAGAGGAGCTGATTCGATGGGCAGGGCGGGGAACGGCAGGCGGGTCTGCGCCATGGGCGTCGCCGGAGTGCTGGCGGGGACGGTGCTGGTCGGCTGCGGCGACGACGGCGAGTCCGGCGACGCCGCGCGGGGCACCTCGGCGGACGCGGGCACCGGCACCCGGGAGCAGGGCACGCGGGCGGTGCGCTCGGCCTACGACAGGACGGCCGAGGAGGACACCGCGAAGGTGCGGCTGCGGGTGCGGACTTCGGCCGGGGACGCCTCGCAGACCGCGAACGGGCAGGGCGCGGTGGACCTGGACGACGGTGACAGCGTCATGACCCTCACCATGCGCGGGCAGCGGATCGAGCAACGCGTGATCGACCGGGTCCTCTACCAGAAGATGCCCGAGGGCCAGGCGCCGGGCGGCAAGCCCTGGATCAAGATCGACCTGGGGAAGGTCGCCGCGGGGCAGGGCACGGACGGCCGGTCCATGAGCGATCCGGCGCAGTCCGCGGCGTACGCCAAAGCGATCACCGACCAGGACGTGACGAAGAAGGGCCCGGCGACGGTCAACGGGGTGAAGACGACGCACTACCGCGTCACCGTCGACGTCGCCGGGCTTCCGAACGGCGACACCCTGCGCGAGCAGGTCGGCCCGACCCTGCCGATGGACGTGTGGCTGGACGACGAGGGCCGGATGCGCCGTCAGCAGATCGACATGACTGTCCAGTCGCCTCAGGCCACGCGGCAGTCCTCCTCCGGCGGCTCGTCGAGCCCCTCGTCCGCGCCCGAGAAGGTCACGGTGCGCACGGTCATGGACTTCACCGACTTCGGCACCGAGGTGGAGGCGGACGCACCGCCGGCCGGGCAGGTCACCGACATGACCGGCGAGGCGCTGGAGCAGGGCAAGAAGAAGAACTGACCCGGGCTCAGCCCGCCGCACGGCCGCGGAGACGTCGTACGAGGTCGTCCGCGGCCTGCGGCCACTCGGGGCGCTCGAAGGCGAAGCCCGCGTCGAGCAGCCGCCCGGGGACGACGCGACGGCTCTTCAGCAGCAGTTCGGTGTCCGAGCGCAGGACGAACGCGCCGATCTCCGCCATCCCGCGCGTCGCGGGCAGGCCCACCGGGACACCCGCCGCGGCGCGCAGGGCGCGCATGAAGGCGCGGTGCGGGAGGGGCTCGGGGGCGGCGAGGTTGACCGGGCCCTCGATGTCGTCCCGTGCGACGAGGAACTCGACGGCCCGGGCGAAGTCCCGGTCGTGGATCCAGGACACGTACTGGGCTCCGCCGCCGACCGGGCCGCCGAGGCCGAGGCGGGCCATGCGCAGCAGGACGTCGAAGACGCCGCCGCGGTCCGGGCTCATCACCATGGCGGCGCGCAGGGCCACCTTGCGGGTGTGCGGGGTGCCGGCGTTCCGCTGCTCGCGTTCCCAGGCCTTGGCGATGTCGACGCTGTAGCCCCAGTAGCCGGGAACGCCGGGTTCGGTGCCGCCGATCAGGCCGGTGGCCTCGTCGTTGGGCGCGTCGAAGCGGTGCGCGTAGACGGTGGCGGTGCTCATCTGGAGCCAGACCCGGGGCGGCCGGGCGGCTGCGGCGATCACCTCTCCCACGACCCGGGCGGAGTGGACCCGGGAGTCCATCATCTGCCGGAGGTTGGCGGGGGTGTAGCGGCAGTTCACGCTCCGGCCGGCCAGGTTGACCACCACGTCGCTGCCGTCGATCTCGGCGGCCCAGGGTCCCGGGGTCTTCCCGTCCCAGTGCACTTCACCGGGTCCTGACGGGTGTCTGCTGAGCACGACGACGTCATGTCCCGCCGCGCTCAGCGCGCGCTTGAGGACCGTGCCGACCTGGCCGGTGCCGCCGGGCATCACGAACTTCATGAAGGTCTCCCCCTCGGTGTGTGGAAGTGACCCTAGCCCATTTTTGAACACGTTCAATAGTCGGTGGAGCCGTAGGGCTCAGCCTGCGCGGATGTGCCATCGGGCAAGATGGGCGCATGAGCGTAGTCAAGATCAACGTGCTGACCGTGCCCGCCGAGCAGCGGGAGACGCTGGAGAAGCGGTTCGCCTCCCGTGCGCACGCCGTGGAGAACTCCGACGGGTTCGAGTGGTTCGAGCTGCTCCGCCCGGTCGAGGGCACCGACACCTACCTCGTCTACACGCGGTGGCGTGACGAGCAGTCGTTCCAGGCCTGGATGGAGGGGCCGATGAAGAGCGCGCACCAGGGCGGCGGCGAGGGCGGCGAACGGCCGAAGCCCGCGGCGAGCGGTTCGACGCTGTGGTCCTTCGAGGTGGTGCAGCAGGCCGGACCCAAGGAGGCCTGAGACTCAGAGGTCCCCCACGCCACTGGCGTGGGGGACCTCGTGCGTGCCGACCGTCCGACGCTCAGCCGCGCCCGGAGCGCGTGGGTACGGCCGTACGGCCGACCGCGGCGGCCAGTTTGCGCAGCCGTCGCCAGTCCAGGCGCGGGGGCGCCTCGGGGACTCCGGGACGGTTGCGGGGCACGCGGACGCGCAGGGCGCGGCGCGCGATACGGCAGTGGACGGGGGCGGGCATGGTGAGTGCCTCTCCGTCGAGGCCGACGTCCAGCTGCGGTGCGTCGGCGTCGACGACGACGCGCTGGGCGGTGAGCACGGTGAGCCCCTCCGGGCGCGGGGACAGCAGCAGTTCGGCGGCCTCCACGGCGCTGTCCACACGGACGGCGAGCACGCCGAGCCGCCCGGAGTTGAGCCGCTCGCGCCGTCCGAAGCCGAAGGGGTCGTCCATGCGGTAGGCGTTGTTGCTGACCAGGATCGCCTGCGGGTCGGCGATGGTGGTGCCGTCGGCGGTGGCCGTCAGTCGCGGCCCGCTCTGCCGGGTGAGCAGGTCGGGCAGGCGTTCCAGGGCCGCGCCCACCTTGTCCTCGCGATAGCCGGGGCTCTGGACGACGGCGCCGTACACGCCGAACGAGGCGTTGTTGACGAACGGGCGGCCGTCGGCGAACCCGAGGTCGACGCGGAGTTCCACGCCGTCGGTGAGGGCGTCGAGGCAGGTGGCGGGGTCGTCCCGGTCCAGCCCCAGGTCCATGGCGAAGTGGTTGCGGGTACCGGCGGCGATGACGAGGAACGGCAGGCCGTGTTCCGCGGCGACGGCGGCGACCAGGGCCTGGGTGCCGTCGCCGCCCGCGACGCCCAGGAGGTCGGCTCCGTCGGCCACGGCCGCCTTGGCCAGTTCGGTGACGTCCTGCTGCTGCTCCGGGTCGAGCAGGACGACCCGGGCGCCCAGGGACTCGGCCTTCTCCCGCAGGTTGAACTTCTCGACCTTGCCGCCGCCGGAGCGCGGGTTGAGCAGCAGGAAGGGGCGCAGGGGTGGCGGCGTGCGGTACTCCCTGACCCGTACGCTCCGCAGGCCCGTGCTGCGCAGGGCGTAACGGCCGCTCCAGACCGCCCCGCACCACAGGACCAGGGAGACGAAGACCACCCAGAGCAGGTTCGCGGCGGCGAAGAGGGTGATCAGACCGACGGGCGCGACGACGGCCAGCGCGGCCGACGCGATGCGGACCGCTCCGCGCCGGGACAGCACCCACCAGAGCGCGGCCGCGGTCAGGGCGAGTCCCGCGAGGCCCGCCACGAGCAGGAGCAGCCCGCGCAGGCCGCCGGAGACGAGCGGCAGCAGCGCCGCCAGGGCGGCCGCGGCCAGGGCGCCCCGGGCGGCCCATCTCTGCCGGCGGTGAAACCGCTCGTCCATCGCCGATCCCATGTCGTCCTCCGCTCGAAGGCCGGCGCGGGCGGACTCCCGCCGACCGTGCCCGCCGTGACCATGGTGCCCGCCGACGCGTCGGCACGGCCACCACCATCCTGGATGGCTCCCCCGCCGCCGGGCCCGTCAGACGTGAAGATCCCTCGGGGCGGAGCCATCGGTAGCGTACGCGGCCCGTTCGGCACGGCCGCGCGCACCGGGGCACCTGCCCACGCCCCTCACCTCACCCGACCCGAAGCGGTCTTGACCTGGTGAGTCTCATGGCGACTCTGCGGCTGGGCTCGGCAGGACGATCGAACTGGTCCACGCGACCTGACGCCGAGGCGAGCGGGTAAGCTCCCCTGCTGATCATCGGCCGACACGATCAACAGGGGGCTCCGTGCGGGCCATGGCTACCATGACGACGACCGCGCTCTGCCTGCTGGCGAGCGCGGCCCTGGCCGGTTGCGGGGCCGGCGACGACGGCAGATCCGCCGGCGACATCCTCGACGAGGCCAACGCCCGGATGCGGAAGCTGGATTCCGTCACCGTCGACATCACCAACCGCACCACGGGCGGCGGCACGGTCACCAGCCACCTCGTGACCGACCTGGACGGCCGGTGCCGGTCGAAGACGACCTGGTCCAGGGGCGGGACCTTGGAGCAGATCCGCCTGGACGGATCCGACTACGTCCGCCCGGACCGGGCCTACCTGCAGAAGTGGAAGAGCAAGCCGGGCGTCACCGCCGAGCAGCGGCTCTGGGTGAGGACACCCGTGCAGCAGGCCGCCGCGGGCGGCACCGGACTCACCTCCTGCGAACGGCCCTTCGACTCGTTCGGCACCGCGAAGAAGGGCGGATCCACGCGCGTCGGAGACACCGAAGCGATCGAAGTGATCGTCACCGACAAGGCGGACAAGGAAGGCACGTACACCTTCTACGTGGCCCAGGAGGGCGAGCCGTACCTGCTGAAGACGGTCTACAAGAGCGCCGCCCAGCAGACCACGACGTCCTTCAGCGGCTTCGACAAGCCACTGAACGTACGGGCGCCGAAGGCGGATGAGGTGCTCAGCGCGGGCGGCGACGGCGACTGACCTGTTCAGGGGCGGATGCTGATGGCAGCGCTTTCTGTTGGTTTTGCGGTGACATCCGGCCGAGTGGGGTGAATCGTCACACCGGGGCTTGACGGGGTGGAGTCGGGATCGGCCTACTGGAAGGCGCGGCCGGACGTGTCGGGGGGCAGGGCCGACGTCGGCCCTGGGGTCGGACTCACTCCGTGTTCCCCCGCCGGAGCGCAGGTCAGGGGTCTGATGGTGCGGCGACGTTGGACAGCGGTGGTGGGGCTGGTGGCCTGCCTGCTGGTGCTGCACCTCGCCCTCCCGGGACTCGCGGGCGAGGGGCGCGCGACGGTCGTGGCCGCGATGGAGTCGGACGCGGCGGCGTCGGCCCCTGCGGGGAGTGCCGGGGCCGAAGGGGCCAGGGAAGCCGAGGAGCCGTGTCCGTGTGAGGGGGAGCCGTCCGGGCGCCAGCTCGCGGCGCGGGCTGCGCGGACCGGCGCGGGGGCGGCCGGAGTGAGCCCGGCGGTGGCCGGGGCGGACGTGCCGGGGCGGAACGGGCCGGGCCGCCGTGCGGTGGGGACGGGACCGTGTCCGAAGGTGGCCGGATCGGCCCCGAGCGCTGCCCGGTTGCAGACGTTTCGCTGCTGAGTGACGGCGGTACCGACAACGGCCTGCGCCGTGCGGTCTGCGTACCGCCTGGTGCCGCCTCGCGGTGATGCGCAGGCCTTCGTGTGTCCCCATGCCGATGACACTGGAGGCAGAGTTGCCTGGACAGCGTGTACTGGTTCTGAGGCCGGACGAACTCGGTCCGAACGACCTCAAGATGTGGCGGGAGATCCGGACGGAGTCCGGCGCTCCGGCGAATCCCTTCCTCGATCCGGCGTTCACCGTGGCGGTGGGACAGGTCAGGCCGGGAGTCAGAGTGGCGGTGCTGCTGGAGGACGGTACCCCGGTGGGGTTCTTCCCGTACGAGGTGGGGGTGCTGGGGCGGGGCCGGGCCGTCGGCCTGGGGGTGTCCGACAGTCAGGGGGCCGTGCTGCGGCCGGGGATCCGGCTGGACGCGCGCCGGCTGTTACGGGTCTGCGGGCTGTCGTCCTGGGAGTTCGACAATCTGGAGGCCGGTCAGGGGGTGTTCGTGCCGCACGCGGTCGAGGAGCTCGCCTCCCCGGTCGTCGACATCGGCGAGGGCTTCGAGGCGTACACGCGGCGGCTGCGGGCGCGGTCGCCGGGGTTTCTCAGACAGACCCTGGCGAAGGAGCGCAGGCTGGTCCGGCAGGTGGGCCCGGTGCGGTTCGTGTACGACGCCCGCGATCCCGACGCGCTGCGGGCGCTGATGGAGTGGAAGTCGGCGCAGTACCGGCGGACCGGGCGGCGGGACCGGTTCACGCAGGACTGGATCACCCGGCTGGTGGAGCTGCTCGGGGAGAGCGAGGAGCCGGAGTGCCGCGGGGTGCTGTCCGTGCTGTACGCGGCGGACCGGCCCGTCGCCGCGCACTACGGGCTGCGCTCGCGCACCGTGCTGTCCTGGTGGTTCCCTGCGTACGACCGCGCGTACGCCAAGTACTCCCCCGGTCTCGTGCTGCAGTTGAGGATGCTGGAGGCCGCGGCGGCCGACGGCGTCGAGACCGTCGACCTGGGCAGCGGGCCGGCTCGCTACAAGGAGTCCCTCAAGACCCGCGACCTGCGGGTGTACGAGGGAGCGGTGGTACGGCCGGTCCCGGGCGGAGCGGCCCACTGGCTGTGCCGCGAGCCCGCCCGCGCCGCCCGCCGCTACGTACGCAACCGCCCCCGCCTGGCCGGCGCGGCGGCACGAACGCTCGGGCAACTGGGCCGGTTGCGCGGCGGCTGAGGTGAGCGGCCACCGGGCGATCGGCTCGTGACGCCGGTGCCTTCGGCTCGTGCGGCACGCGCTCGGCCCCTGGGGGCCGACGCCCTGCAGCGCCGTGGACGCTCGACCCGTGAGCATGCCCCCACCGCGTCGATGACGCTCGGCCCGTGGACCGCCGCCCCCGGGCGCTCGGCGCGCAGGGTCGCGGCCCTACCTTCGGGCCATGGGCGACCTGGGCCACCGGGCCACGCAGGCACCCGGCTACCGGGCCACCGGGCCACCGGGCCACCGGGCCACCGGGCCACCGGGCCACCGGACCAGGTCACCGGCCCGGTGGTCCCGGCGGCACACATCACCCCGTGGCGTTCCAGCTGTGGGCGACGTCCACGACCACTCGGTCGTCCAGTTGCTGTACCCGGAAGGGCAGGCGGGCTCGGACGCCGAGGCCCAGCTGGGTTTCGCCCTCGAAGCTGCCGGCGAAGCGGGTGTCCCGGAAGGTGCGGTAGCCCGTGAGGTCGACGCCCGGCAGCGGGCGGGCGACCCGGCCGGGGTAGGTGGCCGCGCCGGTCTCCGGGTCGTACGCGGGCGCGGTCACCCGGACCTCGATGACGGCGCCGCCGGCGACCGCTATCTCGCGGCCCGAGCCGTCCTGGTACAGCCGGTCGACGTACTGGACCCGGTAGCCGACGCCGGTGCCCGCGCCGGGCACGTCGACGACCATGCGGTCGAAGCAGGTGTGCCGGCCGGTCCTGACGTTCGTCAGCGGCGCGACCGTGGCGTCGGCGCCGGTCTTGGCGAGGCTTCCCCAACCCGTCGGACACGTCGTGGCACTGGCGGTGGACTGTGCGCCGGCCGGGACCGCCGCCACGCCCACCATGGCGCCCACGAGTGCGAGAGTCGCGCATGCTGTTCTGATTCGTACCATTGCCGCCCCCGAGGCTCGCATTGTGCTGGTACCGGGTGAGACGACCGGGCGGACCGAAAGGTTGCGCTTGCCGCGCCGGACCGCCGACCATGGCACATCCTGGTGGGAAGCGATGGGTGTCCGGTGCGTCCGTACCGGGAGGACGCGACATGGATGAGGGAGCCGCCGTACCGGACGGGCCGCGGTCCGCCGCCGGCCGGAGCCGGGACGGGGCCGACGGCCGGGTCCCGGCCGGGGACACGAGCCGGATCGAGGATGCCCTCACGGACCCGCTGGTGGAGGCCGTGCGGGACCTCGACGGCTACGGCGGACTGGTCTATCTGCGCTCCCGCGACCGGCGCTCGCTGGTGCTCGCGATGGTCACCGGGGTGCCCCGCTCGCTGCTGAAGAGCTGGTGGCGGGTGCCGGTGGGCGGCGCCCTGCCGATGGCGGAGGCCTACCGGCGTGACGCGACGCTGTGGCTGCCCGACGAGCGGGCCACCATGGTGCGCTTCCCGCACTTCACCGCCGGGCTGCCGTACTCCTTCGGCTCCGCCTACCAGCCCGTCCGGGCCGGCGGCGAGGCCGTGGGCGTCCTGGTCGTACTGCGCTCGGCGGCCCGGCCACCGATGGAGCCGGAGGCGGTGGACCTCGCGCTGCGCCCCGCGGAACGGGTCATGGAGCAGCGCCTCGACCACCTCGCCGCGGGCCGCCCGGGCCCGGACGCCTCCCCCTGCCGCGTCGAGTACGACGACGAGCCGATCAGCGTCCGGCTGCCCACCTCCGCCGCCCGCACGGTCCGGGTCGGGCTCATCGACTGGGACCTGGACAGCGACCGGTGCTCGGCGGACGACGAGGCCCTCGAACTGCTGGGGATCGACCGGGCGGACTACGGCGGCACCATCGCGGACGTGGAAGCCCGGGTCAGCCCCGACGACCTGCACGAACTGCGGGAGAGCCGGTACGACGCCCTCGCCGGTGGCCGGGTCAGGTCGCGGCACTTCCGGGTGCGGGACGAGTCCCGGGGCGAGGAGCGGACGGGATACCGGCCGGTCGAGCTGTGGGGCCACCTCGTGCACGGCGGCGCCGGCTCTGAGCGGATCCTGGTGGGCGCCCTCGTCGACGCGGGCGGCGGGCTCACCGCGGCGGAGGCGGCCGAGCGGCTGCCCGACGGGATCTTCTCGCTGGACCAGGACGGCCGTCTGACGTACGCCAACCGCCGCTGCGAGGAGCTGTTGGGCTCGGGCCGCGAGGACCTCTTCGGCCGCTACCCGTGGGAGGTGATCACCTGGCTCCGGGATCCCGCCTACGAGGACCGCTACCGGGCGGCGATGCTGTCGCAGGAGCAGGTGTCCTTCCTCGTCCGGCATCCCGACGGGAACTGGCTGAGCTTCGTGCTGTACCCGGACGTGCACGGGCTGACCGGCCGGGTCTTCCCCACGGGCCCGCCGCCCACCGGGGCCGAGCAGGGGGCGGAGGCCGGTGCCGCCGCCGGGCCCGATCTCACGGCCGCCGTGCCGCCGCCGGGGCCGGTGGCCGCCGCCCGGGCCGGGGCGCTGTACCACGTGGTGCAGATGGCGAGCGTGCTCACCGAGGCGGTCACCGTGCAGGACGTCTGCCGGGCGGTGGCCGAGCAGCTGCTGCCCGCCTTCGGCGCCCGGGAGCTCGCCCTGTACACGGTCCGCGACGGCCGGATGTACCTGCTGTGGGAGTCGGGCTACCCGGAGGGGTTCCTGACCCCGTTCGAGGGCGTCACCCTCGACACCCAGCTGCCCGGCGTCCACGCGCTGACCACACGGCTCCCGCTGTTCTTCGAATCACCCGAGGACCTCTCCGTCGCCTATCCGGGCATCACCCTGGACCGCATGAGCGCCTGGTCGTTCCTGCCGCTGATCGCCTCCGGCCGCTCGGTCGGCTCCTGCATCCTCGGCTGGGACGCCCCGCACCGGTTCACCCCCGACGAGCGCTCCGCCCTCACCGCGCTGAGCGGCCTGACCGCCCAGGCGATGGAGCGGGCGCGGCTGTACGACTCGGAGTCCGCCGTCGCCCGCGGCCTCCAGGAGGGGCTGCTGCCGCACCGGCTGCCCGCCGTCGAGGGCCTGCGCACCACCGGCCGCTATCTGCCCGGTACGCAGGGCATGGCGATCGGCGGCGACTGGTACGACGTGATCACCACCGGGCGCGGGGTGGCGCTGGTCATCGGGGACGTCGAGGGGCACAGTGTCGGGGCGGCCGCGGTGATGGGGCAGTTGCGCAGCGCCGTGCACGCCTTCGCGGCGAGCGAGCGGCCGCCGCAGGAGGTCATCACGCACACCAACCGGCTGCTGACCGAGCTGGAGTCGGACGTCTTCGCCACCTGCTGCTACATCGAGCTCGACCCGGCGACCGGGCGGGCCCTCGCGGTGCGGGCCGGTCATCCCCCGCCGCTGCTGCGCCACCCCGACGGGCGGGCCGAGACGCTGGATCTGGTGGGCGGTGTGATGCTGGGCGTGCAGCCCGACTCGGTGTACCCGGTCACGGCGCTCACCCTGGCCCCCGGCAGTGTTCTCGCCCTGTACACCGACGGGTTGGTGGAACGGCCGGGCGACGACATCGAGACGGGCATCGACGCGGTCCGGCGCCGGCTGTCCGAGACCCCGGCGGACTCGGTGGAGCATCTCGCCGACCGGTTGGTGGGGGCGGCCCGCCGGGCCCGGGAGCGGCCGGACGACGTGGCGCTGCTGCTGACGGCGTTCCGGTGAGTCGCGGCGCCCGGCTACGGGCACGCCGCCCGCACGCACGGCCCTCCTGAGCGAACGGCCGAGCGAAGGGGCGCGCAGTACGGTGGGCGAAACCGGCCCTACGGGGTGCCCGGTTCGCGGATGGATGCGCAGGCCCGGGGTGTCAGCACGGGTGGGGCCGTTTCCCGCGGACGGCCGTGAGCGCGGGCACCGGCCGGCAGAATCGGGAGCCCTGGACGGCATCGGGAGGCCGCCTTGCTGACACTGACCTCGCGGGACCCGCTGGCCGTGGCCGTCACGGAGGCGATCCGGGCCGGGGACCTGCCCGGGCTGGGCCGGCTGCTCGCCGAGCACCCCGGTCTTGCCACGGCGCGTATCACCGAGGAGGGCGAGGACGGCAAGGGCACCCGCACCCTGCTGCACATCGCGGCGGACTGGCCCGGTCACTTCCCCCGAGGTGCGGAGGTCGTCGCGGCCCTGGTCGCCGCCGGAGCCGACCCCGGGGCCCGCTTCGAGGGCGCGCACGCGGAGACGCCGCTGCACTGGGCCGCGAGCAGCAACGACGTGCCCGTGCTGGACGCGCTCGTCGCCGCGGGGGCCGACATCGAGGCGCCCGGGGCGGTGATCGGCGGTGGCAGCCCGCTCGCCGACGCCCGGGGATTCGGCCAGTGGCGCGCGGCGCACCGGCTCATCGAGCACGGAGCCCGTGTCACCCTCCAGGACGCCGCCACGCTCGGCCTGCTCGACCGGGTCCGGGCCTTCGCCGAGGCGGACCAGCCACCCTCACCGGACGAGATCACCAGCGCCTTCTGGGGCGCCTGCCAGGGCGGGCACCTGCCCACCGCGCAGTACCTCCACGACCGGGGCGCGGACCCCCACTGGTGCGGCTACGACGGGATGACGCCGCTCGACATCGCCCGCGCCCAGGACGCCGACGACGTCGTGCGGTGGCTGCTCGGCCTGGACGCGCAGGGGGCGGCCTCCGGAGGGGCCCCTCACAGGCAGTAGCGCACGAGCCATTCGTCCTGGTTGTAGGCGGTGCGCGCCGGATCCGGCACGCTCGCCGCCCGCTCCTCGACCATGTCCTCCACCCGCACCGGCTCCGGCAGTGTCCCGAAGCGGGCCCGGCGGGCGGCGCCCTCCGTCTCGCTCCCCTGCTGCGACGTCGCCTCGTCCACGGCGATTCCCCTCTCCGGCTGGTCGGTCCGACCCTTCGGCCCTTGGTAGGCAAAGAGTGGACGTGTGACAGGGGCAGTTGGTTCCCGCCGCGTCGTTTCAGCCCGACCGCCTTGTTCGACCCTACGAACTTTCAACTCGGTTGTTCTCCCCGCGCCTTCACAGTGATAGGAAACCTTCCTATCAGTTCTGCACGGCCGCTCTTCCCACCCCCCACTCCACTCGGAGGCACCGTGAGACACCCCTCGGCCCCGGCCACCCGCCGCACCGCGCTGGCGCTGTTCGGCGCGGCCCTCGTGGCCACCCCGCTGCTCCGCCCCGCGCACGCCACGGCGTCCGCACACGCGATCGGGCTCGACGACCCGGCGAAGAAGGAGATCGCCATGCAGCTGGTGTCGAGCGCGGAGAACTCCTCGCTCGACTGGAAGGCGCAGTACCAGTACATCGAGGACATCGGAGACGGCCGCGGCTACACCGCCGGCATCATCGGGTTCTGCTCCGGCACCGGCGACATGCTGGACCTCGTCGAGCTCTACGCCGCCCGCAGGCCCGGCAACGTCCTGCAGAAGTACCTGCCGGCCCTGCGGGAGGTCGACGGCTCCGACTCGCACGACGGGCTCGACCCCGGCTTCCCCGGCGACTGGCGCCGGGCGGCGCGGGACGCGGAGTTCCGCCGGGCCCAGGACGACGAGCGCGACCGGGTCTACTTCGGCCCGGCGGTCCGGCAGGGCAAGGCGGACGGGCTGCGGGTGCTGGGCCAGTTCGCCTACTACGACGCCATCGTCATGCACGGCGACGGCGGCGACCCCACGAGCTTCGGCAGCATCCGCAGGCGGGCGCTGCGGACGGCCGCGCCGCCGGCGTGGGGCGGTGACGAGGTGACGTACCTGCACGCGTTCCTGGACGCGCGGGTGTGGGCCATGAAGCAGGAGGAGGCGCACAGCGACACGAGCCGGGTCGACACGGCCCAGCGCGTCTTCCTCAACCGGCGCAACCTCGATCTCGACCCGCCGCTCGACTGGAAGGTCTACGGCGACAGCTACCACATCGGCTGAGGTCCCGGCCCGGGAAGTGGTCCACCGAGCAGGCACGGAAGTGGACTCCTTCCCGGGCCGCCCGGCTGCCTAGCGTCGCTCCCATGAACGCCACCACCACGCGCGGAGCCCTGCTGGCCGCGCTCGCCTGCGTCCTCGTCGGAGGGTCCTTCACCGCCAACAGCGTCCTGGGTGACTACCCGTACGCCGGAGGCCAGTTCCTGCGCTACGGGCTGGCCTGTCTGTTACTGCTCCCCACGGCCGGGAAGGGCGCCACCGGCCGGTTGCGGGCCCTGACGCCCCGCCAGTGGGGCCGTCTCGCCCTGCTCGCGGCGGTCGGCATGGTCGGTTTCAACCTGGCCGTCCTCGCCGCCGAGCGCACGGCGGAACCGGCGGTGCCCGGCGTGTTCGTGGGCTGTGCGCCGGTGGTCGTCGCGGTGCTCGTCCCCCTGCTCGACGGACGCGGGCCGCAACGGGCGGTGCTGTACGGGGCGTTGCTCGTGGCCGTCGGTGCGTTCACGGTCCAGGGCTGGGGGCGCACCGACGGCGTGGGCATCGCCTTCTCGGTCTGCGCCCTGGCCGGGGAGGTGGGGTTCGCCGTGCTCGCGGTCCCCGTGCTGCGGCCGCTCGGGCCCAGGCTGCTGTCGGCGGCGGTGTGCGCCGTCGCCGCGCTGGAGTCGGCGGCGATCGGGCTGCTGGTCGACGGGGGCGGGTGGCTGCGGCGGCCCGACGGCGTCGAGACGGCCGCGCTGCTGTGGCAGGCGGTGGTCGTCACCGTGGTCGGCTTCGTGTGCTGGTACATGGGCATGCAGCGGATCGGCGCGGAACGCGCCACTCTGTTCTCCGGCCTCATCCCGGTCGCGGCGGCCTGCACCGCACCGCTCGTCGGCACGGGCTCCTACGGACTCCCGCAGGCGGCGGGCAGCGCGCTGGTGGGACTCGGGGTGGCCCTCGGGTCCGGCGTGCTCAGGCGCCCTGAAGGCGGGCGCCGCGCACGGGAGCGGGCCTTTCGGGGGAACGGGCGCCCGGAGTACCGCGGCGTCCGCGTGCCCGAAGGGCCGCAGTGATCCCGCGCGCATCTAATGGACGGCACTGACCTCCCGGCCGACACAGGAGACGACGTCCATGCCGCACAGCCGCACCGGTGCAGGGGACCAGAAGGCCGCGCGCGGGGGCGTACTGCGGCGGCTCGGCGAGTGGTGCGCACGCCACTTCGTCGTCGTCATCATCGCCTGGCTGGTGGCACTGGTGGCGCTGCAGGTCATCAGCCGTGAGTTCGGGGGCGCCTACTCCGACAACTTCAGCCTGCCCCAGGCGCAGGCCCAGAAGGGCCTGGACGTGCTGAAGGCGCACGACCCCCAGGCCGGCGGCTACAGCAGCCAGATCGTGATGCGCGACGACCAGCAGCCCCTGACCGCGCTGAGCTCCCAGCTGTCGACCACGATCGCCGATCTGGAGAAGCTCCCGCACGTGCTGTCCGCGCAGAACCCGCTGTCCGCCCCGGCCACGCCGAGCGGGCAGCAGAACGTGGGACCGCTGTCGGACGACAAGAAGACGGCCTACATCACCGTCCGTTTCGACGTGCAGCCCTCGACCCTCGGCGACGACTACCTCGACGGCGTCGACAGCGCGGTGCAGCCGTTGCGTTCGGCCGGGGCGGAGGTCGAGTACGGCGGACCGCTCGGCGAACTCGCCCGGCCGGCCGCCGACGACCGGGTGAGCGAGCTGATCGGCTTCGGCGTGGCGATCATCGTGCTGCTGGTCGGGTTCGGAAGCGTGATCGCCGCCGTCGTCCCGCTGCTGAGCGCGCTGATCAGCGTCGTCGGCGGGCTGGCCATCCTCGGACTGCTGGCGGCGGCCTTCACCTTCGCCACGGTCTCACCGACCCTGGCCACGATGATCGGCCTCGGTGTCGGCATCGACTACGCCCTGTTCATGCTCACCCGGCACCGGCAGGACCTCATCGACGGCATGGACCCGGTGCGGGCCGCGGGCCAGGCCGCGAGCACCAGCGGTCACGCCGTGCTCGTCTCGGGCTGCACGGTGATCATCGCGCTGGCGGGCCTGTCCGCCTCCGGAGTCTCCTTCATCTCCCTGCTCGGCCTCGCCGCCGCCGTCACCGTCGTCTCGGCCGTCATCGGCGCGCTCACCCTGGTACCGGCCCTGCTCGGCTTCATCGGCCGGCACATCGACCGCTTCCACGTGCGCCCGCCCATCGCCGAGACCGAACCCGGCGCCGGGGACACACCACAGGGCACCTGGCACCGGTACGCACAGCGAGTGGAGCGCAGGCCGCTGTCGTTCCTGTCGGCGGGTGTCGCCGTGGTCGTGATCCTGGCGATCCCCTTGTTCTCCATCCAGCTCGGGCACATCGGCGACGGAGCCGACCCGACCTCCTTCACCGACCGGCGGGCGTACGACCTGATGGCCGACGCCTTCGGGCCCGGCTCCAACGGCCCGCTCACGGTCGTCGTCGACCAGACGGACGTGCCTCAGTCACAACGCTCCGACCTGGCCTCCAAGGCCCAGCAGTCGCTCGACAAGGTGCAGGGCGCCGCCGTCGTCACTCCTCTGACGCCCACGCAGGACGGCGACCTGCTGGTCGGCACGGTCTACTCGACCAAGTCCCCGCAGAACTCCGCGACCACGGACCTGACCAACCGTCTCGTCGACGACACGCTGCCGGACGTGGTCCAGGGCACCGACGCCAAGGGGTACGTCACCGGGACCACGGCGACACAGGTCGACTTCCGGGACATCGTCGCCTCCCAGCTGCCCGTGATCATCGCCGTGGTGGTGGGACTGGCGTTCCTGATCATCCTGGCCGTGTTCCGGGGACTGCTCGTCGCCGTCAAGGCCGCCGTCCTGAACGTGCTGTCGATCGCCGCTTCGTACGGCGTGGTCGTCGCGGTCTTCCAGTGGGGCTGGGGCGGTCCCGCTCTCGGCGTCCACGGCAAGGTGCCCATCGAGAGCTATGTGCCGATGATGATGTTCGCCATCGTCTTCGGCCTCAGCATGGACTACGAGATCTTCCTGCTGTCGCGTGTCCACGAGGCGTGGCTGCGCACCGGGGACGCCAAGGCGTCGGTCGCGCACGCCCTGGAGATCACGGCCCGGGTCATCACCTGTGCCGCGCTGATCATGGTGAGCGTGTTCGCGGCGTTCATCGTCAGCGACAACATCGTGGTCAAGATGCTCGGGCTGGGGCTGGCCGTCAGTGTGCTCATCGACGCGACCGTCGTACGGCTGCTCATGGTGCCGGCCGTGATGACGCTGCTCGGGCGGCACGCCTGGTGGATGCCGCGGTGGCTGGACCGGATCCTGCCGCACATCGACGCCGAGGGGTCCAAGTCCGAGGCGCGCCCCGCCTCCTGACGGGCCCGGGGGTCAGTGCAGCACCAGGTTGACCAGGGCGACGGCGCCCACCGACACGATCAGCGTGCGCAGCACGGCCGGGCTGAAGCGGCGTCCCGTTCTGGCTCCGATGAGGCCGCCGAGCGCCGATCCGGCGGCGATGAGCAGGACGGCCGTCCAGTCGAAGTGGGCGAAGAACAGGAACAGCACGGCGGCGACGGTGTTGACGACGGCGGCCAGCACGTTCTTCACGGCGTTGAGCCGCTGGAGCGTCTCGTCGAGCAGCATGCCCATCAGGGAGACGTAGATGATGCCCTGCGCGGCGGAGAAGTAGCCGCCGTAGACGCTGGCCAGCGTCAGCCCGGCGAACAGCAACGGCCCGCCGTCGCGGCGCACGGGGCCGCTGTCCCTCTCGCGACGGCGGCGCACCCGCTTGGCGATCCACGGCTGGCACGCGACCAGGACGAGGGCCAGGCCCACCAGGACCGGCACGATCCGTTCGAACGCCGACGCGGGCAGGGTCAGCAGCAGCACGGCGCCCACGAGACCGCCCAGCACGGCGCCGGTGCCGAGCAGCAGGACGCGCCGCCGCTGGCCGCGCAGTTCCTCGCGGTAGCCGACGATCGCGGTGAGGGAACCGGGGACCAGCCCCAGGCCGTTCGACACGGTGGCCGTGACGGGGGGCATGCCGGTGGCGAGCAGGACCGGGAAGGTGATCAGTGTCCCCGAACCGACGACGGCGTTGACGGCCCCGGCGCCCGTGCCCGCGGCGAGCACGGCGGCCATCTCCCACGGTGTCACGCCGCCGCCCCTCCGTCGCCTGTGCCGTTCCAGGTGAGGTTCATGGGGCCACGCTAGAGGGTGGGTGTTTCGGCGACGGTCGAAGGGTGCCGGAGCGCGCGGCCTCCTCCACGCGACGGCGGCGGGATCCGGTGGATCCCGCCGCCGTCACCGCCTCACGCCGGGGCGTGTTCAGCCGCCTCACATGTGGCTGCGCCTCACCCGGCGGAGGACGACGAAGCCCGCGATGACCAGCACGGCACCCGCCGCGGCCGGCCACAGCTGGGCGCCGGTGTCGGCCAGGCCGCCCTCGCCGACCGCCTGCGGCTCCGTCCGGGACGGGGCCGACGGGGTCGGGGCGGCACTGGTCGCCTGGCCGACGGCCTGGGAGTCGCCGAGGCCGTCGCCGTCCTCGGCGTCGCCGTTCTTCGAACCGCCGCCCTGTCCAGCGGCGTTGCCGGCGTCGGCGGAGGCCGTCGCCTTCACCTCCGGCTCGGCGCCACCGGGAGCCGTGGAGGCGTCGCCGGGCTGCGGCTTGCCGTCCGGCCGCTCCGCCGGGGGCTTCGCGGCACCGTCCTTGCCGTCGTCACCGTTGTCACCGTCGTCGCCCTGGTCGCCGGGCTTGCCGCCGCCGTTGCCGTTCTGCGGGGCCTCCGGCGCCTTCGTCGGCTCCTCCTGGGGGGCCTCGGGGGACTTGCTCGGCTCCTCCTGGGGCTCCTCGCTCGGGGCCGGGTTCTGCCCGCCGTCCGCTCCGGCGCCGCACTTACGGCCCTCGTTGATGCAGTCGACCATCTCCCCCATCAGATCCTCGTCGAAGATGTTGATGAAGTCGCCGTGGTCGGTGATCGGCTTGTGCAGCTGCTCCGGAAAGGAGTCGACCGCGAACAGCGGTGTCGTACGGCCGCCGTCCTGGAGGCTCGGCGCGTCGATGTCGTAGACGATGCGCTGGACCAGCTGCGGGATGGGGCGGAAGCCGGACGGGCAGTTCCCCGCGTCGTCCGTGAACGCCACGTGGGTGCGGTGGTTGGCGCTGTCGATGTTGCGGCCGTCCCAGCAGCTCTGGAACTTGAAGGTCCGTACGACGTCGCTGCCCTGCGGGCACAGCGGGTACTTGTCCTTCAGCTGCCGGTCCTCGAAGCCGGTGCAGCTCCACGAGGCGTTGGCGTTGGCGGGGCCGTTGACGAACGACTTGGCGTCGCCGGTGATGATGCGCAGCAGCCGCGGCATGGCCGTGACCTTCTCACGCGGGTTGCCGACGAACGTCAGTGTGACCTGCTTCGGCGTGACGATCTCGCCGGCGTTGCCCTCGATGCCGCCGCCCGGCTTCTGGGCGTCCTGTTCCTGGGTGCCGTTCTGCAGGCGTATGACGGGCCAGTAGTAGGACGACTTGTCGCCCTGGTCCTCACAGCTCGTCCCGGCCTTCGCGAGGTCCTGGTCGCTGGCGAAGGCGTTGTTGCCCTGGTTGCCGACGTAGTCGTGGAAGTGGTGGGCGCCGTTGGTGACGCCCGGGGCCGCGATGATGTTGTCGGAGTTGAACAGGCCGTTCTCGTTCACGCCGCAGCTGGTCGCGAAGGAACCGCCGGACGCGCCGGCCTTGTCGTTCGCGTTGGGCTGGACGCTCTTGATGTCCGCGAAGTCGGCGGCGACCGGGCCGTTGCCCGCCTGACCGCCGTTGGCGCCCTGGCCGTTGCCCTGCTCCTGGCCGGCCTGGCCCTGCTCCTCGGCGGGCTGTCCGTCGCCGCCGTCCTGGTTCTCGCCCTGCGCGGGCGCCTCGTTGCCGGCCTCGACGGTGCAGGCGGCCAGGGCCTCCAGCCCTTCGGGGCGGTCCCCGACGCGGTCGATGGCGATCGCGATCCGCTCGAGGGTCGCGGCGCGCTTCTCCTTCAGCGGGTTCATGACCGCGTTGTCGGCGAAGCCGGGGTCCTGCCGCACCTGCTGGGCCGATTCGCTCAGCCGCTGGTAGGCCTTGGCTATCTGCTCGTCGAGGAGGGCGAGTTCCTTGTCGACCTCCCCCCGCGCCTGTTCGGGGACCGAGGTCAGCTTGCTGCCGACATCCGGGCAGTCGATCGTCGCGCCCGCGGTACGAACCCCAGCGCCGGACCGCGTCTGGGCGGAGTCACCGCCCGAACCTCCGTCCGTGGCCGAGGCATAGACATTCGCGGCCATCAGGCCGCCTCCGCCCAGGATCAGTGCGAATGCGGCGAAGGTCGCGCGTCGTGGTCCGGTAGGGCGTCTTCGCGTGTTGCGTGCCAAGGGTGCTCTCCTGCGCTTGTGGCGTGCCGGGCATGAAAATCCCCTCGCCCCATACGTACGGGAGCACCGGTGTGTTCACCCGGCTCGAAAACTTTCGGAGAACTCTCATGGAACCCGCGCCTGACCGGGCCCCGCCGGACGGTGCCGCCCGGCGGGGAGGCGCAGGTCAGCGGAAGTTCACGTCACTGCACAGGAAGTAGGTCTGGTCCATGTGCGAGGCCTGCCAGATCGTGTAGACGACGTGCCGGCCGCTGCGTCCCGAAGTGCTCACCGGGATCTCGTAGTTCTGGCTGGGCGCGTACCTGCCGGTGCGCTTGACGAGCTGGAGGTCGTTCCAGGTGAGCGGCTGGGTGGTGGGGTCGAAGCCCTGCCGCGTGACATAGACCAGGAAGTAGTCGGCGCCGTGACTGGCCTGGTCGTACAGCTTCACCGTGAAGTCGCCGGTGATGTCCGTGGTCTTCCAGGCGCCGACCGTGTCGAGGGAGTTGTACCTGCCACCCTCGGTACGGCCGCCGCTGCACAGCTGCCCGTCCGGGACGGCCGCGGGGAAGTTCCCGCCGGAGCCGTTGCGGTACAGGCCGTTCCAGTTCCACATGGCGTTGGCGTCGGCCCGCCACGCCTGCCAGCACATGGGGTCCTGCTGGGCCATCGCGGGGTTCAGGTGGTCGCTGCCCCAGCGCAGCCAGCAGCCGTAGTTGCGGGAGGCCGGGTCGACGACCGAGCCGTGGGCGACGGCGGTGCCGCTCCAGGGGATCAGGCTGAGCAGCGCGGCGACCAGGACGCTCAGGGCGAGCGTCAGCCGGGTCCTGAGTACGGGACGATTTAGATCATGACCATGACAATTCATGATCTCATTCATGATCTCTCGCTTTCGGGTGTGGGGGTGTGGCGCGCGCGGTCGCGCTTTCGATCATGTTTCGAAGCGGGAGCGTTGTGGGAGCGCTCCCACTCTTCTCCAGGCTGCACCCGATGACATGCGTCGGCAACGCTCGAATCGCGCCACTTCCGTCTCGGTCAGAGCCGTTCGAGGTCCTTGGTGGTGCGTCCGAGGCAGGTGGCCTCGCCCGGTTCGGGGACGGTGATCTCCTCGAAGCCCATCCGGTCGTAGAAGGCCCTGGCCCGGGTGTTGGCGCTCGCCATGGAGAGGTGCACGGCCGGCACGCCTCTGTCCTGGAGGGCCCCCAGGAACGTCCGCATCAGACGGCGTCCGTGGCCGCGGCCCTGCCGGTCGGGCAGCAGGTCGATGTGCAGATGCGCGGGATGGGCGGCCAGTTCGGGCAGCACCATCCGCTCCGGGTGGTGCAGCATGGCCGCGATCGCCTCGTCCGGGGTGCGCGGCGGCCGGGGCGGTTCGGGGTAGCGGTCGGCGACCAGGGGCAGCCAAGTGGTGCGGAAGGCCTCGGCGAAGCGTGGGGTGTCGGCCGTGCCCAGGATGTAGCCGACCGCCTGCCCGTGCCCGTCTTCGAGCACGAAGGCCAGGTCCGGTTCCAGGTGCACGTACGGCGCGGCGAAGGTCGCCGGGAAGATGCCCGGGTCCGCGTAGTGGGGGCGGCTGTCCTCGCCGTGGTGCGCGGTGCGGATGCAGATGTCGTCGAGGGCGGAGCGGTCTTCGGGGCGGTACGGGCGGATGGCGGGCGTTGCGGTCATGGCTGCA
Source organism: Streptomyces sp. NPDC007929 (assembly GCF_042959065.1). Taxonomy (NCBI): domain Bacteria; kingdom Bacillati; phylum Actinomycetota; class Actinomycetes; order Kitasatosporales; family Streptomycetaceae; genus Streptomyces; species Streptomyces sp. NPDC007929. The sequence continues at coordinate 862,762 of NZ_JBIBKD010000001.1, read as the reverse complement.
TCGTGCCGGGCATGGGAGCGCTCCCTCAACCTCATTCCGAGCGGCGAGGACGTCCGGCTCGAACGGACGCGGCTTAAGGGGGCGGGCTGGGGTTACCCGGCTCACATGGTGAAGCTGCATATTCCGGGACGTAAAGAGCACGACGAGGCCGAGGCACCACGCTCGCGGGAGCCGCGCTCCGGGGCGGGGGCGGAGCGCCGGGTGTCGCCGGAGGCGGATCGGCGGGTGTCGCCCGACGCCGATCGCCGGGCGTCGCCGGAGGCGGACCGCTGGGTGTCGCCCGACGCCGATCGCCGAGTGTCGGCCGAGTCGGACCGGCGGGTGTCGCCGGAGTCGGACCGGCGGGAGGCGCCCGGGTCGGACCGCCGTGTCACGCCCGACGCCGATCGCCGAGTGTCGGCCGAGGCGGACCGGCGGGTGTCGCCGGAGTCGGACCGGCGGGAGGCGCCTGGGTCGGACCGCCGGGTGTCGCCCGACGCTGATCGTCGGGGGTCCCCTCCCGGCGCCGAGCGGGGTGACGGGCCCGATTCCGTCGCCGAGGAGCCCGGGCCGGGACCCGAGGTGGAGCGGGCGGCGCCGGACTCGCCGACCGAGATGCCCCGGAAGTCGTGGGGCGCGGTGCTGAAGGGCAGTCTGCGGGAGTTCAAGGACGACGAACTCACCGACCGGGCGGCCGCGCTGACGTACTACGGCGTGCTGGCGCTGTTCCCGGCGCTGCTGGTGCTGGTGTCGATGCTGGGCCTCACCGGCCGTTCGACCACGGACAAGGTCACCGAGAACGTCCGCGAACTCGTGCCCGGCTCGGCGGGCGACATCATCACCCGGGCCGTCGACCAGTTGCAGGGCAACGCCGGTGTCGGCTCGCTGATGGCGATCCTCGGTCTGGTGCTGGCCGTGTGGTCGGCGTCCGGTTATGTGGGGGCGTTCATCCGCTCCGCCAACGCCGTCTACGACATGCCCGAGGGCAGGCCGGTGTGGAAGCTGCTGCCGATGCGGGTGGGCGTGACGGTCCTGCTGCTGGTGATGGCCGTCATCAGCGCGCTGATCGTGGTGTTCTCGGGCGGGCTGGCGCAGCAGGCCGGAGACGCCCTGGGCATCGGCGACACCGCGCTGACGGTGTGGTCGATCGCCAAGTGGCCCGTGCTGGTCCTGCTGGTGGTTTCCATGATCGCGATCCTGTACTGGGCGGCCCCCAACGCCAAGGTGAAGGGGTTCCGCTGGATCACCCCGGGCAGTTTCCTGGCCCTGCTGATCTGGATGGCCGCCTCCGCCGGTTTCGCGGTCTACGTGGCCAACTTCGCCTCGTACAACAAGACCTACGGCACCATGGCCGGTGTCATTGTGTTCCTCATCTGGCTGTGGATCACCAATCTGGCGATCCTGCTGGGTCTGGAGTTCGACGCGGAGACGGTGCGGCAGCGGGCCATCGCCGGTGGGCATCCGCCGGAGGCCGAGCCGTACACCCAGCCGCGTGACACCCGGGCGTGGGACGAGCAGGACCGGCGCCGGCTGGAAGAGACCTGACCCGGCCCGGCTCAGCCCATGAGCCCGGCGGCGACGGTCGCGCCCAGTTCCCAGCACCGCTGGAGGTCGCCCTTGTCCGGCTCGCCGGTCACGGTGACGGCCTCGGCGGCCCGGCGCCAGCCGAGCCCGGTGGTGACCGACTCGATCCCGCGCACCGCGCCGGTGACGTCGTTGCCGCCGTGCACCCAGTAGCCGAAGGGGCGTCCGCGCGTGGCGTCCAGGCACGGGTAGTAGACCTGGTCGAAGAAGTGCTTGAGGGCGCCGGACATGTAGCCGAGGTTCGCGGGTGTGCCGAGGAGGAAGCCGTCGGCGGCGAGGACGTCGGAGGCGGTGGCGGACAGCGCGGGCACGCGCACGACCCGGACGTCCTCGATGTCGGGGTCCGTCGCCCCGGAGACGACGGCTTCGAACAGTGCCTGGCAGTTCGGCGAGGGCGTGTGATGGACGATCAGCAAGGTGGCCACGGCACCCGACCTTGCCGTCCGGGCCCCCGTCACGCAAGCCGGGGCCCCGTCACCGTGTGTGGTGACGGGGCCCGGGTGTCGCTGTCGTCGCCCGGCCGTCGCCGTGACAGCGGATCGGTGGGCAGGTTCAGCGGCTGCCTCGGCGGCGGATCAGCAGGCAGGCCACGAGAACGGCGCCCGCGCCCGCCAGCAGGGCGGCGCGGTGGTCGCGTACCTGCCGCGGGGCCTTGTCCTGCCAGACCTGATCGGCCTGTGCGGCTTTCTCCCTCGCGCCCTGGGCGGCGGCAGCGCTCTTCTGCTTCACCGGCTCGGGCAGCCTCCCCTCCACCGTGTGGGCGAGCTGCGTGGCCTTGGCCCTGGCCTGCTCACCGACCGCCACGGCCTTCTCCCGGGCGCGGGTCCTGACGTCGGCCCGGTCCGCCAGGGCCTGGACGGTGTCGCCGAGTTCCTGGCGGGTGTGCTCGACCTGCTCGCGCAGCTCCTCCTGGCTGCGGGCGGTCGGCTCGTCGTGCGGGGGCTGGGTCATCGCTGTGCACTCTCCTTGATCTCGGCCATGTCGGCCTTCACGCTGTCGATGGTGTGCCGCGGGGCGGGCGCCGTGCGGTGCGTGTCCGTCATGGCCATCGCCTCCCGTTCCGTGGTTCGGGGCCGGGTACCAGCGACAGCGGAAAAGACACCTGGTGGGACGAGTCGCGATGACCAGGAGTGAACCGCGCGAGATCCGGTACCCGTTCGCCGCTCACGTACGAGAGAGGGAGGCATCGCCTTGTCGCAGGTAGAGGAATCCATCGAGGTCCGCGTGCCGGTGCACACCGCGTACAACCAGTGGACGCAGTTCGAGTCCTTCCCCCAGTTCATGGACGGTGTCGAGCGCATCGAGCAGCGCACCGACACCCTGACGCACTGGGTGACGAAGGTCGGCGGCCAGGCGCGGGAGTTCGACGCGGAGATCACCGAGCAGGTCCCGGACGAGCGTGTCGCCTGGACCACCGTGGGCGGCGAGGCGCGGCAGGCCGGTGTGGTGACGTTCCACCGGATCCAGGACGACACGACCAAGGTCATGCTGCAGATGGACTTCGACCCCAGTGGTGTGGCCGAGACCGTCGGCGACAAGCTCGGTTTCGTGAAGCGGCAGGTCTCCGGTGATCTGGCGCGCTTCAAGGAGTTCATGGAGTCCCGCGGAGCGGAGACGGGCGCCTGGCGTGGCCAGGTCTGACCAGGTGTGAGCCGGTGTGAGGAGGCCGCCGTCCCGGCATGGGGCGGCGGCCTCCCGCTGTGCCCGCCCGCTACGCCACGGGGGCGGCGATGCCGCTGCGGAGGAGCTGCCGGGCCTGCTCGCCCAGGTCGCCCAGGCGCGAGGCGAGTTGTGCCGCGGCGTCGTAGAGGGCGTGCACGGCGCGGAGCCGCTCCAGGCGCGGGGCCAGGGCCGACAGGGTGATGGCCAGGGCGACGCCGGACCAGGCGACGGGGCCGAGCGGGGTGCAGCCGAAGAAGTGACTGACGCCGGGGGTCTGGACGAGGGCGGCGAGGACGGCGGCGGAACCGAGCGCCGTGACCCACACCAGGGTGCTGTGGCGCCGCCCGGAGAGGGTCTGGACGAGCTGGGCGCCGACCACACCGCACAGGGCCATGGTGGTGGACCGGCGTTCGGTGCCGGGGGTGAGGCGCCCGATGAAGTACGCCGCGACCGCGCCGAAGCAGGTGGTGATGCCGCGGCGGCGGATGGAACGCAGCAGGGGCGCGCCGAGGGCGTCCAGTCCCATCGGGCCGGTCGCGGCGTGCTCGGCGGTGGCGGGGTCGCTGCTCGGTGTGACGGCCACGGCCATGGCCGGGAACATGTCGGTGAGCAGGTTGACCAGCAGCAGCTGACGGGTCGACAGGGGTGAGGCGCCGGCGAGCAGGGTGCCGAGGACGCTGAAGCCGACTTCGCCGGCGTTGCCGCCGATGAGGATGCTCACCGCGTCGGCGACGCTGCGCCACAGGGCCCGGCCCTCGGCGACCGCGTCCACCAGGACGGACAGGTCGCCGGTGGTGAGCACGAGGTCGGCGGCGTTGCGGGCGGCGGCGGAGCCGCGGGACTCGACGCCGACCCCGACGTCGGCGGCGCGGATGGCGGCGGCGTCGTTGGCGCCGTCGCCGGCCATCGCCACGACCCGCCCGGCCTGTTGCAGGGCCTCGACGACATGCAGTTTCTGCTCGGGGGCGACCCGGGCGATGACACCGGCGCCGCGCAGCACCCGGACGCGTTCGCGGCGTTCCATGGCGACGAGTTCGTCGCCGGTCACCGCCTCGGTCTCCTTCGGCCAGCCCAGTTGCAGGGCGATGGCGCGGGCGGTCTCCGGGTGGTCGCCGGTGAGCATGACGGGCAGGATGCCGGAGCGGCGCAGCTCCGCGAGCAGGGCGTGGGAGGTGTCGCGCGGGACGTCGGCGAGGGCGACGAAGCCGCTGAACTCCAGGTCCGCGAGCGGCAGGTCGAGTTCGGCCTCGGCGTCGCCGGCCCGGCAGGCGCGGTGGGCGACGGCGAGGACGCGCAGTCCCTGCCCGGCCAGTTCGTGAGCGGTGTCCCAGGCGTGGCCCGGCAGGTCCGGGCAGGCGGGCAGGATCGTCTCGGGAGCGCCCTTGACGACGAGCACCTCCCCGCTGTCCGGGTCGCCGTCGCGACCGACGGCGGCGGCGTAGCCGCGGCGGGTCTCGAAGGGCAGTTCGCCGGTGGGGGTCCATCCCGGGTCGGGTGGGGCGACGTCGAGGACGGCCTCGTCGGTGGCGTGCGCGACGCGGCGGCCCTGCCCCGTCTCTTCCTGCGGGCAGGCCCGCGCGGCCAGGCGTACGACGGGTGCGGCCGGTTCGTCGCCGGTGGCGACGACGGTGCCGTCGGGGGCGGCGACGCGGACCAGGCGCAGCCTGTTCTCGGTGAGGGTGCCGGTCTTGTCGAAGCAGACGGTGTCGACGCGGCCGAGCGCCTCCAGGGTGCGCGGGGTGCGGACCAGGACGCCGCGGCGGGAGAGCCTGCGGGCCGCCGCCATCTGGGCGACGGTCGCGACGAGCGGCAGCCCCTCGGGGACGGCGGCGACGGCGACGGCGACACCGCCGCTGACGGCGCGCCGGACGGGGCTGCCGCGCAGCAGGGACAGCCCGGTGACCGCCGCGCCGCCGGTGAAGGTCACGGGCAGGGCCTTGCGGGTCAGTTCCTGGAGCCGGGCCTGGACACCGGCGGGGGGCGGGGTGCGGGCCGCGAGGGTGACGGCCCGGCCTGCCTCGGTCTGTTCGCCGGTGTCCACGACGAGGGCGGTGGCCCGTCCGGCCACGACGGTGGTGCCCTCGAAGACCATGCAGGTGCGCTGGGCCACCGGCAGGCCGGGGGTGGCGTCTACGGACTTGGTCACCGGCAGGGACTCGCCGGTGAGCGCCGACTCGTCGACCTCCAGTCCGTCGACGCCCAGCAGCCTGGCGTCGGCGGGGACGACGTCGCCCGCGCCGAGGCTGATCTCGTCCCCGGGGCGCAGCCGGGCGGCGTCGACGGTGACGGTGTGTGTGCCGCCGTTCTGCTTGCGGGCCTTGGGCTGCTGGCGGGCGGCGAGCCGGGCCAGGGCCTGTTCGGCGCGCAGCCGCTGGAGTCCGCCGGTCACGGCGTTGAGGTCCATGGCGCCGACGACGAGCAGCGCGTCGACGACCGAGCCGAGCAGCGCGGAGGCGACGGCTCCGGTGGCGAGGACGGGGGTCAGCGGGTCGTCGAGTTCGCGGCGTACGGCGCCGGCGGCCTGCCACGTCCAGCGGGCGGGGGCGACGGCCGGGTGCCGGGTCAGGCGGGTGGCCTGCTGCCTGGAGCGGTCGGCGAGCAGGGCGAGTCCGCGGGGCTCGCCGTCGCGGTCGGCGCGCCCGAGCCGGTCACGCGCCTCCTGGGGTTCCAGGGCGTGCCAGGGAATGTGCAGCCGGGGCGGCGGCGGGGTCGCCCGGGCCACCCGGGCGGCTTCGTACCAGCCGGTGAGCAGGGCGCCCGCGGCGGTGATGTTGACCGGGGCGTGCCGGGTGAGGGGCCACAGGAGGCGCCGGCCCGGGGGGTGTCCGCCGCGGGCGACGAGGAGCCCGGAGAGGGCCGCGCCGGCGCGGGCCAGGGTCTGCGAGCGGCGTCCGACGCGCCGGGCGGCGGGGATCGCGGCGAGCAGCCGCCACACGTCGGCGAGGCCGCCCGGGGCCAGGACGTCGACGTCCCAGGAGACGGCCGCCCCTCCGTCGGCGAGGGCCATGGCCACGTCTCCGGCGGGCAGTCCGGCCGCGACGTGCCCGTCGCCGGACTCGTGCGGGCGGGCGACGGTCACGACGACGCGTCCCTCGTCCTGGAGGGCCCGTACGACGTCTCCGAACGGCTTGGTGCTCGGGGCGACCTCGTCGGCGAGGCGGGTGATGTCCTTCAGGTCGGTGCCGCCCGCGATGACGACGTGCAGTCCGGCCCTGCGGGCGGCGTCCAGCACGGCCTCGGCGAAGGGATGGACCGGGTCGTCGGGCGGGCCGTCGCCGGTGTCGTCGGGCCGCGGGCTGCGCAGGGCGTCGGCGTGCAGGACCAGGGCGTCGGCGATCTCCAGCTGCCGCAGGCGTTCCCCGTTGCGCAGGAGGATCCCGGCGTGGGCGAGGAAGGTGCCGAGGGTGGCGCCGAAGGCGGCGGGGCCGTACCGGGCCGCCTTCGGGGATCCGGCGAGGACCGCTTCGGCCGCGTCTCCCGCGTTGTGGGTGACGAGGAGGGTGGCGGCGGCTCCGGCAAGGCTGCCGGTGCCGGCATGGGAGGCGTACTCGGCGGCGGGGGTCACCCTGAGCGGCGGCCGGCTGCCGACGGGACCGGGCAGGCTGGTGCGCCGGTGGTGGCAGACGTCGTCGTGCAGCGTCTCGAAGGCCGCGGCCCTGGCCACGGCTTCGGTGAGCTGGTTGCCGCGCAGCACACCGTCGAGCACCAGGGCGAGCGGGGTCTGGCCGATGCCGTGGGCGGCTGCGTTGGCCGCGGCGAGGACGAGTTCCATGCCGGCCGTGCCGAACCGCTGCCGGAGCAGGGCTCTGAAGCGCGGGTTCTCCCGCAGCAGCGTGACGGTGGCGGTGATGACGCGCGAGGTGGGCGGCAGCCGCAGGGACCGGCCGGCCAGGGCACCGGCCGTTCCCGCGGCGTCCATCAGGATCGCCGCGGCGGTGACGCGCACCTCGGTGGGGTCCCCGGGGTGGCTGGTGTCCCGGGTGTTGGGGTCGGCTCCTTCGGCCAGGCCGAACCGGGTGGCGAGCTGGGTGGCCCGCTCGGTGACGCGGTCGGTGGCGGCGTCCTCGGCGACGGTGACCACCAGGCGGGACAGTCCGCCGTCCCAGTACGCCGTGAGCACGTCCGGGTGCTCGACCAGTTCCTCGGCGACCTGGCGGGCCAGGGCCCCGGCCTCGCCGTCGGGTCCGCGCAGCGCGAGGTGGAGGCGCTGCCCGGCCTTCCAGTGCGGTCCGCCGGCCAGGGCGCCCCGCGCGACGTTGCGGACGCGGCGCGTGGTGTCGTAGGCGGACGTCATCGAACGGGCCGCGCCGCGCAGGGCGCCCGCCGCGGCCTCGGCCATGGCTCCGGTGAGCGGGGTGACGTCGAAGAGTGCGAGCATCTGCCGGCGTCCCGGCTCAGCCGGTGGGGCGGCTGTCGCGCGCGGGCCCGTGGGGGTGCTCCTCGCCGTGGTGCGCGGTGGCCTCGGCGACCTGCTTCAGCGCGGAGGCGGTGGCGGTGTCGCCGACCTTGGCGGGCTGTTCGTGGACGTGCTGTTCCGGCCGCTCGTCGCGGCGGCGGGAGGGGGTGAGTCTGCCGCCCGGGCCGTGCGCGGAGGTGTCCTCGTCGTCGCTGCGGGCGGGGCGGTGGTTCCCGGTCTGGGCCGTCCGGGTGCCGCCGTCGGTCGGCGCGCTGTCGGGCCGCGGCCGGGTCAGCCAGGCCACGGCCGCGCCGGTCACCGCCACCGGCCACTCCACGACTCCGGCCACGCCGAGCACCCCGGCGCCCGCGTAGACGGCCATCCGGCGGCCGCGTGGGGAGACCGCGCCGATCCTGTCCAGCGCGTCCGTGGCCACCTTGCCCACCTGTTCCGCACCGGGCAGGTGTTTCAGGCCCGAGGCCACGGCCCGCAACGGCTGCGGAAGTCCGGACGAGCGTGATGTCTCCTGGTCCATGCCGACCTCCACAATCGCGTCACCCAGTGGCTTCATCCGGTTTCCTGCACCTTTGCCCCATATTCCGTCGTCGTGAGGCTGTGCGCTTGTCTTGTTCGGCCGAGGTGTGAGAGGTACGGCAGGGCCTGTGACCGCCCGCCTCTTCGGAAGCCGTCCGTGTCGGGGCGGGCGCGCCGGGTACCCAGTGCAGGCACACAGGCCGTCTCGGTCCGGGCACCGCACGGGAGCGGAGTGCCCGGTTCGGCGAAGGAGTGGTCATGACGCAGAACGGTGATGACGCGACGCTCGTCCGGCGCCCGGGGATCCCCGACCTCCGGGCGGCACCGGACGGCGACGAGCCCGCGCCACCACAGGACCCGCAGGCGGACCAGCCTCTGCGGGAACTCCCCCAGGACCGCAACCAGGCGCTCCTGGAGGCGGCCAAGCAGGTCGGCGCCCTGCTCAAGCGCGAGGGGCACCTGTTCGCGCTGGCCGGCAGCGTGGCCGCCTACGCCCACGGCGGCGAGAAGAACCTCCAGCACGACGTCGATTTCGCGATCCGGCCCGAGGACGCGGAAGCGGTGGCGGCCACCCTCCATGAAGCCGGGCTGACGGTCTACACCCCGCCGGAGGACTGGCTGATCAAGGCCACGTGCTTCGGCCAGCCGGTGGACCTCATCTTCGAGCTGGCCAACCGGCCGGTCGGCGCGGACATGCTGAAGCGGGCGCAGGAGCTGTCGGTCGACTCGGTGCGCATGCCCGTGCTGGCCCCGACCGATCTGCTGTGGAGCCTGACCGCCGCGTTCTCCGAGCACCACTGCGACTTCGGGGCCGCCCTGCCCATCGCCCGCGCGCTGCGGGAGAAGGTCGACTGGGAGCGGGTACGGCGCGAGTGCGGGGACGAGCCCATGCCGGCGGCCTTCTTCTTCCTCCTGGAGCGCCTGAACGTCATCTGACGTCCGCCCGGAGCGCTGACACGTCATCCGAAGGAGCACTCATGAGCACCCACGGTTCACAGGACGCGGGCGGCGGGCCACCGGCCGAGAACCTGGACTACCGCATCGCCCACCTTCAGGACCACCTCGCCTCCGGCGCGCTCGGCGAACTGGGCGTACGCGTCGAGGCCCGCGGCCGGACGGTGCTGCTCACCGGCACCGTGCCCTCGGCGCCCTGCCGCGACGAGATCCTGCGCACCGTCCATGAGGAGTTCGCCGGGTTCCCCGTGCACAGCGACCTCGTGGTCACCGAGGCGTCCTCCCCCGACCACGCGGAGGAGCTCTCATGATCCGCGTCGCAGCCGTCGGAGACATCCACATGGGGCCCGAGAGCCAGGGCGTGCTGCGCCCCGCGTTCGAGACCCTGCCCGAGTGCGCCGACCTCCTGCTGCTGGCCGGGGACCTCACCCGGCACGGCACGCCCGAGGAGATGCGGGTGGTGGCCCGGGAGATCGAGGGTCTCGCCGTGCCGGTCGTCGCCGTGCTCGGCAACCACGATCACCACGACGACCGGCCGGAGGAGGTCACGGCCATCCTCCGGGACGCCGGGGCGCACGTTCTGGAAGGGCAGGGGACGGTCGTCGAGAGCGGCGGTGCGCGGATCGGCGTCGCCGGGACCAAGGGGTTCGGCGGCGGCTTCGTGGGCCGCTGCGCCGGGGAGTTCGGCGAGCCGGTGATGAAGGAGTTCGTCCGGCACGCGCGCCGGTGCGCCGACGGCCTGCGGGCCGCCCTGGAGCGACTGGGCGAGGAGGGCTGTGACGCACAGATCGCCCTGACCCACTACTCCCCCGTCGCGGACACCCTGGCGGGCGAGCCGCTGGAGATCTACCCGTTCCTGGGGAGCTATCTGCTGGCCGAGGCGATCGACACGGCCGGGGCCGACCTCGCGGTGCACGGGCACGCGCACGCCGGCACCGAGCACGGCATGACGAGCGGCGGCGTGCGGGTGCGCAATGTGGCCCAGCCGGTCATCGGGCGGGCCTTCCACGTGTACCACCTGCCGGTCCGGGAGCCCGCCGCGACCGGGGCCGCCGCCCAACAGGCCCACTGAGCACGACCCCTGAGGTCACGTCAGGCCCATCGAGGGTCCCTGAGGACCCACTGAGACCACCTCTCCCCCTCCGCCGCCGGTGAACACCGGCGGCGGTTTCTGTTGCCCGCCGCCGCGCGCTTCGAGCCGCCCGGGTACCGCCTGTGGTGTGAACCCCCCGCACGTCGTGCCCGTTTCAGGCATTTTGTCTGCTTAGCATGCGAACTCCGCGCTCCGCACATCGGCGATGTCCCCACGCGTCCGTCCGGGGCGCACGTGCCCCGTACGAGAGGACATCAGATGGCGCTGACGGGCCGTCAAAGACCACCCTCCGAGCATGCCTTCTCCCCGCACGACGCCGTACTGCGCAGCGCGGCGCCGCATCTCGCCCGCCGTCGCTTCCTGACCGTCACCGCGGCCGCCGCGATGCTCGCGTTCGGCACCAACCGGCCGGCGCGCGGCGCTACCGCCACCCGTGAACTCCGCACGGCCCGGATCACCGACAACCCCTTCACCCTCGGCGTGGCCTCCGGGGACCCGCTGACCGACTCCGTGCTGCTGTGGACCCGGCTCGCGCCCCAGCCGTTCGCGGAGGACGGCGGCCTCGGCCAGGAGCGGGTCGCCGTCTCCTGGGAAGTGGCGCTGGACGAGTGGTTCGTCCTCGTCGAGCAGGAGGGCACGGCCACGGCCCACCCGGAGTACGCCCACAGCGTGCACGTCGACGTCAAGGGCCTGCTACCGGACCGTGAGTACTACTACCGGTTCCGGGTCGGTACCTGGATCAGCCCCGTGGGCCGCACCCGCACCGCCCCGGCCCCGGGCAGTGACGCCGACGGCCTGCGGCTGGCCGCCGTCGCCTGCCAGGCCTACCAGGACGGCTACTACACCGCCCACCGGCATCTGGCGCAGGAGGACGTCGACGTCGTCCTCTTCCTCGGTGACTACCTGTACGAGTACGCCGTGGACTCCGCCGGCGGGGCCCGCCGCTACACCGACCGCAAGCTGCCCGACGTGTTCAACCGCGAGGCGACCACCCTCGCGGACTACCGGCTGCGCTACGCGCTCTACAAGAGCGACCCGGACCTCCAGGCCGCGCACGCCCAGCACCCCTTCGTCGTCACCTGGGACGACCACGAGACGGAGAACAACTACGCGGGCGCCTACGACGAGAAGGGCAGCACCCCGGCGGACTTCCTGGTGCGGCGGGCCGCGGCCTACCGGGCGTACTGGGAGAACCAGCCGCTGCGCGCCGAGCAGTTGCCGAGCGGGCCCGACGCCCGGCTCTACCGGCGGCTGGCCTGGGGTTCGCTCGCCCAGTTCGACATCCTCGACACCCGCCAGTACCGCTCCGACCAGGCCTACAGCGACCGGCCGCACGCGCCGGGCCCCGAGTCGGACGATCCGGCCCGCACCCTCACCGGTGCCGACCAGGAGCGCTGGCTGCTGGACGGCTGGCAGAAGTCGGCCGCGCTCTGGCACGTGCTGCCCCAGCAGGTGTGCTTCTCCCAGCGCAAGTTCGACCTGACCGAACCAGCCCGGGTCTCCATGGACGCCTGGGACGGCTACCGGGGCTCGCGCGGCCGCGTCATGGCGGGCGCGAAGGCCGCGGGCATCGACAACCTGATGGTCCTCACCGGTGACGTCCACGTCGGGTACGCCTTCGACATCAAGGAGAACTTCGACGACCCGGACTCCAAGACGGTCGGCACGGAGTTCACCTGCACCTCCGTCGCCAGTGGCGGCAACGGCGCGGCGAAGCCCGCCGAGTGGGACACCTACATGAAGGCCAACCCCCACATGAAGCACTTCGACGGGCGGCGCGGCTACGTCCGGGTCGACCTGGGCCGCGACAACGCCCAGGTCGACTTCCGGACCGTCCCGGCCATCACGACACCCGGGGGCGGCATCTCCACGACCGCGTCCTTTGTCACGGAGGCGGGTTCGCCCGGCCTGAAGTCCGCGTGAGGCGTCCGCCCTACTGCACATGGCGCCGTTCCCCGCACCAAAGCGCGAAACGGGACGGCGGCGGACATCACCCCGGGCCGTTGCGGCTAGGCCCTCCGTGTCGAACCCCGTATCGAGACCCCTGTCGAACCCAGTGATCGAAGGAGACACATCGCATGGTCCACAGACATGCCGTGACCGGCCGCCGGGTGGCGCTGACCACGCTCGGCGCGCTCGTCGCCACCGGCATCCCCGCCGCCGTGGCGGCCGAACCGATCCCCGCTGCGGGCTCCGTGCCCTCGGCCGCCCAGACCCTCGGCGCCGACCGGCCGTCGGCCCCGATGCTGCGCGCCCTGGAGCGCGACCTCGGGCTGACGCCGGCCCAGGCGTCCCGGCGGCTGGTCAACGAGGCGGAGGCGGGCACCCGGGCGGGGCGTCTGCGCAACGCCCTGGGCGACCGCTTCGCCGGAGCCTGGCTGCGCGGCACGTCGTCGCAGGAGCTGATGGTGGCGACCACGGACGCCACGGACGTGCCCGCCATCGAGGCCCAGGGTGCGAAGGCGGCGGTCGTGAAGACGCCGCTGCGCGACCTGCGCGCCGCCAAGGAGAAGCTGGACGCGGCGGCCGCCCGGAGCGACACCGGCCGGACGCCCCTGTGGTACGTCGACATCCCCGGCAACCGGGTCGTGGTGGAGGCCGCGAGCAGGGCCGCCGCGGCCGCGTTCGTCGAGGCCGCCGGGCTCGACGGCAAGCGCGTGGGCGTGAAGGTCACGAAGAACCGGCCGCGGCTCATGGAGGATCTCACCGGCGGCGACGCCTACTACATCGACGGCACCGCCCGCTGCTCCATCGGCTTCTCCGTCACCAAGGGCGAGCAGGAGGGCTTCGCCTCGGCGGGCCACTGCGGCAAGCCGGGCGCCAAGACGACCGGGTACAACAAGGCGGCTCAGGGCACCTTCCAGGCCTCCACCTTCCCCGGCAAGGACATGTCGTGGGTCGCCGTCACCGACCCGTGGAAGGCCACGCCCCAGGTGAAGGGCGAGGGCGGGCAGACGGTGGAGATCACCGGCTCCGTCCAGGCGCTCGTCGGGGCGGCGGTCTGCCGCTCGGGCTCCACCACGGGCTGGCACTGCGGCGAGGTCGAGCAGCACGACACGAGCGTCAGCTACGCCGAGGGCCGGGTGGACGGGCTGACCCGGACGACGGTGTGCGCCGAACCGGGCGACTCGGGCGGGCCGTACGTCTCCGGGGTCCAGGCGCAGGGCGTGACGTCCGGCGGCACCGGTGACTGCGCGAGCGGCGGCACCACGTTCTACCAGCCGATCAACGCGCTGCTCAGCGATTTCGGCCTCACCCTGAAGACCGCCGGGGCGGAGACCCCGGCGCCGCAGGGCAACGCCGCGCAGACCTGGGCCGCGGGCCGGGTCTACGAGGCCGGGGTCACGGTGACGCACGCGGGTGTGCGCTACCAGTGCCTGCAGACCCACCAGGCCCAGGGCCCCTGGGCGCCCGAGGGCACCCCCGCCCTGTGGCAGCGGGTGTGACGAGGGGTCAGGGCTGTCCGGCGCCGCAGCGGCCTGTGCCGCCGGCGCCGGGCGGGCCCGGTCACTCCCCGGCCAGCAGCGCGTATGCGGCGGCGATGAACGGGTCGCGGGCGCGGAAGCGGCGGGTGCAGACGGCGGCCAGTGCCATGCCGGTGTCGGGGCGGAAACCGAGGAACGCCTGCTGGCCCAGGGTCGCGCCGCTGTGGAAGTACAGCGGTCCGCCGTCGGTGGGGTGACGGAACCAGGCGACGGTGTGCACGTGCCGGTGCGTCAGGCCTCTGCGGAGCACGGGGCGGCGCACCGCGCGCAGGGCGGGCGCGAGGTCCGGCGGCGCTTCGCCCGGGTTCAGCTGGGCCTCCAGGTAGGTGAGCAGGTCGTGCGGCGTGGCGCGCACGGCGCCGGCCGCCTGGAAGCCACCCGCGTCGATGGGGGGCACGGGTGTCTCGCCGTCCTTGCCGTGCCCGACGGCGTCGAGTCCCGAGTCGTCCGCGCGCAGGGTCGTGCCGTCGAGGCCGAGCGGACGCAGCACCCGGCCGGTGACGAGGTCCTCCCAGGGAGTGCCGGTCGCGGCGGCCAGGGCGTGTCCGAGGACGGCGACACCGTAGTTGGAGTAGTGCCAGCGGGTGCCGGGGCGGTGGTGGGGCGGGTGGCGCAGGAAGGCGTCGACGACCCGGTCGGCCGGGAAGCGGGCGTAGGGGTTGGTGCGCCAGGCCGGGAGGGCACGGCGGAGGAAGCCGGGCGGCAGGGCGGGCAGTCCGGAGGTGTGGGTGATCAGATGGGCCAGGGTCACGGGAGCCGTCCCCGCGGGCCGTCCGCGGTCCAGCAGGGCGAGGGCCGGTTCACCGCCGGTCAGTTCGCCTCGGTCGATCAGGTGGGCGAGGAGCAGGCCGGTGAACGTCTTGGTGGCCGAGCCCATCTCGTAGCGGAGGTCCTCGCGGGGCAGGGGCGGGGGCGGGTTGGTGCCGCCGCTGCGGATGGTGCGGTGGCCGTGGCGGGAGAGGGCGAAGACGACATCGGGGGCTCCGCAGGTGGTGACGGCCTCCTCCAGTCGTTCGCAGAGGTGCTCGTCGGCCGGGAGGGCATCGTCCCGGTGCGAGGTGTGCGGTGGCCTCTGCTCGTGCTCCCGGGTGACGCCCGGATCCGTGGTCTCCGCGTCGGGCGGTTCACCCGGCCAGCCGGTCGGCGGACGCCCCGTCATGACGCGCGGGACAGTTCGGCCAGGCACCGGGATGTGGCCAGTGCCGATGCGTACGCGGCGACCAGGGTGGGGTGGTAGACCATGTCGAACACCTCGTCCCGGTCTCCTTCGGGCATCGTTCGCTCCGCGGGCATGGCACCGTCGGGCTGCTGGGCGGCGGCGAAGGCGGTCCAGGCCCGTTCGTCCAGGGCGGGCTGGGGCAGGCAGGCGTCGACGGCCAGCAGTTCGCCCAGCAGATCCCAGCTTTCCAGATCGAGCCAGTCGTCGATCCAGGCCGGCAGCCAGGCGGAGAGATAGTCGGCGACGGCGGGCGGGATGCCGTCGAGGTTCTCGCCCCAGTCGGCCATGTGGAACACGGCGTGGGTGATGTCGTAGGCGAAGTGCCAGTCCACCGTCCAGGGTTCCGGCGTCCGCGCCAGCCAGGTGCCGCGCCGCACCTCGTCCTCGGGGTGCCGCGGAGGCAGGCCGAAGCGGCGCTCGGTCCCGCACAGTCCGAGGCGGCGAGTGGGGGTGAGTTCGGCGCCCGCCCAGCTGGTCAGCCGGTGGTTCAGGGCGATGGCCCGTTCCAGCTCGGGCTGGAGGTAGCCGAGTTCCTTGAACGGCTGGTAGACCTCGAAGGGGATCGGGGAGATCGGCTCCGTACGCTGCCCGCGTACCAGCATCCGGCCGCCGTCCAGTGTCTCCCGCCACGCGTGGTCGAGGAGCTGGTGGGCCATCCGCGTCTGGTGCGACCCGGCCACGCCCTCGCGGAAGAGGGTCCCGCAGATCACGGCCAGTTCCCCGATGGGCTTGAATCTCTGGAGGAAGCCGACTTCCGGGTCCACGTCGAGCTCCAGCCGGAACCCGTCGCGGTGGGCCCATAGCCATTCGAGGGCCCGGACCCCGACCGTGTGGATGAGACGCGTGTCGGTCATCCCAGCACTCCTTGTCCGTCGTGCCGCTCGGGCCGGTGGCGCGTATCGGGAGCGGGTTGCCCGTCGTCGAGCCGCCCGGCGGTCAGAGCCGCTGCGAAAAGGGCCATGAGGGTGGTGTGGTAGTGGCCCAGAAAGTCCTCGTCCTCGGTGTGCTGACCGCTCTGCCCCACCGTGGGTATCGCGCCCGAGGGGCGCTGTGCCGCGGCGATGCGCTCCCACGCGTCCTGGAGCACGTCGGGTTCGGGCCGCTTCGGCAGGGTGGCCGCAACGGCCAGCAACTCGCTGGCGAGATCCCACATCCGGGCGTCCAGGCAGGTGTCGAGCCACGGCGGCAGCCAGTCGTCCAGATAGGCGGCGAGGTCCGGCGGTACGGACCGGGGCCCGGCACGCCCCCAGTCGGTCAGGTGGAAGACCACATGGGTGACGGCGTACCCGGCGTGGCGTTCGAAGGTCCAGGGTTCCGGCAGCCCGCCCAGCCATGTACGGGCCAGCGCCTGTGCCCTCCCGTCAGGCCGACGCACACCGGCGCGTTCCTCGGCGTTGAGGACGGCGAGCCGCCGTGTCGGCTCCTGCTCGGTGAGCTGCCAGCCACGCGTGCGGGTGAGCACGGCCGCGGCGTCCTCGTAGCCGGCGTGCCGAACGTCGGCCGCGGAGGCCAGAGCGGCGTACACCTCCAGCGGGTAGGTGGCGAACGGTTCGAGGCACTGCATGCGCAGGAACAGCTCCCCCTGGCCGGTCTGCTGCCACGCGAAGGACAGCAGTTCCGCCGCCCGGGTGTGCAGCGGGTCGCAGGGCGCGGTGTGACGGGAGACGGCCGCACAGGTCACGGCGAGTTCGCCCAGCGGCTTCCAGCTGAGGTTCACCTCGTCGTCGGGTGCCAGGGCCTCCTCGCCGAGCGCGAACTCCCCGCGGTGTGCGAACACCCACTCCATGGCCGGATCGGCCACCTGCCGCAGCACCCTGCGCACGTCCATGGACGCCGTCACGCGCCGGGTCCCTTCTCCAGCAGCCGCGCCGCCCGCAGCTGGAGTTCGACACGCGGATCCTGACCGCCCATCAGCTCGACGAAGTCGAGGCCTCGTTCGAGGCCCAGCGTCTCCGGCACGCCGTCCAGCACGGTGAGCCAGCGTCCTGCGCCGGCGGCCTGAAGCCAGTCCCTGCGGCGCACCGCGCGGACGAAGCCACGGGCGACGTCGACCGGGCGGCTCCCGACCACGCGGACCACGGCGTTGTCCTCTCCGGGCAGGGCCAGGGACGCCAGCACGGCCAGTTGGTGCGTCAGGTGCTGCCAGCTCGCGCCGTCGAGCCAGGAGGCGTCGGGCGTTCGGTCGGAACTGTCGGTGTATCCCGGGTCGAGGCGCCTCAGGGCGCTGCGCATGCCCCAATGGCTCCACGCCACGGGCGGTGTCGCGTCGGGGGCCGGTGTGTAGGTCTCCACGACCTTGCGGAACACGGCGAGTTCCTTGTGCGAGGTCGGGGTGTGCAGCAGGGTGCTGGGCAGCAGCATGTCAGCTCCCAGCACACGTATGGCCGCGTATGCGAGGCCTCCCGCTTCCGCACCGGCCGTCGTGGTGACGGCCGCGTGGGCGTGGTCTCCGCCGCGGAGGGCGGAGACCACGCTGGAAGCGAGATCCTGCACCGCGCCCTGCAACGGGGTCGAGGTGCCTGACTGCTTCATGGGCTGCTCCTACCTCAACCCTTCTTCGGACGGGGGGTCGGCGGCGACAGCACCAGCCTGAAGTCGCCGGCGTTGAGCGCGGCTCCCAGGCACTCACGGCTGTCGCGGTAGACGCCGTCGACCTCCATCGGGTCGAGTGCCGCCTCGATGTCGACACTCGGGACGCCGGTCAGTTCCTCGGTGAACTGTTCCTTGGAAGGCATAGCACCATCTCCTTGAGCGGAAGCGAGTACCTTCACCTTCCGGATCACCGATATCGGGCAAAGCATGCCAACTTTCCCAGAATTCACTTAAGTCACTTCTTCAACATCTCACCCACGAGCCTCCACGCCGCGTGCCACCACGCGCAGGGTGCGCACCGAGGAGTCGGCGGCATCCGGGATCAGCACGCCGTGCTCGGCACCGCTGCGCAGGTAGTCCAGCACCGCGTCGGTGATGACCTCGCCGGGTGCCACCACGGGGACGCCGGGCGGGTAGGGGCTGATGGTCTCCGCGGCGATCCGGCCCGCCGCCCGCTCGGCGGGCACATGCTCGACCGGGGCGAAGAACGCATCCCGGGGCAGCATGGCCTGCTCCAGCTCCAGCGCCGACGGGTCGGGCAGCCGCACCGGCGGCCGGCGTTCGACGGAGTCCGCGTGCTCGACGAGCGCCCGCAGGGCGTCCAGCAGGACCTCCTCGGTCTCGTCGTCGTCCGCGTGGGTGATGGAGGCGCTGATGCGGCAACTGTCCGAGCCGCCGACGTCCACGTGACGGTGGGTGCGCAGCCACTCCACGGCCTGCATGCCGCTCATGCCGAGGGTGCGGACGTCGATCACGATCTTGAGCGGATCGAGATCGGCGGCGAGACCCTCCTCCACGATCTCCCGCCCCATGGGCCGCAGCCCCGGCAGGTCGGCGACCGCCGCCCGGATGCGACGGGCACGGCGGATCGCCCCGTCCAGGAGTTCATGTCCCTGTTCGACCATCTGGCGGCGCCAGCCGTCGAGCGTGGCGTAGACGAGGGAGGAGGCGCTGGTGGTGCCGAGCAGGTCCTCGCGCTGGGCGAGGGCCTCGGGTGACACGCGGTCGTACTGGAGGTGGAAGACCGAGCTCTGCTCCACCGCCCCGCCCATCTTGTGCACGCTGGTCACCACCAGGTCGGCCTCGGCGTCCATGCCCCAGGCGGGCAGGTCGGGATGGAACGGCAGATGGGCGCCCCAGGCCTCGTCGACGATGACCGGCACGTCGAAGGCGTGACACACCCGGGCCACCCCCTCGACGTCGGCGCAGGAGCCCCAGTCGGTGGGCGTGATGAGCAGCATGCCCTTGGCGTCCGGGTGTTCCTCCAGGCACCGGCGGACGTCCTCGGGCTCGGGCGGGTGGGCCAGATGGCGCTCGGGGTCGAATTTCGGGTGCACCCAGACCGGTTCGACGCCGTTGACGATGACGGCCGCCACGACGGATTTGTGCGCGTTGCGCGACAGCAGCAGCTTCTCCCCCGGACCGGCCGTGGCGAGCATGGCGGTCTTCACGGACAGGGAGCTGCCGCAGGTGGAGAAGAAGGCGTGTTCGGCGCCGACCGCGTCGGCCATCAGCTCCTGGGCCCGGCTCAGCACCCCCTGTGACTGGCGGCGGTCGTCGAGTCCGTTGAGGGAGAGCACGTCGGAGCGGAACACGTCGAGGCCGACGATCTCCGCGACCCGTGGGTCCGCTCCCCTGCCCTGCTTGTGACCGGGCGGTCCGTAGGCGATGTCGCCTCGGCGCCGGAAGTCCTCCAGCGCCTCCAGCACGGGCACGCGCGAGTGGTCCATGGTTCCTCCCGGATCCGGCCCGCGCGAGCCACCGCCGCGACGTCCACGCTGTCGTGCCCCCGCGGGTACACCGACCGTGTTGACCCCGGGCACGGGACGAAACGCGGTGGGTGGCATGGTGCCCGGGGCGTGTCAGGGCGCTCGGGTGTGAAACCCGGCCGGAACGAAGCGGCACCGGTGGCGGGGCCCGTCCCCCGCCCCGAAGCCGACCCGGCACCGGTACCGAGGAGCCCCGTGACCCGTACGACCGACGCCGTGCACCGGGCCGTCCGCGCACGGGTGTCGGCGCGGGCCGGCGCTCTGTGGGAGGTGGCCCGGCGCCTGCACGCCGACCCCGAGCACGCCTTCGCCGAGCACCGTGCGGCCGCCCTGCTCTCCGGCGAGCTGGAGCACGCCGGGTTCGACGTGGAGCGCGGCGTGGCGGGGATGCCGACGGCGTTCACCGCCCGCTCCGGCCGGGGCCGGCCCGCGGTGGCGCTGCTGATGGAGTACGACGCCCTGCCAGGCCTCGGTCACGCCTGCGGCCACAACCTGATCGCGGCCTCCGGACTGGGCGCCGCCCTGGCGGTGGCCGCCGTGCCGGAGGCCGCCGCCGGGACGGTGCTGGCGGTCGGCACGCCCGCCGAGGAGGGCGGCGGCGGCAAGGCCCTCGAGGTGGAGGCCGGGGTGTTCGACGACGTCGACGCCGCGCTGATGTTCCACCCCGGGGTGTACAGCTGGGCACGGGCGCCGCTGACCGCGCAGGTGCAGTACCGGGTGGCCTTCCACGGCCGGGCCGCCCACCCCACCGGCAGTCCCACGGAGGGCGTCGACGCGCTGGCCGCGCTCGTGGAGCTGTTCAACGTGCTGGCCGTGCTGGGCCGCCGACTGCCGGAGGGTTCGCATGTGCAGGGCATCGTCACGCACGGCGGCACGGCCACGAACATCGTCCCGGAGTACGCCGAGGGGCTGTTCGGGCTGCGCGCGGCGACGACGACCGCGCTGGCGGACCTGACGGAGCGGCTGCGGGTGTGCGCCGACGGGGTGGCCCGGGCCACCGGCACCACCGCCGAGGTGGAGCGGGCCACCGTGCGCTACGAGCACTTCCGCGACAGCGAGGTGCTGTCCGAACGGTTCGCCGCGCATCTGGCCCGGGACGGCATCGCGCTGTCGCCCCCGGCGCCCGGCGTGTTCCTGGGCTCGTCCGACATCGGCAACGTCAGCACGCGGGTGCCGGCCATCCACCCGTTCGTCGCGATCATGGGCGAGCACGGCTCCGACCACACCCCGGAGTTCGCCGAGGCGGCCGCCTCGCCCCGGGCCCGCGAGGTACTGCTCGCCGCGGCCCGGGCGCTCGCCTGCACCGCCGCCGACGTGCTGCTGTCCGGGGAACTGCGCGACGCGGCGTGGGCACGGCACCGGGCGGGGTGACTGGTTCGGCTCCGGATGGGGAACCCGTCGAGCGCTGTACCCACCGACTCCCTGGAGAGGGCCATGAGTCTGTTGCGTGTGCTCGGCCGCCCCATGCTGGCCTCGATGTTCCTCGCGGGCGGCATGAGCTCCGTCCGCGATCCGAAACAGGTCGCCGACGCCGCCGAGCCTGTCGTCCAGCCCGTCACCGAGCGCATCCCGGCGCTGCCGGACCGCACCGAACAGGTCGTACGGCTGAGTGGCGCCGTACAGGTCGTCGCGGGGCTGATGCTGGCCACGGGCCGTGTGCCGCGCCCGGCCGCGCTGGCCATCGCGGCCACGCTGGTGCCCACGACGCTGGCGGGGCACCGCTTCTGGGAGGCGGAGGACCCCGAGGAGCGGGCCCAGCAGCGCATCCACTTCTTCAAGAACATGTCCATGCTCGGCGGGCTGCTGATCGCGGCCGACGACACCGGTTCCCGCCCTTCGGTGGTGTGGCGCGGCACGCACGCGGCCCGCGGTGTGCGCCGCGACGCCGGTCTGGTGCGCCGCTCCGTGCGCGCCACCGCACGGCCGGCCGCCACGGCCGGGCGTCTGAGGGCCAAGCTGCCCCGCTGAACCGCCGGTACGGCCACCGGCCGGACGGCTGGACCGCACGTTACCCCCCGTGGGCCGGGGGGACCCGAGCGCTGGAGGTGAAGGACATGGGACACGGAGGAAACGTCATCGACGAGCTGGTGACCGATCACCGCGAGGTCGAGGAGATGTTCGGCAGGATCGAGGCCCTGCCGTCCGGCCACCAGGACCGCAAGGTGTACGCCGACCAGGTCACGATGGAACTCGTGCGGCACTCGGTGGCCGAGGAGGCCTACCTCTACCCTGCCGTACGCGAGCACGTGGCGGGTGGGGACGCCCTCGCCGACCAGGAGCTCAAGGACCACGCCACGGCCGAGCAGATCATGAAGGACCTGGAGGGCTGTGACGCGGGCGACGCCGACTTCGACCGGCTGATGGGCATGCTGATGAGCGAGATCCGCTCGCACATCGCCGACGAGGAGGGCAATCTCTTCCCGCGGCTGCGGCAGGCGTGTCCGATGGACGCGCTCAACGAGCTGGGCGACAAGGTGCGCAAGGCGAAGAAGACCGCCCCGACCCGGCCGCACCCGGCCGCCCCCGACAAGCCTCCGGCGAACAAGCTCCTGGCTCCGGGCGCGGGGATGGTGGACCGGCTGCGTGACGCGCTGAGCGGCCGGGGCAAGTTCGAGTAGCCCGGTCAGCGTGCTGTGCGGGGTCCGTCGCCGGAAGGTGACGGGCCCCGTTTCGCGCCCGTCGCCCAGGGAGGGCCGGCGGGCGTGCGTCTCACGACGTCAGTCCTGGGTGCCGGCCTCGCGGAACCAGGCGATGGTGCGCCGCAGCCCCTCCTCGGCACGCACCTGCGGCTCCCAGCCGAGCTTGTCGCGGGCCAGCGTGATGTCCGGGCAGCACACGGCCGGGTCGTCCGCCGGGCGGTCGATGTGGCGGATCTCCGAGGAGGACTCGGCGAGTTCGACGACCAGGCGGGCCAGGTCGAGGATCGTGATCTCCGTCGGGCTGCCGATGTTGACGGGGCCGGGCATGCCGTGGGCGGCGGCGGCCAGGATGCCGCGCACGGCGTCGTCGACGTAGGCCAGCGACCGGGTCTGGCGGCCGTCGCCGGTCACGGTGAGCGGCTCACCGGCGAGGGCCTGCCGTACGAAGGTCGGCACCGCGCGTCCGTCCCGGCCGCGCATCCGGGGGCCGTAGGTGGTGAACAGCCGCACGATGCAGGTGTCGGTGCCCCGTGCGTCGGCGTGGGCGGTGGTCAGCGCCTCGCCGAAGCGCTTGGCCTCGTCGTGGACGCCGCGCGGGCCGACCGGGTCGGCGTTGCCCCGGTAGCGCTCGTCCTGGGGGTTCTGCTGCGGGTCGCCGTAGACCCCGGAGGACGAGGCGAGGACGAAGCGGGCGCCGGCGGCGTGCGCGAGGTTCAGGGCGTTGCGGGTGCCGGTGCTGCCGGTCTCCAGGGTGTGCAACGGCAGGCGCAGGTAGTCCGCCGGGGACTCGGGCGAGGCGAAGTGCAGGACGAGGTCCGGTGTTCGTTTGAGGCGCAGTTCTTCGGCGACGTCGGCCTGGACGAGGGTGAAGCCGGGCTGTTCGAGCAGCGGCGAGATGTTCTCGGGCCGTCCGCTGCTGAAGTCGTCCACACAGGTGACGGCCGCGCCCGCGCCCAGCAGCGCGGCGCACAGGTGGGAGCCGAGGAACCCGGCGCCGCCGGTGACGACGGCGTGTTCCCAGCTGTGCGAGGGGGCGGTGGTCATGTCGGCTCTCCTCCGTCGGCGGCGCGGCACGACTGCCGCCCCGGGCCGGCGAACACGGGCCCGAGGGCCGTCGAGCCACGCTCAGCCTCCGCCCGCCGCGCGGGCAGGGCACGGTCGCGTACGGCAAACCGGTGAGTCACGGAGGGTGAGAGGCGCCGGGTCGGGCGTGGTCGCGCGGTGGGAGTCAGGCGATCAGCGTGCGGCCCGGGTTCAGCCGGTCGAGGAGCTGGGCCTGGTGCAGATCGGCGACGGGGGCGAGCAGATCGGGGTGGCGCAGCAGGGCGGCGGCGTTCCGGTCGCTGTCGTCGGGGTCGACGAGCCGGCGGAACTCGGCCCGGGTGCCGGTGCTGTGGCTGCCGTCGGCGAGGGCGGCCACGGCCCGGGCCGCCAGCTCCGGGTCGGTGAGCAGGCAGGCCGCCCAGCTGGCCACGACCTCGTCCACCCAGGTGCGCCAGGCGTGCGCGTCCGGGTCGTCGCCGAGGGCCGCGTCGGCGCCGGTGACCCAGTCGAGCCGCCCGGAGCCGCCGGGACCGGAGACGCAGAGGAGCGCGGCGTCCATCGCCGTCGGGTACCTGAGCCAGGCCGCGACCGTCACGGCCTGCTGGGCCTGGACCTCGCACAGGGCGCAGGCCAGCGCACCGCCGGAGGCGGGGAAGGCGCGGGTCAGCCACTGGGCGGTCGCCGCGATGACAGGGGAGAGATCTGCGTGCACTGCCGGGCCGTCCGGGGGGAAAGGGGCGGGGATCTGGTCGTAGACGGTAACCGCCCCTTCCCGCCCCCGGACGTGACGAGGACCTCGTCCAGAACGTGGCCTCGGCCACATCGCCGCCCGGCTAGGACGGGCTCGGGCGCTCCCGACGGCCCCGGGCCGAGGCGGATCCCGGGTTCTCGACGCAACCGGACCGGGGACGCACCCCGGGGCTCTCACCGGAACCGCGCCGGAGACGGACCCCGGCATTCCCGACGCAGCCGGGCCGGGGACGCACCCCGGCTCCTTCGGCGCAGCCGGGCCGGGACGGATCCCGCACTCTGACCGGAACCGGACCGGGGACGGACCCGGGGCTCTCACCGCAACCGCGCCGGAGACGGACGGACCCCGGCACCCTCCACGAACCCCTGCCCGGGGACTGCCCCCAGCCCTCTCCACCAGCCAGGCCTGGAACCGGCCCCGCCGCTCTCGACGCAACCGGACCGCGACGCACCCCGGAGCACTCGCCGCAACCGGACGAGGGACGGACACCGGAGCACTCGACGCAACCGCGCCCCAGACGGACCCCGACACCTCCCATAGACCGCCGCCCGGGGACAGGCCCCAGCCCTCCCCACCAGCCAGGCCTGGAACCGGCCCCGGCGCTCTCGACGCAACCGGACCGGGACGCACCCCGGAGCACTCGACGCAACCGGACCGGGACGGACCCCGGGGCTCTCGACGCAACCGCGCCGGAGACGGACCCCGGCGCCCTCCACGGAACCCGGCCCGGGACAGGCCCCGGTCCTCTCCACCAGCCGGGCCTGGGGCCGGACCCGGCGTTTTCGGCGGAGCCGGGTCGGCGGCGTGCCGTGCCGTATCGCCTCGCCGAGAGCCGTCGGCCGTACGCCGACCCGGGCCGACCCGCGGGCGGCAGCACGGCGCCCCTCGGCCTCGGCCGCCCGGGGCCGCGAGCCCGTCCTCCTGGGCGGTGTCGCGGGTCGGCCCGGGTGCCTGCGCGCGGCGGCCGTTTCGCCGCAGGGGCGCCGGGCACCCGGCCCGCGTGCTCTCTCACCGACCCGAATCCGCAGGTCCGGCCGCGCGCGCGGACGGCCGGGCGCCAGTCCGGGCGCTGCGTTTCGACGGCTGGATCGCCGGGATCGGCACGGCGTCCGGCGTCCGTGTGGTGCTCGGCCACTGGCCGCGCTCGCCGCTCGGGCCGTTCAGCGACGTGATGGTCGAGGCGGCCGACGGACACCGGACGCTGCTGGCGCCGACGCGCGAGACGGCCGACTTCGTCGCCGGTACCTACGTCTTCGACGAGGTGCGCCTCGTACCGGTCGAGGTGCGGGTCTGCGGCCGCCGGTACTGGACGGTCACCGCCCCGCCGCTCCACCTGCGGTTCGCCACCGGCCGCCGGGGCCTGCCGGGCCTCGCGCTGCGGGCGGTCCCTGGCGCGCTCGCCGCCCGCCCGGGCTGGATCGCGCTGTGGGACCGGCCCGCCCGTCTGCTGCTGGGATCGCACACCCACGCCGGCGCCCGGGCCGGACGGCACCAGTGGTACGGCGCCCGGGACCTGCACCCGGTCACCTCGGCCACCGCCACCTACCGGGGCGACAGCCTCGGCGCCCTCGCCCCGGTCGAGCCCCCGGTGCGCTTCGGAACCGGCT
This sequence comes from Streptomyces sp. NPDC007929, assembly GCF_042959065.1. NCBI lineage: Bacteria > Bacillati > Actinomycetota > Actinomycetes > Kitasatosporales > Streptomycetaceae > Streptomyces > Streptomyces sp. NPDC007929. Next base: position 837,454 of record NZ_JBIBKD010000001.1, on the reverse strand, counting down.
CGACTCCCCGCCGTCCCTGCCTCGTACGGATCACCACGACGGTGGCCGTGGGGCAGGACCGGAGTACGACAGGAGCTGCGTCATGACGGAACAGCGAGCGGATTCCCCGGACGCCCGGCGTGCCCCGGCCACCGACACGTCCCTGCTCGGCATCTACCTCAACGACCATCTCGCCGGTGCCACCGCCGCGACCGCCCGGGTACGCCATCTGCTGCGGTCGTGCGGTGGTACGGCGCTCGCCGACGCGCTGGCCCCGGTCGCCGCCGGGATCGCCGAGGACCGGACGAGCCTGCTGCACATCATGCGGCGCCTGGACGTGCCGGTGCGCCGCTACAAGGTCTACGCGGGCCGCGCCGCCGAGCAGGTGGGACGGCTGAAGAGCAACGGCGCCCTGGTTCGGCGCTCTCCGCTGAGCACGCTGTGGGAGCTGGAGGCGCTGGCGCTGGGGGTGGAGGGCAAGCTGGCGGGCTGGGAGACGCTCCGCGACCTGGCCGCCACGGACACCCGGCTCGACCCGCGGCAGCTCGACGACCTCATCGAACGCGCCGGGCGGCAGCACGCCACGCTGGAGGGGTTGCGCCACAAGCAGGTCGTGGTCGCCTTCCGCGGAACCTGACGAACGGGCCCCGGCTCACCAGAACCTGCTGCTGAGGGCGGGTTGGTGGGCCAGTTGCACGGCGTCGCGCAGCCGCAGCGCGACGCTGATGGTGGCACGCAGGGCGGACGGGGGGACGCTCTGGGCGGTCTCGGTGGCGAGGACCAGCAGGCAGGCCGCCGCCTGCTCGACGACCGGGACGGGCAGGGTGAAGTCGTTGTCGGCGGCCGTGCGGAACGCCTTCAGGGGGATCGCGACGCCGTCGATGGCCCGGTGCGCGGCCTGCTCCAGATGCTGTGCGGCCTGTTCGCACACGGGGGCGGGCAGGGCGATGGTGCGCTGGAACGGTGAACTCGTCATGCCCCACTGCTTCCCCGGCGGTGACCGGTTCTGTCGGCCCTCGGCGGGATTTCACCGCCCCGCGTGACCGGCGCGTGGTGAACGTCCGCCGCAGCGGGAACCGGTCGCCGTCGTACGGTGGGTGCCGGTCGGCACGGCGCTGAGAGGGAGTGCGTATGACCGCCCGTGCGGAGGTCGTGGCCCGGCTCACCGGCCGGGCCGTCAGGGATGTCAGTGCGCTGTCGGGGGCGCTCGCCGAAGTCGCCCTGGACGACGGGCGGGTCGTGGTCGTGAAACGGTCCGGCACGCCGGGCGCCGCGCGGGCCGAGGCGGCCGGGCTGCGCTGGCTGGCCGCGGCGGGCAGCGTACGGGTGCCGGCGGTGCACGGCGTTGAGGAGGGCTGGCTCGTCATCGACCGGGTTGCGCCGGGGCGCCCGGACCCACGGGCGGCGGTGCGGTTCGGCCGGGAGCTCGCCGCGCTGCACGCCGCGGGGGCGCCCGCGTTCGGCGCGCCGCCGCCGGACGGGCCGGTGGACGCGTTCATCGGGCTCGCCCCGATGCGCAACGAGCCCGCTACCGACTGGCCGCACTGGTACGCCGAGCAGCGCGTGCTGCCCTATCTGCGGCGGGCCGTCGACCAGGGCGTCGTCCGGGCCGGTGAGGCGGTCGAGGTGGAGCGGCTGTGCGAGCGGCTGCCGGAGCTGGCGGGGCCCGCCGAGCCGCCGGCGCGGCTGCACGGCGACCTGTGGAGCGGCAATGTGCTGTGGGCGGCGGACGGGAGGGTGTGGCTGATCGACCCAGCCGCGCACGGCGGGCATCGCGAGACGGATCTGGCGATGCTGCGCCTCTTCGGCTGCCCGCATCTGGAGCGGGTGCTGGAGGGCTACCAGGAGGAGGCGCCGCTCGCCGGGGGCTGGACGGAGCGCGTCGGCGTGCACCAGCTCTTCCCGCTGCTGGTGCACGCCGTGCTGTTCGGCCGGGGCTACGCCGAACAGGCCCTCGCGGTGGCCCGTACGGCGTCGGCGGGGTGAGGGGTCAGCGCGTGACGACGTGCCGTGTGTCGGGGACGCAGTGGGTCATGGTGAGGCCCTCCACGTCGCGCGGCTTGTTGTTGCCCAGGTCGGCCAGGCGTTCCCGGTCGTCGTCCGTGAGGTCCTGGCTCGCCAGCGGTTGCAGGGAGGCGACGTCCTCCGGTGTGATGCCCAGACCCTCCCCGACCCGCAGGCCGAGGTCGTTGTCGGCCAGGAGGAAGTGCCAGACCATGCGCTCCTGGATCGGCCGGTCGCACCCGGAGAGTTGACCGATGAGGTTCCTCACCAGGTCTTCACGCTCCCAGTCCTCCAGCAGCTGGTAGCGCTGACCGGCCTGGAGGTAGTCGTTGGTGCGGGGGATGCGCGCACGGGTCAGCCGGCCGTGGATCTCGGGGCCCTGCTCGTCGAGGGTCGGGTAGCGGGCCTCGCGCAGGCCACCGTTGATGGACGGCTCGTAGTTGACCTGGGGGTTCTCGCCACCGCCGTCCACGTAGTGGGCCATCTGGCCGTCGCGCTGGTTGGTGCGCACGGCCGCGTTCCTGGCCTGGTTGACGGGGAGCTGGAGGTAGTTCGGGCCGACCCGGTAGCGCTGGGTGTCGCTGTAGGAGAAGGTGCGGCCGACGAGCATCTTGTCGTCGGAGAAGTCCAGGCCGTCGACGAGGACGCCGGTACCGAAGGAGATCTGCTCGTTCTCGGCGAAGAAGTCCTTCGGCATCCGGTCGAGCACCATCCGGCCCACAGGCAGGGGCGGGAAGTCCTGCTCGGGCCAGGTCTTGGTGTCGTCCAGCGGGTCGAAGTCGAGCTCGGGGTGGTCGTGGTCGTCCATCATCTGGACGAGCAGCTCCCACTCCGGGTGGTCACCGCGGGCGACGGCCTCGTACAGGTCCTTGGTGGCGTGGCCGAGGGTGTCGGCCTGGACGTTGGCCGCGTCCTCCTCGGTCATGCTGCGCACGCCCTGTTTGGGCATCCAGTGGTACTTGACCAGCTTGGTCTCGCCCTCGGCGTTCACCCATTTGTACGTGTTGACGCCGAAGCCCTGCATATGGCGGTAGTCGGCGGGGATGCCGCGCGGGCTGAACAGGTTGACCAGCATGTGCATGGCCTCGGGCGTCTGCGACATGAAGTCGAAGATGCGGTTCGGCTGCTGCTCGAAGGTCACCGGGTCCGGCTTGAGGGCGTGGATGACGTCCGGGAACTTGATGGCGTCGCGGATGAAGAAGACGCCCAGGTTGTTGCCGACGAGGTCCCAGTTGCCGTCCTCGGTGTAGAACTTGACGGCGAAACCACGCGGGTCGCGGGCGGCCTCCGAGGAGTCGCGGCCGCCGATCACGGTGGAGAAGCGGACGGCGACATCCGTTCGCTTGCCCCGTTCCTGGAACAGCTTCGCCCGGGTGTAGCGGCTGATCGGCTCGTCGCCCCAGGTGCCGTACGCCTCGAAGTGCCCGTATGCCAGGACACCGCGGGCGTGCACGACGCGTTCGGGGATGCGTTCCCGGTCGAAGTGGCTGATCTTCTCGAGGAACTGGTAGTTCTCCAGCGTGGCCGGGCCGCGGGCGCCGACGGTGCGCTGGTTCTGGTTGTCGTGGACCGGATGGCCCTGGCGGTTGGTCAGTACCTCGCGTTCGTCGCCCGGTGCGGGGCCGGTACCGGATACGTCCGTCATAGGGGTGGGCTCCTTCGGCTCGGGGCCGCTGCCGACCGGGGTCGGTGCCGCGCGCGGCGCCCGGCCGGTCCTGGCGGGACGGGCCGGGTACCCGGAGGCGCCGAGTCACTCACATGTCAGGGGATGGCAGGGTGAGAGCCGGCATCGTGGCATCCGGGAGCGATAACGGCAGGAGGAGCGCCATACGGAACGTCTACTGGATCGGCGGCGGCAGCGGCGCGGGCAAGTCCACGATCGCCCGCCGCCTGGCCGACCGGTACGGCTGGCGCCGCTACTCGACCGACGACGTGATGGCCGACCACGCGCGCCGGACCACCGCCGACGAGGCGCCGTTCCTGCACGCGTTCATGGCCATGGACATGGACGAACGGTGGGTCGACCGGTCGCCCGGGACCATGCTCGAGACGTTTCACTGGTTCCGGGGCGAGGCCTTCGAGCTGATCGTCGAGGATCTCGCGCGGATGCCGGGGCGGACGCCCGTCGTCGTCGAGGGGTTCCGCCTGCTGCCCCACCTGGTGGAGCCGCTGCTCGACGGCCCCGGGCACGCCGTCTGGTTGCTTCCCACCCCTCGATTCCGCCGGCTCGCGTTCACCAGCCGTGCCACTCCGGAGGGCGGGTTCACGCGGCGGACCCGTGACCCCGCGCGGGCCGATCGGAACCTCGCCGCACGGGACGCGCTGTTCACGCGGCGGCTGCGCGAGGAGACCGCGCGCCGGGGACTGCCGGCCATCACCGTGGACGGCACGATGACGACGGACGAACTCACCCGGCGGGTCGGCGAGGTCTTCCGCCTCTGAGACCAGCGGAAGGCCCGGATCCTTCACGCGTCCGGGCCTGTCGGGACGAGGCACACAGCCCGCGCCCATCCCATACGGCGACCACCCGTACGGCGCCGGACCGGGCGGTCAGACCCAGACGCACCGTCAAGTCCCGCCTCCTGTACGGCAATTCAGACAGTTGCCCCGGAAGCCCACAGACCCCGATCACTTTCGGAACGAAGTGGCACTCCACCGTGCGAGACCGGTCGATGACGGTGTGTACTGTGCTGCGGGTGGTTCGCCAGAGCCCCTCCGATCCCGCCCTGCCCGACTCCCTCCTGGAATCGACTCGATGATCGAAGTACCGGACCTGGCCGTCGGCGCCCTCGCCCTCGGCACACTGTCCGCGTTCGCCCTCGGCGGCGGGCTGTTGCGCTCACGACGGCACCTGGCCGCGCAGCGCGCCAAGACGGCCGCACTGCGGGCGCAACTCGACGGCACCTCACGGACGTTCACCTCCGAGGTCGAGCATCTGGCGGCGCGCCGACTGCCCGCCGCGGCCCGGCGGACCGCGCATCCCCACGTCACCGTGCCGGGCCCGCTGAACCCGCAACTGGCGGGCGCGCCCCTGGGTCTGGCCCTGGATCAGGTGCTGAACGGGCTGCACGCCGAGCTGGCCGCGCAGCGCACCCGGATCGACGCGGCGGCGCAGGCCGGGATGCGCGGGGCCACCCGGGAGATCCAGGCGGCCCTGTACCGGCTGCAGGACGCCCTGCGCGGACTGCAACAGCGCTACGACGATCCCGAGTTGGCGCAGACCCTGTTCGAGCTGGACCACGAGAACGAGCAGTCGCTGCGCCGTGCGCAGATCGCCGCCGTGGTGTGCGGGGCCTGGGTGGGACTCGCCCGGGAGGAGTCCCATCTGGTGGACGCGGTCACGGGCGGCCAGGCCCGGCTCGCGGGCTACCGGCGCGTCCGGGTCAGCAACCACCTGGACGCCGGTACGGCCCTGGTCTCCCACGCCGTCGAGCCGGTCGCCATCATCGTCGCCGAGCTGCTCGACAACGCGCTGCGGCACTCCGCGCCCGACACGGACGTCGTGGTCAATCTGGAGGCGGTCCACCACGGGGTCTGTGTCACCGTGGACGACGCCGGTCTGGGCATGACGCACGACGAACGGGCCCGGGCCCAGCGGATGGTCGCCGGTTCGGATCCGATCCTGCTGACCGAGCTCGGGGATCCGCCGCGCATGGGTCTCGCGGCGATCGGCCAGCTGACCCGGCAGTTCGATCTGTCCGTGGACGTGTCGTCCCCGTCGCCGTACGGCGGGGTGCGAGCGGTACTGCGGGTCGACAGCCACCTGCTCACCCGCATCGACCCCGAGGAACTGCCGCCGGCGGCCAGCGCCCCGCGTACCACCCGCAAGGCGATACGGGCCTCCGGCAGCGGCACCGGCCCGACCCGGGCACCCGACGCCGCGCCGCCGCACGAGCCCGCACCCGCCCCGGCCGCAGCCGCCGTCGCGTCCGACGGCTCCCAGCAGCCCGCCGAGCCCGGGAACCCCGACCCGCTCCCCACCCCCGCCACCACTCCCCCGAGCCACGAGCACGAGCAGCGCCACGAGGACGACCCGCGCCCCGGGCACGGCGACGACCACGACTACGGCTCCGAGCACGCGTCCGGCGACGACTCACCGCTCCCCGGTCACCACGGCCCGCGCGAGAGCGGCGGCCTCCCCCAGCGGCGGCGCCGAGGCCGCGCGACGAGCCCCGCCGGTCCCGCCCCGGCCGAACCCGCGACGCCGCACCGCCCCGCCGCCGACGCCGCGCCCCAGCGCCGCCCCCGCCGCCCCGAGGAGTCCGCCGCCGCCCTCGGCGCCCTCCAGTCCGGCACCGCCGCGGCCCGTACCGCCGCCGCACCGAACACCACAGCCGTCCCAGCCGTATCAGACGGTGCCCCGGTCGCGACCACGGCCGACGGGACGCCCGAGGACACCGACAGCAACGACCACGAAGGGGGAACGGCTCGATGACCAGCCGCGCAGCGGGGGACACGGCATGGGTGCTCGAACCGGTCCTGGAGGTGCCGCACGTCGTGGCCGCCGTCCTGCTCACCCGGGACGGGCTCGTCACGGGCTACACCGACGCGCTGTCCCGGCCGTCGGCCGAGCGGGTCGCGGCCATCACCAGCACCGTGCAGGGCGCCTGCCGTACCGCGGCGGCGGCGTTCGCCGACACCGACCGGGCCGACATCCGGCAGGTCGTCATCGAGTCGGACCACGGCTATGTGCTCATCGTGCCGACGGACCACGGCACCTGCGTCGCCGCCTACGGCGACCCCGAGGTGCGCCTGGACCTGCTCGCCCACCGGGTGCACTCGCAGGTGGCGCGGCTGGGCGAGAAGGCCATGGCCGCCGGGCCCCGAGGTGCCGACGGCGACACACCGGCATGACCGGCCGCCGAAGCGGCCGGCCCCTGGTTCCCGCGTACCTGTCGACCGGCGGGGTGGCGCGGCCCAGCCGTGCCCATCTGGAGCGGCTGTCGGTCCTCACCGGCAGCGGTGAACAGGCCCCGGCGGAACTGCCCGCCGCCCAGGCGGCGCTGCTGGAGGAGCTGGAGTACGGGTCGCTGACGGTGCAGGAGGCCGCGGCCCTGCTGCGGCTGCCGGTCTCCGCGGTGCTCGTGCTGGCCGCCGACCTCCTCGACCGCGATCTGGTACTGGCCCGCGCGCCGATCCCGCCCGCCCGGCGCTTCGACCCCGACCTGCTGAAGAGAGTGGCCAATGGCCTCCGCGACCTCAAGCACCGTTGACGACCTTCCCGGCGCAAGGGACGTCCATCTTCCCGACACCGCCCAGGACTTGGTGAAGATCCTGGTCACCGGGCCGTTCGGGGTGGGCAAGACCACCCTGATCCGCTCGGTCTCCGAGATCCGTCCGCTGCACACGGAGGAGCAGCTCACCGAGGCGTCCGCGCAGGTCGACGACCTCGCCGGTGTGCGGGACAAGTCGACCACCACGGTCGCCATCGACTTCGGCCGGATCAGCCTGCCGGGCGACGTCGTGCTGTACCTGTTCGGCACGCCCGGCCAGGAGCGGTTCCGGTCGCTGTGGGACGACATCGCCTACGGGGCGCTCGGCGCGCTCGTCCTGGTGGACGCCCGCCGGATCGACGCCTCGTTCGACGTGCTGGGGCTGGTGGAGGAGACGGGGCTGCCGTACGCGGTCGCCTTCAACACCTTCCCGGACGCGCCCCGCCACCACACGCCCGAGCAGTTGCGCGCCGCCCTCGACCTGGAGCCCACGACCCCGATGGTGATCTGCGACGCGCGGGAGGCGAACTCCTCGATCGACGCCCTGCTCGCGCTGGTGCAGCACCTGATCGACCACCACCCCCCGGAGCCCCGGTGACCCACCCGTCCCCCGCCGAGCAGGCCTTCTCCCTCGCGGCGCCCGTCCGCCTGTGGGAGGACGGCTTCGCCCGCGACCCGAACTCCTACTACGCCGCCCTGCGCGCCCACGGCCCGGTCGGCTGGGCGGAACTCGCCCCCGGCGTCCTGGCGTACGTCGTCACCGACCGGCGGGCGGCGCTGGAACTGCTGCACGACACGGAGACGTTCTCGCACGACCCCCGGCCGTGGCAGGCGACCGTGCCCGACGACTCACCGGTCCTGGGCATGATGCGCTGGCGGCCCAACACCCTGTTCGCGGACGGCGGCGCCCATCTGCGCTACCGCACCTCGCTGATCGACGCCTTCGACCTGGTCGAGCCGCATGATCTGCGGGCCCGCGTGCACCGGGCGGTGCACCTGCTGGTGAGCCGGATCGGGCCGCGCGGCGAGGCCGACCTGGTGGGCGACTTCACCCGGCCGCTGATGGCGCTGGTGTTCAACAGCCTGTTTGGGCTGCCGGACAGCGCGAGCGACCGGCTCGACGCCGCCCTGGGCAAGCTGATCGAGGGCGGCGCCCAGGCGGCCGAGGGCGAGGCCGAGTTCGGCGGGTACGTGCTGGAGCTGATCGCCGCCAAGAGCGAGCAGCGGGGCGAGGACCTGCCGAGCTGGCTGCTGGACCACCCGGCGGGGCTGACCCCCGAGGAGGTCACCTGGCAGGTGTTCCTCACCCTCGGCGCGGGCCACGAGCCGACGGCCAACCTGGTGTCCAACGCGCTCTCCCGGATCCTCGGCAACCCGGCCTACTACTCGACGCTGACCAGCGGCGCCCGCCCCGTGACGGACGCCGTGCTGGAGGTCCTGCACCACGAGACGCCGCTCGCCAACTACGGCATCCACTACGCCCGTACGCCCGTCACCTTCCACGGCGTGTGGATCAGGGCCGCGGTGCCGGTGGTGATCTCCTACGGGGCGCTCGCGCAGGCCGCCGAGCAGGAGCGCGGCGCGGACCGCCACCCGTCGGACGCCTCGCACCTGTCCTGGTCGGCGGGCCCGCACGCCTGTCCGGTCAAACAGCACACGTTGCTCATCGCCACCGAGGCGATCGAACGGCTCACCCAGTGGCTGCCCGACCTCGAACCCGTCCTGCCCCGCGAGCGCCTGACGTGGCGGCCCGGCCCGTTCCACCGCTCGCTGACGGCGCTGCCCGTCCGCTTCAGCCCCCGCTCCCCCGACCAGCCAGGAGGACGACCGTGACCGTCACCGACCGCATCGCTCTGGACCCGTTCGGCGCCGACATCGCCGCCGAGAGCGCCCGGTTGCGCGCTCTCGGCCCGATCGTGCCGGTGGAGCTGCCCGGGGGCATCCCCGCCTGGGCGGCCACGCGCTACGACACGCTCAAGGAGCTCATCCTCGACCCCCGGGTCAGCAAGGACCCGCGGCTGCACTGGCGGCTGTGGCCCGAGATCGGCACACACCCCTCCTGGGCCTGGATCCTCGGCTGGGTCGGCGTGGTCAACATGCTCTCCACCTACGGCCCGGACCACACCCGGCTGCGCAAGCTGGTCGCGCCCAGCTTCACGCACCGGCGCACCGAGGCGATGCGGCCCCGGGTGGAGGCGATCACCTCTGAGCTGCTGGCCGCGCTGGAGACCGCCGACGGCGAGGTCGTGGACGTGAAGGCGGGCCTGGCCCACCCGCTGCCGATGCGGATGATCTGCGAACTGATGGGTGTGCCGGACGCGTTGTGGGAGGACACCGCGCGGCTCATCGCGGACATCATGGACACCACCGACACCAGCCCGGAGCACGCGGAGTCGGTGCAACGGCAGATCGGGACGGTGCTGCCCGCGCTGATCGCCCACCGGGCCGAGCACCCGGGGGACGACATCACCACCGAGCTGATCCGGGTGCGCGACGAGGACGGAGACCGGCTGAGCGACGAGGAGCTGCTGTACACGCTGCTGCTGGTGATCGGCGCCGGGTTCGAGACGACCGTGAACCTCATAGGCAACGCGACCGTGGCCCTGTTGCGCCGCCCCGAGCAGCTGGCGGCGGTGCGCGCCGGGGAGATCGGCTGGGACGCCGTGGTGGACGAGACGCTGCGCGTCCACCCGTCGATCGCGTCGCTGCCGCTGCGGTTCGCCGTCGAGGACCTCACCGTCGGGGGCGTCACGATCCCGGCGGGCGACGCCATCATCACCACGTACGCCGCCGCCGGGCTCGACCCCGAGCACTACGGGCCGGACGCCGACCGGTTCGACGCCGCGCGCGCCCGCGAGGACCATCTGTCGTTCGGGATCGGCGTCCACCGCTGCATCGGGGCGCCGCTGGCCCGGCTGGAGGCCCTCACGGCGTTGCCCGCGCTGTTCGACCGGTTCCCCGGCCTGAGTCTGGCCGAGGGTGACGGGGGCCTGCGGCAGGTGCCGTCGTTCATCGCGTTCGGCTGGCAGGAGATCCCGGTGCGGCTGCGGGGCTGACGCCCCTGGGGGCGCGCCGCCCGGCAGAGCCGCGCGCGGGAGCGCGACCGGTCCCCCGTTCCGGTCGTGCCCCCGCGGTAGTTGAACTTACGTCCATGGCCGAGCCCTTGTGAACCGTGTCGGTGCCCGCTGCGCGCCCATCCGGACTCACCCGTGCACAGCTGCGTCCGGATGGCCCGCTTTCGTCCCGCCCGGAGCGGGGCAACCGGTTGTCCGGGAGGCAAAGCCGGCTCACGCGGGACGACGGAAATCCGGCACGTCGAGGTCGCCCACGGCCAGGTGGGCCAGCACGACCTCGTAGAGGTCGGTGCCCGCGGCGAGCAGCTGGCGCTCCAGAACGGGTTCGGCGCTGCGGACGTGTTCGCGCACGGTCTGGGCGTGCACGCCGAGGGCCTGCGCGGCCCGCTCGGCGTTTCCGCCGGCGGCGATCCAGGTGCGCAGCGTCCGGCGCGGGTTCCTGGCGTCGGCGTCCAGCCGGCCCAGCAGGTTTTGCGCCCAGGTGCGGACGCCGGGCCCGGACAGCAGGTCGGCGAGCCGCAGCCCCGGGTCGTCGGTGCCGTCGTCGAACCGGGCGTCGGCCAGGCCGATCTGGGTGTTGAGCGCCAGGTGGACGACGGCCCGGACGGTGAGGTCGGCGAAGTCGGTGCCGAGCAGCGTCTCGACGCGTTCCATGCGGGCGCGCACGGTGTTGCGGCTGACTCCGAGGACCTTGGCGGCGTTGACGGCGGTGAACTCCAGGCCGAGCCGGTTGGTGGCGAGGAGTTCGGCGCGGGTGTGGTGCGGCAGGTTGTCGAGCGGGCGCAGCACCCGGGACGTCCAGCCGCGCAGCGCCACGGGGTCCATCAGGCGTTCGGGGTGGGTGCGCTCGGCGTAGACGGCCGTCTTGTCGGGCCGGAAGTGGGCCACGGCCAGGGCGCTGACGGCCTGCCCGTAGGCGGTGGCGGTCCGGGCGAGGCTCTGCCGGACGCTGCCGCCGAGGAAGAGGTCCGGGTGCCGTCCCACCAGGGACCGCAGGGCGTCTGCCGTGGTCTCCCGGGGGCTGACGACGATCACGTGCCCGTCCATGGCGGGGCAGCGCACGACCAGGGCGTCCTCCCGGGTGCTGTCCAGGCATTCCTCTGCGATGCGGTCGCGTACGGCGGGGGCGGACTCCACGACGTACACGCACGCCGTCTCCGCGTCGAGCAGGCCGGGCCAGAGCCCGGCGGCGACGCGGCGGGCGGCGATGGTGTCCTCGACCATCAGCAGTTGCAGGATCGCCAGGCGCAGGTCGGCGGTGGCCCGGCGCAGCCGGTGCCCGGCCGCGGTCGACTCGCCCGCCGCCAGCAGCAGCTCGATCACCTGGGCGGTGCGCGTGACGATCTCGGAGGCCCGCCGGTCGAACGGGGTCTGCCGGGAGACGGCCAGCACGCAGGTGTGGGACGGGTGCTCCACCCTGACCAGCCGCAGGTGGCGTTCCCGGCTCTCCCAGGCCGCGGAGGCGAGCCGGCCGGCGGTGATGTCCCTGACCAGGTCCCCGTCCAGGGGGAGCCGGTTTCCGGCGACAAGGTTCCCGGCGGCGTCCTGGAGCGCCACGGTCGCGCCGACGGTGCCCGCCAGCCAGGCGACGACCCTGCGGACGTCGCGCCCTGCCGGACGCAGATGCTCCAGCAGCTCCGCCGCCCATGCCGGTTCCGTGCCGGCCCGCGTGTCCCGCTGCCTGCCGGCGTCCTCTCGGCCTGTCACCTCGGCCTTCCCCTCGCTCCTCGCGCCGCCTCCGGCGCACCGGTCGGGGACGTTACCTCACGTCCCCGGGGCCCTCACTCCGGCCGGACGCGGGAGAGGGCGGTGGCCCGCGCTCCGGGGGCCGGCCCCCTCCCTGCGCCGACGGCCCTGGCCGGCGGCATAAGCTCGGCGGATGGCGAAGTACTACGACGTGCACCCCGACAACCCCCAGCCCCGCACCATCGGCCAGATCGCCGACAGCATCCGTGCCGACGCTCTCGTCGCCTACCCCACGGATTCCTGCTACGCACTCGGCTGCCGCCTCGGCAGCCGCGACGGCATCGACCGCATCCGTACGATCCGCAAGCTGGACGACCGGCACCACTTCACCCTGGTGTGTCAGGACTTCGCCCAGCTCGGCCAGTTCGTACGGATCGACAATGACGTGTTCCGCGCGATCAAGGCGTCGACGCCCGGCAGCTACACGTTCATCCTGCCCGCGACGAAGGAGGTGCCGCGCATGCTGCAGCACCCCAAGAAGAAGACGGTCGGTGTGCGCATTCCCGACCATGTCGTCACCCAGGCCCTGCTGGCGGAGCTCGGTGAGCCGCTGCTGTCCAGCACCCTGCTGCTGCCCGGCGAGGAGGAGCCGATGACGCAGGGCTGGGAGATCAAGGACCTGCTCGACCATGTGCTGGACGGGGTGGTCGACTCCGGCGACTGCGGTACCGAGCCGACGACGGTCGTCGACTTCTCCGGCGGGGAGGCCGAGATCGTGCGGTACGGCGCGGGGGACGCCTCTCGGTTCGAGTAGACGGCAAAGCCGGAACCAAGGGTGGTTCATGATTCAACCAGGTGTCGCGGGTGGGGCGAAATGCCCTCGAACGGGCGTGTCACGATGAGCGTGATCCGCCCGGTCACGCACGCGGACGGGTTCCTGGCCCCCACCCCGCAGAGAGGCAGCCCCGCCATGACCGCCGTACAGGGAACCGCCGTCGACATCCCCACCGCGGACGGCACCGCCGACGCCTACCTGGCCCACCCCGGCGACGGGGCCGCCCACCCGGCGGTCCTGGTCTTCATGGACGCCTTCGGTCTGCGCCCGCAGCTGCGGTCCATGGCCGACCGGCTGGCCGCCGAGGGCTACACGGTGCTGGTGCCGAACGTGTTCCACCGGCACGGCCGCGCCCCGCTGTTCGACCTGCCCGAGTTCATCGACCCGGGGGCGCGCCCGGAGCTGTTCGAGCGCATCGTCCCGGTCATGCAGGCCCTGACGCCCGAGCTCGCGATGCGCGACGCCGGGGCGTACCTGGGCTGGCTGGACGGGCACCCGGCCGTGGCCGACGGCCCGGTCGCGCTGACCGGCTACTGCATGGGCGCCCGCCTCTCGCTGCTCACCGCCGGCACCTATCCGGAGCGGGTCGCCGCCGCGGCCGGATTCCACGGCGGGCGGCTGGCCACGGACACCCCGGACAGCCCGCACCTGGTGGCCGGCAAGATCGCCGCCGAGCTGTACTTCGGCCACGCCGACCAGGACCCCTCCCTGCCCGAGGAGCAGATCGAGCGCCTGGCGGACGCCCTGACGGCCGCCGGAGTCCGCCACCGGTGCGAGGTGTACACGGGCGCGCCCCACGGCTTCACGCAGGCCGACACCGCGTCGTACCACCGCGAGGGCGACGAGCGGCACTGGGCGGCGCTGCTCGACCTGCTGAAGCGCACATTCTGATCCCAATCGCCTCCCTGGGAACGTGAGTTGACGCCCTACCGACGGTAAGGGCTTGCTTTCCCGTGATCTGTGCGCGTAGACCTTGCTGGGAACTAGCCATGACTCTGGGGGGAGTTGGCTCATGGACGGCACGGTCGACGGGTTCCGCTACGGTGCGGTGACCCCGGTGGCGGCCTATCTGATGGCCTGTCTGGGAGGGGCGCTGGGGCTGCGGTGCATCGTGCGCTCGCTGCTCGACACGCAGTCGTGGAAGGCGGGCTGGCTGGCGTTAGGCGCCGCCTCCATCGGATGCGGCATCTGGACGATGCACTTCATCGCCATGATCGGCTTCCACGTGGAGGAGACCCGGGTCCGGTACGACGCGGCCACGACGGTGCTCAGTCTCGTCGTGGCCGTCGCCGTGGTGGGCGTCGGCGTGTTCATCGTCGGCCTGCGCGGCACCGGCGGTGGCACGCTGGCGGTGGCCGGCGCGATCACCGGACTGGGCGTGGCGGGCATGCACTACCTGGGCATGGCGGCGATGCGGCTGGACGGCGAGGTCGGCTACGACCCGGTCGGGGTCGCGCTGTCCGTGCTGATCGCCATCGGCGCCGCGACCGCCGCGCTGTGGTCGGCCGTCACCATCCGCGGCTTCCTGACGAGCCTGGGCGCGAGCCTGGTGATGGGCGTGGCGGTGTCCGGGATGCACTACACGGGCATGGCCGCCGTCAGCGTCCATGTGCACGACGCGACCGGCGGGACCTGGGAGGGCGACTCGCCCATGTCCCTGCTGCTGCCGATGCTGATCGGACCGGTGGTCTTCCTGCTGCTGGCCGGGGTCGTGGTGATGTTCGACCCCCTGCTGGTGCTGGGCGAGCGGCCGTCCACGTCCCGGCCGGACGCGCAGGACACCAACTCCCCGGCGGGCAAGCGCCCTTCGTGGCGTACGGCCGCCTCGTCCGCGCGGAAGCGGTGAACGGCCCGCCCGCCAAGGGTCATGAGCCGGTTGTTACGGTGCACCGGTGTCTGACTCCTCACGCGATACCGCCGAAGGCGCCGGCTGGGGCACCAGCGAACCGGGCGCGTACCGGAGGTTGATGCCGCCGAAGGCCGAGAAGATCTCCTGGCTGGACCCGAAGATGCTGTGGGTCGCGCGCAACGGCGTGCTGGCCTCCTGGTTCGGGGATCCGACCGGCCGCACGCGCAGCCGGTGGGTGGCGCGGCAGGCGGCCTGCGGCGCACCGGCGGACAAGGTGATCCGGCGCGAGGACCCGGACCGGTTCTCGTTCCTGGTGATCGGTGACACCGGTGAGGGCGACGACCCGCAGTACGCCGTGGTGCCGGGCCTGCTGAAGGTTGGTCAGGACACCCGGTTCGCCGTGCTGGCCAGTGACGTGATCTACCCGGTGGGCAGCGCGGACGACTACGACACCAAGTTCTTCCGCCCGTACCAGGACTACCGGGCGCCGATCTACGCGATACCCGGCAACCACGACTGGTACGAGGACCTCGACGGTTTCATGCGCGTCTTCTGCGACGACGCGCCGCCCCTGCCGCCCGAGCCCCGGCCGCGCCCGCTCACCCGGGCCTGGCTGCGCACCCTGCTGTGGCACCGGCCGCGCCCGGACGCCGGGCAGCACCTCGCCGAGGCACGCACATCGCGCTCCGCCCCCGAGCAACTGGCCGTCCAGCCGGGCCCGTACTGGGCGATCGACGCCGGTCCGATACGCGTCATCGGCATCGACACGGGTCTGCTCGGCACCGTCGACGCCGAGCAGGGCGCCTGGTTGCGCGAGGTCTCCCGGGGGTCCCGGCCGAAGATCCTGGTCACCGGCTCGCCCCTGTACGTGGACGGCCGGCGCGAGCCCTGCGCCATCGAAGGGGGCGGCACCGTCGACGACATCGTCCGCGACCCGGACCACCACTACGTGGCGGCGATCGGCGGCGACATCCACAACTACCAGCGCTATCCGGTGCGGTTGGAGGACGGGCGCACGCTCCAGTACGTCGTGGCGGGCGGGGGCGGCGCGTTCATGCACGCCACCCACACGATCCCCCGGGTCGACGTCGCGGGCGTCACCGAGCGGGACTTCCGCTGCTACCCGCTGCGCGGTGACTCCCTGGCCTTCTACAGCCGCCTCTACGGCCGACGGCTGCGCATGCCCCGCTTCTTCACGCTGACGGAGGCCGAGGCGACGGCCGTGATCGCCGAGCGCCTGGGCATCGGGCCCACCCGCGCGCCGGGCGCCCCGGCCCGTGTCACCCGGCGGGTCCGCCTGGTCGCCGGGCTGCTCGGCACCGGCCGCCGCCCCGACAGGGCCAGGCGCTTCCGGCTGCCGGTGCGGAAGATCTACACGTCCCTGTTCTCGCCGAGCTCGGCGACGTACAGCCCCCCGTTCTTCAAGTGCTTCCTGCGCCTGGACGTCTCCCCGGAGTCGGTCCGGCTGCGCTGCCACGCCGCCACCGGCAACCACGCCCAGGAGGTCGACCCGCCGATCGAGGACGAGGTGACGATCCCGCTGCGACGCCCCCGGGTCTCCTGACCATCGGGCTGTCCGGCGAGAGGGATCCACGCCGGTTCCCGTCAGGTCACCACTCCCCCGGGGCGGTCCCCGTGATCGGCTCCGACGGCGTGCCGTCCACCCCGACGGGCACGTCCCCCGCCAGCATCACCCGGTGCATGATGCGCGGGTGGTCGAGGTGGGCGGTGTCGCCGGGGGCCAGATGCATCGTGGCGCGGTTGTCCCAGAACGCCACGCTGCCCGGCTCCCAGCGGAAGCGGACCGTGTACTCGGGCCGGACCGCCTGCTCCAGCAGCATCTCCAGGATCGCGGCGCTCTCGGGCCGGGAGAGGCCTGCGATCTGCTCGACGTAGTAGCCGTTGACGTAGAGGATCCGTTCGCCGGTCTCGGGGTGGACGCGCACCAGCGGGTGCAGCGTGGCGACCTGACGGTTCAGCAGGTGCCGGACGTAGGCGTCGTCGCCGGGACGGGGCTGGTAGCCGACGCCGAGGCGGTGTTCGGCCCGCAGCCCGTCGACGAACCGCCGCAGCGGCGCGGAGAGCCCGGCGTACGCCGCCGCCAGGTTGGACCAGGTGGTGTCGCCGCCGTAGGGCGGTACGGTCTCGGCGCGCAGGATCGTCGCGGCGGGCGGGTCGACACGGGCGCCGTGGTCGCAGTGCCAGCCGCGCAGCAGGGTGTGGCGGCGGCGCCGCAGCCACTCGTCGTGCTCCATCCCGAACCGCCCGCCCAGTTCCAGCCGGTCGGCGGTCGTCTCGATCCCGGGGAAGTCCGGGGGCGAGGCCTTGCCCCGCCGGGGCAGCTCCACGATCTCGCCGAACCGGCGCGCGAACGCCACGTGCCCGGCGTGGTCCAGCCGCTGCCCCCGGAAGAACACCACCTTCCACCGCAGCACCGCTGCGCGGATCGCGGCGACCACGGCGTCGTCGAGACCGGCCGCCAGATCGACCCCGCTGATCTCGGCACCGATGTACCCGGCGGCCGGTTTCACCTCCAGCCCGGCCTCGCGCGCCATCTCGTCCGTCGTCCGGCTGTCCGTCGTCATGAGCGCTCCGCTGGTCGTGGGCGTGGTTCCTCGTCCCGAAGATCGTGACAGTGATCTCCGCCGAGGTGAAGCCGGCCCCGCCCCCCTTCGGCCGCCCGGGGCCTACACCCTGAACTCGCGGATCACGGTGTTCCGGAACACCGCCTTCCCGTCCACCGTGAAGAGCGCGAGACCCGTGTCGACCAGGTACGGGAAGGCCGCCGAGGAGTGCGTGTACCGGCCGTCGTCCACGAACATCTCCACGGAGGTGCGGTCGACCAGGATGCGAAGCCGCACCGAGCGCCGGGCCGGGTCGAAGGGGCTGCGGCTCTCCTGCCATCTGCCCGTCATGTCGGGGGACACGGTGGGGCGGCGGTTGAGGTAGGCGTAGTCGCGGTGGACACCGGCGTCGATGTGCCGGACGCCGTCCGGGGAGCGCCGCAGCTGCATCCCCACGCCCGTGACCTGGTCCCAGGTGATCTCGCAGCTCAGCTCGTACGCGGTGCCCCGGTAGTCGAGCAGGCGCGTGCCGTCGACCTCCAGATCGCCGAGCTTCACCGTGCGCGAGACGTACCGGTCGAGCGCGGCGACCGGCCGGGACGCCAGGAAGTACCCGCCGTCGCCCCCGCGCTCCAGCGTGATCTCACGGACGATCGAGTCGGTGCCGTTGAAGCCGTCGCTGTCGATGGTGGGCGTGATGTGGGAGTAGTCCCAGTTGTTCAGCCAGCCGATCGCGTAGCGGGTGCCCTCGTCGAGGGTGCCGTCGGGGCCGTGCTTGTCGAAGGTGACCGCGCCGTACCAGTCCCAGCCGTAGTCGAGCCACTGCGGATCGGTGGCGTCGGCGGTGAAGGCGCTGCCGTCGAAGGAGCCCGTCCAGTACGCGTACGTGTGGGGCAGCCCGGCGCCCTTGCCGTTGGCGCTCACCCCGAGCACCCACTTCCGCGTGCCGTCCCCGGCCCGGATCCGGAACAGGTCGGGGCACTCCAGCACACCGATGCCGCCCTTGACGAAGCCGCTGACGTAGGTCCAGGTCTTGAGGTCGGCGGAGTGGTAGAAGCCGACCTTGTCGTTCTCGGCGAGGGTCATCACCCACCGGTCGCGTTCCTCGTCGCGGATCACCTTCGGGTCGCGGAAGTCGCGCACGCCGGGGTTGGCCAGCACCGGGCCGGTGCCGTGCGGGGTGAAGGTGCGGCCGCCGTCGGTGGAGTAGTACAGGTACTGCGCCTGGTCGGCCGGACCGTCGTGCGGAGACATCGTGGCCAGCACGACCACCGCGCCCGCCCCGAAGCCGGCGGTGTCGTGCGTGTCGACGACCGCCGACCCCGACCAGACGTCGCCGTTCGGCGTGGTGTCCTTCGGCACCGCGATCCCCCGGTCCGTGAAGGAGACCAGGTCGGTGCTGGTGGCCAGGCGCCAGGCGGTGCCGATCTCACCGGCGAGGTAGTCGGCGTTGTGCAGGTAGTAGTAGTGATAGCTGCCGTCGATCCAGACCGGCCGCTGCGGATCGTTCTTCCACTGTTCGGGGACGGTGAAGTGGTACCCGGCGCGGTAGCTCGCGCGGGCCGCCTTCGCCTTGGCCACCGCCGGACCGGCCGTCGGCAGCACAGTGCCGGCCGCGCCCACGGCCGACCCGGCGAACAGCGCCCTCCTGGTGATCCCGCGCATCACGCACCTCGTCCCTCTCCTCGGAAACTGCGGCTCATGAGTTCAGGACTTTCGGACCTAACTCGTTAAAGGTCAAGCGCCCGCACGCCTTGACAGGTGCGTTCCGTCCTCACATCATCTGGGGCATCAACCCACGGCTAACACGAGTTAGGCCCCACACACGATGACCGACTCGCACCTCACCCGCCGCGCCCTGCTGCGGTACGGCGCCTATGGCGCGGGCGCCGCCGCCCTGGCCGGCACCGCCGCGAGCTGGGACCGGCTCACCGGAGCCGACATCCCCGGCCGGGACGACGGCTCCCTCGTCGTCGCCACGCTGGGCCCCGCCTACGGGCCGGAGGCCATCCGCACGCTCCAGGAGGGCTTCGCCGAACAGCACCCCGACATCAAGCTCCGGATCAACGCCGTCCAGGCCGTCGACTGGTCGGACTTCTTCGCGAAGATCCTCACCCAGGTCGCCGCGGGCACCGCCCCCGACCTCGTCTACGTCGCCACCGAGGGCGTGCAGCTGTTCGCGCAGCGGCTCGGGGTGGCCCTGGACAAGTGGGTGAAGCGGGACGCGGCCGAACTGAAGGAGTACTTCACCGACGTCCACCCCTCGCTGGTGGAGTCGATGATGTACGAGGGCAGCCTCTATCAGCTGCCGGTGGAGTTCAACGCGGCCGACATGTACTTCAACCGCCAGGTGCTGCGCCGGGCGGGGGCCCACTTCCCGCCGGCCGACTGGACCCGGGACGACTTCACGGCACTCCTGCGCGACATGAAGGAGTCCGGCGGCGCCCGCTTCACGCCGTACTTCTGGACCAACCGGCTGTGGGGCGGCGTGGTGCCCTGGCTGTTCGCGAACGACACCAACCTGCTCACCGAGTCCAAGGCACCCGGCGGCGACTGGCTGTGGAACGGCTTCTACCCCGCCGCGCAGCGCAAGGGCCGCGGCGGGGGCTTCCGCTGGACGACACCGCAGGCCACGCACGAGCGGGTGGAGGAGGTCTACGACTACCTCGCCTCCCTGATCCAGGACGGCCTGTGCACCCGCCCCGAGGGCGGCAACGGCCAGAACCTCATCGGCGTGTTCTCCACCGGCCGGGTCGGCGTCACCCCGGCGGGCGGCTTCTGGGCGGGCGGACTGCACCTGGCCGGCATGGAGCGGGACGGCTTCGACGTGCAGTACTTCCCGCGCTGGCGCACCCAGCGCATGCAGTACGGCGCGGCGGGCTACGCGCTGCTGCGCACCTCGAAGATGCAGGACGAGGCGTGGGAGTTCATCAAGTACGCCGCCCGCAAGGACACCCTGGAGCGGCTGTTCGCCACCAACCAGACCACCCCGGCCCGCCGCTCGCTGCTGACCGCCGACCGCTACGCGAAGACCGGCCCGGCGCACTGGCCGGTCTTCTACGACACCCTCGACCGGTTCCCCGACACGGGACCGATCCCGGCGCCGCCGCAGGTCGCCGAGGTCGAGCAGGTGCTGCTGAAGCACACCGGCACGGCCCTGGCCTCCGCGCGTTCGGTGCGTCCCGCGCTGCGCCGGATGCAGGGCGATCTGGAGAAGGCCATGGAGCGTGACGTATGACGAACACCCAGACACCGCCCGCGCGCGCCGAACGCCCCGTGGCAGCGCCCGCCCCGGCGCCGAAGGGCCCCTCGGCCCGGGACCGCGGCACCCGGCTGCTGGCCACGCTGTTCCTGACGCCGACGATCGTCGGGATCGTGGTCTTCACGGTGGTGCCGATCGTCGGCTCGGTGATCCTGAGCCTGTTCCACTGGAACGTCATCGACTCGCCGTCCTACGCCGGCCTCTCCAACTACGGCGAGGTCTTCGGCGACGAGACCGTGCTGGTCTCCTTCCGCAACACGCTGGTGTTCATGGTGTTCGCGGTGGCGCTGCAACTGCTCGTCGCGCTGACTCTCGCACTGGCCCTCAACGGCCGGATGCCGGTGTGGCTGCGGTCGGTGTTCCGCTCGGCGTTCTTCTTCCCGCTGGTGCTGTCCGCCGCGTCGATCTCGGTGGTGATGAAGTACCTGTTCAACCAGGACTTCGGAGTGATCAACTGGGCGCTCGGCTTCGTGGGGATCGCGCCGGTGCCGTGGCTGACGTCGGAGAACGCGGCGATGGCGACGGTGGTCCTGGTCTATGTCTGGCAGCAGTTCGGCTTCTCGTTCCTGCTGTTCGTCGGTGGGCTGAACAACATCCCCAAGGAGATCCACGAGGCCGCCGCACTCGACGGCGCGACCGGTCTGCGCAAGCACCTGACCGTCACGCTGCCGCTGCTCTCGCCGACGCTACTGGTCGCCTCGGTGGTCGGCATCATCAACGCCCTCCAGGTCTTCGAGCAGCCCTACGTCCTCACCAACGGCGGGCCCGGCGACTCCACCCGCACCGTCGTGATGGTCATCTACGAGACGGCGTTCGAGCAGCTGCGCTTCGGTGAGGCGTCCGCGGTGGGTGTGCTGCTGTTCGTGCTGATCATGGCGGTCACCGCCCTCCAGTTCCGGCTCAGCCGGCGTTTCGTCCACTACCAGTGAGCCGGGTGAGTCCTCCCATGAGCCAAGCAACCCTCTCCACCAGCCGCGTGCGGCACGGGCTCGCGCCCTGGGCGCGGATCGCGGGTCTTGCCGTGTGCGCGCTGCTCACCCTCGGTCCGGTGGTGTGGACGGTGTCCACCTCGCTGCGCACCCCCGCCGAGGCCTTCGACCTCCCGCCGCAGCTCATCCCGTCGAACCCCTCCGCCGAGGCCTACCGCGGGGTCTTCGACCAGATCGACGTCTGGCTGCTGGCGCTGAACTCCACGCTGGTCACGGCGTTGATCGCGGTCGGCCAGATGATCACGGCGGGCCTGGCCGGATACGCCTTCGCCCGGCTGGAGTTCCGCTTCAAGAAGCCGCTGTTCGGTCTGGTGCTGGCGACGATGATGGTGCCGTTGCAGGTCACCATCGTGCCGGTGTTCCTGGTGCTGAAGTCGATGAGCCTGACCGACACCCTGCTCGGGCTGATCATCCCGGCCTTCCCCACCGCGTTCGGCACGTTCCTGATGCGCCAGTACTTCCTCGGCATGCCCAAGGACCTGGGTGAGGCGGCGATGCTGGACGGGGCCGGGCCCTGGCGGACCTTCCGGTCGGTGTACGCCCCGCTGGCCGCGCCCGGCCTCGCGATCGTCGGCGTCCTGGCCTTCAACTACCACTGGAACGAGTTCTTCCGCCCGCTGATCCTGGAGACCTCGGGCCAGAACTACACGTTGCCGCTGGGGCTGGTCTCCCTCCAGGGCAACCTCGGCACCGGGTCCATCTCCGTGGTGCTCGCCGGTGTCGTCCTGTCCATGATCCCCGCCGTCGCCGTGTTCGTCGTCGGCCAGCGCCCTCTGCGTGAGGGCATCACGTCCGCTGGAGTCAACCGTTGAGCCTCGCCGCTCCCCCGCACGACCCGCACGCCCCGCGCTTCAGGGTCCGCCCGCCCGCCAACTGGATGAACGACCCCAACGGTCCCTTCCGCTGGCGTGGTCGCCATCACCTCTTCTACCAGCACAACCCGGACGCCCCGGTGCACGCCAACGTCCACTGGGGCCATGCCTCCAGCCCCGACCTCGCGCACTGGGAGCACCATCCGATCGCGCTCACCCCCACCCCGGGCGGCCCGGACGAGGCGGGCTGCTGGTCGGGGTGCGTGGTCGACGACGGGGGCGTGCCGACGGCCGTCTACACCGGCGTCGACCGGAACCACACCGGGCTCGGCACGATCTGCCTGGCCCGGGCGGCGGACCCGGACGATCCCGAGCTGACCGAGTGGACGCCCCTGCCCGTCCCGGTGGTCACGGGCCCGCCGGAGGGCCTGGACGTGGTGATGTTCCGCGATCCGTTCGTCTTCCGGCACGAGGGCCGGCGCTGGGCGCTGGTCGGCGCGGGGCACGCCGACGGCACGCCCTCGGTCCTGCTCTACGACTGCGACGACCTCACCGACTGGCGGTTCGCGGGTGTGCTGCTGGACGGCCACGACCCGGTCGCCCGGGCCACGTTCGGCGGCCGGGCCACCGGCTGGGAGTGCCCGCAGCTGTACGCCGCGCGGGACGGCGCGTGGGTGCTCGTGGTGTCCCTGTGGGACGGCCATCCGTGGACCACGGGCTACCTCACGGGCCGCCTGGACACGGACCTGCGCTTCACCGCCCGCACGGGCGGCCTGCTCGACCACGGCCGTGACTTCTACGCCCCGGCCGTGCTCCAGGAACCGGACCGGGCCCTGATGTGGGGCTGGTCGTGGGAGGCCCGCGAGCCGGGCGCGGCCGACTGGGCCGGAGTCCTGACCGCGCCGCGGGTCGTCGACGTCCACCCGGACGGGGCGCTGCGGGTGTCCCCGGCGCCGGAGCTGCACCGGCTGCGGGCCGCCGAGCCGTTCGTCACCGCCCCGGGCCGGGCCGCGCTGCCGGCGGCCTACGACCTGACGGTCGGCGCCCGCGCCCGCACCACGGTCGGGCTGCTGAGGTCGGCCGCGGGCGACGCACTGACGGTCGTTCTGGACCCGGACGCGGGCACGGTGACGCTGCACCGGGACGGCTGGCCCCGCGAAGAGGCCGCCGCACCGGTCGTCGTGCCGGTGCCGCCGGGCGAGGAGATCACCCTGCGCGTCCTGGCCGACGGCTCGCTGTACGAACTGTTCGTGGACGACCGGGCCACGGTCACCGAGCGGGTCTACGCACGCGCGGACGACATCAGGGAGCTGAGTGTGACGCCCGGCGCGTCCGTCACCGGATGGGCGCTGGTCCCACCGACGCGCGGCTGATCACCGGGCAGGCCAGACGCCGCACCGTGGCGGGCGGGGTCCGGCCGGTGGCGATGGAGTCGAGGAGCAGCCGCGCCGCGGCCTCCCCCATCGCCCGGTGGGGCAGCGCGACGGTGGTGAGGGGCGGCGCGAGGTGGGCGGCCATGTGCTCCTGGTCGTCGTAGCCCACCACCGACAGATCGCCGGGGACGGTGATGCCGAGCCGGGTCGCGGCGTGCAGGACGCCCGCCGCGACCCGGTCGTTGTAGGCGAAGATCCCGGTGGGCCGGAGCTCGGGCGGGGCGTCGTCGAGGAGGCGTGTGGCGCCCTCGTAGCCGCTGGAGATCTCCCCTCCGGTGCGCACCACCCAGTCGCGCGGGACCGTGATGCCCTCGGCGCGCAGCGCGTCGCGGAAGCCGCGCAGCCGCTCCACCGAGGCGATGTCGTCCTGGCCGCCGACGAGTGCGACCCGCCGGTGGCCCTGCTCCAGCAGCAGCCGGGCCGCCGTACGGCCGCCGGCCCGCTCGGCGGGGATGACGGCGGGCAGCGAGTCGTCCTCGGGCAGGCAGTTGGCGAGGACGGAGTGGGTGCGGTGCAGGCCCTCGGGGACGCGGACGCTGCGCAGCGACATGGCGGCGTAGATGATGCCGTCGACGCGCCGGTCGAGGAGCTCGGCGACCGCCGCGTCCTCCTTGGCCGGGTCGCCGCCGGAGTCGACGGTGAGGACCAGGTGCTCGCCCGCCCAGGCCGTGTCCATGGCGCCGCGCAGCAGCCGTCCGGCGAACGGGGAGGAGGCGATCTCGTCGGTGACCAGGCCGATCACGGCCGTACGGCTGCGGCGCAGGCCGCGCGCGACGGGGTCGGGCCGGTAGCCCAGCTGGGTGGCGGCCTGCCGGATGCGTTCCTGGGTCGCGGGCGAGAGGTTGCCGGCGGCCCGGCCGTTGAACACGAAGGACACGGCGGTGTGCGACACGCCCGCGAGCCGTGCCACGTCCCGCGAGGTGGGCCGTCCCGATCCCGTCGCCGGCTTGTCCTCGGCGCTGCCCATGCCGTCCGCCGCCTTCATCCCCCACCCGTCCGGTTGATCATTGCTCACCCTATCCGTGACGCTGGAGGGACGACACAGTCAACGGGAAGGTCCGACGGTGATCAGCATCCCGGCACACACGCTCCATGACGGTACGACGCTCCCCGCCCTGGGCCTGGGGACCTGGCCGCTCGGCGACGACGAGGCGCAGGCGGCGGTGCTCTCGGCGCTGGAGGCGGGCTACCGCCTGATCGACACGGCGACGAACTACCGCAACGAGAGGGGGGTCGGCCGCGGTGTGGCCTCCGGCGTGGTGCCGCGCGAGGAGGTCGTCGTGACGACGAAGCTCCCGGGCCGGCACCACGGCTACGAGGAGACCCTCGCCTCCTTCGAGGAGTCGCGGGCCCGGCTGGGCCTGGAGTACGTCGACCTGTACCTGATCCACTGGCCGCTGCCGCGCGTGGACCGGTACGTCGACTTCTGGAAGGCCATGATCAAGCTGCGCGAGGAGGGGCTCGTGAAGTCGATCGGCGTCTCCAACTTCACGGCGGCGCACATCGACCGGCTGGAGAAGGAGACCGGGGTGCTGCCCTCGGTCAACCAGATCGAGCTGCACCCGCTGCTGCCGCAGGAGGAGCTGCGCGCCTTCCACGCGGGCAAGGGCATCGTCACCGAGAGCTGGAGCCCGCTGGGGCGGGGCACGCAACTGCTTCGGGACCCCGCCGTGGCGCGGATCGCGCAGGCGCACGGGGTGTCGCCGGGGCAGGTCGTGCTGCGCTGGCACACGCAGGTGGGCGCGGTGCCGATCCCGAAGTCGGCGAACCCCGAGCGGCAGCGCGCCAACCTCGACGTCTTCGGCTTCGAGCTGGGCGAGGACGA
Organism: Streptomyces sp. NPDC007929; assembly: GCF_042959065.1. Classification (NCBI taxonomy): domain Bacteria; kingdom Bacillati; phylum Actinomycetota; class Actinomycetes; order Kitasatosporales; family Streptomycetaceae; genus Streptomyces; species Streptomyces sp. NPDC007929. Next base: position 811,929 of record NZ_JBIBKD010000001.1, on the reverse strand, counting down.
GATGCGGTCCGTCGCGGACCGGGCGCGGCGGCGGCTCGGCGGGGACCCCGAGGTGCACGAGGAGTTCTGACGGGTACCCGGGGCGCCCGCGAGGCAGGAAGGAGCCGCAGGTGGCCGAGCGTGACCGGCTGCGGGACTACCGCGGCAAGCGCGACTTCGAGCGGACCGGCGAGCCCCGGGGGCGCGGCGCGTCCGCCGGAGCCCGGCCGCGGTTCGTGGTGCAGATCCACGACGCGAGCACGACGCACTTCGACTTCCGTTTGCAGGTGGGCGGGGTGCTGAAGTCCTGGTCGGTCCCGAAGGGCCCCTCGGCCGACCCGAAGGACAAGCGGCTGGCCGTGCCCACGGAGGACCATCCGCTGGAGTACGAGGATTTCGAGGGCGTGATCCCGCGCGGCGAGTACGGCGGCGGCACGGTGATCGTCTGGGACCACGGCACGTACGAGCCGCTGAGCCACGACCGCGAGGGGCGCCCCGTCGACTTCGCTCAGGCGCTGGAGCGGGGGCACGCCACGTTCCGGCTGCGCGGTTCCAAACTGCGCGGCGAGTACGCCCTGACCCGGTTCCGCGGCGGGAGGGACGGCGACGGCGAGCAGGCCTGGCTGCTGGTGAGGCGGGCCGGGGGCTCGGCCCGTGCGCACGGGGCCCCCGATCCCCGCCGGGCGCGCTCGGTCCGGTCCGGCCGTACGCTCGCCCAGGTCGCCTCGGAGGCGGCCGGGCGGTGAGCCGCCCGGTCAGAACAGCGGTGTGAGGGACTGTTCGCACCAGATGGTCTTGCCCCGGGTGGTCTGCCGGCTGCCCCAGCGCTGGGTGAGCTGGGCGACCAGCAGCAGGCCGCGGCCGCCCTCGTCGTCCTGGTGGGCCCGCCGCAGGTGCGGGGAGGTCGAACTGCCGTCGGACACCTCGCAGATGAGGGTCTGGTCCCGGATCAGGCGGAGCTGGATGGGCGGGGCGCCGTAGCGGATGGCGTTGGTGACCAGTTCGCTGACGACGAGTTCGGTGACGAAGGCCGTCTCGTCCAGGCCCCAGGCGGTGAGCCGCTCGGTGGCGGCCTGCCGGGTGGCGGCCACCTCCGCGGGGTCGGGCGTGACGTCCCAGGTGGCGACCTGGTCGGCGCCCAGCGCCCGGGTCCGGGCCAGCAGCAGGGCCACGTCGTCGCTGGGCTCCTCCGGCAGTACGGCCTTCAGCACGGTGTCGCACAGGGCGTCCAGCGACTCGGCGGGCGCGGTCAGGGCGCGGCACAGTTCGTCGGTGGCGTGGTCGACGTCGCGGTCGCGGTCCTCGACGAGGCCGTCGGTGTAGAGGGCGACGACGGAGCCCTCGGGCAGCTGGAGCTCCGTCGCCTCGAAGGGCAGGCCTCCCACGCCCAGCGGGGGGCCCGCGCTCATGGGGATCAGCCGGGCGGATCCGTCGGGCAGCACCAGGGCGGGCGCGGGGTGCCCGGCGGCGGCCAGGTTCAGCCGGCGGGTGACGGGGTCGTAGACGGCGTAGAGGCAGGTCGCGCCGAGCTCGGCGACCTCGTCGCCCTGGTCGTCCGAGGCGAGATGGGTGACCAGGTCGTCGAGGTGGGTGAGGAGCTCGTCGGGCGGCAGGTCCACGTCGGCGAGGGTGCGCACGGCCGTGACGAGCCGGCCCATGGTGGCCGTGGAGGGGATGCCGTGCCCCACGACGTCCCCGACGACCAGCGCGACGCGGCTGCCGGACAGTGGGATCACGTCGAACCAGTCGCCGCCGATGCCGGCCGCCGAGCCGGAGGGCAGATAGCGGTGGGCGACCTGGACGGCGGCCTGACCGGGCAGGCCCCTGGGCAGCAGGCTGTGCTGGAGGGCGAGGGCGGTGGTGCGCTCGCGGGCGAAGCGGCGGGCGTTGTCGACGCAGACCGCGGCCCGGCTGGCGAGTTCCTCGGCGAAGACGGCGTCGTCGTCGCCGTAGTCGTCGGGCTGGGCCACGCGCACCGCCACGGCGACACCGAGCGTGGTGCCGCGGGCCCGCAGGGGTACGGCCATCATCGAGTGGACGCCCTTGCGGTAGGGGCGTCCTTCCGGGGCGCGTGAGTTGCGCTCGGCGACCCAGCGCATGAACGCGGGCTCCCCCGCCTGGCTGATGATGGCCCGGCCCTCCCGCATGGCCCGGGCGATCGGCGAGAAGGAGGGGTAGACGTCCACCTGTCCCACGTGGACGGCCGCCTCCGGCGTGCCTTCGGTGACGGAGCCGTGGGCGACGCGCCGCAGTGTGATCTCCTCGGCGGCACCGGTGGGCGCCTCGTCCGCGCCGAGGACCCAGTCGAACAGGTCCACGCTCGCGAAGTCCGCGAACCGGGGCACCACGACCCCGATCAGTTCCTCGGCGGTGCGGACCACGTCCAGTGTGGTGCCGATGGCGGCGGCGGCCTCGTTCAGCAGGGCGAGCCGCTGGCGGGCCCAGTACTGCTCGGTGCTGTCGAACGCGGCCAGGGCGGTGCCCACGAGTGCGCCGGAGGCGTCCCGGACCGGCCACATCTCCGTGATCCAGGCGTGCTCCCGGTTGAGGGCCGGCGCCCCGGTGTAGCTCTCGTAGCGCAGCGGCCGGCCGGTCTCGACGACGTGCCGCAGGTGCCAGTTGAAGCCGCGGCTGTGCTCGGCCTCCTCGACGGTCTCGGGGAAGTGCCGGCCGAGCAGGGTCTCCTCGGACACGCCCATCACATGACAGGCGGCGTCGTTGAGCCGCAGGTAGCGCTGACTGGTGTCGAAGACGGACATCGACATCGACGCCTGCTGGAAGGCCTGGCCGGCCAGCGAGGTCTCCCCGCGGCCGGGCGGCGCCGCGGTGATCACGTATCCGCTCGCCCGGCCGTCCGGGCCGGTGACGGCGCAGGCCGTGACCCGTAGCCCGACGAGATAGCCGTCGCGGTGCCGGACCATGACCGTGCCGGACCGCGCGGTCACGGCCTCGGGCGGCACGGCGTCGGCGAGCAGTTCCCGGGCGGCCCGGCCCACGGCCTCATGGGCCGGATAGCCGGTCAGTCGCCGGGCACCCTCGCTCCACCCCGTCAGAATGCCGCGGGCGTCGATGATCGCAGCAGCGGCGGCGTCCTCCATTCGTCCAGGATCATCCCTTTGCGGCCTGCTATCAACCGCGGCGCCGCGATCGTGACGGTGTCAGGCCCGATGGGCGCGCAGCGCGGTGAGCGCACGGTCGGCGTGCGCGTTCATGCGCAGTTCACTGCGGACGACGTCGAGGACGGTGCGGTCCTGGGCGATGACGAACGTGCAGCGCTTGGTGGGCGCGAGGGAGAAGCCGCGCTTCACCCCGAACCGCTCACGGACCGCGCCGTCGGCGTCGGACAGCAGCGGCATGCCGAGGCCGTGCTGTCCGGAGAACTCCTGCTGGCGTTCGACGTCGTCGCCGCTGATGCCGACGGGGCGTGCGCCGACGGCGGCGAACTCGGCGGCGAGATCACGGAAGTGGCAGGCCTGGGCGGTGCAGCCGGGGGACAGGGCGGCCGGGTAGAAGAAGAGCACCACGGGGCCCTCGGCGAGCAGCTCGGTCAGGCTGCGGACCGTGCCGGTTTCATCGGGCAGGGCGAAGTCCTCGACCGTGTCCCCGGTCTCCACGCGCGCGCTCACGACCTGCCCTCCGCGTTCCGGGCGACGCCGCGGGCCCACAGCACGAGGGGCACCTGAAGGGGCAGGCGCCCGAAGGCGGCGGCCTTCTGCGGGGTGGGGCGGTGGCGCCAGTCGGCGGCCATCTTGACGTTGGCGGGGAACACCCCGACGAAGAAGGCGGCCGTGGCCAGTGCGGCGGCCTTGCGGGTGCGCGGCAGCGCCAGACCGGTGGCCAGCGCGAGCTCGGCGGCGCCGCTGGCGTAGGTCCAGGCCCTCGGAGTGCCGGGCAGCCCGTGCGGGATGGTGGCGTCGAACGGGCGTGGGGTGGCGAAGTGCGCGACACCCGCCGTGGCCAGCAGGCCGGCGAGCAGCAGGGGCGAGCGTTCGGACCGGGACACGGTTCCTCCTCTGAAGACCTGCCGCGCATTATTACCGTTCGGTATACCGATCGGTTCGCGGGGTCCCCGGTGGGCCGGTGGTGGGTGCCCGGCGTGCAGCCGAGACAGCGGCGGAAGACGTCGACGAAGGCACCGGCGGAGGACCCGCCGTCGCGCTGCTCCGCCAGATCGCCGACTCCGAGCCGCTGCGGCCCGGGGAACCGGCGGCTCGGCTGGGCGTGGAGGCCTCGCACGTCACGCGCACGGTGCAGCAGTCACCGAAGTCCGAGTACGTCACCCGCGTCCCCGCCCCGGACGACCGCCGCGCCCAGCGCAGCGAGCTCACCGACGCCGATGTAGAGGCCGTCGCCGCGGTTCGTGCGGCCGGGGTCCGCGGGCATGCAGAGGGCCGCCGCCAGGGCCATCAGCCGCTCATGCCGGCGGGCGCGTGTGCTCAGGTAGGTGATGCGGGTGAGCGCGCGCTCGATCTCCTTCGACCAGCATCTCGTTGCGTAGCTCAACTGAATCGGGGCGGGGGCGCCGTTCAGGGGAAGCCGGTCGCGAACACGCGTGAGCGCCGCCCGGCTCGTCGACACCTCACCCGTGGACCTGCCGCTGATCCCGCCCATGCTCGCCACGTCCGGCACCCTGCCGCCCGCGGCGCAGGACTCGCGCTGGGCCTACGAGACCAAGCAGGACGGCCAGCGCGTGGTGGTCTATCTGCCCGGGGACGGCGGCCTCCTGCTGCGCGCCCGCTCGGGGGACGACATCACCGCCGCCTACCCCGAGCTCAGGCCGCTGGGCACCGCGCTGGGCACCACACCCGCCGTACTGGACGGCGAGGTCATGGCCCTGGACGACCGGGGTCGCGCCAGCTTCCAGTTGCTCCAGTCCCGGATGGGCCTGGCGCACGCACCCGCCAGGGCCGCGCGGCGGGCCGCGGAGGTCCCGGTCCATCTCGTGCTGTTCGACCTGATGCACCTGGACGGCCGATCGCTTCTCCGGCTTCCCTACGCCCGGCGGCGCGCGGCGCTGGAGGACCTCGGGCTCTCCGGCCCGTCCTGGTCGACCCCGCGCGCGCTCGTCGGACACGGCGCCGAAGCCCTGCGCGCCACCCGGGAGCACGGCCTGGAGGGTCTGGTCTGCAAGCGGCTGGACTCGGTGTACGAACCGGGCGTCCGCTCCCGGGCCTGGATCAAGATCCGCAACATGCGCACCGAGGACGTCCTGGTCGGCGGCTGGCAGCCCGGCAAGGGGCGGCTCACCGGCCTGCCCGGCGCGGTGCTGGTCGGACAGCGCGCCGCGGGCCGTCTGCGGTACGTCGGCAGCGTCGGCACCGGCTGGAGCGAGGCCGAACGCACGGAACTGGCCGGGTTGCTGCGGTCCGCCGCGACCGACGTCTGCCCCTTCGACCCTCCGCCGCGCGCCCCGGGTGCGCACTGGGTCCTGCCCCGCCTGGTCGGCGAGGTCCGCTACAGCACCCGCACCCGGGAGGGACTGCTGAGGCAGCCGTCCTGGCTGCGGCTGCGGCCCGACCTGGCACCCGAGGAAGCGGCGGCGGACATCCCGGACGACCTGGTCTGAAACGGCGGCGGACGACCAACCGCCGGGCCGATATTCACCGTTGAGATCCTCCTCCCCTCTTGGCATGAACGCGTTCAACCTGGAAGCTGAACCCCCCTTTCCCCCACAGCCGTTGGGCTGCGCCCGGACCGAGGAGGACGCAGTGTCGTCACGCCCGATCGCCCACCACCGCAGGAGATGGCTCGCCGGAGCGGCCGGTGCCGCCATTCTCGTCCTCGCCACCCCGGCGACCGCCTTCGCGGCCCCGCCGCCGGCCCTGCCCACCAACGCGGACGCGCTGGAGCTGACGTACCAGCCCGCCTACGACTACGACACCGACGGCTGCTACTCGAGCCCCGCCGTCGGCCCGGACGGCGCCGTGAACGGCGGGCTCAAGCCGACCGGAGCCCTGAACGGCAACTGCCGGGACGCCTCCGACCTCGACAACACCAACGGCTACGCGCGCTCCAAGTGCAACAACGGCTGGTGCGCGATCCTGTACGCGCTCTACTTCGAGAAGGACCAGGCCGTGGCCGGCAGCAGCATCGGCGGCCACCGGCACGACTTCGAGCACGTCGCGGTGTTCGTGCAGGACAACCAGGTCAAGTACGTGTCGACGTCCGCCCACGGTTCGTTCGACGTGCACGCGGCGTCCGCGATCCGCTTCGACGGCACGCACGCGAAGATCGTCTACCACAAGGACGGCATCGGCACGCACTGCTTCCGCGCGGCCAACGCGGGCGACGAGCCGCCGGAGAACCACAAGCGCACCTGGCAGTACCCGGCACTGGTCGGCTGGAACGGCTACCCCGCCGGGGTGCGCGACAAGCTCACGTCGCACGACTTCGGCAGCGCCAACTTCGGCCTGAAGGACGGCAACTTCGCCAACCACCTGGCCAAGGCCAAGCCCTCCGGCATCCCCTTCGACCCGTACGCCTGACGCCTTCGAGTCCGGCCGGGTGCCGTCCCAGGGTGCGCGGCCGGACGTCGAGCACCGGGCTTCAGGCCCCTTCCTCCGTTGCGCGGGCGGTGCTGCCGGCGGGGGTGAGGCAGCGGCGTACGAGTGCGAGGGCGCGCTGGGTGACGGTATCGACAGGAGTGCCGTTCTCGACGGCGGCCAGGGCGGTGTGCAGCATTCCGGCGATCAGGTCGGCCGTGAGCGCGGGGTCAGGAGCGCCGAGCTCCCGGACGGCGGCGCGGAACGGTTCGACCTGTTCCAGGTGGAGTTCTATCAGTCGCTGCTGGCAGGCCGGGGGAAGACCGGCGTTCATGAGGGCGACGGCGGGCCGGTGTGCGCCTTCGGCGCCCAGGCGGAGGCTTTCCCGGAAGAATGCCTCGACGCGTTCCAGTGGGCCGTTCGCGGTGGCCATGGCGCGGGTGAGTGCCTCGTTGGAGCGCCGGAAGGCTTCCTCCGTGATGGTGGCCAGGAGGGCTGCCGAGGAGTCGAAGTACTGGTAGACGCTGGAGCGGGCCAGGCCCGCGCGGGCGCCGACCGCCGCCGGTGTGACGGCGGCGGCGCCCTCGTTGACCAGGATGTCGATCGCCGCCCCGATCAGCGCCTCGCGTTGCTGGGCACGGTGCTCGGCGACGGTGGAGGCGTTGATCTTCGGCATGCGGGGCGGGCTCCTGGGGGTGGACAGGGTCCGGGAGTGCGGTGCCGGTCGGCGGCCCCCGTCAGGACAGGCGGCCGTCGACCATCTCGTACACCCGGTCGGCAGCGTCCATTATCGCCGTGTCGTGGGTGACCATGACCGTGGCCGTGCCGCGCTCATGGGTCTGCTCGGCGATCATCCGCACCGCCTCGGCGGACCGTACCCGGTCCAGTGCCGAGGTGGGCTCGTCCACGAGCAGGACGGCGGGGGAGGTCATCAGGGCGCGCGCCAGGCCCGCGCGCTGGCGCTCGCCGCCCGACAGCTGGTGCGGTCGGCAGCCGGCACGGTGGGTCAGTCCGACGGCTTCGATGAGTTCGTCGGCGCGGGCCCGGGCAGTGGTGTCGAGGCGTCCGTCGATGTGCAGGGGCAGCAGGAGTTGTTCCCTGACGGTGAGGGAGGCCAGCAGGTTCGACTGCTGGAAGACGAAGCCGATGTGGCGCAGACGGGTGGCGGTGCGCTGCTTGTCCGAAAGGGCGGTCAGTTCGGTGCCGGCGATGCGCACGGTGCCCGAGGTGGGGCGCTGGAGGCCGCCGGCGACGGCGAGGAGGCTGGACTTGCCGGATCCGGAGGGTCCGACGACGGCGACGAACTCACCGGGGGCGACGGTCAGGCTGACGTGGTCGAGGGCGGTGACGGCGGTGTCGCCGTCACCGAGGGTGAGAGTGACGTCGTTCAGACGCAGCCCGCCGGGCTGGTCGGCGGCGGTGGCGGCCTGGTGGTCGGTGGCGGGTGTGGTCATCGGGTGGCTCCCAGGGCGGTCAGGGGGTCGACGGCGGTGATGCGGCGTACGGCGACGACAGCGCCCACGGTCCCGAGGGCGATGAGGAGGCCGGATGAGGTCGCGATGGCCGGGGCGGAGAGGGAGAAGGGGGCCTTGCCGATCATCGCGCTGCCCAGGGCCAGGCCGATGGCGGTGCCGAGGGCCGTGGCTGCGACGAGCACGGCGATGACCTGGGCGAGCGCGTCGCGCAGGATGTACCCGGTGGGGGCGCCGAGCGCCTTCAGCAGGGCGATCTCGGGCTTGCGCTGGACGGTCCAGACGGTGAAGAACGCACCGACGACCAGGGCGGAGATGACGTACAGGAAGCCCTTGATCAGGGCCATGGTGCTCGACTCGGCCTCGTAGCCGGGGGACGCGTTGTACGTGGCCTCCTTGGTCTCGGCGAGGGTCCCGGTCGCCTTCTCCACCGCGGCGATGTCGGCGCCCGGCTTCAGGGTCAGGGCGACGGCGGTGGCCTGCCGGCCGGCGGCCTCGGGCAGGTCACCGGGCAGGCCGTAGTGCAGATGCCGCCAGGTGTCGAGGTCCGCGTAGACGACGCCGATGTGGCCGTAGGAGACGGTCTCGTCGACCAGTCCCACGACCTTCAGCCGCACCCCGCTCTTGTCCGCGGTCAGCACATCGCCGACCGCCACGCCCAGGTCGGCGATCTCCCGGGTGATCACGATGCCCGCACTGCCCTCCTTCAGGCCCGCACCGTCACTGGGACGGGGTGCCATGGGGGAGTCCGGTGCCATGCCGAAGACGGCGAGGTTGACCTGCTCGCCCTTCTTGGCGCCCTGGGTCACCTGGGCATTGGCCAGGGTGTTCCCGAACGGCTCCGCGCGCTCCACTCCCGGGGTCCTGGACCATGCCTGCCAGTCCTCCTGCTCCACGGTCGAGCGGGAGAACTGATCGCTGGTCGCCTTCTCGTCGAAGGCCATGTGGGTCACGGGCAGCGCGCGCAGCCCGGATATGCCGGCGTCCGCCAGACCGGAGGCAAGCCCGGACAGCAGCACACCGAGTACGGCGATGAGCGCGACCACCGCGCCCATGAGGGCGAAGCGACCGCGGGCGAAGCGCAGATCGCGTAGGGCAAGGAACACGGAGCTCTCCGAGGGAAAGGGAAATGAGGGCACGGCAGGACGGCCACATCGCCTCTTTGCCTAAAATTGACGACGTGAGTGTCGGCATCTTATCGAAGGTTGCCGACACACCCGTCGGCATGTTGTGTCGCGTACGCCACCCGAACCCTTTCCTGCCGCTCGGCCGGAGCCGGTGCCGGGACGGCGGCTCTGTCGAGGCGCTCCACTCACGTCCGAACTGACGCCCGGCACCCGGCAGTCGGAGGAGGTACGGCACGAACGTGTCCGCGGAAGGGTCTATCGTGTCCGCATGTCCGTCCCCGAACTGATTCGCATCGTCTCCCGCGACTCCCCCATGGCCCTCGCCCAGGTGGAGCGCGTCCGGGCCGAGTGGGCCGCCGCCCATCCCGGAGTGCGCACCGAGGTCGTGCCGGTGAAGACCACCGGCGACAAGTGGATGGGGGATCTCTCCCAGGTCGAGGGCAAGGGCGCGTTCACCAAGGAGGTCGACGCGGCGCTGCTGGCCGGGGAGGCCGACCTCGCCGTGCACTGTGTGAAGGACGTGCCCGCCGACCGGCCGCTGCCGGCGGGGACGGTGTTCGCCGCGTTCCTCAAGCGGGACGACATCCGTGACGCCCTGATCCACCCGGGCGGGCTCACCCTGGACGAGTTGCCGGCCGGGACGCGGATCGGCACCTCCTCGGTCCGCCGGGTGGCGCAGCTGGCCGCCACGCATCCGCACCTGGACTGCGTGCCGTTCCGCGGCAACGCCAACCGGCGTCTGGCGAAACTGGCCGCCGGGGAGGCGGACGCCCTGCTGCTCGCGGTGTCGGGCCTGGAGCGCATCGGCCGCGAGGACGTGATCAGCGAGATCCTCTCGACCGAGACGATGATGCCGCCCATCGGCGCGGGCGTGCTGGCGCTGCAGTGCCGTGAGGACGACGCCGCGCTGATCGACGCGGTGAGCGGTCTCGGCGACCCGGACACCTACCGGGAGACCACCGCCGAGCGGATGTTCCTGCATGTGCTCCAGGGGCACTGCAACAGCCCGATCGCCGGGTTCGCACAGGTGGACCGCAGCGGCGAACTGTCCCTGCGGGCCTGTGTGTTCACCCCGGACGGCAAGACGCGCCTGAACGCCCACGAGTGGGCGGGCCGCCTCGACCCGGCCACGCTGGGCACCTCGGTCGCCGTGGCCCTGCTGCGTCAGGGCGCCCGCGAGATCATCGACGGCATCCCGCACTGACCTCCGCGACGCCCTGACGACGGATCAGGCGGTGCCTTCCTCCGCCTGATCCCGCAGGAAGACGCTCACCTGGTGCGCCAGGCTGTCCCGCACCGCGCCCTGCTGGCCGCCGGCGGCTCCTTCGTGCGCCCCGATGCCGCCCGCCCACAAGCGGCGGGCGGTCCACTCCTCCTCGACGCGCAACTGCACCTGGACGTCCACGAGGCTCAACAGGGCCTCGGCACCGGCCGCGTACAGCACGGCGGTGGCGCGGCGCAGCGGGTAGACGTCGAAGCCCTCGATGAACTGCGAGTTGCGCCAGTCGATGAAGGCGCTCTCGCCGTCCGGGCCGAGCCGGACGTCGATCTGGCCGTCCTCGAGGTGGACGCCGAGGTGACGGTTGCCGCGGTTCTCGACCGTCACCCGGAGGCAGAAGTACGTCAGTCCGTCGGCGGCGTCGTCCCGGCCGCGGGGCGGCTCGGCCGGTTCCAGACGGTGGACGCGGACGCGCAGGCCGGCATGCTCGTCGTACTCCTGCCAGTCCCCGACCACGTTCGGCTCGTACACGCTGCACCCTCTCGACCTCTGGAAGCTTGCTTCCTATCTGTGGTCTCAGCGCACTGTCAAATGAGCAGAATGCGCTGTGGCCAGGCAGTTCATCCGTTTTGATCGGTGATCAAGCCGTGCCCAGCGGTTATCCGCACACACGCGGGGAAAGCGCTTGCACCGGCGTGCCGCACATCACTTCCACGGGTGAAGATCAACGGGCCAGACGGCCCAGCAGGGCCGAGGCCGTCGTGACGCCGAGCGCCGCCGCCACACACAGCACCGCGAAGTCGGACACCAGATGGTGAGGGGTGCCGAGCAGGAGCCCGCGCAGGGCGTCCACCTCGTAGCTGAGCGGGTTGGCCTTGCTGACGGCCTGGAGCCAGCCGGGCATCACCGACACCGGGTACAGGGCGTTGGAGCCGAAGAACAGCGGCATGGTGATCGCCTGGCCGATGCCCATGAGGCGGTCCCGGCTGAGGACGATGCCGGCGATGGTCATCGACAGACAGGAGAAGAAGACCGAGCCGAGGACGACGATCGCGGCGACGGCGAGCAGCTTGAGGGGGTTCCACGTCAGGGCCACGCCGAGCACGGCGGCGATGAGGAGCACGACGACGGCCTGGACGAGCGACTTCACCCCGGCCGCGAACGCCTTGCCGGTGATCAGCGCCGACCGCGGGGTGGGGGTGACGAGGAGCTTGTTGAGGACGCCGGCGTCACGCTCCCAGATGATCTGGATGCCGTAGAAGATGGCGATGAACATCGCGGACTGGGCGATGATGCCGGGCGCCAGGTAGTCGACGTAGGGGATGCCGCCGGTGGGGATCGCCTTGATCCGGGTGAACGTCTGACCAAAGATCAGCAGCCAGAGGGCCGGCTGGACCGCGCGGGTGTACAGCTCGGTGCGGTCGTGGCGCAGCTTCTGCAGTTCGACCGCGCACATCGCGCCGACGCGGGCAGGCAGCAGCCGCCGGCCCGTGCGGGGCTGCGGGGGTTTCAGCAGCAGGTCGATGCGGGGTGCGGGGGCGTCAGCCGACCCGGCGGGCGCGGGGGCGAGGGCGGGGGCCGTGTCAGCCGACCTGGCGGGCGGTGCGAGGGCGGGGTCAGCCGACCCGGCGAACGGTACTGGGGCGGGGGCCGGGTCAGCCGACCCGGCGGGCGGTGCGGCGGGTGTTTCGGACATCGCGGAAATCTCCTGCCTCGTCGTCGAGACCGCTGCCGGCCACGTCCCGGAAGACGTCCTCCAGGGTGGGCAGCGCGGCCGGGGCCGCGCCCGCGGCGCGGCGGCGGGCGCCGAGGCCCTCCCTCAGCTCGGCCGGGGTGCCGAGGGCCCGGATCCGGCCGCGGTGCATCAGGGCGACCCGGTCGCAGTACTGGTCGGCCTCGTCCATGTAGTGGGTGGTGACGAGCACGGTCATGCCGGTGGCCGCGCGGACGGCGCCGATGCGCTCCCACACGCCGGTGCGGGCGATCGGGTCGAGGCCGATGGTGGGCTCGTCGAGAATCAGCAGCCGTGGGGCGCTGACCAGGGCCTGGGCGAGTTCGAGCCGGCGGACCATGCCGCCGGAGTAGGTGGCGGCCAGCCGGTCGGCGGCGTCGGTGAGGTCGACCGCCGCCAGGGCCTGGGCGACGCGCTCGGCGCGTTCGGCGCGGGGCACGTCGTAGACCCGGGCGAACAGCGCGACGTTCTCCCGCCCGGTGAGCCCGGCGTCCGCGGACAGCTGCTGCGGCACATAGCCGAGCAGGCGGCGTACGGCCATGCGCTCGCCTGCGGCGTCCCGGCCGAAGACGCGGACCGTCGCGGCGGGCACGGGCAGCAGGGTGGTGATGCAGCGGATGGCGGTGGTCTTGCCGGCGCCGTTGGGTCCGAGCAGCCCGAAGACCTCGCCCTGCCGGACGGTGAGATCGAGTCCGTCCACGGCGTTGTGGTCGCCGAAGGCGTAGCTGAGGCCGGTGCAGGCGACGGCGTCCGCCGGGGGCGAGCCGGTCCGGTCGATCCGGGGTGGGGCGGTGTCGGGCGTCATGATTCCCCGGCCTCCTCGTGCAGGGTTTCGGCCAGCTTGCGCAGGGCCGGGATGGCCTCCTGAAGTGCTCGGCGGTCCGGCTCGTCGAGGCGCGACACATGGCGGCGTACGAGCTCGGCGCGGCGCCGGCGCCACTCGCGCAGCCGTGTTCCGGCGGCGGGGGTGGGCAGCAGCCGGGCGGCCCGCCGGTCGGCCGGGTCGGTCTCGCGGACCAGGTAGCCCGCCTTCACCAGCTGGTTGACCAGGGTGGACACCGAGTTGGCCGCCAGACCGAGGTCCTTGGCCGCGTCGGAGATGCCGAGGCCGGGCCGGGTCACGACCAGGCGGAGCAGCTCCACCTCGGCGCCGCGCAGCCGCGGGTCGGGCATCTGCCGTCGCAGGCGCCGCCGGATCAGCCGCTGGACGCCGACCAGCGCGTCGGCCAGCTCTTCGGGGAAGGTCTCCGGCTCCATGCGGCCGAGATTAGCTCTGTGACAGAGGTAATCGGCCCAAGGCGGGGTCAAGTGAGGTCAAGAGACAGCCTCGAAGGAGAGCGCGTCCGCGAGAGCGCGTCCGCGAGAGCGCCCACATCCCCCAAATGCCGTATTGTCTGAATTGTCAGTGCTTCGGACAGGAGGCACGCGCGTGGGGAGCCGGTCGCCCGGGCCCCCGGTGCCTTTCCATGAGGTCCGAGGCCGCGTTTCCCACGGTGTCTGTCCATACTCAGCACCTGCTCAGGGAGGTACGCACCATGCGTATCGCCGGCAGCACCCGAACGCACCCCCACGACGACGCTCCCGACACCGCCGCGGCGTTCGCGCGACTCGCGCGACTGCCCGAGGGGCCCGAGCGCAAAGCCCTGCGGGACGAGCTGGTCGAGGCCTGGCTCCCCATGGCCGAGCGGATCGCCGTCCGCTTCCGGGGCCGCGGCGAGGCCCTGGAGGACCTGTACCAGGTGGCGGCCCTCGGCCTGGTGAAGGCGGTCGACCACTACGACCCGGCCCGCGGCAACGCCTTCGAGGCGTACGCGGTGCCGACCGTCACCGGCGAGATCAAGCGCCACTTCCGCGACCACATGTGGACACTGCACGTGCCCCGCCGGGTCCAGGACCTGCGCAACCGGGTGCGGCACGCGTCCAAGGAGCTGTCGCAGACCACCCCGGGGCGCTCCCCCACGGTCGCCGAGATCGCCGAGTACGCCCAGCTGACCGAGGGCGAGGTGCGCACCGGCATGGAGGCGCTCGAGTGCTTCTCCGCGCTGTCGCTGGAGGCGGAGATGCCCGGGACCGACGGGTACGCGCTCGGCGACGCGATCGGCGGGCCCGACCCGGCCTTCGACATCGTCGTCAACCGCGTGGCCGTGCGGCCCTGCCTGGAGGCGCTGCCGGAGCGCGAGCGGATCATTCTCTATCTGCGGTTCTTCAAGGGCATGACGCAGAGCCGCATCGCGGAGCAGCTCGGCATCTCACAGATGCACGTCTCGCGGCTGCTGAGCAGCTGTTTCGCCCATCTGCGCGAGGAGCTGCTGGCCGAGGCCCGGTGAGCCCGCGCAAGCCGCCGACCGGGGGCCGGTGAGCACCGGCTCGCCGTCGGGGGTCACGCATCCGGAGGCGAGCCGGGGATCTGGGTCGGCCCGGCGCGGTCGAGGGCGTCCTCAAGGGCGGCCCGGATCTCGTCGGGCATCACGCCGGTGCGCCCCCAGACGAGGATCAGTTCCGCGACGTTGCGCAGCTTGATGTTGGTGTGCTGGGAGACCTCCTTCAGCACGGCCCACCCCTGGTCGGGGGAGATCCGGCCGAGCGCGACCACCATGCCGATGGCCTGGTCCACGACGGCGTGCGAGGCGACCGCCGCCTTCAGCTGCTGGACCTCCTCCTGGAGGGCGAGCACGCGATCCGAGCCCCCGTCCGTGGGCATGGTCACCTCCGGGTCCGGTGCGCCGCTGCGTCCGGGGTACCGGCGGGTGCTTGAGTACCTTGACGCAGTGTCCGACCCGTCCATCGTCGTCACTCGGCCCGTCCGGTGCCACCGGGGCGGACCGGGCCCGGACGTCGTTTCGGCGCCCCCGCCGGGGTACTCGGCAGGCGCCCACAGCGGTTCCGGTCGGACACTGGTGTCAATGCTCCGGTGGCTGCCAGGCGACGAGATCAGGACGCGACTGCCATGAACCACGACATGCCCACCTCCTCCGGCACGAAGGACGTCATCTCCTCACACTCCGTGCTCGGCGCGCCCTGTTGGGTGAGCCTGACGAGCCGGGACGTCAAGGCGACCGAGGAGTTCTACGGCGCCGTGCTGGGCTGGCAGTGGCGTCCGGCCAAGCTCGGCGACCGGTTCCGGATCGCGCTGGTGGACGGCTCACCGGTGGCCGGGATCGCGGGGGTGGCGGCCATGTGGCAGATGGCCGTGGCGTGGACGCCGTACTTCGCGGTGCGCAGCGCGGACGAGGCGGTCGCGCGGGTGCAGGAGCGCATGGGCACGGTCGCGGTCGGGCCGATCTCCCTGCCGCCGGGGCGGGCGGCGCTGCTGGCCGACCGGGACGGGGCGACCTTCGGCATCTGGGAGGGCGACCTCTTCACCGACTGGGAGACCTGGCGCAACGCCCAGCCGGCCTTCATCACGCTCCACACCCGGGACGCGTTCGACGCGGCGATCTTCTACGGCGAGATCCTCGACTGGGCCACCCAGCGGCCGGGTTGCTGCGAGGTCCACTACGAGGGCGGCGAGGTCGTGCTGCGCAGCCGCGGGGACGTGGTGGCCCGGATCGAGTCCGGCGCCCTGGAAGCGGCCCCCGACCCCGCGATCCGGCCGCACTGGCAGGTCCACTTCTCCGTCGACGACGTGGCGGCCTGCGCCCGCGCGGCGGAACTGCACGGCGGCAGCGTTCTGTCCAAGGGCAGCGACGAGGCGGTGCTGCGGGACCACGACGGCGCGCAGTTCACGGTGACCGCGCGCCGCGAGCGCTGACCCGGGCCCGCTCCGAAAGCCCGGCCCGGGTCACCGCCCTCACGTCACCGCCCTCACGTCATCGCCCTTGTGTCACCGCCCTCGTGTCACCGCCCTCACTCCTGCTCGCGCGCCGCCCGCGAGGGCCGGCACAGCAGGACCAGGCTGCGGGCGTCGACGGTGAGGCTCGTGCCCGCCTTGTGCTCGGCCTCGTCGGGGGTGCCCTCGGGGTCGGCCGTGTCGATGAGGGCCGTCCACCGTTCGCCGTAGGAGGTCTTCGGGAGGCGGAAGTCGACCGGCTCCCAGTGGCTGTTGAGCAGCAGCAGGAACGAGTCGTCGACGACCGGGCGGCCCCACGGGTCGGGTTCGGCGATGGCGTCGCCGTTGAGGAACACGCCGACGGAGTGCGCGTCGCCGCGCTGCCAGTCGTCGTCGGTCATCTCGCGGGCGTCCGGAGCCAGCCACACCAGGTCGGGCAGCGGCTGGTCCGCCCGGGTCAGGGTCTCGCCGCGGAAGAAGCGGCGCCGGCGCAGCACGGGGTGCCCGGTGCGCAGCCGGATGAGGTACCGGGTGAACTCCAGCAGGTCGCGCTGTTCCTCGGTGAGCCGCCAGTCGATCCAGGAGATGTCGTTGTCCTGGCAGTAGGCGTTGTTGTTGCCGCCCTGGGTGCGGCCGAGTTCGTCGCCGTGGGAGAGCATCGGGATGCCCTGGGACAGCAGCAGCGTGGCGAGGAAGTTGCGCTGCTGGCGGGTGCGCAGCTCGCGCACGGCCGGATCGCGGGTCGGGCCCTCGGCGCCGCAGTTCCAGGAGCGGTTGGTGCTCTCGCCGTCCTGGTTGTCCTCGCCGTTGTCCTCGTTGTGCTTGTCGTTGTACGAGACGAGGTCGCGCAGGGTGAAGCCGTCGTGCGCGGTGACGAAGTTGACGCTGGCGCGGGGGCGGCGCCTGCTGTGCTGGTACAGGTCGGAAGAGCCCGTGAGCCGGGAGGCGAACTCGCCGAGGGTGTGGTCCTCGCCGCGCCAGAAATCGCGGACCGCGTCGCGGTACATGCCGTTCCACTCCGACCACAGCGGCGGGAAGTTGCCCACCTGGTAGCCGCCCTCCCCGACGTCCCACGGCTCGGCGATCAGTTTGACGGGGCTGATCACCGGGTCCTGCTGGATGAGGTCGAAGAACGCCGACAGCCGGTCCACCTCGTGGAACTGCCGGGCGAGGGTGGCCGCGAGGTCGAAGCGGAAGCCGTCGACATGCATCTCGGTCACCCAGTACCGCAGCGAGTCCATGATCAGCTGGAGGACGTAGGGGTGGCGCATCAGCAGGCTGTTGCCGGTGCCGGTCGTGTCGTAGTAGTGCTCCCAGTCGCCGTCGACCAGGCGGTAGTACGAGGAGTTGTCGATACCGCGGAAGGACAACGTGGGGCCCCTCTCGTTGCCCTCGGCGGTGTGGTTGTAGACCACGTCGAGGATCACTTCGAGCCCGGCCGCGTGCAGGGTCCTCACCATCTGCTTGAACTCGGCGACCTGTTCCCCGCGGGTGCCGTGGGCGGCGTAGCCGTTGTGGGGCGCGAAGAAGCCGATGGTGTTGTAGCCCCAGTAGTTCGCCAGGCCGCGGTCGTGCAGCACCCCGTCGTGGACGAACTGGTGGACCGGCATCAGCTCCACGGCCGTGACGCCCAGGGAGGTCAGGTGGTCGACGACCGCGGGGTGTGCCAGCCCGGCGTAGGTGCCCCGGAGTTCCTCGGGCACCTCGGGGTGGGTGCGGGTCATGCCCTTGACGTGTGCCTCGTAGATCACGGTGTCGGCGTAGGGCCGGCAGGGCCGGGCGTCGTCGCCCCAGTCGAAGGCCGGGTCGGTCACGACGCCGAGCATGGTGTGCCCGGCGCTGTCGGCCGGGTCGGGGCCGTCGGGGTCGCGTTCGTAGAGCGAGGGGTGGTTGTCGATCTGCCCGTCCACCGCGCGGGCGTACGGGTCGAGCAGGAGTTTCGCCGGGTTGCAGCGGTGCCCCGCGGCGGGGGCCCAGGGCCCGTGCACGCGGTAGCCGTAGCGCTGGCCGGGGCCGATGCCGGGGAGGTAGCCGTGCCACACGAAGCCGTCGACCTCGTTGAGCGGCACCGTGGTGTGGGTGCCGTCGTCGTCCACGAGGACCAGCTCGACGCGTTCGGCGACCTCGCTGAAGAGCGCGAAGTTGGTGCCCTCACCGTCGTAGGCCGCACCCAGCGGGTAGGGGCGCCCGCTCCAGGCGGACACCCCTTTCCGAGTCTGCCGGCGCGTCACCGGGCGTCCACCAGGACCTGGCCCGGAGTACTGGCCGGTCCGGCCAGTTGCGCGACGCGCTCCTCGCGGGGCACGTCGAGACCCTCGCTCTCGCGCGGCGCGGGCGCGGTCGGCACCAGCGGGACGCGTTCCCCGGCGCGGGCGCGCTGCGAGAACCAGATGACCTTGCTGCCCGTCTCGGTCGCGCAGCAGCCCCAGCCGTCGCTCATCGCCGCGAGGTGCTCCAGGCAGCCTCGCAGCTCCTGGTCCGGGCGCAGAGCGCGGTCGTTGTCCCCGATGGCGGTGATCAGGTGCTGCCCGTTCCACCACATCTCGATCGACGTGTTCTTGTCCGTGGCGTGTTCGTCGATGGCCTTGAGCAGCATCTCGGCACCGCCGCAGACGGGCTGGATCAGGTTGTCCAGGTCCCAGAACTTCAGGTGAGCGGCCAGAATGCGGCTGACCTGTCCCACCCGTTCCGGGCTGACTTCCACGTCGAGGTGGTAGTAGCAGGGCACTGCGGTCTTCATCGGTCGGCTCCTCACCGCGAAGCTCAGCTCCTTCTCGCTCCCGCGATCTTGCGGGCGAGCCCCGAACACGGAACGTGAGCGCCTATCGCTTCTGAGTCACCACTCAGCCTGAGGCCGCTAGCCCGTTCGTGCAACACGAGCGCACGGCTGAGGCGGTACGGCACACATGTGAGCAGGTCGAGGGGCTCGAACGGAGCAGCCGGGCCATCAATGGTTGAAGATCCAACAAGACGCTGTGTCGCCACGCGTGCACCATGTGTGAAGAACTCGATCGCCGTTACGGATCCGTGCCGCAGTGCGCACGGTCGCCGTCCGACCGTCGGGAGACCGTGCCCCTCGAGCCCCGAAAGGTGATCGGCGCCATGCTGCTACCCGCCAAAGCCGAAGTCGCCCGGCAGTTGCGGCGTTACCGGGCCTGGGAACGCGTGATGCTCGCGGCACCGAACGACCGCACGGTGCGGACCACGTTCGAGGACTCCGGCTACACGCTCTGTGTGCTGATGGGCAAGCGCTGCGCACGGGAGGCGGCGGACGCGGCCGAGCGGTACCTGCGCACGAATCACGTCGCGTATCTGGAGGAGCAGCAGATCACCTGTCTCCAGGAGCAGCACGTCACCTGTCTGCAGGAACCTCTCGAACGGCCTCGTCCGGCCGCGGCGGTCCGTCGCAGACCGCCGGCGGCGGAGCGCAGACCTCCGGCCACCGAGCGGAGATCCACCGCGGGAAGGTAACGCCCTTCCCGCACTTCTTGTCCCCAGGACCGGGCCCCGCGGCCCGGCTTTCGAGCACGGTGGAGGTGAGGACCATGAGGAGGACCCGGGCCATCGGCCGTATCCCGGTACGGGACGTCCGCCCGGCCGTGGAGAGCGGCAACCGGCCGGCGAAGGCGGTCGTGGGCGAGACGTTCGAGGTCACCGCCACCGTGTTCCGGGAGGGGCACGACGCGGTGGCCGCCAATGTCGTGCTGAAGGATCCCGAGGGCCGTCCCGGGCCGTGGACGCCGATGCGCGAGCTCGCCCCCGGCAGCGACCGGTGGGGCGCCGAGGTCAGCGCGAACGCCGTCGGCCACTGGTCGTACCGGGTGGAGGCCTGGAGCGATCCGGTGGCCACCTGGCGTCACACGGCGGGCATAAAGATCCCGGCGGGCATCGATCCGGGCCTGGTTCTGGAGGAGGGCGCGGACCTGTACGAGCGGGCCGCGGCCGGCGTGCCGAAGGAAGCCGGCCGCGATGTGCTGCTCGCCGCCGCGCGGGCCCTGCGCGACGACTCGCTGCCCACGGCCGACCGGTTCGCGGCGGCGTTGACGCCGGAAGTGGGCGCGGTCCTGGACCGGTATCCGTT
This sequence comes from Streptomyces sp. NPDC007929, assembly GCF_042959065.1. Taxonomy (NCBI): domain Bacteria; kingdom Bacillati; phylum Actinomycetota; class Actinomycetes; order Kitasatosporales; family Streptomycetaceae; genus Streptomyces; species Streptomyces sp. NPDC007929. The sequence goes on along the minus strand of NZ_JBIBKD010000001.1, from coordinate 792,068 downwards.
GCGGGACCTGGTCACCAGCAGCGAGCCGCTGCCACTGCTGGTGGAGCGGGAGCGGGCCCTGTACGGCTCCTGGTACGAGTTCTTCCCGCGCTCCGAGGGCACCCCCGAGCAGCCCCACGGCACGTTCCGCACGGCCGCCCGGCGGTTGCCGGCGATCGCGGCGATGGGCTTCGACGTGGTCTACCTCCCGCCGATCCATCCCATCGGCACCACCTTCCGCAAGGGCAGGAACAACACCCTCTCCCCCGGCCCCGACGACGTCGGCGTGCCGTGGGCGATCGGCTCGCCCGAGGGCGGGCACGACGCCGTGCACCCGGATCTGGGCACCCTGGAGGACTTCGTCGAGTTCGTCGGGCGGGCACGGGAGCTGGGCATGGAGGTGGCGCTGGACTTCGCGTTGCAGTGCTCACCGGACCATCCCTGGGTGCACAAGCACCCGGAGTGGTTCCACCACCGCCCCGACGGCACCATCGCCTACGCGGAGAACCCGCCGAAGAAGTACCAGGACATCTACCCCATCGCCTTCGACGCCGACATGGACGGGCTGGTCGCGGAGACGGTACGGGTGCTGCGGCACTGGATGGACGCCGGGGTGCGGATCTTCCGGGTGGACAATCCGCACACCAAGCCGGTGGTGTTCTGGGAGCGGGTGATCGGGGAGGTCAACCGCGCCGACCCCGATGTGATCTTCCTGGCCGAGGCGTTCACCCGCCCGGCGATGATGCACACCCTGGCCCAGATCGGCTTCCAGCAGTCCTACACCTACTTCACCTGGCGCAACTCCAAGCAGGAGCTGACCGAGTACCTCACCGAACTGTCGGGGGAGGCCGCCTCCTACATGCGGCCCAACTTCTTCCCCAACACCCCCGACATCCTGCACGCCTACCTCCAGCAGGGCGGCCGGCCCGCCTTCGAGGTCCGGGCGGTGCTCGCCGCGACGCTGTCACCGTCCTGGGGCATCTACTCCGGCTACGAACTGTGCGAGAACACCCCGCTGCGCGAGGGCAGCGAGGAGTACCTCGACTCGGAGAAGTACCAGCTCACCCGCCGCGACTGGGAAGCCGCCGCACGCGAGGGCCGCACCATCGCCCCGCTGCTCACCCGCCTCAACACCGTCCGGCGGGAACACCGGGCACTGCACCAGCTCAGAAACCTCCGCTTCCACCACACCGACAACGACGCGCTCATCGCGTACAGCAAGCGCAGCGGAACCGATGTCGTCCTGGTGGTCGCCAACCTCGACCCGCATCACGCCCAGGAGGGCACGGTCTCGCTCGACATGCCGCAACTCGGCCTGGACTGGCACGAGTCGGTGCCGGTGCGCGACGAACTCACCGGCGAGACCTACCACTGGAGCCGGAACAACTACGTGCGTCTGGAGCCGGGGCGGGCTCCCGCGCACGTCCTTCACCTCCAGTCCCCGCCCGCCGCGCACGCGACCCCAGGGGCAGGAACGTCATGACCGTGAACGAGCCCGTGCTGGACACCTTCGAGGACACTCCTGCCAGGGACCGTGACCCCGACTGGTTCAAGCGCGCCGTCTTCTACGAGGTGCTCGTCCGCTCCTTCCAGGACAGCAACGGCGACGGCGTCGGCGACCTCAAGGGCCTGACCGCCAAACTCGACTACCTCCAGTGGCTGGGCGTCGACTGCCTGTGGCTGCCGCCGTTCTTCAAGTCCCCGCTGCGCGACGGCGGCTACGACGTCTCCGACTACACGGCTGTCCTGCCGGAGTTCGGCGACCTCGCGGACTTCGTGGAGTTCGTCGACGCCGCCCACCAGCGCGGCATGCGCGTGATCATCGACTTCGTCATGAACCACACCAGCGACCAGCACCCGTGGTTCCAGGAGTCACGCAAGGACCCCGACGGGCCCTACGGCGACTACTACATGTGGGCCGACGACGACAAGGGCTATCCGGACGCGCGGATCATCTTCGTCGACACCGAGACCTCGAACTGGACCTTCGATCCGGTGCGCGGCCAGTACTTCTTCCACCGCTTCTTCTCCCACCAGCCGGACCTCAACTACGAGAACCCGCGCGTCCAGGAGGAAATCCTGGCCGCCCTGAAGTTCTGGCTGGACCTGGGCATCGACGGGTTCCGGCTGGACGCGGTGCCCTACCTCTACGCGGCCGAGGACACCAACTGCGAGAACCTGCCCGCCTCGCACGCGTTCCTCAAGCGCGTCCGCCGCGAGATCGACGCCCTGTACCCGGACACGGTGCTGCTGGCCGAGGCCAACCAGTGGCCGGAGGACGTCGTCGACTACTTCGGCGACTACGCCAGCGGCGGCGACGAGTGCCACATGGCCTTCCACTTCCCGGTCATGCCGCGCATCTTCATGGCCGTACGGCGCGAGTCCCGCTACCCCGTCTCGGAGATCCTGGCCAAGACCCCGGCCATCCCCTCCGGCTGCCAGTGGGGGATGTTCCTGCGCAACCACGACGAGCTGACCCTCGAGATGGTCACCGACGAAGAGCGCGACTACATGTGGGCCGAGTACGCCAAGGACCCCCGCATGCGCGCCAACATCGGCATCCGCAGGCGCCTGGCCCCGCTGCTCGACAACGACCGGCACACCATCGAGCTGTTCACCGCGCTGCTGCTCGCCCTGCCCGGCTCGCCGATCCTGTACTACGGCGACGAGATCGGCATGGGCGACAACATCTGGCTCGGCGACCGGGACGCGGTCCGGACCCCCATGCAGTGGACTCCGGACCGCAACGCCGGCTTCTCCACCTGCGACCCGGGCCGCCTCTTCCTCCCGGCCATCATGGACCCGGTCTACGGCCACCAGGTGACCAACGTCGAGGCGTCGATGTCGTCGCCGTCCTCGCTGCTGCACTGGACCCGCCGCATGATCGAGATCCGCAAGCAGAACCCCGCCTTCGGGCTCGGCTCGTACACCGAACTGCCGTCCTCCAACCCGGCGGTGCTGGCGTTCCTGCGCGAGTACGAGGACGACCTGGTCCTGTGCGTCAACAACTTCGCGCGGTTCGCGCAGCCCACCGAACTGGACCTGCGCGAGTTCGCGGGGCGGCACCCGGTGGAGCTGTTCGGCGGGGTCCGCTTCCCCGCCATCGGCGAACTGCCGTACCTGTTGACCCTCGGGGGCCACGGCTTCTACTGGTTCCGGCTCACTCGAGTCGCATCCCGCATCGGCCGGCGACTGTGAGCCTGCGCCGAGACAAGGAGGCGTGACCATGCCGAAGACCGCATCCCTGCGCCCGGACCTCCCGCGCCTGGCCGAGCCCATGGAGTCGCTCGGCGGGCTGCTGCGCGACTGGCTGCCCCGGCAGCGCTGGTTCGCGGGCAAGGACCGGCCGGTCACCGAGCTCGGCCTGCTGTCGATGACCGAGCTGTTCCCGGGCTGTCTGCATCTGCTGGTCCACGCCGGACACGCCGGACACACGGGCGTGCCCTCGCCCGGCGGGGCTCCCCCGGCCGGCGACTGCTACCAGCTGCTGCTCGGCGTGCGCGAGCACCCCGCGCCGCGGCTCGGGCGGGCCCTGATCGGGCAGGTGCAGGACGGGCCTCTGGCCGGGCTGACCGTCTACGACGCGCTGCACGACCCCCGCTCCGCCCAGCTGCTGCTGGACCGGCTGCGGCACCCGGGCACCGCGGGCCCCCTGCGCTTCGACTGCGACCCGGACCAGCACGTGCCCGCCGGGCTGGTGCCGCGGCTGCTGGACGCCGAGCAGTCCAACTCCTCGCTGGTGTACGGCGACGAGTACATCCTGAAGGTCTTCCGGCGCATCCAGCCGGGCGTCAACCCGGACCTGGAGGTGCCGGGCGCACTGGCCCGGCAGGGCTGTCACCGGGTGCCCGCGCCCGTGGCCTGGTTCCAGACGAACCACCCCTTCAAGGCCACCCTCGGCGTCCTCCAGCCGTATCTGCGGGACGCCTCCGACGGCTGGACTCTGGGGCTGGACGCGCTGGCTGCCGGGGACGATTTCACGGTCCAGGCCCGGGCGCTGGGCGCCGCCACCGCGGAGGTGCACCTCGCGCTGGCGTCGGCGTTCCCCGTCGGCGGGCCCGGGGAGAACGGGCAGACGGCGACCGCGATGATCGAGCGGCTGGACGCCGCCGCGCACTGCGTGCCCGCGCTCCAGCCGTTCGTGCCGGGGCTGCGGACCGCCTTCGCGGCCCTCACCAGCTGCGACCCCGGGCCGCCCGCCCAGCGCATCCACGGTGACCTGCACCTGGGGCAGGTGCTGCGGGCGGGGCGCGAGTGGTTCGTCATCGACTTCGAGGGCGAGCCGTCCCGGCCGCTCTCCGAACGGCGCAGCGCCCACTCCCCGGTGCGGGACATCGCCGGGATGCTGCGTTCCTTCGACTACGCCGCCCGGCAGCGCCGCCCCTGGCGCCCGGAGTGGGCCCGCCGCTGCCGCGAGGCCTACTGCGCGGGCTACGCGGCCCGCGCCGGCTGGGACCCACGCAAGAAACACGGACTGCTCCGCGCCTATGAGACGGACCGGGCCGTGTACGAGGTGCTGTACGAGGCACGGCACCGCCCCGACTGGCTGCCTGTACCGATGGCGGCGATCGAGCGCCTCGCCGTGAGAGGAGACTGAGCCGTGGCCCTGCGCGACACCTCAATCCCGGAGCCGTCCGGCCCGGTCCCGAGCACCACCGCCCCCGCACTGAGTCCCGAGGACCGAGGGCGCCTGCTGGCGGGCGCCCATCACGATCCGCACGCGCTGCTGGGTGCCCACCCGGCGCCCGGCGGGATCGTGTTCCGGGCGCTGCGCCCCTTCGCCCGCGCGGTGCACGTGGTGATCGGCGGCCGGCGCACCGCCCTCGTCTCGGAGGGCGACGGCCTGTTCTCGGGCGTGCTGGCGCTGGACGAGATCCCCGCGTACACGCTGCACGTGGCGTACGAGGGCGGTGAGCAGGAGACGCACGACCCGTACCGCTTCCTGCCCGCGCTCGGCGAGCTCGACCTGCACCTGATCCGCGAGGGCCGGCACGAGGAGCTGTGGCAGGCGCTCGGCGCGCAGCCCATGACCCACGAGGGCGTGACCGGCACCCGGTTCACGGTGTGGGCGCCGAACGCGCAGGGCGTGCGGGTCGCCACGGACTTCACCCACTGGGACGGCACACAGTTCCCGATGCGGTCGCTGGGCGCCTCGGGCGTGTGGGAGCTGTTCCTGCCGGGCGTCGGCGAGGGCACCGCGTACAAGTTCGAGATCCACTCCCGGCACGGGCACCGCTTCCTCAAGGCCGACCCGATGGCCCGGCGCTGCGAGGAGCCGCCCAACACGGCGTCGATCGTGACGGCCTCGCACTACGAGTGGGGTGATGCCGAGTGGATGGCGCACCGCGCCGACACGCCCGTGCACGAGGCGCCGTTGTCGGTGTACGAGGTGCACCTGGCGTCGTGGCGGCCGGGGCTGACCTACCGGCAGCTCGCCGAGGAACTCCCGAAGTACGCCAAGGACATGGGCTTCACGCACGTGGAGCTGATGCCGGTCGCCGAGCACCCCTTCCACGGGTCGTGGGGCTACCAGGTCACGGGGTTCTACGCGCCGACGTCGCGGCTGGGCACGCCGGACGACTTCCGGTTCTTCGTCGACGCCTGCCACCGGGCCGGGATCGGCGTGATCATGGACTGGGTGCCGGCGCACTTCCCGAAGGACGACTGGGCGCTGGCCCGGTTCGACGGTGAGCCGCTGTACGAGCCCGGGGACGACCGGCGCGCCGAGCACCCGGACTGGGGCACGTACGAGTTCGACTTCGGGCGCACCGAGGTGCGCAACTTCCTGGTCGCGAACGCCGTGTACTGGTGCGAGGAGTTCCACATCGACGGGCTGCGCGTGGACGCGGTCGCCTCGATGCTCTACCTGGACTACTCGCGCGAGGACGGCCAGTGGGAGCCCAACGCCTACGGTGGCCGGGAGGACCTGGCGGCGATGGGGTTCCTCCAGGAGATGAACGCGACCGTGTACCGGCGGGCGCCTGGCGTGGTCACCATCGCGGAGGAGTCCACCGCCTGGGGCGGTGTGACCCGGCCGACCGACACCGGCGGGCTCGGCTTCGGGCTGAAGTGGAACATGGGCTGGATGCACGATTCGCTGGAGTACATCTCCCACGAGCCGGTGCACCGCAAGTACCACCACCACGAGATGACGTTCTCGATGGTGTACGCCTACAGCGAGAACTACGTGCTGCCGATCTCCCACGACGAGGTCGTGCACGGCAAGCAGGCGCTGGTGTCGAAGATGCCCGGCGACTGGTGGCAGCGGCGCGCCACGCACCGTGCCTACCTCGGCTTCATGTGGGGCCACCCCGGCAAGCAGCTGCTGTTCATGGGGCAGGAGTTCGCGCAGGGGGCCGAGTGGTCGGTGGAGCAGGGCCCGGAGTGGTGGCTGCTCGACGACGGCTACCACTCGGCGGGCGACCACCGGGGCGTGCGCGATCTGGTCCGCGACCTGAACGCCGTCTACCAGGGGACGCCCGCGCTGTGGCAGTGCGACACCCGTCCGGAGGGCTTCCGCTGGGTGGCGGTGGACTCGGCCGACGACAACGTCTTCGCGTTCCTGCGCTACGACGCCGAGGGCCGTCCGCTGCTGGCGGTGTCGAACTTCTCCCCCGTCGTGCGGCAGGACTACGGCCTGTGGGTGCCGGGTGACGTCGTCGCCTGGGAGGAGCGCCTCAACACCGACGACACGCGCTACGGCGGCAGCGGCGTCACCAACCCCGATCCGGTCAAGCCGGAGGACGGCCGGGTCCGTCTCACGCTGCCTCCGCTCGCCACGGTGTGGCTGACGCCGTTCGCGATGTGAAGTCCTGTCGCCCCGGCAGGTGTCCCACCCGCCTGTGAGGGGCACTGGGGGTCGTACCACCGGAAGCACCCGGTGGTACGACGCGGCAGGGCACAGAAGGGCGGGCATCAGGTGCGCACCGTGGGAGTGGAGGAGGAACTCCTCCTGGTCGATCCGGAGACCGGGGAACCGCGGGCGCTGTCCGCAGCGGTGCTCGCCCGGGCGGAGAAGGACGACGCGGATCAGGACGTCTTCGAGAAGGAACTCCACGAGCAGATGCTGGAGTTCGCCACCCATCCGCAGTCGTCGATGGAGAGCCTGCGCGCGGAGATCGTCCGGTGCCGCAAGGAGGCCGCCCGGCACGCGGGGGAGATCGGCTGCACCGTGGCGGCGCTGGCCACCTCGCCGCTGCCCGTCAGCCCGGCCGTCGGGGTCAACCGGCGCTACCGGTGGATGGCGGAGCAGTACGGCATCGCCACCCGGGAGCAGCTCGTCATGGGCTGCCATGTGCATGTGTCGGTGGAGTCCGACGAGGAGGGCGTCGCGGTCGTTGACCGGCTGCGGCCGTGGCTGCCGGTGCTGCGGGCGCTCAGCGCGAACTCGCCGTTCTGGCAGGGCAAGGACACCGGGTACAGCAGCTATCGCAGCCGGGTCTGGCTGCGCTGGCCGTCGGCCGGACCGACCGAGATCTTCGGCTCGGCCGAGCGATACCACCGTCTGATCGCGGACATGGTGGCCACCGGCGCCATCCTCGACGACGGGATGATCTACTTCGACGCCCGGCTGTCCCGGCAGTACCCGACCGTGGAGCTGCGGGTCTCGGACGTCTGTCTGCACTCCGGCACGGCCGTGCTGATCGCCACGCTCGTGCGCGCTCTGGTGGAGACGGCCGCGCGCGAGTGGCGGGCCGGCCGCGAGCCGCTCGGCCACAGTGTCAGCCTCCTGCGGCTGGCCGACTGGCAGGCCGCCCGGTCCGGCCTCGACGGCGAGCTGCTGCACCCCGAGACCATGCGCCGGATGCCCGCCGAGGCCGTCGTCCGTGCCTTGCTGGACCACGTCGAGGACGCCCTCGACGGCACGGGCGATCTTCAGCGGGCCGGCGCCGCCTGCGAGGAACTGCTGCGGGACGGCAACGGCGCGTCGGTGCAGCGCGCGCTGATGGAGCGCACGGGGAGTCTGCGGGACGTCGTCACCGAGTGCGTGCGCCAGACACAGGCGTGAGACGCCGCGTCCCGCTCGGACCGGGGCTTCAGAGGATCAGGACGAGTGCGTAGGCCAGGAAGAACGCCGCGATCAGCACCGCGATGAGGATGATCACGGTCAGCGGGCCCTTGGACCAGCCCTTGGCGGGGTTGTGCGTCTCGCGGGGCAGCGTCTCCGGCATGCTGCTCTCCGCGGGCGGGGTCTCGCCCGGCGGCACCCCGCCGCCGGGCTCCAGGCCGGAGGTGCGTTCTGGTTCGGGATCGGGGCTGATGTGAGTCATGTCGTCCGGGTCCCCCGTCACGCCGAGATCATCAGCGGGACCACTTCCGTATTTTCCGACCCCGAAGGTTCCTGACTCGACTACATTCGAGCACCGCCGATGACGGTACCCGTCGGCAATGTCACACCCCGTACACGTCAGGAGCAGTGCATGCGCGACCTCGCCCTCGCTCCCCCGGCCGTGGCGCCCCTGACCGGCGGGCTCGCCGACAGCGTCTTCGAGACGGCGGACCGCGAGCCGGCCCGGCCGATGCTCGCCCGCCGGGCCGACCCCGCCTCCACGACCTGGGAGGAGGTGACGGCGATCGAGCTGCGCGATCAGGTGGTGGACGTGGCCAAGGGGCTGATCGCCTCCGGGATCGCGCCGGGCCACCGGGTGGCGATCATGGCCCGCACCCGGTTCGAGTGGACCGTCCTGTGCTACGCGCTGTGGGCCGTGGGTGCCGAGGTGGTGCCGGTCTACCCGACGTCCTCGCGCGACCAGGTGGAGTGGATCCTGCGGGACGCCGGCTGCGTGGCGGTGGTCGTCGAGGACGAGCAGGGCGTCATGACGGTCGGCTCGGTGTGCGCGGCGCTGCCGCTGCTGCGCCACGTCTGGCAGCTGGACGCGGGCGCCCTGGAGGAACTGGCGGACCGCGGGGAGCTCATCCCGATCGCCACGGTCGACTCGATGCGCCGCATCGTGCTGCCGGACTCCACGGCCGTCATCGCCTACACCTCCGGCACCTCCGGGCACGCCCTGGGCTGCGCCCTCAGCCACCGCAACCTGGCGGGTCCCTGCGACACGCTGCTGGCGGGCTGGGGGCACACCGCGGCGGCGCGCGGGGAGCAGGGCTCCGTGCTGGCGTTCCTGCCCTTCTCCCATGTGTACGGGCTGATGATCCAGGGGCTGTGCGTGCGCGGTGGGTTGCTGATGGGGCACCAGGGCGATCTGAGCGCCGAGGCGCTGGCGTCGGCGCTGCGCACCTTCCGGCCGACGTACCTCTACGCGGTCCCGTCGGTCCTGGAGAAGATCTACAAGAACTTCCTGCGCACCGCGCAGCAGCAGGGCCACGGCGCCCTGTTCGAGCGGGCCGCGCAGACCGCCCGGGACTTCGCCACGGCCCTGGAACGCCAGCGGCTGGGCCGTGGCCGCGGGCCCGGCTTCGACCTGCGGTTCCAGCACGCCCTGTACGAGCGCACGGTGTACCGCAGGCTGCGGACGGCGCTGGGCGGGCGGGTCCGGCGGGCGACGTCCGGCGGCTCCCCCCTCTGCCGCGATCTGTCCCTCTTCTACGAGGGCATCGGCATCTACGTGCACGACGGGTACGGCCTGACGGAGACCTCCGGCGGGGTGACGATGCAGCCGCTGGGCCGGGAGAAGTCGGGGACGGTCGGGCAGGCCCTGCCCGGCATGGAGATCCAGGTGGCCGAGGACGGGGAGATCCTGGTGCGCGGCCCGTCCGTTTTTCAGGGGTACGTGGGTGACCCGGCCGCCACCCGGGCCGCGCTGCGCGGTGGCTGGCTCGCCACCGGGGACCTCGGGCGGCTGGACACGGAGGGCTATCTGACGATCACCGGCCGCAAGAAGGACATCATCATCACCAGCAGCGGCAAGAGCGTCGCCCCGCTGGCCCTGGAGCAGCGGCTGCGGATGCACCCGCTGATCCACCAGGCGGTGGTCGTGGGGGACAACCGGCCCTGTGTCGGCGCCCTGATCACACTGGATCCGGAGTTCCTGGCGCACTGGCGGGCCGGGCTCGCGCTGCAAGGGGAGATGCGGGAGGCCCGGGAGGAGAACGCGTTGCGGGAGGAGGTCGCCCGGGCCGTGGCGACGGCCAACAGCGTGGTGTCGCCCGCGGAGTCGATCCGGGTGTTCCGGGTGCTGCCGGAGGCGTTCGACGTGACCAACGGGCTGCTCACGCCGTCGATGAAGCTGCGCCGGGACGAGATCGTGCGGCACTACGCCGCCGAGATCGAGGCGATGTACCAGTCACGCAGGCGTCCCGGTCGGCCGAGCACCCCGGACGAACCGTCGAACTGGGACGATTCCGACAACGTGTTCCGCTGAACGACGGCCGGACGAGTAGGCCGGGCCCACTCGGGAACACGCAACAGTGGCGACGCATGAGAAAGGACGACAGCCCTGACGACAGCCCTCGCTGACGCCCGGGCCGGAAAGGCGATATGTCAACCGAGCCGCGTGGGGACGACGCCCTGACCTCCGAGGAGATCCCGAGCCGCACGAACAGCTTCGTGGGCGAGCCGCACGACGTGACAGGTGCGCGGCTGGCCGCGGAGGAGTTCTTGCGTGACCTGGCACGCTCCGCCCCGCCCTCCGCCCCCGAGTACTGGGACGACATCCTGCTGGTGGTGACGGAACTGGCCGCGAACGCGGTCCAGTACGCCCCGGGTCCGTTCGCGCTGCGGATGCGCCGGACCTTCGACGGGGTGCATGTGGTCCTGCACGACACCAGCACCACGGAGCCGGCCCCCCGCCCCTTCGATCCGCGCAGCGGCGGCGGGGGCATCGGCTGGCACCTGATCCACACGCTCTGCGACCAGGTGAGCGTGGTGGCCGACGACCGCGGCAAGGACGTGCACGTGTTCCTGCCCTGGTGAGCTTCACCCCCCGAAGAGCCGGGAGCGTCACGGGCGCGGTGCGCCCGTGACCGGCTCAGGCCGAAGCCGCCTCGCGCGGCGGCAGCCGGTCGTAGTACTCCCCCACGGCCCTCAGATACCCCTGGTCCCTCGTCTCACTGTCGGTCTGGAAGCGCGGCGCCGCCTTGGCGTCCGCCCTGCTGCAGGCCAGTGTGACCTTCCTCCCCCGGGTGTCGATGCCGGTGACCACTCCGGCCGGCACCAGGACACTGCGGCCGAACACCCAGACGCCGGTGTCGACGACCAGGTGCCGCATGTCGTGCGGGGCGGCTTCCCGGTCCACGTGCCCGATCGTGCCGTCGGTCGCGGCGACGGCGTACCCGGTCAGGTCCTGCCCCTCGGTGTGACCGCTGTCCGGCGCGTACGACCAGATTCTGTCGATGGTCACGCTGTTCCATCCTCCCTGGCGATGTGCTGATCGCGTTCGGTGCGGCGGACGCCCTGCGCCCGACCCGTTCCACAGCAGCAATTACCCTGCTGCCGCAAGCGCATTCGGCGCACACACCTGCGACCGCGAACGACTTCCCGGCGGGCCGGTCCCGACGAAATCCGGATGTCGGTGCATGGAGGGTGGCTTCCGGGGTAATCGCGGGGCGCGGTGACATCCGAAGCCCGTCGGTGAAGGGAGGCGCATGAGGATCGGCATTCCAGTCCGGAGAACGACCGGGATCCCCTCGCACCGCGGTCATCCCCAGAGGTGACCAGCCCAGGCCGTAGCACTTGTTGGAGGTATCCGTGCCCCTCGCCCAGAACCCGCTGTCCGTGGAAGTCGAACTGCCCCGTCAGGACGTGGCCCTGATCACGGTCGACGGCTACCTGGACGTCGACACCGCGACCGAGTTCCAGGCCCATCTGGCCAACCAACTCCACCACGGCCGACGGCATTTCCTCATCGACCTCTCGTCCGTGCCCTTCATGGACTCGTCCGGGATGAACATCATCCTCCGGGTGTACCAGGAGACCCGTAAGACCGAGGGCAGCGTGCACGTCATCAGCCCGACGCCGGCCGTGCGGCGCATCCTCGATCTGACCGGGGTGAGCATCACGGTGCCCATATCGGAGAACGCCGACGACGCCCTGGCCCGTGTCGACGCGGGGCCCGGCCTTCCGGAGGAGCCGAGCGTCTGACGGTCCCGATCCCCTCGGGCACGGTGCCGGCGAGGCCGGTGGCCCGGTGCCCTCGCTCCGCCGTGCCCGGACGACGGCCCACCCCTCGCACGCCGGAGGACGGCGGGCGCCAACCGCCGTTCCCCCGCACCGGATCGACTGCCCCGGAGCAGGTGTCGTGCGAGGTCGGCGCATGGTTAGAGTTGTCGCCCGGCAAGTGTCACATCGCCGTCTCGTTGTCAGAAGCGGGCTCGGTCGACGCAACGCGGATGAGGAGAGAAACAGGTGCCGGAGCACGAAGCGGACGGACAACTCGCCACGCCCACCGACGAGGTCAGGGATTTCCTGCACCGCCGACGCGAGCAGATCGCCCAGCGGTGGGCGGACGAGTCCCTGTTCCGCACCGTGTTCACCGTCTCGCGCGACGAGGCGGTGGAAGCGGGCAAGGCAGTCGTGGACGCGCTGGCCCAGGTGGCCGACTCGGGTCAGGTGGAGGACCCGGACGCCGCCGGATTCAGCGGCGTGCGCGAGCAGCTCGGCCGGATGGGCGCGGCCCGGTCCCGTGCCGGGCTGAGCAACACCCAGGTCTCCAGCGAACTCGCCGCCCTGCGGCCGCCCGTGGAGAACCTGCTGGCCGCCGATCTGGAGCAGGCGCCCCCCGAGCATCTGCGGGCCTGTTCGACCGTGCTGACGGTGCTGACGGGCACCCTGCGGCTGGTGGCCATGCAGACCGCGCTGAGCGAGTGGCAGGCGCTCAGCGACCGGCAGCGGATGCAGCTGATGGAGGTGGCCACGCCGGTCATCCGGCTGTGGGACGGCATCGTGGCCGTGCCGCTCATCGGGACCCTCGACAGCGCCCGCAGCCAGATCGTGATGGAGACGCTGCTGAACGCCGTCGTCGAGCAGCACGCGCGGTTCGCGATCCTCGACATCACCGGGGTGCCGACGGTCGACTCGCTGGTGGCGCAGCACCTGATGAAGACGGTCGCCGCGGCGCGCCTGATGGGCGCCGAGTGCATCGTCTCGGGCATCCGCCCCGCCATCGCGCAGACCATCGTGCACCTCGGTCTGGACCTGGACGTGATCACCCGCGCGAGCCTCTCCGACGCGCTGGGCTACGCCCTGCACCAGCTCGGCGCGGACATCGTGAACCCGGGCGCGGGTCAGCGGTGAACGACGCCCGCTCCCGTCCGGTGACCGGGCATGTGCCGGTGCTCCGGCTCGGCGACGTGCTGCTGGTCACGCTCCAGGGGGACCTGCACGACAGCACGGCGCAGCAGCTCCAGCAGGATCTCGCCGAGACGATCTCCCGCACCGGGGTGCGCGGGGTGCTCATCGACATCTCGGGTGTCGAGATCGTCGACTCGTTCCTCGGCCGGGTGCTGGCCGAGATCGCCGCGCAGGCCAAACTGCTGGCCGCGCGCACCGTGGTGGCCGGCATGCGCCCGGCGGTCGCCATCACCCTGGTCGAGCTGGGTCTGACGCTGCCGGGGCTGAGCACCGCGCTCAGTACCGAGGCGGGCATGGAGCTCCTCGAGCGGCAGAACCCGGTGACCCGCCCCGGCAGCCCGCGTCAGGAGAGTCCGTGATGCACACCGCCGCGGGCGTCGAGGCCTGCCTGCCCATCCGGTCGGACATCGACCTGGTGTGGGTGCGCCAGCACGTACGGCAGGCCGCTGCCCGCCTCGGCTTCGGCCTGGTGGACCAGACCAAGCTCATCACCGCGGCCAGTGAGCTGGCCCGCAACACCCTGGTGCACGGCGGTGGCGGGCAGATGGAGGCGACGCGGGTCGGCAGGGCGGGGGTGCAGGGGCTGCGGCTGGCCTTCAGCGACGAGGGGCCGGGCATCGCCGACCTCGACCTGGCGCTGAGCGACGGCTACACCTCCGGCGGCGGTCTGGGGATGGGGCTGAGCGGCGCGCGGCGGCTGGTGCACGACTTCGAGATCGACACCACGCCGGGCTCGGGCACCACGGTGCGGGTGACCTGCTGGGTGGGTCGGCCGCCGCGTCCGCGCGAGGAGGTCTGATGCCGCGCGTGTGGGAGGTGCCGGTGCGCGACGCGACCCGGGTGCGCGACGCGCGGGTCGCGGCGGAGGACGCGGCCGCGCTGGCCGGGCTGGACGAGCGGCGCACCGCGGCGGCCGCGCTGGTCGCGACCGAGCTGGCCACGAATCTGCTGAAGCACGCCGAGGGTGGCCAGGTGCTCGTCGACGTGGTGGCTCCGCCGGTGCCGCGGGACGGCCGCGCGGGGTCCCGGGTCGTGCAGATCGCCGCGATCGACCACGGCCCGGGCATCGCGGACGTGCCCGTGGCGCTGCGCGACGGCTTCTCCACGAGCCGCTCGCTCGGTGCGGGTCTCGGCACGTGCCTGCGCCTGTGCGACGACTTCGCCCTGCACAGCGTCCCCGGTCGCGGCACGGTCGCGGTGGCCCGCGTGAGCACGGCGCCCCGGGGCGGTGCGGCGTCGGTGCGACCCGCCGACGGCGTCGCCGTGGGCGGCCGGTGGCCGATCGCCGAGCCGCCGTTCGGCACGGTGGCCCGCGGAGGGCTGACGGGCCACACGCCGGTCCCCGGCGGAGCGCCGGGCGGCGCCGGTGTGTCCCAGGGCTCCGACGGCGGCCCCGCGCCTGCCGCGGGCGGTACGCAGGGGGCAGGGCGGGGATCCTGCGATGCCCCGGGCCACGCCCGCGTGGGCAGGAGCGCACCGGTCCCTCCTGCGTCCCCCGGCCACGCCCTGCGAAACGCCGGCACGCCGGCCCCGCGGGCGGCGTCGAGTCACGACCGGGCGGATGCGGACATCCCGGCCTCTCAGGCGGCACCGGCCCCCGGGCCCGGCGACACCGACGCCCCCGTCGGTGTGTGGGCCGGCGGGGTCAATGTGCCCTACGAGGGAGCCGCGTACTCGGGGGACGCCTGGGGGTGGGTCCGGTCCGGGGACCGGGTGTCGTTGCTGCTGGCGGACGGGCTGGGGCACGGGCCGGAGGCCGCGCGGGCCTCGTCCGCCGCGGTCACGGCGCTGTACCGCTGGGCCCACCTCTCCCCCGCCGAGTCCCTGGGGCGCCTGCACGACGCACTCAAGGGCACGCGGGGCGCGGCCGTCGCCCTGGCCCAGCTCGACCTGGCGGCGGGGCGGCTGCGTTTCGCCGGCATCGGCAACGTGGGGGCGCGACTGCGCACCGCCGGCACCTGGCAGCCCCTGCTGTCGCGGCCCGGCATCGTCGGGGTGCACCGGCCCGCCACCCTCCGCGAGGCGGAGGCCGACTGGACGGACGACCCGCTGCTGATCCTGCACACCGACGGCCTGCCCAGCCGCTGGACACCGCCCACCGGCCCCGGGCTGCCCGCGGGCGACCCGGCCGTGACTGCCGCCGTGACGATACGTGACGCCGGCAGTCCCGCCCGGCCGGTGCGGGACGACACCGCCGTGGCCGTGCTGACCTCGACCCCGCCGGAACGCCCATGATGCGCACTTGGCAGATCACCACCGTCACCGACGCGGCCCGCGCCCGCATCTCGCTCGCGCGCCTGGCCGCCGCGTACGGTGTGCCCACCGTCGAACGGACCCGGCTCGCCGCCGCCCTCAGCGCCCACCTGCGCCAGTGCCTCACCAAGGGCGGCACCTGGCGGCTCACCATCGACCTGGCGGGCTCCCCCGCCGAGGAGGGGCTGCTGCACGTCGTGGTGACCCCGTCGCCCGAGGCGTGCGCCGCCGGGGAGCCGCTGTGGGAGGTCACCGTCCCCTGCCCCGAGGCGGCCGAGGCCGCCGAGGACGGCACCGTCGCCGACGACCCCGCCGCCCTGTCGGAGGCGCTGCTCGGCGCCGACGAGGACACGGCCGTGGTCCTGGACAAGCTCACCGAGCAGGAGGACCTGGTCCTCTTCCACCGCGAGGAGCTGCACCAGACCAACCAGGGGGTCCTGGCGCTGCACGCCGAGCTGGACGCGGCCGGGCGGGCCCAGCGCGAGGCCTTCGCCGCCGAGCGCAGCGCCCGCAACGAGGCGGAGAGCGCCCGGCGCAGACTGACGTTCCTCGCGGACGCGAGCGCCGTGCTGACGGCGTCGCTGAACCACGAGGAGATCGTGCGCCGGCTGCCGGACCTGCTGGTGCCGGAGTACGCGAGCAGCGTCGACGTGTGGCTGTTCGACCAGGAGGAGGACAGACAGCGCTCGGCGCCGCATCCGGCCGCTGCCGTGGTCGCGGCCCGTACCGGGCGGCCCCAGTACGCCGCCGGCCATCCGGGCAACCTGCCCGGCGTGGAGGACCAGCCGCCCTCGGCGCTGGAGCCCGGGCGGCCGCTGCTGTGTGTGCCGCTGCCGACGCGACGGGCGCCGCTGGGCGTTCTGACACTGTCGCCGCCCGGCGCGCGCTGGGACCCGGACGACGCGGTGATGCTCATCGAGCTGACCCGGCGGGCCAGCATCGCGATCGACAACGCCCGGCGCTTCGAGCACAACCGCGACATCGCCGAGACGCTGCAGCGCGCCCTGCTGACGGAGCTGC
The DNA here is from genome assembly GCF_042959065.1 of Streptomyces sp. NPDC007929. NCBI lineage: Bacteria > Bacillati > Actinomycetota > Actinomycetes > Kitasatosporales > Streptomycetaceae > Streptomyces > Streptomyces sp. NPDC007929. The sequence continues at coordinate 775,570 of NZ_JBIBKD010000001.1, read as the reverse complement.
CGACCACGCCGGGCCTCAGCCTGGCCGCGCGGTACCTTCCGGCCACGCACGGACTGAACATCGGCGGCGACTGGTACGACGCGTTCCCGCAGCGGGACGGCGGGCTGATCACCGTCGTCGGCGACGTGACCGGACACGGTCTGCACGCGGCGGTCATGATGAGCCAGTTGCGCACCGCGCTGCGGGCGTACGCCGTCGACGGCGACAGTCCGGGCCGGCTGCTGACCCGGCTGCACCGGTTCCTGCACCATCTCCAGCCGGACCTGTACGCCACCGCGGTCATCGCCCGGTTCCACCCGGACGAGCCCACGCTGACCTGGGCCGCGGCCGGGCATCCGCCGCCGGTGCTGCGGCTGCCCGACGGCACCGTGCGCACCCTCGACGCCAAGCCCGGGGCGATGCTCGGCATTCCGCTCACCCAGGAGATCGCCGACCACACGGAGCAGCTGGCGCCGGGTTCGACGCTCGCGCTGTACACGGACGGTCTGGTGGAGCGGCGCGCGCAGGGCATAGACCCGGGGATCGAGCGGCTGGCCACGGCGCTCGGCGGGTTCCGTTCCGCGGAGCTGGACGCGGACCTGGAGGGGTCGGCGGACCGGCTGCTGCATCCGCTGCTGAGCGATTCCGAGCGGGACGACGACGTGTGTCTGTTGCTGTGTCATTTCCAAGGCGGCGTCGGCTCCTGACGGCGGGTCCGGCCGGCCCGTTGTGCACGTGTTCTTCACTCCCGCCTGGTGCTTTTCGGCCAGGGTGCGGGCATGGTGGTGATCGACGCGTTCGTCTGCCTGCCGCGTCCGACTGGCGCACCGGCGGGACACACGGTGGGATCGAAAGGGTGCGAACCAGCGATCCAGGGGCAGTCGGAAGGCGTTCGAGGCAGACCGCCTGGAGCCGCAGAAAGGGATGAACACCGTGACACGACCCAGGATCCTGGTGGTTGGCGCAGGCTTCGCCGGCGTGGAGTGCGTCCGCCGTCTGGAACGGAAGCTCTCCCCGGACGAGGCCGACGTCACTCTGGTGACGCCGTTCGCCTACCAGCTCTACCTGCCGCTGCTCCCCCAGGTCGCCTCCGGCGTGCTGACGCCGCAGTCGATCGCCGTCTCGCTGCGCCGCAGCAAGAAGTACCGCACGCGCATCATTCCGGGCGGTGCCATCGGCGTGGACCTGAAGTCCAAGGTCTGCGTCATCCGGACCATCACCGACGAGACCGTCAACGAGCCGTACGACTACATCGTGCTGGCGCCCGGCAGCATCACCCGGACTTTCGACATCCCGGGGCTGACGGATCACGCGTTCGGGATGAAGACGCTCGCCGAGGCGGCGTACATCCGTGACCACGTCATCTCGCAGCTGGACCTGGCCGACGCGAGCCAGGACCCCGTGGAGCGGGCCTCGCGGCTGCAGTTCGTGGTGGTGGGCGGCGGTTACGCGGGCACCGAGACGGCGGCGTGCCTGCAGCGGCTGACGCATGCCGCGGTCAAGCGCTACCCGCGGCTGGACCCGGGGCTCATCAAGTGGCACCTGATCGACATCGCGCCGAAGCTGATGCCGGAGCTGGGCGACAAGCTCGGCAGCAGCGCGCAGGAGATCCTGCGGCGGCGGGGCATCGAGATCTCGCTGGGCACCTCCATCGCCAAGGCGGGCCCCGAGGAGGTCACCTTCACCGACGGGCGCGTGATCCCGACCCGCACCCTGATCTGGACCGCGGGCGTCGTCGCCAGCCCCCTCATCGCCACGCTCGGCGCGGAGACCGTCAAGGGGCGGCTCGCCGTGGCCTCCGAGATGAACCTGCCGGGCGAGGACGGGGTGTTCGCGCTCGGCGACTCGGCCGCCGTGCCCGACCTGGCCAAGGGCGACGGTGCCATGTGCCCGCCCACCGCGCAGCACGCCCTGCGGCAGGGCAAGCACGTCGCCGACAACGTCATCGCGTCGCTGCGGGGCCGGCCGATGCAGCCGTACGTGCACAAGGACCTCGGGCTCGTCGTCGACCTCGGTGGCACCGACGCGGTGTCCAAGCCGCTGGGCATCGAACTGCGCGGACTGCCCGCCCAGGCCGTGGCCCGCGGCTACCACTGGTCGGCGCTGCGCACCAACGTGGCCAAGACGCGGGTGATGACGAACTGGCTGCTCAACGCGGTCGCCGGTGACGACTTCGTACGGACCGGGTTCCAGGCCCGCAAGGCCGCGCGGCTGAAGGACTTCGAGTACACCGACGCCTATCTGACGCCGGAGCAGGTGCGGGAGCGGGTCGAGGGGCCACGGCCCGAGTAGCACCGGGCCGGGCGGGAGCATCCGCTCGTGGCATGTCATGCTGAGATACGGATCTTGGTGTGAGTCGGGAGAGAGTGCGGCGGCGTGAGGGCAGCGGGACGCGCGGTGCGGGCACGACTGCGGGACCGGATCGCGGCGTCCGACCCCGGTCTGCTGCGTCTGACCGCCGGGTTGCGGACGGTCGGCGCGATCGCGCTGACCGTCGCCGTGCTCTCCCTGTTCGGCGCCGACGTGCACATTCTGGTGGCGGGGGCCATCGCGGCGATGGTCGCCACCTTCGCCATCCGGGAGACGCAGCTCGGCGCTCAGGCGGTGACCCTGGCGCTGGGGCTTCCGGTGGCCCTGGCCTCGGTGTCGCTGGGGGCGGTGCTCAACACGCGGGTCGTGATCGGTGACGCCTTCTTCGTCGTCCTGATCTTCTGCGCGGTCTACGGCCGCCGGTTCGGCGACCGGGGCACCGCGCTGGGGCTGATCGGCTTCCAGGTCTACTTCCTGTCGCTGTTCGTCGGAGCCACCGTCGCGTCGCTGCCCGCGCTGTGCGGTGCCATGGCGCTGGCGTTCGGCTCCAGTGCCCTGATGCGTTTCGCGGTGGTGCCCGCGACGCCCACCGGTGTGCTGCTGCGGCTGCGCCTGGCCTTCCGCGCCCGGCTGGCCCAGCTGGTGTCCGCGCAGCTCGAACTCCTCGACGCCCCGGCCGAGGAGATGGACAAGGTACTGAAGGCGCTGCGCGACGGCACCGCGCGGCTGCACGAGACGGCCATGATGATCCAGGGCCGGCTGGAGGAGGGCACCCCGGACGAGTCGGCGGCCAGGCTCGTGCAGCGCAGGATCGCCGACGCCGAGATCGCCGCCGAGCGGCTCGGGCTGCTGCTGCTGACCGCGCGCACCGCCGAACGGGCCGACACGCTGACCCTGCACCTGCCGGGTGCGCCCGCTCCGACGATCACCGGTCCGGCCATGCCGGACGAGGCCGGGGCCACGCTCCGCCGCGATCTGCTGGCGCTGCACACCCTGGTGCTGCGGTCGGGCGGCGGCGACACGGGCACCGGACTGGCCCATGTGCGCAACCGCCTTCTCGGCTACCGGGACGAGGAGAACCTACCGCCCGCGTCGGCGGCCCTCCAGGACGTCTTCCGCGGCATCGGCGAGTCGGCCCGCTCCGTGCTCGGGCTGCGGATCGCGCTGGACGGCCCCCAGGACGACTCGGACGACTCCCCGGCGACGGCCCGCTCCCGTGAGGAACTGGACGCCGAGGACGCCGCGATCGACGGCGGCGGCGAGGAGAGCGAGCAGGAGGAGCAGACCGGGCTGCGGCGGCCCACCACCCGGGCCGCGGTGCAGGTCGCCGTCGGCTCGTCGCTGGCCATCGTGGGGGGCGAGCTGCTGTCCACGCAGCGCTGGTACTGGGCGGTGCTGACGTGCTGGATCGTCTTCATCAACACGTCGTCGACGGGCGAGATCCTGGTCAAGGGGTACCGGCGGCTGCTGGGGACGGTGTTCGGCGTCGTGGCCGGAATAGTGCTGGCGGGCCTGGTCGGCAACCACACCTGGACGGCGTTCGCCCTGGTCCTGGTGCTGATCTTCGCGATGTTCTACTCGGCGCCGTTGTCGTACACCCTGATGTCGTTCTTCGTCACCGCGATGCTCGGGCTGCTGTACACGCTGCTGCACACCTACAGCCTCGACGTGCTGGTGCTGCGGATCGAGGAGACGGCGCTCGGCGCGGCCTGCGGGGTGGTGGCGGCGGCGCTGGTGCTGCCGGTGCGGACGGACCGCCGTACGAACGAACTGCTCGGCACCGTGCTGGAGCGGCTGGCGGAGGTCACGGAGGCCGCCGTGGGCCAGCTCAGCGGCGGGTCGGCGGACGAGCTGCTGGACAGGGCGCGCGACCTGGACCAGGCGCTGGCGGATCTGCGGGCGGCGACCCAGCCGCTGATGCACCCCGTCACGCCGCTGCGGACCCGGCGCAACACGGCCCGGTACGTGGTGGCGCTGCTGGAGACGTGCGCGTACCACGCGCGGACGCTGGCGGCGACCGCCGAGCTGCTGCCGACGCACCCCTCGATCGCGGCGGACCCGCGACTGCGCGGGGCCGCCGGGCGCACGGTGCGCAACATCGAGACCATCGCGGCCCGGGTCGCCGACGAGCACGTGGGCGCGCAGGTCGAGACCGGGCCGAGCATCGCCTCCCTGCTGGGGTCCGACGCCGGCACACCGCGCTACGGCCGCATCACCGACCGCGTGCTGCGGCATCTGGAGCGGCTGGACGAGGCCGTGGTGGGTCTCGCCCGGCCGCTGGGGGTGCCGGTGGCGGCGCCCAAGGGCTGAGGGCCGTTCACGGATGCGGGCGGGGGCCCGTCAGAAGTCCGTGGGCAGCCCGCTCACCTCGGCGATGCCCCGCAGTTCCTCGGTCTGCTTGTGCCGGTCCCGGATGTACTCGGCTATCTCACCGAGGCGGACCGGGTCGGACGCGGTGGTGGCGTCCGTGACGATCCTGACCGGGCCGGTGTCGTCGACGTCGAGTTCGACCACTTCGTTGTCGAGGCGGCCGGTGACGGCGGTGGCGATGACGAGGGCCACCTCGTCACGGATCTCCTGGGGCAGTTCGTCGTCGGCGCCGGAGTCGAGCGCGAAGTCGAGGCTGGACAGGCGTTCCTCGTCGATCGCCTCGAGGACCGGTTCCACCGCGCGCATCAGAAGGCGGTAGTCCTCCGTGTCCATCCGGATGCGCAGGAGGTCCAGGTACGCGTCCACGGGCCGGCCGTCGCCATGCGGAATCTCGGAATCGCTCATTGGCACCGTGTTCCCCGCCAGACGCGGCTCAGACGCGTCGCCACCGGGCCATCGCGAACGAGAACACCCCGAAGAGCACCAGCCCGGCCGCGACGCAGACCAGCAGCCAGGGGCCGAGGGGGGTGTCGGCGAAGGTGCGCAGGGTGTCGTCCAGGCCCTTGGCCCGATCGGGTTCGTAGTCGACGGCGGCGCGGACGGCGAAGACCCCGGCGACCGCGAACACCAGCCCGCGGGCGGCGCCCCCGGCCACGCCGGTGATGTCCACCAGCTGCCGCGTCCGCCGGCTCAGCTGACCCAGCCGCATCTTGTCGTGGAACTTGCGCAGCACCGCGCGTACGGCGATCCAGCCGCCCGCGACGACGATCCCGAGGCCGGCGAGGCCGACCAGCCACTGTCCGGCGGGGATCTCCAGGGCCATGGCGGTGGCGTCCCGGGACTGCTGGTCGCTGGATCCGCCGCTCTGGTGGCGGCTGACGGCGAACGTCAGCACCGAGTAGGCGACGAAGACGTAGAAGGCGCAGCGGACCGTCGCCATCAGCCGCTTGCGTGCGCTGCGGCCGTCCTTGCCGACGGAGCCGAAGAGCGCTTCGGACAGCCGCCACAGGGCCATGCCGACGAGCCCGATGCCCAGTGCCCACAGCAGCACCGCGCCGAAGGGCTTCTGTGCCAGTTCCTGGAGGGCTCCCCCGCGGTCGGCCTGCCGGCCGGTGTCGCCGAAGGCGATCTGCAGGGCCAACGCCCCGACGAGCAGATAGATCACGCCCCGGGCGGCGAAACCCGCCCGTGCCGCCCCCTCGGTCACCGAGCCCCTGGCCATGCGCCGGGCCCGGAAGCGACCGCTCTGTGCCATCGCACTCGTGTTCATGTCGACCTCCCGGCAGTGCGGATGCCCCGGGTCGGCGTTCACACACCCTGCACACTCCATGGCCGCTCCATGGACCAGGGGGTTCCGGTTCCAGCGCGGTGTCAGGACCGCCGGAAGCTCGTCCCCCGTCCGGCCCGGCCGAGGGTGTGCAGGTGCTCCAGGGCGTCCAGGACCACGGTGCGGTCGTGCCAGGCGAGCCAGCGGCCCGCCTGGCTCCCGAGGGTGTCGAGGGCCTTTGTCTGGGCCGTGGTCAGCGGGTCCAGGGGCCGGTCCACATGGGCTGAGACCATGCCGACGCACAGCCCGGACGCGGTCGTCAGCGGGACGCTGTGGCAGCCCCTGCTGCCCGCCGCGAGGATGGCCTGCCGGGCCGGTTCGGTGAACACCGGGTCGCTCTCGACGTCGCGCACGGTGATCTGGGCGCCGTCCCGGGCGGCCCGCGCGCAGGACGTGCCCTCCTCACCGACATGGGCGAAGAAGTCGACGAAGTCGGCCGTGAGACCGGTGTGCCGCTCGATGCTCAGGCCGCCCCGGGCGGGGTCGCTGAGCTGCACGTTGCCCATGTCGGTGCCGACCACGGCCAGGGTGGAGCTCAGTACGGCCTTCAGGACGGCCCCGCGGCTGCCGGCCCCGGACCGGTGGGCCCGGGTGAACGTCAGCTCGGGCTCCGGGGCGCGGACGCGCCGCGGGAACCACAGGGTCTCCGGGTCGTCGGGGCGCGGTGCGGTCACGAGGACGCCGGCCAGGGTGCGCAGCTTGATGTTGTACCGCTGCGACGCCCGCTGCATCAGGGCGAAGGCGCTCTCCCCGTCGGGCAGGGCGTACCGCTCCTGGACGATGCCCTGTGCCTGGGAGATGAGCGGGCGGACCCGGGCCCGGGCCCGCAGGTCGCGCAGCTCGGTGCGCAAGCGCTCCAGTTCGCCGTCTTCGTGGGCCGCTGCCCGCCCGGCTGTGGACATGGGACTCCCTGGGTGTCGGTGGCGTGACGCGAACGGGCCCGGCCGCGGCTTCCGCCGTCGGCCGGGCCCTCGTCCCGCTCGTCTTCCCCGAAGGGTCAGCGGCACACGCGCATCAGGCGGGCTCCGGGGTGGGCATACGCCCTCCGGCCGCCGGGACGGCCGTTTCCCGGGCCGGTGCGGCCGCGAGCCACCGGTGGGCGGCTTCCAGGGCGCGCTCGACGTCCCGGGTGCCGGTGGAGACGCACAGCGTGTACGCCAGGTCGCGCATCCTGGGATTCGGCTCCGCCGGGCCGCGGGCGGCCTCGGCGGCGGCCAGGGCCTGGTACTCGTCGACGAGTCGGCGCAGCACGGCGGGGTGGGGCCTCAGCATGGTCGTTTCGCTCCTCGTGGGGGTCGGATGGTCAGGCCGTGGTGGAGGGACCGCTGCCCCGGTTGCCGGTCCGCTGCCCCATGACCTCGTCGCGCACCCGGGCGCAGCTGCGGCTGATGAGGCGGGAGACGTGCATCTGGGAGATGCCGAGGTGGTCGGCGATGCGGCTTTGGGTCATGTCCTCGAAGAAGCGCATGTACAGGATGGCCCGCTCGCGTTCCGGCAGCCGGCGCAGGCCTTCCTTGGCGGACTCGCGGTCCACGACGATGTCGTAGGAGGAGTCGGCCGCGCCGAGGGTGTCGGCGAGGCTGTAGCCGTCGTCGTCGGCCGAGAGTTCGGCGTCCAGCGACAGGGTGCTGAAGCTGTCCAGGGCCTCGAGCCCGGCGCTGACCTCTTCCTCGGTCAGGCCGGTGTGGGCGGCGAGGGCCGCCACGGAGGGCTCGGGGCTTCCCGGGTTCTGGGTGAGTTCGCGGCGTGCCACCCGCACCTTGTTGCGCAGTTCCTGCACACGGCGCGGGACGCGCAGGGCCCACATGCGGTCCCGGAAGTGCCGCTTGACCTCACCGGTGATGGTGGGGACGGCGTAGGACTCGAAGGCACCCCGGCTCGGGTCGAACCGGTCGATGGCCTTGACCAGGCCCAGCGCGGCGACCTGGCGGAGATCCTCGATGGACTCACCGCGATCGCGGAAGCGGCCGGCGATGCGGTGGGCCATGGGCAGCCACAGGGTGACCAGCTCGTCGCGGACCGCCTCCCGCTCGGGGCCCTCCTCGAGTTCCGTCATCCGGGCGAAGAGGGCGGCGGTGTCGGGGGCGTCGTCGTGACGCCGACGGGAAGCGGTGGTGGTCGTTTCGGGCGTGCCGGGACGATGGGTGGGCGTTTCGATGAGCATGCGGATTCGCTCCTGAACGGTGGTTTCAGGTGTTGACCGCGGGAAGGGCGCCGCCCGGAACGCCTGGAGGCCTCCGGGGTAGCGATACCGCTCCCGCTGGGGCGCCTCCGGTCCGAAGCACGAATGTGCGTCTGCCCTTGACCCGGGGGAACAAACTCCACTTTGCAGTGCAATCTGGCGGGGACCCGCTCGCGGGGCGTTCAGGACAGGGCTACGACGGCGGTGATGCACTTGCCCCCGGCGGGCAGATCCGACACCCGCACGTCGCGGGAGAGCCGGCAGACGATGGGCCAGCCGTGGCCGCCGTGCCGCAGTCGTCCGTGCGGGTCGGTGCGGGGCACGGTCACCGGCAGCGCGTCACTGCGGTCGCTCACCGAGACCCGCACGCGGGGGCCGTCGACGTCCACCTGGAAGTCGGTGACGCCGCCCCCGTGCAGGATCGCGTTGGTCGTCAGCTCCGACACGACGAGCAGCGCGTCGGACAGGGCGTCCGTGTCGCAGGGGGTGTGGGTGGCCCGGCAGCGTTCGGCCACGGCCCGCTCCACCGCCCGGCGCGCCTCCGCGGGTTTGCACGGGCGGGCACCGTGGGCGCCGGGCGGCTCGTACACGGGTTCGATCATGTGCTCCTCGCACATACTGCAGCTCCTGACAGCACAGACGGATACGGAGTCCGGACCGCGTATCCGGGGCCGCCCGCACGGGCCTGCCCGGGGCTCACGGACCCCTGCTCGCTCGACCTGCCACGGCGTCCGGGGGAGGCGCGCCTCGTGAGCGCCGCGGTCTCACTCTTCGGCTCACCTCTCCCCGCACCTGCAAACCTCCGCCGTGACCGGAAGAGCCGAAAACACCCCGAACGGTCCCGGGCCGGTGCCATCGCCGGCCGCTGGGCGGGTACGCGGTGTGCATGACCGATGTGGTGGATTCGGACGAGCTGCTGCGGCGTATCCAGCGTGCGAGGGAGTGCGCGGCGCGGGAGGAGCGCGCCTGGCGGGCCAGGAGCGGGGAGCTGGGCGCGACCGACCCGCAGGGGGCCCGGGACGCGGCCGTGCGGCGGATGGCCTACGAGGCGGTGGTGCGGGTGCTGGACGAGATCGTGACTCCGGGCAGGCACGTGCCGCAGGAGTGACCCGGGGGCCAGGGCCGGTGATCGTGCGGGCGGGACCGGATTGCGGGGGCACACGCCGGGAACCCGGCGCGCATGACGGCCGATCACACGCGAGCACCGGTTCTGGAAGCCCTGGACGAGTACCGCCGCAAGGGGCATCTGTCGTTCACGCCGCCCGGGCACAAGCAGGCCCGCGGCGCCGATCCGGCGGTCCGGGAGGTCCTGGGTGACGCGGTGTTCCACGGGGACGTGCTGGCCTCGGGCGGCCTGGACGACCGGCTGACCCGGGGGCGGGTGCTGGAGCGGGCCCAGGAGCTGATGGCCGACGCGGTGCACGCCGAGCACACGTTCTTCAGCACCTGCGGGAGTTCCCTGTCGGTGAAGGCCGCGATGCTGTCGGTGGCCGGGCCGCACGAGAAGCTGCTGATCGGGCGCGACGCCCACAAGTCCGTGGTGGCGGGGCTGATCATCTCGGGTATCGAGCCGGTCTGGGTCGAGCCGCGGTGGGACGCCGAGCGCAACCTCGCCCATCCGCCGTCCGCCCAGGAGTTCGAGCAGGCCTTCACCGCGCATCCGGACGCCCGGGGCGCGCTGGTCACGAGCCCCACGCCGTACGGCGGCTGCGCGGACCTGCGGGCGATCGCCGATGTCTGTCACCGGCGCGCGCGGCCGCTGATCGTGGACGAGGCGTGGGGCGCGCATCTGCCGTTCCACCCGGATCTTCCGTCCTGGGCGATGGACGCGGGGGCGGACATCTGCGTGACCAGCATCCACAAGATGGGCAGCGGTCTGGAGCAGGGCTCGGTCTTCCATCTCCAGGGCGATCTGGTGCCGCCGGAGCTGCTGGGGATGCGGGCGGATCTGCTGGGCACCACCAGCCCCTCGGTGCTGATCTACGCGGGCTTGGACGGCTGGCGGCGGCAGATGGCGCTGCGCGGCGAGGAGTTGATGGGCGGGGCGCTGGACCTCGCGGCCGGGGTGCGGACCGCCATCGGGGAGATCGACGGACTGCACGTCAACGGCCGGGACGACTTCTGCGGCCCGGGCCTGTCCGACGACCTCGACCCGCTGCCCGGTGTCATCGACCTGACCGGACTGGGAATCACGGGTTTCCAGGCGGCGGACTGGCTGCGCGAGCACCGGCACATCGACGCGCACCTGGTGGACCATCGCCGCATCGGCGCGCAGATCACCCATGGCGACGACCGGGAGACCACCGGGCAGTTGCTGGAGGCGCTGCGGGATCTCGCGCGGGCCGCGCCGGATCTGCCCAGGGCGCCGCGGGTGGAGGTGCCGTCCCCGGCACGGCTGCGGATGGAGCAGGCGGTGCTGCCCCGGGACGCCTTCTTCGGCCCGGCCGAGTCCGCGCCGGTGGCCGAGGCGGTGGGGCGGATCGCGGCCGAGATGATCACGCCGTATCCCCCGGGCATTCCCGCGGTCCTGCCGGGTGAGCGGCTGACGGAGCCGGTGCTCGCGTATCTGCGGACGGGGCTGGAGGCGGGGATGAACCTGCCCGACCCGGAGGACCCGGAACTGGGGACGATCCGGGTGCTCGCGACATGAGCGGGAAGTGAAACAGGTCACGCAACCGGGTCCGGCGTGCGCGCTCGCCTCCTAGATGGTTTACGGTTCATCCATACGTGGTGACGGAGTCGACCCCTCGTCCTCCGCACCACCGCTTACGGCCCTGGCTGGTCTCCCCCGTCCAGCCAGGGCTTTTTCATGCCCGGACGGTCCGTCGCAAGAAGTCTCGTACGCCGAGGTGCCCACGGCCCCGGCAGCGGCTGAAATGGGATGGGGGGACAGCGCCCCAGTCGACCGCCCGGCGAGGAGCTCCGCATGACCAAAGCGATCAAACTCCTGACCGCCCTGCCTCCGCCCCAGCGGCAGCGTCTGATGACGCTCGCCCGGGAGGTGTCCTTTCCCGAGGACGCCCGGATCTTCGAGGCGGACGGCCCGGCCGACCGCTTCTGGGTCATCCGCTCCGGCGCGGTCTCCCTGGACCAGCAGGTGAACTCCCTGCAGCGGGTGACCGTGGCCAGCCTCGGCGCGGGCGACCTGCTCGGCTGGTCGTGGCTGTTCCCGCCGTACACCTGGGACTTCGGCGCGGTGGCCTTCAGCCCGGTGCGGGCCTACGAGTTCGACGCGCAGGCCGTGCTCAACCTGTGCGAGGAGGAGCCGGAGCTCGGGGTGATGCTGGTGCGCAACGTCGCCGAGGTGCTCGCGCACCGGCTGGAGATGACCCGGGGCAAGCTGATGGAGCAGTACACCCTGCACCGGCGGGGAGCGCTGTGAGGCGTCAGACGCGGTAGCGCCGCAGCGCGGGGACGGCGGCGGCCAGCCCCAGCATCACGGCGACGACCAGGAGCCCGCCGCCCGTGACGGCGGTGCGCGGACCGAAGGCGCTGCCCGCGGTGCCGTGCAGCACGTCGGCGAGCCGGGGGCCGCCCGCCACGACGACGGTGAACACGCCCTGCATGCGCCCGCGCATGTCGTCGGTGGCCGCGGACAGCAGGATCGCCCCGCGGAAGACCATGGAGACCATGTCGGCCACCCCGGCGAGGGCGAGGAACGCCACCGCGACCCAGAGGTTGCGGCTCAGCCCGAAGCCGGCGATGGCCGCACCCCAGACGACCACCGCCCCGATGACCATCCAGCCGTGCCGCCGGGCCCTGGAGAAGGTGCCGGAGAACAGCCCGCCCAGCACGGCGCCGATCGGGATCGCCGCGAACAGCAGGCCCAGCGCGAGGCCTTCGCCGTACGGGGCGTAGGTCTGGGAGGCGAGCTGCGGGAACAGGGCGCGGGGCATGCCGAGGACCATGGCGATGATGTCGGCGAGGAACGACAGCAGCAGCACCGTGTGCCCGGAGATGTAGCGGAAACCGGCGGCGATCTCCTTCACGCCCGCGCGCCGCACCGCCGAGCCGGCCAGGGGCGGCAGCGCCGGCAGCCGGTACACCGCCCACACCGTCACGCACAGGGCCAGGGCGTCGATGAGGTACAGCTCGGGCAGCCCGATGACGGGGATGAGGGCGCCGGCGAGCAGCGGCCCCGCCACCTGTCCGGTCTGCATCACGGTCGAGCCGAGGGCGCCCGCCGCGGGCAGCTCGTCCTCGGGGACCAGCCGGGCTATGGAAGCGGTGCGGGCCGGCGCGTTGAGGCCCCAGAAGGCCTGCTGCACGGCGAGCAGCAGCATGAGCGCGCCCACCGATTCCAGTCCCACGAAGGCCTGGAGCCAGAACAGCAGCGAGGTGACGGCGATGCCGCTGTTGGTGATCAGCAGCAGCTTGCGCCGGTCCATGGCGTCGGCGATCGCCCCGCCCCACAGCGCGAACACGATCAGGGGCACGAGCCCGGCCAGGCTCGCCGCGCCGACCCACGCCGAGGAGCCGGTGATGTCGTAGATCTGCTTGGGGACGGCGACGGCGGTGAGCTGGCTGCCGACGGCCGTGACGATGGTCGAGACCCACAGCCGCCGGTAGGCGGGGCGGCGCAGGGGGCGGGTGTCCATGGCCCAGCGCCGAAGGCCGCGCCGCCGAGGCTCCGGCGGCCGGGGTTCCCGCTCTTCGGTCGTGCTCTCGCTCGTGTCCACGCGCCGCTTCCTCGATGCTCGCTACATCTTTCCGGGCGGGGATCACTATCGCACCAGCCGGTCCGGCCACCACGGCCGAGGGGTCAGCTTCCGGCGACGAGCACGGCGCCGAGCACGATCATCGTGGCGGCGACCAGGCCGTCCAGGACGCGCCAGGCGGCCGGCCTGGCGAGGAAACGGCCGAGCAGCCTGGCCCCGAAACCGAGGGCGGTGAACCAGCACAGGCTGGCCAGCACCGCGCCGAGGCCGAAGGTCCAGCGCAGCTCACCGTGGTCGGCGGCGACGGAGCCCAGCAGGAACACGGTGTCGAGGTAGACGTGCGGGTTGAGCCAGGTCATCGCCAGGCAGGTGAGCACGGCCCGGCGCACCGACCCGGCCGCTTCCCCCTCCGTGCGCAGCCCGTCACCGCCCGGCCGCAGCACCCGGCGGGCCGCCAGCGCACCGTAGACCAGCAGGAACGCGCCGCCGATCCAGCCGACCGCCGTCAGGGCGCCCGGCCACTTCACCACCACCGCGCCGACCCCGCCGACCCCGAGCGCGATCAGCGCCGCGTCCGACAGGGCGCAGATGGCGACCACGGCGAGGACGGCCTGGCGGCGGATCCCCTGGCGCAGGACGAAGGCGTTCTGGGCGCCGATGGCGACGATGAGGGACAGTCCGGTGCCGAAACCGGCGGCACCGGCGGTGAAGGTGCTGGTCATGGCGTCGACGCTACGGACGCGTCCCATCCGGGTCCAGCTAAAGATTCTTACGTATCATTAGCACGCGTGATGATGACCGATCTCCCGCTGGACCAGGTGCGGACCCTGCTCGCCGTCGTGGACGAGGGCACCTTCGACGCGGCGGCGGCCGCGCTGCATGTGACGCCGTCGGCGATCAGCCAGCGGGTGAAGGCGCTGGAGCAGCGCACGGGCCGGGTCCTGCTGCTGCGGACCAAGCCGGTGCGGCCGACCGAGTCGGGTGAGGTGCTGGTCCGGCTGGCCCGCCAGGTGGCACGGCTGGAGCACGACGCCTACGCGGAGCTGGGGCTGGCCGACACCGGGGAGCCGATCCGGGTGTCGGTCGCGGTGAACGCCGACTCGCTGGCCACCTGGTTCCTGCCGGTGCTCTCGCGCGTGCCGCAGGAGCCGCGGCTGTGCTTCGAGTTGCGCCGCGAGGACGAGGACCATACGGCGGCCCTGCTGCGGGAGGGCGTGGTGATGGCCGCGGTGACCTCGTCGCCCGACCCGGTGCCGGGCTGCTCCGTGCGCTCGCTCGGGCGGATGCGCTATCTGCCCGTGGCGGCGCCGGACTTCGCCGCGCGCCATCTCGGCGGGCCGTTGGCGCGGGTGCTCACGGAGGTGCCCGTGGTGGTCTTCGACCGGCGTGACGACTTCCAGGACGGCTTCGTCCGCCGGCTCACCCGGGGGCGGAGCGGTGCGAGCGCGCTGCGGCATTACGTGCCGACCTCGGAGGGGTTCGTCGAGGCCGTGGCCGCGGGGCTGGGGTGGGGCCTGGTGCCGGAGCCCCAGGCCGATCCCCTGCTTTCCGCCGGCCGGCTCGTCGGCATCGCCCCGGACCGCGTGGTCGACGTCCCGCTGTACTGGCAGCAGTGGCGGCTGGACTCGCCGGCGCTGGCCCAGGTCGCGGACACGGTGACGGCGACGGCGGCCCGGGCGCTGCGGGTGTGACGCTCAGGGGGTTTCCGGGAGATCGTCGCGACGCCGCGCAGGTCCGTGAGAGACCCCCTGGCCCCGGATGTCCTCCAGCCGGGACGCCGCGCTGTCCAGCAGCATGTCCAGGGCCGTCGGGTAGGCGCTGGTGAGCATGCGGGTGGCGAGCAGGGGGGCCGCCTCGGCGATGCGGTGGTGGGTGGTGGCGGGCAGGCGGGTGTAGGTGGAGCGCCACATGTCCTCGTCGGCGTGCAGCGAGTCGCTGGGCAGGGCCAGCGAGGCGGCGTCCAGCGCGGCGAAGGCCAGGGTCTGGTCGATGAAGGCGTGGTAGATGCGCACGGTGTCGGGCAGCGGGAAACCGGCTCGGCGCAGGACGTCCAGGACGGTCTCGTCCGCGGCCAGCTCGTGGGCCCGGCCCGTGACGCGGTTGGTGGTGAGCAGGGCGGCCTGCGGATGGGCGAGGTACGCGGCGTGGATGCGCAGCCCGAAGGCCCGCAGGTCGGCCCGCCACTCCCCCGTGGGCCGCCAGCCCGCGAGGGCCTGACCGATCAGCGCGTCGCCGATGGCGAGGGTGAGGTCGTCCATGCCGCGGAAGTACCGGTAGAGCGTGCTCGGGTCGGCGTCCAGGGCGAGGCCCAGCCGGCGGGCGGTCAGTCCGGCGCTGCCGTGTTCGCGCAGCATGCGCAGCGCGGTCTCGACGATCAGCTCCTCGGACAGCACGGTGCCGCTCTTGGTGGGCCTGCGCCGGCGACGTTTCTCCTCGGGCACCACGGGCTTGGGCACGACGTCTCCTCCTTATGCCAACGCCATTGACCTTATGACACGGGGCGGCGTTTCATCACTGCAAGGACGCGTCACGTTCTTCGCAAAAAGGGAGTTTTTGTCATGCGTGTACTGCTCGTGGGTGCCGGTGGTGTGGGCGGGGCGATCACCCGGATCGCGGCCCGGCGGCCGTTCTTCGAGGCGATGGTGGTGGCGGACTACGACCCGGCCCGGGCCGAGGCGGCGGTCGCGGCCCTGGACGGCGACGCGCGGTTCACCGCGGAGCAGGTGGACGCGGGCGACGAGGCGGCCGTGACCCGTCTGCTGAAGTGGCATCGCTGCGACGTCCTGCTCAACGCCACCGACCCCCGTTTCGTGATGCCTCTGTTCCGAGCGGCCCGCGCCGCGGGCGCCACCTATCTCGACATGGCGATGTCGCTGTCCCGTCCGCACGCCGAGCGGCCGTACGAGGAGTGCGGGGTCAAGCTCGGCGACGAGCAGTTCACGCAGGCGGCCGACTGGGAGAAGGAGGGGCTGCTGGCCGTCGTCGGCATGGGGGTGGAGCCGGGCCTGTCGGACGTGTTCGCGCGGTACGCCGCCGACGAACTCTTCGACGAGATCGAGGAGATCGGCATCCGCGACGGCGCGAACCTGACCGTCGACGGCTATGACTTCGCGCCCTCGTTCAGCATCTGGACCACCATCGAGGAGTGCCTCAACCCGCCGGTCGTCTATGAGAGCGGCAAGGGCTGGTTCACCACCGAACCGTTCAGCGAGCCCGAGGTCTTCGACTTCCCCGAGGGTATCGGCCCGGTCGAGTGCGTGAACGTGGAGCACGAGGAGGTGCTGCTCGTCCCGCGCTGGGTCGACGCGCGCCGGGTGACCTTCAAGTACGGCCTGGGGCGGGAGTTCGTCGAGACGCTGAAGACGCTGCACCTGCTGGGCCTGGACCGCACCGACCCGGTGACCGTGCCGGGGCCGGACGGGCCGGTGAAGGTCTCGCCGCGGGACGTGGTCGCCGCCTGCCTGCCCGACCCGGCCGGCCTGGGCGAGCGGATGCACGGCAAGACGTGTGCGGGCACCTGGGTGAAGGGCACGAAGGACGGGCGGCCGCGTGAGGTGTACCTGTACCACGTGGTCGACAACCAGTGGTCGATGGCGGAGTACGGCTCCCAGGCGGTGGTGTGGCAGACGGCGATCAACCCGGTCGTCGCGCTCGAACTCCTCGCCACGGGCGCCTGGTCCGGTGCGGGCGTGCTCGGCCCGGAGGCCTTCCCGGCCCGGCCGTTCCTGGACCTGCTGACGGACTACGGCTCCCCCTGGGGCATGCGGGAGCAGTGAACGACTGTCCGGGAACGCCCTGTTTCAGCGGGCATCGACAGGTGACCCGAAAGGGAGTAAGCAGACGAGAGAGCACGTTTCTACTGCGATGCAGGTGACTTCGATGGACAACTGGCGAGACCACGCTGCCTGTCGGCACGAGGACCCCGAGCTCTTCTTTCCGATCGGCACCTCCGGCCCGGCTCTGCTCCAGACGGAGCAGGCCAAGGCGGTGTGCCGACGGCGCTGCCCCGTGCAGGAGCAGTGTCTGCAATGGGCCCTGGACACCGGTCAGTCCATCGGTGTGTGGGGCGGGACGAGCGAGAACGAACGGCGTGCGCTGAAGCGCCGCACGGCCGCCCGCCGTCGCTCCGGCTGACATCGGCCCGCACCCCTGGGGACCCTCGCCGCACCGGCGGCGGTCCCCAGGGGTGCGGGCGTCCGGCCGGGGTTAGGCTCGCGGCACGTGTCCGTACGCCGCGGAGAGGAGCCGACCATGAGCGTGCGCGTGCGCCGTGTCTACGATCCCGCCGAACCCGAGGACGGGGTGCGGGTCCTGGTCGACCGGCTGTGGCCGCGCGGACTGGCGAAGGACGCGGCCCGGGTGGACGAGTGGCCCAAGGCGCTCACTCCGTCGACGGAGCTGCGCCGCTGGTACCACGCGGGCGAGGGCTCGTACGAGGAGTTCGCCGAGCGCTACGAGGCGGAGCTGGCCTCCGAGGAGGCCGGCGAGGCGCTCGACCGTGTGCGTGACCTGGTCCGCGGGGGCGACGTGACCCTGCTGACCGCGTCGAAGACGCCGGAGCAGAGCCACGCCACCGTGCTGACCCGCCTCCTCGACGGCTGAGGAGCGGGGCCCGGGTCCGTCAGGCGGTCTGCTTCGCCGCCGCGCGGCCCGCCGCCCGGCCCGAGAAGAGACAGCCGCCGAGGAAGGTGCCCTCCAGGGCGTTGTAGCCGTGGACGCCACCGCCGCCGAAACCGGCCACCTCGCCTGCCGCGTACAGCCCCTCGACCGGCTTGCCGTCGATCCCCAGGGCGCGGGAGTCCAGGTCGGTCTGGATGCCGCCGAGGGTCTTGCGGGTGAGGACGTGCAGCTTGACGCCGATCAGCGGACCGGCCTCCGGGTCGAGGATGCGGTGCGGGGTGGCGACCCGGCCGAGGCGGTCGCCGATGTAGCGGCGGGCGTTGCGGATGCCCTGGACCTGGGCGTCCTTGGCGTAGGGGTTGGCGATCTGCAGGTCGCGGGCCTCGATCTGGCGCTTGATTCCCGCCGCGTCGAGGAGCGGTTTGTCGGTGAGGTCGTTCATCTTCTCGACGAGCTGCTCGACGGTGGACGCGGTCACGAAGTCGGCGCCCTTGCGCAGGAACGCGTCGACCGGTCCCGGCGCGCCCTTGCCGAGGATGCGTTCCTTGAGGAATCCGGCGCGGTCCTTGGCGGTGATGTCGGGGTTCTGCTCGGAGCCCGACAGCGCGAACTCCTTCTCGATGATCTTCTGCGTGAGGATGAACCAGGAGTGGTCGTACCCGGCGATGTCCTCGGTGGTGCGCAGGTGCTTGAGGGTGCCGAGGGTGTCGTAGCCGGGCAGGTACGGACCGGGCAGGCGGCGGCCGAGGGCGTCGAACCACATCGAGGACGGTCCGGGCAGGATGCGGATGCCGTGGCCGGGCCAGATCGGGTCCCAGTTGCGCAGGCCCTCGGTGTAGTGCCACATGCGGTCGCGGTTGACCAGCCGGACACCGGCCTCGGCGCTGATGCCGAGCATCCGCCCGTCGACGTAGGCGGGGACGCCGGTGACCATCTCCTTCGGTGGGGTGCCGAGCCGCTCGGGCCAGTGGCGGCGGACGATGTCGTGGTTCGCGCCGATGCCGCCGCTGGTGACGATGACGGCCTGGGCGGTGAGTTCGAACTCGCCGATCGCGTCGCGGCTGGAGGCGACGCCGCGTGGCGAGGGGTCCTCGGCCAGGACCGTGCCGCGCACACCGCGGGCCGTGCCGTCCTCGACGACCAGGGCGTCGACGCGGTGGCGGTGGTGGAAGGTGAGCAGTCCGTCGCGGGCGGCCTGCTGAGCGTAGCGGACGAACGGTTCGACGACGCCGGTGCCGGTGCCCCAGGCGATGTGGAAGCGGGGCACGGTGTTGCCGTGTCCGTGCGCGGTGAGGTCGCCGCGCTCGGCCCAGCCGACGGTGGGCAGGAAGGTGATGCCGTGCCCGTCGAGCCAGGACCGCTTCTCCCCCGCGGCCCACTCGACGTAGGCCCGTGCCCAGCGCACGGCCCAGGAGTCCTCGTCGTCCAGCCGGTCGAAGCCCGCGCTGCCGCGCCAGTCGCTCCAGGCGAGGTCGAAGGAGTCCTTGATGCCCAGGCGGCGCTGCTCGGGCGAGCCGACGAGGAACAGCCCGCCGAAGGACCAGAAGGCCTGGCCGCCGAGGTTGGCCGCGTTCTCCTGGTCGACGAGGGCGACCCGGCGGCCCCTGCTGGTCAGTTCGTGCGCCGCGACCAGGCCGGCGAGGCCCGCTCCGACGACGATGACATCGGCATCCATGGCGACCGTTCCCTTCTTCAGTTCTTCGTGTGATCGAGGGTGCCGCTGCCGTCGGTCAGCAGGGCCGTGAGCAGTTGCTTCAGCCAGGCGCGGGCGTGGTCCAGGTCCCGATCCAGCAGCAGTTGGGCGGTGACGCCGTCGTACGCGGCGACCACGGCGTGGGCGGCGCCGTCCGTGTCGCCCAGGACGGCGGGCAGTTCGGTGTGCCCGCGGGCCCGGCCCAGCCGCTCGGCGATGGCCCGTCGCAGCCGCGCGCGGTGTTCGAGCAGGCTGCGCGCCACCTGCGGGTCGCGGGCGGCGTGCACGAGGAAGTCCGTCTTCACCAGGAGCCAGTCGCGGTCGAGCAGCAGCACGTCGGTGACGCGGTCGACGGCGGCGGGCACGTCGAGGCCGGGCCCGTCGAGGGCGAGGGCGCCGGAGACCTGCTCGGCGATGAGGTCGGCCCGCTCGCGGTAGAGGGCGAAGAAGAGCTCGTCGAGGCTGGAGAAGTTGGAGTAGAAGGCGCCTCTGCTGTAGCCGGCGGCCTCGCAGACCTCCTCGATCGAGACGTGCCCGAAGCCCTTGGCCGCGAAGACGGAGAACGCCGCGTCCAGGAGGTTGGCCCGCGTGTGCACACGACGCCTGGTCACCCGCCCGGTCCTGCCCTCGGCTGCCATACCCGCCCCCCTTTCGATACGGGACTGTATTGGATACATGGATGTATCGAAAGAGCGAGTTGCTCATGGAACATATTTTCGATTAAGCGATAGGCTGAGGGCATGCACCTCCAGGGCTCCCTCTTCGACCAGGCCGACGAGCTCCGCCTCGGCTCTCTCGACGGGATCGGCCGTACCCACCTCGGCTTCGGCGCCTGGCTGGACACGCTGCCCGGCTGGCTCACCGGCTCGGACGACCTGTTCGAACGACTGGCCGCCGAGGTCCCGTGGCGCGCGGAACGCCGCAAGATGTACGACAGCATCGTCGACGTCCCCCGCCTGCTCGCCTTCTACGGCGCTGACGACCGGCTGCCGCACCCGGTGCTGACCGAGGCCCGGGACGCGTTGAGCGCCCACTACCGCGAGGAGCTGGGCGAGCCGTTCGCCACCGCCGGGCTGTGCTACTACCGCGACGGCCGGGACAGCGTCGCCTGGCACGGCGACCGGATCGGGCGCGGGGCCCGCGAGGACACCATGGTCGCGATCCTGTCGGTCGGAGCACCCCGTGACCTGCTGCTGCGCCCGCTGCGCGGCGGCCGGGACACTGTGCGCCGCCCCCTCGGCCACGGCGATCTGGTCGTGATGGGCGGCTCCTGCCAGCGCACCTGGGAGCACGCGATCCCCAAGAGCGCCCGGGCGACGGAACCGCGCATCAGCATCCAGTTCCGCCCGCACGGCGTGCGCTGAGCACGGGCCCCCGCCCGAACGCCCCCGCCGCTCGGCTCCGTTAGGGCGGACCCGGTGATTCCGCCCGTCACGGTCTCTGCTTTTCTTCATCCCGTCGGGCCGGTACCGGGACCACACGAGGCGGGCGATCATGCGGGCGGACGTACAGCAAGCAGCGGACGGCACCTACCTGGTGCACGGTTCGAACACCAACTGGGTGATCCTCACGGAGGGGGACGCCGTCACGCTGATCGACACCGGCTACCCCGGCGACCGGGAGCAGCTCCTCGCCTCCCTCGCGCAGGTGGGCTCCTCCCCGGAGGCGGTCGCGGCCGTACTGATCACGCACGCGCACAACGACCATCTGGGCAGCGCGGAGTACCTGCGCGCCACGTACGGCACGCCCGTGTATCTGCACGAGGCCGAAGTGCCGCACGCGCGCCGGGAGTTCCTCCACCAGGTCTCGATCGGGACGGTGCTGAGGAACGGCTGGCGGCCCGGTGTGCTGCCCTGGGCGGTGCACGCGCTGCGCTCGGGCGGCACGACCCCCGTCCCGGTGACGGCTCCCCAGGCGTTCCCCTCGGCGGGCGCGCTGGACCTGCCCGGACGGCCGGTGCCGGTGCACACCCCGGGGCACACCGACGGGCACTGCGCCTACCACCTGCCCGGCACCGGCGTACTGGTCTCCGGGGACGCCCTGGCCAGCGGGCACCCCACCTCGCGGGTGGAGGGGCCGCAGCTGCTGCCGGACATGTTCCACCACGAGCGGCCCCGTGCCCTGGCCTCCCTGGAGGTGCTCGCGGAGCTGGAGGGCGAGCTGCTGCTGCCGGGGCACGGGCCGGTGCACCACGGGCCGGTGCGGGACGCCGCCCTCCGGGCCCGGGAACGCGCCCTCTAATCTGAAACACGCCCTCTCATCATCTGATGTGACGACCGGCGGCGAGACAAGGACACCCGGCCCATGGCACTGCAGATCAGCGCGACCAACCCCGAGCACCCCGCGCTCTTGCTGGAACTGCCGTGGGACGTACCTCTGGAGGAGTGGCCGGAAGAGTACCTGGTGCCGCTGCCGCGCGGCATCTCCCGGCACGTGGTGCGCTACTCCCGGGCGGGCGACGAGGTGATCGCCGTCAAGGAACTGGCCGAGCGCCCCGCGCTGCGTGAGTACGACATGCTGCGCGACCTGGACCGCCTCGGCATCCCGTCGGTGGACCCACTGGCCGTGGTCACCGGACGCACCGACGACAGCGGCGCCCCGCTGGAGAGCGTCCTGGTCACCCGGCACCTGGGCGGCTCGATGCCGTACCGCTCGATGTTCGAGACGACCATGCGGCCCACCACCATGCACCGGCTGATGGACGCGCTCGCCGTGCTCCTGGTGCGACTGCACCTGGCCGGGTTCGCCTGGGGTGACTGCTCGCTGTCCAACACCCTCTTCCGGCGCGACGCGGGCGCCTACGCCGCGTATCTCGTGGACGCCGAGACCGGTGATCTGCACCCGCAGCTCAGCACCGGGCAGCGGGAGTACGACCTCGACCTCGCGCGCGTGAACATCAGCGGCGAGCTGCTGGACCTGGAGGCGTCCGGTGCGCTGCACCCGTCCGTGGACCCGATCGAGTTCGGCACGGAGATCTGCGCCCGCTACCGCGGCCTGTGGGACGAGCTGACCCGGGCCTCGGTGTACCCGGCGGGCAAGTACCACTACATCGAGCGCCGGATCCGCCGGCTCAACGACCTCGGTTTCGACGTCGCCGAGATGCAGATCGAGCACGCCTCGAACGGCGACACGGTCAGCTTCGTGCCCAAGGTCGTCGACGCGGGCCACCACCAGCGCCAGTTGCTGCGCCTGACCGGTCTCGACACGGAGGAGAACCAGGCCCGGCGGCTGCTGAACGACCTGGAGAGCTGGATGGCGACCCAGGACGACTACGCGCCCGGCGATCCCCTGTCCGCCCGCCCCGAGGTGCTCGCCCACCGCTGGGTGCGGGAGGTGTTCCGGCCGACCGTGCGGGCGGTGCCGCTCGAACTGCGCGGTGCGATGGAGCCGGCGGAGATCTACCACCAGCTCCTCGAACACCGCTGGTACCTGTCCGAGCGGGCCCAGCACGACATCGGCCTGGACGCGGTCGTCGAGGACTACGTCCAAAACATCCTGCCCACGGCCGGCAAGACGCTCCAGCCGACGACGGAGTGAGGGGCCGGGGCCCTCACTCGTGCGGCACCACCGCCACCGGGCAGTCCGCGTGGTGCAGCATCCCGTGGGCCACCGAGCCGATGCGGGCCCCGACGGCCGTGCGGTGGGCCCGGCGGCCCACGACCATCAGCTGGGCCGTCCCGGCCACCGACAGCAGCACCTGGCTGGCGCTGCCCATCTCCACGTGCTCCTCGACCGGCACGCCGGGGAAGCGCTCCCGCCACGGCCGGACCGCGGCGGCCAGGCTCTTCCTCTCGTACGGCTCCAGCCCCCCGGCCTCGTCGAGGAGTTTCAGCGAGCCCGGGCTGTAGGCGAAGACGGGTGGCAGGCTCCAGGCGCGCACCACCCGCACGGTAGCCCCACGGGCGGCGGCCGTCTCGAAGGCGAAGCGCAGCGCCTCGGCGCTGTCCTCCGGGTCGCCCTGCTGACCGACGACGACCTCCCGCCCGGCCGCCTCGGACGAGGGCTGGTCCGCGGCCCGGACCAGCACCACGGGACGGGTGGTCGCGGCGATCACCTGCTGGCCGACCGAGCCGAGCAGGAAGCCGACGATACGGCCGTGCCCGCGCGAGCCGAGGACCAGCGTCTCGGCGTCCGCCGCGGCGGCGACCAGGGTGTCGGCCACCGGGCCCTCGATGACATCGGTGGTCACCGCGAGGTCCGGGTGCCGTTCGGTGACGGTCGCGACGGCGGCGGTCACCGCGCTGTGCACCCACTCGGCCTGGCTGTCCGCGTCCCCGGCGACCCCCGCCTCGACCGAATCCGAGGAGTGCACCCGCCAGGCGTGCACCACCCGGAGCGCCAGGTCGCGCCGCACCGCCTCCCGCGCCGCCCACGCCAGGGCGGCGAGACTCTCCTGCGATCCGTCGACCCCTGCGGTGATCGGGCGTGTCATCCGGCTGTCTCCCTCGTCGCGATTCACTACGTGCTCATGATCAGTCTTCCCTACACTGCCCGCATGTCACTGGAGTGGGAGCAGGTCATGGTGGACTCGGCCGACCCGGAGGCCCTCGGCCGCTGGTGGGCGCAGGCGCTGGGCTGGGTGGTGGTGAACGACGAACCCGACGAGTTCGAGATCCGGCCCGCCCCGGACCGGCTGCCGGGCCTGTTGTTCACGACGGTGCCGGAGAAGAAGTCCATCAAGAACCGTCTGCACTTCGACTTCCGGCCCGACGACCAGGAGGCCGAGGTGGCCAGGCTGCTGGCGCTCGGTGCGCGGCACGCCGACATCGGGCAGGGCCAGCAGCCCTGGGTGACGCTCGCCGACCCGGAGGGCAACGAGTTCTGCGTGCTGGGGGCCTTCCACAGCTGATCGCCGTATCCGGGCACGGCGCCGCGATCGAACATACGATGGGCTCAGGTCGGCGCGGTGCCCCGGGGCGCCGTGCCGTGAGTCGACCGCCCGGTGTGGGGGACGTATGGCACAGGCCGCCGATTCGGCGCGGACCGTCATCATGACCGTGGACGACGATCCGGGTGTCTCCCGCGCCGTGGCCCGGGACCTGAGGCGGCGGTACGGCGCGTCGTACCGGATCGTGCGGGCGGAGTCCGGCGGGTCCGCGCTGGAGGCGCTGCGGGAGCTGAAGCTGCGCGGCGATCTCGTGGCCGTGATCCTGGCCGACTACCGGATGCCGCAGATGAACGGCATCGAGTTCCTCGAACAGGCCCTGGATGTCTACCCGGGCGCGCGGCGCGTGCTGCTGACCGCCTACGCGGACACCAACGCCGCGATCGACGCGATCAACGTCGTCGACCTCGACCACTACCTGCTGAAGCCGTGGGACCCGCCCGAGGAGAAGCTGTACCCGGTCCTCGACGACCTGCTCCAGGCGTGGAAGACCAGTGACTTCCGGCCCGTGCCCAGCACCAAGGTGGTGGGGCACCGGTGGTCCTCGCGCTCCTCGGACGTGCGGGAGTTCCTGGCGCGCAACCAGGTGCCGTATCGCTGGTACTCCGCCGACGAGCCGGAGGGGCGGCGGCTGCTGGCCGCGGCCGGCGAGGACGGGCTGCGGCTGCCGGTGGTGATCACGCCGGACGGGACACCGCTGGTCGAGCCCGAGGCCGTGGACCTCGCCGCCCGGGTCGGTCTGGCGACGACACCGACGGCCGACTTCTACGACCTGGTCGTCATCGGCGGCGGCCCGGCCGGGCTCGGCGCGGCGGTCTACGGCGCCTCCGAGGGGCTGCGGACGGTGCTGGTGGAGCGGTCGGCGACCGGTGGTCAGGCGGGGCAGAGCTCGCGCATCGAGAACTACCTCGGTTTCCCCGACGGCGTGTCGGGGGCGCAGCTCACCGACCGGGCGCGGCGGCAGGCGGCGAAGTTCGGCGCCGAGATCCTCACCGCGCGCGAGGTGACGGCCCTCGATGTCAACGGCGCGGCGCGGATCGTGCGGTTCTCCGACGGCTCGGCGGTCGCCGCGCACAGCGTGATCCTGGCGACCGGCGTGTCCTACCGGCAACTGGCGGCGCCCGGCTGCGAGGACCTGACCGGCTGCGGCCTGTACTACGGGTCCGCCCTGACGGAGGCCCCGGCCTGTCAGGACCAGGACGTGTACATCGTCGGCGGCGCCAACTCCGCCGGGCAGGCGGCCATGTACCTGTCGCGGGGCGCCAAGTCGGTGACCCTGCTGGTGCGCGGGGAGTCGCTGTCGGCGTCGATGTCGCACTATCTGATCCAGCAGATCGAGGAGTCCCCCAACATCCGGGTCCGGACCCGCACGGTCGTCGAGGCCGCCCACGGCGACGGCCGGCTGGAGCGGCTGACCCTGCGGGACGTGGACAGCGGGCAGAGCGAACAGGTCGACGCGCAGTGGGTGTTCGTGTTCATCGGGGCGGCCCCGCTGACCGACTGGCTGGACGGCACCGTGCTGCGCGACGAGCGCGGTTTCATCCTCGCCGGGCCCGACCTGGGCGCGGACGGCCGTCCGCCGGAGGGCTGGGAGCTGGACCGGCCGCCGTACCACCTGGAGACCAATGTGCCCGGCGTGTTCGTGGCGGGTGACGCCCGCTCGGAGTCCGCCAAGCGGGTCGCGTCCGCCGTCGGAGAGGGAGCCATGGCCGTGATGCTCGTCCACCGGTACCTGGAGCAGTCATGAGCGGGCGGGCGGCGCCCTGCGACCCGCGGGAGATCGGGGCGCTGTTCCTGTTCGAGAAGCTCACGCCCGAGCAGCTCGGCAGGCTGTGCGGCGAGGGGCGGGTGGAGCGGTTCGAGCCCGGACCGGTGTACACCGAGGGCGAGCCCGCCACCTGCTTCTACGTGATGCTCGAAGGCTCGGTGGTGCTGTACCGCCGGGTCGGCGGGGACGACGTGGAGGTGACCCGGACCTCCCAGCGGGGCGTGTACGCGGGGTCCATGCAGGCGTATCTGGGCGACCGGGTGCGGCAGGTCTACAACAACTCCATGCGCGTCACCGAGCCGACGCGGTTCTTCGTGCTGCCCGCCGACACCTTCGCGGGCATCATGCAGGAGTGGTTCCCGATGGCGGTGCATCTGCTGGAGGGGCTGTTCTTCGGTTCGAAGAGCACCCAGCGGGCGATCGGGCAGCGCGAACGGTTGCTGGCGCTGGGCTCGTTGTCGGCGGGTCTGACGCACGAGCTGAACAATCCGGCCGCTGCGGCCGTACGGGCGACCGCGACGCTGCGGGAGCGGGTCGGCAAGATGCGCCACAAGCTGGCGGTCATCGCGCAGGGCTCGTACTCCCCCGAGGTCATGGCCAACCTCATCGACATCCAGGAGCGCACGGCCGAACGGGTCGCGAAGGCACCCGGCTTGAGCCCGCTGGAAGCCTCCGACCGGGAGGACGCCGTGACGGACTGGCTGGACGACCGGGGCATCCCGGAAGGCTGGCGGATCGCGCCCACGTTCGTACAGGCCGGTCTCGACGTGGACTGGCTGGACCAGATCGCGGCGGCGGTGGACGAGGACATCCTGCCCAGCGCGATCGGGTGGCTCAACTACACCGTCGAGACCGAGCTGCTGATGGACGAGATCAGCGACTCGACCGCCCGTATCTCCCACCTCGTCGACGCGGCCAAGCAGTACTCACAGCTCGACCGGGCGCCCTTCCGGCACGCCGACGTGCACGAACTCCTCGACTCCACCCTGCTGATGCTGTCGGGCAAGATCGGCAAGCGGATCAAGGTCGTCAAGGACTACGACCGGACACTGCCGCAGATCCCCGCCTACCCCGCCGAGCTCAACCAGGTGTGGACGAACCTCATCGACAACGCGGTCGCGGCGATGAACAGCGCGGGCGGGGAGGGCACGTTGACCGTGCGGACGGCGCTCGAACACGACCGGCTGCTCGTGGAGTTCGGTGACACGGGCGTCGGAATCCCGGCGGAGGACCGGGGGCGGATCTTCGACCCCTTCTTCACCACCAAGCCGGTCGGTGAGGGGACCGGGCTCGGGCTGGACATCTCCTGGCGGATCGTGGTCAACAAGCACCACGGGAGCATCCAGGTGGAGTCGGAGCCGGGGGACACGCGTTTCCAGGTACTGCTTCCGCTGACGGCGGTCGAGGAGGAGTCTGCATGAGTGGCGAGAACGGCATCGACCCGAGCGTGCCGCCGAGCGGCAGCGGGTGCGCGGAGTGCGATGCGGCCGGGGGGTGGTGGTTCCACCTGCGGCGGTGTGCGCAGTGCGGGCACGTGGGGTGCTGTGACAGTTCACCGGCGAAGCACGCGACGGGGCATTTCCGGGAGACCGGGCACCCCCTGGTGCAGAGCTTCGAGCCGGGTGAGGACTGGTACTGGGACTACGCGACGAACGCGTTGTACGAGGGCGGGCCGGAGCTGGCCGCGCCGGTGAGTCATCCGGCCGACCAGCCCGCGCCGGGACCGGCGGGGCGGGTGCCGGCGGACTGGGCGAAGATGTTGCGGGCCTAAGAGCTCGGGGTTCGCTGTCCGGTGGCGGCTGCGGGTGGTGGCTGGTTGATCGCGCAGTTCCCCGCGGCGCCCCTCAAGCAAGAAGGTTGGTTCTGTGCAGCAGGCTTCATCGGCCGCGCCCGTCGTCGGGCGGGACGCCGAACTCACACGGCTCTCCGGTGTACTGGAGCGTGCGCGAGGCGGTGAGGCCCGGGCCGTGTTGATCTCCGGGGACGCCGGCGTCGGCAAGACCCGGGTGCTCGACGAGGTCGGGGGGCAGGCGGCCGCGACGGGCATGACCGTGGTCACCGGGCACTGCGTGGATCTCGGCGACGTCGGTCTGCCGTATCTGCCGTTCACCGAGATCCTCGGGGTGCTGGCCGCCGACGAGCGGTTCGCCGCCACTCTCGCGGCCCGTCCCGTGGTCGCGCGGCTGCTGGGGACAGGATCCGGCTCCGTGCGCGACGTGGACGGGCGGTTGCGGCTCTTCGAGGGGATGGCGGGGCTGCTCGCCGAGGTCGCCGAGATCGCGCCGCTCCTGCTGGTGCTGGAGGACCTGCACTGGGCGGATCAGTCCTCACGGGACCTGCTGCGGTTCCTGCTCGGCCGGGGCGTGCTGCGGCACCGGCTGGCGGTGTTCGCCTCGTACCGGGCGGACGATCTGCACCGGCGGCATCCGCTGCGGCCGCTGCTCGCCGAGCTGATACGGCTGCCGCTGGTCGAGCGGCTGGAGTTGCGGCCGCTGGCCGATGCCGACGTGGACCGGCTGGTGCGCGCCCTGGAGCCCGGACCGCTGCCGGACGCCACGGTGCGGCGGATCGTGGAGCGGGCCGAGGGGAACGCCTTCTACGCCGAGGAGTTGCTCGCCGCGACCGACACGGAGTCGGGCGGGGTGCCCAGCGGGCTCGCCGATGTGCTGCTGATCCGTTTCGAGCAGCTGTCCGAGACCGCGCAGCAGGTGCTGCGGACCGCCGCCGTCGCCGGACGCCGGGTGGAGCACGAGCTGCTGCGGGAGGCGGTGGGGCTGCCGGAGCCGGAGCTGGAGTCGGCGCTGCGGGAGGCGGTGGGGCGGCAGTTGCTCGTCGCCGGGGACGAGGACACATACTCCTTCCGGCACGCCCTCGCCCGCGAGGCCGTCTACGCCGATCTGCTCCCCGGGGAACGGGCGCGGCTGCACGGCGCGTTCGCACGGCTGCTCGCCGGGCGCGGACACCTCGCCGAGAGCGCCGCCGAGCGCGCCCACCACTACCGGGAGAGCCATGACCTCGCCGAGGGGCTGGCGGCGTCCCTGGAGGCCGCCGATCACGCCCAGCGGGTCGGGGCGCCCGCCGAGGAGCAGCGGCATCTCGAAACGGCCCTGGACCTGTGGGCTGCGGTGGACCCGGCGAGCCGGCCGTCGGGCGGTGGCGTCGACCGGGTCACGCTGACGCTGCGGGCCTCGGCGGCCGCCGCGCACGCCGGGCGGCTGCACCGCGCGGTCGCCCTCACCCGGTCCGCGCTGGCGGAACTCGGCCAGGACGCCGACTCCGAACTCGCCGCGCGGGTCCGCTACACCCTCGCCGGGAACCTGCTGAGCGTGGACAGCCAGACGGCCGCGTTCGCCTACAGCAGCGAGGCGCTGGCGATGATCCCGGAGGACCCTCCGTCGCGCACGTGGGTGTGGGCGGCGGCCACGCATGTCCTGGCCGCACGCCACGTCGGGGAGAACGAGACCGCGCTGCGGGTCGCCCGCCGCGCCCTGGGGGTGGCGGAGCACCTCGGGGTGACCGACGCCCAGGCGGACCTGCTGATCTCCCTGGCCGTTTTCGACGGGGCGGGGCGGCGCGGCCGGGAGGGCCGTGAGCGGCTGGTCAAGGCCCGTGACCTGGCCCGGAGTTCGGGCAACGCGCCCGTGGAGCTGCGGGCCCTGTTCAACCTGGCGATGGGCTGCTACGAGTCCGGTGCGCTGGCGGAGTGCGTGCCCTGGCTGACCGAGGGCCTGGACCGGGCCCGGCAGGCCGGGCTGCTGTCCTCGACGTACCCGCTGGAGATGCGGTACCTGCGGCTGCTGGTGCTGCATGTGCTGGGCCGCTGGGACGAGTGTCTGCGCGCGGCGGCGGACGACCCCGACGTGCCGCGGGCGGCCGGCGGCTACACGGTCGGTCCCGCGCTGCTCGTGACGCTGGCGCGTGGCGATCTGAGCGCCGCCGACCGGGCCCGTGCCCTGCTGGAGGGTCCTTTCGACTGGATGGCCACCCTGGTGGCGGGCATCGTGCTCACCGACGCCGCGGCGCTGCGGGGCGATCCCGAGGAGGCGGTGCGGTGGATGCGGTCCACGGTCACCGCCCTGGCCGACGAGGCGGTCCCCCGCCCGGGCGTCACGGTCCGCCTGGCCGCCCTGGCGCTGTCGGCGGTGGCCGACGCGGCCACCGGGCTGCGGCTGACCGGCGACGAGCCGGGGGCCCGCCGCTGGGCCGACACCGCGGCCGAACTGGTGGAACTGGCCCGGGAGGTCGCCGTCCACGGCGAGAACGGCACGCCTCAGGGGCCGGAGGGACAGGCCTGGCTGGCCCGGGCGGAGGCGGAGTGGGTCCGGGCCACGAAGGGGCCGGACGCGGCGGCCTGGGCGGAGGCGGTGACGGCGTTCGGCTACGGCGACGTCTACGAGCTGGCGCGCTGCCGTGTGCGCTACGCCGAGGCCCTGGTGGCGGCCGGGCGTCGCGAGGAGGCGGCGGCCGAGGCCCGGGCGGTCCGTGAGGCCGCCGAGGAGCTCGGCGCGACGCCGCTGCGGGAGCAGGTGGAGGCGCTGGTACGGCGCGGCCGGCTGTTCGACGTGTCGGGCGATGACGACCGGCCCGGCACGCTCACCGCGCGCGAGCAGGACGTGCTGCGGCTGCTCGCCCTCGGCCGCAGCAACCGTCAGATCGGCGAGGAGTTGTTCATCAGCGGCAAGACGGCGAGCGTCCACGTCTCCAACATCCTCGCCAAGCTGGGCGCGTCGAGCCGCGGCGAGGCGGTGGCGATCGCCTACCGCGAGGGCCTGATCACCCCGGAGCCCTCGGCGTCCGACTGACGGCCCGGCCGCTCCCCGCAGTCGAGGCTCCGGAGATCGACGGCGTCGGCCATCGCCCGCATGCCCTTGTCGTTGGGGTGCAGATGGTCGCCGCCGTCGAAGGCGGGGAGCATCCGCTCGGGGTCGCCGGGGCTGCGCAGGACCCGGTCGAAGTCGGTGACCGCGTCGAACACGTCGCCGTCGCGGATGATGGCGTTGACCCGCTGCCGTACCGCCTCCCCGGCGGGGTCCCATTCCTGCCAGCCCTTGTACGGGGCGATCGTGGCGCCGACGACGCATTTTCCGGTGGCGTGCGCCCGGTCGACGAGCCTGCGGTACCCGGCGATCAGCCCGGCGCTCGTGGCGCCGGGCTCGGCCTTGATGTCGTTGACGCCCTGGAAGAGGAAGACCGTGCGCACGCCCGGC
The DNA here is from genome assembly GCF_042959065.1 of Streptomyces sp. NPDC007929. Lineage (NCBI taxonomy): Bacteria > Bacillati > Actinomycetota > Actinomycetes > Kitasatosporales > Streptomycetaceae > Streptomyces > Streptomyces sp. NPDC007929. The sequence goes on along the minus strand of NZ_JBIBKD010000001.1, from coordinate 744,571 downwards.
AGGGACAGCGCGTCCCGCCGCACACGGTTCAGGGCGCTCTGGCCGGGGCCGTCGAGGAGCACCTTGTTCCCGGCGATGCCCGCGTTGGCCACGCCCTTGACCGCGGTGCCGGAGGTGCCGAGCCGGCGGGCCAGGTAGTCGGGCCAGCGGCGATCGCGGTCGACCGTGGACTGCCAGCCGTCGGTGATGGAGTCGCCGAGGACGGCCACGGCGCCCGTCCCCCTGCCGGGGCGCACGGTGACGGCGTCGAGGTAGAACCAGGAGCCGGTCCGCTGCTTCCAGTGCGCCGGGCCCTCCTCCGCGGTGTGGTCGCCGACGGTGGTGTACGACGTCTGCATCGCCATCCAGTGCCCGGTGAGCGTGCCGCCCGCCCGGGGGACGTACAGGCTGACGGCGAGGGTGCGCCCGGCGGGGACGTGGCCGGGCAGCGGGTCGCTGTAGACGATGCCGCCCGCGGGGACGGTGACGGTACGGGCACCGTCGAAGGTCAGGCGCCGGTTGCTGCCGGGGACGAGGGCGGCGCCGTCCCGTCGCAGGCCCGCGTGGACGTCGGTGAACGTCACCGGCTCGTCGCCGAAGGCGTTCGTCAGCCGTACCCTGAGGCCGCTGCCGCCGACGCTGGTGCGCACCATCAGCCGGTAGCCGCGGCCGTCGGCCGCCTCGCCGATGTGACCGGCGGAGGAGGCCCAGGTGACCACGCCGCGCCCGGCCGCCGCCGGGGCGCCGGACGGCGGGTCCGGCCGGTCCCCCGGCGGCACGGTGCCGGTCCCGCAGCCCAGTGCCACACAGCAGGAGAGGGCGGCCAGGGCGGCACGGGGACGTGCGGTGCGGGACATGGCTCGGCGCTCCTTCGGCCGGTCGGTCGGGGTGCGGGCGGGTCGTCCCGGCGTGAGCCACCGTAGTGGTGCGGTGGGCGGGACCGGGCGAGCGGGCCCGGCCGGGTGCGCCGTTCGTGCCGGTCGTGCCGGTCGTGCCGGTCCTGCCGGTCCTGCCCGTCGTGGCGGTCCTGCCCGTCCTGCCAGTCCTGCCGGTCCTGCCAGTCCTGCCAGTCCTGCCCGTCGTGCCGGTCCTGCCCGTCGTGCCGGTCCTGCCCGTCCTGCCCGTCCTGCCGGTCCTGCCTGGCCTGCCCGTCGCGCCCGTCCTGCCTGCCTGCCTGCCGTGCCCGTTGCGCCCGTCGTGCCCGTCGTGCCCGTCGTGCCCGTCGTGCCCGTCGTGCCCGTCGTGCCCGTCGTGCCCGTCGTGCCCGTCGTCAGGGTGACCTCGGGGCCTCGGTCCGGTCGATGTCCGGGGCGTGGCCGGAACCGGTGTCGATGGCCTCGCGTGCCGGGTTTCCTGTCCTGGTTCGTCCCGGGGAACCGCGGCCTGGACGCCGGGTCCGGCGGGGAACCCTCGGGCTGCGGCGGCCGTTGTCCGGGCAGGCGCGTCGCTCGTGGGGGTGGGCGGGGGCGCATCGGCGAGTTGCTTCCCGGCGCGCGTGGAGGGGGCGTGATGGGCGAGTTGGTTCCCGGCGGCAATCTGGCACTGCCGGGCGGTGCGGTGACGGTCCGGGTGCCCGGGCCGTTCGATGTGTCCGCGCTCGTGACGGACGACGGCGGACGGGTCCGGGACGACGGCGACTTCGTCTTCTACAACCAGCCGGCGGCGCCGGGAGCCGTCCTGCGGGGCGACACGCTCACCGTGGACCCGCCGGGGCTGCGCACCGGCGCGACCCGGGTCACCGTCGCCGTGAGCCCCGCCGAGCCCGGAACCGCCCTCGGCCACCTGCCCTCCCCCACACTGCACATCACCGACGCGCAGGGCCGCCCGCTCGCCCGCTTCACCCCGGCGCACCCCGGTCCGGAGGCGGTGCTGCTGCTCGCGGAGCTCTACCGACGCGGCGACCACTGGAAGCTGCGCGCCCTGGGCCAGGGGTACGCCGACGGACTGGCGGGCCTGGCGCGGGACTTCGGCGTCGACGTCGTGGACGACACCTCCCCCACGGCCCCCGGTCAGGGTGGCGGCTCCCCGCTGCCGGGAGACTCCGCCCCCGATCCCGAGGGTTTCCTGCCCTTGGTCAACTCCGCCCGCGCAACAGGCGGTTCGTCACCGATCCTGCTGGACGCCCGTCTGATGTCGGCGGCCCGGGCCCATGCCGCCGCCATGGCCGCGTCCGGACGGCTCGGCGTCGAGACACGCGACGGCGTCTCCGTCTACCAGCGCGTCACCGCCTCCGGGTTCGCGTATCTCACCGTCGGCGAGCACCTGGTGTCCGGACCGCGCACGGCCGCCGAGTTCGTCGCGTACTGCCTGCGCACGGACGGGCCCCGGCGCGCCCTGCACGACCCGGCGTTCACCCACGCCGGTCTGGCCCAGGTGCACGACGGTCCCTCCGGGGAGACCTACTGGGCGGCGCTGTGGGCCAGGCCCTTCAGTCCGGACGGGCTGGCCGGGACGGTGGCGGCCGTGGTCGAGCTCACCAACCGGGAGCGCACCCGGCACGGGCTCACGCCCCTGTCCGCCGACCCGTCGCTCACCTCGGCCGCCCAGGCGCACAGCGCGGACATGGTGGCCCGCGCCTTCTACGCGCACACCGCACCGGACGGCGGTCAGCCCTGGGACCGGGCCGCCGCCGCGGGGTCCACCCGGCGTTCCATCGGCGAGAACATCGCCTGCGGTCAGCGCTCCCCCGCCGACGTCGTGGAGGGCTGGATGAACAGCCCCGGCCACCGGGCCAACATCCTCAAACCCGGCTTCACCCACATCGGCGTCGGCCTCGCCGGCGGCGGCCGGGCGGGCATGTACTGGACGCAACTCTTCGGCGGCTGACGGCCGGACGACAGAGCCCCGCACGACCGGTCAACTAGGCGATCTTGGCGGAGGGAATCGCTCCGGGCGAGGATGCCGGTATGAAGGGTGATCTGTTTTCCAATGAGCACATGGTGCAGCCGGCCGTCGCGCCGGGCATGGCGGTCGAGAACGCCAAGTGCATCCGGTACACGGTGAATGGCGAGATGCTCGCCCGGCAGGGCGCGATGATCTCCTATCGCGGCAGCCTCCAGTTCGAGCGCAAGGGCCAGGGCGTGGGCGGCATGCTCAAGCGCGCCGTCACCGGCGAGGGGCTGCCGCTGATGGCGGTGCGCGGGCAGGGTGAGGCCTGGTTCGCGCACGAGGCGCAGAACTGTTTCATCGTCGACGTCGAGCCCGGCGACGAGTTCACGGTCAACGGCCGCAACGTCCTGTGTTTCGATGCCACGTTGTCGTACCGCATCGCGACCGTGAAGGGCGCGGGCATGACCGGCGGAGGTCTGTTCAACAGCGTGTTCACGGGGCACGGCAAGCTGGGCCTGGTGTGCGAGGGCAGTCCCCTCGTCATCCCGGTCTCGCCTCACCAGCCGGTCTACGTCGACACCGACGCGATCGTCGGCTGGACCGCGGGGTTGCAGACCTCCCTGCACCGCTCCCAGTCCATCGGGTCGATGCTGCGCGGTGGCTCCGGCGAAGCCGTGCAGCTGGTGCTCCAGGGCGAGGGGTACGTCGTCGTCCGGCCGAGTGAGGCGACACCGCAGAAGGCCGGCTAGCTCCGCACTGAACGCCTGTCAGGTGATCTGCGCCTCACAGGCAACCCGGTCCGTTCCGCCGACGTCTTGATCGGCAACAGGTGCTGCCCTGGCCCTTGTGGCCAGGGCAGGTTTTCACCCCTCTATGCACACCATGTATACGCAGCATGTATAGACGGTGCGCATACGGACCGAAAGGCATCGATGTACGGCAAGGCATTCGCCCCGGAGTACCAGGGCGCGCTCACCACTCTGTCCGTCAACTCCTCCCTGACCGACGTCCTGGCCGCCGGTACGGAGCAGTTGAGAGCGGCCGAGCGTGCCGGACAGCCCGGGGAGGCGGCGCGTTCCGGACTCGCGGTGGCCGAGGCGCAGCGCCGGCTGGGCCGGGTCGAGGACGCGGACCGGGCCTGGAAGGCGAGCTACCGAGCGGCCCGGCAGGCCGGGGACGTCGGGGCGATGGCCTGGGCGCTGTGGAGCGGTGGCACCCTGGCCCGCCAGCGCGGCGCGCTCCGGCTGGCCCGCAGACTGCTCCAGCTGGCCGCCGACCTCGGCGAGCGCGGCGGGGACATCGTGGTCCGCGGCTACTCGCTGGCCGGCCTGGCCGAGACCGGCCGCATCCAGGGCGACTACGAGGCCGTCGGCCGGCTGCACGAGCAGTTGCTCGCCGAGGCCCGGCGGCGCGGGGAGGCGCGGCACACGGTGTGGGCACTGGAGGGCATCGCCCAGATGCACCGCAACACCGGGCGCTACGACACGGCGTACGCGCTGTTCGAGGAGGCCGCCGAGATCGCCGCCCGGGCCGACGACCGGCGCGGTCACGCCTGGGCGTTGCGCGGGCTGGCCGATGTGGTGTCGGTGCGCGACGGCGACACCGAGCGGGCCCTGGAGCTGCTGAGCGAGGCGGAGACGGCGTGCCGCGCGATGGGGCTGTCCAGCGCGCTGGCCTACAACCACAAGATGCGCGGCAACGTCCTGTACCGGGCGGGGCGTTACGCCGAGGCACGGGAGATGTACGAGCGGGCGCTCGCGGAGTTCCGCGAGATGAGCGAGCCGCGCGGGGAGGGCCTGTCGCGCCTGGGACTCGCCAAGTCCCTGGCCCGCCTGGGCCGCGACCGAGCCGAGACCGCGGCCGAACTGGCCGACCTCGCCGTGCTGCTGGAGCGCATCGGTCTCCAGCACGCCCGCCGGATGGTGGCCCGGGCCCACGAGGAACTCGGCATACCGGCCGCCGGGCAGGCGGCGACGGAGGCGGCACGGTGACGGCGCCGCCCACGACGACATCGCCCCCGGTGACCGACCGGACGGGGCGGCAGGACACGGCGCACGAGACACCGGCCACGGCACGGGTCGCGCGGCAGGGGGCGGGGCACGATGGTTCCGCCGAGGTGCGTTCGACGCCGCGGGGCGCGGCGCACGAGGTTCCCCGCACGGCTCGGCCGGCACGGCCGGATGAGCCGTCGGAACTCACGACCGGCCCTCTCCCGGCCGACACCCCCATGAGCGGATCCCTCCCGCCCGGCGCGCTCCCGACCGGCCCCCACCCCGCCGACACCCCGGCGCGCGCTGCCGATGACGTCCCCCACATCCTCACGCGCTGCCGCGCCCTGGTCCGGCCCGCTCTGGAGGAGGCTGTCGGGCGGCTGCACCCCTGGGTCGGTGAGATGGCCGCCTACTCCTTCGGCTGGTGCGAGGTCGATGGTGCGCCGGCCGTCGCCTCCGGCGGCAAGGGCGTACGGCAGGCGCTCGCGGTGCTCGGGGCCGAGGCGGCCGGTGCGCCGGAGCGGGCCGGGGTGGCCGCGGCCGTCGCGGTGGAACTGGTGCACACCTTCTCCCTGCTGCACGACGACATCATGGACGGCGACGGGGACCGGCGAGGCCGTCCGACCGTGTGGAAGGCCTACGGCACGGGGCCCGCGGTCCTCGCGGGCGACGCCCTGTTCGCCCTGGCCGTCGAGACGCTGGCCGCGGAACGGGGCGGCGCCCACGCGGTGCGGACCCTGTCCGTCGCGCTGGGGGACCTGGTGCGCGGGCAGGCCGACGACCTGCTGTTCGCCGGCCGTCCGTGGACCGGGCCGGAGCGGGTGCGGCCCGACGAGTACCGGGCGATGGCCGAGCACAAGACGGGCGCGCTGCTGGGCTGCGCGGCCGCCCTGGGTGCCGTGCTCACCGGTGCGGAGCCCGAGACGGTCGCCGCGCTGGACCGGGCGGGACGGCATCTCGGGGTCGCGTTCCAGATCGTCGACGACGTGCTGGGCATCTGGGGTGATCCCCGCGTCACCGGCAAGCCGGTCCACGGCGATCTGCGCGAGGGGAAGAAGACCTTCCCGGTGCTGGTGGCGCTCGGCTCCCCGGCGGGCGACCGGATCGCCGGCCTCCTGGAGTCGGGCGACGCGCCGGAGACGGCGGCGGCCCTGATCGAGGAGGCGGGCGGCCGAGCCGCGGCCCTGGCGGAGGCCCGGCGGCACATCACCGCCGTCGAGACGGTCCTGGCCGGCGCGCCACTGGCCCCCGGGGCCGTCCGCGCGACGCGGTCGCTGCTGGCCTACCTGGTGCGGCGCGACGTCTGAGGCGACCCCGACCGGCCGCCCACCCGGGCGGCCCGTGCGGAGGGTTCACCACGCCTCGACCCGAGCACGACCCTCGTTCGTCGCACCGCTCCGCCCCCGCCACCAGCCCCGCCGCGTTGACCTCGGCGCCCGCGCGCGTCAGGGTTCGACACGGCGCGTTTCACGATCCCGCGCCGGAAGGATGGCTGTCATGATCGGCATCTCGGAGATCGAGGCCGCGGCGGGGCGGATCGCCGGGCACGTGGTGCGCACCCCTACGGTGGACAGCCCCGGTCTGTCGGCGTTGCTCGGTGTCCCGGTCACCGCGAAGCTCGAACTGCTCCAGCGCACCGGTTCGTTCAAGGCGCGGGGTGCCACGGCGAAGCTGTTGTCGCTGACCGAGGCGGAACGGGCCGCGGGCGTGGTGGCGGTCAGCGGCGGCAACCACGGGATCGCCCTCGCGGTCATGGCCGAGGCTCTGGATGTGAAGGCCACGGTGGTGATGCCGCGCTCGGCGCCCGCCCGTGCCGTTGAGATCGCGGAGGCGGCCGGGGCGTCGGTGCGGCTGACCGATGACATGGACGGCGCGTTCGCCCTCATGACGCGGCTCCAGCAGGAGGGGCTGACCCTGGTCCACCCCTTCGACGACCCGGATGTGATCGCCGGACAGGGCACGGTCGGCCTGGAGTTCGCCGCCGACGCCGGTGAGCTCACGGACGTGCTGGTGAGCATCGGGGGCGGCGGCCTGATCGCCGGTGTCGCCGCCGCGCTGCGTGCCCGGCGCCCCGGGGTGCGGGTGTGGGGCGTGGAGACCGAGGGCGCGCAGGCCATGTCCGAGGCACTGGGGGCAGGGGGGCCGCTGCCGGTCGCCCTGTCGTCGATCGTCTCGACCCTCAGCGCGCCGTCCGTGTCGCAGCTGACCTACGACCATGTCTCCGCCCTGGTCACCGAGGTTCTGGTGGTTCCGGACCGGGAGGCCGTGCAGGGCTCGCTGGATCTGGCGGACCACGCCAAGGTGTGGGCGGAACCGGCTGCCGGCTGCCTGCTGCCCGCCGCCCGGCAGGTCCTGGAGCGGGTCGGCGAGGGGGCCAGGATCGGCCTGGTGGTGTGCGGGGGCAACGCGACGACCGGTGATCTGTTCGGCTGGTCGCGTCGCTTCGGTCTGCGCTGACGTTCCGGCGACGCCCGGGGATTCCCGCGCGGAATTCATCGGAGGGCTTCGAGTTCAGACGTCGGACGCGTCCGTTATTGACCAACGGTTACCACCAGGCCGGGCGGGAATTCACGAATCCGTGAGCGGCGGCGGGAGGTTTTCCCGGGCCCGCCGCCGCCCTGGCGGCCGAGGTGAGCCGCACCCCGAGGCGTTGAAAGACCGTTTTTTCTCGCACACTTGCTCCCCTGTCTTGAACAAAAGACAGCAATGAACACGGAGTTGCGATCCGTTTGAACGCGGAGTGCGGCATCCCCCGTACCTCTGGAAAAGGTCAGAGCCAGGTTTCCAGCGAGGGATGGCCATGGGCAGGGCGCACGTCTCCACACACCAGTTGGTCGCCGGCCGGTACCGGCTGCTCGAGATCATCCAGCGCGAGACCAACCGCATCTGCTGGTACGCCGAGGACACCGGGGGCGGTGAGATCTCCCGCCCGTGCCTGGTGACCCAGGTGGGGCTGCCGGAGGACCCGGGCGGGGCCGAACGCCGGGCCTCCGCCCGCCTGCTGCGCACCACCGAGAACATGGCACTGCTGTGCCCGGGCCGGATCGCCACGGTCGTCGACGCCGTCGAGGAGGCCGGTGCCCTGTGGACCGTGAACGAGTGGATCGACGGCACCCCGCTCGGTGAACTCCTCTCGGAGCAGGGCACGTTCAACTACGTGCGGGCGGCGCGGATCGGTCTGGAGCTGCTCGACGTGCTGGACGCCGCGCACGCCGAGGGCATCACGCACGGCGAGCTCAGCCCCGGCCAGGTGTTCGTGCGCGAGGACCACTCGGTCGTCGTCACCGGCTTCGGCCTGGCCGGCGCGACGTTCGCGCCCCGGCTGACGGCACCCTCGTACGCCTCCCCGGAGCAGGCCCGCGACGAGCGCATCGGGCCCGCAGCCGACCTGTGGGCGCTGGGCTCGATCCTGTACACGATGGTCGAGGGGCGCCCGCCGTTCCGGGACCGGGGGCGTCCGGAGAACACCCTGAAGGGCGTGGACCGGCTGCCGCTGCGTACGCCGGTGCGCGCCGGGCCGCTCACTCAGGCCGTGCAGGGGCTGCTCCGCAAGGACTCACGGGAGCGGCTGACCCGCCAGGTGGTGCGGGAGGCGCTGACCCGGGCCCTGAGCGAGGACGCCGAGGCGGCACTGGCCTCGACTCCGGCTCCGCGGCTGCGCGGCGCGTACGCCGCGATGCGCCCGGGGAGCCCGGCGTGGAGTAGACGGACCATGGTGGCGGGGACGGCCCTGGCGGTCGTCACCGTCGCGGTGGCCGTGCTCGCCGCGACGCAGGGGCTGCCCGGCACGGACAGCGGCAGTGGCAGCGACGCGGCCGAGTCCCCGGTCCGGCCGCCGGTGTCGGCCGCCACGCCGGGCGGGGGCACGGGCGTCGACAGCCCCGCTCCGTCCGGTTCGCCCAGCCGGCCCGAGTCCCCCTCCCCCTCCCCCAGCCCCACGCCGTCGACCGCGTCCCCGACTCCCACCCCCACACCGTCCGCCCCCGCCGCCACGGCCCTGCCGCCCGGCTTCCAGCGCTACCGGGCGGCGGAGGGCTTCTCGGTCGCACTGCCCGAGGGCTTCGAGCGGCTGGACACCGCGCGTGACGGCGAGGCGTACCGGGTGACCTTCGGCGCGAAGGAGGACGACCGCACGCTGGCCGTCACCTACAGCGAGCAGGCCGGGCCGGACCCCGTGGCCGTGTGGCGGGACGATGTCGAGCCCAACCTCAAGCGGACGGACGGCTACGACCGGATCGGCGCGATCCGGGCGACGACGTACCAGGGCCGCAAGGCCGCCGACATGGAGTGGACCGCCGACGTCGACGGCACCCGGGTGCACACCCTGGGCCGGGGCTTCCTGCTCGGTGAGGGCCGCAGTTTCTCGCTGCGCTGGACGACCCCGGACGCCGAGTGGGAGGACGCCGCCAACCAGGAGGCGCTGCGCACGTTCTTCACGACCTTCCGGCCGGGCTCAGTCTGAGCCGCGCGGGGCGCCCAGGGTGGTGAGCCGGCCTCCGTGCAGCGGCCGGGTGCGCCAGTGCGCGGTGAGGGTGCGGTCCGCCAGGGAGCAGGTCAGGGCCAGGCGGTGCGGGGTCTCCAGGAACACCACCTCCACCGCGAGCGTGCCGGCGTCGGTCCAGCCGCCGCTCACCGCGGTCGGGACGGGTTCCTCGGCGACCGTCCAGCCCTCCCCGGTCAGGCGCAGGGCGAGCCGGTCCGGGCGGTCCGGCCGGTCCTCCTCCCCGGTGAGGGTGAGGGTCCAGCCGTCCGCGTCCCGGGTGAACTCGGCAGACCGGACCGGCCCGGTCAGGTCGGCGGACGTGAACGCGGCGGCGGTCCAGTCGCGCTCCCGCTCCGGGGGTGCCGGACGGCCCGGGGCGGGCGGCAGCGCGAGCCGGCCGAGGCGCTCCCGCAACTTCGCGTCGGCGGCCTCGCGGCCGGTCAGCGGCTCGGGCCCGAAGGCGGGCAGGAGGTGCTCCCAGACCAGGGTCAGGTACTCCTGCATCCGCTCGGTCGCCGAGGTCGCCGCGATCACCACGTCGTGCTCCGGCAGCACCAGGCAGAACTGGCCGAAGGCGCCGTCCCCCCGGTAGCCGTGCCGGGACGTCCAGAACTGATAGCCGTAACCCCGGTCCCAGTCCTGCCGGTCGGTGTCGCCCATGGTCCCCGCTGTCGGTATGTGGGGCCGCGAGGCCCGGGCCGCCCATCCCTGGGGCAGCAGCCGCCTGCCCTCCCACCGCCCGTCGCACAGATACAGCAGGCCGAGCCGGGCGACGGCGTCGGTGGTGGCGTGCAGGCCGCTGAAGCCGAGCTCGCGGCCCGCACGGTCGTGGCGCCAGGCCACTTCGCCGATGCCCAGCGGATCCAGCAGCCGGGGCCGCAGGTAGTCGCTGAGCGACTGCCCGGTGACCCGCTGGACGATCGCGCCGAGCGTGTAGGTGGCGGGCTGGTTGTAGGCGAACACCGTGCCCGGGTCGTCGTCGGGCGGCAGCCGCAGGAACCCCCGCACGGGCTCGGCGGGGTCCTGCCCGAAGGCCTCGTCGACGGTGTCCCGCAGGTGGCCGCTGGCCATGGACGCCACGTGCCGGACGAGCATGGCCCGGCTGCGCGGGTCGGTGATGCCGGCCTCGAACTCCGGGAAGTACGAGATCACCGGTGCGTCGAAGTCCAGCAGTCCCTCGGCCTCGGCCAGCGCCGCGGCGGTCCCGGTGAAACTCTTGCTGAGCGAGTACAGCAGGTGCAGGCGTTCGGGGGTGTACGGCGCCCACCACCCGGAAGCCACCAGGTGCCCGTGACGCATGATCATCAGGCTGTGCGGCTCGATCTCGGGGGCGGCTTCGAGGGCGTCGAGGAAGGCGTGGACGCCGGAGGCGTCGACACCTTGTGCGGCCGGATCGGAAGCCGGCAGGGGAGAAGCACTCATGAATGCATCCTGCACCCGTCGTCGGCCTTGATCGAGTCGTTTCCGGGTCCGCTGTCAGGGGACTCGCCGGTTATGGTGCAAATCGGATACACGATGATGACCGAACAGGCCGGCCCCCGAGAGCTCGTCGACCATGTGGTGCGGGCCGAGGAGGCGGGCTTCGACTTCTCGGTGACCTCCGACCACTACTTCCCGTGGCTGCGCTCGCAGGGTCATTCGCCGTACGCCTGGGCGGTGCTCGGCGCGGCCGCCCAGGCCACGTCGCGTATCCCGCTGATGACGTACGTGACGTGCCCGACGTTCCGCTACCACCCGGCGGTGGTGGCGCAGAAGGCGGCGACGCTGCAGTTGCTCTCCGAGGGCCGGTTCCGGCTGGGGCTGGGCTCGGGCGAGAACCTCAACGAGCACGTGGTGGGCGGCGGCTGGCCGTCCGTCGATGTGCGGCACGAGATGTTCGAGGAGGCCGTGGAGATCATCCGCGCCCTCTTCGAGGGCGGTCACGTCAACCATCGCGGCACGCACTTCGACGTGGAGTCGGCCAAGCTGTGGGACCTGCCGGACGAGGCGCCGCCCATCGGCATCGCGGTCTCCGGGGAGCGGTCGTGCGAACTCGCGGGCCGCCTCGGCGACCTGGTGATCGCCACCGAGCCCAAGGCCGGGCTCCTGGAGGCCTTCGACCGGCACGGCGGCCGGGGCAAGCCCCGCGTCGGTCAGCTGCCGGTCTGCTACGACCCCGACCGGGACGCGGCCGTCGAGCGGGCGCACTCGCAGTTCCGCTGGTTCGGCAGCGGCTGGAAGGTCAACTCGGAGCTGCCGCACCCCGATTCCTTCGACGCGGCCACCCAGTTCGTCAGGAAGGACGACGTCGCCGAAGCGATCCCGTGCGGTGCCGACCCGGACGCCTTCGTCGAGGCCGTACGCCCGTACGCCGAGGCCGGTTTCACCGAGATCGCCCTCGTCCAGATCGGCGGCGAGTCGCAGCCGGCGTATCTGGACTGGTCGGAGAAGACCCTCCTGCCCGCGCTGCGCGACGCGTTCGGCTGAAGTCCTCGGCCAGCGTCTCCACGGCCCGTTCCACCGACTGAGCCCTCCGCCCAGGGGGGCTCTTCCTCATGAGCGCGCTCACCCGCTGGGCCTGCTCCGTCGTGGGCAGGAAGCCAGCGAGCAGCAAGGGCAGCATCAGCCGCCGGACGAGCACTTCGCTCTCCGAGGTGACCTGCGGCCTGCGCACCACCGAGACGTTGACCCGGATCGCGTGTTCGTTGCCGGGCGGGACGCCCGGACGGTCCGTCTCGATCGCGGCGTAGCGGAAGCCGTGCGCCAGATCGCAGGCCGGGCAGCCGGCCGGGCCGCGGGTGAGCCGGTCACCGCAGTCGGGGCACACGAGCCGGTCGAGGGCCGCGTCCACGATCCGCCAGTCGTGCCGGTGCGGTTCGGCCGCGACCATCTCGGCGAGCGCCCGCTCCTGGTCGCCGCCCCCGTGGGTGTCCCACTGCCGCAGGAAGGCGCTCCACTCCCCCTCGACGATGCCGTCCACGAGGTCACGGCAGACGGCGCAGCCGGGGGCACCGCCGTACGCGTGACCGCGGCACTCCGTACAGCGGCGCAGCGTGAAGTCCTTCTCCTGTCGCACCATGCCGGGCATCGTCGCGCACGCGCGACCGGCGGGGACAACGATTTTCGGACGGGCCGCCGCCTGAGCGTGAACAGCGAGGTCAGCAGGTGCCGCTAGGCTTCCGTGCGCACCTCGTGCAGTCCGATCTGCCCCGCCTCAGGAGAGTCGTCCGTGACCGTTGCCATCACCCCGCCCGAGACCCCTGTCGTCCCCGCGCCCCTCTCCGACCTCATCGTGCGGGACGCGCGGGAGTTCGGGGCGTACGCCCGGACCGGAGGGTGGGCCTTCGGGCTGAAGGTGGCGCGCAGTGTGCGGCCCGGCGGCCAGGGCGCGGACGAGACGCCGAAGGTGTCCGCGAAGGAGTTCGCGGAACTCGCCGACTGCTCCCCGGAGCGGGTCATGCGCTACTACAAGGCGTGGGACCGGGCCGCGGACGACGGCATGGTTCCGCACTTCGAGGCGCTGACGCCCGGTCAGGAGCTGGAGCTGCCGGACGCCGACGTGTGGCTGAGCTACTACGTCTCCCGCAACAGCGCCACGTCCGAGCGCGGCACCGCCATCTCCGAGGCCGCCGAGGCGGAGGGCATCCGGCCCACCAAGGCGCTGGAGGTGGCGGAGAACCCCACCGCGCTGCGCGCCGCGATCCTCGCCGACCCCTCCACCGCCCGCGCGGCCCGCCAGGCCCTGCTGGACCGGGTCCGCGAGGATGTGGACCTGCAGTCGGAACTGGCCCGTGACGTGGTGCGCACCGACGAGCTGAAGAAGGCCGTCGCCGGGGAGAGCCGGGCGGCCGACCGGATCGGGTACGTGCGCCAGATCGCCGAGTCGGGGCAGATCAAGACGCCCGCCGGACAGACCGTCGACGCGCCCGCCGATCTGCGCCAGGAGGCCGAGCGGCACCTGTCGCTCCTCGACGAGCTCGACGAGGGCGAGGACGCCGGTGAGTGGGCCGCAGAGGCGTACGACACGATGAAGTCCCTCGTCGTCGAGGTCGTGGAGGCCGATCCGGGACTGCGGGTGCAGGAGCGGCGCACGAAGTTCTACAGCAGCCTGCAGAAGGCGACCAAGGTGTTCGAGGAGCTGACCTTCGACGACGCCGGGGAGTTCTACGAGGACGACATGGTGCAGCGTCTGGAGGATCTGCAGCGGGCCGTCGCGGTGTGCATCGAGTCGCTGCGCGGTGCGCGCGGGAATCACCCGGTCGGCTGAGCATTTCGACGAAATCGGGGGTACTAGAGGGCTCTACATCGGTTCTTCCCGGAGGCCCTCTCGTGAACTCGTTCGTCCACAAGACCCTGGTGGTGCAGCTCCAGGCGGGCGACACGGACCGCTTCTCCGTGCTCGCCCACCTGAGCTACGACGCGGCGGACCCGTTCGCCGTCACCGTGGTCTTCAGCCATGACGGCCGCGTGCTCGCCCGGTGGCAGCTGGACCGGGAGATGCTCGCCGACGGGCTGCGGCGTCCGGTCGGGGTGGGCGATGTGCGGATGCGTCCGCAGGCGCGGGGGATGTGGCAGGAGCTGCGCCTGGAGTTCCTCGGCGACGCCCGTCCCGACGGTGGCCGCCACCACGCGGTGGTGTTCGCCTGGGCTCCGGGGTTCGCGGCGTTCCTGCGCGAGACCTACGAGGTGGTGCCGCCTGGCCGCGAGCAGGTCCATGTCGACGACTTCCTGGCGGGCGTGCTCGCCGGCGGCTGACCCCCTACGTCGACGTGTAGCGGTGCCGGGTCCACAGTGGCAGGACGAACCAGCACAGCAGGTACCAGCCGACCACACCGGCGACCAGGTAGGGCACGAAACCGTCGTGCGTGGCCACGCGCAGGATGAGCAGCAGGGAGGCGGTGGTCGTGGCGAGCAGCAGCACCAGGCCGAGCAGGGTGAGCCGGGAGGCCAGCCGCACGGCCTGGGGTTTGACACGCCGCCCGGCGACGAGGCGGTGCAGGGCCACCGGGCCGACGAGCGCCCCGGTGGCACAGGCGCCGAGGACGACCGTCACCAGGTAGATGGTCCGGTCGGTGTCGGAGAGGTCGTCGTACTTCTCCGTGAACACCACGGTGAGCAGGAAGCCGAAGAGGATCTGGACGCCCATCTGGGCCACGCGGACCTCCTGGATGAGCTCCACCCACATCCGGTCCGCTCTCTCCTCCTCCGTCTCGTTGCGCCCCCGGCGCATGCCCCCGCCGTCTCCCGCGTCCGCCACGGTTCCTCCTGGTGTGAGACCTGAGCCCGCCTCCTCTCAGGGTTCCCCGGAACGAGCCGTCCTCCCGCGGGCCGCCGGGGGCGGTTTGAGCGATCAGGGGACGGTTACACGGACGGCGCGAATGACGCGGAACCGAGGAGGTCGTGGACCCATGTCCGGAACGCAGCTCACCGTGACGCTCAGCGGCTCGGGCGCCGACGACGCGCGCGCCGTCGTCCGGGCGCTGGAAGGCACGTTCGGGTCTCCCGACGAGCTTCCCGCCGACGAGAACGCGACGGTCCACACGGCGACCTTCGACGGGGAGACGGACGCGGGCCCCGGCGACGGAGCGGCCCCGGGGCGGCTGTCCGCGCCGGTGACCGTCACCGTGCAGGGCAGCCCGCGGGCCGTACGGCGGGCGAGCGACACGCTCACCCGGGCCTTCACGGCGCGCGACGACGGCGCCGCCTCCGGCGACCAGGAGCAGGAGAGGCAGCTGCTCCTGGAGCCGTGAGAGACGGCTTCACCACCGGCCTCGCCCATGGCTCACCAGCGGGATTCGACCTGCTCCTTGATGCGTCGGTCGTACAGCTCGCGGATCGCCGTCAGCGTCTCGCCGGGCAGCTGCGGGAGGCGGGCGGCGGCCGCGTTGGCCCGGGCCTGTTCGGGTGAGCGCGCGCCGGGGATGACGGTGGTGACACCGGGCTGCTCGATGATCCAGCGCAGGGCCAGCTGGGCCGGGGTGCAGCCCTCGGGGGCGAGCGCCGCGAACTCGGCAGCGGCCTCGACACCGGTGGCGTAGTCGACGCCGGAGAAGGTCTCGCCCTGGTCGAAGGCCTCGCCGTGCCGGTTGTAGGTGCGGTGGTCGTTCTCCGGGAAGACGGTGTCCCGGGTGTACTTGCCCGACAGCAGGCCGGAGGCGAGCGGTACCCGGGCGATGATGCCGACGCCGGCCTCGCGCGCGGCCGGGAGCACCTCGCGCAGCGGCTTCATGCGGAACGGGTTGAGGATGATCTGCACGCTCGCGACGTTGGGCCGGGCGATGGCGGTCAGTGCCTCCTCGCAGGTCTCGACGCTGACGCCGTAGGCGGCGACGCGCTCCTCCTCGACGAGGGTGTCGAGCGCGTCGAACACCTCGTCCGTGGAGTAGACGGGTGTCGGCGGGCAGTGCAGCTGCACGAGGTCGATACGGTCGACGCCGAGGTTGCGCCGGGAGCGGTCGTTCCAGGCGCGGAAGTTGTCGAGCACGTAGTTCTCGGGGATCTGGTCGACCCGGCGGCCCATCTTCGTGGCGACCATGACGTGCAGATCCGGGCGGCCGCTGAGGAAAGCGGCGATGGTCTGCTCGCTGCGCCCGTCGCCGTACACGTCGGCGGTGTCGAAGAAGGTCACCCCCGCTTCGGCCGCCGTCTCCAGTACCGCGAGGGCTTCCTTGTCGTCGACGTCTCCCCAGTCGGCCCCCAGCTGCCAGGTGCCCAGACCGATGACGGAGGCGTGCTGGTCCGACCTGTCGAATGTGCGCTCGTCCATGGGCGTCAGTCTGTCATCCGTCACGCCGTCACGCGGAACGCGCCGATCCGGGGAACAGTCGTCATCCGGCCCCGGGCTCCTTCCGCGCGGCAAGTGACCGTGCGTGCACGGTGCGCGCGACCTTCGGGCCGAGCCAGCGCTTGAGCCGCAGCAGTGGTTCCAGTTGCCCGGCCGCCCGGTCGAGGCGGTAGTAGAGCTGGGGCGGGACGTAGGGCAGCAGGGGTGAGTGGCGCTGGCCGAGGAGGGCGAACATGCGCTCCGGGGGCAGGTGCATGTAGCGCGGCAGGTTCTCGTACCACTGGGCGCTGTAGCGGGCCGCGCTCTGCACGGGCAGGAGGGCCGCCTTGCGGTCCCGCTCGTAGCGGGCGAGGGCCTGGGGGATGTCGGGTTGCTCGCGCAGCGCGCCGGCCAGGGCGATCGCGTCCTCCAGGGCGAGGGTGGTGCCGGCGCCGATGGAGTAGTGGGTGGTGTGGGCGGCGTCGCCGAGCAGGACGAGGTTTCCGTGGTGCCAGGTGTCGTTGGTGAGGGTGCGGAAGGTCTGCCACGGGGTGCCGCCGGGGCGGCCCAGCAGGGGGTGCCCGTCCAGGACGTGTGCGAAGAGCTTCTCCAGCAGGGCCCGGCCGTCGGCCTCGCTAGCCCGGTCGAGTCCGAGGCCGGTCCAGGTCTCGGGCGCGCATTCGACGACGCAGGTGCTGCGGTCGGGGCCGTAGCCGTAGCCGTAGCACCAGATCCAGCCGTGGGCGGTTTCCACGAAGGCGAAGGTGAAGGCGTCGAAGACCTTGGTGGTGCCGAGCCAGACGTAGTGGTTGCGCCCGGGTGTGAGGCGGCTGCCGAAGTGCGCGGCGTGGTGGGTGCGCAGGGCGCTGCGGACGCCGTCGGCCGCCACGATCAGGTCGGCGCCGGAGGGCAGGTCACCGGCGGTGACCTCGCGCTCGTACTCCAGGCGTACGCCGAGGTCGCGGGCCCGGGCGGCGAGGATCTCCAGCAGCCGGTGGCGGCCGATGCCGTGGCCCTGGTCGCCGCTGTGCCGGGTCGTCAGGTCGCGGACGTGGGCGACGCCGTCGCTCCAGCGGACCGAGCCGGCGTCGAGGAGGCCCGCCGACTCCGGGTCCTGCTCGTGGAGCCGGTCGAGCAGATGACGCCAGTACGTCACTCCCCAGCCGTAGGTGGAACCCTCCGGGTCGCGTTCGAGGACGGTGATGTCGTGGGACGGGTCCTGCCGCTTGAGCAGGATCGAGAGATACAGACCGGCGGGCCCGCCGCCGACACAGGCGACCTTCACGAACACCCCTGAGAATTACCGAGAGCTGTCAATTGCGGACGCAGAGTAGCAGGAGCGGAGCACCTGCGGCCGACCGCCGGATCGCGCCAGTTTGGCGAGGTGACGCGCACCACGCGCCCCGGGCCGCACGGGCAGAAACACCCGCCCCAGCACCCCTCGTCGGTGGAATTTCCCCTTCCGCACGGGTGCGCGGCCCCCGCGCGGCAAGATCATCTTCGTTCAACCTTGCACGACATAAGGGGAATTGCCCGGATCACAGCCAACCGCCTCGCGTGGATTTCTCCCGGTAGTGGGCGGGCCGATAGGTATGCGGAGTCATCAACCCGATCCACCCAGGAGGTCCGCATGCCGGAACTCAGCCGTCGCAGCGCGCTCACCGCCGCGGCCGTCCTCGCCGCCGGCGCGGGGACGTTGTCAGCCGTCACCCCGGCCTCGGCCGCCGGGCACCACGACACACCCGGAAGCTTCGACGAGGTCTACAAGGGCCGCCGGATACAGGGCCGGCCGGCCTCGGGGTCCGGTCACCACGGCCATCACGGCGCGGGATACACCGTGTTCGTCGACGGGGTCGAGCTGCATGTGATGCGCAACGCCGACGGCAGCTGGATCAGTGTCGTCAGCCACTACGACCCGGTGGCCACCCCGCGCGCCGCCGCCCGCGCGGCGGTGGACGAGCTGCAGGGCGCGCCCCTGCTGCCCTTCCCCGCCAACTGACCCGCACCGCACGGTATCTGGAGCACCCGCACATGGCTGTCCGCAAGAACCAGTCCACCCTGACCGCCGACGAGAAGCGGCGTTTCGTCGCCGCGCTGCTGGAGCTGAAGCGCAGCGGCCGCTACGACGAGTTCGTCACGACGCACAACGCGTTCATCGTCTCCGACACCGACAACGGCGAGCGCACCGGGCACCGCTCACCGTCCTTCCTGCCCTGGCACCGAAGATTCCTGCTGGAGTTCGAGCGGGCGCTGCAGTCGGTGGACGCGTCGGTGACGCTGCCGTACTGGGACTGGACCGTCGACCGTACGCCGCGCGCCTCGCTGTGGGCGCCCGACTTCCTCGGCGGTACCGGCCGGGAGCGGGACGGCCGGGTGACGGACGGGCCGTTCTCCGCGTCCGGCGGGAACTGGCCGGTCACCGTGCGGGTCGACAGCCGTACGTTCCTGCGGCGCTCCCTCGGCTCCGGGACGCGCGAGCTGCCGACGCGGGCCGACGTCGAGTCGGTGCTGTCGATGTCCACGTACGACATGGCGCCCTGGAACAGCGGCTCGGACGGTTTCCGCAACCACCTCGAGGGGTGGCGGGGCGTCAACCTGCACAACCGCGTCCACGTCTGGGTCGGTGGTCAGATGGCCACCGGGGTGTCCCCCAACGACCCGGTGTTCTGGCTGCACCACGCCTTCATAGACAAGCTGTGGGCCGAGTGGCAGCGCCGGCACCCCGACTCGGGCTATCTGCCGGTCGCGGGCACGCCCAACGTCATCGACCTCAACGAGACGATGCGGCCGTGGCACGACATGACCCCGGCGGACCTGCTGGACCACACGCCGCACTACACCTTCGACGTCTGAACCTTCGACGTCTGACGCATCCGATTCAGACGCCCGCGCCCGCGCGGCACTCGGGGTGGCCCCAGCCGCTGTCGTTCTTGGCGATGGGCTCGCCGGCCGCGTAGGAACGGCCGCACTGGCACCGGCCGGGGAACTTCGCCTTGATGGTGCGGGTGGAGCCCTTTGCAGCCGCGGTCTTGGCGCCGCGGGCGGCGCCGCCGCGCGGGCGGGAGCGCGGCGCCTTGGCGGGGGTGTCCGGGGCGGGCGGCGGCTCGGGGGAACCGAGGCCGCTGCCCGCGGGCTCCTGGACGGTGGCGGCCTGGCTGGCGGCTCGGTCGGCGAAGTCGTTGAGCTTGTCGCCGTCGACCTGGTGGGCGGGAACGTAACGGAACTCGACCGAGCGGCCGTCCAGGAGTTCGTCGATGCGCACGACGAGTTCCTGGTTGGCGACGGGCTTGCCGGCGGCGGTCTTCCAGCCGTTGCGCTTCCAGCCGGGCAGCCAGGTGGTGACGGCCTTCATCGCGTACTGCGAGTCCATCCGGATCTCCAGCGGCACGTCCGGCTCGGTCGCCGCCAGCAGGCGCTCCAGCGCGGTGAGTTCGGCGACGTTGTTGGTGGCCTTGCCGAGCGGCCCCGCCTCCCACCGCCGCGGTGTCTCGGAAGCGTCGGCGACGACCCAGGCCCAGCCGGCGGGCCCGGGATTTCCCTTCGAAGCCCCGTCACACGCGGCCACTACACGTTCACGCATGCGCTCGATCATGCCATGCCCGCGGGGCCGTCCGGCCGGGAGGTGCGAGGGGCCTAGGGCACGTCGGTCAGTGGCGGCATCTCGCCCTCGGTCGTCGTGGTGTCGATCACGGAGAAGTTCGCGCCCTGGGGGTCGCTGATCGCCGCGAACCGGCCGAAGGGAGTGGTCATCGGGCCGAACCGCAGCACTCCGCCGAGCTTCGTGGCCCTCGCCACGGCCGCGTCGCAATCGTCGACCCCGAAGTAGACATTGACGTACGGCTGCACCTCGGGCGGGAAATCCTCGCCCATCCTCATCCGGCCCAGCACGGAGCGCTCGCCCAGGTCGTAGACCCGGAAGTCCGTCTCGCCGTCCGGCATGTCCCGCTGCCGGTAGGAGAACACGGCGGGGAAGAACGCGTCGGACTTCTCCGGCTCGCGGGTGAAGACCTCCGCCCAGGTGTAGGCGCCCGGCTCGGCCATCGCCTGGAAGCCCTCGTGGGTGCCCGCCTGCCAGACGCCGAAGACGACGCCGCCGGGGTCGCGGGCCAGGCACATGGTGCCGAAGTCGGCGACCTGCATCGGCTCCATCAGCACCTCGCCGCCGTGGTCCCGGATCCTGGCCGCGGTGGCGGCGGCGTCCTGGGAGGCGAGGTAGAGGCACCACTGCGAGAGGCCTTCCTGGCCGGGCATGGGCGGGACGACGGCCGCGACCGCCTTGCCGTTCGCGGATGCCTCCGTGTAGTTGCCGAACTCCGTGGAGGACTCGGCGAAGGTCCAGCCGAGGACCTCGCCGTAGAAGCTCTTGGCCCCTTCCAGGTCGCTGAACATCGCGTCGGCCCAGCAGGGGGTTCCTTCGGGTTGCACGGCCATGGCTGCGGCCCTCTCCGGATGACTGGATCTGAGTGAGGTACGAGGGGAATAGTCCGTTTCCTCACGCTAGCCATCCGGGAGCCCGCTCGCGCGTCGAGCGGGGCGTCCCGCGGCGGGCGTCTTCCCTCCGGCGCCCGGCTGTGCTTGCCTGAGTGCCCTTTCGGTGGCCGGGGCGGGAGTTGCCGTATGCGCAAGCCGTGGGTCGTGGGGGTACTGCTGGCCGGGATGCTCCTCGGCGGGTGCGGGGATCCCGCGTCCGCACCCGAGGATCCGGCACCGGCCGCGCCACGCGCCTCGGCGACCACCCACCAGCGCGCCCCCGCCTCCCCCGTCCCGCAGCCGCGGAAGGCGCCCACGGTGCTGCACCTCGGCGACTCGCTGGCGATGGAGGGCCAGAAGGTCCTGGGCCAGGAGTTGCGCCGGGACCTGAGGGCGAAGTACACCAGCGCCCCGTACTCCGGCACCACCCTGTGCGACTACCTGGAGGGCACGGCCGACCGTTCCCTGGTGCCGGCCTCGGACAAGGCCGCCGCGCTGGTGCGCAGACTGCGGCCCGACGTCGTGGTCCTGCAGTTCTGGGGGAACTCCTGGGGCTACACACCGTGCATGGACGGCATCACCCACGACAAGTCCCCGGCCCGGTACTTCCGCCGCTACGCCGCCGACGCGCTGCGGCTCACCGAGCAGATCGCCGCGGCCGGGGGCCGCGGCCGCCCGAGGATCGTCTGGGTGTCGCAGGGCCCGGATCCCCTCACCCCCGACCGGATCCGGCGGGTCAACGCGCTCTACGAGGAGCGGGCCGCCGCCTCGGGGGACCTCGTGGCGGACGCCGGGAAGGCCGTGAGCCCGGCCGGCGGCCGGTACACCTGGACGCAGTCGCTGCCGTGCACGGCGTACGAGCGTGCCCACCGCGGCCTGTGCACCCAGCCCGGCCGCGACCGCACGGCCCTGCACCGTGACGACGACCCTCTGCACTTTTGCCTGGCTCCCACCACCAGCAGGCCGAAACCCTGCCCGGTCCGCTCCCCCGGGATCCTGCGCCTGGCCCGGGAGGTCACCAAAACCGTTCGACAGGCGGCGCGTTGACCGCTCGAATGGGCGCCATGTGTGCGGTGCGAATGCATGAGGACGAAGTGGCCGTCGACGCCGCGCTGGTCGGCGGGCTGATCGCGGAGCAGTTCCCGCAGTGGGCCGGGCTGCCGCTGCGCCGGGTGGAGTCCTCCGGGACGGAGAACGCCCTGTTCCGCCTCGGCGCGGACAAGGTCGTACGGCTCCCCCGGCACCCGAGAGCCGTGGACGCCATCACCCACGAACTGCGCTGGCTGCCCCGGCTGGCCCCCGCGCTGCCCGCCGCCTCCCCCGAGCCCCTCGGACGGGGCGAGCCGGACGGGCGCTTCCCCTGGCCCTGGTCGGTGTACGGCTGGCTGGACGGCCGCAACCCGGTGCCCGGTGCGCTCGACGACCCCGTGCGGCTCGCGCAGGACCTGGCGGCGTACGTCACGGCCCTGCGCGGGATCGACGCGTCAGAAGGTCCGCCGGGGTACCGGGGGGCGCCGCTGGCGGGCCGGGACCCGTCCGTGCGTGAGGCGCTCACGCAGCTGGCGGGGCGGGTCGACACCGCCGCGGTGACGAAGGCGTGGGAGGCCGCCCTGCGCGCCCCGGAGCACTCCGGGCCGCCGATGTGGGCTCACGGCGATCTGATGGCGGGGAACCTCCTGGTCACGGGCGGTCGGCTCAGCGCGGTGATCGACTTCGGCACGGTGGGGGTCGGCGATCCCGCCGTCGACCTCATCGGCGCCTGGTGTGTGCTGCCCGCCGGGGCCCGCGGTGTCCTGCGCGAGGCCGTGGGGGCCGGTGAGGCCGAGTGGGCCCGGGCCCGGGGCTGGGCCCTGTCGATCGCGGTCATCGCCCTGCCGTACTACTGGGACACGAACCCGCCGGTCGCGGAGAACTCCCGGCATGCGATCGGGGAGATCCTGACCGAGGCGGGATAGGGGCGGCAGGCGGGTCCGCCCCTCGTCACCGGGGCATGTCACTCGCCCGCGTACGCCTTCTCCAGGGCCGCGATGTCGAACTTGCTCATCGCCATGAACGCCTGGGTGACGCGGGCCGCCTTCGCGGGGTCCGGGTCGGTGATCATCGCGTCCAGCCGGTCCGGGACGACCTGCCAGGACACGCCGAACCGGTCCTTGAGCCAGCCGCACGGGCCAGGCTCGCCGCCGTTCTCGGTGAGCTTGGCCCAGTAGTAGTCGATCTCCTCCTGGTTCTCGCAGAAGAGCATGAAGGAGGTGGCCTCGGAGAACGTGAACTCGGGGCCGCCGTTGAGGCCGAGGAAGCGGTGCCCGTTGGCCGTGAACTCGACGGTCATCACGGTACCGGCGGCCTGGGGCGCGCCCTCGGGGTAGCGCGCGATCTTGCCGACGCTGGAGTTCTTGAAGACCGAGACGTAGAAATGGGCGGCCTCCTCGGCCTGGCCGTCGAACCAGAGACACGTGGTGAAACCGTCGGTGGTCATGAGTCCTCCTGAAGGAGCGGAACGCTGTCACCACTGTCGACCGGCCGGGCCCCCGGAACTCATCGGTCGGGCGGCCGGCGAATTCAGGTGGCCGCTACACCGTTCGGAACTAGGCTCGCGGCCATGACGTCCACGCCCGCCGACAGCGGCATCCGTCCCTTCCGCATCGATGTACCGCAGCGCGACCTCGACGACCTGCGCGACCGTCTCGACCGGGCCCGGTGGCCCGACGAGCTGCCCGGCGTGGGCTGGACCTACGGCGTTCCCTCCGGCTATCTGCGCGAGCTGGTGCGGTACTGGCGGCACGACTACGACTGGCGGGCCGCCGAGGCGCGGCTGAACGCCTGGCCGCAGTTCACCACCGAGATCGACGGCGCGCGGGTGCACTTCGCGCACATCCGCTCCCCCGAGCCCGATGCCACCCCGCTGATCATCACGCACGGCTGGCCGGGGTCGATCGTCGAATTCTCCGACATCGTGGGGCCGCTCACCGACCCGGGCGCCCACGGCGGCGATCCGGCCGACGCCTTCCACGTGGTGCTGCCGGGCATCCCCGGCTTCGGGTTCTCCGGCCCCACCCGGGAGACCGGCTGGGAGGCGCGCCGGATCGCCGACGCCTGGGCCGAGCTGATGACACGCCTCGGCTACGAGAGGTTCGGCGCCCAGGGCGGTGACTGGGGTGCGGCCATCTCCCGCGAACTGGGCCGCGTCCACCCCGGCCGGGTCGTCGGCGTCCACCTCAATCTGCTGCCCGGAGCGCAGGCGGCCACCGAGCCGACCGCCGAGGAACTGGAGGCGCTGAGCCCCGCGGAGCGCGAGCGCACGCTCGACTCGTGGCGACGGTGGCGGGAATGGTCCCGCGACGGCACGGGCTACTTCCATGTGCAGTCCACCCGGCCGCAGACCCTGTCCTACGCGCTCACGGACTCCCCGGTGGGGCAACTCGCCTGGATCGTCGAGAAGTTCCAGGAGTGGACGGACTCCGGGGAGGTGCCCGAGGAAGCCGTCGACCGGGATCTGATGCTCACGAACGTGATGTTGTACTGGCTGACGGGCACGGCGGGTTCGTCCGCCCGGGTCTACTACGAGCGCGCCCACGCCCGGGGCGAGCGGATCGCCGCCCCGCAGGATCCCTCCACCGCACCGACCGGGGTGGCGTCCTTCTCCGGCGACCCCCAGATCCCGCTGCGCCACAAGGCGGAGCGGACGGAGAACATCGTCCACTGGACGGAGTTCGACCACGGCGGGCACTTCGCGGCGATGGAGAAGCCGGACCTGCTGGTCGGTGATGTGCGGGCGTTCTTCCGCCGGTTGCGCGAGAAGGGCTGAGCGCTCGGGCTCTGCCGGTAGCGGATCTGCCGAGGGCAGAGAAACCGCTCGCGGGCATCGTCCCGGGTCAACAGTGGAGTCGACGGCACATCCCGCCACCACGAGGAGAACCCATGACTCCACTCGGCACGCTCACTCCACGCGCCGAGGAGGGCGACGCCCCGGCGACGCGCCTCGACGACCACCTCGCCGCCCAACTCCTGGGACAGCGCATCGTGTTCCTCGGCACCGAGGTCACCGAGGCCTCCGCCAACCGGGTCTGCGCCCAGTTGCTCCTGCTGTCGGCGGAGGACCCGCGGACCGACATCAGCCTGTACATCAACAGCCCCGGCGGGTCGGTGTACGCGGGCCTGGCCATCTACGACACGATGCGTCTGATCCCCAACGACGTCTCGACGCTCGCCATGGGGTTCGCGGCGAGCATGGGCCAGTTCCTGCTCTGCGGCGGCACCCCGGGCAAGCGCTACGCCCTGCCGAACGCGCGGATCATGATGCACCAGGGGTCCGCGGGCATCGGCGGCACCACCGCCGACATCGAGATCCAGGCGGAGAACCTGGAGCACAGCAAGCGGACCATGGAACAGCTCCTGGCCGAGAACACGGGCCAGACCCCGGAGACCATCGCCCGGGACGGCGACCGCGACCGCTGGTTCACGGCCGAGGAGGCCAAGGAGTACGGCATGGTGGACCGGGTCCTTCAGTCCCTCACGGACGTCCGCCCGGCCGCCTCGAAGCGACGGATGGGGCTGTGACATGGGGAACTACACGATTCCGTACGTCGTCGAGCGGACCGCGAACGGCGAGCGCTCCTCCGATGTCTTCAGCCGTCTGCTGTCCGAGCGGATCATCTTCCTCGGCACCGAGATCGACGACGGCGTCGCCAACGTCGTGATCGCGCAGCTCCTCCACCTGGAGTCGGCGGCACCGGAGAACGAGATCGCGATCTACATCAACTCCCCCGGTGGCTCGTTCACTTCGCTGATGGCGATCTACGACACCATGACGTACGTGCAGGCGCCGATCTCCACGTTCTGCGTGGGCCAGGCGGCGTCGACGGCGGCCGTGCTGCTGGCCGGCGGTGATCCTGGGCGGCGGTTCGTCCTGGAGCACGCGCGCGTGCTGCTCGGTCAGCCCGCCTCGGGCGGCAGCCGGGGCGCCATCTCCGACCTCACCATCCAGGCCAAGGAGATGGTCCGGATCCGCGCCCAGGTCGAGGAGGTGCTGGCCCGGCACACCCACCACGACATCGCGACGCTGCGCGCGGACATGGACCGCGACAAGGTGTTCACCGCCGAGGAGGCGGTGGCGTACGGGCTGGCCGACGAGGTGGTGAGCCGACGCCTGGTGCGGGTCTGAGGCGCCGGCTCGGCGCCCTCAGGCAGCCAGGCACATCCCGTCGTACGACGCACCGGTCCTGGCACGGGTCGCGCGGCCGCCGCCTTGCACCTGGCGGCTGGTGAGCCGGACCAGTTCGCCCTGCGCCCGCGACAGCAGGTCGCCGAGGTCCAGCCCGAGGGCGTGGGCGGCGGCCGCGAGGACCTCCGAGGAGGCCTCCTTGCGGCCGCGCTCCACCTCCGAGAGGTAGGGCATGGAGATCCGCGCCGCGTCGGCGACGTCCTTCAACGTCCGCTCCTGGGCGAGGCGTTCACGGCGAAGGACGTCACCCACCAGGTCCCGCCACAGCGGCTCCTTCGCGGCGGGGGCCGGTGGCGCCTGGCGCGGCGGTGCGCCTGTGGGGCGCGCACCGTGCGGGCGCAGGGGGATGACTCGGGCATCGTTCGGCAGGTGGTTGCTCACTGCTCCAGCCTAGGAATCCGGGCCGCCGGGGGAAGGGTCCGGCGTTCCGCCCTGGGTGGAATCACCCGGCATACGAGAAGGAAGGGGCACTCGGTCTGATTTCACCCAGGGCGCAATCGGCGGGCATGGTGCGCGTCAGCCCGGGTACTCGCAACCCGGGAGTACCTATGCAGCTGTCCGCCGTGACGTTCGTGGGAGAGGTAATGGAGACCGCCGTGATCCGGTCGAAGGCACAGGTCGTCGAGGGAAACACCGACGCCGACGCGGGTGACGGAGCACTGCCGGGCGTCGTGGACCCGAGGTCCGTGGCCCCGCGGGACGCGAGGCAGCTGTCCCGCCAGTTCTTCCAGCGCCTGACGGAGCTCGAAGAGGGAACGCACGAGTACCAGTACGCGCGCAACACCCTGATCGAGATGAACATGTCGCTCGTGCGGTTCGCGGCGGGCCGGTTCCGGGGCCGCGGCGACGACATGGAGGACATCGTCCAGACCGGCATGATCGGCCTGATCAAGGCCATCGACCGGTTCGAGCTGTCCCGCGAGGTCGAGTTCACGTCGTTCGCGCTGCCGTACATCGTCGGCGAGATCAAGCGGTTCTTCCGGGACACCACGTGGGCTGTGCATGTGCCGCGACGCCTCCAGGAGCTGCGCGTGGAGCTGGCCAAGGCCCGCGAGGAGCTCGCCAGCCGACTGGATCGCGAGCCGACGGTCGCGGAGCTCGCGACCCTGATGAACATCTCCGAGCGCGAGGTCGTGGAGGGGCAGATCGCGGCGAACGGGTACAACTCGTCGTCGCTGGACGCCGCGCTCACCGGCGACGGCCCGGAGGGCGGCGAGGCGGTTCTGGCCGACTTCATCGGCGTGGAGGAGGACGGGCTGCGGCTCGTCGAGGACTTCCACTCGCTGGCGCCCCTCATGGCGGAGCTGAGCGAGCGCGACCGGCAGATCATCCACATGCGGTTCGTCGAAGAGGCCACCCAGGCGGAGATCGGCGAGCGGCTCGGCTGCTCACAGATGCACGTCTCCCGCCTGATCAAGCGGATCATCACGCGCCTGCGCGAGGGCATGCTGGGCGAGATGGGCTGCGCCTGACACCCTCGCCGGGCGGTGGGTGCCGTCCTCCCCCGGGAGCGGGGCGGCACCCGGGGCGCGCGAGGGTGGGTCAGCCCTGGTTCGTGCCGGAGAGCGGCAGTACGGCGCGTACGCGCTTGCCCACCGGCACCCGTTCCACGCTGACCTGCTCGGCGAGCGCGTGGACGATCTCCAGGCCGTGGCGGCCGATGCGCTCGGGGTCGCGCGGGAAGATGCGGGGCAGTGCGGAGCTGCTGTCGTAGACCGACACCGTCACCGCGGCGTCGGTGCCGACCAGCTCCAGGATGTACGGCCCGTTGCTGTGCCGGTCGGCGTTGGTGATCAGCTCGCTGACCACCAGCAGCACGGCGCCGTCGACCCGCTCGTCGATCCGGGCGCACCACTCGGTCCTGAGCTGGTCGAGAAAGAGCGCGGCGAAGGACCGCGCCTCGGCGATGCAGCCCTGCTCGCCCGTGTAGTGGGCCGCCCGCCGCAGCGGTTCCACGGGCACGTCGAAACCAGTCGTTATCACTGCCCCGTCCAGGTGGTCGATCATCTTCTTCTCTCTGGGAAGCCGGACTGGCCGGACGCTCTGCACCAGTGCTCGTACCCCGGGCCCGGCTGCACAGTCCTGACAGATTCTCTCCCATGCGATGCCGCGGGCATTGTCCACCCTCGGGCGGGGCACCCGGAAGCCATCAGGGCCGGCCGAGGGCGGCCGGGCCGGATCACCGGAGGTGAGCGGTGGCCTGGTGGACATGGCTGGTCGTGGTGATCGCGGCGCTCGCCGCCGTCGTGGCGGTGACGCTCGCCGTGCAGGCGGGCCGGCGGTCGGGGACCGTCATCGCGGTCCGGCGCCGCCCTGGCGGAAAGGGCCTGCGATGAACGAGTTGCTGGCCGCACGCAGTCTGACGACGCTGCCGGTGGTCACCCTGGGCGGTGATGCCGTCGCCCAGATCAAGGACACCGTCTTCGACTCCGCCGCCGGGCGGATCACCGGCTTCACGCTCAGCGGCCGGGGTCTGCTGTCCGGCCCGCTGAAACAGAGTCTGCCCTGGTCGGGGGTGCATGCCCTGGGCCCGTACGCGGTCATGGTCCGGGACGCCCGCGCGCTGGAGGACACCTCGGTGGTGGTGGCACGGCGTGAGGCACAGCAGGGGCGGGTGCTGCACGCCACGGTGCTCACCGACGAGGGCGCCGAGGTCGGCACGGTGCTCGACGTGATCGTCGAGAGCGGTACCAGCGGCCGGGTCGTGGGCTTCCGGATCGCCGCGGGCAAGGCGCTGGTGCAGGGTTCCAGACGCCGCAGGCACCGGGTGTACGTGCCGCGCGGCGAGACGCTCGCCGTCTCCGGCCGCGCCCTGGTCATCCCGGCGGACGCCACCAGCTTCGTCGCCGACGACCTGCCCGCATTCGTCGCCCGGGTCGACGCCTTCCGGGCCGGGCGGGAGGGGACGGCGTCGTGATGCTGTTCTCCGAGGCGCGGGGTCTGCCGGTGCTGACGCTGACCGAGGCGGAGGAGGTCGGCGCGGTGAGGTCGCTGACGGTGGACGCGGTGTCCGGTGTGATCACCCACGTCCGGATACGGGGCCGCCACTCCCGCAAGGAGACCGTGCTGGCCTGGGGCGCCCTGCACGCCCTCGGCCCGGACGCGGTGCTGGTCCGCACGACCGCCGAACCGGCCGAGGTGCCACCGCACCACGAGTTGCCGGGCCTCAGGATCCTCACCGAGACGGGCGACACGCTCGGCATCGTCCGGGACGTCGCGTTCGAGCCGGGCACGGGCCGGGTCGAGGCGGTCGTCACCGCCCACGGTGACCTGCCGGCCGACCGGCTGCTCGGGCTCGGCGACTACGCCTTGGTGGTCCGGGCCGCCTGAGCCTCGTCGCGCCGGTCCGCCGGGTCAGGAGGCCGGCGGCTGTTCGGTGGTGCCGCCGCCGGTGTCACCCCCGGAGTCGCCGCCGGTGTCACCTCCGGTGTTGTTGTCGGGCGGCGGCTGCTGGGTGTCGGACGACGGCGGCTCGTCCGTCGTCGGCCCCGAGGTGTCCGAGTCCGAGGTCGGCGGTTCGCTCGTGGGCGGTTGCGACGACGTCGGGTCGTTCGGCTTCGTGGGGGTGGTGACGCTCGCCGAGGGGGAGGGCTTGTCGGGCTTCTTGGTCTTCTTGTCCTTGTCGCCGGTGTCCCCCGCCTCGCGCTTGAACCACTCGCCGTCGGGTTCGCACATCACGAACTCGTCGACCGGCCGCGGAGCGGGCGTCACCATGACGACGTTCGACGACTTGTACCCCGGCCACGGGTCGCCGGTCGTCTTCGGCGCGCTCTGCTGGGCTACCGGCGGGGACAGCGGGTTGCCGCACGCGCAGCGCACCCGGGGCACGCCCCGGTCGTCGACCAGGACGGCCGTACCGGCCTGCAGGACTGCCTGGTAGCTGGTGGCGGCGCCGTTCTTGTACCCGTGGTTGGTGACGCGGGTGTCCATGCGCAGTTGCACGGGCGTCAGCGAGCGCAGGTAGGCCGGGACCTCGTTCGGCTGGACGCGGACGACCGAGGCGAACGCGCGCTCTTTGTCCGGGGCGTCCTCGAAGTACTTGATCTGCTTCTCCACGTCGCAGCTGGCGACGTTGCGGGTGCCGCCGTACAGGCCGGGCGCGTCGCCGTTCACCCCCCGCACGGCGTTCTGCGGGGCCGATTCGGTGTCCCCCGAGGGCGTGACCGGGGAGGCGGAGCTGTCCTCCCGGGCCGTCGACTCGGTGAACTCGTCCGGTCCGGTGTCGGCGGCGGGCTGGAGGAAGATCTCGCCGCTGGACGTGCTGGTGCCGGCGTCGGACGCGCCGGTGCCGCCGTTGTCGGGCCGGGACAGCACCACGGCCAGGACCACGGCGGCCACCACGGCGGTGGCCATGATCGCGACACGGGGCACGGACCCCCACCACGGCCGGCGGGGCTCAGGCTCCTTTCCGCCCCCGCCCCCGCCGCTCGGCGGTTCGGAGGGCGGGCCGCCGCCCGAGGGAGGCTGGGACGGGCCCGACAGCGGGCCCGAGGGAGGTCCTGTGGGGCGGCCGGACGACGGTGGATCGACGCTCACGAGCTCTTCTCCCGCGTGGGTTCTCTGCGGCCTTCACACAGCCTGGGTGATTCATACCGGTGTATGCCGCTTTTTCCACTACGAGTTCATTGTGTGCCCCGGTCCCGTGCGCCCCGCAAGCCGACGCGGACGGACCTCTCCGGCGGGCGCCCGCCCCAGGGGCTGCTTAGCGTGACACCGTGAGTTCGCGCACCCCCTCCGGCCAGGCACGCACCTCCGGCGAGCGGGCCGTCGCCCGCCACGGCTGGGCGCATGCCCTCGTCACGGTGCTCGGCGGGCTGCTCGCCATGGCGGTGGTGTCCGCCCTGGGTCTGTGGGCGGCCGGGGCGTCGGACCTTCCGGACGGTTCGTTCCCCTCCGTCGTCGCGGCCACGATGGTCACCGCGGTCGGCGGCACGGTGAAACTCGCCGGGGGCGCCGGTGACCTCGCCGAGACGCGTGCGGGTCTGACGGTGATCCCCTTGTCGGTCACGCTCACCGGGGCGCTGGTGATCGCCTGGGGGTTCCTGCGTCCGCTGCGGCACCGCGCGGTGGCCGGTGCGACGGAGCTGGCCGGCTGGGCCGGGCGAGTGGCGGCGCTGTGGCTGCTCGCGCTGATCGGTCTGACGCTCGCGGCCCGTCACACCTTCGAGATCTCCCTCGGGGACGACACGCTCGGTGAGCTCGGCGACCTGTTCGGCGCCTCGCCGAAGGTCGGTTTCACCACCGACGTCCCGCTGTCCGTGTTCGTCGGCCTGGTGTGGCTGGCCGGTGTGCTGGTGCTGGCGCTGCTGGTGTCGCGCGGTGCTCCGCTGCCCGCGGGGCTGCTGCGCTTCCAGGCGTCGGTGCGGCCGGCCGCGTACGCGATGGTCGCGCTGCTGCTGGCCTGCGTCGCCATCGGCGTGGTCGTCGCCCTGATCGTCGCGGCGACCGAGGGACACGCGCGGGAGACGTTCGCGGTGATCCTGCTCGGCCTGCCGAACCTGGTGTGGATGGCGCTGACGATCGGGCTCGGCGCCACCTGGAACGGGCGGGTGGAGGGGCCGTTCGGGCTGCCCATGCCGCATGTTCTCGACGAGGTGCTGCGTACCCCGGACATCTCCGAGGTCAATCTGCGGACCCTCGCCGAGCAGGACGGCCGGGTGTGGTGGCTGCTGGTCGTCGACGTCGTGCTGCTGCTGGCCGCCGCGTTCGTGATGGCGGCCCGGACACCGGCCCGGGTGCGGGCCTGGCAGCACGCGGTGCACATGGCGGTCGCCCTCGTGCTCACGGTGTTCATGATCTGCCTCGTCGGCCGCATCTCCGCGCACTACGGCCTGTCCGTGCTGGGCATCGGCGATCTGGGCGGTGGCCTCGCGGGCAAGCTGTTCCTCAGGCCGAAGCTGTGGGGCGCCGTCGGTCTGGCCGTTCCCTGGGGGCTGGTGACCGGGTTCGCCGGGGCGCTGCTGGCGCGGCACGTACGGCGGCGCGGTGAGGTGCGCGCCGACGGGGAGAACTGACGCCCGTTCCGGGGCCGCCACGCTACGTCCGCCGCACGAAGACCGGTTCGGCCCAGCGCGGCGGCGGCTTGGGCCGCTCCTCCCCCGTGCCCCCCAGGGGCCGGTCGACCCGCGTGGGCTTCCTCGTGCCCTCGGCCCCGCCGGTCGTCGCGGCGCGCAGGGCGGCGACGAAGGCGAGGCAGGACGGGTACCGGTCGTCGGGGCTCTTGGCGAGGGCCTGGGCGAAGACGGGGTCGACCCGCGGGTCGAGGTCGGGCCGCTCCCCGGTCAGCGGCGGTGCCTCGTCGTACTGGTGGGCCCAGAGCAGGGCCATGTCGTCGTCGCGGACGAACGGCGGGTGGCCGGCCAGGGTCTCGAAGACGACGCAGGCGAACCCGTACACGTCGCAGCGGGCGTCGACCGGCTTGCCGGAGATCTGCTCGGGGGCGACGTAGTCCAGCGTGCCGACGAACTGACCGACCGTGGTGAAGCCGGTGAGGGACAGCGACTTCTTCGTCAGGCCGAAGTCGGTGAGGTAGACGTGCTCGGGGTGGTCGCTGTCGGTGCCGCGGGAGACCAGGATGTTGCCGGGCTTGACGTCCCGATGGACCAGTCCGTGGTCGTGGGCCGCGTCGAGCGCGGAGGCGACCTGGGCGGCGACCCGCAGCGCGGTGACGGGCGGCATCGGGCCCTCGCGGTCCAGGACGTGCCGCAGGTCGCTGCCGGCGACGTACCGCATCGCGATGTACAGCACGCCGTCCGTCTCCCCGGCCTCGAACACCGGCACGATGTGGGGGTGGTCGATCGCCGCGGCGGCCCGTGACTCGTGGGTGAAGCGACGGCGGAAGGTGTCGTTGCGGGCGAGTTCGGGGGCGAGCAGCTTCAGGGCGACGGTGCGTTCCAGGCGCAGGTCCCGGGCCCGGTAGACGACGGCCATGCCGCCACGCCCGATCTCCTGCTCGATCCGGTACCCGGCGATCTGCTGCCCCACCAGCTCGGAGGGCCGCCCGGAGAACAGACTCGTCTCCCGGTTCAACGTCCGTCACCCTCGGGCGGAACGACACGGGTGCGCTCGGGCGCATCGGGCCCCACCGCGCGTGTGGGCTCGGGCGCGTCGGGCGCGACCACCCGCGTGGGCTCCGGGCCATCGGGCGCGACCACCCGCGTGGGCTCGGGAGCCTCGGGCGACACGACCCTCGTCGCCTCCGGGGCGTCGGGGGACACGACGCGAGTGGGCTCGGGAGCCTCGGGCGTGACGGGCTCAGGCCCGTCGGGCCCCACCACCCGCGTGGGCTCGGGAGCCTCGGGAGGTGCTGCCTGTTCAGGATCAGGGCCGTCCGGAGTCACCACCCGGGTCGGCTCCGGAGTCACCACCCGGGTCGGCTCCGGGGCCGCGAGCGCATCGTCCTCCGGTTCGGGCGCCTCCGGTGGCACCACCCGCGTCGGTCCCGCCGGTGCGCTCCGGGCGGACGGGGGCGGGTCGGCCGGGCCCTCGGGGGGCACCACGCGGGTGGGTGGGTGCGCGGCGGGGTCGGCCGGGCGGGACCGCGCCTCCGCGGCCGGTGTCTCGTCCGTCGCGTACGTGGTCATCCGGCTGCCGTCGGAGTAGACCCAGTGCTCGTGGGCGGCGTCGTAGAGCCAGACGGACTCGCCGTCGACGACCACGCCGATCCGCGTGCCGTGGGTGCGGCTGCGGAACGACTCACGGTCGAGGCCACCCGCGAGGTCCTCCATCGCGGAGCGGTAGCGCGCCAGGGCCTCCTGCGCCCGGCCCAGCAGCGGCCGCGGATCGGCGGCGCGGGTGAGGGGCCCGTCCGCGGCGGGCGGATCCTGCGGTACGGCGACCAGCCGGCGGCCGTCGACCCAGGCCGACCAGCCGTTGAAGCACAGCACGTGCCCCCAGTCGCCCTGCCGCTCCAGGAGCTGCACCGGCAGCAGGGGGTCGAGGTCCACCGTGGGCCGGGCCGGGTCGGGGGCCTCCCAGGCGGGCATCCCGTGCTGCGGGACGACGTGCGTGGGCCGGAAGCCGGGGGTCGTCATCGGCGCTCCCTACTTCCGCATGACGGCCGGTTCGTGCCGCCGCAGCATGCGGGAGACCAGGAACCCGAAGAGCACCGACAGCACGACCAGCATCCCCATGTCCAGCAGCCAGGTCCCCGCCGAGTGCTCGAACAGCGGGTCCTTGGTCAGGTCGTCGGGCACGATCCGGCCCAGTCCGACCGTGCCGGCCATCCCGGCCAGTGCCCAGCGCGCCGGCACCAGCCAGCCCAGCTGCTCCAGTCCGGGTGTGTCGGCCAGCTTCAGCAGGGCCCCGCAGAACACGACTTGGACGATGGCGATGAGCACGAGCAGCGGCATCGTCACCTCTTCCTTGCGCACCAGCGCCGAGACGAGCAGGCCGAGCATCATCGCCGTGAACGCGAGCAGGGCGACGGCGACCGTGATCTCCACCAGCGGTGGCATCAGCACGCCTTCGCCGCCCGGTGCGTTGAGGTCCACGCCGAACAGGGCGACCAGGGTCAGCACCACCGCCTGGAGCACGGTGATGACGCCCAGGACGATGACCTTGGACATCAGGTACGCCGATCTGGACAGGCCCACCGCCCGTTCCCGCTGGTAGATCACGCGTTCCTTGACGAGTTCACGGACGGCGTTGGCGGCCCCGGTGAGCACCGCGCCGACGCACAGGATGAGCAGCGCGTTCATCGCCGTGTCGAGGGTCAGTTTGCCGCCCGCCAGGGCGCGGGCCATCGCGCCCATCACGAACGGCAGGGCGATCATGATGATCAGGAAGGTGCGGTCGGCGCTGAGCGCGGCCGCGTACCGGCGGACCAGCGTGCCGAGTTGGGCAGCCCGGCTGCGCGGCCGGGGCGGAGCGGCGATGACGACGGGCTCGGACCGGGGCTGCCGGGGCTGCGCGCTGGCGTCGGTCACGTACCGGCCGTGGAAGGGCGAGGAGAGGTACTCCCCAGCCCAGTCCCGGTCGGTGTCCCGGTCGAAGGCCTCGAAGGCCTCCGGCCACTCCTCGAAGCCGAAGTACGGCAGGGCGTCCTCGGGCGGCCCGTAGTAGGCGATCTTCCCGCCGGGCGCGAGCACGAGGAGCCGGTCGCACACGTCGAGGCTGAGCACGCTGTGGGTGACGACGATGACGGTCCGGCCGTCGTCGGCGAGGCCGCGCAGCATGTGCATCACCGAGCGGTCCATGCCGGGGTCGAGGCCGG
This sequence comes from Streptomyces sp. NPDC007929, assembly GCF_042959065.1. NCBI lineage: Bacteria > Bacillati > Actinomycetota > Actinomycetes > Kitasatosporales > Streptomycetaceae > Streptomyces > Streptomyces sp. NPDC007929. Next base: position 709,642 of record NZ_JBIBKD010000001.1, on the reverse strand, counting down.
AGGTCGGCTCGTCGAGGAACAGCAGTGACGGTTTCGTCAGCAGTTCCAGGGCCACGCTGACGCGCTTGCGCTGACCGCCGGACAGGCTGTGCACGGGCTGGTCGGCGCGCTGTTCCAGGCCCAGTTCGCGGATGACCTCGTCGACCCGGGCGCGCCGCTCGGCCTTGGCGGTGTCCTGCGGGAAGCGCAGTTCGGCGGCGTAGGAGAGGGCTTTGCGGACGGTCAGCTGCGCGTGCAGGATGTCGTCCTGCGGGACCAGTCCGATGCGCTGGCGCAGCTCCGCGTAGTCGCGGTAGAGGTCGCGGCCGTCGTAGAGGACGGTGCCGTGCCCCGCGGGCCGCTGTCCGGTGAGGGCGTTGAGGAGCGTGGACTTGCCGGCGCCGCTCGGCCCGACGACGGCGAGCAGGCACTTCTCCCCCACCGGGAACGACACATGGTCGAGGAGCGTCTTGCGGCCGCGGTCGACGGCGACGGCGAGGTCCTGTACGTCCAGGGAGACCTCACCGGTGTCGACGTACTCCTGGAGCTGGTCACCGACGAGGCAGAACGCCGAGTGGCCGATGCCGACGATGTCGCCCTGGCCTACCGGGGCGCTGGTGACGGGGCTGCCGTTGAGGTAGGTGCCGTTGTGGCTGCCCAGGTCGACGATCTCGTAGGTCCCGTCGTCCCGGGCGCGCAGTTCGGCGTGCCGCCGGGAGACCACCAGGTCGTCGATGACCAGGTCGTTGTCGGTGGCGCGGCCGATGCGGACGGTGCGGGAGGGCAGCGGCCGTACGGTGGTGGGCTGCCGGTAGGTGCCGGTGTGGGCCGGCATGGAGACGGCGGAGGGTCGTTCGGGGGTGCGGGCACGGGGTGCGGGGCGGCCCGTGAGGGTCATGCGCGGCCCGTCGGCCGGGTTGCCGAAGCGGATGACGCTGCCGGGTCCGACGTCCCGTTCGTGGATGCGGCGACCGTCGGCGTAGGTGCCGTTGGTGCTGTCCTCGTCCTCGATGGTCCAGTGGCCGTCCTCGGGTTTGAGCACCGCGTGGTGCCAGGAGACCCGGTCGTCGTCGATGACGATGTCGCACATCGGGTCGCGCCCCACGTGGTAGTCGCGGCCCGGAATCATCACGGTGGTGCCCGTCTCTGTCTCGAGCACGAGCTCTGGTGCTACCGAGGGTTGCGCCATGGGCAAGATTCTACCGATTTGCCCTGTTGTGCGCCTGGGCGAGCGGGGCGCCCGACCGGTGGGCGTAACAGCAGGTCAGCGGGGCGACGGACGGCAGGTCAGCCGACGGTGATCCCGACGAAGGGGGCGGCTCGCTGCATCCGCAGGGCGTCCACGGACTCGGCGAGCAGTTCGTACTCGGTGGTGTCGTCACTGGTGGCGATGCGCACCAGCCGCCCGGCCGCCAACTCCTCGGCGATCCGCTCCTGCTGGGCGGGGTCGGCGCACCAGGCGCGCAGCAGCCCGGGCACGTCGGGCACGGTGTCGACGACCGGCACGAGCGCGCCCGGCGGTAAGTGCTCGGCGTCGGGCTGCGGGTCGAGACGCTGGGCGATCCAGGAGGCACGGTCGCGCAGCCACCACAGGGCGAGGGCGAGGGTGGGGGCCCGGTAGGTTCCCAGGGGCACTCCGATGCGGCGGCCGTCGCAGACTCCGTACGCCGTGACGTGGCACAGAAACTCGTCGTGCACGAGACCCTCCCCCGTTGCCCTGCCCGTCTGCCGGCCTGGCGTCGCCCCTGCTGCGGCTCGCGTGCTGTGCGTGAGGGCGCCGTCGCTCGATGTGAAAAGCGCTCTCGCAGGTCAGTATGTTCACTACTGAATCACTGTCACCACGACTTTCCGGCCACTCTCCTGGCATATTCACACCGCGAGTTGGCCGAAACCCGGCGAGAGCCGCCGACCGCCCATGACGTCGGAGGTAATCGACCGTCCGGCGGCCCCGGGAGCAGTTCCCCGGGTTCGCGTTCCGGCTCACCGGCGCCTCGACGGGCATCACGACATCGCCGCTTCTCCTGGGAGCTGGTGAGCACCGCCGACGGTTCGGCGCCGGTCGCGGGGTCGGATGTGATCACCCTGGACGGCCAGGACCGGATCAAGCGGGGCGTGAGGCGGCGCCGCGATGAGTTCTCCGGCGTCCGGCGGTCTGCATGGGAAAGAGACCGCCGAGCACCGGAGGACGCCATGGCCGTCATGGAAGAACTGGACGCGGAGTTCACCGCCGTCCTGCGCACGAGCCCCGCCGAGGGCGGCTGGACCTATCTGGTCTGGCCCCGGTCCGTCGAGTTCTTCGGCACTCGTGGCCTGGTCAAGGTCCGCGGGACGATCGACGGCCATCCGTTCCGCAGCTCCTTCATGGCGCTGGGGGACGGCACGCACAAGCTGCCGGTGAAGAAGGACATCCGCAAGGCCATCGGCAAGCAGGAGGGCGACACCGTGACGGTACGCCTGGAGGAGCGGATCGGCTCCTAGGCGGCCGCTCACGGCCGCGAGGGGATCGGCTGCTACGCCGGTCCGCTCACGGCCGCGACGGGACCGGCTCCTACGCCGCTCCCCCCAGTGGCCGCGAAGTGGCCGCGAAGTGGCCGCGAAGTGGCCGCGAAGTGGCCGCGAAGTGGCCGCGAAGTGGCCGCGAGGCCCGGGTGGCGCCCGGGCCTCGCGGACCCGCTACCGCTTGACGAGGGCGTCGATGCGGGCCAGCTCGTCCGCGTCGAAGTCCAGGTTGCGGATGGCGCCGACGCTGTCCTCGATCTGTCGCGCGCTGCTCGCGCCGACCAGCGCCGAGGTGACCCGGCCACCGCGCAGCACCCAGGCCAGGGCCATCTGCGCCAGGGTCTGCCCGCGGGACTTCGCGATGTCGTTCAGGTCGCGCAGCCGGCCCACCAGGTCCTCGGTGAGCGCGTCGGAGTTCAGGAAGGGGCTGTCGCTCGCGGCCCGGGAGCCCTCGGGGATGCCGTCGAGGTAGCGGGCGGAGAGCACGCCCTGCTCCAGCGGGGAGAAGACGATGGAGCCGACCTGGAGCTCGTCGAGGGCGTCGAGCAGGCCCTCGTCCTCGGGGCGGCGGTCCAGCATCGAGTAGCGCGGCTGGTGGATGAGGAGCGGGGTGCCCAGTTCGCCCAGGATGCGGGCGGCCTCGCGGGTCTGCTCCGCGGAGTAGTTGGAGACGCCGACGTAGAGCGCCTTGCCCTGCTGCACCGCCGAGTGCAGGGCGCCCATGGTCTCCTCGAGCGGGGTGTCCGGGTCGGGGCGGTGCGAGTAGAAGATGTCGACGTAGTCCAGGCCCATCCGCTTCAGGCTCTGGTCCAGCGAGGACAGCACGTACTTGCGCGAGCCCCACTCGCCGTACGGGCCGGGCCACATCAGGTAGCCGGCCTTGGTGGAGATCACCAGCTCGTCGCGGTACGGCGCGAAGTCCGCCTTCAGGAACTCGCCGAGCGCGGACTCGGCGGCGCCGGGCGGCGGGCCGTAGTTGTTGGCGAGGTCGAAGTGGGTGACACCGAGGTCGAAGGCGCGGCGCAGGATGGCGCGCTGGGTCTCGACGGACCGGTCCGGGCCGAAGTTGTGCCACAGGCCGAGCGAGAGCGCGGGGAGCTTCAGACCGCTGCGTCCGGTGCGCCGGTAGGGCATGTCCGCGTAGCGGTCGGGGTGTGCGGTGTACAACGCGACTCCAGAGGGGTTGGCACGGTCGGGATGAAACCGCTGTCCACTCTGGCGTGACCTGCACCCATGCGTCCAACAGAAGAATCCGATGGAATTCAGCGGCTACGCTTCTCAGTCATGGAACTGCGCCATCTGCAGCACTTCGTCGCGGTCGCCGAGGACCAGCACTTCACCCGGGCGGCGGAACGCCTCCTGGTCTCCCAGTCGGGCCTGTCCGCGTCCATCCGGGCACTGGAGCGGGAGCTGCAGACGCCGCTGTTCGTGCGCACCACCCGCCGGGTGACGCTCACCCCGGCCGGGCGGGCGCTGCTCGGCGAGGCGGAGCGGATCCTGGCGCAGGTCCGCTCGGCCCACGAGGCGGTGGCCGCGGTGCAGGGCGTGCTGCGCGGGATGCTGGCGCTCGGGTCGGAGCAGTGCATCGCCGGGGTGCATGTGGCGGGCCTGCTGGCGGCGTTCCGGCGGAGCCACCCGGACGTGGAGATCTGTCTGCGCCAGGCGGGGTCGGGGGCCCTGGCGGAGGAGGTCGCGGCCGGCCGTCTGGACCTGGCGTTCGCCGTGCGCACCGCGCAGGAGGACACCGACCAGCTGCGGGCGGTGCCGCTGACGAGTGAGCCGATGACCGTGCTGTGCCATCCCAGTCACCGGCTCGCGGCGGCCGGGGCGGCGGTGACGCCGGAGGATCTCGGCGGTGAGGTCTTCGTCGACTTCCATCCGGACTGGGGGCCGCGGCGCACCACCGACGCGGCCTTCGCGGCGGCGGGTGTACGTCGGAGCGTCGCCCTGGAGGTCAACGACGTGCACAGTCTCCTCGACCTCGTCGACGAGGATCTCGGCATCGCCGTCGTGCCGCGGCACTTCCGGCACAAGCGCGCCTCCCTGACCGCCCTACCGGTGAAGGGCGCCGGGGACGCGGTGTACGAGACGGTGGCGCTGCTGCCGCCCGAGCAGGCGACCAGTCCGGCGGCCCGGGCGCTGATGGGCCTGCTGGAAACAGGGGGTCTGGCACCACCCCAGGAGGGTGTCCACCCCTCCTGACCCGATCCGTTCCGCACAGCAGACTCGTGACCGTTCCCGAAGGCGACGACGGTCAGGAGCAGGACCGATGACGGATCCCACACGGCGGAGCGTGCTGCGCGGCGCGGCCGCGGTCACGGCGGCCGGCGCTCTCGTCGGCACCGGCGCCGGAGCCGCTCCGGCCCTGTCGGCGCCCACGGCACCCCGCCGCTTTCCCTTCCTGGAGGGCGCGTTCGAGCCGGTCACCGAGGAGCTGACGGCCTTCGACCTGCCGGTCACCGGCCGCGTTCCGCGGGAGCTGAACGGCCGCTACCTGCGCACCGGCCCCAACGTCCTGGGTCTGGAGGACCCCCGTGCCCACCACTGGATGCTCGGCGACGGCATGGTGCACGGGGTGCGGCTGCGCGAGGGCCGGGCCGAGTGGTACCGCAACCGCTGGGTGCGCTCCTCGCAGGTGGCGAGGAAGCTGGGCGAGCCCTACCCGGGTCCCGTGCCGCCGGACGACTTCCCGTGCAACACCCATGTGATCCCGCATCGGGGGCGGATCCTCGCGCTCCAGGAGAGCGGGCCGCTGCCGTACGAACTCGACGACGAGCTGAACACCGTCGGCACCTACGACTTCCGGGGCACGCTCCAGGGGCCGCTCACCGCGCACACCAAGTTCGACGTCCGGGCCGGGGAGCTGCACGCGATCGCCTACTACCCGACCTGGGACCACGTCCGGCACCTGGTCGTCGGCCCGGCGGGCAAGGTGGTGCGGAGCACGAGGGTCCCGGTGGCGGACGCGCCGATGATCCACGACTTCGCGCTCACCGAGCACCATGTGATCATCCTCGACATGCCGGTCACCTTCGACCCGGCCGGCGCCGAGCGCGGTGACCTCGTGCCGTACGTCTGGAACGACCGGCATCCGGCACGGGTCGGTGTGATGCCCCGCAAAGGCGGCGCGGCCCGCTGGTTCGACGTCGACCCGGTCTACTACTCGCACACCCTCAACGCGTACGAGGAGGGGCACCGGATCGTTGTCGACATGACGAACTTCGACGCGCCGTTCCTCGTCGCCGGCAACGGCTCGGGCGGCCCTTACGGGGCGGGCACCCCCCGGCTCGACCGCTGGACGATCGACCTGAGGCAGGGGCGGGTGCGGACCAGGACCCTCGACGACCGCCCCCAGGAGTTCCCCCGGGTCAACGAGGCGCTGGTGTCCCGCAGACACCGGTACGGCTACTCGGCCGCGGCCGCGGAGATGTCGCTCGCCTACCAGGCGGTCGACGGCACGCCACCCGACAGGGCCTTCGCCAACGCGCTCATCAAACACGACCTGCTGCGCGGGACCTCACAGGTGCACCGGCTGCCCGCCGACGCGGCGGCGAGCGAGGCCGTGTTCGTGCCGTCCGACCCCTGCGACGGGCGGGCGGAGGAGGACGACGGTTATGCGATCGCGTATGTGCACGACCCCGACCGCGGGGCGTCGGACCTGGTGATCCTCGCGGCCCAGGACTTCACCGGGGAGCCGGTGGCCCGGATCCACCTCCCGGGCCGGGTGCCGCTGGGCTTCCACGGGAGCTGGGTTCCCGACGCGTGATCCTCGGCGGTGCGCGATGGTGGACTCATGCATGCGAAGGACATCCTCATCGACGGCTTCAGCCGCATCCGCGAAGAAGTCCACGCCGCGGTCGAGGGTCTGGGACCGGAGGGACTGACCGCCCCTCCCCCGACACCAACTCGATCGCCTGGCTGGTCTGGCACCTCACCCGCGTCCAGGACGACCACATGGCCGACGCCTTCGGCCTGGAACAGGTGTGGCTGTCCCAGGACTGGGAGAAGCGCTTCGGACTCGACCTGCCGCGCCGCGACACGGGTTACGGCCACAGCCCCGCCAAGGTCGCCCGGGTCCGGGTCTACTCGGGCGAGCTGCTGACCGGCTACTACGACGCGGCGCACGAGCAGAGCCTGGACGCCTTGCGGGGTCTGGCCGCCAAGGACCTGGAACGGGTCGTCGACGAGCGCTGGGACCCGCCGGTCACCCTGGGTGTCCGGCTGGTCAGCGTCCTGTCCGACGATCTCCAGCACGTCGGACAGGCCGCCTACCTGCGGGGGCTGCTTCAGAGCGCGGCGGCGTAACCGGGCAGCACCACGTCACGGATGAGGGCGTTGCGCTCGTCGAACGGGATGAACGCGCTCTTGAGGGCGTTGACCGTGACCGTGCGCAGGTCCTCGACGCTCCAGCCGGCCTGCTCGACCAGCAGGGCCATCTCACGGGTCATGGTCGTGCCCGAGACCAGCCGGTTGTCGGTGTTGAGGGTGACGCGGAAGCCGAGGTCCTTCAGCGCGGTGATCGGGTGCTCGGCGATGGAGGTGGCGGCGCCCGTCTGGAGGTTGGACGTCGGGCACATCTCCAGCGCGATGCGCCGGTCGCGCACCCAGCCCGCGAGGCGGCCGAGCTTGCCCGCCGCGAGGTCCGGAATGTCGTCGGTGATCCGCACGCCGTGCCCGATGCGCTGGGCGCCGCACACCTGGAGGGCCTGGTGGATGCTGGGCAGGCCGTGCGCCTCTCCGGCGTGGATGGTGAAGGGCACGTTCTCGCGGCGCAGGTGCTCGAAGGCCGCGAGGTGGTCGGCGGGCGGGAAGCCGTCCTCGGCGCCGGCGATGTCGAAGCCGACGACACCGGCGTCGCGGAACGCCACGGCCAGGTCCGCCGCCTCGCGCACCCGGTCGAACATCCGCATCCCGCACAGCAGGGTGCCGACCCGCACGGGCGTGCCCGCGGCGGCGGCCTTCGCCATGCCCGCCGCGAGGCCCTCCTGGACGGTCTCCACGACCTCGGCCATGGTCAGCTCACCGTTGGTGTTCAGCTCGGGGGCGTAGCGGACCTCGCCGTAGACGACGCCGTCGGCGGCCAGGTCGAGCACGTACTCCTCGGCCGTGCGCAGCAGGCCCTCGCGGGTCTGCATCACGGCGAGGGTGTGCTCGAAGGTGGCTATGTAGCGCACCAGGTCACCGGAGTTGGCGGCCTCGTAGTACCAGGCGGCCAGTTCGTCGGGGTCGGTGGTGGGCAGGGTGTGGCCGACCGCCTCGGCCAGCTCCACCACGGTGGCGGGGCGCAGGCCGCCGTCGAGGTGGTCGTGCAGCACGGCCTTGGGGAGGCGGCGGATCAGGTCGGCGTCTACGCGCGTAGCAGTCATGGCGGGTCTTTCCTCGGGCGGGTCGTTCGTAGCGGTTGGGAAGGGATCAGCCGGCGGGCTGGAGCAGATCCCAGCGGTTGCCGTACAGGTCCTGGAAGACGGCGACGGTGCCGTACGGCTCGTGCCGCGGGTCCTCCAGGAAGGTCACGCCCGCGGCGGTCATCCGGGCGTGGTCGCGGGCGAAGTCGTCGGTATGCAGGAAGAAGCCGACGCGCCCGCCCGTCTGGTCCCCGACCCGGGCGGTCTGAGCCTCCCCCTTGGCCCGGGCCAGCAGCAGGCCGGTGCCGGTTCCCGGGGCGCCGGGTTCGACGACGACCCAGCGGGATCCATCGGGCCGGGGCGCGTCCTCGGCGAGCCGGAACCCGAGAGCGCCGGTGTAGAAGCGGATCGCCTCGTCGTAGTCGTCGACGACGAGGGTGACCAGGGCGATACGTCGCATCGAAGCCTCTCGGAGCGGGCGGTTGACCGGAGAGGTTATACGTAAAACTCCGAGGATGCCAACTACTTGACCGACTCCCGGGTCCGCGACTGTAACTACTAGTATGTACACTCGCGATCAACGACTACCGGAGGTCCCATGCCCCTCGTCCGCATCGACACGCTCCGGGCCGGTCCCGAGCGCCTCGCCGCACTCGGCCGGGCCGTGCACGACGCCCTGACGGAGACCATCGGCATCCCGTCCGACGACCGGTTCCAGGTGCTGACGGACCACGACGGCACGAGCGGCACCCTGCGTCACGACGACTACCTCGGCGTGCACCGCGACGACGGCATCGCGTACGTCGCGATCACCTTGCGGTCCGGCCGCACGCCCGCGCAGAAGCAGGCCCTCCACCGAAGGATCGCCGAGCTGGCCCACACGTACGCGGGCACGGAGCCGCGGAACGTGTTCGTCGTCCTGACGGAGAACGGGGCGGCGGACTGGTCGCTCGGAGAAGGCGTGGCGCAGTACCTCGCCCAGGGGTCCTAGGCCCCGGGCTTAGGGCTGCGGCCGGAGGCGCGCCGTCCCCTCCGGCCGCTAGCGTCCCCTCCATGAAGATCACTGATCCGCCGCGGACCCCGGAGCAGCGCAAGGCGGACCTGTTGGGCCGGATGGAGCGGGAGATCGACATCTGGGTCGCGACGGCGGATGCCGAGGGAGTGCCGTGTCTGGTGCCGCTGTGGTTCGTGTGGCACGACGAGGCCGTGTGGCTGTGCACCCGGCTGACCAACCCGACGGGCCGCAATCTGCGCGACGGCCGCCGCACCCGGCTGGCCCTGGGGGACACCCGGGACGTCGTGCTCGTCGACGGTGAGGTGCGGACCCACACGATGCGGGAGGTGCCGTCGGCGGCGGCCGAGGCGTTCCATGCGAAGACCGGCTGGGATCCGCGCGGGGAGCACGAGTCCTACGCGTTCTTCGAGGTGCGGCCGCGCTCGGTGCAGGCGTGGTGCGAAGTGCGGGAACTGCCTCGCAGGCATCTCATGCGGGAGGGTGTCTGGGCCGTGTGACGCCCGTCAGCAGGCCTTGTGGTGCGCCCGGCCGAGACGGTTCAGCTCCTCGTGCGTGAGGCGGATCGCGCCCGCCGCCACGTTCTCCGCGAGGTGGTCGGGGTTGCCGGTGCCGGGAATGGCGAGGACGTGGGAGCCCTGGTGCAGGGTCCAGGCGATGCGGATCTGGGCGGGGCTCGCGCCATGGGCCCGGGCCACGGCTCGTACGTCCTCGTCGTGGGCCGTGGTCGCGCCCTGCTCGGCGGCCTCGCCCGCGACGGCGTAGAACGGCACGAAGGCGATGCCCTGCTCACCGCAGACGCGGAGCAGTTCGTCGCCGTCGGGATCGGGGCGGTCGAGGGCATACCGGTTCTGGACACAGACCACTGGGGCGATGGCCCGGGCCTCGGCGAGGTGGCGGGTTGTGACGTTGGAGATGCCGAGGTGGTGGATCAGGCCCGCCTCACGCAGCTCCGCGAGGGCGCCGAAGTGCTCGGCGATGGAGTCGTACTTCGGCATCCGGCGCAGGTTGACGACGTCCAGGTGGTCGCGGCCGAGCTGGCGCAGGTTCTCCTCGACGTGGCCGCGCAGGTCCTCGGGTCGGGCCGAGGCGCCCCACTGGCCGTCGTAGGCGCGGTACGGGCCCACCTTGGTGACGATGACCAGTTCCTCGGGGTAGGGCGCGAGGGCGCTGTTGATCAGTTCGTTGGCGGAGCGCAGCGCGGAGAAGTAGAAGGCGGCGGTGTCGATGTGGTTGACGCCGAGGTCGATCGCCCTGCGCAGCACGGCGATCGACCGGTCGCGGTCGCTCGGTATGCCGTGGTGGAAGGCGGCGCTGCCCGTCAGCCGCATCGCGCCGAAGCCGAGGCGGTGGACGGGCAGGTCGCCGAGTCTCCAGGTGCCGGCGGCGTCCGCGGTGACCGTCTGTGAGCTCATCGGCGGAGTGTCACACACGGAACGCGGGCCGGTGTAACCGGTTTACGGATACGTGTACGCGTTGAGGGCGGTGACGGCGGAGGCCGGGTTGCCGCGGTCGTAGTGGTCGACGGCGAGGAAGGTGGGCTTCTTGCGGGCGGCCGGCTGGCAGAACCGCTGCGCCCGGTCGGCGAGTTTGGTGTTGTCGGTGCCGGCCGTGCCGGTGAACGGGACGTCCCGGAAGTGGTTCATGACGAACAGCGGGCGGAAGCCCGGTTCAGTGCGGGTCAGAGGGATGTTGGTGTCGGGTCCGTACCAGCGGCTGTAGCAGGACCAGTCGGAGGTGCCGAGACCCGAGCCCATCGACCAGTAGTTCTCGACGGTCCACTCGGACTGGTACATGACCCCGAAGCTGTCCCGGGTCAGGCCCGCGGCCCGGTCGGCGGCGCGGCTGTGGTCGGTGAAGATCAGCAGCCGGTCGTTCGCGGCGGCCAGCTCGGCCATCGTCGGCCAGCCGTTCTGCCGTACGCCGGTGAGATCGGGCCGGTAGAGCACGTCCGACAGGCCGTTGACCCGGGCGAGTTCGGCGCGCAGCACGGCCGGGTCGACGTAGTCCTCCAGGAAGACGGTGACGACCTGGTCGGGGTGGGCTTTGAGGAAGTCGACCATGCGCTGGAGGTCGACCCACAGGGCGACGGGCCTGCTGACGAGGGTGCAGCTGTTGTGGCAGAGGATGGCGCCGTCGGGGGTCTGGTGGATGTCCAGCATGAATCCACGGACGCCGTCGGCGAGTTGGCGTTCGATGCCGCGGGTCTGGTTGGGCACGAGGTTGACGAAGGGCGGGGCGAAGCCGCCGTCGACGCCGTTGGCGTAGGCGTTGTGCGTGGTGAGGAAGGTGACCTGGTCCAGGGTGCGCCGGTCCTGCGGCGGCATGGGACGGGTGGCGGGAGTGACCGGGGTGAGGTACCAGGCGGCGAGGTCGCCGGACCCGCCGAGGGCGAGCCGGGCCGGGTAGGTGGCGCCGGGCGGCTTGGGCGCGACCGTGAGGTGGCGGGTGGTTCCCGGAGCCTTGAGCGTGTAGCGGTCGGCGCCGATCGGGTCGATCTCCCACCCGGCGTCGGCGCTCGCGCAGGCGACGGTCGCGGCCAGGTCGCCGCTGCGGCCGAGACAGCTGCCGGGCGCGACGGTGTTCTCCAGCAGGTAGGAGGATCCGCTCGGCTTCAGCTGCCACTGCTGGCGGTCCTCGTTGCCGCGGGGTCTGTGCTGCTCGACCGCGCCGCCGTTGTCGGCCGCGTTGAGCCCGGTCGTGACGCTCTGGACGTAGTACGCGCCCGGATCCGGGACGGCGGCGGCCGCGGGCTGGGGGGCCACGACCGCGGCGGCCAGTGCCGCGGTCGTGGCGAGCAGGGCGTGGGGGGTGCGCAGTCGCATGAGGGAGGCCCTTCGGTCGACCGTCAGGTTCATGACACCCCGCATGACACCACGCCGCACGGTGCCGCGTCAGCAGTACAGGTTGCCTCCGGGTGACGTCCCGAGGATCTGCGTGAACCGCTGGTAGTTGTTCACACGGCTCTGCACCTGTGCCGGGTTCTTGCCGTCGCACTCCAGGGAGCCGTTGATGCTGCGGATCGTCTGGCCGAACCCGGCGCCGTTCACCATGGCGTTGTGCGGGGTCATGCTGCCGGGGCCGGTCTGGGTGTTCCAGTACCACAGGGCCGTCTTCCAGGCGACGGCCGAATCGTTCTGCACCAGCCAGGGGTTGTTCAGCAGGTCGATGCCGAGCGCGTCGCCCGCGGCCTTGTAGTTGAAGTTCCAGCTCAGCTGGATCGGGCCGCGCCCGTAGTAGGCGGCCTGCCCGGCGGGACATCCGTAGGGCTGTCCCCAGTCGCAGTAGTGCGGGTAGTTGGCCTGGTTCTGCTCCACCACGTGCACCAGACCGCCGGTCTCGTGGCTGACGTTGGCGAGGAAGGCGGCGGCCTCCTGCTTCTTCACCGTGTCGCTGCCGGTGTTGGCGAAGCCGGGATAGGCGCTCAGGGCCGCGGTGAGACCGCTGTAGCTGTAGAACGCATTCCGGTTCGGGAACATCTGGTTGAACTGCGCCTCGCTCACCACGAAGCGGGCGTTGGGCGTTCCCGGACCGCTGTCGCAGGCGTACGGCTCCCAGTACCAGGTGCTGATGACCGGGTCGTAGCCCGGGTTGGCGTGCTCGGCGATGTACGCCTTGCCGTCGGTGTAGCGGACGATGTCACCGGCGTTGTACGACTTCCCGGCCGTCCAGTTCGGGTAGCTGGAGCAGGCGGCGGCCGAGGCGGCCGAGGCGTTCACGGCGGGCAGCAGCACCGGCGCGGAGCCGGCGAGGGCGAGGGCGGCCAGGGCTGCGGAGATACGGCGTCTCGACACGGGTTCAACTCCTTCGCGGAGCACGGCCGCACCCTGACGAGGGCAGGGCGGAGCAGGCCCTCGACGCACGCACCGGAGGTCCGGTCACGGCGTCGGGGCGGCCGTGGTGGGGGGCTGTGGAGCCACACTCAACCGTGTTGGTCTGTACCAGTCAAGGGTGTAGACCAGTCAGGTCCAGACCTGTCGTGTCCGTGCTGGTCGACGACTTGCCGATCGGCCACGACACGCCCCCGGAGCGGCACCGCGCGCCGCTCGGCCACGAGAATTCCTCCCATGACCACTACACCCCACTCCCCTCACCCCCTTGTCACCGCCGCCCGGCGGCTGGCGCACGAACTCCTCGTCCCGCGGGCCGAGCGCGTCGACCAGGAGGGAGTGCCCGCGAGCCATGTGGAGGCGGTGAAGCGGGCCGGACTGCTGGGGGTGGTCGCGCCGCGGGAGTACGGCGGGGCGGACGCGCCCGTGGCCGTGGCGCGTGAGACCGCGGAGGTCCTGGCCGGGGCGTGCTGCTCCACATGGTTCGTGCAGACACAGCACCACACCCCGGTGAAGCTGCTCAGCACCTGCGACTCCCCCGTCCGGGAGAGGCTGCTGCGCCCGCTGGCGACGGGCGAGTTGATGGCCGGCATCGCGTTCGCCCATGTCCGGGCCTTCCCCCGGGTGCCCGTGCGGGCCGTCGCCGAGGAGGGCGGCTGGCGCTTCGAGGGCCGGGTGCCCTGGTACACGGGCTGGGGGCTGAACGACGTGATACTGCTGGCCGGGGTGACGGACTCGGCCGAGGTGGTGTTCGTGTTCGCCGAGGCCCGCGCACAGCCGGGGCTGACGCCGTCGGCGCCGATGCGGCTCGCGGCCCTCACCGCCGCGCGGACCGTGTCCCTGGAGCTGGACGGCCTGTGGCTTCCGGACGAGTCCGTCGTACTGCGCACCTCCCGGGAGGAGTTCGCCCGGGTCGACCTCCCCCGGGCCGCCAACGCCAGTCCGGCCGTGTTCGGGGTGGCGGACGCGGCGCTGGACCTGGTGGAGCAGGCCCCGGAGGGCGGGGAGACGGCCCGGTCACTGCGGGCCCGGCTCGACGAGGTACGGCAGGAGGCCTACGCCCTGGCCGACCATCCCGCGCCGCAGGACCGCGTCCCGGAACGGCTCGCCGTGAAGACACGGGCGTACGACGTCCTGCGCGCGGCCACGACCGCGGCGATCGTGGCCGGTGGCGGCCGCTCCATGTCCCTCGACAGCCGGGCCCAACGGCTGGCCCGCGAGGGGCTGTTCCTGCTCGTACAGGGCCAGACGGCGGAGGCACGCCGGACACACCTCGGCGCGCTGGCACCGGCTTAGGGGTCCTTGGAGGAGGCGAGCGCGGTCGGGCGGGGCCGAGTGCGGTTTCGGCATCTCGGGTGCGCGCGGACGTGTGCGCCGGGGCCGCCGCCAAGGCCGCCGGGGGCATGGACGCGTGCACGGAAACCGTCCGCCGGCCACACGTCTGCGGCGGCCGTGGCCGTCAGCCGGCCGCCGCTCACACCGAAGCAGCGTGGCGTCGCCGCGTGAGGTCCAGTCGCGTGGTCATGCCATGGATCGCGGCGGTGGGCATCTCCTCGCGGTGAGCGCGAGCGCCTCAGTCGCCGTCCGCCGGGACGACCACGAGGAAGGCGTCGGACTCCAGGTCCATCACGACGGTGGCCGGTTCGCCCTCGGCACGGCAGCGCGCCGCGTACTCCTCCGCGGGCCACGATCCGCGCGGAGACCCCGCCGGGAACCGCTCCAACACCTTCGCACTGATGGCCGCAGTCATGTCCGCTGCCCTCCCCTGTCCCGCACCGCCCGCCGGGGCGCCGTCGATAGATCGCTGTCGTATCCCTGCGGATGCCCCGGATCCGCCTGGACATGTACCGCCGGGTAGATACCGGTACCCGACGCCGGCCTCTACACATAAAGGGAAGATAAGCGCAGAATGACTTTTACGCGGCGTTTACCGCATACCTCACCAGAAGCGGTCGCCCTGCACCACGAAGGAGACGAATCATGGCCAACGTCTCGCCCACCAGAGGGGATATCACCAGCCACCCGGACGCCGGCGAGATGCGGGACCGGTACGCCCGCATGCTCGGCGGCCGCGATGTGGCGCTCGTGGACGGACCGGTGTTCCTGCTCGGTCTGTACTGCGCCGCCTCCCCGTGGATCGTCCACTACACGACCAGCCAGCCGAACCTCGTGACCCACAACCTGATCATGGGCATCGCGATCGGTCTGCTGGCGCTCGGGTTCACTCGCGCTCCGGAGCGCATGTACGGCCTGAGCTGGGCCATGTGCGCGCTCGGGGTGTGGATGATCATCTCGCCGTGGGTCGTCGGCGAAAGCCCGGACGCCGGTGTGGTGTGGAACAACATCATCATCGGTGCACTGGCCGTGATCCTCGGGCTGGTGTGCGCCGGAACCGCGGCGAAGGCCACGCGCAGGCCCTAACGCCCGCCTGAAGGAGACAACGGGCCGGTCCGTGTCCCGGACCGGCCCGTTCCCGTCGGCCGCACAGGGCTCGGTGGCGGGGCCGCCGACCGCGCGCGGTCCATGAGGTCACCGGCCCGGCCGGACCGCGTACTCGTACGGTGTCGTGGTCGTCAGCGGCAGGAATCCGAGCCGTTCCAGGATCGGGCGGC
Source organism: Streptomyces sp. NPDC007929 (assembly GCF_042959065.1). Lineage (NCBI taxonomy): Bacteria > Bacillati > Actinomycetota > Actinomycetes > Kitasatosporales > Streptomycetaceae > Streptomyces > Streptomyces sp. NPDC007929. The sequence goes on along the minus strand of NZ_JBIBKD010000001.1, from coordinate 694,365 downwards.
TCCGGCTGGAGGCGTCGACCTGGAGGTAGCGGTAGCCGCGGGCCGCCGCGACCCGGGCCCGGTGGGCCACCAGGGTGCGGTAGACCCCGCGGCCACGCCAGCCCGGGACGGTGCCGCCACCCCACAACCCGGCGAACGGGGTGCCGGGCACGAGTTCCATGCGCGCCGCGCTCACCGGTTCGTCACCGGCCATCGCCACGACGGCGACCACGCCGTCCGGGCCGGACAGCCGGGCGAGGAGCCGCCGGCGCAGCCAGGTGCTGTCGGCGCCGAACGCCTTCTCGTGCACGTCGGCCACGAGATCGACGCCCGCCGGGTCGGTGACCTGCACGACGCGCACGCCCTCGGGCGGTGCGGCGTCGAGGGCCGGACCGGTCGCCTCGCCGATCATCACCGTCTCCTCGGGCGCGGGGGTGAACCCGGCCGCGCGCAGCCGCCGCCCGAGGTCCGCCGGCCGGTCGTGCCCGTACAGCTTCCACTCGAAGTCGAGGCCGAGACCGGTGTAGTGCCCGATCTGCGCCGCGATCGCCGCGTCCGCTCCCGCCTCGTCCAGGGCGGACCACAGCACGCCGTTCCAGCCCGGCTCCGGGGCGACCTGGCGGACGACGTCGCCGGTCCGCTCGACGCGGGCGTCGGGGCTGTCCGGCCGCGCTCCCTCGCGCAGCTCGCGGTCGATCAGGGTGAGCAGCTCGGCATGATCCATGGACAGACCTCAGCAGCCGCCGTGCGGCCCGGCAAAGGATTTTCCGAACCGGCGCCGCGCACCCCGACCCGGGGCTTCGTTCCTTTCCCCCCGGTGCCCCGGCACCGTAGGGTCCTGTAGATCACGTCGTCACCGGAAAGGCCGCCCCCATGGTCGTGAAGGACACGGAACTGCCGCATCTGCGGCGCTGCGTGGAACTGGCCGCCGAGGCCCTGGAGTCCGGGGACGAGCCCTTCGGGTCGGTCCTGGTGGGCGGGGACGGCACCGTCCTCGCCGAGGACCACAACCGGGTGGCCTCGGGCGACCGCACCCGGCATCCCGAGTTCGAGCTGGCGCGCTGGTCCGCGGCGCACCTCACGCCCGGGGAGAGGGCCGCCGCCACCGTCTACACCTCCGGCGAGCACTGCCCGATGTGTGCGGCCGCGCATGCCTGGGTCGGTCTCGGGCGCATCGTCTACGTCGCCTCGTCCGAGCAACTCGGCTCGTGGCTGTCGGAGTTGGGAGTCCCCGCCGCACCGGTGCGAGCACTCCCCGTACAGGAGGTCGCACCCGGGGTGACCGTGGACGGCCCGGTGCCCGAACTGACCGCGCGGATCAAGGAGTTGCACGCCAGGTTCCACCGGGGTCGCGGCTGAGACACCGGCCTGGAGGGGTGAGGACGCCCCGGCGGGCACGCGCCCGAGGTGCCGCCCGAGATGCAGGGCCGCTCGGACGAACCTACGATCGATTCCAGTTGACCCAGGTGTAAGACCAGGCACCCGCCCCGGTCTCCCCGATGGGGGGAGGCACATGTCCTCGCTGCCGGCACGTCGGCTCGTTCCCGTCTACATCACGGTGGTCGCGGTCGTCACCGTCGTGTACATGACCGTCCCGGTGATGGTTCCCGTCATGTGGGCCGTGATGGGGCTGGCCGGAGTCGCCGCCATCGTGATCGGTACACGTCTGTACCGGCCCGCCCATCAATGGCCCTGGTGGATGCTGGCGGCAGGCCTGCTCGTCTTCATCGCGGGTGACACGTACTACTTCGTGATGGAGCAGTACCTGGGGGCCTCCAACCCGTTCCCGTCCCCGGCCGACGCCTGCTACCTGGCGATGTATCCGCTCATCGCGATCGGCCTGTCGGGGCTGGTGCGCCACCGGTGGGCCGACCGCGACCTGCCGAGCCTGCTCGACGCGCTGATCGTCACCGCCGGCCTCGCGCTGCCCGTCTGGGTCTACCTGGTGCAACCGCTGACCGTGGTGCAGGGCATGACCTGGCAGCAGCGCGCCATCAGCATCGCCTACCCCCTCGGCGACATCCTCGTGCTGGCCCTGCTGGTCCGGCTGCTCACCCCCAGCCCGCTCCACGGATCCAACCGCGCCGTACGGCTGCTGGTCGCCGGCACGGTGACCCTGCTCGTCACCGACATCGCCTACGGAATCCTGCAGCTGTACGACGTGTGGGAGACCGGCAGCCTGCTGGATCTCGGCTGGGTCGCCTTCTACACCGCCTGGGGCCTGGCGGCGCTGCATCCGTCCATGGTGGAGCTGACGGCTTCCGTGCCGCAGCGGGAGTCCCTGCTGCCGCCACCACGCAGGCTGGTCATGCTCGCCGTGGCCACGCTCATCGCGCCGGGGATCCTGCTCTGGGAGGGCCTGAGCGGCCATACCCGGGACGCCGCCGTGATCGCGGCCTTCTCGGGCGTGCTGTTCCTGCTGGTGATCGCGCGGCTGGCGGGGATGGTCGTGGCGCACCGGCACGCGGTGACGCGCGAACTCGCCCTGCGGGAAGCCGCCGCGTCGCTGGTCTCCGCCTTCCGCCAGGAGGAGGTCGACCAGTCCTGCCGCAAGGCGGTGGACCACCTGATGGGCCCGGACGTACCGCACCGGACCATGCTGCTGCCGACGGCGCAGGCGGCCGACCTGAGCGCCCGCGGCACCCGGCTGGTGAGCCCGGCCGCCCTCGCCCCCGAGATCGCCGCCGGGCTGAACGGCCTGCCGTCGGTCCTGGCGTGCCCCATGACGCAGCCGGACCGGCCGACCGGAGACGTGCCGGGCACCCTGCTGGTCGCCGCCCCCGAACGGCAGCTCAACGAGACCTGGGGCTCCCTGGAGATCCTGGCCTCCCACGCGGGCCTGGCCATGGAGCGGGTCTCGCTGCGCCAGGAGGTGGTCCGGCGCGAGAACGAGGCGTACTTCCGCACCCTCGTCCGCAACACCTCCGACGTGATCCTGATCCTGGAGGACAACGACACCATCCGGTACGCCAGCCCGTCCGCACGGAGCGTGTTCGGCACCGACGACCTCGTCGGCGTGCCGCTGCCCGAGCTGGTGGACCCGGGGGACCGGGAGCGGGCGGCGCGCGGGCTGACCGCCGTACGGGAGCGGGGGTCGGGGGCCGGGCACGACCACTGGTGGGTACGGCGCCGGGAGGCGCGTGTCGAGGTGGAGGTCCGCTTCAGCGACTTCCGGGACGAGCGGACCGTGTCCGGCCTGGTGGTGACCCTGCGGGACGTCACCGAGCAGCGGCGGCTGGAGCAGGAGCTGACCCAGCGGGCCTTCCACGACTCGCTCACCGGCCTGCCCAACCGGACGCTGCTGCTGGAGCGGATCGAGCGCGCCCTGCTGCGCGGGCGGCGCGAGTCGTCCCTGACCTGTCTGCTCTTCATCGACCTCGACGACTTCAAACTGGTCAACGACACGATGGGGCACCGTGCGGGCGACCAGCTGCTGGTCGCGGTCGGCAACCGGCTGTCCAGGGCGCTGCGGCGCACCGACACCGCGGCCCGGCTCGGCGGGGACGAGTTCGCCGTGCTCATGGAGGACGCCAAGCAGCCCCTGGACGCCGAACTGCTGGCCGCCCAGGTGATCCAGACGCTGAGCCGCCCCTTCGACCTGGCCGACGAGTCGGTGCCGGTGTCCGCCAGCGTGGGCGTTGCCACCGCGCGCGACAGCACGGACGCCGAGGAACTGCTGGGCCATGCCGACCTGGCGCTGTACGCGGCGAAGGCGGCGGGCAAGCGGCAGTGGCGCCGCTTCAAGCCGCTGCTGCGCAGCCGCATGGTCGAGCGGCACGATCTGCAGTCGCAGCTGGCCCAGGCGGTCGCCGACAAGGCGTTCGCGCTGCGCTACCAGCCGGTCGTGGACATCACGGCGGGCGAGGTCGTCGGGTTCGAGGCGTTGGTGCGGTGGCCGCACGAGCAGCGGCCGCCCGTCATGCCGGACCAGTTCATCGGCCTGGCCGAGGAGACCGGGCACATCGCGCCGCTGGGCTCGTGGGTGCTGGAGAACGCGGTCAGCGACATCGTGAACCTGCAGCACCTGCCCGGGCCCGCCCGTCCGCCGTACGTCAGTGTGAACGTCTCGGCCCGGCAGTTCCGCGACGCCGGGTTCATCGAGCAGGTCGGGGAGGCGCTGAGCACACCGGGCCTGGAGCCGGGATCGCTCCAGCTGGAGCTGACCGAGACGGTGCTGCTGCACCGCGACGACCGGCTCCAGACGGTACTGACCACGCTGAAGGACCTCGGGGTGCACATCGCCGTCGACGACTTCGGCACCGGCTTCTCCTCGCTGCGCTATCTGCGGGACTTCCCCATCGACGTGCTGAAGATCGACAAGTCGTTCATCGACGACATCGCGCGCGACGCCCAGCAGGTCGCCCTGGTCGAGGGCATCGTGCGGATCGCCGACACGCTGGGCCTTCAGGTCATCGCCGAGGGCATCGAGGACGCCGCGCAGCGGGATCTGCTGGCGAGCATGGGATGCCGGTTCGGGCAGGGCTTCCTGTTCGCCCGGCCGATGACGGTGGAGCAGAGCGCGCACGTGCTGCGCGAGCCGAGCGCCCGTCCGTTCGCGTCGCCCCACACGCCGCGCCCCCGGGTGGACGCCGCCCGGGGACGCCGGGAGGCGCGCTGGGCGGACCTGGAGCATCTGCGGCGCACCAGCCCGATGAGCGACGCCGTCCTGGACGAGGTGCGCGGGCGGCACATCCGCAGCGGCGACCACTGGCTGATCGACTTCGCGTCGTGCAACTACCTGGGTTTCGACTGGGACCCGGAGGTCATGGAGGCGGTCGATCCCGCGGTCCGCCGGTGGGGCACGCACCCCAGCTGGTCGCGGCTGCTGGGCAGCCCCCGGCTGTACCCCGACATCGAGGAACGGCTGGCCGCGCTGCTGGGCGCGCAGGACACCCTGCTGCTGCCCACGCTGACGCTGGTGCACTCCTCGGTGATCCCGGCGCTCGCCCAGGACGGGCACGTCTTCGTGGAGGCGACCGCGCACCGCACGGTCTACGACGGCTGTGTGGTGGCCCGGGCGCAGGGCGCGACCCTGCACCGCTTCCACGCCGACCGGCTCGACGACCTGCGCACCCAGCTGGCCGGGACACCGCCGGGGACACCGCGGCTGGTGTGCCTGGACGGCGTCAACAGCATGAGCGGCAACATCCCCGACCTGCCCTCCCTGGCGTCGGTGTGCCGTTCCGAGGGGGCGACGCTGTACGTGGACGACGCGCACGGATTCGGAGTCATCGGGGAGCGCGATCCGGCCGAGACGTGCCCGTACGGCATGCGCGGCAACTGCGTGGTGCGGCACACCGGGGAGTCGTACGAGGGGGTCGTGCTGGTGGGCGGGTTCTCGAAGGCGTACTCGTCGTTGCTGGCGTTCCTCGCGCTGCCGTCGGAGCTCAAGAACCGGCTGAAGACGCTGGCGGCGCCCTATCTGTACTCGGGGCCGTCGCCGACGGCGTCCCTGGCGACCGCGCTCGCCGGGCTGGACGTCAACGAGCGCCGGGGGGACGCGATCCGGGCCGACCTGTACCGCAAGACGGTCCGGGTGCTCGACCATCTGGACGGCATGGGGGTGAACACCCTCAACTCGGACCGGCTTCCGATCGTGGAGGTGCCGCTGGCGAACCCGGCCGACCTGGACGCGGTCGCCGCGTTCCTGTGGGAGGAGGGCGTCTATGTGACGCTGGCCGCCTATCCGCTGGTCCCCCGGGACCGGGTGGGGTTCCGCGTCCAGCTCACCGCTCTCAACTCCGACGAGGACATCGACCATCTGAACGGGACCATGAACCGGTTGGCCGAGCGGTTCCCGCTGCGGATGAAGGGCTAGCCGGCCATGACGACGCACAACGACGACGTGGACTGGGACCGCTGGCCGGTCGCCGACTACCTCGCGGAGAACTACCGCGAGGTGCACGCCTCGGACGCGGCGGTCATCGCGCACCACTCCGCGTTCTACCGGAACCTGCCGCCCGGCGGGATCGCCCGTTCGGTGGAGTTCGGCGCGGGCCCCAACCTGTATCCGCTGATGCTCGCGTCCGCCGCGTGCCGCAGGATCGACGCCGTGGAGGCCGGAGCGGGCAATGTCTCCTACCTGGAGGACCAGATCTGTCACCGGCTGGACGCGAGCTGGCTGCCCTTCCACGAGCTGTGCCGTCGGCTCAACCCCGAGCTGCCCGCGACGCTGGCCGGTGCGCTGGCCCCGGTGCACATCGTGCACGCCGACGTCCGGGCGCTGCCGCCGGGCTCGTACGAACTGGCCTCCATGCACTTCGTGGCCGAGAGCGTGACGGAGGACTTCGCCGAGTTCGCCGACCTGTGCCGCACCTTCGTCCGCACGGCACGGCCGGGTGGTCACCTGGTCGCCGCGTTCATGGAGAACATGCCGACGTACCGCATCGGGCCCGCTTCCCGCTGGCCGGGCTGTCCGGTGAGCCCGGCGGCCGTCACGGAGGTCTTCACGCCCCTGACCCGGGACCTGGTGGTGACCCACATCGACATGGACCCGACCCTGCCGGACTACGGGGACTCGGGGATGGTCCTGCTCACGGGGGTGGCGGAGGCGGTTTAGCCCGCGGGGTCAGGCGTCCGAACCGGGACGGAACCTGCGGCGCAGCACCACTCCCCCGGCGACCAGCGCGGCGCTCGCCGCGACGGCCTGGAGGGTGTGGTCCGTACCCGTGTGCGCCAGGGCGGCCCCGGCGTGCGGGACGGTGTGCGGAGCGGGTTCGGTGGCCGGGTTCGGCCGGGGCGGCGGGGTCGGCTTCGGGACCGGCTTCGGCGGCTGCTGGGGGCGCACGGGGCGCTGCTCACCGGGCGTGTTCGAGGACGCGTTGCCGGTGGCCGGGTTGCCGATGCCGACCACGTTCACCGAGTTGCCGGTGACGTTGACCGGGAGGTCGACGGGCAGTTGCACGGCGTTGCCGGAGACCACGCCCGGTGAATCCGCACCACCGCCGTCGGCGACCGCGCCACCGGACCGGCTCGGCCGTCCGCCCCGCCCGTCGTCCTGGTTCGCGCACCGGTTGCCGGCGGCGGGGTTCAGGAGCCCCACCACGTTCACGGTGTTGCCGCACACGTTCACCGGAGCGTGCACCGGCAGCTGGACGGTGTTGCCGGAGACCACCCCGGGCGAACCGGCCGTGGCGCCGTCCGCGCCGGAAGCCGCGTACGCGGGGACGGTCACGGCCATCGCGCCCGAGGCGGCGGCGACGGCGATCACTCCGTTTCGGGTAACCCGTCTCATGGGACCCCTGCCTTCCAGACATCGTCGCGAGCACTCGCCCGCACCCCGGAGAACGCGGGACATCCGGTGCGAGTTATGGCTTATCCGCCTTTCACTCCATCGAGCGGCCCGGTTGTCGAACTAGCGGTAAAGCCCTTCGTATGCGGCCTCGGGGAGCCTCCCCCGTCCGGAGGCGCGGCTTCCGGGGCCCGCTTATGGTGAGCGAGGGCGCCGATCCCGGTCCGCTGCGGGGCGCCCCGCGTCCTTGGAGGCACCGATGCTGGCCAAGCTGTCCACGCGCCCCTCGATACGGCGCTGCGCGGTCACCGGCACGGCCGGACTGGCCCTGCTGGGCACGGCACTGCCGGCCGCCGACGACCCACCACCCGGGCTCACCCGCTTCTACGACCAGAAGGTCACCTGGTCGAAATGCCCAGGTATGGACATGCCGAAGGATCTCCAGTGCGGGAAGGTCACCGTCCCGCTCGACTACGCGGAGCCGGGCAAGGGCACCCTCGACCTCGCCGTCGCCCGCTACCGGGCCACCGGCGCCTCCCGGGGCTCGCTGCTGCTGAACTTCGGCGGCCCGGGCGGCCAGGGCGTGGCGCAACTCGCCATGGGCGGCAAGGAGTTCATGGGGCTGACGAACGGCTACGACGTCGTCTCCTTCGACCCCCGCGGCGTCGGCCGCTCCTCGCCCGTCAGCTGCGGAAACGCCTCGGAGGGCGCCCTGGAGGCGACGGACGGCGACGCCGACGTGACCGACCCCCAGGCCGTGCTCGAACAGCTGCGGGCGGCGGCCACCGAGTGCGCCGAGCACTCCGGCCCGGTCCTGCCCCACATCGGCACGGTCAACGCCGCCCGCGACCTGGACGTCATGCGCGACGCGCTCGGCGACGACAAGCTCAACTACCTGGGCTTCTCCTACGGGAGTCGGCTCGGCGCGGTGTACGCGGCCCAGTACCCCGAGAACGTCGGCCGGATGGTGCTGGACGGCGTCGACACGCTGACCGAGCCGCTGGCCGACCAGGGCGTGGTGAGCGCCCAGGGGCAGCAGACCGCCCTGGAGAGCTTCCTGACCTGGTGCACCGAGGACATCGCCTGCCCGTTCGGACGCAATCCGCGAGAGGCCAGGGAACATGTCGTGGAGGTGGTCGAGTCGCTCGACCGGGACCCGCTGCCGACCGACTTCGGTGAGGCGTTCACCGGCCAGGACTTCGCGGGCGCCCTCGGCCAGGGCCTCTACAGCAGGGAGCTGTGGCCCTCGCTGCAACGGGCCATCGGCCGGCTCCTCGAGGACGGTGACACGCGTGGCCTGGAGATGTTCCTGTCCGGGGGCTTCACCCTGCCCTCGCGGCGCGGCCCGCACGCCGGGCTGACCGACCCGGCCGACGTGCCCCTCGACAACCTTCCGGCGGCACTGATGGCGGTCAACTGCGCGGACGACCCCGACCGCCCCACCGCCGCGCAGGTCACCGAGGACCTCGGCCGGCTGCGCGCCCGCTACGAGCAGGCGTCACCGGTCTTCGGCCGCTACCGGCTCACCCAGGTGCTGATGTGCTACGGCCGCCCCAAGGGCACCGACTACATCCGCGACGACGTCAAGGACGTCGACACGCCGAGGATGCTGCTCGTCGGCACCCGGGGCGACCCGGCCACGCCGTACCGCTGGACGCTGGAGACCGCCGAGCGGCTCGGCTCGTCGGCCGTGGTGCTGGACAACCGGGGCGAGGGCCACACCGGCTACGGCTCGTCCAAGTGCGTGCACGGCAAGGTCGACGCGTTCCTGCTGTACGGAACCCTTCCGCCGGACGGCAGTTCCTGCGGTTCCGACCGCGACGACGAGTGAGATCGATTGCCCCAAATGCCCCCATCGCGAATTCGCTCTATCGTTCTGTCATGGAGAGCGTTCTGAGTCCCGCGACCCTTGCCGAGCTGCGGCGTCCGCGCCCCTACCCCGCGGTCTCCGTGCTGACGCCGACACACCGGCGTGATCCCTACAACGCCCAGGACCAGGTCCGGCTGCGCAACGCGGTGGCCGAGGCGAAGAGGCAGCTGGAGACCGATCCGGCCGTCACCCGGGAGCGACGCGCGGAGGTCTCCGGGCACCTCGACCGGGCCCTGTCGGAGGTGGACCTGACCCACGCCGAGGACGGCCTCGCGATCTTCGCCGCCCCCGGTGAGCACCAGGTGTGGTCACTGGCCAGGCCCGTACCCGAACGCGTGGTGCTCTCGGACACCTTCCTCACCCGCAACCTGGTGTCCGCGCAGACGGCCGGGCGCCCCATCTGGGTCCTGTCGCTCGCAGCGGACCGCGCCACCCTGTGGAGCGGCGGCGTGGACCGGGTCACCGAGGCCCGCGTCGGCGGCTTCCCACTGACCCGGCGCGTGGAGAACTTCGACCCGGAGCGGCAGCAGCGGATCGGCGACACGCCGAGCGCGTTCCGCGAGGAGCGCACCCGGCAGTTCCTCCGCGAGACCGACACCGCGATGAACGCCGTACTGCGCGAGCACCCCCGGCAGCTGTACGTCACCGGTGAACCGGCCGCCCTCTCCCTGCTGGACGAAGTCGGCGGCACCGCCCGCAACGCCGTGCACATCCCGCACGGCGGACTCGCGCACGGCACCCCCGAGGTCGTCTGGCAGGCGGTGCGCCCGGTCGTCGAGGCGGAGGCCCGCAGGAGCACGGACGCCGTGACCCGCGCCCTCGAAACGGCCCGCGGGCGGCGGGAGTTCGCCGCGGGCGTCGACGAGCTGTGGCAGAGCGCCCGGGACGGCCGCGTCCGGCTGCTGGCCGTCGAGGAGAACTACCGCGTGACGGTCCGCGACGCCGGGGATCATCTGATCCTCGCCGACAGCGGCGACCTCGACTCCCGCGACGACATCGTGGACGAGATCGTCGAGCAGTGCCTGGAGACCGGCGCCGACGTCCGCTTCGTACCGGACGGAACCCTCGGGGAGGCGGACGGCATGGCCGGGGTGCTGCGGTACTGACCTGACTACCGGGCGGTACCCCCGGGCGGCACACGACGGCCCTGGAGCCCCCTGCGCAACAGGGCTCGAACACAGGGCCGTCGAACACCCGGAGGGCCTCGCACACCGTCCCGACGGAGCGTCAAATGCCCTGTGTAATCTACGACTTGGATCTCCGAGCGGCGCATGTGGCGGCTACCTCGGAGTAACTCCGCGAGACGGTGGCATATGCCAGAAGCACCACCGTATCGTGTGTCGCCGAATCCCTTACAGGGCGTCGCGGGCTGTGCAACAGTCGTAACGGTCCCTCCGTCCGCCTTGGTCGTACCGTCCCCGCATCGGAGTGCGTCATGCCGTCCCACCTCTCCGCGGACCGTCCAGCCGCCCAGCCGCCCGGACGGGGCTCGGTCGACGCGCTCATATCGCAGACGCGGCGGCTCAAGGGCGACGTGGACGCGGTGCGCCGCGACGCCGCCGACGGCTCGGACCACCCGCGCGAACGCTGGCAGCGCGCCCTGTACGACCTCGCCCTGCACCAGCTCAGCGACCTCGACGAGCACCTGGCCCAGCTGCGGGACGGCCCCCCGCCCACGGCGGTCCCGGACGCTCCCGCCGCCGCACCGGGCTCCCTCCTCAGCCGGGTCGGCAGCGCCGAGTGGAACCTGCTGACCGACGAGGCCAGTTGGTCCGGGGAGCTCTACCAGATCCTCGGCCGCGACCCGGCCGCTCCCCCGCTCACCCTCGACGAACTGCCGTCGCTGGTGGTGGACGAGGACCGGCCGAAACTGACGGCGATGGTCACCGGCTGCCTCATCGACGCCCGGCCCATCGACGGCGAGTTCCGCATCGCCCGCCGCGGTGGCGACGTACGGACGGTGCACATGATGGGCGAACCGGTGCTCGACACCGACGGCAGCACCGCCTCGATGTGGGCCGTGCTGCGCGACGTCAGCGAACTGCGCCGCAGCCAGCGGGTGGTGAGCGAGACCCGTGACTCGCTCCACCACCGGCAGGAGGCCGCGCGCAGCGAGCACCGGCTCGCGGTCGAGCTGCAGGAGGCCGTGCTCCCACCGTGGCGCGGCACCCTGCGGCTCCCGCACCGGGGTCCCAGGACCCTCGACCTCGCGTCCCGGCACCTGCCGGCGTCGGCGCACTCGATGATCGGCGGCGACTGGTACGACGCCCTCGAACTCACCGACGGCGCAACGCTCCTCAGCGTCGGCGAACTCACCGGCCAGGGAGTCGGCGTCACCTCGAACATGACCATGCTGCTCGGTGCCGTACGCGGCATGGCCATCGCCGGTGCCCAGCCGGGGCCGTTGATGGCCTGGCTGAACCAGTTACTCGACGCCACCGTGCAACCCGCCCTGGGCAGCGCCGTCTGCTGCCGCTACCGGCCGGAAACCCGCACCCTGGCGTGGGCGCAGGCCGGACACCCCGCCCCGCTGCTGTTCCGCGACGGGACGGGGCACGCGCTGAACGCACCCGACGGCGTCCTGCTCGGCGCCACCTCGGGCGCCGTGTACGGGCAGGCCGAAGAGACACTCCAGGTGGGCGACCTGCTGCTCCTGCACACCGACGGGCTGGTGCCCGGGCACACCGGGTCGGCGGCCGCGAACCTCCTCCTCGGCCTGGCACCGCGCCTGGCCGGGGACCGCACCGCTGAGGACTGCGTACGGACCGTGGTCGAGGAGTTCGGCGCGAGCGAGCGCGAGGACAACGCCTGTGTGCTCGTCGCCAAGGTGATGTCGTAGGAATCCCGGGCCCGCGCGGCCCCAGGCATCTCACGCCTGCGCCCGGTTGCCGCCCCGGCCCTTCGTCTTCGGCAGGGCGAGCTTGATCTCCTCCCTCAGCTCCTGGATCCTCGGGTAGCCGGAGTACTCCGCGGTGAGGCGGTACATCTGGCGGAGCCGGTCCCAGGTGCGATGGGAGGAGTTGGATCCCATGGACACCAGGGCCAGTCGCGCGTACCGGTCGGCCTGTTCGGGGTCGTCGGCGATGAAGCAGGCCGAGGCCATCGACAGGTAGTCGAAGATCTTCGACCGCTGTCGGCCGTCGACCCGCAGGGCGAGGGCCTTCTCCGCGTAGTGCTGGGCATGGGCGGCCGCGCCCGGCTCGAACTCGGCGAGCGTGCGGTAGGCCAGGGCCTGCATGCCGTAGAGGTCCTCCTCCTTGAAGGTCTGCATCCAGTCCGGCGGCGGCACATCGGCCTTGTCGGAGACGAACAGGTCCTCCGCCCGCCCGAGCGTGCGGCGCATCGCCTGGCCCTTGCCCATGGAGGCCTGGGCCCAGGCCTCGATGGTGCAGAGCATCGCCCGGGTGCGGGGCAGCACCTCCTCACCGGAGCCGGAGGTGGCGAGCTTCATCAGGTCCAGGGCGTCGTCCGGCCGGCCCAGGTGCACCATCTGACGGGCCGCGCGGGACAGTGCCTCGCCCGCGCGGGGCCGGTCCCCGCCCTCCCTCGCCGCGTGCGCGGCGATGACGAAGTACTTCTGGGCCGTGGGCTCCAGGCCGACGTCGTGCGACATCCAGCCCGCGAGGACGGCCAGGTTGGCGGCCACGCCCCACAGGCGCCGCTGGAGATGGGGTGGGTGTCGGTAGGCGAGCATGCCGCCCACCTCGTTGAGCTGGCCCACCACGGCCTTGCGCTGGAGCCCGCCTCCGCGGGCGGCGTCCCAGGCGCGGAACACCTCGACCGAGCGCTCCAGTTCCTCGATCTCCTGCGACCCGATGGGGGCGGCCTCGTAACGGTCGAACCCAGCGGGGTCGGCGTGCAGGGAGTGGTCGAGGTCGGGGGCGTCGGCAGCCAGGGAAGGGTCGGAGTGCAGCCAGTCGTGCATGGCGTTGCTGAGTGCGGATCCCGCGGCGAGCGCGGCGCCCGCGCCCACCAAGCCGCGTCGGTTGAGCATGAGGTCCATTCCCGTGAATTCGGTGAGGACCGCGGCGGTCCGCTCGGGCGCCCACGGCACACCGTCGGGAGCGTCATCGCTCCCGCCGCCCTGCCGTTTCCCCGTACGCCCGTGCCGGACCAGACCGAGGTCCTCGATGGTCACGACACGGCCGAGACGCTCGGTGAACAGAGCCGCCAGCACCCGCGGCACCGGATCGCGCGGGATCTCTCCCGTGTCGATCCACCGCCGCACCCGGGAGGTGTCGGTCGACAGCTGGGGATGGCCCATGGCCGCCGCCTGCCGGTTGACCAGCCTCGCGAGTTCGCCCTTGGACCAGCCGGCCAGGCCGAACAGGTCCGCGAGCCGGGTGTTGGGTTGTCCGCTCACGTCAAGCCCCCAGGTTCTCGGCTGAGTTGACAGTAGCCCGGGGAGACTTGCCGGGCGACTATTCGCCAGGGTTCGCCAGGGTGCGCCAGATGGTGTGCCACGGGCCATCCGGTGTCAGGTAGGAAAGCGCCACCCCGACCCGGTCCCCGGGGACACTCCCCAGGGTTCCCCCGGGCGTCCGGGCCGGGTGGTGCGCTGTCGTCGCAGGCACACGAAGGGATCTGTTTCGCCCATGTACGCAGCATCGTCCTCCGTGTCCGCACCGCCCCGGTCGCTGCACCCGCGTCCCGCGGACAGCGGCCCCTACCTCGCCCCCGCGCGGCCGGCGGCCCCCGTGCTCGGTGCGGGCAGGGCTCGGCGCGGCGCGGTCCTCGGCACCCAACCGCTCAGCGGGAGACTCGACTTGTCCGGCGCCCAGGGCGCGCAGCTGCGCACGGCGATCGCGTCGGTGCACCGCATCTGCCCGGAGTTCGCCCCGGTGCAGGTCCTGCGCCGCACCGGCCGGTCGGTGCTCCTGGTCGGCACGACCGGCCGCAGCACGGCCGTCGCCAAGTGTTTACTCGACCACTCCCCCGCCTGGTCCGAGCGGATCCGCCACGAGATAGCGGCATACCGCTCGTTCGTCCGGCACCGCCCACCCGTGCGGGCGCCGAGACTGATCGCGGCGGACCCGGACAACTGCACCCTGGTGATCGAGCGGATGCCCGGCCGGGTGGCGGCGCTCCAGCGGCATCCGGCCGAGGCGCCGCCCCGGGCGGACATCAGGGCGGCGCTCGGCGCGATCTGCCGGCTCAACGCCTGGCGGCCGCCGGCGGGCACCTTCGACGCCCCGCTCGACTACGCGGCCCGCATCTCCCGGTACCACGAGCTGGGCCTGCTCACCGACCGGGACCTGGGCGACCTGCAGAAGCTGCTGCACGGCATCGCACAGGCGGCCGGACGGCAGGGCATGGGCCAGTTCTGCCACGGCGACGCACTGTTGTCGAACATTCTCCTGTCACCGGCCGGTCCAGTGCTGGTGGATTGGGAGCACGCGGGCTGGTACCTGCCGGGTTACGACCTGGCGACGCTGTGGTCGGTGCTCGGGGACGCACCGGTCGCGCGCCGTCAGATCAGCCAGATCGCGCAGTCGGCGGGGCCGGCGTCCAGGGATGCCTTCCTGGTGAATCTGATGCTGGTGCTGACCCGTGAGATCCGTACCTACGAGACGGCCGTGCAGCGTTCGATGCACGACGCGACCCCGGCGGCACCGGGCTCGGCCCACCCGGGTGCTGCGCCGACCGGCGAGGAGCAGAGGCTGCTGCTGCGGCGGCTGCACGACGACTGCCAGTTGGCCCGGCGCGCCGTGCGCGCGGCGGTCGGCACTCGCTGACGGGGACGAAAGGGCCGCAGGACGCCGGGTCGGCGTTCTGCGGCCCTTTCGTGTGGTCGGTTCCGGCTGCTGCTCAGCCCTGCTGGAAGAGTTCCGCGGGGAGCGGCTTGAGCAGGGCGTAGAGGTCGTCGGTGATGGGGCGGTCCCAGGCGGCGATGGTCACCAGGACGTTGTCGCTGCGGTCGAACTGCACGCAGGAGATCCGGCTCTCGGAGAGCTTGACGCGGCGCACGATCAGCAGGTTGTCGCCTTGCATCACCGGTACGTCCTCGGTGCTGACGACCGTGACCTCCTCCTCGTTCTCCAGTGCCAGCAGCAGCTGGGCCACCTCGAAGGGGACCTGGCCCTCTTCGACCTCGCGGGCCGGGGAGCCCTCCGGCAGATTGCCGATGATCATCGCGGGGCCACGGCCGCCGAACAGGTCGTAGCGCAGGAAGACGCCCTGGCAGGTGCCGTCGGGCGCGGGCAGCAGTCCCGCGCCGAGGTTGCCGGGCCAGTCGCCCGGGTCCATGGCCAGTACGTCGAAGTCGGGCCCGGCGGGAGTGGCGCTGCGGCGGCGGAGGAACGACATGTCGCCCATGGTACGTGGCCCGGCCTGCGAAGTGCGGGGCGGGCGGCGGACCGGGTCTACGCCGTCGCCTTGTGGCGCCGGTGGTGGCGGGCCACCCGGGCGCGGTTGCCGCAGGCGGGTTTGCACCACTCCTGGCGGGGGTGCTCCTTGAGGAAGTACCGCACGCAGCGCGGCGCGTGGCAGGCCCGCAGCCGGTCGCGGTCGGGACCGGCCAAGAAGGCGATCACGGCGTGGGCGAGGGCCGCGGTCAGATCGTCGGCGGTGCGGACGGCCTTGCGGTGGACGAGCGGGGTGGCGTCTTCGGGCCAGTCCAGGACCGGGACGGTGGGGGCGCGGGCCGCCGCCTCGTTCAGGTGCCGTACGGCTTCCTCCGCGGGCATGAGGCGGGCCGCGTCCGCGGGGCTCGGGGCGCCGGGGCGGACGGCCCGGGCGAAGAGCGCGCGGACAGCGGCGAGCTGGTCGGCGTCGGCGGTGAACCCGTCACCGGCGCCCTCGGCCGGCCGCGGTGCGGTGCCGGCGGCGGAGCCTCGCGGTGGTCGTCGGGCCGGTCGATCGCGGTGCCCGGCAGGATCTCGGGGTGGGCCCGGACCCACTCGGTCAGTCCCGCCGGGTCGGTCAGGTCGTCGGTGACGCCGCCGTCGCCGTCGTGGCGGAGGGTGAGGGCGAGGTCCAGGGCGAGCCGGGCGTCCCTGCTGATCGGTTCCCGCATGCGGCCGATGACAGGCCCGGCCGTGTCCAGGACGCCCTGGTCAGTCCTCCATGGGCGACGGCGGGACCACGGCTACGGGGCAGGCGGCGTGCAGCAGCACGGCGTGGGTGACCGACCCCATCATGCGGACGGGCGAGAGCAGCCGCCGCCGGTGCCGGCCGACCACGACGAGGTCGGCGTCCCGGGAGGCCGCGACGAGATGGCCGGCCGCGTCGCCCGCCGCCGGGACCAGCTCGACCTGGACGTCCGGATGCCGCTCGCGGTACGGGGCGAGGAAGCCGTCGGCGAGGACGCGGGTCTCGTCCTCGATGGCGTCCTGGTCGACGAGCGCCGGGGGCATCTCCCCGGGCATCATCCAGGGCTGCGCGGGCCACGGATAGGCGGCGACCGCCTGGAGCCGGGCGGCACGCCGGGTGGCCTCGGCGAAGGCGAACTCGAGCGTGGCCTCGTCGGGGCCGTCCACCTTCAGGCCGACGACCACGCGTGAGCCGGGGCCGCCCGGCGGCTCGCCGTGCACCTCGCGTCCGGGCCGTGGCACCACGACGACCGGGCACTCGGCGTCGCGGGCGGCGGCCAGGCTGTTCGAGCCGAGCACGAGACTGGTGAAGCCGCCGCGGCCCCGGGAGCCGAGCACCAGCAGCTGGGCTCCGGAGCCCAGCTCGGGCAGAACCGCACCGGCCGCTCCCTCCAGGCCCACGTACTCCGTGTCCGGCAGGTCGGGGCGGTCCGCCAGATGGGTGCGGACGTGGTCGAGCACGGAGTCGTCCCGCTGGTCCGCGGGCCCGGCGGTGAGCACCTCGGGCTGGACCCAGTGGGCGTACTGGCGTACGTGCGCCACGCGCAGGGGCGCCGCGCGCCGGCGGGCGGCGTCGACGGCCCACTCCAGGGCGCGCAGGCTGTCGTCCGAGCCGTCGACCGCCGCGACGACGGGCAGGGTGCTCATGGGGTCCTCACCTCCGGGATTTCGACCGTCCCTCCCGGGGGCCAGCCTGACTCAGGCGGTGGCTCCGGGGAGATGCCTCAGGCCGCGTGTCCGGAAATGCGGGCGGAACACCCCCGGATCGGCCGTCTGATCTCGGCCGTCGAGTCCTCGCCTCCGGGAGGTGGCGCCCCGGTCTCAGGTGAGGTCGAACTCTCCTTCCCGCGCTCCCGACACGAACGCGCCCCACTCGGCGGGCGTGAAGATCAGCGAAGGGCTCTCGGGGCGGGCACTGTTCCGCATGGCGATGAAGCCTTCCACGAAGGCGATCTGGACATCCCCCCGCCCTTGGCTGCTGGACTGCCACTGTGCGTTGGTGAGGTCCAGCTCCGGCTTGTCCCAGCCCGTGAGCGGGCGCTGCTGGGTGGTGGTCTCGGCCACGTCCGTGCTCCTCCCGATTCGTCGTCCGCGGCCAGCCTAGCGATCGTGCCCCACAGCCAACAGGGCACGTGAGGCGGACCTTTCAGGAGTCCGGGGGCCGGTCGCCCACCAGCCACATGGAGAAGAACTGCGATCCGCCGCCGTAGGCGTGTCCGAGGACCCTGCGAGCCCCGTCCACCTGGTGTTCTCCGGCCTGCCCGCGCACCTGGAGGGCGGCTTCCGCGAAGCGGATCATGCCGGAGGCGCCGATGGGGTTGGTGGACAGCACGCCGCCCGACATGTTGACGGGCAGGTCCCCGTCCAGTTCGGTCACGCCGGCCTCGGTGAGCTTCCAGCCCTCGCCCTCGCCGGCCAAGCCGAGGTTCTCCAGCCACATGGGCTCGTACCAGGAGAACGGCACGTAGATCTCGGCGCCGTCGATCTCGCGGCGGGGGTCGGTGATCCCGGCCTGCCGGTAGACGTCGGCGGCGCAGTCCCGCCCGGCCCGTGGGGAGACGAAGTCCTTGCCGGCGAAGAGGGTCGGTTCGCTGCGCATCGCGCCGCCGAGCATCCAGGCGGGCGGGTGCGGGGCGCGGGCGGCTCCGGCACGGTCGGTGAGGATCATGGCGCAGGCGCCGTCGGAGGAGGGGCAGGTCTCCGAGTAGCGGATCGGGTCCCACAGCATGGGCGAGGCCATGACCCGGTCGAGGGTGATGTCGTGTTCGTGCAGGTGGGCGTAGGGGTTCCTGAGCGCGTTGCGGCGGTCCTTGTAGGCGACGAGGGCGCCGATGGTCTCGGGCGCTCCGCTGCGGCGCATGTAGGCGCGGATGTGCGGGGCGAAGAATCCGCCGGCCCCGGCGAGCAGGGGCTGCTGGAAGGGGATCGGCAGGGACAGGCCCCACATGGCGTTGGACTCGGACTGCTTTTCGAAGGCGAGGGTGAGGACCGTGGTGTGGACGCGGGCCGCGACGAGGTTGGCCGCGACGAGCGCGGTGGAGCCGCCGACCGAGCCGGCGGTGTGCACGCGGAGCATGGGTTTGCCGACGGCGCCAAGGGCGTCGGCGAGGTAGAGCTCCGGCATCATGACGCCCTCGAAGAAGTCGGGGGCCTTGCCGATCACGACGGCGTCGATGTCGGCCCAGGTCAGCTCGGCGTCCCGGAGTGCTCTGCGGGCCGCCTCCCGGACCAGTCCGGCCAGGGAGACGTCCCGGCGTGCGGCGACGTGCCTGGTCTGGCCGATGCCGACGACGGCCACGGGCTCCTTGCTCATCGGGGTTCCCCTTCGAGTACGGCGACCAGGTTCTGCTGGAGGCAGGGGCCGGAGGTGGCGTGAGCGAGGGCGCGGTCGGAGGCGCCGCGGTGGATACGGGCGGCTGCCTCGCCGATGCGGATCAGTCCGGCGGCCATGATCGGGTTGGCGGCGAGGGCTCCACCGGAGGGGTTCACGTCCACCTCGTCGCCCAGTCGGAGGGCCTCGCGCAGGACGATCTCCTGCGCGGTGAAGGGTGCGTGCAGTTCGGCGGTGTCGACGGGCCGCTCGAAGGCTCCGGCTCGTTCGGCGGCCAGGCGGGTGGACGGCGAGTCGGTCAGGTCGCGCACGCCGAGGCCGTGGGCCTCGATGCGGTGGTCGATACCGCGGATCCAGGCGGGGCGTGCGCACAGTGCGCGGGCCCGGTCCCCCGCCGCGAGGATCACGGCGGCGGCGCCGTCGCCGATGGGCGGGCAGTCGCCGCTGCGCAGGGGGTGTACGAGGTGGTCGCCCTGCGGCACGGGGCCGCGCAGTTGTGCGTGGGGGTTGCCGGCGGCCGCCGCGCGGTTGCGGGCGGCGATGGCGGCGAGTGCGGGTTCGTCGGCGCTGCCCACGTCGATGAGGGCCTGGGCCTGGAGGGCGGCGAGTGCCACGGAGTCGGGCCACAAGGGCGCCACGTAGTAGGGGTCGAGCTGGCGGGTCAGGACGTCGCGGACCGAGCCGGGCGAGGACTTGCCGTAGGCGTAGACCAGGGCGGTGTCGGCGTCGCCGGTGAGGAGTTTCGTCCAGGCCTCGTACAGGGCCCAGGCGCCGTCCATCTCGACGTGCGACTCGGAGATCGGGGGCCAGGCGCCGACGCCGTCGAGGGCGAGGGTGAAGGAGAAGGCGCGGCCGGCGAGGTAGTCGCTGGAGCCGGAGCAGGTGAAGTCGATGTCGGCGGTCTTCAGGCCGGTGGAGTCGAGGACCTCGTGCAGCACCGGCATCAGCATCTCCACCTCGGAGAGCTCGTCGCTGGTGCGCCGGTGGCGGGTCTGGGCGAAGGCTACGACGGCGATCTCCCGGTCCCGCGGTGCGCTCGTCACAGCAGCTCCTTGTAGGTGTCGTAGTCCGCGTCGGGTTCGCCCGTGGGCCGGTAGTGGTCGGGGTGGCGGGCGTCGTCGCTCCACACGGGTTCGACGCGCAGGCCCATGCGGACCTCGTCGTAGGGGATGCCGCCGATCCGGCCGTGCAGGGCGAGGCCGGCGCCGTCGAGGGCGATGTGGGCGTAGACGTAGGGCACCTCGATGTCGAGGTTCTTCGCCTTGATGTTGACGATGCAGAACGTGGTCACGGTGCCGCGCGGGCCGACCTCGACCTGTTCCGACGTGGCCACCCCGCAGGTGGGGCACGCGCCCCTCGGAGGGACGTACACCTTGCGGCAGGACGGGCAGCGTTCACCGACGGTGCGCCGGTCGGAGAGGGCGTCGATGTAGGCGGTCTGGGCGCGGCCGGGCGAGTAGGTGTAGTCGAGGCGGGCGGGGGCGACGATGCCGGTGACGGGGTTCTCGAACGCGCCGGTGTGGCCGGACGGTTCGGCCCGGTGGCCCTCGTGGGGCTCGAAGCAGGCGATGTCGGTGATGGCACCGGTGCGTTCGCCCGCCCAGCGGACGCGGACCGGCATGCCAGTGCGCACAGCGTCGGGGCCGGGGGCGTCGAGGGCGTGGAGGAGGGCGGTGTCGGCGCCGTCGAGACGGACCAGGACCCAGGCGAAGGGGGTGGTGAGGGGCTGGCCGCGGCGCGGAGCGGGGTTCCAGGCCCAGGTCGTGACGGTGCCGGTCGGGGAGACTTCGACCAGGTCGTGGAGTTCCTCGGCGGTGACGGGGTCGTACTCGACGGGCGGGACGAGGACGCGGCCGTCGCGTGTCCGCACTCCGAGGATCACCCGTTCCCGCAGACCGGTCAGGAAGGCGCTCTGGACAGGGCCGAGGGAGCGGGTGAAGGGAAATTCGACGACGAGCGGCGCCTTGAGAACTGCGGACATCGAGGGCCTGCCTCCTTCGTGATCGGCGTGCACGGGGCGCGCCCTCCAGGGGGCGCGGGGAACTGCGCGCTCGGCCACCGACGACCCGCGGCTCTGAACCGGCCGGAGCCCGCGCCGCGCTACGCGCGCTTGTAGACGGGCGGTCGCTTCTCCGCGAAGGCCCGGGCACCCTCCTTGGCGTCGGCGGTGTCGAACACCGGCCAGCCGCGGGCGAGTTCGGCGGCCAGTCCGTCGGACTCGGTCATACCGGCGGTCTCGTAGACGGACGCCTTGACGGCCTCGACGGCCAGCGGCCCGCAGGCGTTGATCTGCTCGGCGATCTCCAGTGCCCTGTCCAGCGCGGTGCCGTCGGGGACGACGTGGCCGACCAGGCCGATGGCGGCGGCCTCACGGGCGCTGTAGGGGCGGCCGGTGAGGAGCATCTCCAGGGCGTGGGTGCGCGGGATCTGGCGTTGCAGGCGGACGGTGGAGCCGCCGATGGGGAACAGGCCGCGCTTGACCTCGAACAGGCCGAAGGTCGCGGACTCGGCGGCGACGCGGATGTCGGTGCCCTGGAGCATCTCGGTGCCGCCCGCGACGCAAGCCCCTTCGACGGCGGCGATCACCGGCTTGCGCGGGCGGTGGTGGCGCAGCATCGCCTTCCAGTGCAGGTCGGGATCGGCCTTGAGCCGGTCGCGGTACTCCTCGCCGGCCATGCCGTTCCCGGCGAGGGCCTTGAGGTCCATGCCGGAGCAGAACGCGCCGCCCGCTCCGGTGAGGACGACCGAGCGGACCGAGTCGTCCGCGTCGGCTTCGAGCCAGCCGTCGTGGAGGCCGACGAGCATCGGCAGTGAGAGCGCGTTCCTGGCTGCCGGCCGGTTGAGCGTGAGCACCAGTGTGGCGCCTTCGCGCTGCACGGTGAGGTGTTCCGTCCCACCCATGGCGAACTCCCCTCTCATGGAACGAGAACAGGTTGCAGTAGGGCGGGTGGCACTTCAAGGGTTTTCTGACAGCCAGTCAGATTCTTTCGCTCGGGCCCTTCACAGTTGGACCGCCCTTTGCTCTGATGACCGGCGAACCGTCCGATACCAGGCACGCCCCGGGTCAGGAGGAGCGGTGGAGTACAACCTTGCCGACCTGTTCGAGTCGGTCGTCGACGTCGTTCCCGGCCGTGAGGCGCTGGTGTACGCCGACCGCCCGGGCACGGGCGCGGAGCGCCGTCTGACGTACGCGGAGCTGGACGCGGCGGCCGACCGCGTCGGCCACCATCTGCTCGACAGCGGGATACGGCCCGGTGAGCACCTCGGGCTGCACCTGTACAACGGCGTGGAGTACCTGCAGACGGTGCTGGGCTGCCTGAAGGCGCGGATCGTTCCCGTCAATGTCAACTACCGCTATGTCGAAGAGGAGTTGGTGTACCTCTACCGGGACGCGGATCTGGCGGCGCTGGTCTTCGACGCGGAGTTCACCGACCGGGTGGCGGCGGCGCTCCCCCGGGCGCGGAAGCTGCGGCATCTGATCCGGGTGGGGGACCCGGCGCCGGGGGCGGCGGAGGTCGACTGTGTGGAGTTCGCGCGGGTGGAGGCCCTGGGGGCGCCCGGCCGGGGCTTCCCGGCGCGCTCGGCGGACGACCAGTTCATCATCTACACCGGGGGCACGACCGGGATGCCCAAGGGGGTGATGTGGCGGCAGGAGGACCTCTTCTTCGCGGGCCTCGGCGGCGGTGCCCCGACCGGGGAACCGGTGAAGAAGCCGGAGGAGCTGGCGGAACGGGTCGCGGCCGGTGGTGCGGGAATCACGTTCTTCCCGACGGCTCCGCTGATGCACGGCACCTCCACCCTCACCGCGTTCATCGGCTTCAACTTCGGGCAGCGGGTGGTGATCCACCGCAAGTTCGTACCCGAGGAGGTGCTGCGGACCGTGGAGAAGGAGCGGGTCAGCAGCATCTCCCTGGTGGGCGACGCGATGCTGCGGCCGCTGATCGACGCGCTGAGCGGACCGCTGCGGCACATCGACCGCTCGTCGCTGTTCAGCGTCTCCTCGTCCGGCGCCATCATGTCGGACACGGTGCGCAGGCAGTTCCAGGAGCTGGTGCCGAACGCCATGCTGCTGAACAACTTCGGCTCCTCGGAGTCGGGCTTCAACGGAACGGCGACCGAGGACTCCGGCCCGGAGCGGGGATTCAGGGTACGGGTCAACGCCCGCACCCAGGTGGTCGACCCGGCCACCCGCGAACCGGTGGCGCCCGGCGAGGTGGGGCGCGTCGCCCAGTGCGGACACGTGCCGCTCGGCTACTACAACGACCCGGTGAAAAGCGCCGCGACCTTCTTCGAGAGGGACGGCGAGCGCTGGGTGCTGCTCGGCGACATGGCCACCGTCGACGAGCAGGGCGTGGTCACCGTCCTCGGCCGTGGCTCGCAGTGCATCAACACCGGCGGCGAGAAAGTGTACCCGGAGGAGGTCGAGCAGGCCCTCAAGTCCCACCCGGACGTCTACGACGCGCTGGTGGCCGGGGTGCCGGACGCCCGGTGGGGCCACCATGTGGCGGCCGTGGTGCAACTGCGCGCGGGCGCGGCGCGCCCCTCGCTCCAGGACATCCGGACCCACTGCCGTGACCGGCTCGCCGGTTACAAGATCCCGCGCCAGCTGGTGATCGCCGAGTCGATCCAGCGCTCGCCGAGCGGCAAGGCGGACTACCGGTGGGCGCGGGAGGTGGCCGTGACGGCGGACGGGTGAATCTTCGGCCGCACCGTTGAACCCCCGGTGACGTGCGGACGTACTGGTGGTGGCAGGCTCGGTCTCCGGGCTCTGTCAGCCATGCCAGCAAGACCGCACGGAAGGACCACCGGGTGTCGCCTTTCACTCGCTCCCGTCAGCTCCCGGACACGACCGAGAGCGGGGCGGAACCGGATGACGACACCGGTACGAGGGGTGCGGAGGGCGGGGCCGGTACCGCGGGTCCGGAGGGCGGGGCCGGTTCGGGAGAGCCGGAGCACGGCACCGCTTCCGCACAGGAGGTCACCTCTGCCGAGCAACCGCAGACGCAGACGCAGACCAGGCCCGGTTGGTTCGGCTGGCGGCGTCGCTACCCCCGTACGGCACGCGGCGTCTCCGTCGGTACGACCGTGCTGGCCGGCGCCCTGGTGCTGTTCGCGCTGCTCGTGCCGAACCGGATCGAGCGCGTCGAGTTCGCGTCGTTCCTGCGCATCCCCGCCGAGGGCGTGCTGCTCGCCGGGCTGCTGCTCGCGCTGCCGGCGAAGCCCCGGCGCGTCGCGGCGGTCGTGACGGGCCTGTTCCTGGGCCTGGTCACGGTGCTGAAGTTCGTCGACATGGGCTTCTACCAGATCCTGGCCCGGCCCTTCGACCTGGTCCTGGACTGGATCCTGATCGAGAACGGCACGGACTTCCTGAGGGAGACGTTCGGCCGCACCGGCCAGGTCCTGGCCGTGACCGGCGTGATCGTCCTGTTCGTCGCGCTGCTCGTCCTCACAACGCTCGCGGTGGTGCGGCTGACGAACCTGATGGTCCGGCACCGGCCCGTCGCCGGCCGCACGGTCCTGATCCTCGGCACGGCCTGGATCACCTGCATGACCCTGGGCGTGGAGATCGGCACCGTGCCGGTCGCCACCAAGGGCAACGCCGAGTTCCTGGGCAACCGGGTGGAGCAGGTGCGTGCCGGGCTCGCGGACGCCCGGGTCTTCGAGAAGCAGGCCTCGGTGGACGCCTTCGCGAAGACGCCGCCCGACCAGTTGCTGACGGGGCTGCGGGGCAAGGACGTACTGTTCACGTTCATCGAGAGCTACGGCAGGGTCGCGATCGACGACCCCGCGATGGCGGGGCAGACCGACGCCGTGCTCAAGGAGGGCACCGGCAGGCTGAAGGCGGCCGGGTTCGAGTCGCGCAGCGGCTGGTTGCAGTCGCCGGTGACGGGCGCGGGCAGCTGGCTCGCCCACTCGACGTTCCTGTCCGGACTGTGGATCAAGAACCAGCAGCGGTACCGCAGTCTGACCACGAGTGATCGCATGACGCTGACGAACTACTTCGGGAAGACGGGCGCCTGGCGGACGGTCGGTGTCGTGCCGGGGGTGCGGCGGGCCTGGCCGGAGGGGAAGTACTTCGGCCTGGACCACATCTACGACTCCGAGCACCTCGGCTACCACGGCCCGTACTTCAGCTGGACGCCCGTGCCCGACCAGTTCAGCATGGAGGCCTTCGAGCGGCTGGAGCACGGCAAGAGGGACCGCGAGCCGATCATGGCGGAGATCATCCTGGCCTCCAGCCACAACCCCTGGTCCCCCATCGCCCACATGATCGACTGGGACGACCTCGGCGACGGCTCGGTGTTCCACCGGATCAAGAAGGAGGGCACCGACCCCACGGAGGTCTGGAAGGACCCGGAGAAGGTGCGCACCGAGTACCGCAAGGCCATCGAGTACTCGATCCGCAGCCTCACCGAGTGGGTCGAGCGCTACGGCGACGACGACACGGTGCTGGTCTTCCTCGGCGACCACCAGCCGGTGCCGACCGTCACCGCAGGGGACACCGGCAAGGACGTGCCGATCACCATCGTCGCCAAAGACAAGAAGGTCCTGGACCGGGTAGCCGACTGGAACTGGACGGACGGCCTCAAGCCGGCCGCGAACGCGCCCCGATGGGGCATGGACAAGTTCCGCGACCGCTTCATGACGGCCTACGGGCCGCAGGGCTGAGAAACTCCGCCACGGCCCGAGGAACTCCTCCGGACGGCGGGATCGGGCTGCTCGGCCCGCCACCGATCAGCACGTGGGCATGGGGATCCGGCCCATGTGGTCCCACCCCATGGAGGACGAGCCGCCGCACGAGCCCCGGGCCGCGCTGGGCGAGCAACTGGGCGGTGGCCAGGGCGGGGGCGATCTCCGCCCAGACGCAACGGAGTTCGCTGCACCACCTGCGGGAACGAGTCAGAGCGGGTACGTGGGCGGCAGGTCGGGCACGCCACCAGAGGTGGAGGCGGGCGCGCCGAGCCATGCGGCGAGTTCGACCGGGTCGGGCCGCCGACCGGTGGCCACGACGCGGCTGAAGGTGGCGCGGACGACCTCCGGGCGGTGGGTCAGGGCCCGTGCTGCGGCACTGTCCGGGGAGGTCTCCGCCGCAGCTCTGCGCAGGGTGCAAGTGAGCCGGGCCCAGGTTTCAGGCCGCTCGGGCCACTGCGTCACCTGGTCGGAGGCGAGACGGCGGGCCTCGTCGTGTCGGCCGAGGAGGCGGGCCAGGTCGGCCAGATCGTCGACGGCGTCTTCGCCGGGGTGGATGGCCCAGCCGCGCAGGCGGGCCGTGTACTGGTTCAGGGAGGGCACCGCATCGTCGGGGTGCAGCGTCGCGGTGACAGTCGCGCGAGGTGCGTCTGCGTCGGAGCACCATGCCTCGGCCAGGTCCGACACGGCGTGCGGATCGGGGCTCAGGTGGTGCAGCCGCCAACGGACGCGATGGGCGACGACTGCGTCCGTCGCCGGCTCGGTCACCTCCTCCGGCACGGCCGGGGAATCGGTCCACCGGGCCATGCGGTCGCCCAGCGAGGAAACGAGCTCCCGGCCCGCGGCGGTGAGATGAGCCGTCGAGGACAGAGCCTCGTAGGCGTGCCGCGTCTGGGTGTTCCAATACAGGTACTGGAACTGGGCCCGCCGACGCAGGCTCCGGTCGCGGGCGCTGTGAGCGAGTTCCCGCCAGAAGTCGACCACGGCGAAGAAGGCGAAGACGCCATGCAGAAATCCCGGTAACGGCCGCGGTGTGTCGCGCCACGGCGCGTAGTAGAGCCCCCCAGCGTGCTCCTCGCCCTTGGTTTCGTAGAGGTCGACGGAGTCCAGAACGGCGTCCAGTTCCATGTGACGGAACTCGTGGACCAGGGTGGCGGCGAGCTCCACCGCGTCCGGGGGCGTGCTGAGCACGACACCGCCGAAGGCTTCGCTCGACGACACGGACGTCATCGTGTCGGCGTTCGGCTCCGCCTCCATGCGGGGGGTGAGGGCCGTGAGGGTCACCGCGAGGGCTTCGGCCAGTCCTGGTCTGAGATCGGAGAGCAGTTCTCCCGCCTCACGGATCGTCCGTTGCCAACTGGTCAGCGCCACCGGCCCCAACGGGTCGGGCGGCACGGGCTCGTCACTCTCGCGGTAGGGGTCCGTGTCTTCCACGACGAGCTCGAAGTGCCGCCCGCCGACGGGTGTTCGCACCCGGTTGGCAGGGAGCCAGCCCTGCGGGTTCGGATCGCTCCGGCTCGGCAGCCGCACCTCCATGCCCTCGCCTCCGACAAAGGCCTCGCCTGCCAGGGAGACGAGCTGGGCCACGGCAGTCGCGGACCCCCGCAGGTCGGCGGTCCCCAAACCGGGCAGGTGGACGTGACCGTCGTCCACGGGAAGGGGCAGGGTGAAGGACAGCCCGGCCCGGACGCCGGCCGCCGCCGCGACCGAGTGGAGACGCAGGAGGTCGGCCGGTGGAGTGCCGGCCCAGGCCCGGGGGCCGCCCGGCGGTGCGTGCAGGCTCCTCAGTGCCCGGCCCAGCCAACGGCCCACGGACGGGTGGAGCAACACGGCCGTCACCGCGTTCGGGTCTGCTCGTTCTGCCCGCACGAGCAGGTCCCGTACGTCCCGGGCCCGGAGCGGCCCGGTCTTGTCGGACGGGGTGATCGCGTCTGTCAGGTCGAGAAGTTCGTCAAGGATCACCGCTCGGGCGCCGCGCTGCTGGGCTCGCATCCGTCGGGCCAGGGCGCCGTCCTCGCCGCCCGCGCCCATCGTCCGCAGATCGGCGTATGTGGGAAACGGCGGGATGGGCAGATCCTTCGCGACGTCCTGTTGCGGGACGACCGGCCGGTAGCTCACTGGCTGTCGGGAGGACCCTGAGTAGCTGCTCTGCGAATAGCCACCGCCTCCGCATCCCTCACCGCTCCGGTTCACCTGCGGTCGGGTGTACCGCCCCAGCAGGCGTGCGGCGGCACTGTGGGACGGGCTGGTCAGGGCCTGTTCGAGAGAGAGGTTCCCCAGGTCGGGAACGGCGGCCGCTCGTGCGTCCCGCTCGGTCAGGGGGTCGTCGTCCATCGGATGGCCTCCTTGAAGGGCCGCGTCGTCACCGTCTGTGTCCCCGCAGGGTGGGGCCTTGTGCTCCAAGAGTTCTGCTCGCGCTCCGGCGAGATTGTGAACGCAGCGCAGGACGTCGGGATGGTGGTTCCCCAGCCGACGTCTGCCGGCTTCGAGGACGGCCTCATAGTGCTCTACCGCCAGGTCCGGACGACCGAGCAGGTGCCAGCTCGTGCCGAGTTCGTGCCGGGCGGCGAGGGTGTCGGGGTGATCGGACCCCAGGTGATGTTCGTTGAACTGCCAGATGTCGGCGAACTCGTCCCGGGCCCGCTTCGCACACGCGGGGTCCGACACGTTGTCGCGGACCAGCCGCGCGCGTTCGTGGCGGGCCATCAGAACGTCGGGGTGCTCAGGCCCCAGCATTCTCACGTATCCACGGAGCGCGATCTCGATGGCTTCTTCTGCCTCACTCGCGTGACCGGCCTCACGCAAAACGCGGGCGAGGGTCACGCGAGTGGACAGGGTGTCCAGGTCGTCGTCACCGACCAGCTCAGCGAATTCCCCTGCAAGGCTTCGCAGTTCGGTGACGGCCTCCTCGTGGCGGTCACGTTTGTGGGCCAGGATCGCCAGCTCGTGCCGGATGCGCAGGACGCCGCGCGGGTAGGTCCGGGAGCGCAGGCGCATGGCAAGGGCCGCGCGCAGTTCCTCCTCGGCGGCCTCGTACCGTCCCAGCTCCCGTAGGACCCGGGCCCGGCCCGTCTTCGCCGACTGCAGGTAGGCGTGGCCGTCAGGCAGCGAGCGGGCGCATGCACGGGTCACGTCCTGGTAGAGCTCGTCGGCCTCGTCCAGGGCGCCGGTATGGCGTACCGCCCAGGCGCGTTGGAGGGCGGCGGCGATGGTGGCCGGGTGGTCCTCGCCGAGCAGACGGGCCCGGACGGAGCGGAGCGTCTCGAGTTCGGCTCCGGCTTCGTGGTACATGCCGAGCCCGGTGCGGTACTGCGCGGTCCTCACGGTGGGCTCCGTGGCCGCCACGGCCAGGTCCGGGTCGACCCGGCCGTCCTCGGGCAGCAGGGACAGGATCGCGGCGCAGTGCGGGGCGACGGTCTGCCAGCGAGGCCAGTCCTTGGGGTCGAAGGGGTCGAGGGGACCGGTATGTCTCTCCAGCAACGCGGTGACGAGGCGCAGCAGCAAGGGTTTCTGGGCCTCGAAGTCGGCATGGGCGCGGCAGGCTGCCCGAACCATGGGATGAATGGTGATCCAGCGCTGGGGACGGCCCTTCGCTCCGGCGGACGCACGGGTGGGCTCAATGGTGATCAGCTGAAGGCCGGCGAGGCCCTTCACCGCCTCCTGGAACCGCTCTTCTGTGAGTGCGGTGAACAGCTCGCTTTCGGCGAGGAGCTCCAGGGCGATGAGTTCCCGATACGGGACCGGCGCCGGCCCGAGAGACGACAACAGCCGCAGGAGCGGGCGGGCGAGGTCGGTACCCTGCCGGTGCAACAGATCGAGTGAGAGCTCCCAGGTGCTGACGATCGCGCGGCGGTTTCTTTCGTCGGGGTCCAGATCCGCGTCGGGGTCGAACGCCACAACAGCCGGACGGGAGTCGAAGCCGGCGCGGTACTCCTCGAACGTCTCGGGTGTCGAGGGCAGGGGCCAGGGGTCGTCCAGTGCGCGTGCCAGATAGGAGCCGGCGAGATTGAGGGCGAGGGGCAGGCCTCCGAGGTGTTCGGCGAGTTCCAGGGCCTCCTTCACGGTTCCGGCCCCGGGGGCGAGATCGTGGAGGACTCTGGCTCCGTCGGCACCCGAGAGAAGGTCCACTGCGACGATGTGCACCCAGTCGCCCCAGCGTTCACGTCGGGATTCGCGGCTGGTGAGCAGTACCGTCCCCCATGGATGCGCGGGCGGTCGCAGCCAGCCGCGCCCTGCGGCGGGGCGGGCCCGCTCCGCTGCCAGAGCCGAGGGGTCGTCGACGTTGTCCAGGACGAGCAGCCAGGGTGTGGTGAGGTCGTTGAGGAAACGCCACAGCACGTCGGCGGGATGGGTCGGCCCGGCGAAGTCTGCGACCCGGGCGCCCACGTCGAAGGCGACCGCACGCAGCGTCAGGGAGAGGACCTCGGCGTCCGCGGCCGACACCCACCACACCCGTGTCATGGTGGCGGCGAGCCGGTGTGCCGCCTCCAGGGCGAGGGTGGTCTTGCCGCAGCCGCCCATACCGGAGAGCAGCCACACGCCCTGCTCGGAGGCGTCGCCGCAGGCCCGCCGGGTGATCGCCGCGGTCAGCTGAGCCACCGTCTCGTCACGCCCGCGCAGCCGGTCCGGTGCGATCCTGCGCTGCGGTACGGCGAGTGGAACGGCGGCGGGGCCGGACATGGGAAGGGCCGGCGGGCCGAGCGGTCCGCCGATCCAGTCCGCAGGACCGTCGACGGCCGTCTCGGTGACGTCGGGCAGTTCCCCGCCGGTCAGTCCGCGCCCCAGCACGTGCGCCAGGCCGGCGAGTTCGGTTCTGGTCAGGATCTCGGCCCAGCGGTCCGCCCGGCCCGCGGCGATCCGGCCCGTCCCGTCGCCGCGATGATGGCGGGAGACGATTCCCACGAGGTGTCCTTCGCAGAAGACGGCCGCGCCGGACATGCCTTCCCAGGCATCCTTGCCCGGGTCCGGGTCGTCCGGCGGGGGCGAGGTCACCTTGAGGTCGAGCGTGCCCTCGCCCCGGTTGGACAGGGCCGCACAGGTGGTATCGGCGTGCTCGGCGTCCCGGAAGGACGAACCGTCACCGCTCCTGCGGAGCTTGAAGCGCGGGAAACCCAGCGCGGTGCAACGCAGGACGATGTCCCGCTCGCCGATGCGGCCGTACGTCACTGTGGGCACGACGCCCGCCACCGGCTCACCCTGCCGCACCGGCACCACCAGAACAGCCACGTCGACGTCGGTGTTCCGCCACTCCACGGCCGCCGCCACGGCCAGCTGGTCCGGACGGTCGGCCTGGAAGCGGATCTCGATCGACGCCGCGTCCTCGACGACATGCGCGGCCGTGAGCACGCGGCCGGTGGACACGAGATAGCCCGACCCCCGACGGCGTGGCCCGCCGTCCACGGGCGTGACGACGATCTTGGCGACCCGCTCCGGCACGAGTCCGCGATCGATTCGCATGCGCCCTCGGTCAGCGCTCGCCGGGGGCCTCGTCACCCGCGATCATGGCGGGTGCACTCGCGTCGACCACCCAGATCCGGACCTTGGCGTCCGCGCCCGCCCCGCGGGGAACGGCGACGGTGGCCTCGATCTCCACAGGCCCCGCCTCGAACCGGCTGGCCTCGCCGGAGCCGTCCGCCAGCGGTGGTCAGCTGGTGTCTCGATTCACGGATCATGTCGGACAGTTCGATCACGATGCCCCCCTGGTGCCCGCTACCCGGATGTTACCGAGCCGGCCCCGTCTGCGAGGTCTTTCCTCAGCTCCCGCTTCAGGATCTTCCCGCTGGCGTTGCGTGGGAGTTCGTTCACGAACACCACGCGTTTGGGGGCCTTGAAGGGAGCGAGTCGTGTGCGGACGTGGTCGATCAGTTCCGGCTCCGAGACGTCGCCGCGCGGCACGACCACGGCTGTCACCGCCTCGATCCAGCGTTCGTCCGGCAGGCCCACCACCGCGGCCTCGGCGACTGCGGGGTGGGTGTACAGGGCGTCCTCGACCTGGCGCGAGGCAATGACGACACCGCCGGAGTTGATGACGTCCTTGACCCGGTCGACGATCGTGAAGTAGCCGTGCGCGTCGCGTACCGCGAGGTCGCCGGAGCGGAACCAGCCGTCGCGGAAGGCCTCGGCGGTCTCCTCGGGCTTGTCCCAGTAGCCCTCGCACAGTTGGGGGGAGCGGTAGACGATCTCGCCGGGGGTGCCGTCGGGGACGTCCTTGCCGTCCTCGTCGACGACCCGGGCGTCGACGAACAGGACGGGCCGGCCGCAGGAGTCCAGGCGGCCCTTGTGCTCGCCGGGTGCGAGGACCGTGGCCAGCGGGCCGATCTCGCTCTGCCCGAAGCAGTTGTAGAAGGCCAGGTCGGGCAGGCGCTCCCGCAGCCGTTCGAGGACCGGGACCGGCATGATCGACGCGCCGTAGTACGCCTTGCGCAGGCCGCCCAGGTCGCGGGTGGTGAAGTCGGGTCGGTTGGCCAGGGCGATCCAGACGGTGGGCGGCGCGAACAGGCTGTCCGCGCGGCCCGTCTCGATCAGGTCGAAGAGCACCTCACCGTCGGGTGCGTCGAGGATGATGTTCGTCGCGCCGACGGCGAGGTAGGGCAGCAGGAAGACGTGCATCTGCGCCGAGTGGTACAGGGGCAGGGAGTGCGCGGGGAGGTCGCCCGCACTGAGGTCGAGGGCGGTGATCGCGCTCAGGTACTCGTGCACCAGGGCCCGGTGCGTCATCATCGCGCCCTTGGGCAGGGCGGTCGTCCCGGACGTGTACAGCAGTTGCACCAGGTCCTCGGTGCGCGGCTCGGGCCCGTCGTACAGGGGCGCCTGCGGCAGCCGGGCGAGCAGCGAGTCGTCCGCGTCCCGCAGCGCCAACGTCCGTACGGCGCCGGGAAGTCGGGGGGCGAGGTCCGGGTCGGTGAGGACCAGGGCACTGCCGGACTGGCCGACGATGTACGCGAGGTCGTCGCCGGTCAGGTTCTGGTTGACCGGTACGTGCACCAGCCCCGCGCGGGCGCAGGCGAGGAAGGCGATCAGATAGGCGTCGGAGTTGTGGCCGTAGGCGCCGACCCGGTCCCCGCGGGTCAGTCCCTGGTCGAGGAGGACGCTCGCCGCGCGGGAGACGGCGGTGTCGAGTTCGTCGTACGTCCAGGTCCGTTCGGCGTACCGCACCGCGACGCGCGCCGGGGTGCGCCGGGCGCTGCGCCGCAGGACTCCGTCGACCGTGCTGCCGTGTCCGGGCGTCGTCATGACACATGATCCTCGGTTCCCCGCCCGAGGAGGTCAAGGACCCCGGGCAGGGTGGAAGGCGGGCCGGGCGGCCGAGGGTCCGGGCAACCCTGCCGGCGTCGACGGCGTCCGCTGTCATGAACCGACGGACGTTCGAACCAGGTTCGTACGTTCGTCACTTCTTTCCCTCGACGAAGTTGGAGGGCACGATGCGCAGTCGTCTCAGACGACTTGTTATCGGGGCCACGGCCCTGTTGACCGCCGCGTCCGCGTTACCCGCGGCGGCCGCCACGACCGAGCAGCGAGCGGAGCAGCACCCTTCCCGCGACGGCATGTCCGCCGTCATCCGCTACACCGAGTACGGCATTCCGCACATCCTCGCGAAGAACTACGCGGACCTGGGCTTCGGTACGGGCTGGGCGCAGGCCGCCGACGAGGTGTGCACACTCGCCGACGGCTTCGTGACCCTGCGGGGCGAGCGGTCCCGGTACTTCGGCGCCGACGCGCCCGCCGGTGGCGACCTCTCGGCGGCCCGCACGAACCTCGCCAGCGACCTGTACTTCCGGGGGGTCCGCGAGAGCCGCACCGTGGAGAAGGCGCTGACCGAGCGGGCGCCGGCGGGCCCGAGCCGTCAGGTCCGCGACCTGATGCGGGGCTGGGCCTCCGGGTACAACGCGTGGCTGAAGCAGAAGAAGGTCACGGATCCCGCCTGTGCGGGCGCGGCCTGGGTCCGGCCGGTCACCGAGCTGGACGTGGCGGCGCGCGGTCTGGCCATCGCCTCGATATCCGGTGAGGGGCGGTTCGTGGACACGATCACGGCCGCGCGACCGCCCGCCGGGGACCCGGCCGCCTCGGGCGCTCGTTCCGCCCGCACGCCGGGTGCGAAGGCGGTGGCGAAGGCGGCGGACGAGCTGTGGGGCGACCCCGGCATGGGGTCCAACGCGGTCGCCTTCCGCGGTGACACCACGGCGAACGGCCGTGGCCTGCTGCTGGGCAACCCGCACTACCCGTGGGACGGCGGGCGCCGCTTCTGGCAGTCGCAGCAGACCATCCCGGGCGAGCTGAACGTCTCCGGCGGGTCGCTGCTCGGCACTCCGGCGATCTCCATCGGGTTCAACGCACATGTGGCCTGGAGCCACACCGTCTCCACCGGCATCCCGGCCAACTTCCACCAGCTGACGCTCGACCCGACCGATCCCACGGTGTACCTCGTGGACGGCAGGCCGGAACGCATGAGGAAGCGGACCGTGACGGTCACCGTGAAGGACGGCGCACCGGTCACCCGTACCCAGTGGTGGACCCGCTACGGTCCCGTCGTCACGTCCCTCAACTCCCAGGTCCCGCTGCCGTGGACGGAGAAGACGGCGTACGCCCTGAACGACCCGAACGCGGCGAACCTGCGCTTCGCCGACACCTCGCTCGGCTTCAGCAAGGCACGCGGCACGGCCGACGTCCTCGCCTCCCTCGACCGGCACCAGGGCATCCCCTGGGTGAACACGATCGCCGCCGACCGCGCGGGGCACTCCCTGTACACCCAGTCCCAGGTACTCCCCCGCGTCACGGACGAGTTGGCCGGGCGCTGCTCGACGGACCTGGGCAGGACCACGTACCCGGCGTCCGGGATCGCGATCCTCGACGGCTCGCGCGGCGACTGCGCGCTCGGCAGCGACCCCGACGCCGTCGTGCCGGGGATCTTCGGCCCGGCGAGGATGCCGACGCTGAAGGACGCCCCCTACGCGGAGAACTCCAACGGCACCGCGTGGCTGACCAACGCCGACCGGCCGCTCACCGGGTACGAGCGGATCTTCGGCACGGTGGGCACGCAGCTCGGTCTGCGGACCCGGGGCGCGATCGAGGACGTGGCGGCGATGGCGGACCGCGGCGACCTGACCGTACGGGACCTGCAACGGCAGCAGTTCGCCAACCGGGTGCCCGCGGGTGATCTCGCCGCCGCGGACGTGGCACGGGCGTGCGCCGCGCTGCCCGACGGCACGGCCACGGGCAGCGACGGCAAGGCCGTCGACGTGTCCGGCGCCTGCGGCGTGCTGAAGGCGTGGGACCGCACCATGGACACCGGCAGCCGGGGCGCGCTGCTCTTCGACCGGTTCTGGCGCAGGCTCGAACAGGCCGTGCCGGCTGATCGGTTGTGGAAGGTGCCGTTCTCGGCGGCGGACCCGGTCCGCACCCCGAACACCCTGAACACGGACGCTCCCGGCCTGCCCACCGCTCTGGCCGACACGGTCGCCGAGCTGCGGGGCGCGGGCATCGCGCTCGACGCGCCGCTCGGCGCGCACCAGTTCGTCGTCCGCGACGGACAGCGTCTGCCGGTGCCCGGTGGCGCGGGGCGGCTCGGTGTGTGGAACGTGATCGAGCCGACGTGGGACGCGGCCGGCGGCGGCTACACGCAGGTGCCGTTCGGAACGAGCCATCTGCAGGCGGTCGGGTGGGACGGCAGCCGCTGCCCGGTGGCGCGCACGCTGCTGACGTACTCGCAGTCGTCGAACCCGAAGTCGCCGCACTTCGCCGATCAGACACGGCTGTTCTCCGGTGAGAAGTGGGTGGCGTCGCGCTTCTGCGAGAAGGACATCCTGTCCTCGCCGAAGCTGAAGGTCGTGCGGGTGCACGAGCGCCGCTGACGCCCCTCGCGGGGTGCCGCCCGGCGGGGCGGCACCCCCCGACCAGCCAGACGGCGAGCGCGAGGGGATGACGCGCGTGCGGCCAAAGCGCTCGTGCCGTCTCACACCGGTCGCGTCCGACCCTCCCAGTACGGCTCCCGCAGCCGCCGCTTGTACAGCTTGCCGTTGGGGTCGCGGGGCATCTCGGCGATGAAGTCGACGGACCTGGGGCGCTTGTACCCGGCGAGCCGGTGGGCGCAGTGGTCGAGGAGGTCGGCCGCGAGGGCGGGTCCGGGCCGGTGTCCGGGGGCCGGTTCCACGACCGCCTTGACCTCCTCGCCCCAGTCGTCGTGCGGGATGCCGAAGACGGCGGCGTCGGCGACGGCCGGGTGGGCGAGCAGAGCCGACTCGATCTCGGCCGGGTAGATGTTGACCCCGCCGGAGATGATCAGGTCGATCTTGCGGTCGCGCAGGAAGAGGTAGCCGTCCTCGTCGAGGTGACCGAGGTCGCCGACGGTGAAGAAGTCGCCGATGCGGTTCGTGCGGGTCTTCGCCTCGTCCTTGTGGTACGAGAACCCGCCGGTGTTCATCTTCATGTAGACGGTGCCGAGTTCACCGGGCGGCAGCCGGTTGCCGTCGTCGTCGAAGATGGCGAGTTCGCTGATGGGCCAGGCCTTGCCGACGGTGCCGGGCTTCTTCAGCCAGTCCTCGGCGGTGGCGAAGGCGCCGCCGCCCTCGCTGGCCGCGTAGTACTCCTCGACGCAGGGCCCCCACCAGTCGAGCATGGCCCGCTTCACATGGTCGGGGCAGGGCGCGGCGCCGTGGATGGCGTGCCGCATGGAGGAGACGTCGTAGCGGTCCCTCACCTCGCCGGGCAGGGCCAGCAGACGGTGGAACTGGGTGGGCACCATATGGGTGTGGGTGCAGCGGTGGGCGTCGATGACGCGGAGCATCTCCTCGGGCGTCCACTTGTCCATCAGGACCAGCCGGTGGCCGATGTGCAGGGACGCGCCGGCGAACTGCAGGACGGCCGTGTGGTAGAGCGGCGAGCACACCAGGTGCACGTTGCCGTCGAACGGCCGGATGCCGAAGATGCCGAGGAACCCGCCGAGGTACGCCTCCTCCGGCGGTTTGCCGGGCAGCGGGCGGCGGATGCCGCGGGGGCGGCCGGTGGTGCCGGAGGTGTAGTTCATGACCCAGCCGAGGGTGCGGTCCGCGGGCGCCGACTCCGGTTGCCCGTCGAGGAGTTCGGCGTACGGGCGGAATCCGCCGACCGTGCCCACGGCGTACCGGTGGGTGCCCGGCAGCCCGGCCTCGTCGGCGGCGGCCCGGGCCGCGTCGGCGAAGCGCTCGTGGGCGAGGAGCACCTTGGCGCCGGAGTCGGAGACGATCCAGGCGATCTCCGGTCCGACCAGGTGGTGGTTGACGGGCACGAGGTAGAACCCGGCCTGGCTGGCCGCGAGGTACGCGGTGAGGAACTCGACGCCGTTGGGCAGGACCACGGCGAAGGTGTCGCCGCGTTCCAGCCCGGCGGCGCGCAGTCCGTGGACGAGCCGGTTGGCGGCGGCGTGCAGGCGTCCGGCGGTCCACTCCGCGCCGTCGGGCGCGACCAGGACGGCGCGGTCGGGTTCGGCGGTGGCCTGGGCCCAGAAGCCCACGGGGGCACGGGTGTTCACTGTCCGCTCCTTCCGGCGACGCGGTTGACGCGGTCCACGGCCTGCTCGAAGCCGCGGGTGAGGTCGTCGAAGACGGCCTGGACGCTGCGTTCGCTGTTCATCCGGCCGACGATCTGGCCGACGGGGGTGCCGAGCAGCGGGTCGACCTCGTACTTCTGGATGCGCGAGACGGCCTCGGCGACCAGCAGCCCCTGCAGGGGCATGGGCAGGGTGCCGGGCCCGGCCGGGTCGTCCCAGGCGTCGGTCCACTCGGTGCGCAACTGCCGTGCCGGTTTGCCGGTCAGGGCGCGGGAGCGGACGGTGTCGCCGGAGCCGGCCGCGAGGAGTTTGCGGGTCAGGGCGGGCGAGTGGAGGTCCGCTTCGGTGGTGGTCAGCCATAGGGAGCCGAGCCACACCCCTTGGGCGCCGAGGGCGAGTGCGGCGGCCACCTGCCGGCCGCTGCCGATGCCACCCGCGGCCAGGACGGGCATCGGGGCGACGGCGTCGACGACCTCGGGGGTGAGCACCATGGAGGCGATCTCGCCGGTGTGGCCGCCCGCCTCGTAGCCCTGCGCCACGACGATGTCGATCCCGGCGTCCCGGTGCTTGCGGGCGTGCCGGGCACTGCCGGCCAGGGCGGCGACGAGGACGCCGTGGTCGTGGGCGCGGGCGATGACGTCGGCGGGCGGGGAGCCGAGGGCGTTGGCGAGGAGCCGGATGGGGTAGTCGAAGGCGACGTCGAGCTGGCTGCGGGCGACCTGCTCCATCCAGCCGGTGATGCGCCAGCCGGCTTCCTCGCCCTCGGCGAGTTCGGGCACGCCGTGCTTGGCGAGGGTGTCCCGGACGAACTGCCGGTGCCCCTCGGGGATCATCGCCTCGACGTCGGCCTCCGTCACGCCCTCGACCTTCTTGGCCGGCATCACGACGTCCAGGCCGTACGGCCGGCCCTGCACGTGTGCCTCGATCCAGTCCAGGTCACGGGTGAGCTCGCCGGGGTCGGTGTAGCGGACCGCGCCGAGCACGCCGAAGCCGCCGGCCCGGCTGATGGCCGCGGCGACGGCCGGGAACGGCGTGAAGCCGAAGACGGCGTGCTCGATTCCCAGTGTCTGGCTCAGCTCCGTCTGCATGGGCGCAGGATGCCGGAGTCCGGCGGAGGACGGAAGGGCTTTTCTGATGCCCCGTCAGATTCAGGACCGATGGGTTCCCGCGCGCGGTCTATGGGCGGAGGCCGGCGGCGGACATACTGCACGGGACGAGCGAGTCGGCAGAGGCGAAGGGGAACGCGGTGACCGACGAAGCGGCAAGCGGTGAACTGACCCGGCGTCAACTGGGCAGAGCGGGACTGGCCCTGGGCGGTGCGCTCGCCCTCGCCCCGTTGCCCGCCGGGCCGGCCGGAGCGGCCCCGGCGACGACCGGCCACCGCCCCACCCTGCGGCACGGTTCCGCCGCACGTGCCGGACTGCTCTCCTCCCACCTGCGCCGGCTCGTCACCGACGCGGAGGCGTTCCTCGCCCCCTCCCCCGAGCACCCCTGGTACGCGGGCGCCGTCCTGCTCGCCGGACGCGGCGGCACGGTCGCCCTGCACCGGCCCATCGGCATGGCCGTGCGCTACCGGGCCTACGACGAGGAGACCGACACCGGCGTCGAGTTCCCGCCCGGTGAGCAGATCCCGATGGCCGAGGACACCGTGTTCGACCTCGCGTCGGTGTCGAAGCTGTTCACCTCGATCCTCGCCGTGCAGCAGATCGAGCGGGGCACGCTGCGGCTGGAGGGCAAGGTCGCCTCGTACCTGCCGGACTTCGCCCGCTCGGGCAAGCAGGACGTCACGATCCGCCAGCTCCTCACCCATACGTCGGGTTTCCGCGCCTGGATCCCGCTGTACAGCGCGCCGACGTACGAGGAGAAGCTCCAGCTCATCTGGGACGAGAAGCCCGTCAGCGCGCCCGGCACGGCGTATCTGTACTCGGACCTGAACCTCATCTCGCTCCAGCTCGTGCTGGAACGGGTCACGGGCCGGGCCCTGGACGTCCTGCTGCGGGACGAGATCACCGCGCCGCTCGGCCTGCGCCGCACCCGCTACAACCCGCCCGCGTCCTGGCGGCCGAGGATCGCGGCCACGGAGGACGCGCGGGCCCCCTGGTCCGGGTTGGAGCGGGGCCTGGTGTGGGGCGAGGTGCACGACGAGAACGCCTTCAGCCTGGGCGGCGTCGCGGGCCACGCGGGCGTCTTCTCCGACGCGTGGGACCTGGCGGTCCTCGGCCGGACGCTGCTCAACGGCGGTGTCTACGGGCGGGAGCGGATCCTGGAGCCGGAGTCGGTGGAGCTGATGTTCACCGACTTCAACACCGCCTTCCCGGGGGACGAGCACGGCCTCGGTTTCGAGCTCTACCAGCACTGGTACATGGGCGCGATGGCCACCCCCCGCACCGCCGGGCACACCGGCTTCACGGGCACCTCGCTGGTGCTCGACCCGACGACCGACTCGTTCCTGGTCGTCCTCGGCAACTCGGTGCATCCGGTGCGTAGCTGGCGGTCCGGGTCGGCTCCCCGCGTGGCCGCGGCGAACAACATGGCGCGGGCCGTTCCGGTCCGGCCCGCGCGGGGGCGCACATCCTGGTTCTCCGGGATGGCGGTCTCCACCGCGGCGACCCTCACGCTCCCCGCGCTCGACACGTCCGTCGGCCGGGCCCGGCTGCGCTGCGCCCTATGGTGGGACACCGAGCCCACGGCCGACGCCCTGGTCCTGGAGGCCACGACCGACGGCAGCACGACCTGGCAGCCGGTGCCCTTCACGACCTCCCGGCGCGGCGAGGAGCCCGAGCGGCACCCCTCGGGCTCGGTCACCGGCTGGTCCGGCCGCGTCTGGCACCGGCTCACCGCGGACCTCCCGGCCGCCCGGGAACTCGCCCTGCGCTGGCGCTGCGCGACGGACCCGCGGTACGTCGGACGCGGCTGCTACGTGGACGGGCTGCGTGTGGAGGCGGCCGGAGGTGCGCTGTTCGACGAGACGCGCCCGGCGGACGCGGCGCGGCTGAAGGCAGTGGGGTGGACGCGAGAGGCCGACTGAGGGAGACCGTGCCGCGTGTCGAGGTGGCCGGTCGGGGACGGGGTCACTCGGGGGTGTTCTCCAGCACCGCCATGGCCGCGTTGTGTCCCGGCACCCCGCTGACCCCGCCGCCGCGCACCGCGCCCGCCCCGCACAGCAGCACATTGGCGTGCCCGGTCTCCACGCCCCAGCGTCCGGTGCCGTCCTGCGCGTGGGGCCAGCTCAGCTCGCGGTGGAAGATGTTGCCGCCGGGCAGGCCGAGGTCCCGCTCCAGGTCGAGCGGCGTTCTGGCCTCGATGCAGGGGCGTCCGTCGGCGTCGGTGGCCAGGCAGTCGGCGAGCGGTTCGGCCAGGTGGGTGTCGAGCTGGGCGAGGGTCGCCTTCAGCAGGTCCTCGCGCACGGCGTCGTTGTCCCTCTCGAACAGGCGGGCCGGGGTGTGCAGGCCGAACAGGGTGAGCGTCTGGTAGCCCTGCTCTGCCAGGTCGGGGCCGAGGATGGTCGGGTCGGTGAGCGAGTGGCAGTAGATCTCGGAGGGCGGCGCGGCCGGCAGGTGACCGGCGGCGGCCTGGGCGTGGGCGGTAGCCAGTTGCTCGTAGCCCTCGGCGATGTGGAAGGTGCCGGCGAAGGCCTCACGCGGGTCGACGGAGGTGTCGCGCAGCCTCGGCAACCGCTTCAGCAGCATGTTGACCTTGAGCTGGGCGCCCTCGGCGGGGGGCGGAGCCGGGTCGCCGGTCAGGTCCGCGAGGACCTGGGGTGAGGCGTTCACCAGGACGTGGCGGGCGGCGACGGTGCCCTCGCCGTCGGCCGTGGCGAAGGTGACCTCGGCGGTTCGGCCGTCCGTGGCGATGCGCAGCGCCTCGTGGCCGGTGGCGAGGACGGCGCCCGCCGCGCGGGCCGTGTCGGCGAGGGCGTCGGTGAGGGCACCCATACCGCCGACGGGCACGTCCCAGTCGCCGGTGCCGCCGCCGATCACGTGGTAGAGGAAGCAGCGGTTCTGACTCAGGGCGGGGTCGTGCGCGTCGGCGAAGGTGCCGATGAGGGCGTCGGTGAGGACGACGCCGCGCACCAGGTCGTCCTGGAAGTGCTCCTCCACGGCCACGCCGATCGGCTCCTCGAAGAGCATCCGCCAGGCTTCCTCGTCGTCGAGGCGGCGGCGCAGCCCGTCGCGGGTGGGCAGCGGTTCGGTGAGGGTCGGGAAGATCCGCTCGGCGGCGCGCCCGGTCATGCCGTAGAACTCCTGCCAGGCCCGGAACTCGCGGTCGGAGCCGGTGAGCCGGGCGAACGCCTCCCGGGTGCGCCGTTCGCCACCGCCGACGAGGAGCCCGGTGGGCCTGCCGTCGCGCTCGGCGGGTGTGTAGGAGGAGACGGTGCGGGTGCGCACCCGGAAGTCCAGGTCGAGGTCCCGGACGATCTTCTTCGGCAGCAGGCTGACCAGGTACGAGTAGCGGGACAACCGGGCGTCGACGCCGGTGAAGGGCCGGGTGGAGACCGCCGCGCCGCCCGTGTGGTCCAGTCGCTCCAGGACGAGCACGGAGCGGCCGGCCCGGGCCAGATAGGCGGCCGCGACCAGGCCGTTGTGGCCGCCGCCGACGATGACGGCGTCGTAGGTCCGGTGTGCGCGGGGTCCCTCGGGTGCGGTCATGATTCTTCGTAACACGGGGTGATCCGGGTCGGCCAGACGGCGCCTTCCCTCCCGCCCGGAGGGTCAGCGCCCCGCGGCGGCCCGCTGCTCCCGCAGGGCCGCGACTCTTCGGTACAGGGCCACGGCCTCGGCGCCGCGGCCGAGCTGTTCCAGGCAGTGGGCCTCGTCGTTGCGGCTGGCGAGGGTGTCGGGGTGGTCGGCGCCGAGGACGCGTTCGCGGGCGGCGGCGACCCGCCGGTACTCGGTGAGCGCGTCGGCCCAGCGGCCGAGCCAGCCCAGGCCTACGGCGACCTCGCGGCGGCTGACGAGGGTGTCCGGGTGCTCGGGGCCGAGGACCTGCTCGCGCAGGACCGCCACCTCACGGGATTCCGCGAGGGCCTCCTCCCAGCGGCCGAGCCGCCCGAGGTTGACGCAGCGGCCGTGGCGGGCGCGCAGGGTCTCGGGGTGGGTGGGGCCCTGGCTGCGGGCGCGGTCGGCGGCGAGGGCGCCGTAGAGGTCCAGAGCCTGCGCGCTGCGGCCGAGACGGCCCAGGCTGATACCGATCTCGTGCCGGGCGGCGAGGGTGTCGGGGTGGTCGGGGCCGAGGGCACGGCCGCGGGCCTCGGCGACCTCGCGGTAGGTCTCCAGGGCTTCCGCCCACCGGCCCAACTGACCAAGGGCGTAGGCGACTTCGTAGCGGGTGACGAGGGTGTCGGGGTGGTCAGGGCCGAGCACCCGGGCCCGGGCGCGGGCCACCTCGCGGGCCATGCGGTACGAGTCCTCCAGACGGCCGAGGCGGCTGAGGTTGAAGGCGAGGTTGTGGCGGCAGCGCAGGGTGTCGGGATGGTCGGGGCCCATGAGGTGCTCGCGGGCGGTGAGCACCGCCGTGTAGACGCGGTGGGCGTCGAAGGCGCGGCCCAGCTGGCCGAGCACGTAGGCCATCTCCTGGCGGGCGGCCAGGGTGTCGGGGTGCTCGGCGCCGAGGGTGCGGATCCTGGCCTCGGTGACGTGCTTGTACTCCCGCAGCGCGTCCGCGGCGCGGCCGGTGCGGCTGAGGGTGAAGGCGACCTCGTAGCGGCTGGCGAGGGTGTCGGGGTGGTCGGGGCCGAGGAGGTGCTCGCGTTCGGCGGCGACCCCGCGGTGCACTTCGCCCGCCTCCGTCCAGCGGCCGAGCCGGCCGAGGCTCAGGCCCGCGTTGTGCCGGCCGGCCAGGGCGGTCAGCACCTCGGTGGGCGGGGCGGGCCGCCGCGCGGGGGCGGGTTCCGCGACGACCGGGCCGGTGGCGGGCCGTGCGATCCACTCGCCGGACAGTCCGGCCGCCGGGTCCGGGGGTGTGGTGCGCAGTGCGGTGCCGGTCGCCTTGTGGCCGGTGGTCATGCCGCGGGTCCAGGACGGCAGCCGGGCGGCGCCGGCCGGCCCGTCGGGTACCGGGCGGGATGCCGCGACGGCGGTCACGTACGCCGGGGCGCCTCGGTGGGCGCTGATCCGGCGGGCCAGCTCGCGGGCGTCACCGGGGCGTTGCCCGGGTTCCTTGGCGAGCAGGTCGAGGACCACGCGCTCCAGGTACTCGGGCAGTTCGGCGCGGTGCTCGCGCGGCGGGCGGGGCGGGGTGTCGCGGTGGCCGACGAGGATCGCCCAGGCGTCGTCGAGGTCGAACGGCGGTACACCGGTGGCGATCTCGTACAGCACGCACCCGAACGAGTAGAGGTCGCTGCGCTGGTCGACCTCGGTGCCGCTGATCTGCTCCGGGGACATGTAGTGCGGGGTGCCCATGGCGATGCCGGTGCCGGTCAGCCGGGAGGTGAAACCGATGTCGTGCCCGAGTCGCGCTATGCCGAAGTCACAGATCTTCACGGTGCCGTCGCCGAGCCGCATGATGTTCGCGGGCTTGAGGTCCCGGTGCACGATGCCCTGTTCGTGGCAGTAGGCGAGGGCGGCGGCGACCTGCTCGGCGACCTCCACGACGTCCGCGACCGGCAGCGGGTGCTGTTTGTTGTCCTCCAGGAGCTGGCTGAGGTTGCGGCCGTCCAGCAGCTCCATGACGAGGTAGAGCACGCCGTCGGACTCGCCGAAGTCGTGCACGACGGTGATGCCCCGGTGTTGCAGCGCGGCGGCCACCCGGGCCTCGCGGCGGAACCGCTCGCGCAGCACCCGGGTGAAGGCGTGGTCGTGGTTCGGGCCGAGCGGTTTGAGGCACTTGACGGCGACGTGCCGGCCCAGGGACTCGTCCCGGGCCCGCCACACCTCGCCCATGCCGCCGCGCCCGATCAGATCGAGCAGCCGGTACCGGCCCTGGATCAGCCTGCTGTCCCCCATGTCGCGCGACGCTCCCCCCGGTAGCTGTCCGCCCGCCCCCCTGGCGCACCCAGTATGGCGGCCTGTCGTCCGAGTTTGTACGGTGCCGGGCGCGCACCGGGGCCGAGCCTCGCCATGGCGCGCAGAATGTGTTTGGGCGGGAGTTGCCAGCGCACACGTGCGGGGATGCGGCGCAGCAGGAGGCCCGCGAGGCGCAGTTGGCGGGTGACGGTGGCGGGGGCGGGGGCCGCTCTGCCGTACAACTCGTGGGCGTACGGCGGCAGAGAGGCGTACGCCAGATGTGCCACGCGCCGCCACAGCACCTCGCGCGCGGGTACGAGGAGCGGGTGCGTCGGCGGACGGAGCAGGAAGTCGTCCACCTCGCGTGCCTCGCGTCCGGCGGCGAGGTCCGGGCGCACCTTCTCGAAGTACTCGGCCATCCGGGCCCGGTCGGCCGGTACGGCGTCGGGGTCGAGGCCCACGAGCCGGGCGCTGTGCCGGTGTTCGGCGATGTAGCGGTCGGCCTCGGCGTCGGTGAGGCGGAGGCCCGACCTGCGGGCGACGTGCAGGTAGGAGTCGATCTCGGCGCAGTGCACCCACATCAGCAGGGCGGGTTCGTCGAGGCCGTAGCGCTCGCCGGTGTCGGGGTCGGTCGCGGTCAGCATGCGGTGGATCTTCCGGACCCGGGCCCCTGCGCGCTCGGCTGCCTCGGTGGTGCCGTACGTGGTCGTCCCGACGAAGCTCGCGGTGCGCAGCAGCCGGCCCCA
Source organism: Streptomyces sp. NPDC007929 (assembly GCF_042959065.1). NCBI lineage: Bacteria > Bacillati > Actinomycetota > Actinomycetes > Kitasatosporales > Streptomycetaceae > Streptomyces > Streptomyces sp. NPDC007929. The sequence goes on along the minus strand of NZ_JBIBKD010000001.1, from coordinate 649,742 downwards.
GGCGTCGCGCCGGAAGTCGGAGTTCTGCGTCACCCCGCGCACCGCACGGGGATGCAGGGCCTGGAGGTAGAGCGCCCGGACGCCCGCTATCCAAATCACGGGGTCGCTGTGCAGCTGCCAGGTCACCGATTCCGGTCCGAACAGTCCGGGATCCGCGTCGCTCACGCGCCTCACCTCCGCCCGGCCCACACGATGACACAGCTCGAACAATCGGTCGAGGGGGCCGGGTTCGACCCGGTCACCGGCTCGGTGCGGCTCGGCGGGGCGGCCGGCGTGAGGGGCCGCTCCTCACGCGCCCGGCTCGTCCGTGAGGAGCAGCCGGCACGTCTCCCCCGGCCGCAGGCCGGTCGTGCGGTCGGGCAGGGCGATCTCGATCGGCGGGAGGCCGGACGGCGGCACGGTGATCTCCACCTGCCCGCTCGTCAGCCGCAGCCGGATGCCCCAGTGGTCCCGGTAGCGGAGCGAGAACCCGTACGAGGACAGCTCCGGCAGCGGCACCGGGTCCAGCCGCAGGGCCCCGCCGCGCGTTTCAAGACCGGGCAGTCCGCGCTGGACCAGGTCGAGGGTGCCGGCCATGGCGCCGAGGTGGATGCCCTCGCCGGTGGTGCCGCCCTGGAGGTCGGCGACGTCGCCGCGCAGGGCCTCCTGGCAGTATCGCCAGGCGTCGGCGCGACGGCACCGGGCCAGGACCCAGCCGTGGACCAGTCCGCTGAGGGTGGAGCCATGCCTGGTGCGGGCCAGGTAGTGGTCGACCGTGCGCCGCCAGGTCTCCTCCTCCAGCCGGTGGCCCAGCCGGTGGAAGAGGCGCTGGAGTTCGGACGGCGAGAAGAGGTAGCCGAGCATCAGCACGTCGGCCTGCTTGGACGCCTTGTAGCGGTTGACGCTGTCGCCCTCGGCCTCCAGCAGCCGGTCCAGCCGCCGGATGTCGTCATAGCGGTCGCGGTAGCCGTCCCAGTCGAGTTCGGCGAGGTCGTCGTAGCCCTCGAACTGGCTGATGATCCCGTCGTGGAAGGGGATGTGCAGGGTGCGGGAGACCTCCTTCCAGCGCTCCGGTTCGCCGTCGTCCAGGGCGATCCGTTCGATGAGTTCGCGGCAGCGGGGCTCGGGCAGGATGCGCAGCAGCTCCAGCGCCCGGGTGAGGACCCAGGCGGCGGTGACGTTCGTGTAGGCGTTGTCGTCGAGCCCCGGCCGCTCGGCCCCCGGGTAGGCGTCGTGGTATTCGTCGGGTCCGACGACGCCCCGGATGCGGTGCCGGCCCAGGTGGTCGTCCCAGGTGGCCGAGTCGGCCCAGAAGCGCGCGATCTGCAACACCATCTCGGCACCCTTGGTGTGCAGGAACTCCGCGTCGCCGCTCGCCTCGCAGTACTGCCACACGTTGTACGCGATCGCCGAACCGACGTGGTGCTGAAGGTGGGTGTGGTCCGGCAGCCAGCGGCCCGAACGGGGGTTGAGGTGCAGGCGCTGGGTCTCCTCACGGCCGTCGCTGCCGCTCTGCCACGGGTACTGCGCGCCGCGGCGGCCCCTTTCCCGGGCCGCGGCGCAGGCCCGGTCCAGACGCCGGTGGCGGTAGTGCAGCAGGCCGCGGGAGACCTCGGGGAAGTGCAGGTTGAGATAGGGCAGGACGAACAGTTCGTCCCAGAAGACGTGCCCGCGGTAGGCCTCGCCGTGGAGCCCGCGGGCCGGTACGCCCACGTCCAGGTCCGCGGTGTGCGGGGACAGGGTCTGGAGCACGTGGAAGAGGTGCAGACGCAGGATGGCCCCGGCTTCGCCCGGTACGTCGAGTTCCGCCCGGCGCCACAGCAGGCGCCAGGCGCTGCGGTGCGAGGCCAGCAGGTCCTCGAAGTCCGCTGCCGCGCGCACCCGGTCCACAGCCGCCTGCAGCGGATCGCTGATCGCCGGGTCGCGTGAGGTGTGCAGCGCGACGGTCTTGTCGACTGTGACGGTGGCGCCGGGGACGAGGGACAGGGTGGTGCGCTGCACGGCGTGCGAAGGCTCGTCGTGAGCGTCCGTGACCGGCTCCGGGGCCGTCAGCCGGGCGGCCATGCCGACGCGGATGTCCGAGGTGCGGGTGCGGCAGCGCAGCCAGACCGTGCCGGGTGCGGCGGTGCCGGTGTGCGCATGGGTCAGATGGCGGCCGTCCAGGTCGCGGTAGCGCGCCACCCCGGCGTTGCCGACCGCCCCGTCGAGCGCGGCCTCGACCTCAAGCTCGCCGGTGAGGTTCTCGGTGGTGAACTCCGTGCGCAGCGCCGCGAGATGCGGGTCGCGCATGTGCACCAGCCGCCACTGCCGCAGGGAAAGCGCCTGCTCCTCGCCGAGGGCGTACCGGGTGCGGCGCTCCAGCAGGCCCGAGTCCAGGTGGAGGATCTGGCGGTGGTCGAGGACGGTCGCCGTGTCGGGGGTGAGCCAGGGCCCGCCCGGGACGCGGAAGCGCAGCGGAAGCCAGTTGGGGAGGTTGACCAGGTCCTCGTTCTCGACGCGGTGTCCGGCGACGTCGGAGGTCAGGCGGTTGTAGCAGCCCGCCGCGTAGGTGCCCGGGTAGTGCACGTCGTCCGCCGCGCACTCGGGCAGGGCCCCGCGGGTGGCGAAGTAGCCGTTGCCCAGCGTGCACAGCGACTCCCTGAGCCGTTCCTCCGCGGGGCGGTATTCCTCGTACGCCCAGGTTCGCTCCGTCACGGGAGCGTCTCCGCCGCGTCGCTCTGCGGTACGACGGCCACGGGGCACTCGGCGTGGTGCGGCAGGGTGTGGGCCACGGTGCCGAGCTGGAGCCCGAAGTGGCCCTGCCGGCGCCGGGCCCCGACGACGACCAGGTCGGCCGCGGCCGAGCGGTGCACCAGCACCTTGCGGGCGGGGCCCTCGATCGCGGTGCGGGTCACCCGGACGCCCGGGTCGGCGGCAGAGGCATCGTGAAGCAGTTCGCCGAGTTCGGCGCGGGCCCGCTCCTCGTGGCCCCGGTCGGACACCTCGGCGGAGGTGTGGGCGGGGCGTCGCCAGGCCCGGACCGCGTCCAGGACGCAGTCGCGGACCTCGGTCCGGCGGTCCGGTCCGATCGACGGGGTGAGGCCCTCGTACCGCTCCCAGAGAGAGCCGTGGACCAGCCTCAGGGGGCGGCCGTGCCGGGCCGCCTCGTCCACCGCCCGGTCGATCGCGGGCAGGCTGCCGTCCGATCCGTCGACCCCTACGACCAGGGGACGTTCCATGGTCATCGTTCCCACCGCCTCGTGCACGGCGTTGTGCGGTCAGGTGCGGACATGGTCCCGGGCTTGGTACGGGCGTGGTCTGGGCGTGGTGCGGTCTGCTGGCGGCCTGCTGGCGGCCTGCTGCGGTCCTGCTGCGGTCCTGCTGGTCCTGCTGAGGCCCCACTCTCACCGTCCCACCCGGGGCGGTCGCCCGCGAGGGGCGATCGGTCCCTCATGGGGCCGTTCGGCCCGTGGTGCGCCGAACGGCCCGGCCCCAGGCTGGGAGGTGAGCGGCCCGGAATCCCGGCACCCGGGGACCACGGTGCCGCGCGACAAACTCGCCGTCCGAGCGGGCGGCGGCGTGAAGGGAGCCGGGCGATGACCTCCACCACCAACATCTCCACGGGCCTGACGGCCGAGCACCGCGAGCGGTTGATGCGCGTGGCCCGCGAGGTGTCCTTCGACACGGGCAGCCGTCTGTTCGAGGAGGGGCGGCGCGCCGACCGGTTCTGGATCGTGCGGACCGGGACCGTCGCGCTCGACCTCCGTGTCCCGGGCCGCCGGGCGGCTGTCGTCGAGTCCCTGGGGCACGGGGAGCTGATCGGCTGGGCGTGGTACTTCCCGCCCTACCTCTGGCATCTGGGCGCGGAGGCGATGAGCCCGGTGCGCGCCTGGGAGTTCGACGCGGAGGCGGTACGGGCGATGTGCGCGCGGGACCCCGAGTTCGGCCGTGCGGTCTCGGACTGGATCGGCCGGGTGATCGCCCACCGGCTGCACGCCTCGCGCGTCAGGTTGCTCGACCTGTACGCGCCCTACGGCAGCGGAAGCCGCATGTGAGGCACGGCTTCGCCGGTCCGGCCCGGCACCCGGCCGTGAGGCGCACGGGGCCGGGCCGGGCGGACGGCGTGTCGCCTCGGGGCGCCCGCACGGCCGCCGTGATCCGCGGTCGGTCCACCGTGATCCGCGGTCAGTCCACCGTGATCCGGCGCCCGGTGACGGCGACCGGCTCGATACGCAGCCACAGTTCACGGCGACCTCCCGCCCAGGGTGTGCTGAAGGCCTGCTCCTCGAGACGGGAGGCCTCCTCCGGGTCCGTCACCGCCGTCGCGGGGCCCCGCACCAGCACACTCCAGCCCTCGCTGAACGCCTCGTCGATGCGGTCGGCCTCGAAGGCCACCTGCCGGCCGTCCGCCTGGGCCGGGGTCGAACCGGGCTCGGTGCGGAAGACGATCCCGCCGTCCACGACGCTGTAGTTGACCGGCACGACGACCGGTCCGGAATCCGTGGGCACGGCGAGGCGCCCCACCCCGTGGGTCGACAGCAGGGCGCGGCACTCGGCCTCCGTCAGCTCGGTGAACCGGGGCGTGCGGGCGGCCCGGCCGAGCCCGGGCGGCAGGTCGGTGTCGCCACCGGTCAGGTGCCACACCGTGGTCTTCAGCGCCCCCGCCAGCCGCAGGAGGGTGCCCGCGCCCGGGTCGGCCGTCGGCCGCTCCTCCAGGTACTGGAGGTAGGCGGGCGCCATGCCCGCCCGGGTCGCCGCCTCCTGCCGGCTCAGGCCGAGTTCCGTACGCCGCTGGGTGATCCGCCGTCCGAGGTCACCCCTCGGGCGTCCTTCGACGGCGTGCGACGAGACCCGTTCGGTCATGACCGTCACCTCTCCTTCGTCAGGTCTGCTGCGTCAGGCCGCCCGGTAGGGGACGACTTCCTCGTGCGGCTCCTCGCCCAGGACGACCTTCAGCGCCCCGGTGTCCGCGGCCCGGCCGAAGACGTCGTACGCCTCCTCCATGTGGGCCAGCGGGAAGGTGTGCGTGACCAGCTGCCCGGTGGGCAGGCGGCCCGAGGCCGCCATCCGGAGCAGGGTGGGGGTGGAGTACGTGTCGACCAGTCCCGTGGTGATGGTGACGTTCTTGATCCACAGGTCTTCGAGGTGGAGGGTGACGGGCTTGCCGTGCACGCCGACGTTGGCGACATGGCCGCCGGGCCGCACCATGCGCGTGCAGAGGTCGAACGTCTCCGGCAGGCCGACCGCTTCGACGACCACGTCCGCGCCCAGTCCGTCGGTGAGGTCCTCGACCAGTTGCTCGGGGGCCTCCCGGGCGTCCGCCACCGCCTCCGCGCCCAGGTTCCTGGCCGCCTCCAGCCGCGCGGGGGCGACGTCGACGGCGACGACACGTTCCGGAGCGAACAGCCGGGCGGTCGCGACCGCGGCGAGCCCGACGGGGCCGGCGCCCACGACGACGACGGTGTCTCCCGGCCGTACCTGCCCGTTGAGCACACCGACCTCGTAGGACGTCGGGAAGATGTCGGCCAGCAGCACGGCGCCCTTGCTGTCCAGGGCGCTGGGCAGCGGGTGTGCCGAGAGGTCCGCGAAGGGCACGCGGACGTACTCGGCCTGGGTGCCGTCGACCAGGTGGCCCAGGATCCAGCCTCCGCCGCCCCGGCACTGGCCGTACATCCCCTCCCGGCAGGAGGGGCAGCGGCCGCAGGCGGTGATGCAGGAGACCAGCACCCGGTCCCCCGGCCGCACCGCGCGTACGTCGCCGCCGACGTCGACGACCTCGCCGACCGCCTCGTGCCCGAGCACCGTGCCGGGGCGCACCTCGGGGACGTCGCCCTTGAGGATGTGCAGATCCGTTCCACAGATGGTGACGGCGTCGACCCGGACGATGGCGTCGGTCGGCTCCTTGACGGCGGGGTCCGGGACGTCCTCCCATGCGGACTGTCCCGGGCCGTGGAACACGTAGGCCTTCATAGGGGTCCCCACCTTCCTGGCTCCTGGCTTCCTGGTATGGGTGGTGCGGCCGGTGTGCGTCTCAGTTCCAGCTTGGCGCGGATCGGTGCGCCGCGCTTGGGCCGGCCGGGGGCCGCCCCTCGGCCGGCAAGGGCCGATCGGCCCTACCGCGGGCCGCCAGGAGCGGACGGCACACGTCCTGACGCTGCGCGGCGAGCTCGACCTGCTCGCGGTACCGGCGGGTCTCTGCGGCGCGTACTGCGGCACACCGGTATGGCGGGGGTCTTCGAGCTGCTCCCCGGGATCCCGACGGGCGACGCGGGCCCGCCCGCGCTGGACGCGCTGGACGCGGTGGACTCGGCAGACACCGTCGACCGGGCGGTGCGCTGAGCACGGCGCACAAGAGCAGGCCGATGGGATCGCGGCGGTGGGACCACGGCGGTGGGATCGCGGCGTCACACGCGGGTGAGTTCGTGGCCGATCCTCGCCGCCCATGCCTTGATCTGCTCCCTGTCACGGAAGTCCCCGCCCCTCCCGTTGCGCAGGATCATCCGGGCGACCCAGCCCTTCGCCCCTTCCCGGAGGCAGCCGCCGAAGGTGATGTGCTCCCTTGCGTCGAGCCGGATCATGGCCTTCTTCACTCCGGGCACGGGCGGGATGTCCCGCTCCGACGCCGAGGGGTCGAGCGGACCGCTGCTGAAGAGCCACAGCGGGCGCTCCGCCAGGGCCTTGCCGTGGCGCCGGACGAAGCGCCGGGCGTCCTTGTGCCAGTGGCCGGCGTACAGGCCGCCCCCGACCACGACGGCGTCGTACGCGGCCACGTCCGCCACGGCGCCGGCCGGCAGGGCCTCGGCCGTCAGCCCGTCCGTACGCAGGACCTCGGCGATGGTCTCGGCGATCTCCGCGGTCGATCCGTTCGTCGTTCCGTAGGCGACGAGCACGTTCGTGGGCATGCCGGTCCGCCTCCTCTCACAGATTACGCAGCCGGTCGTCGGCCACCTTGTGCAGCGCCTGCTCGTCCGAGCGCTGACGCGTGTCGTCCAGGCGCCAGGTGAGTTCACCGACGACCGCGACCACGCCGTCGATCTGCCGGGTCATGGCGACGGCGATCTCCGCCTCGCTGCGGCGTTCCAGCCGTCCGGCGAGCGTGACCAGACCGTCAGCGGCGACGACGTCGATGCTGCGGGGTGTCAACCACAGCACACGCACCAGCACCTCCTCGATCACCTCGGCCCGGATCTCCGCGTCCGGCCGCAGAAAGATCCGGAGCAGATCCCGCCGGGTGAGAATGCCGACCAGCCGGTCCTCCTCGTCGAGCACGGGCAGCCTCCTGACGCCCCGCCGGGCCATGGTCCGCGCGGCCTCGACGATGGTGTCCTCGGCGTGCGCGGTGACCGGCGGCACGCTCATCAGCTCACCTGCCGTGCGGGCCGGGGCCCGCGCGGCGCGCCCGCGGACGGCGGACGACAGCGCGGGGAGCCCGAAGCGGCGCGGGGAGCGGTCCGGGTCCGGCGTCGTGATGCCGTGGGCGGTGAGGTCGCTCGCGCAGACGACGCCGATGACCTGGTCGTCCTGGTCCACCACGGGCAGTCCGCCGATCCGGTGGACGGCGAGCAGCCGGGCGACCTCCTCCGCCGGCGTGCCGTACTCGGCACGCACCACGTCCATGGCCATCAGTGAGCCCGCCTTGTCGTGCTTCATGGCGCCTCCTCCTCGGGGACGACCGCGACGGGGCAGGGGGCGTGGTGCAGCACGGCGTGCGTGACCCGCCCGATGTGGAGGCCGAAGCGTCCGTGGGGGCGTCTGGCTCCGACCACGAGCAGCGCGGCACCGGCCGAGGTGCCGGGCAGGACCGTGCGGGCCTGCCCTTCGACGATCCGCCGACGCACCTCGACGTCCGGGAGTTCACGGGCCGGCGCGCGCAAGCCGGTCTCCAGGACCTCTGCGGCCCGTTTCCGGTTCATCCGCGCCTGTGCGCCGGTGAACCAGGGGTGGCCGGTGGTCTCGTGCGCGGGCCGGTGCCAGACCCGTACGGCCTCGACCGGTACGCCACGCCGGGCCGCCTCCCGGAAGGCGAACCGCACCGCCGCCGACTCGGCCATTCCCGCGGGCACCCCGACGACGACGGGGCCGCCCCGCGGCCGGACTCCGGTCGGGTCCCGACCCGGCCGAGACGCGGACGGGTCGTGGGGATCGTCGGGCGCGTCGGGATCCCCGCGCACCACGATCACCGGGCCGTCCGCCCGTCCGGCGACCGCGAGACCGACCGAACCGAGCAGCAGTTCGGCGGCACTCCCCCGGCCGTGTGAGCCCAGCACGAGCGCCGCGGCCTTGCGTGCCGCGCGGCGGAGTACGGAGACCGGCCCCTCGGGGACGACCTCGGTGGTGACCTCCAGGCCGGGGATCCGGGCCCGGGCCCGCTTGGCCGCGGCGACCGCGAGGACGTCGGTGAGCAGCTTCTCCGTGGGCGGCTCCCGGCCGGAGGGGAAGACTGCTCGTTCGTAGAGTTCCCACAGCGACGCGTGCACCACGTGCAGCGGCACTCCGCGCAGCGCGGCCTCGTCGGCCGCCCAGTCCACGGCCCGAAGACTCGCCTCGGAACCGTCGACGCCGACGGCCAGCGGCCGGTCCATCGTCCTCGTCCCTCCGCGTCAGTCGTGCGCGACGACGGCGACCGGGGCGGTGGCGTGATGCAGTACGGCGTGGGCCACCGAGCCGATGTGCACCCCGAACGGCCTCCGGCGGATCCGTCGCCCCACCACGACCAGGGAGGCCTCGCGCGAGGCGTTGACCAGCAGTTCCGCCGGGCTGCCCAACCGGGAGACCTCGGCCACTTCGACGGCCGGGTGCTTCTCCCGCCACGGCCGCAGCACTTCGGCCAGAGCGATCGCCTCGCCCTGGGCGAGATCCTCGTACTGCCACAGTTCGGCGGCCCCGCCGTAGGAGTAGTACGAGGGCCGGTTCCATCCGTGTACGACGCGCAGGGACGTCTGGCGCCGGGCTGCCGCGTCGAAGGCGAACTCGATCATGGAAGCGTCGGGACGGCCGGTGTCGAGGCCGAGCACGACGGGCCGATAGGCGGTGGCGGCCGACGGTATGCCGGCCGGGTCCCGCTCGTGCTCGTCCGCGGCCTGCTCACCGGCGCGGACCAGGACCACCGGGCACTCCGCATGCGCGACCACGGCGAGGCCGACCGAGCCCACCAGGAATCCGCCGATCCCGCTCATCCCCCGTGACCCCAGGACCAGGATCTCGGTGGTGCGCGCCGCCTCGCCCAGAACCTCGCTCGGCCGGCCGGCCCGGTGCTCGGCCGTCACCTCGACCCCGGGGTGCCGCAGCCGCAGGCCTCCGGCGGTCTCGCGGGGGACCTTCTCGCTCCAGTGCCGGCGGGTCTCGGCACCGAGCAGCGGGGCCTGCGCCGTGGGTTCCGGCACCGGCTCATACACGTGCAGGAGCTTCAGAACGAGACCGCGCAACTTCGCCTCACGTGCCGCCCATTCCGCGGCGGCCAGGCTCTCGGGCGAACCGTCGAGGCCCACGATGATCGTGCGGGACATTCTCTTCACCTCCGGGACCGGCTCTGATGGTTCCAGGGTCGCTTCGGCCGGCCCCCGCCGTGGAGATGCCACAGGTCCCGTGCCGGGGCCGATCGGCCCTGCCGGCCCTACCGTCCGGCGGTGCGCGCGAAGGCGCGGAGCGGTGCGGGAGCGACCCGGGAGGGGTGCGGGAGGGTGCGCCAGCGGTATGACCGGGGCCGATCGGCCCTGGTGCATCCGGTCCCCGCCGGTGATGATCGTGAGTACGGGCGGATCCGCAGTCCGTCGTCCAGCGCTCCGGGAAACGAGGGGTCCTGATGACCGAGCCGCGCAGCTTCACCGAGGAGCACCCGATCCGGGTCTTCCTGCTCGACGACCACGAGGTCGTGCGCCGTGGTCTGGCCGATCTGCTGGACGCCGAGCCCGACATCACGGTGGTCGGCGACGCCGAGAACGTCGAGCACGCGCTGGCCCGGGGTCCGGCGCTGCGCCCCGATGTGGCGGTGCTCGACGTGCGCCTGCCCGATGGCGACGGCATCACCGTCTGCCGCGAACTGCGCGACCGCATGCCCGGGCTGGCCTGTCTGATGCTGACCTCGTTCGACGACGAGGAGGCCCTCCTCGACGCGATCATGGCCGGGGCCTCCGGCTACGTCCTCAAGCAGATCAAGGGCTCCGACCTGGTCTCCGCGGTACGCACGGTCGCCTCCGGCAGGTCCATGCTCGACCCGGAGACCACCGCCCGGCTGATGCGCTCGCTGCGCGCGGAACCGGCCGAGCAGCCGGCCGTCGCCCCGGAGCTGGCGGGTCTGTCACCGCGTGAGCGGGAGATCCTCGTCCTGATCGGGGACGGTCTGACCAACCGCGAGATCGGCAAGAAGCTCTACCTGTCCGAGAAGACCGTCAAGAACCACATCTCCCGGCTGCTCGCCAAGCTCGGCGTCCAGCGCCGCGTCCAGGCCGCGGTGCTCGCCACCCAGGTCGAGCATCCGGGGCGCTGAGCCGGTCAGTCCTTGAACGGCCGTACCGGTACCCGCCACTCCACCCGGGTGCCGCCGCCCTCCGGGCCCTCCCCGAGCCGGAGATCGCCGCCGAGCGCGGCGGCCCGCTCCTCCATGTTCTTCAGCCCGCCGCGCACGGCGTTCAGGGGAATGCCGTGTCCGTCGTCGGTCACGGTGAGCGTCAACTCGCCCTGGGCGTACCGCAGGTACACGTCCACGGAGTGTGCCCCGGCGTGCCGGGCCGCGTTGCTGAGGGCCTCGCCCAGCACCGCGATCGCGTGATCGGCGACATCGCCCGGTACGTCGGTGTCGACCAGTCCTTCGATCCGTACGGCGGGAGCGAAGCCGAGGGACGACGTGGCCGCCGTGACCGCGTCCGACACCCGGGCGCGCAGTCCGCTGCCCTCCCGGGTGCCGCTCTGGGCGCGCAGGCCGAAGATCGTGGAGCGGATGATCTTGATGGTCTCGTCGAGGTCGTCGACGGTCCGCGAAAGCCGCTCCTCGGCCTCCGGGTGGTCGATGAAGCGCTGGGCGCTCTGCAGGGTCATCCCGGCCGCGAACAGCCGCTGGATGGCCAGGTCGTGCAGGTCCCGCGCGATCCGGTCGCGGTCCCGCAGCAACGCGATCTGCTCGGCGTCCCGCCGCCGCTCGGCCAGCTCCAGGGCCAGCGCGGCCTGCCCGGCGAAACCCAGCAGCGGGCGTGTGTCGGCGTCCGTGAACGGCGTACGGCTCACCGTGCGCCCCAGCAGCAGCACCCCTCCCGCCTTGCCGCCGGCCTCCAGCGGCACCCCGACCACAGGCCCGACCCCGGCCCACTGCGGGGCGTCCGGGCTGGTGCGCGGGTCCTCCTGGATGTCGGTGCTCACCACCGGTTCGGCCGTGGTCAGGACGGCGGCCACGAAACCGTCCTGCCCGGGCATCACCAGACCGCTGCGCCGGTCCGCGTCGAGCCCCACGGCGAGCAGAGGCCGCAGCGCGTTCTCCTCCGGCACCCGCTCGGCGATCATCCCGACATCGGCGTCGGTGATCTGCCGGGCCCGCTCCACGATCAGTTCCAGTACGTCCGTGCTCGGCGCCCCCGACAGCAGCGCCCGCGTGACCTCGGAGCTCGCTCCCAGCCACCGCTCGCGCAGTCGCGTCTCCTCGAAGAGGCGGGCGTTCTCGATCGCCACGCCCGCCGCCACCGCGAGAGTGGAGAGCACCGACTCGTCCTCGGCGTCGAACTCCACCGCGCCGCGCTTCTCGGTGAGGTAGAGGTTGCCGAACACCTGCTCGCGCACCCGGATGGGCACGCCCAGGAACGAGTGCATCGGCGGATGGTGGGGCGGGAAGCCGTACGACGAGGAGTGCTCGGAGATCTCCGCCAGCCGCAGCGGCTCCGGGTGCCGGATCAGCTCGCCCAGGATGCCGTGCCCGCTGGGCAGGTCGCCGATCCGGGCCCGCTGCTCGCCGCTGATGCCGACGGTGTGGAACTCGGAGAGCATGCGGTCGTCGCCGATGACGCCCAGAGCCCCGTACTCGGCGTCCACCAGCACCACCGCCGCTTCGACGATGCGCCGGAGCACCTGTGGCAGATCCAGCTCACGGCCGACCGACAGCACCGCTTCGAGCAGGCTGTGCACCCGGTCCTGGGTGCCGCGCGCCGCGTCGATCCGCGCCTGGAGCTCGTCGAGCAGCTCGTCCAGCCGCAGCTTGGGCAGCCGCTGCTCGGAACGACCGGGCCGTTCCCCGCTCATCGTCTCCTCCGACCGGTCCCCGCGGACGCACCCGGAAGGGCGCCTTCTTCGCCTCACGATAGTGGGGTCGGGCCCTCGGCGCCGTGGTGCTGCGGGAGCCGGGATCCGGCTCGTGCGACGCCCGCACGGGGCCGTCAGCGTCGCACCCTCGGCATCCCCAGTCCGATCCACGAGATGATCTCCCGCTGGATCTCGTTGTTGCCGCCGCCGAAGGTGAAGATGACGGCGGAGCGGTAGCCGCGTTCCAGTTCGCCGTGGAGCACCGCGCCCGCCGAGCCCTCCTTCAGCGCCCCGGGGGCGGCGACGATCTCCATCAGCCAGGCGTAGGCGTCGCGCCGGGCCTCCGAGCCGTAGACCTTGGCGGCGGAGGCGTCCTGGGGGGTGAGGGTACCGTCCTGGACGGCGCTGACCATCTGCCGGTTCAGGAGCTTGAGGGCGTCGAGTGTGGTGTGGGTCCGGGCGAGGCGGCGGCGTACCCAGGGCAGGTCGATGACGCGGCGGCCGTCGGCGAGCTTGGTCTCCGTCGCCCAGCGCTGTACGTCGTGCAGGGCGCGGATCGCCATGGTCCCGTGGGCGGCCAGGGTCACGCGCTCGTGGTTGAGCTGGTTGGTGATCAGCCGCCAGCCCTGGTTCTCGGCGCCGACCCGGCGGGAGACGGGGACGCGGACGTTCTCGTAATAGCTGGCCGTGGTGTCGTGCGAGGCGAGGGTGTTGATGAGGGTGCAGGAGTAGCCGGGGTCGCTGGTCGGGACGAGGAGCATGGTGATGCCCTTGTGCGGCGGGGCGTCGGGGTCGGTGCGGGTGGCCAGCCAGACCCAGTCGGCCGTGTCGCCGTTGGTCGTCCAGATCTTCTGGCCGTTGACGACGTACGCGTCGCCGTCACGCACGGCGCGTGTCCTGAGGGAGGCCAGGTCCGTGCCGGCGCCGGGTTCGCTGTAGCCGATGGCGAAGTCGATCTCGCCGGAGAGGATCTTCGGCAGGAAGTACGCCTTCTGCTCGTCGGTGCCGTACCGCATGATCGTCGGGCCGACGGTGTTCAGCGCCATGAGCGGCAGTGGGACGCCGGCCTGGGCGGCCTCGTCGAAGAAGACGAACTGCTCCATGGCCGTCAGTCCACGCCCGCCGTACTCCTTCGGCCAGCCCACACCGAGCCAGCCGTCCACGCCGAGCCTGCGGATGGTCTCGCGGTAGAACCGCTTCTGGGCGGCCGGGTCGCCGTGCCGGGCGTAGGCGTGGTCCGGGACGAGTTCGGCGAAGTAGGACCGCAGTTCGGTGCGCAGCCGCTGCTGCTCGGGCGTGTATTCGAGGTGCACGGCGCCTCCAGGCTCCCAAGGCCGGTCCTGTCGGCGCACACCGTAGAACGTGTTTCAGAAATTGTGAATGGCGAGGGTCAGTTCAGCGTGGCGAGGAAGTCCGTGCACGCCCGTGCGCAGGCGCGGCACGCCATCGCCGAGTCCTCCGCTCCCGGTTGCCGGTCGAAGACGTGGGCGGCCTCCAGGCACACGGTCCGGCACCACTCCACCTGGGCCCGGATGGTGCTCTCGTCCACCTGGTTCTGCTCGGACAGCACACGGCAGGTCGCGTCGCAGACCTCCGCGCACATGATGCCCTTGCGTCGTACGAGTTCCTGGTTCTCGGTGCCGTCGGGATCCACGAGGCTTGCGCGCAGCGCGCACGCCCGCGCGCACTCCGTGCACGCCTGCGCACACGCGAAGCGGTCCTCCAGGAACCGGAACAGCTCCTGCTGGGATGTCGTCGAAGTCACACCGCGCGGGTAGCCCCGGTCGACGCCGGTCAAACCCGGGGTGGGCCGGTGTTCCGTGCGGTGCGGCGGGCACGCGCGCCCGGCAGGTTCATGAAGGCGTCCGGGGGTACCCGCGTGCCATGAACAGCGCATGGATGGAGATGGCCGCGGGCACCGGCGCCGGTGGTGCCGGGCTGATCGTGGCGGGTGTGGTGGTCGTGGCCCTGCTGCTGGGGGCCTTCGTCCTCGGCGTGCGCGTCAAGCGCAGGGAACTGCCCCCTCCGCGCCCGGACGAGCAGCCCCGCTTGCCCGACGGCGGCCCGGTCCGCGAGACGAGTGAGCGCCGGGAGCCCGAGGAGGTCCCCCGGAGCGACGAGCGCCTGACCCCGCACCAGCTCAAGGGGCACGGCAACCAGAGCGACCGGACGAGCGCGTCGCAGGAGCGCCCGCGCTGGAACGAGGGCAGCAGCGGTTCGTTCGGCAGCGGCGGCCCGGGCGGCGGCTGACCCCCGCGAACCGGTGGCCGCCGAGACCGCGAAACCCCGGCCGTCGCGAATCCCCGGCCGAGAAGGGCCCGTGCGAGTGCACGGGCCCTTTTCCGTGTCCGGGGTTGGGTGAATTCCGTGTGCGGGCCCCATTGGTTTCCGTGTGCGGGCCCCATTGGTTTCCGTGTGCGGGCCCCATTGGTTTCCGTGTCCGGGGCCAGGTGCCCGTCGGCACCGGCCGACGCGGGCGTGAGGTGGATCACAGGTTTCACGTGCATCGTGGAGCCGGGGCCAGCGTCTTTTGAGTGGTGTAGGGGGCCACTGAGACGCAGGACGGTGAGGATGGAGCAGGTTCGGCCGGACGGCTTCGACGAGTTCGCGGCCGCCCGTTGGTCGGCGCTGCTCCATGTCGCGCGTCTGCTCACGGGGGGCGACCGGCAGCGTGCCGAGGATCTGGTGCAGGAGGCGCTGGTCAAACTGTGGTTCGCCTGGCCGAAGATCGCCGACGAGGCTCCGGAGGCGTACGTCCGCACGGTGCTGGTACGGCTGGCGGCCCGCTCGGCGCGGCGGCGCTGGTGGGGGGAGCGGCCGGTGGAGGAGCTGCCCGACCGGGCCGGTCCGGTCGATGTGTCCTCCACCGT
Source organism: Streptomyces sp. NPDC007929 (assembly GCF_042959065.1). NCBI lineage: Bacteria > Bacillati > Actinomycetota > Actinomycetes > Kitasatosporales > Streptomycetaceae > Streptomyces > Streptomyces sp. NPDC007929. The sequence continues at coordinate 634,692 of NZ_JBIBKD010000001.1, read as the reverse complement.
CGCGGAGCGTTCCCGGCTGGAGGGGGCGCTGGCCCAGCTGACGCCCAAGCAACGGGCGGCGGTGGTGCTGCGCTACTACGAGGACCTGCCCGAGGCCCAGGTCGCCCAGGCTCTGAGCTGCCCGGTGGGCACCGCCCGGTCCCACGCGTCACGCGGAGTCGCACGGCTCCGCCAGATCCTGTCCGACGCCGTCAGGCCCGTGAGATGAAAGGAGAACCGATGGACGACTTCGAGCGGGACCTGTCGCGGCTGATGCGCGACACCCAGCAGCACACCCCCTACGAACCCGAGCACCGGCAGCGGCTGCACGCGGGCATCAGGACCCGCCGCAGGTCGCGGTTGCTGTGGAAGGCGGGCGGCTCCGCCGTGGCGGTGGCCGGACTCGGTGTCGCGCTGGCCCTGCTGCCCAGCCTGCTCACCCGCGCCCAGCCCGCCGATCCCCGGCCGCTGCCGGCGACGAGCCCTACATCCTCATCGGACAGCACGCCGACGACCGAGCCGTCGGCGACGAGCCCCACTCCGACCCTGGAGCCCGAGACGTCCCTGCCCGCGACCAGCACCGGAGGCGTCACCCCGTCCGGCACGACGAGCAGCCGCCCGACCGACCCCACCCCTCCTCCCGCCACGGCCTCCGAGAGCAGGACCGTCACGACCACACGGCCCGCGCCACCGCCCTCCCCGACACCGACGGCCCCTCCGTCCGCGCTGGACTCCGAGGAACCCTCCGCCTCGGCCTACATCGAGTAGCCGCCTGAGCGGCCCCACCCCAGAAACCTCTTCCCCGGCCTGAGCGGCCGCCGCGTCACGGGCCCCTCCCCCGGCCCGAGCGGCCCTCCGCAGCCGGACTCGCCCCACCCGTCACCGCACGCACACCCGCCACGGGCGCCTTCGGCATGCCCGAAACCGGCTCGGCCCCGTACCGCGCCAGAAAGAGACCGTGAGACAGCGATGCGAACCGTACGGCGGTCGGCCGTGATCGACCGCCCGATACCCGAGCCGTCCGCGCTGCCGCGCCGGGCGCCCCTGCCCGCGCACCACCCGGACCCCGTGCTGGACGTGGTCGTGCCCGTGTACAACGAGGAACACGACCTGGAGCCCTGCGTCCGGCGGCTGCACGCGCACCTCGGCGAGACCTTCCCCTACGCCTTCCGCATCACCATCGCCGACAACGCCAGCACCGACGGGACCCCGCGGATCGCCGCCCGGCTGGCCGCGGAACTGCCCGGCACGGACTTCATCCGGCTGGCGGAGAAGGGGCGCGGGCGTGCGCTGCACACCGCGTGGTCCCGTTCCCGCGCCCCGGTGCTCGCGTATCTGGACGTGGATCTGTCCACCGACCTCGCCGCGCTGCTGCCGCTGGTCGCGCCGCTGATCTCGGGCCACTCGGACATCGCCATCGGCACGCGCCTGGCCCGTGGCTCGCGGGTGGTGCGCGGGCCGAGACGGGAGATCATCTCCCGCTGCTACAACGGGCTGCTGCGCTCCACGCTCGCCGTGGGCTTCTCCGACGCGCAGTGCGGGTTCAAGGCGGTGCGGCGGGACGTCGCCGAGCGGCTGCTGCCGCTGGTGGAGGACCGCGAGTGGTTCTTCGACACCGAGCTGCTGGTCATCGCCGAGCGGGCGGGACTGCGGATCCACGAGGTGCCGGTGGACTGGGTGGACGACCCCGACAGCCGCGTCCACATCGTCTCCACGGCACTGGCCGATCTGCGGGGCATGGCCAGGCTGGGCCGGGCCCTGGCCCGTGGCAGGCTGCCGCTGTCCGCACTGCGCCGCAGCGGCGGGGCCCTCGAAGGGGAACTGCCCGCGGGGCTGGCCCGGCAGGTGGTGCGTTTCGCCGCCGTCGGCGTCGCCAGCACCCTGTGCTACCTGCTGCTGTACAGCGTGCTCCGGCCGGCGACGGGGGCGCAGGCCGCCAACGCGCTGGCCCTGCTCGCCAGCGCCGTCGCCAACACGGCGGCCAACCGGCGGCTCACCTTCGGCGTACGGGGCCGCGGGGGCGCGCTGCGCCACCATCTCAAGGGCCTCGCCGCCCTGCTGGTCGGGCTGGCCCTGACCAGCGGTTCGCTGGCCGCCCTGCACCACACCGCGCCCGGGGCCGGCCACCGGGTCGAGCTGCTGACGCTGGTCGCCGCCAACCTGGCCGCGACACTGCTGCGTTTCCTCCTCTTCCGGGCCTGGGTGTTCCCGGCCCGCCGCACGACAGGACCCTCCGCCCCATGAGCACCGTCCAGCTGCGCCGCCCGCCCTCCGGTGCCGACCGCCCCGAAGACCCGCGCGGCGCCCGGTCGTTCGCCCGGTCGTCGTGGCCCCGGCTGCGCGCGGCAGCCGTCCGGTACGGGCCCGTGCTGCTGACGTACGGGGTGCTGAAGCTGGCCGGCTTCGCCGTCTTCATGTATCTGCTGGACTCCGCAGGCGACTTCCGGAAGAAGAATCCGCGTTTCGGCGGCGGCGAGCACGCCTGGGACGTCCTGGCCAGCTGGGACGGCTGGTGGTACCAGCAGGTCGCCGAGCACGGCTACGACCCCGCCCTGAAGCCGGTTCCGGGCGCGACAGGCATGATCACGCTGGAGGGCAATTCGGCGGCGTTCTTCCCGCTGTACCCGACGCTGATGCGGCTGGTGTCGGAGTGCACCGGGCTCGGCCTGTACGGTGCCGGCCTGCTGGTCTCCGTCGTCGCCTCGTTCGTCGCCGCGCTCGGCATCCACGCCGTGACGAGACGCCTCGGCGGGTACCGGGCCGGTCTGGTGGCGGTCGGGCTGTGGGCGGTCTGGCCCGGCTCGGGCACCGAGTGGTCGGGCTACTCGGAGTCCCTCTACACGGCGCTCGCCTCATGGGCCTGTCACGCCGTCATGACCCGTCGCTGGCTGACCGCGGGCTGGCTGACCTTCGCGGCCGGGCTGTGCCGGCCCACCGCGGTCGCGCTGGTGGCCGCTCTGGCCTTCGCCGCGATCATGGCCCTGCGCCGGCGTGAGGACGGGGTCCGCCGTCCGCTGGCCGCCGTGGTGGTCGCGCCGCTGGGCCTGTTCGGCTACCTCGCCTGGGTCAACTACCGCATGGGCGACCTCAACGGCTACTCCAAGCTCCAGGACGGCGCCTGGGGCCACAAGTTCGACTGGGGAGTCCACTCGTTCGACGTGCTGACGTCCCTGCCCGTCGGGCACTTCGACTACCTCTTCGCGATGCCCTTCGAGGACGTCATCGGCGTGTGCGTGGTGCTGACGGTGCCGGTGCTGACCGTGCTGCTGATGCGGCTGCGAGCGCCCGGCGTGCTCGTCGTCTACACGGTCCTGTCCTACCTCATGGTGATGACGACGCAGCAGTACTTCGGCAACGTCTCGCGCTATCTGCTGCCGCTCTTCCCGCTGTTCGTGCCGCTGGCCCTCGCGATGCGGCGGCTGAGATGGCCCTCTCTGGCGACGGTCCTCGGGACGGCCGCGCTGGCCTCCGGGTCGTACGCGGGATACGTGCTGTTCGTGCTGGGGGTGCCGTAGGCCGGCGTCGGCGACCGGGAAGACGGCTCGCTCCGAAACACTCCCTTCACGCGGGAAGTACCAAGGGGTAACGATCACTGCCTACCGTGCCTGCCTTGTCAGTCCCCAACCCGCAGCAAGGAGGCGTGGCATGAGTACCGAGCCACGACTGGCCGAGGCCACCGAACCGGAACCCGCACAGCGGGCAGCGCCGGGCACGGACCAGGCCGTCAAGGAGACCCTCGAGGACTACACGCTCCGTTTCGCGCCGCGCAGTTACCGGCGCTGGACCCCGATGGTGGTGGCGACGACCGCGCTCGGCGGCATCGCCTACATGGCCGACTTCTCCATCGGGGCCGGCATCGGCCTGGCCCACGGCACCGGCAACGCGCTGCTCGCGATCGCCGTCGCCGCCGCGGTCATCTTCGTGACCGGATTCCCGCTGGCCTACTACGGGGCCCGCTACAACATCGACCTGGACCTGATCACCCGCGGTTCCGGCTTCGGCTACTTCGGCTCGGTCCTCACCAGCGTCATCTTCGCCAGCTTCACCTTCATCTTCTTCGCCCTGGAAGGCTCGATCATGGCGCAGGGCCTGAAGCTGGGCCTCGGACTGCCGCTGTGGCTGGGCTATCTGGTCTCCACGCTGATGGTGATCCCGCTGGTGATCTACGGCATGACGGCGCTGAGCAAGCTCCAGGTGTGGACCACCCCGGTCTGGCTGCTGCTGATGGTGGGCCCGCTGGTCTACCTGGTCGCCACCGACCCGGGCACCGTCGACCGCTTCCTCGCCTACGCGGGCACCGACGGGGAGGGCGGGGTCAACACCGCGTCCGTGCTGCTCGGCGCGGGCGTGTGCCTGTCACTGATCGCGCAGATCGGCGAGCAGATCGACTACCTGCGCTTCATGCCGCCCAAGGCCGAGGCCAACAAGCGGAGTTGGTGGACGGCCGTGGTGATGGCCGGCCCGGGCTGGGTGGTGCTGGGGGCGCTGAAGCAGGCCATCGGCGTGTTCCTCGCGGTGTACATCATCGCCGAGGTCGGCGCCTCCGCCGCACCCGAGCCGATCCAGCAGTTCAAGGGCGCTTTCGACGCCATGATGCCGTCCTGGCTGGTCGTCCCGCTGGCGGTGGTGCTGGTCGTCATCAGCCAGATCAAGATCAATGTGACGAACGCGTACTCGGGCTCGCTCGCCTGGACCAACTCCTTCACCCGGGTCACCCGGCGCTACCCGGGCCGGATGGTCTTCGTGCTGGTCAACCTGGGCTTCGCGCTGGCGTTGATGGAGGCCGACATGTTCAGCTTCCTCAACGGCATCCTGGGCTTCTACTCGAACTGCGCGATCGCCTGGGTGGTCACGGTGGCCACCGACATCGGCATCAACAAGTACGTGCTGAAACTGTCCCCGCGGGTCCCGGAGTTCCGCCGCGGCATGCTCTACGCCGTCAACCCGGTCGGGGTCGTGGCCTTCGTCGCCGCCTCGGGGCTGTCCATCGCGCTGTACTTCCACGCCTTCGGTGACGCGCTCCAGCCGTACTCCCCCGTCGCCGCGGCCGTCATCGCCTTCGTCCTCACGCCGCTGATGGCGGTGGTCACGAAGGGCCGTTACTACCTGCGCCGCACCGACGACGGCATAGCGGAGCCCCTGCTGGACGAGGACGGCAACCCCAGTGCCGTCACCTACGTGTGCCATGTGTGCCGGCAGCGGTTCGAGCGGCCGGACGTGGCGGCCTGCCGCACGCACGACGCGGTGGTCTGCTCCCTGTGCCTGAGCACCGACAAGGTCGGCGACCACGTCCTGCCCGCGGCGCTCTGACCCGGACGGCGGGAGCGCGGTCGGGCGCTCCCGCCGTACGGCACGTTCCAAGTCGGTCTCGGACGCGCGGTGCGGGGCCTGATGAGGGGGCGACTCCGGCATCCGGGCGGCATACTGATCTTGCACTGCGCGAGATCGGGCCGACGGCCGGAAAGGGGATGACGGGACGTGACCACCGAAGAGCCGGACGGGCGCGACGCTTCCCGCGAGCCGGGCGGCGTGCCCCCGGTCCCCGACGGCGTCTGGCAGAGGTTCCTCACGGACAGCGAGTCCGCCATACGGCGCTCGGCCCCCAGGGAACCCTCCGCGACTGAACGGGCGGCGGGCCGGCAGCTCCAGCCCCCGCACGCCGTCGGTGAGCTGTGGCAGCCGGAGGACCTGTGGGTCCGTGTGGCATGGCGGGACCTGGACCGCGGGGCCAAGGTCCGGCGCGCGGGACGGGTCCTCGCCACCGCGGCCGCCGTCGCCCTGGCGCTGGGTGCCTGGTCCCAGCTGTCCACGGGCGCGGCCACGGGCGACCGGCCCGGTGAGACCACGGTGCGGCAGGTCGAGGGGGCCACGGCGCCGCTGTCCACGGCCACGCCCGTCCCCTCCGCGTCCCCCGTCGCACTGCCGCCCGGTGGCGGCGGCCGTCCCGGAACCGGTGAGCGTACGTCTCACGACGGGCTGCCGGACGGCGCCGGTTAGGGGTCTTTTCACTATGCCCGTCCGGTCAGGTCGCGTGGTCTGGTGCCGTGCATCGCAAGGCGCCGGAAGGTCCTCGTAGCGGAGCTACTAGGGCCTTTCGGCAACGCGGCGAGGTGCGGTGCCAGGCCGCGCGACCCGGACGGGCATAGTGAAAGGACCCCTTAGGGTCGGTGGCATGACGACCTCCCTTGCCGGCAGTGCCTTCGACTCGCTCCGTGTCGACGCCGTCCCCGACCAGGACTCGCTGCGCCGGGTCTACGAACTGCCCAAGGACGCGGCGATACGCAAGCAGATGACCGAACTCACCGAGCAGACCCGGAAGTTGATCGCCTGCTCGTCGCTGGTCCTGATCGCCAGCACGGACGCCGAGGGCAACTGTGATGTCTCCCCGCGCGGCGGCCCCGCCGGGTTCGTCGCCGTTCTGGACGCGCGGACGGTGGCGATACCGGACGCGACCGGCAACAAGCGTCTGGACACCCTGCAGAACGTCATCGCCACCGGACGCGCCGGGCTGCTGTTCATCGTCCCGGGGCGCACCACCACGCTCAGGGTGAACGGCCGGGCCTGCGTCTCCACCCACCCGGAGTTGCTGTCGCAGCTGACCGCCGTGGGCAAGCCGCCGGTCAGTGCGCTGGTGCTGGGCATCGAGGAGGTCTACCCGCACTGCCCCAAGTCGCTGCTGCGCAGCGGTGCCTGGAAGCCGGAGCAGTGGCTGCCGGCGGACGCCCAGCCGACCTCGGCCGAGGTGACACTGGCGCAGCTGCGGATGCCGGGACTGACGATCGCCGACATCGAGCAGGCGGAGGCGGATTCGCTGAAGTACCGGTACGAGTAGGACTCCCCCGGTTGCCGGGCACCGGCCCGTCGGACCGCCGCCCGGTCGGGGTCGGCCCGTCAGCCCGTCTTCCAGCCCCTTCTCGTGTCGACGCGCTCCCACTCGGCGTCCCACTGGGCCATGCGCCGCCGGTCGAGGAGCAGGCGGGTGAGCCTGGTGGCTCCCAGTACCGCACTGCCCGCGAACGCCCCGGCGAGCGCACCGCCCATGGCGATGTGCAGCCAGGCCTCGCCGGTGGACACCGGCGGGGCGGTGATGTCGCCGCCGCGGTTCACCCACACCTGGACGGTGCTGCCGGCGGAGGCTCTGGGCGGTACCCGGGCCTCGTCCCGCTGGGTGGAGCCGTCCGGCGCGGTCCACCGCACCTTGCCCCACACCCGCTGGTCGCTCGCGCTTCCGGTCGACGGCTGGCCCGGCGCGTCCTTGACGACCACCGCCGTGACCCGGCGGCTCTCGGCCCGCTGCTCTTCGACGGCCTGCTCGACGGTGTCCGCCGCCACCAGCCCGGCGATCACCCCGATCACCAGGGCGAGCACCCATCCGGTCAGCACGACCCAGGCCTCGACGACGTCGACGCGCCGTTTGAGCACGTTGCGACGCCACCGCCACCACCGCACGGTCATACGCTCTGACGCTGTCATGGGCCGACACCCCCTCGTGAGCACCGGCAGCACCCTTCCAGTGTGCGCCTGGCTGCCGGGAACGCTCGCCGATCAACGTCGGCCGGTCGCTCCGCTCAGCCGGGAGAGGCCTCGATCCGCACCCGGTCGCTCTGGTCGCCGGAGAGGAAGGAGGCCATCGCCCGGCCCTCCTCGGTGACGTCCGCGCGGTCGGTGCGGGAGAAGCGGCGCAGCGGGGTGACGTGCACCGTGTCCGTCTCGACGGTCCAGGTCGCGGCCACCCTGCCGTCGACCAGGACGACGCGTGCGCCGGCCACGGACAGGTGGCGGTGGTCGTCGTCGATGATCCGGCCGCGGTCGTGGTAGCCGAGGATCGCGTTGTCGAAGGCCGGCAGGAAGCGTACGGGTGCCGGGGTGTCGGGGTCGGGGCGGGGCGCGTCGGGGAGGTCGAGCAGTTCGCGGCCGCGCTCGTCGCGGAAGGCGACGAGTTCCCCGCGCAGGGCGGAGACCGCCCCGGGCAGTCCGGCGAGGCCGCACCAGGCTCGCAGATCGGCCGAGGCGGCCGGGCCGTGGGCTGTCAGATAGCGCCGGACCAGGGCCTGGCCCACGGGGTCGGAGCCGTCCGGGGCGGGTGGGTCGACGTCGCGTCCCAGCCAGGAGGAGATCAGGGCGTAGCGCGCTCCCGCCTTGGTGCGCCACAGGCCGCGCGGCGGCAGTTGGACCGTGGGGAGCAGGGCGGCGACCAGCATCTCGCCCAGGGGCCGGGGCCCCGCGGCGGGCCAGCGGGCGGCGACGGCTCGCGCGAGTTCGGGCATGGAGCGGGGTTCGCCGTCGGCCAGGACCTCCCGGCCCGCCGCGGCGAGTTCACCGAGGTCGACCCCGTCCAGTTCGCGCCGGTAGACCCCGAGGACCCGCTGACGCAGCATGCCGTCGTGGCGGGCCCGCCAGGCCACGACGTCGTCGCTGGTGACGAGGTGGACGGTGCGGCGCATGAGGGGGGTGCGCACGACCTGCCGCCCGGTCAGCAGGTCCGACAGCCGCTCCGGGTCGAACGCCCGCAGCCGCGACCAGAGCCCGAGGAACGGCTCCTGCGGTTCCTGCGCCTGGAGACCGCACAGGTGCGCGACGGCGTCGAGCACCGGCAGGCCGGAGCGCTGGAGGAGCAGCTGCCGGGCGAGGGTGGCACGGTTCAGCGCCCGGGCGTCGAGCACGGTCATCGGAGCACCTCGGTCTTCGAGTGGTGTGCCGGCCCGTGGTCCGGTTGTCCGGGCGGCTTGCGCGCTCACGGTCGCACGGGATGCGGTCAGGTCGTGACCGCGACGGCTGGTGCCGGTTCCGTCCGGCATCTCTACCTCAACGGCGCGCACCCTCCGTTCGTCCTCCCCGTCCGAGCGTGCGGGGACAAGCCGTACGCTCCGCCGTAGGGTGAGTCCTCCACGAGCGGGACGGGAGGCCGAGGTGGCCGGGACGACGAAGACGGGGACGGCGGTCGCCGAGGTGATGGCCGAGCTGGCCGCGCTGGAGGACCCCAAGGCGCGGGCGGTGAACGAGCGGCACGGTGACGATCACGGCGTGAACCTCGGCACGCTGCGCGCGCTCGCCAAGCGGCTGAGGACACAACAGGACCTCGCCCGAGGCCTCTGGGCGACGGACGACACGGCGGCGCGGCTGCTGGCACTGCTGATCTGCCGCCCCAAGGCGTTCGGGCGGGACGAGCTGGACGACATGCTGCGCGCGGCGCGCGCCCCCAAGGTCCATGACTGGCTCGTGAACTACGTGGTGAAGAAGAGCCCGCACTGCGAGGAACTGCGCCTGGCCTGGAGCGCTGATCCCGATCCCGTCGTCGCGAGCGCCGGCTGGGCGCTGACCACCGAGCGGGTGGCGAAGAAGCCGGAGGGCCTGGAACTCGCGGCGCTGCTCGACGTCATCGAGGCGGAGATGAAGGACGCCCCGGACCGGCTGCAGTGGGCGATGAACCACTGCCTGGCCCGCATCGGCATCGAGCATCCCGAGCTGCGGGCCCGGGCGATCGCCATCGGTGAGCGTCTTGAGGTGCTCAAGGACTATCCGACCTCCCCGGGCTGCACCTCGCCGTACGCGCCCGTCTGGATCGACGCGATGGTGCGTCGGCAGCAGTCGTAGGCCGGTACCCGGCCGGCCGGTGTTCAGAAGGGGAGGCCGCTCGCAGGTCCCCCCGCGTCGCGGCGGCGGGTCGGCGACAGGCCCGTGAGGTCGGCCGCGGTGTCGGCCGGCTCCAGATGCGGTCCGATCCACTCGCACAGCAGGACCGTGGCATCGTCCTGGAGTCGGCCGTCGTGATATTCGAGGACAGCCTGGACGAGGCGGCGCAGCGTCTCGGGGACGGGCAGCCCGTCGGCGTGGTGGCGGATGAGGAAGTCGGTGAAGCGCGCCAGGCCGAACTCCCGGCCCCCGGAGCGGCGTGCCTCGGTGATGCCGTCGGTGTACAGGACGATGCGGTCGCCCGGCTGGAGGTGCTCCTGGCACACGAGCGTGGGCAGACCGAGGTCGGTGCCCATCGGGTGGGCCGGCGGGCAGGCGAGATGGCTGGTCCAGCGGTTGTCGCGGATGACGATCGGCGGATGGTGGCCGCGGTTGACCCACCGCAGGACGCCGGTGCGGGTGTCGAGGGTGGCCAGGACCCCGGTGACGTAGCGCCCGTGGTCGTACTGCTCCAGGAGGGCGGCTTCGACGGCGTCTGCCTTCTCCACGAGGTCCGCGCCCTGGCGGCGGGCGTTACGGCAGGCGCCCAGCGCGAGGGCTCCGGAGAGGCCTGCCGCCGTGTCGTGGCCCATCGCGTCGAAGATCGTCAGATGGACCAGGGGCCCGTCGACGGCGTATTCGAAGATGTCACCGCTGATGTCGTAGGCCGGTTCCAGGGACGCGGAGATCGTCACCCTGCCGTCGGCGTAGGTGCGCGGGGGCAGCAGGTTCCACTGCATCTCCGCGGCCACGCTCATCGGCCGTGCGCGCACCAGCTTGGCCAGGGCGTCGCTGGTGCCCCTCTTGCTGACGATGATCAGGGAGATGAGCGCGGCCAGCGCGTCCATGTCGGTGCGGGCCATGGCGTCGTCGTGCTCGGTACTCACGCGCAGCAGCCCGATGCGTTCCGTGCCGTCCAGCAGTGGCACCCACCACGCGGACCCGTCGCCGCTCCGGGGTGCGGCGGGCAGGACGTCGCCGTACTGGTAGGCCCGCCCGGCGATCGTCCCCTCGATGTGCAGCTCGGTGTCGTGCCCCTGGGCCGCCGTGTCGTGACCGGGGAGCAGACGCAGGGTGTTGCGCTGCAGATCGGAGAGGTAGATCCGCAGCTCGTGGAAGGAGGCCGCGCGTGCGCATTGCGCGGCCTTGGCCGGGAGCAGCTCGATCGGCATGAGATGGCTGGCCGCCAGCAGGTCCGCGAGCATGCGCCGGCCGCCCTCACCGCTGCGCTCCATCGGCCTCACCTCCCTTCCGCCGCGCCGGACGGCTACCCGCGAAACGGCGTCCCAGTGACCGGTCCGCGGACCCCGGCGACGCGGAGCCACCGCTGCGGCCTCGGCTCCGCGAGGCTTCGACCGGCCGCCTCCGGGTACTTCCATGGCGGAACGCCCCGCCGACGAAGGAAACGGAGGCACCAAGGCCGTGTTGCTGTCTCATTCGCTCGACCGCGGAGTCCTCGTCATCACGGTCCACGAGGACCCCGGCGTCGACGGACGCGCCACGCTCGTCGCGAGGATCAGCGGCCTCGTCCAGGCCTACCGGCCGGCCCCCGTCGTCATCGTCCTCGACGAGCCCGCGGCCCGGGGCCCGGTGGTCAGCACGGTCCTCCGGGTGCACCGCGTGTGCGGCCCGCTGGGCACACTGCTGTCGGTGGCCACGCACAGCGCCCCGATCCGTCGCGCGCTCGACGAGGCGGACACCGGCACCGGCGGCACCCGACTGGTCGTCCACGCGCGCGTCGACACCGCCGTGTCCGCCGCGTTCGCCGCGGCGGCCTGAGGAGCGGGTCGGCCGCGGCGTCACGGCATCGTGCTCTGGCCGCTGACCAGTTCGGTGACCGCCCGCAGACCGCCCTGGGCGAGGGCGGCGCGCTGCCGGTCCGCGCCGGTTCCGTCCTGCAGCAGCCGGTGGATCAGGGAGGTGACCTGCCGGGTGTCGCCGGACGCGTCGAGGGCAGGCGCGACGTGCCGCAGGAACTCGTAGAGCACGTCGCCCGCCCGGTGGGGTGTGCCGTCCGGGTCGACGAGGGTGTCGCCGAGTCCGTGCCGGGCCGCGTGCCACATGGCGGCCTGGAGCAGTTCCGGCGCGTTGTCGGGCTCGGGTGTGCCGTCGGCGGCTTCCGCGAGGGCGGTCTCCACCAGGGCCCGGACCAGAGCGGCGAGCATGACCGCCTCGTCCGCGCGCAGCTGGACGTCCAGGCACCGCACCTCAATGGTCGGGTAGGTGGCCGAGAGCCGGGCCTGCCAGTAGAGCTGACCGACGTCGGAGATCAGGCCGGACTCCAGCAGTTGCGCCACGCGCCGGTCGTAGTCCGCGGCGTCGTGGAAGCGCGGGGGCATGCCGCTGACCGGCCACCGGCTGAAGATCACCGTGCGCCAGCTCGCGAAGCCCGTGTCGTGGCCGTCCCAGAGGGGCGAGTTCGCCGCCATCGCGGTCAGCGTCGGCAGCCGGGGGCGGATCCGGTTCAGGACCTGCACGCCCGCCTCCCGGTCGGGTACGGCCACATGCACATGCGTCCCGTTGACGAGCTGCTCCGCCACGAGTTGCGGGGCCTGGGTCACCATCGCCCGGTAACGGGCCTGGTCGGTGACGGCGATGGGCCGGCCGTGCCGCACCGGTGGTGTGCCGCACACCCCGATCCGGCAGTCGTGCTGGTCGGCGGCCACACCGATGGCGTGCCGCAGCCGCAGCAGATGGCCGCCGACCTCCTCCAGGGTGGCGCAGACCGGCGTGGCCACCTCGACCTGCGCCTGGAGCAGCTCGTACTGCACTTCCTGGTCGGTCACCAGATGTCCCACGCCCGCCGCGGCGCGCACCTTGTCCGCCTGGGGCACCGGCAGGCCCGTGACCGGGTCGAGCAGCAGGTACTCCTCTTCCACGCCGATCGTCGTCATCGACCATCCTCTGTTCCGCGCGCGGCGATGGTCACCCCTCGGGGGCACGCTCGCGGGTTACCGAGTGCCGCGCTCACGCCGGAGCAAAACACGACACAGGCACAGAAAACGCTTGCGTCAGAAAGGCGCACGACTGCGCCGGAAGCTCTCTCAGTGGCCGTACGGCGGCTCGAAGCAGCCCGTCTCGGGGTACAGGCCGTTCGCCCGTACCCCGAAGTTGGACTTCTGCACGAACGCCGAGACGCATGCGTCGTCGTGCACACGCAGGGCGACGCGCGTCCCCTCCGGCGTGACGTAGCCGTCGTCCTTCCAGCGCGCTCTCATCCCCGTGACGGTGAGCGTGCCGCCGAGACGCTTGCCGTCCTTCGTGACGCGCTCCTCCTCGTAGCCGAGCCGGAGCAGGGCCGCCCGGACGGTCGCGGGGTCCCACGTGCGTCGTTCCCACAGGCGCTTCAGTACCGGGCGGATGCGGTCGGCCTCCCGCCGGGCGTCCGTCTCGTGGGCCGGAGTCATGTCGCCCTCGCGACGGTAGGCGTTGTTCTCGTGGTAGTGCGGTGCGCCGTCCCAGGCTCCCGGTTCCTCGTAGGGCGAGGCACCGGGAGCACTGGGCGAGGACGCGCCGGACGGAGAGGGCGCGGCGCCGGTCCGCGAGGTGGAGGCGTGCAGGTCACCGCAGGCGCTGAGGGCCGTGACGAGGGCGAGGGTCAGGGCGGTCAGAGAGGCCGGGCGGACCGGTCTTGAAGTGGGCATGAAGTCGACCTTCTCATCATGGCCGGCCTCGGGGAGCGGGGTCGAGGCGCTGGGGTGATCAATCGTTGCGGTACAGAGCCGTGAGGAGTTCGATGGCCGGCTGGGTGGCGGGGTGGGGCTCGTCGTGCCACCAGACGAGGCGCACGGCGACGGGTTCGGCGTCGCGTACAGGGCGGTAGACCACGCCGGGCCGCCGGTACTGGTGGGCGGTGGACTCCGCGGTCATGCCGACGCAGCGGCCGGTGGCGATGACCGTGAGCCAGTCGTCGACGTCGTGTGTCTCCTCGGTGGCCGGGCGGGAGTCGAGCGGCCACAGGTCGGGGGTGGTGGTGCCGGTCCGGCGGTCGATGAGCAGGGTGCGTCCGCTCAGGTCGGCGAGCCGTACCGAGCGGCGCCCTGCCAGCGGATCGTCCGCCGCAAGGGCGGCCATACGACGTTCCAGTCCCACGATCGCCGAGTCGAGCCGCCGGTCGTCGGGAGCTCTGCGCACCACGGCCAGGTCGCACACGCCCTCGGCCAGACCGGCGGTGGCCGAGTTGGAGCGGACCAGGTGCAGTTCCGTGCCCGGGCGGTCCTGGGCCCAGCGGCGCTGGAAGGCCGCGGTGTGGCGGCCGAGCGCCGACCAGGCGTAGCCGACGCGCAGGACGGCGTGCCCGGAGGTGGCCTCCCGGACCAGGTCGTCCACCTCCCCGAGCACTCTCCGGGCCTGGGCCACCACGCGCAGCCCGGTCGCGGTCGGGGTGACCTCACGAGAGGTGCGGCGCAACAGCCGTACGCCCAGGGCTCGTTCGAGCGAGGCGAGGGTCCGGGAGACCGCCGCCTGGGAGACGCCGAGCGCGTGGGCGGCGTCCGTGAAGGTGCCTTCGTCGACGATCGCGACGAGACAGCGCAGCTGGCGGAACTCGATGTCCGCGGCGACATCCCTGGCGGCGTTCGTCCCCCTATCCATAACCACATCGTATAGATCGAACTCCGGACGCATTTTGCGCAAGAGCGGCCGGGGCGCACGATCGGCGCATGCGAGCCGCTTCCGTTCCCGCTGATCCCGCTGATCCCGTTGTCGCCGCTGCGCCCGCTGGTCCTGCCGGTGCCTCCGGCAGGCCGCGTCCGCTCGCCGGTGTGGCCACGATGGTGGGCAGCGGCCTGTCCAACCAGACCGGCGCCGCGATCGGCTCCCTCGCGTTCCCCGTGCTCGGGCCCGTCGGTGTCGTGGCGGTCCGGCAGTACGTCGCCGCCGTCGTGCTGTGCGCGCTGAGCCGGCCCCGGCTGCGGTCCTTCACCTGGCGGCAGTGGTGGCCGGTCCTGTCGCTGGCCGTCGTGTTCGGGACGATGAACCTGTCCCTGTACAGCGCCGTCGACCGCATCGGGCTGGGCCTCGCGGTGACACTGGAGTTCCTCGGCCCGCTCGCCATCGCCCTGGCCGCCGCGCGCCGCCGGGTGGACGCGGTGTGCGCGGTGACGGCGGCGGCGGGGGTCGTCGTGCTGATGCGTCCTCAGCCGTCCGCCGACTACGCGGGCATGGGTCTGGGCCTGCTGGCCGCCGCCTGCTGGGCGTCGTACATCCTGCTGAACCGCACCGTCGGACAGCGGATCCCGGGCGCTCAGGGCTCCGCGGCAGCGGCGGCGGTGTCCGCGCTGCTGTTCCTGCCGGTCGGCGTCCTGCTCGTGCTCCGTCAGCCGCCGACCGCGCAGGCCGTCGGGTGCGCCGTCGCCGCGGGAGTCCTGTCGTCCGCCGTGCCCTATCTGGCGGACCTGTTCACGCTGCGCACCGTACCGGCCCAGGCCTTCGGGTTGTTCATGAGCGTCAACCCCGTTCTCGCGGCGGTGGTGGGCCTGTTGGGCCTCGGCCAGCACCTGGGACGGGCCGAGTGGGCGGGCATCGGCGCCGTCGTGCTGGCCAACGCGGCGAGCGTGCTCGTCCGCCGCGACTGACCCGGCCGTAGCTCACACCGGGGTTCCTCGGCGTCGACGTGCCCAGGCTGCTCGAAGCGCCGCCACCGAGCACCGTACGCCGGTGCCCGGCGTCGTCCCCTGTCACCGGCAGGCGGACGTCGTCCCCTGGGTGTGCAGGTCCCTCGCGGGCTCAAGCCAGGCCGAACCGCTCGGCGTGCACTTGACCGCGGGGAACCTTCAGCCCTCGCAGGGCGCCGAGTACGGCCGAGGTCATCGCGGGCGGGCCGCAGACGTACACGTCGCGTTCGGCCAGGTCGGGAACCAGCGCCCGCAGGCGGTCCGGCTCGAAGGGCCGGTTCCCCTCCCCCGTGCGGCCGGTGAGCAGGTGGAGCCGCCCACCGCGGGCCCCGACCAGGGCTCGCACCTCGTCGACCAGCACGGCGTCCTGCTCACTGCGCACCCGGTAGAGCACGACGACGTCCCCGGACGGTTCCTCCTCCAGCAGGGCCCGAACCGGCGTGATACCCACCCCTCCGGCGATCAGCAGCGCACCGGGCCGTGAGCGGTGCAGGGAGGTGAACGCCCCGTACGGACCCTCGACGTACGCACGGCTCCCGATCGGGATGTGGCGCAGGCCGGCGCTGCCGCTGCCCACCGCCTTGGCGGTCAGACGCAAGGTGCGACCGCCCGGTGCCGCCGACAGCGAGAACGGATTCGCCTGCCACCAGTGCCGGTGGCCGGGGAATCGCCAGATGCAGAACTGGCCCGCCCGGGCGGGAAGCCGGTCGAGGTGGCGGCCGCTGACATGGACCGACACCACGCCGTCCGACTCCGGCACCACCGCGGTGACGTGGAACCGGTGGTAGGCGTTGCGCCACACGGGCAGCACGATCCGGCCCGTGACCAGGGCACCGAACGCGAACAGCCAGAGGGCCCACCAGTAGGTCTTCGCGAACGTGGAGGAGCTGAAGGTGGTGGTCTCCCGCAACTGATGGACGAACGCCAGCCCCAACGCCAGGTACAGCAGCAGGTGCAGGCCGTGCCACGTCTCGTAGCGCAGCCGCCGCCTCACATACCGGGCGGAGACGGCACCGGTCACGACGACGAGAGCCGCGGCCCCCATACCGAGCAGCGAGGCCGGCACCCCCGCCAGCGCAAGGAACGTCTTCGCCATCGAGGCGTCGTCGAGCCGGGCATAGCCCAGCACCACCAGGACGGCGTGGGTGAGGATCGTCCACAGGAGGGTGAAGCCGACCCACCGGTGCCACACCGTCAGCCGGTCCATGCCGATCCGGCGGTCGAGCCATGGCAACCGGGCCACCAGCAGCAGCTGGAACAGCATCAGCACAGCGGCGTGCAGGCCGAAGAACTTGGCGACGGTGAGCACCTCGTTCTTCCCGGTCCCGGCGTCGAGGAACAGGAGCTCGACGATCGCGAGGTTGACGATGACGAACGTCCACAGCGCCCACCGCGCCGCGACGACCGGAGGTGTGCCGCGTCGCCGCGCCCGCACCCCCATCTGTGAACCAGTCGCTTCCACCGCTCCCCCTCATGTTCATGTGCCGTAGCGGCCGACCATCGAGCCGACCATCAATACGGAATCCGCCGCGAAAAGGCTCGACCGTTCGGCGGCCGTGGCCGGCACGTCGGCCGAACGGACCGGCCGTGCCTCACGGGGTATATCGCCGAATTCGCCGAGCCGCTACCGGCCGGCGGTCCTGACGCCGACGATCGGAGCCCAGGACTTCGACGCGCCGAGCGCAGATGAAGATCGACAACTGGTCAAAGGTGATGTGGCCTGCGAAGCTGGAATTCAAGGGCTCATCTACTAGGTTGTCTAGGAGGTTCCCGTGAAGATGCTGATCAACGTCCCGGAGACGGTGGTGGCGGACGCGCTGCGCGGTCTGGCGGCCGCCCACCCCGAGCTGACCGTGGACGTGGAGAACCGAGTGATCGTACGGCGGGACGCACCTGTCGCAGGGCAGGTCGGGCTCGTCTCGGGCGGCGGTTCGGGCCACGAGCCGCTGCACGGTGGGTTCGTGGGTCCCGGCATGCTGTCGGCGGCCTGCCCGGGCGAGGTGTTCACCTCCCCGGTGCCGGACCAGATGCTGCGCGCTGCCGCCGCCGTGAACAGCGGCGCCGGCGTGCTGTTCATCGTGAAGAACTACACCGGTGACGTGCTCAACTTCGACATGGCCGCCGAGTTGGCCGAGGACGAGGGCATCCAGGTCGCGAAGGTGCTGGTCAACGACGACGTGGCGGTGACCGACAGCCTGTACACGGCGGGGCGGCGCGGTACCGGCGCGACCCTGTTCGTGGAGAAGATCGCGGGCGCCGCCGCGGCCGAGGGCATGCCGCTGGAGCGCGTCGAGGCCATCGCCCGGCAGGTGAACGAGAGCTCCCGCAGCTTCGGCATCGCGCTGAGCGCCTGCAGCACCCCGGCGAAGGGCAGCCCGACCTTCGATCTGCCGCCCGGCGAGCTGGAGTTGGGCATCGGCATCCACGGCGAACCCGGCCGGGAGCGGCGCGCCATGATGACCTCCGGCGAGATCGCCGAGGCCGCAGTCGAGGCGGTGGTGGAGGACCTCCAGCCGCGCAATCCGGTCCTGGTCCTGGTCAACGGCATGGGTGCGACACCGCTGCTCGAGCTGTACGGCTTCCACGCCGAGGTGGCCCGGGTGCTCGCCCAGCGCGGCGTGCCCGTGGCCCGTGTCCTGGTCGGCAACTACGTCACCTCGCTGGACATGGCGGGCGCCTCGGTCACCCTGTGCCAGGTCGACGAGGAACTGCTGCGGCTGTACGACGCGCCGGTGAGCACCCCGGGCCTGCGCTGGGGCATGTGACGGGCACGGGGTAGAGGATCAGCACGTACCTACCAGGCAAGGAGACCCAGTGCTCGACGCCGCATTCTTCCGCCGCTGGATGACGGTCACGGCCGCGTCCGTCGAACGCGAGGCGGAACGGCTCACCGCTCTCGACTCCCCCATCGGGGACGCCGATCACGGCAGCAACCTCCAGCGCGGATTCAGGGCCGTCGCGGCCGCCCTGGAGAAGGAGCCCCCCGGCACGCCCGGCGGGGTGCTGACCCTCGCCGGACGCCAGCTGATCTCGACGGTCGGCGGCGCCTCGGGGCCGTTGTACGGCACGCTGCTGCGCCGTACCGGCAAGGCTTTGGGCGATGCCGGTGAGGTCAGCGCGGAGCAGCTGGCCGAGGCCCTGCGCACGGGGGTGGACGCGGTCATGACGCTCGGCGGCGCGGCCCCGGGCGACAAGACCATGATCGACGCGCTGGTGCCCGCCGTGGACGCGCTCTCCGAGTCGTTCACGGCGGCCCGGACCGCCGCGGAGGAGGGCGCCGTGGCGACGACGCCGTTGCAGGCGCGCAAGGGCCGGGCCAGCTATCTGGGCGAGCGCAGCATCGGCCACCAGGACCCGGGTGCCACCTCGGCGGCGCTGCTGATCGCGGGACTCGTGGAGGCCGCCGGTGAGTGACGAGCAGCTGGTGGGGATCGTGCTGGTGTCGCACAGCGCCGAGGTGGCCGCGTCGGTCGCCGAGCTGGCGAAGGGGCTCGCGGGCGGTGGCTCGGCGGTGTCCGTGGCCGCGGCGGGCGGCGCCGAGGGCGGCGGGCTGGGCACCAGCTCCGAACTGGTCGCCGCCGCGGCCGCGTCGGTCGACCGGGGCGCCGGGGTGGCCGTCCTGACCGACCTGGGCAGCGCCGTGCTCACGGTGAAGGCGCTGCTCGCGGAGGGCGACGAACTTCCGGAGCCGACCCGGCTGGTGGACGCCCCCTTCCTGGAGGGGGCGGTGGCCGCGGTCGTCACCGCGTCCACCGGGGCGGACCTGGCGGCGGTCGAGGCGGCGGCCACGGAGGCGTACGCGTACCGGAAGGTGTGAGGGACGGCCGCGGCCGGGCACGCTCCGAAGGCGATGCCCGGCCGTGGCCGTGTCCGTGACGTGGCGT
Source organism: Streptomyces sp. NPDC007929 (assembly GCF_042959065.1). Lineage (NCBI taxonomy): Bacteria > Bacillati > Actinomycetota > Actinomycetes > Kitasatosporales > Streptomycetaceae > Streptomyces > Streptomyces sp. NPDC007929. The sequence goes on along the minus strand of NZ_JBIBKD010000001.1, from coordinate 615,542 downwards.
CAGCGGCTCAGCCCTCGTCCGCCGGCCCGACGCCGGCGAGTCGCCGCGCCGCGCGTTCCCCCTCGGTCACGGCCGCGGCGTGGTCCTCGATGGGCGACACCTTGGTGTTCTTGAAGACGATGTAGGTGACACCGGAGGGGGCGCCGCCGCCGTGCGGGTCGGCGCGGATGCCGAGGGCCTTGGCGGTCGCGTAGGACGCCTCCCCGATGATGCCCTGCGGGCCCACGTCACCGACGACCGCGTACTGGACCCGGTCCCGGTACACGACGGCCACCACCGAACCGCCGCCGATGCCGTGGTCCCGGTAGTCCCACAGGGCGCTCGGCGCGGGAACGACGATGAACGGCAGGCGTTCGGCGCTCAACGGGCGGCCGTCGGACTGGGCGAAGGCCGTGCTCGCGGCGAAGTACGGGTCGGTGCGGCGGTTGCAGCGGGGGCCGGGGCTGCCGTCGCAGTCGATGTCCATGTCGGCCTTCCAGAACACGGCGTCGCGGGTGCCGCAGACCGGGATGTTCGCGGGTGCGCCGTTGTCGCTGCGGTAGCGGCCCTTGGAGACGGGAGCGCAGTCGCGCACCCGGTCGAGGAGTTCGGCGGCGCTCACCGCGCCTTCGTGCCACACGGCGGGGTGGGGGTGGTCGGCGGGGTGGATCGTCGGGGCGAGCAGGGCGGCGCTGGCCACGGCCAGAGTGAGCGACTGGACACGCACGATACGGGAGCCTCTCGTGGGGGACCTGACGGGCACTCAGCCCAATCTGGTCCCGGGGCGATCACCCGGCCACCGCTGGGGGGCCGGACGGTGCACCTTCCCAACCTCCGACAGGGGCCGGGCGCCTGAGTCCGTGTAAGACTCCGGCCGCCCGGCCACCTGGGCCGGCGCGGGATCTGCGACGACAGCGGTTCCGCGCGACAGGCCCGAACTCGGCGGTGTCCGCCAGGAGTTCGGCCGTGAGGACTTCAGCATACGTAACTCTTCCGGGTGGTCACGCAGGGCGGGGGTGACGTCCGGGCTCGGCCGGTGACATTCCTACACAGCGCACACCCTCTTGATGTGGCCGCGCCAACGGCGTCATATTGGTCCGGACCATTCCCGTGACCCTGCTGGCCGACCACCCCCGGGAGGCAGTGCCGTGCGAGGACGTTCCGCTCCCCCGTCCCTCCCGCGCCGTCTGGCGCTCTGCGGGGCGCTGCTGCTGCTCGCCTCCTGCGGCTGGGCCGGAGCGGAGGAAGGGGACGGCGGCGGTGCGCCCGGCGCTCCGACGGGTGTGACCGCGGCGGCGGGCAGTGCGACGAGCGTGCATGTCATGTGGAACGCGTCCGCCCGGGCCGATGGCTACGAGGTGTATCGCGGCACCACGAAGGTCAAGGAAGTGCCAGGTTCACACCACATGGTGGATGTCACCAGGCTCCGACCCTCGACGCGGTACGTCTTCTCGGTACGGGCACGGGATGCCGACGGGCGGCTGGGTCCGCCCAGCCGCCGGGTGCCGGTGAGAACCCCCGCCGCTGTCGTGGACGACCGTTCCGCGCCGACCCGGCCCTCGGCGCCCGGCGGGCGGGCCGTCGGCAGCCGCGCGGTCCAGCTGACCTGGTCCGCCTCCACCGACGACCGGGGTGTGGTGTCGTACGACATCCACCAGGGCGACACCAAGATCCACAGTGTGGGCGGGGGTCAGACGGCCACCGTGCTGACCGGGCTGCGGCCGGGCACGGCCTACTCGTTCACCGTCCGTGCCCGGGACGCGGCCGGCAACGTCTCCCCCGCCGGTCCCGCGGTCCGCCTCACCACACCGGGCACGGACGACGGCCGCGCCACGGCCCCCAAGGACTTCCGGGTGACGAGCCACCGCGAGGGCGGGGCCTACCAGCTCGACCTGAGCTGGGTGCCGCCCCGCGTGGACGGCGAGGTCACCGAGTACCAGATCCATCTGGACGGCCGGCCCGCCACGTCCTTGGTGTACGGCGGCACCGCTCCACGCGAGCGGGCCACCTACAGCTTCTACGCCGGCCGGCGCGCCGGCGTCACCCACCGGGTCCGCATCCGGGCGATGCTCCCCGACGGCACGTGGGGAGGCTTCTCGGCGGAGCGGGTGGTGACGACGGGGGCGGACCGCTGACGTAGCACCCGCCGCGTCAGCCGGGAGAAGGAACCCGTCACCTGCACGGGGGCGCTCGGCGTGCGGCCGGGGGCCGGGGCGCTTTGGCTGGCCCCGAGGCAGCACGGGCGCTCCCCGACCCTCGGCGGCGCAAGGATGTACCGCCGACCGTGCCGCCGGAGGGCAGTCCACATGCGCAACTCATCGTCAGTTCTCCGCTCCGGCCTGACCGTGGCAGTCGCCGCGCTGCCCCTCGCCCTGGCCGCGGTGCCCGCCGTCGCGGGCCCGGGCATCTCCGTGAGCACCACGGGGTCCACGGTGTCGGTCACGACCAGCTCGTGCACCCAGATCAACGGCAGCTGGGGCACCGCCTCGCTCCTCACCAGCAGTCAGGGCAGTTTCGCCCAGGGCCGCCAGGTGACGCTGTCGGGGACGTCCACGAGTCAGTCGGCCGCCTGGTCGAGTGTCTCGCCGGGCACGTACACGGTCATCGTCGTCTGCTCGGACGGCACCACCGCGGGCACGCAGTCCGTCGTGGTCTCCACCGCCCCCTCCCCCTCGCGGTCCGCGTCCCCCTCGGCGTCGCCGTCCCGCGGCGTGATGGGCGGGGTCGGCGGCAGCACGACGGACTACGGAACCGTCACGCTGGTCGCGGGCGGCACGCTGGTCGGCGCCGGCCTGCTCGGAACGGCCTGGTACCTGCGCCGGCGCAACAAGCCGTACCGGCTCTGACCGGTACGGACGGCGGCCCGTTCCCCCGAAGCGCTCCGGGCGGACGGGCCGCCGTCATGCGCGACAGGCACGCCTGACCACCGGGCGTGCCAGCCACCCTCGCGCCCGACGGGCCGACGCCCGTCGCCGGTCAGGCCGGCTCCGCCGGTTCGGGGTCCGGGAGTTCGGCGACGTCCGCCAGGGCGCGCCGGAGCCACTGCGTCCAGAAGGTCTCCAGATCGATGCCCGCCCGCAGCACCAGGTGCCGCAGCCGGACCTCGGTGCCCTCGCGGCCGGGCGGGAAGTCGCGCTCCTCGATCTCCTCGTACTCCGCCAGCTGCCGTTCGTGCAGCTCCAGATGGCGTCGCAGATCGGCCTCCAGACCCGCCGTGCCGACCACGGCCGCCGCCCTGAGCCGCAGCAGCAGGGGGTCGCGCTGCGGCTTGGGGTCCTGGGAGGCGGAGGTCCAGCGGGCCAGTTCGGCGCGGCCCGCGGGCAGGACCTCGTAGCTCTTCTTCTGCCCGCGGGCCGGCTGCTCGGACGGCAGTGCCCGGATGAGGCCGTCGGCCTCCAGTTTTCCCAGCTCGCGGTAGATCTGCTGGTGCGTGGCCGACCAGAAGTAGCCGATCGACCGGTCGAACCGGCGGGTCAGCTCCAGGCCCGAGGACTTCTTCTCGAGCAGGGCGGTGAGGATCGCGTGCGGGAGTGACATGGCCTCATCCTAGGGACGTGTCAGCGCACTACAGGGCGGCCGCGAGCTCGGTGCCCTGCTTGATGGCGCGCTTGGCGTCCAGCTCGGCGGCCACGTCGGCGCCGCCGATGAGGTGCGTGCTGCGCCCGGCGGCGAGCAGCTCCTCGTACAGGGCTCGGCGCGGCTCCTGACCCGTGCAGAGCACGACCGTGTCGACCTCCAGCACCGTGCTCTCCTCGCCCACGGTGATGTGCACTCCGGCGTCGTCGATCCGGTCGTAGCGCACGCCCGGGACCATGGTGACGCCGCGGTGCTTGAGTTCGGCGCGGTGGATCCAGCCGGTGGTCTTGCCGAGGCCGGCGCCGACCTTGGAGGTCTTGCGCTGGAGGAGGTGGACGGTGCGCGTCGGCGCGGGCCGCTCGGGAGCGGCGAGCCCGCCGGCGCCGCTGTAGTCCATGTCGACGCCCCACTGGCGGAAGTACGTCGCCGGGTCCTCGTGGGCCTTGTCGCCGCCGTCGGTGAGGAACTCGGCGACGTCGAAGCCGATGCCGCCCGCGCCGAGGATCGCGACCCGGTCGCCGACGGGGGCGCCGTCGCGCAGGACGTCGAGGTAGCCGACGACGCTCGGGTGGTCGATGCCGGGGATCTCGGGGGTGCGCGGGGTGACGCCGGTGGCGACGACGACCTCGTCGAAGCCGTCGAGGTCCGCGGCCGTGACCGGGGTGTTCAGGCGGACGTCGACGCCGTGCCAGTCGAGCTGGGTGCGGAAGTAGCGGAGCGTCTCGTCGAACTCCTGCTTGCCGGGGACCTTGCGGGCGACGTTGAGCTGGCCGCCGATCTCGCTCGCCGCGTCGAACAGCGTCACCTCGTGTCCGCGCTCGGCGGCGGAGACCGAGCAGGCGAGGCCGGCCGGACCGGCGCCGACGACCGCGACGCGCTTGCGCAGCCGGGTCGGGGAGAGCACCAGCTCGGTCTCGTGGCAGGCGCGCGGGTTGACCAGGCAGGAGGTGATCAGGCCGCTGAAGGTGTGGTCGAGGCAGGCCTGGTTGCAGCCGATGCAGGTGTTGATCGCCTCCGGGCGGCCGGCGGCGGCCTTGGTGACGAAGTCGGGGTCGGCGAGCATCGGGCGGGCCATCGACACCATGTCGGCGGCGCCCTCAGCGAGCAGTTCCTCGGCGAGTTCGGGGGTGTTGATGCGGTTGGTGGTGACGAGCGGGACGGACACCTCGCCCATGAGCCGCTTGGTCACCCAGGTGTACGCGCCGCGCGGCACGGAGGTCGCGATGGTGGGGATGCGGGCCTCGTGCCAGCCGATGCCGGTGTTGATGATCGTCGCCCCGGCGGCTTCGACGGCCTTGGCGAGGGTGATCACCTCGTCGAGCGTGGAGCCGCCCGGGACGAGGTCGAGCATGGAGAGGCGGTAGATGACGATGAAGTCCTCGCCGACCGCCTCGCGCACCCGGCGCACGATCTCCAGCGGGAGGCGCGTGCGGTTGTCGTAGGAGCCGCCCCAGCCGTCGGTGCGGTGGTTGGTCTGCCGCGCGATGAACTCGTTGATGAGGTAGCCCTCGGAGCCCATGATCTCGACGCCGTCGTAGCCGGCCTGCCGGGCGAGGCGGGCGGTGCGGGCGTAGTCGTCGATGGTCCGCTCGATGTCGGCTTCGGTGAGCTCGCGGGGCGGGAAGGGGCTGATCGGTGCCTGGACCGGGCTCGGCGCGACGAGGTCCTGGTGGTAGGCGTACCGGCCGAAGTGCAGGATCTGCATCGCGATCCGCCCGCCCTCGCGGTGCACGGCGTCGGTGATGGCCCGGTGCTGCTCGGCCTCTTCCTCGGTGGTGAGCTTGGCGCCGCCCTCGTAGGGCCGTCCCTCGTCGTTGGGGGCGATGCCGCCGGTGACGATCACGCCCACTCCGCCGCGGGCGCGGGCGGCGTAGAAGGCGGCCATGCGTGCGAAGCCGCCCTCCGCCTCCTCCAGGCCGACGTGCATGGAGCCCATGAGGACCCGGTTGGGCAGGGTCGTGAAACCCAGGTCGAGGGGGGTCAGCAGGTGCGGGTAACGGCTCATCGGGCCCTCCGTGCGCGGTGTCGTCCCTGTAGTTCTAGAGGACTACCGGCTGTTTATGCAACTAGTTGCACAAGGTGATGGAGGGCACAGCAGGACCATGACCGGGGACCTCGGTCCCGGGTCGTGGTCCGGTCATGGGGGCTCTCAGCGGCTCTGGAGCCGCACGTGCAGTTCCTTCTCCTGGTCGCCGGAGACGGTGCTCAGGTCGTGCACGTCGAACAGCGAGTCCAGGGTCGTGCGGAACCGTTCGATCGCCCAGTAGCCGCCGTGCAGGTCGGCGTCGACCGAGGACGCCAGGTGCACCGGTCGCGCCCCCTCGTGCTCGTCGGCGACGTCGAAGGTGCCGAGCCACACGGTCGGGCGGGTCTCGTGCAGCTCCTCCGGCACGTCGTCGGCGCACCGGTCGGACTCGAAGCAGGAGCACAGCGCGTCGAACACGATCCGGGCGTCGTGCTTGCTGCACCCGCTGATCTCCACCGAGACGGAGTGGGGGTGCGGTCGCTCGTGGTTCATCGCCATCGTGATCGCTCCTTTCGCGGCCACCGGCTGCCGTATCCGCCCCTACCCCAGCAAAGCACCACCTTCCGGCGAGCACTACCGGCGGGACCCTTCCCCCGGTGGAGGTTTTGCGGGGCGGCCCACGCCGGGGTGGGAGATGGTGGAAGGTGACGGAAGGGGCCTTCGGAAAACGGCTCCACGCGGTAGAACAGCGGTAGAACATGGGGTGTCGGCACACGACGGCGTGCCGCGAGAACGGCGAAGGCGGGGCGTGGGATGAGTGCAGCCGGAGCTCCCGGGTCCGAGGGCGGCGATCCGGTGCGCGGGTCGGCGCGCCCGAGCGGTCTGCTGGACGTGCTGCGCGTGGCCTCGGTGGTCCTGGACGCCGAGGGCCGCATCGTGCTGTGGAGCCCGCAGGCCGAGGAGCTCTTCGGCTACGAGGCGCGGGAGGCCCTCGGGCAGTACGCCGCCCGCATCATGGTCCACGAGCAGCACGTCGACCTCGTGGTCAAACTGTTCGCCGACGTCATGGACACCGGGCAGAGCTGGGCCGGGGCCTTCCCGATCCGCCGCAAGGACGGCGGCACACGGCTGGTGGAGTTCCGCAACATGCGGCTGCTCGACGACCAGGGCGACGTCTACGCACTGGGGCTGTGCGCCGACCAGACGACCGTGCACCGGCTGGAGCGGGACGTCGCGCTGTCCACGCGGATGATCGCCCAGTCCCCGATCGGGCTGGCGGTGCTGGACACCGGGCTGCGCTACGTCTCCGTCAACCGTGCGCTTGAGGAGATCAACGGCGTACCGGCCGAGGAGCACCTGGGCCGCACGGTCCGCGAGGTGGTGCCGCGGATGGACGTCGACGCCCTGGAGGACGCCACCCGGCGCGTGCTGGAGACCGGCACGCCGGTGGTCGACCAGTCCACGATCGGCCGTACCCCGGCCGACCCGCACCAGGACCACGCCTGGTCGATCTCGCTGTACCGGCTGGAGAACGCCTTCGGGACCGTGCTGGGCGTGGCCGTCTCGATCGTGGACGTCACCGAGCAGTACCGGGCGGGCATCGAGGCCGAGGCCGCGCGGCGGCGGCTGGCGCTGATCGCCGACGCCTCGGGCCGGATCGGCACCACTCTGGACCTGGATCGCACCGCCGGCGAGCTGGCCGAGGTGGCCGTGCCGGAGCTCGCCGACATCGCGGCCGTCGACCTGCTGGACGCGGTGGCGCAGGGCCGTCGCACCAGCCTGGGCCCCGCCGAGTCGGCCGTGATCCGCGCGCTGGCGGTGCAGGGCTACGACTCCGCCGAGGCCCTGGAGGCGGCCGACCCTCCCGGGCAGGTCGCCCGGTACGCCCCCGACCGGCTCATCACCCAGTGCGTGCGCACCGCGAGCCCGGTGATGCTGCCGGAGGTCAAGGACGAGGACCTGGACCTCATCGCCCGTTCCTCCGAGGCGGCCGAGCTGCTGGGCCGGGCCGGGGTGCACTCGTATCTGGCGGTGCCGCTCATCGCCCGGGGCGAGGTGCTGGGCGCCCTGGACCTCAAGCGGACCCGCAATCCGCTGCCGTTCAGTGAGGACGACCTGCTGCTGGCGCGCGAGCTGGCCGCCCGGGCCGCCGTGCAGATCGACAACGCCCGCTGGTACCAGAGCGCCCGGGAGACCGCGCTCACCCTCCAGCGCAGTCTGCTGCCCAGCCATCCGCCGGTGACGGGCGGTCTGGAGGTCGCCTCCCGCTACCAGCCGGCCGGGGCCACGAGCGAGGTCGGCGGCGACTGGTTCGACGTGATCCCGCTGGACGGCGGCAAGACGGCGCTCGTCGTGGGCGATGTGATGGGCAGCGGCATTCCCGCGGCGGCGGCCATGGGGCGGCTGCGGACGGCGACCAACACCCTCGCCTCCCTCGACCTCGATCCGCATGTGCTCCTGGAGCACCTCGACAGGATCACCGGGGGGCTGGCGCAGGTCATCGCCACGTGCGTCTACGCCGTTCACGACCCGCGTCTGCGGCAGTGCCGGATCGCCAACGCCGGGCATCTGCCGCCGGTGCGGGTCCGGCCCGGCCGCACGCCGGAGCTGCTGGACCTGCCGACCGGGGTGCCGCTCGGCGTGGGCGGTGTCGCCTTCTCCACCACCACCGTCGACCTGGAGCCCGGCGACCGGCTGGTGTTCTACACCGACGGCCTGGTCGAGACCCGGCGCGACCCCCTCGACGAACGGCTCGACCGGCTGCTGTCGCTGCTCGACGGGCCGGACAGGCCGCTGGAGGAGGTCTGCGACCTGCTGCTGCGCACGCTGCACGAGCCGGACAACTTCGACGACGTGGCCCTGCTCATCGCCCGGGCGACGGCACCGGAGTGAGGGCCGCGGGGGGGCTACGGCCTGACGCCGATCACCACATGGGCGGACCACTCCCGCGACACGGCCGACCGTGCCGTGAGGCCGTTGCGTTCGAAGGCGGCGACGGCGGTCGGGGCCTGGTGGCGGCTGGTCTCGACCAGGACGCAGCCGCCGGGGGCGAGCCAGCGGGGCGCCTCGGCCGCGACCCGGCGCAGAACGTCGAGGCCGTCCGCGCCGCCGTCGAGGGCGACGAGCGGCTCGTGGTCCCGGGCCTCCTGCGGCAGCAGGCCGATCTCGTCGCTCGGCACGTACGGCACGTTGGCCGCGAGGATGCCGACGCGGCCGCGCAGCGCGCCGGGCAGCGCCTCGAACAGATCACCCTGGTGGACCTCACCGCCCACGGCGGCGATGTTGCCGCGGGCGCACCGCACGGCAGCCGGATCGATGTCGGCGGCGTGCAGTTCGACGCGGCCGAGCGCGGCGGCCAGCGCCGCTCCGACGGCACCCGAACCGCAGCACAGGTCCACGACGACGGCGGCCCCGGGCGCCCGCTCCAGGGCCTGCTCCACCAGGAACTCGGTGCGCCGGCGGGGCACGAAGACGCCCGACGCGACGGCGATGCGCAGGCCGCGGAACTCGGCCCAGCCGACGACGACTTCGAGGGGCAGCCCGGCCACCCGGCGTTCGACCATGGCGGCGGCCTCGGCCGGGGTCCGGGCGGTGGCGAGGATCATCTCGGCCTCGTCCTCGGCGAAGACGCACCCGGCGGCGCGCAGGGCGGCGACGACGGCGTCACGGGAGGACGGCGTGGAAGGGGGGACGGCGGACACAGACGGCATGGAAGCCCAGAGCCTTTCGGGAACCGAAGGGCGCTCCGGCGATCGCCTACGAGCGGCGATCCGCGCGACGTCGAGAGGAGAGCACCCGAGCTGACACAGCGGTAATGGGTCTCACCTCCTCGGTTTCCGGCGGCCGGGTCCCTGCCCGGCCGGACGGCAAACCCTACCCCGGCGGTCCGGCCGGGGGTACTGCGACGGAGCCCCCGCCGAGTGGTTGGGTCATGCAACCATGGAGGGAGCCGAGCAGCACCGTGGTGAGGGAGGTCCCGTGCACACCGTCGACGCCGTCGAGACCATCCAGCGGGAGATGACGGCCTTCGCCCGCCGCGCCCGGGCCGCCGCGGGCCGGATGCACCCCGAGCTGTCGCTGGTGTCGTACACCCTGCTGGGGCATCTGGAGGAGGCCGGCGGATGCCGGGCCACCGACCTGGCCGCCCACTACGCCCTGGACAAGTCCACGGTGAGCCGCCAGGTGTCCGCCCTGGAGCGGGCGGGCCTCGTCGAGCGCCGCCCCGACCCGGCGGACCAGCGCGTCCAGGTGCTGCACCTGACGCGGGCCGGGCGGCAGATCCTGGCGCAGGTCACCGAGAGCCGGCGGGCGGCCTTCCGGGAGCGCCTGGCCGACTGGCCGGCGGACGATCTGCGCCGGTTCGCCGAGTACCTGGTGCGCTACAACGCCTGGCCGGGCCCCGGCCGGGAGGAGCGGGCCGCACGCCCCGTACGGTTGCATACGTAACCACTGATCATCCGGTCCGGCGGGCACCGCGGGACCGGCCCGGAGGCACCACCGCATGCACATCACCCGAGGCTTCACCGGGCGCCCGCGCGTCGCCGACCCCGGCCTGCCGCCCGGCCAGTACGACGCGGGCGACGACTGGCCCGTCCTGTCCGCCGAGGTCACCCCCGAGCTGGCCCCCGCCGACTGGACCTTCCGGGTCGACGGGCTGGTCGCCGAGCCCCGCACCTGGGACTGGGAGGAGGCGCACCGGCTGCCCGCGTCGGCGTACGAGGGCGCCATCCACTGCGTGACGAGCTGGTCGAAGTTCGGGGTGCGGTTCGCGGGGGTGTCTCTGGACGCGTTCCTGGATGTGGTCCGGCCCCATGGGTCGGCCACCCATGCCGTCGCCTACGCACACACCGGCTACACGACGAGCCTCCCGCTGGCGGACCTGACCGGCGGGCGGGCCTGGATCGCGTGGGAGTACGACGGCAGGCCCCTCGCCCCCGAGCACGGCGGCCCGGCGCGGCTGGTCGTGCCGCACCTGTACTTCTGGAAGAGCGCCAAGTGGATCGCGGGCCTGCGGATCCTCGACCACGACGAGCCGGGCTTCTGGGAGCAGAACGGCTATCACGAGCGGGGCAACCCGTGGGAGGAGCAGAGGTACTCGGGTGACTGAGACCGCCGTGACCGAGACCGCCGTGACCGAGACCGCCGCCACCGGGAGCGCCGCGTCAGGGACCGCCGCGACCGGGGCCGCCGTGACCGGGGCCGCCGCGACCGGGGCCTTCGTGCCTCCGACGCGGTTCGCCGTGCCCGGGCGCATCGCCGTGAGCGAGCAGGCCGCCTCCGAGTGGCAGACCGCCACGGTCACCGAGATCCGCCGCGAGACCCCCCGTGCCGCCACCTTCCGGCTCGCCGTGCCCGGCTGGCCGGGCCATCTGCCCGGCCAGCACCTGATGGTGCGGCTGACCGCCGAGGACGGCTACACGGCCCAGCGGCACTACTCGATCGCGTCGGCGCCGGACGACTCCGGGCACATCGAGCTGACCCTGGATCATGTGGCGGGCGGCGAGGTCTCGGGCTGGTTCCACACCGTCGCACGGCCCGGCGACCGGGTCGAGGTGCGGGGCCCGGTGAGCGGCTTCTTCGCCTGGCCGGGCGACCGGCCCGCGCTGCTCGTCGGCGCCGGCTCCGGTGTCGTACCGCTGATGTCGATGGTCCGGCACCACCGGGCCCGGAAGCTGACCGTGCCGCTGCGGCTGGTGGTGTCCGCGCGCAGCCCCGAGGAGCTTGTCTACGCCCGGGAGTTGGGTGCGGAGACCACACCGGTCTTCACGCGGAGCGCGCCCCCCGGGACGTCGGTGGGACGTATGGCGGCCGCACATGTGGCGCCGCTCCTAGCCGAGCAGCCCTCCGGTGGGTGGGAGGCATATGTGTGCGGCTCCAACTCCTTCGCCGAGCACGCCTCGCGGCTGCTGGTGACGGCCGGTCAGCCGGTGCACCGGATCCGCATCGAGCGGTTCGGCTGACCCGGTTTCGTCGCGGTCCCCGCGGGCACCCAGCCGCGGGCCGCTCCCGCTGTGGATCACGGCCCCGGAGCGATGGATGGGCGCCGCGGGGGGTACCCCGTTCATGGAGGCACTCGCACGCGTGGCGTGACGCGGAGGGAGCGGCGGCGCACCGCACGGCCGGTCCGGCTCCTCCGGTCGCGGTGACGGCGAGGAGGTGGGCATGCGAACCCGGGTGCCCGGCTGGCGTTGGCGGCGCAGTCCGTTGCGGCGCCGGTCGGATGTCGTTGAAGCCTGGACGGTGCTGGTGGTCGCCGTCCTCGTCCTCGTGGGTGCGCCCCTGGCGGGGGCGGTCGCGGCGATGTGGGCCCATGACGAGGCGCGGTCGGTGGCGGCGGAGCAGCGGGCCGAGCGGCATCGCGTCCGGGCCGAGGTGATCGGCACCACCGACAGGCTGCCGTCCATGCAGGCCGGCGGGCAGCGCGCCTACCGGGCGACCGTGCGCTGGACCGAGCCGGACGGCACCCGGCGCACCGCGACGACACGGGTCCCGGCGGACACCGGGCGGGGCGACACGGTGGACGCCTGGTTCGACGACCGGGGGCGCGCCGTGCTGCCGCCGGTGGACGGGTCGGCGGTCTGGCAGCACACCCTCACCATCGGCACCTGCGCCACGGGCGGTGCGGTGCTCGTGGTGCTCTTCGGCCACGCCCTGGTACGGAAGGTGGCCGAGCGACACCGGATGGCGGAGTGGGAGCGGGCCTGGGCCCGTACGGAACCGGAGTGGACACACCGGCGCGCCTAGGGCCTGTCGTTTGGATCAGCCCGCAGACGAGCAACACCAGGTGACCCGACCACCTGCGGACGAGAACCTCCCCGACGCCGTGCTCCATGATCACGCTCCTGCGCCTGTGACCAGGGCATCGCCTTCGCATGGCGCACAGCGGTGAGGGGCCGGGCCGGAACAAACCCTGGCCAGTCCTCCGACCACCCCCGTAGTGTGATCATCCGCATTATCCCTGTAGCTGCTCCTCACCCAAGGCGGTCCTGCATGGCCCTGTTCGACCTTCCTCTCGATGAACTCCGCGAGTACCGCAGCGCGGCCACCGAGCCCGAGGACTTCGACGCGTTCTGGTCCAGGACCCTCCAGGAGGCGCGCGTGCACGATCTGGACGCCCGCTTCGAACCGGTCGACACGGGCCTGTCCACCGTCCAGGTCTTCGACGTGACGTTCGCCGGGTTCGGCGGCCATCCGGTCAAGGGCTGGCTGACACTCCCGGCCGGGGCGGCGGAACCGCTGCCGCTGGTCGTGGAGTTCATCGGCTACGGCGGCGGGCGTGGGCTGCCGCACGAGCACCTGCTGTGGGCGTCATCGGGCCGGGCGCACTTCGTGATGGACACCCGCGGGCAGGGCAGCGCCTGGGGCGGGGGCGGCGGCACCGCGGACCCGGTGGGCGGGGCGCCCGCGTACCCCGGTTTCATGACGCGCGGCATCGACGCCCCGGAGAACTACTACTACCGCCGGGTCTACACGGACGCGGTGCGTGCCGTCGAGGCGGCCCGCTCGCACCCGCTCACCGACCCGGCGCGCACGGTGGCCGTCGGTGCCAGCCAGGGCGGGGGCATCACCATAGCGGTGGGCGGCCTGGTCCCGGACCTGGTGGGCATCGCGCCGGACGTGCCGTTCCTGTGCGACTTCCCGCGGGCGGCGACGCTCACCGACCGGCACCCGTACCGGGAGATCGGCCTCTACCTCAAGACGCACCGCGGCCGCACCGAGGACGCCCTGCGCACGGTGTCCTACTTCGACGGCGTCCACTTCGCCGCCCGCGGCCGTGCCCCCGCACTGTTCTCGGCCGCTCTGGAGGACCAGACCTGCCCGCCCTCGACCGTCTTCGCGGCCTTCAACGCCTGGGACCACGAGGACAAGTCGATCGAGGTCTACGACTTCAACGACCACGAGGGCGGCGGCCCCTACCAGCAGGCGGCCAAGCTGCGCTGGATGAGCGCGTACCTCTGATCCGGCCGGATGCGGGAGGTCCGGTTTCGGCCGAACCGCCCGGCCGCCCTTCCCTGCTGGTTTAGACCAATGCTAGATCTGGTGGCGCACCGAGCCCGAACGGCTACCGAACGTCACCCACCAGGAGGGGCGGCATGGCCCGCACCACCCCGCACGATCCCCCGTCGCCCGAGGGGGAACCCCTGTACCGCCGGATCGCCACGGAGCTGCTCGGCGAGCTGCGCGACGGCACCATCCCACCCGGTGAACGACTGCCCAGCGAACGGAAGCTGGCCGGTCACCTGGGAGTCAGCCGGGAGACCGTACGGCAGTCGCTGGAGCTGCTGCGCCGCGACGGTCTGGTCACCACCGACAAGCGCGGCAGCCACGCCACCCTGCCCGGCCTGCCGGTCGAGACCCCCGCGTCGCTCACCTTCCCGGTGGGCGCCGGGCCCGCGGCCCCGGGCAGTGTCGCCCGCGCCACCGTCGTCTGGGAGCCGCCCCGCGCGGACCACGCGGAGGCCCTGGGGCTGGCGCCCGGCCGCCCGACCCTGGTCCACCGCTACCGGTACGCGACCGCCGACGGGCGGGGCCGGCGCACCGCCGTGACATCGTTCTCCGCTGTGGCGCTGGCGGAGGTGGAGGAGCTGGCCGGCTACCGCGACCGGGCCGACGGCAGCGCCGCCGCGCAGCTGCGCCGGGCCTACGACTGGATGCGCCGGGCGGGTCTGACCCTGCACCACCGCGACACCATCACCCGCATCGCGAGCACCCCGTCGGTACGGGTCACCCGGCGGGTGCACGACCAGTACGCGCGCCCGCTGGAGATCACCGATCTCGTGGTGGACGCCCAACAGGAGGCGCTGGTCTACGAGTTCACCCTGCCGGGTCGTGCCGCGGCACCCGCGCCGGACCGCGGCCCGTCACCCGTTCGGCGGACTGCCGACGCGGGTTCCGGGAGATGACGGAGATCATCGAACGACGGCACGGCTCCCCCAGGCGACCCCCGAGAGGACCCCCCATGACCACGTTCACGACCTCCGACGGAACCGAGCTCTACTACAAGGACTGGGGCGCGGGGCGGCCCGTGGTGTTCAGCCACGGCTGGCCCCTCAACGCGGACGCGTGGGACGGGCAGGCCCGGCTGGTCGCCGAGCACGGTTTCCGGGCGATCGCGCACGACCGTCGCGGACACGGCCGCTCGGGCCAGCCGTGGCAGGGCAACCACATGGACCGGTACGCCGACGACCTGGCCGAGCTGATCGAGGCACTGGATCTCACCGACGCTGTCCTGGTGGGCCACTCCACCGGCGGCGGCGAGGTGGCCCGCTACATCGGGCGGCACGGGACGGCGCGGGTCGCGAAGGTCGTGCTGCTCGGCGCGGTGCCGCCGCTGATGCTGCGGACGGACGCCAACCCGGAGGGCACGCCGCAGGAGGCCTTCGACGGGATCCGCGCCGGGGTCGCGGCGGACCGCTCGCAGTTCTACTGGGAGCTGAGCGAGGCCTTCTACGGCTTCAACCGGCCCGGCGCCACGGTGTCGGAGGGCGTGCGGCGGGCGTTCTGGATGTGGAGCATGCAGGTGGGTCTGAAGGGCGCCTACGACTGCGTCGCGCAGTTCTCGGAGACCGACTTCACCCAGGACCTGGGGCGCATCGACGTGCCGACGCTCGTCGCGCACGGCGACGACGACCAGATCGTGCCGATCGCCGCCTCGGCCCACCGGACCTCCCAGCTCGTCAAGGACGCGACGCTGAAGGTGTATCCGGGCGCCCCGCACGGCCTGGTCGGCGACTTCGAGAAGGCCTTCAACGACGATCTGCTGAACTTCCTGCGCGGCTGAACACCCCCTCGGCCGTGTCCGCCGGCCGGGCGATGACCAGCCGCACCCGGGGGCTGCCGTCCGGCCGCCGGCCGAACTCCGGGAGCGCCTGGAGCTCCACCCCGAAACCGGCTGCGGCGAGTTCGCGCCGTACGTCCCCGAGGCGGAAGGTGCGGTAGTACATGACGAACTCGGGCCGCCAGAGCGCGTTGCGCACCCGCATCACGGTGTCGAAGCCGAGCAGCGTCCAGTAGCCGGGCGAGCCCGGGCGGGGCGGCGCGACCAGAGGGAACGCGAAACAGCCGCCCGGCCGCAGGACGGAGCGGACCTGCGCGAACAGGCCGGGCAGCTCGCGGGGCAGGAAGTGGCCGAAGGCCCCGAAGCTCACCACCAGGTCGAAGGCGGGGGCGAAGGGCAGGGCGCGGGCGTCGGCCCGGACCCAGGAGACCGGCGGGCCCTGTGACCTGATCCGATCCCGGGCGACGTCGAGCATGCCCGCGCTGAAGTCGACGCCGGTGACGCGCTCCCGGCACACCCGCCTCAGCACCGCTACGCCCGCGCCGGTTCCGCAGCACAGGTCGAGCCCCGTGTCGAAGGGTCCGGTCCGCCGCAGTGCCGACCCGACGGCGTCAAGGACCTCGTCGGGTGTCCTGAAGGGCGTGTGGTCGAACTTCGGCGCGAGGAGGTCGTAGCCGCGCTCGACGGACGACAGCGCCTGGACGGCGAGTTCGCGCAGACTGGGGCCTTCGGGGCTGAACATCGGCTCAGCCTAGGGGAGCCCGCTGCTTCAGGACGGCGCGTACGCGCTCGCACCAGCGGAGGTTCTCCTCCTCGAAGCCGATGCCTCCCATCAGGGTGAGGTACGGGCCGACGCGGTCGGTCTCCCGGAGGTACTCCTCCTCGCTGCGGCCGGCCAGGAGGCGCTCGCGCACCCGCCGGTAGCGGGCGAGCTTGCCGCGGGCCCACGCCTCACGCTCCTCGACGAGCGCCCGGGTCGCGTCCGGGTCCACGCCGTCCATGGCCTGGATCTTGATGAGGAGTTCGTCGCGGATGGCGGTGGGCCGCCGGGGCGGCGTCGCGGCGAAGGCGCCCAGATCCGCGCGGCCCGCCTCGGTCAGCGTGAACATGCGCTTGTCGGGACGCCGTTCCTGGCGCACCACCCTGGCCTCGATCAGGCCGTCCCGCGCGAGGCGCTCCAGTTCGCGGTAGAGCTGCTGCGGGGTCGAGGCCCAGAAGTTCGCCAGCGACACGTCGAAGACCTTCGACAGCTCGTACCCCGAGGCCTCGCCCTCCAGGAGCGCCGCGAGGACGGCGTACTTGAGAGACATGTGGACACCGTATCAACGGGTGACTAATCTACTCCGCACCTACTCAACAAATTGACTAAGGCGGATTCGATGCGTGCATTCCGTGAGGCGGTCGAGAAGCTCGACCTCGACGCCGCCGAGGCGCTGCTGGCGCCGGACGTCGTGTTCACCAGCCCGGTGGTGTTCAAGCCCTACGAGGGGAAGGCGATCACGGCAGCGATCCTGCGGGCCGTCTCGGAGGTCTTCCAGGACTTCCGCTACGTGCGCGAGATCAACGACGTGGACGGCCGCGACCACGCTCTGGTCTTCACCGCGCGCGTGGGTGACCGGGAGATCAACGGCTGCGACTTCATCCATCTCGACGACGACGGGCTCATCGACGAATTCACCGTGATGGTGCGCCCGTTGTCGGGTGCCCAGGCCCTCGCCGCGGCCATGGGCGAGAAGTTCGAGCGGATCGCCGAGGAGGCGCGCGCCCGCTCGAACTGAGCGACGGCTTTGGAGATCCGTTTCCCGCGTTCTCCCCGCGTCGGCGGCCGGTTCGGGGTTGGATGTCCCCATGACGTCCGCCGAGCACGACCGGCTGATGCGGGCCAACCAGGCCAACTGGGACGCCCGCACGCCCGTCCATCTCGCCAGCCGCTTCTACGGCCTCGACCAGGACCCCGATCCCGAGCGCTGGTTCGCCCCGTTCGAGTGGGAGGACCTCGGCGAGCTGGCCCGGCGTGACGTGCTGCATCTGCAGTGCCACCTCGGCACCGAGACGATCGCCTTCGCCCGGCGCGGCGCCCGGGCCGTCGGCCTGGACTTCTCCGCCGCGTCCGTGGCGGCCGCCCAGGACATCGCGGCGCGGGCCGGCGCCGAGGTGACGTACATCCGGGCGAACGTGTACGACGCCGTCGAGGCCCTGGACGGACGGCGATTCGACGTCGTCTACACCGGCAAGGGCGCCCTGTGCTACCTCCCCGACCTGGACCGGTGGGCGCGGACCGTCGGCCGGCTCCTGCGCCCCGGCGGCCTGCTGTACGTCGTCGAGTTCCACCCCCTGCTCAACGCGCTCGGGCCGAAGCCCGCCCCCGGCGAGGGACCCGAGCTGCTGCTGCGCCACGACTACCTGGGCGGCGCCGGAGCGGTGCACCGCGACGGGACCCACACCTACACCGACGGCCCCGCCGTCGAGGGCGCCACGGACAGTTACGAGTGGATGCACGGAATGGGCGAGGTCCTCAACGCGTTGACGGACGCGGGACTCACCGTGCGGCGGCTGCGGGAGGGCGACGAACTTCCCTGGCCGCGCTGGCCGCAGATGGTCCGTACGGAGTCCGGCTGGTGGCGTCTGCCCGAGCCGCGGATCCCGTTGCTGTACGGGCTGCTGGCCACGCGCTGACCCACCCCCGCTGAGGCGGGCCCACCCACGACCGCCGCTGTCGGTGGTACATTGCGAAGAGCACTCGTGCACGCCCCTCTCTGCGGGCGCCGGTGCGGTTCTTCATCTCTCCACCCTCATTTCCGGCACCACGACGTGTTCGTCGTATCCGAGGTGCTGTCACCCGCCGCCGGGAAGCGCGCCACAGGCCCTCCCTTCGCGGCACTTCCTCCTTCCCTTCGCACGTCCCCCGCCTGCCGTCCGTGAAAGGACACCCGTCACCATGACCACCACACTCGACCACCCGTCCGCACAGCAGCGGACCCCGGCCCGGACCGTGTCCGGCGTCCTCGACGTCGACGCGCAGGGGAAGGGGCACCTGCGCGGCGAGAGCTGCCTGCCCACGCCCGCCGACCCCGTCGTCTCCCCCGCGCTGATCCGCCGCTACGGCCTGCGCAAGGGCGACCTCGTCCAGGGCGTGACCGGCGACCGGCGCGGCCTGACCGACGTCACACGGGTCGACGGCCGTACGCCCGGCGATCCGCTCGGCCGGCGGCACTTCCGGGATCTGACGCCGCTGCACCCGCACGAGCGGCTGCGGCTCGAACACCCGGCCGCCGGACTGGCCGGGCGCGTCGTCGACCTGATCGCCCCCGTCGGCAAGGGCCAGCGCGGGCTCCTCGTGGCCCCGCCCAAGACCGGCAAGACCGTCCTCCTCCAGCAGCTCGCCGCCGCCGTCACCGGTAACCACCCCGAGGCCCGGCTGATGATGCTGCTGCTCGACGAGCGGCCCGAGGAGGTCACGGACATGCGGCGCTGTGTGCAGGGCGAGGTCTACGCCTCGACCTTCGACCGCAGCGCCAAGCAGCACATCGCACTCGCCGACCTGGTGATCGAGCGCGCCAAGCGGCGCGTCGAGGCCGGTGAGGACGTCGTCGTCCTCCTCGACTCGCTGACCCGGCTGTGCCGGGCGCACAACAACGCGGCCGCCGCCGGTGGGCGCATCCTCACCGGGGGCGTCGACGCGACCGCGCTGACCGGCCCCAAGCGGTTCTTCGGTGCCGCGCGGTCGGCCGAGGAGGGCGGTTCCCTCACGATCCTCGCGACCGCCCTGGTGGACACCGGCTCGCGGGCCGACGGCTTCTACTTCGAGGAGCTGAAGAGCACCGGCAACATGGAGCTCCGTCTGAGCCGCGATCCGGCCTCGCGCCGGGTGTTCCCGGCCGTCGACATCACCCTCTCCGGCACCCGCCGGGAGGAACTCCTGCTGCGCCCAGCCGAGTTGGCCGCCGTTCACGGACTGCGGCGGGTGTTGCGGGGCCGGGACGAGCAGGGCGGTCTGGAGACCCTTCTGGAGCGGATGCGCGAGACGCCGGACAACGCGACGTTCCTGCGGCGCATCCAGCCGACCCTGCCCTCGGACTGACGCGAGGGGCGACGCGAGGACCGCCGCGAGGGGCGGCTCCCCAGGGTCCGTGGATCCGGGCGCAGGGGAGCATCCATCCGGGTGCAACAGCGTGGCCTGCGGCCCCGCCGTCGCCCCGCAGAGCATCTCCGTTTCTACGTTGACCGTATGATCATCGGATTCTCTTCCCGGGTGGCCGTGTCGGCCGGTGCGCTCTGCACGGCGGGGCTGCTGGCGCTGATGCCCACGGCGATGGCCGACCCCGGCGGGGCGGAGCCCACTCCGACGGGCGGGTCCAGGGCCGCGGCCCCGCACCCCTCGCTGCTGTACCGCCCCGGCACCCAGGTCCGCCCGCGTTCCGGATCGGCGCGGCTGCCAAAGCTCTCCGCGCTGTCCTGGCTGGTGGCCGACGCCCGTACCGGGGAGGTGCTCGCCGCCCACAACGCGCACCGCAAGCTGCCTCCGGCCAGCACCCTGAAGACGCTGTTCGCCCTCACCGTGCTGCCGGGGCTGCCGGCGGGCGTCCGGCACACCGTCCGCGAGCGGGAGCTGCGGGGCATCGGCGAAGGCAGCAGCCTGGTCGGGGTCGCCGAGGGCCATACCTACCGCATCTCCGATCTGTGGCGCGGTGTCTTCCTCAACTCGGGCAACGACGCCGTGCACGTCCTGGCCGAGCTCAACGGCGGCTGGCGGGTCACCGCCCAGCGGATGCAGGCCAAGGCCCGGTCCCTCGGCGCCCGCGACACCCGTGTGGTGTCACCCGACGGCTACGACGCGCCGGGCCAGGTGTCGTCGGCGTACGACCTCGCCGTGTTCGGCCGGGTGGGGCTGCGCAACCCCGACTTCGCCCGGTACTGCGCCACCGTCGAGGCCAAGTTCCCCGGCGGCGGCAACGGCTCGTACCCGATCCTCAACACCAACCGGCTGCTGAGCGGCGCCAAGGGGGTGAAGCCGTACCGGGGGCTGATCGGCATCAAGAACGGCTACACCTCCAAGGCGGGCAGCACGCTGATCGCGGCGGCGCGCCGGGACGGGCGCACCCTGGTCGTGACGGTGATGAACCCTCAGGAGGGCGGCGGCTCCGCCGTGTACGAGGAGGCCCGCTCGCTGCTCGACTGGGGCTTCAGGTCGGCGGGGAAGGTCGAGGCGGTGGGCTCGCTCGGCGCGCCGGGCTCGTCCGCGCGACCGGCCGCGACGGTGGCGCCCGCGGTCGCGGCGGCCGTGCCGGAGGAGTCCGGGTCCGTCTGGACGGAGGCGGGGATGATCGCGGGCGCCGCGGGTACGGGCGCGGCGGTCGTGGTGCTGGTGCTGCGGCTTCCGGTCCGCAGACCCCGGCGGAGCTGACCCCCCGTCTGGGCCCCGGGGTCCGGGTGGAGGAGGGCGCCGGCCGGAAGGCCTTCGGCTCGCGTGTGGTCAGAACACCGACAGACCCGTCAGGGTCGTGAAGCGGTCCAGCGCCGCCACGCCCGCCACCGAGTTGCCCCGCTCGTCCAGACCCGGGCTCCACACGCACAGGGTGCAGCGGCCGGGGACGACCGCGATGATGCCGCCGCCGACGCCGCTCTTGCCGGGCAGGCCCACGCGGTAGGCGAAGTCGCCCGCCGCGTCGTACGTGCCGCAGGTCAGCATGATCGCGTTGATCTGCTTGGCCTGGCTGCGGGTGAGCAGGCGGGTGCCGTCGGCGCGGATGCCGTGCCGGGCCAGGAAGCCCGTGGCGAGGGCGAGGTCCGCGCAGGACGCGGCGAGGGAGCACTGCCGGAAGTACTGCTCCAGCAGCGTCGGGACCGGGTTGTCGATGTTGCCGTACGACGCCATGAAGTGGCCGAGCGCGGCGTTGCGGTCGCCGTGGGCGGTCTCGGAGGCGGCGATGTCCTCGTCGAAGTCCAGGCCGGGGTTGCCGCTCTCCGCCCGCAGGAACGCCAGCAGTTCGCCCGAGGCGTCGCCGCTGAGGGTGTGCAGCCGGTCGGTGACGACGAGGGCTCCGGCGTTGATGAACGGGTTGCGCGGGATCCCGTTCTCGTATTCCAGCTGGACCAGGGAGTTGAAGGGGTTGCCGGAGGGTTCGCGGCCCACGTGCTCCCACAGGGCGTCGCCCTCTCGGGACAGGTCGAGGGCGAGCGTGAACACCTTGGTCAGGGACTGCGCGGAGAAGGGCTGCCGCCAGTCCCCCACCCCGTACACCGTGCCGTCCAGGTGGGCGACGGCCATGCCGAAGCTGCGCGGGTCGCGGGCGGCGAGCGCCGGGATGTAGTCGGCGGGCCTGCCGCGGCCGGGGGTCCGTTCGACCTCCTCGGCGATGCGCTCCAGGACCGGCTGGAAGGTCGTCGTCGACGTCATGATCGTCATTGTCCCTCCGCCGGTCCCGGTGCGCTCTCGTGGGTCAGGCCGGGGCCTGGCCGTTGCCTGCCAGCACCTCGGGGCGCAGCAGGCCGGCGAGGGTCCCGGCGGGGAGCAAACCCTTCTCCAGGACCAGTTCGGCCACGCCCCGGCCGGTGGCGAGGGCCTCCTTGGCGATGTCGGTGGCGGCGGTGTAGCCGATGTGCGGGTTGAGGGCGGTGACCAGGCCGATGGAGTTCTCCACGCTCGCGCGCAGTGCCTCGGTGTTGGCGGTGATGCCGGAGACGCAGCGCTCGGCCAGGGTCAGGCACGCGCTCCGCAGGTGCGTGATCGACTCCGACAGGGAGTGCAGGATGATCGGCTCGAACGCGTTGAGCTGGAGCTGTCCGGCCTCGGCGGCCATGGTGATGGTGACGTCGTTGCCGATGACCTCGAAGGCGACCTGGTTGACGACCTCGGGTATCACCGGGTTGACCTTGCCCGGCATGATGGACGAACCGGCCTGCACGGGCGGCAGGTTGATCTCGCCGAGGCCCGCGCGCGGGCCGGAGGACAGCAGCCGCAGGTCGTTGCAGCTCTTGGAGAGCTTGACCGCGATGCGCTTGAGCACGCCGGACATCTGTACGAACGCGCCGCAGTCCTGGGTCGCCTCGACCAGGTTGGCCGCGGTGACCAGGGGCAGGCCGGTGATCGCGGCGAGGTGACGGCGGGCGGCCTCGGCGTATCCGGCGGGTGCGTTGAGGCCGGTGCCGATCGCGGTGGCGCCGAGGTTGATCTCGTGGATCAGTTGCACGGCCTCGGCGAGCCGGGCCCGGTCCTCGTCCAGCATGACGGCGTACGCGGAGAACTCCTGGCCCAGGGTCATGGGCACCGCGTCCTGCAACTGGGTGCGGCCCATCTTGAGCACGTCGCGGAACTCGACGGCCTTGCGGGCGAAGGTGTCCTGCAACACGGCCATCGCGTCGAGCAGCCCGCGTACCGCGAACACCGTGGCGATCTTGACGGCGGTCGGGTAGACGTCGTTGGTGGACTGGCCGAGGTTGACGTCCTCGTTGGGGTGCAGGAACCCGTACTCGCCCTTGGCGTGGCCCAGCAGCTCCAGCGCCCGGTTCGCCACGACCTCGTTGGCGTTCATGTTGGTGGAGGTGCCGGCGCCGCCCTGGACGACGTCCACGACGAACTGGTCGTGCAGCTTGCCGTCGCGGATCTCCCGGCAGGCCTCGACGATGGCGGCGGCCTTCTTCGCTTCCAGCAGACCGAGTTCCTCGTTGGCGAGGGCGGCGGCTTCCTTGACGGCGGCGAGGGCGTCGATGAGGTGCGGGTAGGCGGAGATGGGCATGCCCGTGATGGGGAAGTTCTCCGTGGCCCGCAGGGTGTGCACACCCCAGTAGGCCTCGGCGGGTACATCGCGGTCACCGAGCAGATCATGCTCGGAGCGGGTGGCGGCGCTCGTCATGAGGGTGAGGGTCTTCTTTCTGAGGTACAGGGGGAAGCGCCCCTGAAAGGGGCGCGGGGAACTGCGCGATCAGTCACAGGGGACCCGCGGCCGCCGGAAGGGAGAACCCGGCACGTCGTCAGGCGCGGTCAGCAGCGGCAAGCGGCTCCAGCGAGCGAACGGGCCGCACCCGCCCGACCTCCCGCCCCCCACCGAGCAGCGGCTCACCCGCGAACTCGGCGAGCAGCTCCTGGTCGACACCGGCCCAGCCCAACGCCGCGGCGGCAACCGGCACCCGCGCCCGATTCGCCCCGTCGGCGATCTTCACGGCGACGGCCCGGCCGTCCGGCAGCGCGGCGACCTGAACACCCTCGAAACCGTCCTTGGACAGCAACCCCGGCACGGCCCGCATCAGCGCGGCGACGTCCCGCCCGGAGCCGGAGGCCATCTCCGCGTGCTCGCGCATCGCGTCGGCGACCCGGGCCTCGGGTGTGCCCGGCGCGGCCGAGGCGATCCGGGCGGTGGCCCGGGCGAGGCCGTGCAGGGAGATGGAGAACAGGGGCGCGCCGCAGCCGTCGACGGTGACCCGGGCGATGCGCTGCCCGGTGAGGTCCTCGACGATCTCGGCGACGGCCTGCTGGAGGGGGTGCCCGGGGTCGAGGTAGTTCTCCAGGGGCCAGCCGTTGAGGGCGCAGGTGTAGAGCATGGCCGCGTGTTTGCCGGAGCAGTTCTGGGCGAGCCGGGAGGGCAGCCGGCCCTCGCGCACCCAGGCGTCCCGGACGACCGGGTCGAACGGCAGGTCCGGGACGTTGCGCAGGTGGTCCTCGGTGAGCCCGGCGAGTTCGAGGATGCGCCGGGTGCCGGCGAGGTGGCGTTCCTCGCCGGAGTGGCTGGCCGCCGTCAGGGACAGCAGCTCGCCGTCGAGCGGCAGCCCGGCCCGGGCCATGGCCACGGCCTGGACGGGCTTGATCGCGGAGCGCGGGTAGAAGGCGGCCTCGATGTCTCCGATCTGGAGCCGGACCTCTCCGTCGGCGTCGAGGACGACGACGGAGCCGTAGTGGATGCCTTCGACGATTCCGCCGCGGATGAGGTGGGCGACGGGGGCGTGGACGGGTTCGCGGACAAGGGGTGGGTCCGCGAGTGAACTGCTGAACATCACTGCCTGCTTCTCGTGGAGCGGCGCGGCTTCACGCGCCGGTTCCGGTGGTGGACGTGCGGGCGATACGGCCGCGGATGGCGAACCATCCGGCGACCAGGGCCCCGACGATCAGCGGCAGGCACAGCACGGTGGTGCGTCCCGCGCCGCCGTCGGCGTACATGAGGACCAGGACGGAGGCGAGGAAGGCCAGCGTCACGATCTCGGTCCAGGGGGAGCCCGGGAGCCGGTAGCCCGGGCGGGTCAGCTCGCCCTGCTGGGTCTTCTGCCAGAAGAGGAGGTGACAGATCATGATCATGCCCCAGGTGGCGAGGATGCCGATGGCGGCGAAGTTCAGCACGATCTCGAACGCCTCGGCGGGCACGACGAAGTTGAGTCCGACGCCCAGGACGCAGATGCCGCTGGTGAGCAGAATGCCGCCGTAGGGGACCTGGCTGCGGCTCATCACGGAGGTGAACCTGGGGGCGGAGCCGGACATGGCCATGGAGCGCAGGATGCGGCCGGTGGAGTAGAGGCCGGAGTTGAGGGAGGACATGGCGGCCGTGAGCACGACGAGGTTCATCACGCCGCCGGCGGCGGGTACGCCGATGTTGGACAGCACCGTCACGAAGGGGCTCTCGCCGGCCGTGTACTTGTTCCACGGCAGCAGCATCGACAGCAGCACGACCGAGCCGACGTAGAACACGCCGACGCGCCACATGATCGAGTTGATCGCCTTCGGCATGATCTTCTCGGGGTTCTCGGTCTCACCGGCGGCGACGCCGACCAACTCGACGGAGGCGTAGGCGAAGACGACGCCCTGGATGATCAGCAGCATGGGCAGCAGGCCGTGCGGGAAGATGCCGCCGCTGTCGCCGATCAGGGACGGACCGGGGGTGTGGCCGTCGACGGGGTGCTGGGTGACCAGCAGGAAGATGCCGATGCACATGAAGACGACCAGCGCGCCGACCTTGACGATCGCGAACCAGAACTCGAGCTCACCGAAAATCTTCACCGAGATCAGGTTGACGGTGAGAACCACCGCCAGCGCGATCAGGGCGATCACCCACTGGGGTATGTCGGAGAACATGCCCCAGTAGTGGGTGTAGGTGGCGACGGCGGTGATGTCGGCGATGCCGGTGGTCGCCCAGTTGAGGAAGTACATCCAGCCGGCGGTGTAGGCGCCCTTCTCCCCCATGAACTCGCGTGCGTAGGAGACGAAGGCGCCGGATGAGGGCCGGTACAGCACGAGTTCGCCGAGGGCGCGCACCACGAGGAAGGCGAAGAGGCCGCAGACCGCGTAGGCGATGAAGAGGGAGGGGCCGGCGTCGGCGAGGCGGCCGCCCGCGCCGAGGAAGAGGCCGGTGCCGATCGCTCCGCCGATGGCGATCATGTTGACGTGCCGGGACTTCAGGGACTTGCTGTAGCCCGCGTCTCCGGCATCGACATGGACGGAACGTTTCTGCACCTCGTTGTGCAGGGACTGCTCGCTCACGCCTCGGGTCCGCCTTCCGTGGGGGTGTCCGTGCGCGATGGACGCACGATGTCGGTGAGGGTCGTCTCGACGCGGTCGAGGTGGTGCTCCATGGCCTCCACCGCGTCGTTCTCGGAACCGTCGATCAGCGCCTCGACGATCGCCCGGTGCTCGCGGTTGGACTGCTCGCGGCGGCCGCCCAGCTCGTTGAGGAAGGCCGACTGGCGGGCCAGCGCGTCCCGGATCTCCTCGATGACCCGGCGGAAGACCGGGTTCTGGGCGGCCTCGGCCACGGCGAGATGGAACAGCGTGTCCATGGCGACCCACGCGGTGGTGTCCGTCTCCCGCTCCATCCGGTCCAGCAGATGGGCCAGGTGGTCGAGGTTCTCCGGGGTGCGGCGCCGGGCCGCGTACCCGGCGACCGGGATCTCGACGTGGCGGCGCACCTCCAGCAGGTCGCTGGCCGCGTAGTCGCCGAAGGTGGGGTCCTCGACGGTGCTGGCGACGACGAAGGTGCCCTTGCCGGTCCTGGACACGGTCAGGCCCATGGTCTGCAGCGCCCGCAGCGCCTCGCGCAGCACCGGCCGCGAGACCTCGAGGGTGCGGCACAGTTCCGCTTCGGAGGGGAGCTTGTCGCCGATGGCGTACTCGCCCCGCTCGATGGCGCCGCGCAGGTACGCCAGCACCGCTTCCATGGCACTGACGCGTCGCACAGGCTGTCCGGCTGTCCGGCTGTCTGACAGGTTCACGGGAGAGATACTCCGGGCGACGGACCGAGCTGTCAAGGGTGGAGCGCCCCGAAGGGGCGCGCGGAACCGCGCGCCGAGCCACGATGGCGCCGCGCACGGCCACGGGACCCCGGCAGTCCACTCAACTACTGAGCACACCCGTTCCGAGCAGCCCGAACAACAGCACACCCACCACGATCCGGTAGATCACGAACGCGTTGAACGAGTGCTTGGCGACGAACTTCAGCAGCCAGGCGATGGAGGCGTACGCCACGACGAACGAGACGGCCGTGCCCACGGCGAGCGGCGCGGCGCCCACCCCCGTGCCCAGGGCGTCCTTGAGCTCGTAGAGACCGGCACCGGTCAGCGCGGGGATGCCCAGGAAGAAGGACAGGCGGGTGGCGGCGACGCGGTCCAGGTCGAGGATGAGCGCGGTGGACATCGTGGCACCGGAGCGGGAGAAGCCGGGGAAGAGCAGGGCGAGGATCTGGGAGCTGCCGACCAGCATGGCGTCCTTGAAGGAGGTGTCGTCCTCGCCGCGCTTGTGCCGGCCCATCTGGTCCGCCGCCCACATCACACCGCTGCCGGCGATCAGCGAGCCGGCCACGACCCACAGCGAGGCGAGCGGGCCCTGGATGAGCGGCTTGGCGGCCAGTCCCACGGCGACGATCGGGATGGTCGCGACGATGACCCACCAGGCGAACTTGTAGTCGTGGTGGTATCTCTCCTCCCGGTCGCGCAGCCCCCTGCCCCAGGCGGAGACGATCCGCACGATGTCCTTGAAGAAGTACACGAGCACCGCGGCGATCGCGCCGACCTGGATGACGGCCGAGAACCCGACCACGGCGTCGTCGTCGACGGGGATGCCCATCAGCCCCTCGACGATCTTCAGATGGCCGGTGGAGGAGACGGGCAGGAACTCGGTCACCCCCTCGACGGCTCCGAGGACGACGGCCTGACCGACGCTGATGACGCTCATGGGATCCAGTTCTGCTCAGGGGGCGGGAGCGGAGGGGACCGTCTTACTACACCCCGGCGAGAAGCGGATCTCATGGACGCGCCTCACAGACGCGCCAGCGCCACCCCCGCGAAGGCCGCGGCGAGACCGACCGCCACGGTGACGCCGACGTTGAGGGCGGCCTGGAGCCGTGCACCGGTCTGGGCCAGTCGCAGCGTCTCGTAGGAGAACGTCGAGTAGGTCGTCAGGGCCCCGCACAGGCCGGTGCCGAGCAGCAGCTGGAGGTGGGTGGCGGCTCCGGTGAGCAGGCCGAGGATCAGGGAGCCGGTGACGTTCACCGTGAAGGTGCCCCAGGGGAAGACCGAGTCGTGCCGCGCCTGGACCGCCCGGTCGGTGAGGTAGCGCAGCGGGGCGCCGACCAGGGCGCCGCCGACGACCAGCAGCCAGTTCACAACGAGTTCTTACCCTTCGTGTCCGTCGCTCCGGGGGTGTCGTCCCGGCCCGTGTACCGGATGACCTCGCACTCGTCGAGTGTCACCAGCCCCTCGGTGACCAGTTCGTCGAGCTCCGGCAGGAAGGCGCGGACCCGGGGCTCGGTGTCGACGATCACCACGGCGACCGGCAGGTCCTCGCTCAGGGACAGCAGCCGCGAGGTGTGGATCAGGGAGGAGGCGCCGAAGCCCTCGATGCCGCGGAAGACGCTGGCACCCGCGAGTCCTGCCGCGTGGGCCCGGTGCACGATCTCCGAGTAGAGGGGCTTGTGGTGCCAGGTGTCGCGCTCGCCGACGAAAGCGGTCAGGCGCAGGGCCCTGCCGGTCAGCCTCGTCATCGTCGCCCTCCGTTCAGGACACGGCGGGTCGTCCCGGCCGCGAGCCACACCGCTGTGAGCGCCGCGAGCGGGGTCGCGGCGAGGTAGACGAGACCGATGCCGGGACGGCCGCCGTCGATGAGTCTCTGGATGTCGACGGCGTACGTCGAGAAGGTGGTGAAGCCGCCGAGGACGCCGGTGCCGAAGAAGGGCCGGACCAGGGGGTGGGCGGTCCGGATCTCGGTGATGACCACCATGAACACGCCGATCACCGCGCAGCCGGCGATGTTGACCCCGAGGGTCGTCCAGGGCAGTCCGCCCGGGGGCGTGGGCCACCAGAGGGAGGCCGCGTACCGGGCGGCCGCGCCCACTCCCCCGCCGAGCGAGACGACCGCGACGACAGGGGCCTGGGCCCGCCAGGGTGACGACGGGTGGGGTGTGGGTGTCGTGGCGCGGAGGCTCTCGGGGGCTGTCATGGGGTCGTCCGTCTCCTACTCGCCGGGGCCCGGGGTCGTACGGGCGTGTGCCGTCGCAAGTAGGGACCGTTGGCGGCGTCCTCGCCGCGGTTCGGGTACGGCGGGCCCCACCGCCGCGCCGCGACGCCCGTCGCGGCCGGAGTTCAGGTTAACCCCGGGGGCGGGGCGGGGTCACTCCGAGGCGGACGGTGGAGGTCACTTCGCCGCGGGCGGCTCGCAGACCGCCACACCTCGTTCATGGACGCTGCCGAGGATCAGGTGCCCGCCCGCTTCGCAGACGCTGGTGGGCATGCGGTAGCCGGAGCGGCGGCGGGCGAGGTGGTGCACGACGCGGCCCGCGTCGTCGAAGGCCTGGACGGCGATCGCTCCGGTGGGCCGGAACGGGGCGCGTACGGCGACGCGCGCGGCGGCGGCCCGGACGCCGGGCGCACTGCGGTGGAACAGGTCGAGGGCCGGGACGCGCGGCCCGGCGAGCGCGACCCAGATCGGTCCGTCGGGCGCGCCGCGCCAGAGGTTGTCGGGCATGCCCGGGAGGTCCTCGGCGAACGGCTCACCGCGCCCCGCCTTCGGCCCGGTGAGCCACACGCGCAGCAGCCGGCGGGCACCGGTCTCGGCGACGACGAGGAAGGACTCGTCCGCGCCGACGGCGATGCCGTTGGCGAACTGCAGCCCGTCCAGCACCACTTCGGGGGTGTCACCACCGGGGGCGAGCCGCAGTAGTCGTCCCGTACCGGTGTGTTCGACGATGTCGCCGATCCACTGCTGAAGCGGGTAGCGGCGGCTGGACACGGTGAAGAGGACGCTGCCGTCGGAGAGGGCCACGACGTTGCTGCAGAAGCGCAGTGGTTCCCCGGCCACCGAGTCGGCGAGGATCCGGACCGTGCCGTCGCCGGTGCCGACGCGCAGGAGTCCGCGCTCGGCGTCGCACACCAGCAGGTCGCCGTCCGGGAGGAGTTCGAGTCCGAGCGGCCTGCCACCGGTCTCGGCGATCACCTCGACGCGGGCCGCGACGGGGTCGCCGAGGGCGTCGAGGCGCAGGATGCGGCCGTCGGCGACGCCGGTGAGGACGCGGCCGCGCGGGTCGGCGACCACGTCCTCGGGGCCGGGGCCCACCGCGACGTAGTGGCGGGGTACGAGTGCCGTGGGGCGGTCCATCACGCGCGTGTCCTCCACCGTCGGGGGCGTCACCGGTCTATCGGGGCGCCTACCAGCCCTTCTCGAACATCCGCGCGACCTCGGCGATCCGGATGTCGTCGCGGTGGTAGCGCACCCGGCCGGCGGACCTGCTGGTGCGCACCATGCCGGTGGCCTCCAGCAGCCGCAGATGGGTGACGGCGACCTGGCGCGGCAGCGAGAACCGCTCGGCGACGGCGTCCGCGGTGACACCGTCCGCCGCGGGACCGGGTTCCTTCAGCCAGGTCAGGATGCGCAGCCGCGTCTCGTCCGTGGGTGTCCTCAGCATGTCGTGCCCCTGCCTCGCGGCTTCGCCCTCTCACCGAGTCTTCCCACTGTCTCGCAGCCGACGCCGCCGCGTCCGGGCTTCGGCATCGTTGACCGATACCGAACTGCCCTGCCGGGCCCCTCCCGCGAGGGAGCCGTGCCAGTAGCCGTGGAAGGACAGGCCGATCGCGTGGGACTGCACGCCGTGGGAGCGGGCGCTGTCGAACCCACCAGCGGGTGCCCTCCAGGTCACCGCCCCCGGCGAGGACCTGGAGGGCCATGTCGGCCGGTTCAGCCGTCGAGCCGGACGACCCGGACGGCTCCGGCCGGGACGGCAAGGCGGCCCGCGGCGGGTTCGCCGGTCAGCAGCTCGGTGCCGGCGGACTCCAGCGGCACCTTGACGTCCGAGCCGGTGTGGTTGAGCGCGAACAGGTAGGTGCCCGACGTGCCGGTGCGGCGGACCACTTCGACGTCTCGGGGCAGATCGGCGCGCGGGGCGAGCCGGGCGTCCTCGCCCGCCCGGCCGAGCAGCGCGTCGAGGCCGTCGGCGCCGAGCCGGGTGGAGACGTACCAGGCGGTGCCCTCGCCGAGGCGGTGCCGGGTGACGGCGGGCAGCCCGGCGGTGAGGCCGTCGGCGTAGCTCAGGACGGTCTCGGCACCGCGCGGCACCACGAACTCCGTCCATACGTCGGCGGCCAGCTCGGTGCCGTCCGGGCCGGTGACGCGCACCCGTTCGCCGGGCAGCAGCGGGGAGAACTCCTCGACGGTGAGGCCGAGGACGTCCCGCAGCGGGCCCGGGTAGGCGCCCTCGTGGACGGCGTCGTGCTCGTCGACGATGCCCGAGAAGTAGGAGACGACGAGCGTGCCGCCGCTCTCGACGTACGTCTTCAGATTGCGCCCGGCCGCCTCCGACATGAGGTACAGGGCCGGTACGACGACAAGGGGATAGCTCGACAAGTCGGCTTCCGGGTGGGCGAAGTCGACGGTGAGATGGCGGTCGTAGAGGGCCTCGTAGAAGGCGTCGGCGCGCTCGCGGGCCTCGTGGTCGACGCTGGGGCGCCAGTCGAGGTTCTGCGCCCACCAGGAGTGCCAGTCCCACAGCACGGCCACGTCGGCCTCGGTGCGGGTGCCGCGGATCTCGCTCAACGCCTCGATCGAGGCGCCGAGTTCGACGACCTCGCGCCATACGCGGGTGTCGGTGCCGCCGTGCGGGACCATCGCCGAGTGGAACTTCTCGGCGCCGCGCCGGGACTGGCGCCACTGGAAGAACAGGGCGCCCTCGGAGCCGCGCGCCACATGGGCGAGGGAGTTGCGTGCCATCTGGCCGGGAGCCTTGGCCGGGTTGCGGAGCTGCCAGTTGACACCCGAGGTGGAGTGCTCCAGCAGCAGCCAGGGGGCGCCGCCCGCGACGGAGCGGGTGAGGTCGGCGGCCATCGCCAGATTGACGTGGGTGCGGCGGCCGTCGGTGATCAGGTAGTGGTCGTTGGTGACGAGGTCGACCTCGCGGCCCCAGGCCCAGTAGTCGACGGAGTCGCACTGGCTCAGCGCCGTCATGAAGTTGGTGGTGACCGGGACGCCCGGCGAGAGGCGGTGCAGGATGTCCCGCTCCGCCACGAAGTTCTCACGCATGGTGGCGTCGGCGAACCGCTTGTAGTCCAGCGCCTGGGCGGGGTTGACGGCCGCCGGGGTGAGCCGGGGCGGGTTGATGTCCTCCAGGTCGCCGTAGCGCTGGCCCCAGAAGGCCGTGCCCCAGGCCTCGTTGACCGCGTCGACCGTGCCGTACACGGCGGCCAGCCAGCGGCGGAAGTGGGCGGCGCAGGACGCGCAGTAGCAGGCGGAGACCGGGACGCCGTACTCGTTGTGGACGTGCCACATCGCCAGCGCGGGGTGGTCGCCGTAGCGCTCGGCGAGCCGGTGTGTGATGGACGCCGCGGCCTCGCGGTAGTCGGTGTTGCTGTGGCAGATGGCCGCCCGGGAGCCGAACTCGTAGCGCACGCCCTCGGCGGTCACCGGCAGTGCCTCGGGGTGGGCCCGGTAGAACCAGACGGGCGGTACGACGGTGGGGGTGCCGAGGTCGACGCGGATGCCGTGCTCGTGCAGCAGGTCCAGGAGCCGGTCGAGCCAGCCGAAGTCGTAACGACCGGGTGCGGGCTCCAGCAGGGCCCAGGAGAAGATCCCGACGCTCACCAGGGTGACGCCGGCCTCCCGCATCAGCCGGACGTCCTCCTGCCAGACGCTTTCCGGCCACTGCTCGGGGTTGTAGTCCCCACCGAAGGCGAGCCTGGTGAGGCCCCTGGGGGTGGTCTCCGGCATGGATGGTCTCCCGGTCGATCGACGATGTGGGAACGTACACACACGCCGGCCCCGGCGCGGAGGCCAACATAACCCCACAGCATCAACCACTGGCAAGGGTCTAGAAGGTTCCTCTCCTGTGAACGCTCACAGACGCATGGCGGGTGTTCGCAGCAGGCGGTACCCCGCGTCAGGGAGAGATCCACGCCGTACACGAAGCGCCGCCGCCCCGTGACAACCTCTGGCGGATCTTCATCCGGAGACGAGAAGTTCCGATCACGCTCGGCCTGTTCACGTTGCTGGAGCCGGGCGCCAACACCCCGGCCTGGAGTCCGGATCCGCTCCCCGGAGCCGTAAAGTCATGACCATGAACGCTGCGGGAGGCAGGCGCAGGCCGCCCACGATCCATGACGTGGCCCGCGAGGCGGGGGTCTCGCGCGGCACCGTCTCACGCGTGCTGAACGGTGGCCACTACGTCAGTCCGGCCGCCCAGGAGGCGGTCGACGCCGCCATCCGCAGGACGGGTTACGTGGTCAACCGGCACGCCCGGTCCCTGATCACCGGGCGGTCCGACTCGATCGGCTTCCTGCTCACGGAGCCGCAGGAGCGGTTCTTCGAGGACCCCAACTTCAACGTCCTGTTGCGCGGCTGCACCCAGGCGCTGGGCGCGCACGACATTTCGCTGCTGCTGATGCTGGCGGGCACCGAGGACGAACGGCGGCGCATCACCCGGTACATCACGGCCGGGCACGTCGACGGCGTGCTGCTGGTCTCCAGCCACTCCGGTGATCCGGTCGTCGAGCGGTTGCGTGAGGCGGGGGTGCCGCTGGTCGCGTGCGGGAAGCCGATCGGGCTGACCTCCAAGGTGAGTTACGTGGCCGCCGACGACCGGGACGGGGCCCGGGACATGGTGCGCCACCTGCTGTCGCTCGGGCGGCGGCGGGTGGGCACGGTGACCGGTCCGCTGGACACGCCCGGTGGTGTCGAGCGTCTGGCCGGTTACCGAGAGGTGCTCGCCGAAGCGGGCCTGGAGTTCGACGAGCGGCTGGTCGTCTCCGGTGACTACGGCCGGGCGAGCGGGGAGGCGGCTGCCGAGCGACTGCTGGCGCGGGCCGGGGACATCGACGCGGTGTTCGTGGCCTCCGACCTGATGGCGCAGGGCGTCCTCGCGGCCCTGCAACGGGCCGGGCGGCGGGTGCCGCAGGACGTGGCGGTCGGCGGGTTCGACGACTCGCCGGCGGCCGTGGCGTCCAGCCCCGAGCTGACGACGATCCGGCAGCCGTGGGACCGCATCAGCAACGAGATGGTGCGGGTGCTGCTCGCGCAGATCGGGGGTGAGGATCCGGCCACGGTGATCCTGCCGACGGAGCTGGTCAAGCGGGAGTCGACGTAGGGGTTCGGAGGGAGCCGCGAGCGGCGCCTCGGGGGGTTCGGAGCCCATACTGCATGCACGGTCATTGAACCCTGGACCGGTGTTACCGTTCCCCTATGGCGTCGAAAACGGCTGGTGGGCAGCTAGAGGATCGGTGGCGCGACATCCTGTCGGCGCACGCGCGCACGATGTGCGAGATCGACCGGGCGCTGCATCCGCACGGTCTCGGCGCCTCCGACTTCGAGGTCCTGGACATGCTCGCGACCGCCGCGCCCGACGAGGGCGAGCAGTGCCGGGTGCAGAACCTGGTGGGCCGGGTCCACCTCAGCCAGAGCGCGCTGTCGCGGCTGATCGCCCGGCTGGAGAAGGACGGGCTGGCGACGCGGTCCGTGTGCGCGGAGGACCGGCGCGGAGTATGGGTCTCCCTGACGCCCAGGGGCCGTGATCTGCACGAGCGGGTGCTGCCGTTGCAGCGGGCAGCCCTGTCCCGGACGCTGGGCGGAGAGCCGCCCAGGCCCGGATCGGGTCGGTCGCCCCGCTAGGGCCTAGCGTGCCAGCAGGGTACGGACTCCCTCCGAGGTCAGTGTCAGGCGGTGCTCCGAGCTGCCGTCGATGGTGAGCGACAGGTCGTCGGCGGGCCACTGCGCGGCGAGGGCGCCGAGGGGCACCAGGCGGTAGCGGGAGACGAACGGCAGCAGTCCGGCCATCTCCACCTCGGAGGTGAACACAGGCACCACCGGTTCGCCGCCCGGCTGCTCCAGCACCGGCAGCGCCACCGCCGAGGGATTGGCGGCGTCGGAGTCGTTGGCGTCGTCGGGCACGGGGATGAGCACGTCGCTGTTGGCGAGCGCGTCCAGAGCCGCCGTGTCCTCGGTGTTCTCGGCGAGGACGTCCAAAGCCCGCTGGGCGGGCGTGGGCGTGGGGTCGTTCGCGGGTGTCTCCATGGCAGATTCCCTGGTAGCGGCGGTCGTGCGGCGCGCCCGGGCATGATCCGCCCGGGTGCGGTCCTGCTCGCGTACCCGAACGGGCACGGGGCAACCCTGGTGGATCTTCGGGGTTGGTGGGGGCGCGGGGGAGATCTTGTGAGGGCCGGGGTGCCGGGGTCGCCGGGGGATGTTGACGACTCTGATGTTACCGGTAACATCAGGCGTCTGATCCTCCCGTAGGCGTCTGATCCTCCCGTAGGCGTCTGATCCTCCCGTAGGCGTCCGATCCTTCCGCAAGCGACTGTGCCCTCCGCCCACCCCACGGTGGCCCGTCCTCCGGAGTCCGCGTGATCGAAGAGCACGTTGCCCGCCTCTCCCCCGCACCCCCCGGCCCCGTGTTCAGCAGGGCCGCCGTGGTCGCCTCCTGCGTGGGCTTCGTGCTCATCGGGGTGTTGCAGGCCCTGTACGGTCCGGCGATCCCGGCGCTGCGCGCGGAGTTCGGACTCTCGCCCTCAGCGGCGGGGCTGGGGCTGAGCGCGCACTTCGTGGGCGGGGTAGCCGGGGTGCTGCTGTTCGACCGCCTCTACGGCCGGATCGGCAACCGGCGCCTCCTCGGCGGCTCGTATCTGCTGATGGCCGTGGGCGCGGCCGGTTTCGCGCTGGCGCCCGACTGGCCCACCGCCCTGGCGGCCGCCCTCCTCGCCGGGCTCGGCTTCGGCGGTATCGACTACGGCCTCAACCAGCTGTTCGCCGTGGGCTTCGGCCACCGTTCGACGGCGATGCTGAACATCCTCAACGCGCACTTCGGGATCGGCGCCGTCCTCGGTCCCGCCGTGATCGGCGCGGTCGGCTCCGAGCACTACCCGGCCGTCTTCCTCGCCTTCGCGCTCGCCAACCTGCCGCTGCTGCTGTGCCTGCGGGGCGTGCGGAGCCAGGCGCCCGCACCGGCCGGGGACGAGAGCGGCGGCGGGACCGTCCTCGGGCGGAGCCTCGGCTCCGTGCTCGCGGTGTTCGTCGTCCTCTATGTGCTGCACGTCGGCGTCGAGGCCGGTGTCGGCGGCTGGGAGCCCACGCACCTGGAGACCGTCGGGTACACCGCGGGGGTGGCCGCCACCGCGACCTCCGTGTACTGGCTGATGATGACCGTCGGCCGCTTCCTGGCCGCCCCGCTCGCGCTGCGCTTCTCCGCCCAGGCCATCATCACCGTCTCCTGCGCGGGCATGACGGTGTGTCTGCTGGCCGCGACCGTCCCGGCGCTCGCGCCCTGGGCGTACGCCGGTGTCGGTCTGTTCATCGCGCCGATCTTCCCCACCGGGCTGCCCTGGCTCAACCGCGCCGCCCCGCGGGCCCGGCGGGCCGGTGCCCTGGTGATCGCGGCCTCCCTGGTCGGCGGTGTCGCCGCGGGGCCCGCGCTGGGCAAGGCCATCGAATGGTCCGGGGTCCGCGCCGTCCCGCTCCTGCTGTGCGGGGTGTCGGCGCTGTGCCTGACCGCCACGCTCTGGCTGGTCCGCGCCACCCGCGCCCGCTGACCGAACCGCCCCTCTCCAGAAGGGAAGCCTCCCCATGCCCGCCCTGACGACGACGTCCGACGGCCCGCAGCGCACGCTGTACGTTCCCGCCCCGGTGCTGCGTACGGGCTCCAACGAGCTCGTCCTGCTGGAGCTGCGCGCCGCCACCGCCACCCGTGCCCTGCTCACCGACACCCCCGACCTCGGCCCGGAGAACACATGGTGACGCGTCTGCTGCGCGTTCCCCCGCCTGCCGCTCCCCCGCCGGGCGGCCCCCTGCCCTTCGCGGACGCGCCCGGTGTGCCCGACCCGATCGAGGTCACCGGCCGCTGCCTGACCAGGGGAGGCCGCCCCTGGTTCCCGGTCTCCGGCGAGTTCCACTATTCCCGCTACCCGAACGGGGACTGGGAGGAGGAGCTGCTGAAGAT
Organism: Streptomyces sp. NPDC007929; assembly: GCF_042959065.1. Classification (NCBI taxonomy): domain Bacteria; kingdom Bacillati; phylum Actinomycetota; class Actinomycetes; order Kitasatosporales; family Streptomycetaceae; genus Streptomyces; species Streptomyces sp. NPDC007929. The sequence continues at coordinate 578,866 of NZ_JBIBKD010000001.1, read as the reverse complement.
GAAGGCGGGCGGGGTGAGCGCCGTCGCCTCCTACGTCATCTGGATCCACCACGAGGAGGTCGAGGGCCGGGTCCGGTTCGACGGCGACCGCGACCTCAGACGGTTCGCCGAGCTGTGCGCCCGCCACGGACTGGACTTCATCCCCAGGATCGGCCCCTGGTCCCACGCGGAGGTACGCAACGGCGGGCTGCCCGACTGGCTCCTGGCCCGGACGCGCGCACCGCGCACCGACGACCCGGCCTATCTGTCACCCGTACGCGCCTGGTTCGCGCGGATCGCGGGGCAGCTGCGGGGCCTTGAGCGGGCGAGCGGCGGCCCGGTCGTGGCGATCCAGATCGAGAACGAGCTCTACGACCGGCCCGGCCACCTGCGCACGCTCAAGCGCATGGCCCAGGAGGCCGGACTGAGCGCGCCGCTCTGGACATCGACCGCGTGGGGCGGGGTCCGGCTCCCGGGCGAGGAGTTGTTTCCGCTGTACGGCGGCTACCCGGAGGCCTTCTGGACGGAGGCCGACGGGGGCTGGCCCGACACCTGCCGCAAGCACTTCTTCTTCACCCACCAGCGCGATGACGAAGCGATCGGCGCCGATCTGCGGCCCACGGGCCCACCGGACACCGGTGCCGGTGCCGGTGCCGGTGCCGACCGATTCCCCTGGGCCACCTGTGAGTTGGGCGGCGGCATGGCGGTGGCCTACCACCGGCGGCCCCGGGTGGAGGCCGCCGACGTCGGCGCCCTCGGGCTGACGAAGATCGGCTGCGGGTCGGTGTGGCAGGGCTACTACATGTTCCACGGCGGTACGAACCCGCCCGGCGAGCTGACCTCCCTCCAGGAGTCGCACGCCACCGGCTGCCCCAACGACCTGCCCGTCCTGACCTACGACTTCCAGGCCCCGCTAGGCGAGTACGGACAGGTGCGGCCCTCTTACCACGAACTGCGCCTCCAGCACCTGCTGCTGGCCGACCAGGGACACCGGATCGCGCCCATGCGGTCCGTGCTGCCCGAGCAGTCGCCGAGCGGGCAGCACGACCGGGACACCCTGCGCTGGGCGGTGCGCACCGACGGCACCTCGGGCTTGCTGTTCGTGACCAACCACCAGCCGCACGAGCCGCTGCCGGACCACCCCGGCACGCACTTCACGATCGACTTCCCGCACGCGCCCTCGCTGAGCCTGCCGAGCACTCCCGTCACCGTCCCCTCCGGCGCGTACTTCTGCTGGCCGCTGCGGCTGGACGTGGCCGGTCTGCGGCTGGACTGGGCCACGGCCCAGCCCGTGTGCACCGTCGAGGCGGACGGCCGTACGGTCCTGGTGCTGGCCGCGACCGACGGCATCGCGCCCGAACTCGCCCTGGACGCCGACACGGTGGCGTCCGTGACGGTGCCGTCCGGGGAGATCACACCGGTCGCCGGGCGGGTCCTGGTCGGCGGGGTACGGCCCGGAACCGACGCCCTGGTCGAGGTGGAGACGGCCGGCGGTTCACGCGTCGGCCTGCTGGTGCTGGACGCGGCGACGGCCCGTACCGTCTACCGGGGCCGGGCCTGGGGCGCCGAGCGGCTGGTGCTGTGCGGGGACGGTGTCGTCTTCGACGAGAGCCGTGACCAGGTGCGGCTGCACAGTCCGGCGGCCCGGCCGTCGTTCGCGGTGCTGCCCGCACCGGATGCCGCCCTGGTGGTGGAGGGGGCCCAGGTGCGGCGGAGCGCGGACGGGGTGTTCACGCGCTGGACGATCGAGACCGGGCGTCCCGCCACCACCACGGCGACGGTCACGCGCGTCCGCCCGGCCGGCCGGGCGCCCCTCCCGGTGACCGGGGTGCGGGGCCGGGCGGGCGTGCCGCGCGAGGAGGACATCGAGGCGGGGGCCGCCGCGTACCGGGTCGACATACCGGAGGACCTGCTCCGGACCCCCGAGGGTGTGCTGCTGCGGCTGCGCTGGACGGGGGACCTGGCACGGGCCTACGTGGGGGACGTCCTGGTCGCCGACCAGTTCTGCTCGGGGCGGGTCTGGGACATCGGCCTGGACCGGCTGCCGGCCGGGGCGCTGCGCGCGCGGGGGCTTCGGCTGCGGGTGCTGCCACTGCACGAGGACGCGCCCGTGCACGTGCCGGGGCGCTCGGGTGACGCCTGGCGGGAGGCGCGTGTACTGGACGCGGCATGGGTGGTCACACGCCGCTGGAGCGTGACGACCGGCTGAGACGCCGCGAGCACCCGCCCGGCCTATGCTGTGCTCCTGCCGGGCGGGTTCAGCACCGCCGTACCGACATCGAGGATCACCCGCCATGACACCGAGCGCCCCCGACGGTCCCGTTCCCAAGGGCCGCAGCAGGCGCAACTTCGCCGGGGCCCGGCCGGTGATGGCCGACGTGGCCCGGATGGCCGGCGTCTCCAAGCAGACCGTGTCACGGGTGCTCAACGACCATCCGGCCGTCCGTCCCGAGACGCGCGAGGCGGTCTCGCAGGCCATGCAAACGCTCGGCTACCGGCCCAGCCGCAGCGCGCGGTCCCTGGCCAGCGGCAGGACCCGGATGCTCGGCGTGATCTCCTTCGACGCCGCCCGGTACGGGCCGGCCTCGATCCTCACCGCGATCAACACCGCCGCCCAGGAGGCCGGTTACCTCGTCAGCTCCATCGCCCTCGACACCGCCGACCGTGCCACCGTCGTCGAGGCCGTGAACCGGCTGTCGGCCGAGGGCGCGGACGGCGTGATCGCGATCGCGCCGCAGCTGTGGGTGGGCCGGGCCCTGGCGGAGACGACCGGTCTCGGCACCCCCCTGGTGGTGCTGGAGAGTCCGCTGGGCGAGAGCACTCCCCTGGTCACCGGCGATTCCCGCACCGGTGCCCGCAAGGCAACCGAGCACCTCCTCGGCCTGGGCCACACCACCGTGTGGCACATCGCGGGCCCGGCCGGCTGGACCTCCGCCGACCACCGGCTGACGAGCTGGCGTGCGACACTCCGGGCCTCTGGCGCGACCGTGCCGGACCCCCTCGTCGGCGACTGGAGCGCCGACTCCGGCTATGAACTGGGCCGTCGGCTCGCCCGACGCCCGGAGGTGACGGCGGTGTTCGCCTCCAACGACCAGATGGCGCTCGGCCTGCTGCACGCGCTGCACGAGTCGGGGCGGTCCGTCCCCGGGGACGTCAGCGTCGTCGGCTACGACGACATCCCCGAGGCGGCGCACTTCCTGCCGCCCCTGACCACCGTCCGCACCGACTTCGCGGAGATCGGCACCCGTTCGCTGCGTCTCCTGCTGGACCGGATCGACGGCCCGGGCGGGCCGCCCCGCGCCGACTCGCTCGTGCCCGTGGACCTGGTGACGCGGGCCAGCAGCGGCCCCCCGCCGGTGCGCTGAGTCAGCCGCCCTGCCCGGCGGTGGCCCGCTGCCAGGCCCCCTCCCTCAGCAGCCGCAGCCCATTCAGGCCGACCAGGACCGTGGAGCCCTCGTGGCCCGCGACGCCCAACGGCAGGGGCAGGTCACCGGCCAGGTCCCAGACGACCAGTCCGGCGATGAACGCCCCGGCGATCACCAGGTTCTGCACGACCAGCGTGCGGGCGCGGCGGGACAGGGCGACGGTGGCGGGGACCGCGGTGAGTTCGTCGCGCACGATGACGGCGTCCGCCGTCTCCAGGGCCAGGTCGGAGCCGGCCCGGCCCATGGCGATCCCGGTGTGCGCGGCGGCCAGGGCGGGTGCGTCGTTGACGCCGTCCCCGACGACCAGCACCTTGCGTCCCGCGCTCTCCAGCTCCCGGACGGCGTCCAGCTTGTCCTGCGGCAACAGCCCTGCCCGGACGTCCTCGACACCCGCCTCGGCGGCGAGGCGCGCGGCGGCGCGGGGGTTGTCGCCGGTGAGGAGCACCGGGGCGCTTCCGGTGAGCCGGGCGAGGGAGGCGACCGTGGCGGCCGCGTCCGGACGCAGCCGGTCGGCGATGCCGAGCAGCCCGACGGGGACACCGTCGACGACGACCAGGACAGCGGTACGGCCGGCCTCCTCCAGCTCGGAGACGGTGAGCTCCACGACGCTGCGGTGCGACTCCGTCGGCTTTGTGGCTGTGCGGTCGGCCTCCGACGGCTTTGCGGCGGTGCGGTGCGACTCCGTCGGTTCCGCGGCCGAGCGGTTGCAGACCTCCGGCTTCACTGCCGAGCGGTTCGCCTCCGGCGGCTTCGCGGCGGTGCGGTTGGCCTCCGGCGGTTCGGCGGCCGAGCGGCCGGGCGGCTCTACCGCGGGCGCGCGGCCGGACTGCGGCAGCTTTGCGGCCGAGCGCATGGCCTCCGACGGCTTTGCGGCGGTGCTGTTGGCCTCCGCCGGTTCCGCGGCCGTGCCGTCCGCGGTGGCCAGCAGTCGGGCCGGTGCGCCCACCGTGACCGTCCGGGTGTCGACGACGGCGGTGACTCCCACGCCGGGCGCGGACGTGAAGTCCCGCGCGTCGGGCAGGTCGAGGCCGCGCTCGTGGGCCGCTTCCACCACCGACCGGGCCAGCGGGTGCTCACTGGGCCGCTCGGCGGCGGCCGCCAGGGTCAGCAACTCCCCCTCGTCCAGGCCGGAGCCGGGCAGCGGCCGGACATCGGTGACGCGCGGGCTCCCCTCGGTGAGGGTGCCGGTCTTGTCCAGGGCGACCGCGTCCACCTGGCCGAGCCGTTCCATCACCACGGCCGACTTCACCAACACACCGTGCCGCCCCGCGTTGGCGATGGCCGACAGCAGGGGCGGCATGGTGGCCAGCACGACCGCGCACGGGGAGGCGACGATCATGAACGTCATGGCGCGGGGCAGCGCGTCGGTGAGCTGTGCGCCGAAGGCGAGCGGCACCAGGAAGACGGCCAGGGTCGCGGCCACCATGCCCAGTGAGTAGCGCTGTTCGACCTTCTCGATGAACAGCTGCGTGGGCGCCTTGGTCTCGGACGCCTCCTGCACCATGCGGACGATACGGGCGATCACCGAGTCGGACGCGTCCCGCTCGACCCGGACGCGCAGCGCGCCGGTGCCGTTGAGGGTGCCCGCGAACACCTCGTCGCCCCGCTGCTTCGGCACCGGCAGCGGCTCGCCGGTGATGGTGGCCTGGTCCACCTCGCTCGCCCCGTCCAGCACCCGGCCGTCGGCGCCGACGCGCTCCCCGGGCCGCACGAGGACGAGGTCACCGACCGTCAACTCCTCGACGGATACCGCCTGTTCACCGCCATCGGGGTTCAGGCGGGTGGCCGTGGCGGGGGCCAGGTCGAGCAACCCCCGGACGGAGTCGGCGGTGCGGGCCGTGGCCAGGGCCTCCAGCGCACCCGAGGTGGCGAAGATGACGATGAGCAGCGCGCCGTCCATGAGCTGCCCCATCGCGGCGGCACCCAGCGCGGCGACGACCATCAGCAGGTCGACGTCGAGCGTGCGGTCCTTGAGTGCCTTGAGCCCCTCCCATCCCGGCTCCCAGCCGCCCGTGACGTACGACAGCGCGTACAGCGGCCCCCATGTCCAGGCGGGGGCGCCGGTCAGTTGCAGGGGCAGCGCGAGCAGGAAGAGGACGGTGGCGGCTGCGGCCCAGCGCGCCTCGGGGAGGGCGAGGACGCGGGTACGCCGCCGGGCCGGCGTGCCGGTGTGCGCGGGCTTCGCCCGGTCGACCGGCTGCGGCGTGAGCGTGGAGGTCATCGGGGTCCTTCTGGCGGGGGCGCGTTCCGCCTCACCATACAGGAACACATGAAGACTCATTCATTCCTTCATGTGAAGGAACCCGTGGTTCGGACGTTGTGTCAACCGGCAGCCCCCTCAGGCACCCCCTGTCCCACCCGTGGGCATCCCTTGCACAGGTCAGCCGCGCTTGACAGAGTGACCGGGCACGCAGGGAGGCACCGTGGACCAGCACCCCCCGACGGCCGGCCGCGACCCCGGTACGGCAGGTCGCGCACCCACCCTCGCCGACGTCCTGGCCCTGCCGGTCCTGGCCGCCGGACAGCCGCAGGTCGTCACCGGGCTGGCTCAGCTGGACCGGCCGGTGCGCTGGGTGCACATCACCGAGCTGACCGACCCGGCCTCCTTCCTCAAGGGCGGCGAGCTGGTCCTGACCACCGGCATGCCACTGCCCGAGGACGCCGCGGGGGTGCGCCGGTACGTCGACGAACTCACCGCGGTGGGCGCCGCCGCCCTGGTCATCGAACTCGTACGGCGCTACCACCGGCCGCCCGACGCCCTCGTGCAGTCCTGCCGGGCCCGGGGGCTCCCCCTGGTCACCCTCGCCCGGGACGTCAACTTCCTGGAGGTCACCCAGGTCGTGCACGCGCTGATCCTCGGCAACCAGGCCGAGGCGATGCGGCGGACGCAGCGGATCCACGAGGCGTTCACGGCTCTGACGCTGCGCGGGGCGGGGCCGCAGGACGTGGTGCGCGCGGCGGCGGAGCTGAGCGGCCGGACGGTCGTACTGGAGAACCTGGTGCACCAGGCCCTGATCTGCGAGCCGTCGGGGAGCACGGTGGAGGAGGCGCTCGGGGACTGGGAGCGGCGCTCGCGGGCGGCCCAGCCCGGCGACCGCACCGAGGTGAGCGGCCCGGAGGGGTGGCTCACCGCGCCCGTCTCCTACCAGGGGGAACGCTGGGGGCGGCTGGCCATGCTGCCCGTCGACGGGCCGGTGTCCGGTCCTGAGCACATCACCGTCCTGGAGCGGACGGCGATGGCCCTGACCGTGGCCCGGCTCATCCACACCACGCCGTGGGAGCACACGGCCCACCGCACCGTCCTGCGGGAGCTGGCGGAGCAGCGCCACCACTCCGCCGAGGACGTCCGCGCCCGCTGCGCCGCGCTGGGCCTGCCCGCGGAGGCCGGTGTCTTCCTGGCGATCCTCGTGGATCCGGGCCCCGGCGGGCAGGACGCGGACCCGGAGGCCCGGCTGCACCGGGAGCTGAGATCGGCCGGGGTTGCGGCCCTGGTCGGCGAGCTCTCCCCCGGCCGCCTCGGCGTCCTGCTGGCCCTGCGCCCCGAGCAGCCCTGGCGGCCCGTTGCCGAACGGCTGAGCCGCACCGCGCTGGCTCTGGCCCCGCAGGCGATCGTCGGCGTCGGTTCGGCGGTGGCGGACCTCGCGGACACCGCGCGTTCCTTCCGGGAGGCGGCCCGGGTGATAGAGGCCACCCCGCCCGGCCAGTCCCCGCCCGCGGACCGCTCCTTCCACGAGCTGCCGGACATCGACCTGCGCCGGCTGCTGTACGCGCTGCGCGAGGACATCCGGATCCAGGACTACACGGAACGGCGCCTGAGCCGGCTCGTCGACCACGACACCCGGCACGGCACGGACCTGCTGACCACCCTGGGCCACTACCTCGACGCCGCGGGCAACAAGACGACGGCGGCCCGTCGCGGCGGCCTGTCCAGGGAGACCATGTACCAGCGCCTGCGCACCATCGAACGCCTCCTCGACACCGACCTCGAATCCGGCGACCGCCGCACCGAACTGCACGTGGCCCTCACGGCGTTGCGGGTACTGCGCACCGACCGCGGACCGCACCCCCTGTAACGCTCGACGCCGGGCGCGGACTCGGCCCGGGGTCCGGGGATCAGGTGTCGAAGTCCACTGTCAGCTCCTCGGAGACCGGGAACGACTGGCAGGTGAGGACGTAGCCGGCGTCGACCTCGGAGGGTTCCAGGGCGAAGTTGCGGCGCATGTCGGCCTTGCCGTCGGTGACCAGGGCCCGGCAGGTGCCGCAGACCCCGCCCTTGCAGGCGAAGGGGAGGTCGGGGCGGGTCTGCTGGACACCTTCGAGGATGCTCCGTTCGCGCGGCAGGGCCGAGGTGGTGGAGCGGCCGTCGAGGGTGACGGTGACCTGGCTGACCGGGCCGGTGGGGCCGGTCTCGGTGTGGTGGACCTCGCGGACGGGCTCGTCGTCGGCGTAGAACAGCTCCTGGTGGACGCGGTCGGCGGGCACGCCGAGGCCGGTGAGGACCTCCTGGGCGGCGCGGACCATGCCGTGCGGGCCGCACAGCCACCAGTGGTCGGCCGACTCCACGTCGACCAGGGCGTCGACGAGGGCGGAGAGCCGCTCGGTGTCGAGACGGCCGGAGAGCACCTCGGCCTCGCGGGGCTCGCGGGACAGGACGTGGGCGAGCTGGAAGCGCGTCGGGTAGAGGTCCTTCAGGTCGGCGAGTTCGTCGGCGAACATCACCGTGCCGGTGCGGCGGTTGCCGTAGAGGAGGGTGACGCGCGAACGGGAGTCGGCGGCCAGGATGGACTCGGCGATGGAGACCATGGGGGTGATGCCGGAGCCTGCGGCGATCAGGACGTGGTGGCCGTGGGTGGTGAGGTCGGGGGTGAAGGCGCCGGTGGGGGCCATCACCTCGACGGTGTCACCGGGGCGCACGTCACACACCAGCCAGGAGGAGAACAGGCCGCCCGGCACGACACGGACTCCGATGCGCGGGGCCGTGCCCGCGGGGGCGCAGATCGAGTAGGAGCGGCGCTCGTCGCGGCCGTCGATGTCGCGGCGCAGGGTGAGGGACTGGCCGGGCGCGAAGGCGAACTCCTCGGCCAGCTCGGCCGGGATGTCGAAGCTCACGGCCACCGCGTCCTCGCACAGCGGCTGCACGGCGGCGACCCGCAGGGAGTGGAAGACCGGACGTCGGCGGGCACGCGGGCGCGGCGCCGGGGCGGGGGCCGGGTCCATCAGGTCCTCCATCAGATCTCCTTGACGTACTCGAACGGCTCGCGGCAGGCGAGGCAGCGCCACAGGGACTTGCAGGACGTGGCGCCGAAGCGGGAGGTCTCCTCGGTGTCGGGGTGACCGCACCGGGGGCAGGGCACGGAGCGACGGGTCGGCGACAGCACGAGCGGGACCGGGCCGGCGGCGCGCGCGGGTGCGGCGCCGGGCGGGGCGATGCCGTGCTCGGCGAGCTTGCGCCGGCCGTCCGCCGTGATCCAGTCGCTGCTCCAGGGCGGGTCGAGGACGGTGCGGATCTCCACGCGCGCGTATCCCGCCTCGCGCAGCCGGGCGGCCACACCGGCGCGCATCTCCGCCATCGCCGGGCAGCCCGAGTAGGTCGGGGTGAGGCTCGCGACCACCGTGCCGTCCGGGCCCAGGCTCACCTCGCGCAGCACTCCGAGGTCGGCCAGGGTGAGCATGGGCAGTTCGGGGTCGGGCACCTGCTCGGCGATGCGCCGGGCCCGTCGCTCGTCCAGGAGTACCGTCACCATGTCGCCTCCGGGTGGGCGCGGGCCACTCCCTGCAACTCGGCGAGCAGCGGGGCGAGATGCTCGGTGTGCTCCCCGGCGCGCCCCGAGCCGGGCAGCGGGCGGTAGACGGGCATGGGCAGCCCTGCCGCCTCGGTGACCTGGCGGAGGACCGCGACGACCTCGTCCCGGACGTCGTACGCCGTGAACAGCTCGCCCAGGTAGGGCGCGACCTGCTCCTGTGCCCTGCGCATCCGGCAGTGCGACTCCTCGGTGCCGTCGCCCAGGCGCACGGCCCACTCGGCGGCGTACTGACGGTGGTAGGCCAGTTCCTTCACGCCCTTGGCGGCGATGGCCGCGAGCACCGGGTCGCGGTGTGCGGTGAGCCGCTCGAAGTGCGCGAGGCGCCAGGTGGCGAACACCAGCAGCCGCACGATCGAGAACGCGAAGTCGCCGCCCGGGAGTTCGGCAAGGCGTACGTTGCGGAAGTCGCCGGCGTCGCGGAAGTAGGCGTAGGCGTCCTCGTCGCGGCCGGTGCCGTCGGCCTGGCCCGCGCGTGAGTAGAGCAGCCGGGCCTGGCCGAGCAGGTCGAGCCCGATGTTGGCCAGCGCCACCTCCTCCTCCAGCTCGGGGGCGCGGGTGGTCCACTCGGCCAGCCGCTGGGCGGCGACGAGGGCGTCGTCGGCCAGGGTGACGCAGAGGGCGGCCAGTTCACCGGCGTCCACGTCGTCGGGGACGGTGGTGTCGACGCCGTGCAGGGGGTCCTCGAAGCCGGTGCCGTAGGCCCAGCGGGTGTCGTCCTCGTGTCCCTCGGCGAGGGTCAGGTAGACGTGGTCGTCGCTCATGCCCTCTCCTTCAGATGTGCGGGACGTCTTCGGGGATGTCGTAGAACGTCGGGTGGCGGTAGACCTTGTCGGCGCTGGGCTCGAAGAAGGGGTCCTTCTCGTCGCGGGTGGAGGCGGCGATGTGCTCCGAGCGCACGACCCAGATCGAGACGCCCTCGTTGCGCCGGGTGTACAGGTCGCGGGCGTGGGTGAGGGCCATCCGGTCGTCGGCGGCGTGCAGCGATCCCACGTGGACGTGGTTCAGGCCGCGCTTGCCGCGCACGAACACCTCGTACAGCGGCCAGTCCTGCTTGCCGGCGGTCATGCCACCGCTCCCTTCTGCGCGCGGGCGGCCTGCTTGGCGGCGTGGGCGGTGGCCGCCTCGCGCACCCAGGCGCCCTCCTCGTGGGCCGTGCGGCGCCGCCGCATCCGCTGGTCGTTGCACGGGCCGTCGCCCTTGATGACCCGCATCAGCTCGTCCCAGTCGGGCGTGCCGAAGTCGTGGCGGCCGCGCTCCTCGTTCCAGCGCAGCTCCGGGTCGGGGAGCGTCACGCCGAGCTTCTCGGCCTGGGGCACGGTCATGTCGACGAAGCGCTGGCGCAGTTCGTCGTTGCTGTGACGCTTGATCTTCCAGGCCATGGACCGCGCGGAGTTGGGCGAGGCGTCGTCGGGCGGGCCGAACATCATCAGCGACGGCCACCACCAGCGGTTGACGGCGTCCTGCACCATCTCGCGCTGCTCCGGGGTGCCGCGCATCATGGTCATCAGCAGTTCGAAGCCCTGCCGCTGGTGGAACGACTCCTCCTTGCAGATCCGTACCATGGCGCGCGCGTACGGCCCGTAGGAGGAGCGGCACAGCGGCACCTGGTTGCAGATCGCGGCGCCGTCCACGAACCAGCCGATCACACCGACGTCGGCGAAGCTCAGCGTCGGGTAGTTGAAGATCGACGAGTACTTCTGGCGGCCCTCGATCAGCCGCTCGGTGAGGTCCGCGCGGTCGGCGCCCAGCGTCTCCGCCGCCGAGTACAGGTACAGCCCGTGCCCGGCCTCGTCCTGGACCTTGGCGAACAGGATGGCCTTGCGGCGCAGCGACGGCGCGCGGGTGATCCACTCGCCCTCGGGCTGCATGCCGATGATCTCCGAGTGCGCGTGCTGCGCGATCTGCCGGATCAGTGTCTTGCGGTAGCCCTCCGGCATCCAGTCGCGCGGTTCGATCCGCTGGTCCCGCGCGATCGTCGCGTCGAAGTGCTGCTGGAGATCCGGCTCGGCGCCGTCCGTCCCCGCGGGGCTGGAGCGTGTCGTATCCATCCGTCCCACTTCCCAACCGACCATTCGTTCGGTCCATCGTAGGACACACCGGCGCGCCTTGGTAAGACCCCTCGGGCAAGTCCCGGACCCTTGACAGGCGTCGGAGCGGCTGGATTACATGACACAGCCAGCTAACCGAATGTTCGGTCGGTCCATGAGGTGGTGCGAGAAGTGACCCATACCGCTGATGTGACGCCGCCCGCTGATGTGACGCCGCTCCCGGAGGCGGTACCGCCCGCGGAGGCGATGTTCGCCGCGGACGAGGCGTCCCGCGGGCTGGGGATCGAGCTGCGGGAGCAGGGCGAGGGGATCGCCACCCTGTGGATGACCGTGACCCCGGCGATGGTGAACGGCCACGGCATCGTCCACGGCGGCTATGTCTTCCTGCTCGCCGACAGCGCCTTCGCCTGCGCCTGCAACAGCCACGGCCCGGTGACCGTCGCGGCGGGCGCGGACATCACCTTCGTGGCTCCCGCGTACGAGGGCGACGAACTCGTCGCCCGGGCCGAGGAACGCGCCCGGTACGGACGCAGCGGCCTCTACGACGTGACCGTACGGCGGGGCGACGAGGTGATCGCCGAGTTCCGGGGCCGCAGCCGGAGCATCAGGAGCACGAGGCCGGAGGAGTCCTAGATGACCAGCGAGACGACGGCCTCCGGGGCCACGCGCCCCGGCGGACAGCGGCGCGGCGAGCCCCTCCCCCACGACCTGCTCGACGACACCGAGCGCCTGACGCGCGAGCAGCTGCGGGAGCTCCAGCTCGACCGCCTGCGCCGCAGCCTGCGGCACGCCTACGACAATGTGGAGACGTACCGGAAGAAGTTCGACGCGGCCGGGGTCTCCCCCGACGACTGCCGCTCCCTCGAGGACCTCGCCCGGTTCCCCTTCACCACGAAGGCCGACCTCAGGGACACCTACCCCTTCGGCATGTTCGCCGTCCCCATGGACCGGGTGCGGCGCGTGCACGCCTCCAGCGGCACCACCGGCCGCCCCACGGTGGTCGGCTACACGGAGAACGACCTGTCTATGTGGGCGGACCTCGTGGCCCGCTCGATCCGCGCCGCCGGCGGGCGCCCGGGCCACAAGGTGCACATCTCCTACGGGTACGGGCTGTTCACCGGCGGTCTCGGCGCGCACTACGGCGCGGAGCGCGCCGGTTGTCTGGTGATCCCGGCCTCCGGGGGCATGACCGCGCGCCAGGTGCAGATCATCCAGGACTTCCGGCCCGAGATCATCATGGTCACCCCGTCCTACATGCTCACCCTGCTCGACGAGTTCGAGCGCCAGGGCCTCGACCCGCGCGCGAGCAGTCTGCGGGTGGGCGTCTTCGGCGCCGAGCCGTGGACGGAGGAGATGCGCCGTGAGATCGAGGAGCGGATGGACATCCACGCCGTCGACATATACGGCCTGTCCGAGGTGATCGGGCCGGGTGTCGCCCAGGAGTGCGTGGAGACCAAGGACGGACTGCACGTGTGGGAGGACCACTTCTACCCCGAGGTCGTCGACCCGGTCACGGGTGAGGTGCTGCCCGAGGGCGAGGAGGGTGAGCTGGTCTTCACGTCCCTGACCAAGGAGGCCCTGCCCGTCGTCCGCTACCGCACCCGCGATCTGACCCGGCTGCTGCCCGGCACGGCCCGGCCGGCGTTCCGCCGTATCGAGAAGATCACCGGCCGCTGCGACGACATGATCATCCTGCGCGGGGTGAACGTCTTCCCCAGCCAGATCGAGGAGATCGTGCTGCGTACGCCCGGTGTCGCCCCGCACTTCCAGATCCAGCTGACCCGGCGCGGCCGCATGGACCACATGACGGTGCGGGTCGAGTCCCGCCCCGGCACCGGGCCCGGGCAGCGTGACGCCGCGGCCTCGGCGATCGCGAAGGCGGTCAAGGACGGCGTCGGCATCACCGCCGAGGTGGTGATCGTCGAGCCGGAGACGCTGGAGCGCTCCCTCGGCAAGCTCAGGCGGGTCAAGGACCTGCGCGAGGCGTAGGCGCGGCGATCAGGAGCAGCACCGCGCCCCGGCGACCGGCGCCGGGACGGGCACCCCGGGCGCCTCGGGCACCGCGGGTGCCTCGTACGGGACCGGCTTGCGGATCAGCAGCAGCGCCGCGTCGTCGTGCAGCCGGCCGCCCACATGGGCCAGCAGTTCGTCGTGCAGGGCGTCGAGCGTGCGGGCCGGCTCGTGGGTCACGTGCCGCTGGAGCCCTTCGGCCAGCGGGTAGAAGGCCCGGCCGTGATCGCGGGCCTCGGTGACACCGTCGGTGTACAGCAGGAGCTGGTCGCCTTCGGTGAACGGGAGTTCCTGGAGTCCTGGCGTCTGACCCGCGAGGGCGCGCAGCCCGAGGGGCGGGGACGGCAGGTCGGGCTCGACCGGCGTCACCTCTCCCGAGGCCCGCACCAGCAGCGGGGGCGTGTGCCCGCAGTTCACGACCTCCAGACGCCCTCCCGGGGGGTATCCGGCGACGACGGCGGTGACGAAGTCGTCGTGGCCGAGGTTGCGGGCGAGGCTGCGTTCGATCCTGTCGACCACGGCGAGGAGGTCGGCTTCGTCGTGGGCGGCCTCGCGGAAGACACCGACCACCAGCGCCGCGGTTCCGACGGCGGGCAGCCCCTTGCCGCGTACGTCGCCGACGATCAGCCGCACTCCGTGCGGGGTGGGTATCAGCGCGTACAGGTCGCCGCCGATACGGGCCTCCGCCGCGGCGGCGCTGTAGCGCACGGCGACCTGGAACGGGCCCACGGTCGAGGGCACCGGCCTGAGCAGTGCGTGCTGGGCAGTCTCCGCGACCGAGCGGACGGCGGCGAGCACGCGTTCCCGGCGCCCGCGCAGGGCGCTGGCCAGGCCGCTCGCGAGGGTGACGGCGGCCAGGGCCGTCAGTACGGCGATCAGTTCCCGGCCCGGTACGCCGTCCTGGACCCCCAGGGTCGCGGCGAGCGCCACGGCGAGGAGGCCGACGCATGCGACGCCGTGCGGCCCGTTGGTCGTGGCGGCCAGGGCGGGGCCGGCCGCCAGCAGGGGCAGCCAGATCATCCCGGCTCCGCCGGCGACGTCGGCGGACACGACGAGGACGACGAGGACGACGGGCAGGACGGGGGTTCCGACAGCCAGCTGTGCGAGGGCGCGCCTGACGGCCGAAGCCCGGGGACCGGCCACTCGGTTGCTGAACGGCCGTACCGGCCGGTGGTCGACGCCATGGTTACGGGCTTGGCTCATGTCGATGTCCGCAGTCCTCACCTGTGCGCAGCGGCACGTCCCGGAAATGTCTGACTTATCCAGAAAACTGGTCGGGACCAGGTCCGGGCAAGAAGCGGATTTTCAGATAGTGAGCGAGAGGGTCCGGGTCACGCGGCTCGCGGTCGGGAGCAGCCGTTCACGGATCTCCGGGAGCCGGGAGAGCCGGTTCGAGGGGAGCGAGACACCGAGGGAGCCGAGGGTGTCCCCACTGAAGACCGGGACGGCGACGCAGACCGTGCCGAGGGCGTACTCCTCCAGGTCCGTGATGGCCGGGGCGAGCGGGGAGGTCTCCAGCCGCTGGAGGAGCACCGGGAGGCTGGTGATCGTCCGCGGGGTGAGGTCGGCGAGGTGGTGACGGGAGAGGTAGTCCTGGCGGGCCTCTTCGTCCAGCTCCCGCAGGACGGACTTGCCCAGCGCGGTGGCGTGGCCCGCGTCCTCGAAGCCGACCCAGAGATCGACGCGAGGGGTTCCGGGGCCGTCGACGATCTCGGCGACCCTGATCTCGCCGTCCTCGTAGAAGGTCAGGTACGCGGCCGTCGCCAGCTCGTCCCGCAGCGCGGCGAGGGTGGGCCGGACCCGGCTGAGCAGTGCCTGCGCACGCCCCGTGCGCTGCAACGTCTGGAGCTTGTCACCGAGGACGAACCCGCCGTCGTCCAGCTTCCGCACATACCCGTCGTGCACGAGCGTGCGCAGCAGGTGGTAGGCGGTGGCCAGAGGCAGCCCGGTCTCCCGCGCCAGCTGCTTGGCCGGCGCGCCGTTCTCGTGCGCACTCACCGCCTCCAGCAGCCGCATGGCCCGCTGCACGGAGTTGATGAGCGTAGGGCCCTCCCGCGCACCCATACGAACAGCGTGCGCCAGTCGGGGGGCGGGAGCAAGGGGGGCGTCCGCCGGGCGCGCGCCGGGCGGAGGAGAGCAGGGGCGGGGGCCCGCGTGCGTGCGAGCGGCGCCAGGCGGCAAACACCGCGAGCCGACAGGCTCGGCCCGCACCGAGCGGCGAGCGCGTGGCAAGCGCATCGGCCCGGGGCGCGGCATGGGGCTGGGCACGAGCGGGGCGGCTTTTCAGACGCGGCCTGGCAGGTGCCTCGCGCCAACGCGAAGGCCGGGCACGGACGGGGCGGCTTTTCAGACGCGGCCTGGCAGGTGCCTCGCGCCAACGCGAAGGCCGGGCACGGACGGGGCGGCTTTTCAGACGCGGCCTGGCAGGTG
>NZ_JBIBKD010000001.1:127350-563071 GCF_042959065.1 Streptomyces sp. NPDC007929 | reverse complement strand
GCCTCGCGCCAGCACGAGGGCAGGGCACGAGCAGGGCGGCTTTCAGACGCGGCCTGGCAGGTGCCTCGCGCCAGCGCGCCCAGCCCGGCTTGGCGGCCCGCCGCGCGGCGGGCCGCGACGAGCGCCTCGGCGCGGCCCGGCAAATGCCACGAGCCCGGTCGGGCCGCCGGGCCTGGCCCTCGCCGCGCGGCGGGCTCGCGGCGAGCACGCGACACGGTGCCCGGCATGGGCCTTGACCTGCATTCGGGCGCGGCACGGCAAGCGTCACCCGTCCAGCAGGGCGACGGGGTCGGCAGGCGCCGCGCGGCGGGCTCGCGGTGAGGGCAGTGGCACGGTGGCCGGATTGGGCCACGAGCCGGATCACGTGGCACCCCACCCCGGGGCCGCCCCAAGGGCGCGCGGGGCGGCCTGCCGGGCGCAGTCGGCCGGTGCCATGGGACCGGCCGCAAGCCCCGGCCTTGGCGCGCCGCGCTCTGGTGGCCTGCGAGCGCCGCGGCACGGACCGACGTGAGTCATGAGACTGGTCGGTCGCGGTGGGGCCTCAGGCCGCGCCCGCGCGTGGTGGTGCCGTCGAGGCTCGGAGGATGAGGGTGATCGGGGGGTCGGGGGGTGGGGGGAGGGGCTTGTCCGGGGTTTCGATCGCCTGGATCAGGAGGCGGAGTCCGTCGCGGGCCACGGCGTCGAAGGGCTGTCGGACGGTGGTCAGGGGTGGCGTGACGTACGCGGCGACGGGGATGTCGTCGAAGCCGACCACGCTGACGTCGTCCGGCACGCTCAGCCCGGCCTCCGTCAGGGCGCGGACGACGCCGATGGCCATGTCGTCGTTGGCGGCGAACACGGCGGTGCAGTCGCGGCGGGCGGCGAGTTCGCGGCCCGCCGCGTATCCGGACGCGGCCGACCAGTCGCCCTGCAGCACGGCCGGCTCCTCGATGCCGCGTTCGGCCAGGGCCCCGCGCCAGCCCGCCAGCCGGTCCCGGGCGGCGAACCACCGCTGCGGGCCCGCGAGATGGTGGACCGTCGGATGGCCGAGATCCAGCAGATGCCCGGTGGCGGCCCGGGCGAGGAGCTCGGCGCCGACGCCCGCGGCGATGGTGCGGGCGCCGCCGAACGCCGCCGGCGCGCCCAGCACGAGGACCGGAACGTCGACGCTGAGGGAGACCGGCCCCTCGTCGATCGGCTCGGAGACGACGATGCCGTCCACGCCCTGTTCCAGCAGCGACTCCACGGCACCGGCCAGCCCTCCCGGGTCGCCCTCCAGGGTGTTGACGACGCGGAGCGCGTAACCGGCGTCGCGCGCGGCCCGCTCGACGCCGATCAGCAGCGACGCGGGGCCGTAGAGGGCGGTCCCCAGGGTGACGACGCCGATGGAGCGGGTCCGCCCGGAGGCGAGGGCCCGGGCCGCGCTGTTCAGCCGGTAGCCCAGTTCCCCGGCCGCCGCGAGGACCCGTCGGCGTACGTCGTCGGAGACGTACCGCTCCCCGTTGAGGACGCGCGAGACCGTCTTCTGCGAGACGCCGGCCAGCCGGGCCACGTCCACACCGCGCGGCGCGCCGCCTGATCGCCCTCCCGTTCGCGTCATTGCTCTCCCCCGTGTCCGGCGGCCCGTCGTGGCCGATCACGCCCAGCGTTCCACACCCCCCAACGCACCGGACCCGCGCTCAGTGCCCGCTCCGGTACGTCACCTCGTCGAAGTCCGCGTGGTGCCCGCCCCCGGTGAGGTCCCAGGCCCACAGGCCGGCGAACGCCCCCGTGAAGCCGAGCGAGCGGATCCGGCCGTCCTCGATGTGCTCGGCGTGCTCGTCGGACAGGACCGTGGCGTCCAGGACGGGCCCGAAGGGCTCCCAGCCGCCGCCGGTGTCGTGGCGGAAACGCAGCTCGGCGCCGTCGACGTCCAGGCCAAGGCGCAGCCGCGTCGCGCCCCCGAGCCGTGCCTGACCCGCCTCGTCGACGCCCAGCCGGCCACGGTCGCAGCTCGCGATGCGCAGCACGGGCTCCCCCGCGTCGTCCGCGGTGACGTACAGGAAGTACCAGTTGCCGGTGTTGTAGTACGCGGTGATCCCGGCGAGATGCTGGAACGTCCCCGGCCGGTACTCCATCGTCGCCTCGAACGCGCAGCGCGCCACCGTCAGCCGGCGGGCCACGAGGCTGGGCCCGATCAGGCTCTGTGGGGACCGGCCGCCGTGCAGCCGCAGATGGGAGGGGCGTTCGGTGAGGGAGAGCCAGTCGGGGGACGCGGGGCGGCGCAGGGTCGACCAGTGAGGGCCGAGGACGGGGCCGTCGAACCCGTCGGTGCCGTCCGCGAGAACCCCGGGGTCCGCGAAGTCCCCGAGGTCCATGGCACCGGGCCCCGGGGGCAGGCCGGGCGCCGGCACCTCCAGGGCGGGCAGGCCCGTCCCGGTGCGGGGCCAGCCTTCGGCGGTCCAGGTGACGGGCGCCAGGGCCGTCTCCCGGCCCAGGACGCACGGCCCGCGCCGCCCGTGCGGCCGGGCCACGAGGTAGGCCAGGTACCACCGCCCGTCCCCGGTCTCCACCAGGCTGCCGTGCCCGGCCTTCTGCAGGGGCAGGTCGGGGTGGTCCCGGGCGGTGAGGAGCGGGCCGTTCGGGTCGCGTTCGTAGGGGCCCGTCAGGGTGCGGGAGCGGGAGACGGTGACCTGGTGGTCGTAGCCGGTGCCGCCGTCCGCGGTGAGCAGGTAGTACCAGGGGCCGCGGCGGTAGAGGTTCGGGCCCTCGATCCAGCCCGCCTGCGGCGGCAGCGCGATGGGGACCGCGTCACCGGTCAGGTGGCGCCCGGCCCGGTCGTAGCGCCGCGCCTCGAGACCGGCCGAACCTCCGTGGCCCGGACGCCAGTCGTGCACCAGGTTGAGCAGCCAGCTGTCCGCCCCGTCGTGGAACAGCGAGGTGTCGAAGCCGCGGGCGTGCAGCAGGACCGGTTCCGACCAGGGGCCCTCGATGGAAGGGGCGGTGGTCAGGAAGTTGGGGCAGTCGGTGAAGCCGCCGGTGTACGTGGAGACGTTGCTGTGGACGAGGTGGAACAGGCCGTCGGCGTGGCTGAGGCTGGGCGCCCAGACGCCACCGGAGTCCGGGCAGCCGGTCAGGTCGAGCTGCCTGGTGCCGGTCAGGGCGCCGCCGAGGGGGCGCCAGTGCGCCAGGTCCGTGGAGTGGTGCAGGCGTACGCCCGGATACCACTCGAACGTCGACGTCGCGAGGTAGAAGTCCGATCCCACGCGCAGGATCGACGGGTCCGGGTGCGAACCGGGCAGGACCGGGTTGCGGATGAGGCCCGTGGGCCGGTTGTGCATGGAGGGTCCCCTCGTGATGCCCGCTCCGGCGTGCGCCGGGTGATCACCGCAGGACCGTAATGTCGAATACGTTCGCGAGCAACGGCCGATCGGAATCACACGCAGCGTCCGCGTATCCGTTCGGCCGGAAGCGGTCCGGGACCGCGAAACGCCGCCGTGGTCCTTCACCGCCCTCCCCCGACGGGCGACCATGCGATGTCATGGACATCTTGCTCGTCGCCAGCGCGTTCAACAGCCTGTCCCAGCGTGTGTTCGCCGAACTCTCGGACGAGGGGCACCATGTGGAGGTCGTGCTCGCCTCGCACGGTCCCGACGCCGTCCGGGCCGCCGTACGCGAGGTGGGTCCGGAGCTGATCGTCGCCCCGATGCTCAAGTCGGCCGTGCCGGAGGACGTGTGGCGCGAGCACACCTGCCTGATCGTGCATCCGGGGCCGCCCGGGGACCGGGGCCCGTCGTCGCTGGACTGGGCCATCGCCGAGGAGGCGTCCGAGTGGGGCGTGACGGTGCTTCAGGCCGAGGCGGCCATGGACGCGGGCGACGTATGGGCCGACCACACCTTCACGGTGCCCCCGGTGGGCAAGAGCGACATGTACCGCAACGAGGTGGCGGATGCCGCCACGGCCGCCGTACTGCTGGCGGTGCGCCGCTACGCCGAGGGGTCGTACAAGCCGCGCCCGCAGAACGAGCCCGGCACCCACGTGGTGTGGCGGGACCACTTCCGTCAGGAGCAGCGGCGGATCGACTGGGAGCACGACAGCACGGCGACCGTGCTGCGCAAACTGCGGGGGGCCGATTCGCAACCCGGCGTCCGCGACGAGATCTGCGGCCAGGAGGTGTTCCTGCACGGCGGGCACCCCGAGGACCGGCTGCGCGGGGAGCCCGGGGAACTGCTCGCCACCCGGGCCGGCGCGCTCTGCCGGGCCACCCGGGACGGCGCGGTGTGGATCCCGGAGCTGCGTCCGCGCAAGAGTTCCGGTGACCCGGCGCCGTTCCGCCGCCCGGCGGCCTCGGTGCTCGCCGGCTTTCCCGCCCCGCCCGGCAGCGGCCCGGGCATGCCGGGTGCGTACGACCGCCCGTACTGGCTGCCCGAGATCGCCGTCCCGCTCGAACTGCCCCCGGAGCGCACCACCTGGACCGACATCCGCTACCGGCAGAGTGGTCCCGTCGGCTTCCTGGCCTTCTCGTTCCCCGGCGGGGCCATGAGCACCACCCACTGCCGCCGGCTGCTCGCCGCCTGGCGGTACGCCCTGACCCGGCCCACCTCGGTACTGGTGCTCGGCGGCGCCCGCGACTTCTTCTCCAACGGCATCCACCTCAACGTCATCGAAGCGGCGAGCGACCCGGCGGGCGAGTCCTGGTCCAATCTGAACGCCCTGGACGACCTGGTCGAGGCGGTGCTGCGCACCACCGACCGGCTGGTGGTGTCGGCCCTCGGCGGCAACGCGGCGGCCGGCGGTGTCATGCTCGCCCTGGCCGCCGACGAGGTCTGGTGCCGCACCGGCAGCGTCCTCAACCCGCACTACCGGAACATGGGCCTGTACGGATCGGAGTACTGGACGTACTCGCTGCCCCGCCGGGTGGGCGCCGAGACCGCCGAGCGGCTGACGACCGAGGCGTTGCCGGTGAGCTCCGCCACGGCCGGGCGCATCGGGCTGGTGGACCGTCTGGTGCCGGTCGAGGCCCAGGAGTTCGCCCCGGAGATCCAGCGCCTGGCCGCCGAACTGGCCGCCGACCCGGACCTTCCCCGCCGGATCACCGCCAAGGCCACGGCCCGTCACGCCGACGAGCTCGCGCGGCCCCTCGCCGAGTACCGCAGGGCCGAACTCGCCCGGATGCGCGCCACGTTCTTCGACCCGCGGGCTCCCTACCACGCGCTGCGGTCCGCCTTCGTCCGCAAGCTCCCCAGCGGCTCCGCCCGGCCGCTGGTCACCGGGGACGCGTCATGAGCGCGCGGCTCCTGGTGGCGGGGGTCGGCAACATCTTCCTCGCCGACGACGCCTTCGGCCCCGAGGTGATCCGGGCCCTGGACCGGGACCCGCTGCCGCCCGGGGTGCGGGTGCGGGACTTCGGCATCCGCGGCATGGACCTCGCCTACGAGCTGCTCGACGGCTACGACACGGCCGTCCTGGTCGACGCGGCGGTGCGCGGGCACGAGCCGGGCACGCTGTCGCTGATCGAGCCGGAGCCGCCCGACGGCGCCACGGCGGGCGCCCCGCCCGAGGCGCACGGCATGGACCCGGCGAAGGTCCTCGCCCTGGCCGCCCACCTGGGCGACGAGCCGCTCCCCCGCGTCCTGGTGCTGGCCTGCGAGCCCGAGCTGCGGGCCCCGGCCGACGAGGACATCGCCCCGGGCATCAGCGCGACGGTGCGCGAGGCGGTAGGGCGGGCGGTGGCGGCGCTGCACACCCTGGTGCCGGTGCTGCTCGCCGACCCCGCGGCGACGCCCGCGTTGACCCGCCCGGACGAATCCGCCGCCCTGTCCCCGGCCGGGCTGCCGGGCATGGTGCGCGGCGGCACTCAGGATCGGTAGCGGAACGATTTCCCTACCGACCCGCGAGGAGCGGCACCCATGTGCGATTCCGTGGACGAGGTCACCCAGGCCGTCCTGGCCAAGAACGACGGTCTGGCCGCGGGCCTGCGCGAGGAGCTGGCCCGGCGCGGGGTGAGCGTGGTGAACCTGCTGTCCAGCCCGGGCAGCGGCAAGACGGAACTGCTCGGGCGGGTGCTGGCCAGGGCGGTGCGGCGGAGCCTTCCGGTGGCCGCGCTCACCGCCGACCTGGCGACCGAGAACGACGCCGAGCGGCTCGCCCGGTCGGGGGCTCCGGTGAAGCAGCTGCTCACCGACGGGCTGTGCCATCTGGAGGCGAGGCAGCTGCGCGGGCACGTGGAGGGCTGGCTGCCCGCGGGCACGTCGCTGCTGTTCGTGGAGAACGTGGGCAATCTGGTCTGCCCCGCCTCCTACGACCTCGGCGAGAGCCTGCGGATCGTGCTCATGGCGGTCACCGAGGGCGAGGACAAGCCGCTGAAGTACCCCACGGCCTTCGGCTCCGCCCAGCTGGTGGTGCTGACGAAGACCGATCTGGCCGGGCCGGCCGGGTTCGACGAGACGGCGTTCGAGACGAACGTCCAGCGGGTCAACCCCGGGGTGGAGGTGGTGCGCTCCTGTGCCCGCACCGGCACCGGCGTGGACGTTCTCCTGGAGCGTGTGCTGGCCGTCCGGGACGGGGGCCCCGTCCACCGGCCACCCCTGGCACCCCGCCCGCACACCCACACCCACACGCACGAGGGCGCCGAAGCCGGCCTCGTCCCGTGACGGCGCCCGCCACCCGGGCGGTGCGCCGGCGCGTCACCGTGCGCGGCACGGTGCAGGGCGTGGGCTTCCGCCCGTTCGTGCACCGCCTCGCCGGTGACCTGGCGCTCGCCGGCTTCGTGAGCAACACGGCGAGCGGCGTCCTCATCGAGGTGGAGGGGCCGCCGGACGGCGTCGCCGCCTTCTGCGCCCGGCTGGCCGAGGAACCCCCGCCGCTGGCCACCGTCACCGGCGTCGGCTTCGAGGACCTGCCCGCCACCGGTGCCGACGGCACCTTCGGCATCCGCTCCACCGACCGCTCCCCCGGCAGCACCCACCTCCCGCCCGACACGGCGACCTGCCCGGACTGCCTGCGGGAGCTGCGCGACCCGGCCGACCGGCGGCACCGGCACCCGTTCATCACCTGCACGCACTGCGGCCCCCGCTTCACCATCGCCACGGGCATGCCGTACGACCGGGCGGTCACGACCATGGCCGGTTTCCCGCTGTGCGCCGCGTGCGCCCGCGAGTACGGCGATCCCCTCGACCGCCGCTTCCACGCCCAGCCGGTGGCCTGCCCCGACTGCGGCCCCCGGCTGCGTCTGGTGCCGGCGGCCGGGAGCGCGGTCCGTCCGGCCCGGGACGGCGAGGCCCTGGCGTCGGCACGGGCGTTGCTGGCCGCCGGGCGGATCGTCGCCGTCAAGGGCCTCGGGGGCTATCACCTGGCCTGCGACGCCACCGACGCCCGGGCCGTCGACACCCTGCGCGCCCGCAAGGCCCGTGGTGGCAAGCCGTTCGCGGTGATGTGCGCGGACCTCGACGACGTACGGCGGATCGCGGACCTCTCCGCGCCCGAACGGGCCGCCCTCACCGGCGCCCGGTGCCCCATCGTGCTGCTGCGCCGGCGCACGGAGGCGAACGGGCTCGCCCCCGGCGTCTGCCCCGGCAGCCCGCACCTCGGCGTGATGCTGCCCTACACGCCCGTGCACACCCTGCTGTTCGGCCTGCCCGGTGACCCGCCCGGCCCGCGCGTCCTGGTCATGACGAGCGGCAACCGCTCCGGGGAGCCGATCGTCACGGACGACGACGAGGCATTCACCCGCCTCGCCGGGCTGGCCGACGCCTGGCTCGCCCACGACCGGCCCATCGCGTCGCCCTGCGACGACTCCCTGCTGCGGGTGCGGCCCGACGGCACCGAGCAGGTGCTGCGCCGGTCCCGGGGGTATGTGCCCCGGCCGCTGCGGCTGCCGGTCCCGGTGCGACCCGCCCTCGCCGTGGGCGGCGACCTGAAGAACGCCCTGTGCCTCGGTGCGGACGACCAGGCCTGGTTCGGCCCGCACATCGGCGACATGGGCGATCTGACGACGCTGGAGGCGGCCCGGCGGGCGGACCTGCACCTGCGGGGCCTGACCGGGGTGCGCCCGGAGCTGGTCGCCGCCGACCGGCACCCCGGGTACCACTCGACGCGCTGGGCCGCCCGGACGGCCGGGCGCGCCCCGGTGCTGGTCCAGCACCACCACGCGCACATCGCCTCCGCGATGGCCGAACACGGCCTGGACGGCACCACCCCCGTGATCGGCGTCGCTTTCGACGGCACGGGCTACGGCGACGACGGCACCGTCTGGGGCGGCGAGATCCTCCTCGCCGACTACACCGGCTTCCGGCGCTACGCCCGCCTCTCCCCCGCCCCGCTGCCCGGCGGCGACGCGGGCGTGGCCAACCCGTGCCGTCTGGCCCTGGCCCGGCTGTGGGCGGCGGGACTGCCGTGGGACGCGGACCTGCCGTGCGTCACCGCCTGCCTGCCCGAGGAACTCACCATGCTGCGGCGGCAGTTGACCGGCGGCCTGGCCTGTGTACCGACGTCCAGCATGGGCCGGCTCTTCGACGCCGTGTCGTCGCTCGTGGGCGTGTGCCAGCGCGCCGGGTACGAGGCGCAGGCCGCGCTGGAGCTGGAGGCGGCGGCCGTGCCGGCGTGGGGCGCCGACCGGTCCGCGTACGCCTTCGCCGACGGGTTCGACCCGGCGCCCGTGCTGCGTGCGCTGGTCGCCGATCTGCGGCGCGGCACCCCCGCCGCCGTGCTCGCGGCCCGTTTCCACCGTGCCGTCGCGCGGGCGGTGGCGGACATCTGCCGGGGCGCGCGTCAGGACACCGGACTGGCCTGCGTCGCGCTCAGCGGCGGGGTGTTCGCCAACGCGCTGCTGGAGGAGGAGTGCGCTCGGCTGCTGACCGAGGACGGCTTCGCGGTGCTCCGGCACGGCGAAGTCCCGCCGAACGACGGCGGGCTGGCCCTCGGCCAGCTGGTGGTCGCGGCACACCTACGACAAGAGGAGTGACCCATGTGTTTGGCAGTGCCCGGCAAGGTCGTCGCCATCGACGACGGTGCCGAACCGCTCACCGGGCTGATCGACTTCGGCGGTGTGCAGAAGCAGGCGTGTCTGGAGTACGTGTCCGACGTGAAGGTGGGTGAGTACGTCATCGTGCACGTCGGCTTCGCGCTCCAGCGTCTGGACGAGGAGTCGGCCCTGGCGTCCCTGAAGCTGTTCGAGGAACTGGGGCTGCTGGAGGAGGAGTTCGGGGACGCCTGGGAGCAGGCGGCCAAGGAGGCGGGCGACACCCTCGCGACGGAGCGTGCGGCGGCGGAGCGCCTGGACAGCGGGAGTGAGGCCCGGTGAAGTACATCGACGAGTTCAACGACCCCCAGCTCGCGCGGCGGCTGCTGGACGAGATCCGGGCCACCGCCACCCGGCCCTGGGCCCTGATGGAGGTGTGCGGCGGGCAGACCCACTCGATCATCCGGCACGGCATCGACCAACTGCTGCCCGAGCAGGTCGAGTTGATCCATGGACCCGGTTGTCCGGTCTGTGTGACGCCGCTGGAGGTCATCGACAAGGCGCTGGAGATCGCCGCGCGGCCCGGGGTGATCTTCTGCTCCTTCGGCGACATGCTCCGGGTACCGGGCACCGACCGCGACCTGTTCCGGGTCAAGGGCGAGGGCGGCGACGTCCGGGTGGTGTACTCGCCACTCGACGCCCTGGAGCTGGCCCGGAGCAACCCGGACCGGGAGGTGGTGTTCTTCGCGATCGGCTTCGAGACCACCGCCCCGGCCAACGCGATGGCCGTGCACCAGGCGCGCCGGCTGGGCCTGTCCAACTTCAGCCTGCTGGTGTCGCACGTACGGGTCCCCCCGGCGGTCGAGGCGATCATGACGGCGCCCGAGTGCCGGGTGCAGGGGTTCCTGGCCGCGGGGCACGTGTGCAGTGTGATGGGGATGGCCGAGTACCCGGAGCTGGCCGAGCGGTTCAAGGTGCCGATGGTGGTGACCGGCTTCGAGCCGCTGGACATCCTGGAGGGCATCCGCCGGGCGGTGCGCCAGCTGGAGCGTGGTGAGCACCGGGTGGAGAACGCCTACCCGCGTGCCGTGCGCGAGGAGGGCAACCCGGCCGCGGTGCGCATGATCGAGGAGGTCTTCGAGGTCACCGACCGGTCCTGGCGCGGCATCGGGCGGATCCCGGCCAGCGGCTGGCGGCTGACCGACGCCTTCCGCGCGTTCGACGCGGAGCACCGTTTCGACGTGAGCGGGATCCGCACCGAGGAGCCCGCCGCGTGCCGGGCCGGTGAGGTGCTCCAGGGCCTGATCAAGCCGACCGAGTGTGCCGCGTTCGGCACCACCTGCACACCGCGCACCCCGCTGGGCGCCACCATGGTCTCCAGTGAGGGCGCGTGCGCGGCCTACTACCTCTACCGCCGGATGAACGCCCCGGCACCGCAGGCCGCCGGGGCCGCTCCGCAGGAGGAGGTGACTCCCGTTGCCTGAGCACGTCACCGAGGTGGTCGACCCGGCCAACTGGAGCTGTCCCGCCCCGCTGCGCGACCAGGGGGTGGTGGTCATGGGGCACGGCGGCGGGGGCGCGCTGTCGGCGGAGCTGATGGAGCAGATCTTCGCCCCGGCCTACGGCAACGCCACCCTGGCCGCTCTCGCCGACTCCGCCGTCCTCGAACTGGGCGGCGCGCGGCTGGCGTTCTCCACCGACTCCTACGTGGTCCGGCCGCTGTTCTTCCCCGGGGGCTGTCTGGGCGACCTCGCGGTCAACGGCACGGTCAACGACCTCGCGATGAGTGGCGCGCACCCCGCGTATCTGTCGGCCGCCTTCGTCCTGGAGGAGGGCGTGGAGC
The DNA here is from genome assembly GCF_042959065.1 of Streptomyces sp. NPDC007929. Lineage (NCBI taxonomy): Bacteria > Bacillati > Actinomycetota > Actinomycetes > Kitasatosporales > Streptomycetaceae > Streptomyces > Streptomyces sp. NPDC007929. Next base: position 552,310 of record NZ_JBIBKD010000001.1, on the reverse strand, counting down.
TGACGGTCGTGGAACGGATCGCCCGCTCGATGGGGTCGGCCGCCGAGGCCGCCGGGGTCACGATCGCCACGGGGGACACCAAGGTGGTGGAGTCCGGGCACGGCGACGGGGTGTACGTCACCACCGCCGGGGTGGGGCTGGTGCCCGCCGGGGTGGACATCCGGCCCCAGCGTGCCCGGCCCGGGGACGCGGTCCTCGTCAGCGGCCCGATCGGACTGCACGGCGTGGCCGTCATGAGTGTGCGGGAGGGGCTGGAGTTCGGGGTGGAGGTCGCCAGTGACACCGCGCCGCTGGCCGGTCTGGTGGCGGCGATGCTGGCGGTCACCGAGGACGTCCATGTGCTGCGCGACCCGACCCGGGGTGGCCTGGGCGCGTCGCTGAACGAGATCGCCCGTGCCTCCGGGACCGGTGTCCGGCTTCAGGAGCGGGCGATTCCGGTGCCGGACCCGGTGGCGAACGCCTGTGGCTTCCTCGGGCTCGATCCGCTGTACGTCGCCAACGAGGGGCGGCTGGTCGCCTTCGTACCGCCGTCGCAGGCGGAGGAGGTGCTGGCGGCGATGCGGGCCCATCCGCAGGGTGCCGGGGCGGCGCTGATCGGCGAGTGCGTCGCCGAGCATCCGGGGATGGTGGTGGTCTCCACCGGGCTCGGCGGGACGCGGGTGGTGGATCTGCCGCTCGGGGAGCAGTTGCCGCGCATCTGCTGACCACCGGACAGGACGAAGGGCCCCGCCGGCGGATCAGCGGGGCCCTTCGTCCGTCTATGCCGGTATCGGCTCGATCCCGGCGATCTCCAGCTCACGCCCGCTGCGCAGGTCGCTGGAGGGCTGGTCGCAGCGCGGGCACCAGAAGAACGGGGGCATGCCCACCGCGAACTCCTCGGCGCACGGGCCGCACCAGGCCTGCGCGGGGATCTGCTCGACGACGAGGTCGGCGCCCGCGAGGGCGGTGCCGTCACGGGCCACCTCGAAGGCGAAACCGAGGGCGTCGGGGACCACGCCCGCCAGCTCGCCGACCCGGACGGTCACCTTCGAGACGGCGTCCGTCCCGTCCGCCCGGGCCAGCTCGTCGGCCCGCTCGATGATCGCGGTCGCGATCGACAGTTCGTGCACGGCCGGCTCACGGATAGCGGCGGCCGGCGCGGAATCCGCCGGACATCCGCCAGATCCGCATCTCCCGCCGCAGGCTGGGCCACTCCCAGGCGAGCAGGGCCAGGACGGCACCGCCCACCAGGACGGCCTCGGCCATCAGCACCCGCTGCCCGCTCGTACCGCCACGCCTGCGCGCGCCGGGTCTGCATGCTCGTTTCATCGCGGTGACTCCCTGCTCGTCCTCTTCACGGTTCATCCCGGCGAAATGTTCGGCATGGTGTCCGCGAGGGTGTCATGCCGCTTCCAGTGGATCCCGGTGGAGCGGCGCGCGTCGGCGGTGCCGTCCTCGTGGTGGCCCTTCTGCCGTTCGCGCGGTCCCTTGTTGCCCTGGTGCAGGCCGGCGACGTGTCCGGGCGTGTCGGGCCTGGCCTGGGGCCGGCCCACTCTGATGTTGCCCATGGGGTGCTCTCCTTCCTCGCCTCCGACCTGCGGAGTGCGTGGCTATGGCCGCTCGGTGAGGTCCTCGAAGAACTGCTGGACGGCCGGCCAGATCCGGCCGCCGCCGGACATGCCGCGCCACTCCCTGCGTACGACGGCGATCATCCGGTAGCAGTCGTCGATCGGCACGATCCAGTGCTCGTCGAGGCCGTGGACGGTGTTGACCAAGAGCGCCTCCACGTCGGGTTCCACGGTTGCGAGCCGCGGACACGTCCCGGCCAGCTGCTGCCAGGCCGCCGTGTCCACCTCCCAGCACATGGCTCCCGCGGGACTCGGGCCCTCGGCTGTGACGGTGCCGTCCGCCCGGGGCACGAAGAAGACCAGGCCGACGGGGACGCCCAGGACGGCTGTGTCGACCTTGGGCAGCCGGATGCGGCGCCGGGGCACCAGCCGGTACTGGCCGTCCCCCGCCGTCGCGTCGGCGAACAGCACCGAGCAGGGGCCGCAGGCGCAGCGCACCTCCTCCTGGCCGGTGTCGTACAGGTGGGCGTGCTCGTCGGCGACCGGTGCGGCGCACAGGTCGCACACCTCCCGCTCGGCCGCCGCCGTGCGGTCGGCCGAGGAGCGGATGAGGCGGGCCAGGGCGCCGTCGGCGGTCGCGGTGCGCTCGGGCCGGTCCAGGGCCCCGTCGGTGGTCACGGCGCGCTCCGGCGCGTCAGCGTGGTCAGCGGGACGAAGGCGGGGGCCGTCTCGGTCAGGGGCTCCACCGCCGACAGCTCGGGCGCCGCGGCGAGCACCGCCGCGCGGACCGCGTCGGTGACCTCGTCGCCTCCGCCGCCGCAGCCCGAACCGCATCCGCCGCCGCCCGTGGTCAGCCGCACCCGGGCGACCTGCCCCTCCACCCCGGCCCACTCCACGTCGCCGCCGCGTTCCCGTACGGCGGGTCGCAGCCGTTCGACCGCGCGGGCCGCCCGGCGTTCGGCCGGCTCGGGGTGGATGTCGTGCAGGACCAGCAGGTGCCCGACGAGCTCGTCCTCGGCCAGGCGCTCGGCCAGCTCCTCGTCCGCCCGGTCCAGGACGCGGGCCAGGGCCTCGCCGTAGACCTCGGTCAGCAGGGCCACCGCCTCGGTCGCGGTGCGGGTCGTGGGGCCGGGCGCGGACTCCAGGGTGTCCAGCGCCCGGTCGAGCCGGACGAGCCGGGCCTCGACGTCCGGGTCCGCCAGCCGTGCCGTGGCGGCCTCAGCCATGGTTCGCCCCGTAGGTCGGCGAGTGCAGGGTGGTCAGCGTCTTGCCCTTGCCGACGTACATGTGCACCCCGCACGGCAGACAGGGGTCGAAGCTGCGGACCGTGCGCATGATGTCGACGCCCTTGAAGTCGTCCGGCCCGTTCTCCTCGAAGATGGGCTGGCCCTGGACGGCGTCCTCGTACGGGCCGGGGGTGCCGAACTTGTCGCGGGGGCTGGCGTTCCACGGGGTGGGCGGGTACGGGTGGTAGTTGGCGATCTTCTTGTCCTTGATCACCAGGTGGTGGGAGAGGACGCCGCGCACCGCTTCGTGGAAGCCGCAGCCGATCGCCTCGTCGGGCACCTCGTAGTTCTCGAACACCTTGGTCTCACCGGCGCGCACCATGCCCATGGCCTCTTCGAGGAACTGCAGGGCCATGGCGGCCGCGTAGGCCACGAAGTACGGGCGGGCGCGGTCGCGTTCGATGGTGTTGCTCCACTGCGGGATGCGCCACTCCAGGGTGGTCTCCGGCAGCGACTCGCCCTTGGGCAGGGAGATGCGCACGCTGTGGCCGGTGGCCTTGATGTACGGGGTGTCGACCAGGCCGCTCAGGGCCGTCGACCACAGGCGGGCGAGGGGGCCGCCGCCGGTGTCGAGGGCGAGGTGGTCGCCGGTGCGCTGGTCGAACCAGCGCGGGCTCATCACCCAGCTGTACTTGTCGTCGAAGTCGCGCTTCTGCGGCACCGGGACGGTGGTCTGGTTCCACGGGTGGCGCATGTCGACGGGGTTGCCGAGCGGGTCGTGGGTGACGAACGGCTGCTCGCCCACCCAGTCCTCGTAGTAGGAGCTGCCGAGCATGATGCGCAGGCCGAGGTTGATGTCGACGAGGTTGTTGGTGACCAGTTCGCCGTCGACGATGATGCCCGGGGTGACGTACATCGCCTTGCCCCAGGTGTTCATCGTCTCGTAGCGGTAGTCGACGACCTTGGGGTCCTGGAAGGCGCCCCAGCAGCCGAGCAGGGTGCGGCGGCGGCCGACCTCCTCGTAGCCGGGCAGGGCCTCGTAGAAGAAGTCGAAGACGTCGTCGTTCATGGCGACGGCCTTCTTCACGAAGTCGATGACCCGCATCAGGCGCGCGAGGTAGTCGGTGAAGACGGTGGGCTGGGGCATCGTGCCGACGCCGCCCGGGTACAGCGTGGAGGGGTGGACGTGCCGGCCCTCCATCAGGCAGAACATCTCGCGGGTGACCCGGCTGACCTTCAGGGCCTCCTTGTAGACCTCGCCCTCGAAGGGGTTGAAGGCCTTCATGATGTCGGCGATGGTCCGGTAGCCGTGGATCTCGCCGCGGGGCGCCTCGGTGCGTTCGGCGCGGGCCAGGACCCCGGGGTTGGTGGCCTTGACCATCGCCTCGCAGAAGTCCACGAAGACCAGGTTGTCCTGGAAGATCGTGTGGTCGAACATGTACTCGGCGGCTTCGCCGAGGTTGACGATGTGCTCGGCCAGGGGGGGCGGCTTGACGCCGTAGGCCATCTGCTGGGCGTAGTCGGAGCAGGTGGTGTGGTTGTCGCCGCAGATGCCGCAGATCCGGGACGTGATGAAGCCCGCGTCGCGCGGGTCCTTGCCCTTCATGAACACCGAGTAGCCGCGGAACAGCGACGAGGTGCTGTGGCATTCGACGACTTCCCGGTTGGCGAAGTCGATCTTCGTGTAGATGCCCAGGTTCCCGATGATCCGGGTGATCGGGTCCCAGGACATGTCCACGAGCTCTGGTGGTTTGCGGTCCGTGGGACGGGCCTCGGTGGTGGTCATCTGCGGTACTGCCCCTCGCTGTCGGTGGTGTGGGGGGTGGGGGGTGTGCCCGGCTTCCGTCAGGCGCGCCAGTGCGGGTCGTAACCGCTGGTCAGCTTGCGCTTGTTGTGGCGCCACCTCGGCTCGTGGTTGACCAGTTCGTTGGTCACGCCGCGCAGCCTGCGGATGACGGCGCCGTACGGCTTGATGGCAAGGGAGGACAGGGTGCCGCCGGGGGGTTCGTCCATGAACGGCATGAACGCGTCGGGGAAGCCGGGCATCGTGCAGCCGATGCAGATGCCGCCGACGTTGGGGCAGCCGCCGATGCCGGCCATCCAGCCGCGCTTGGGCACGTTGCAGTTGACGACCGGGCCCCAGCAGCCCGTCTTGACCAGGCACTTGGGCGAGTTGTAGTCCTTGGCGAAGCTGGCCTGCTCGTAGTACGAGCCGCGGTCGCAGCCCTCGTGGACGGTCTTCCCGAACAGCCACTGCGGGCGCAGCATGTGGTCCAGCGGCGGCGGGGGTGCGGAGCCGGCGGCGTGGTAGAGGACCCAGACCAGGGTCTCCATGAAGTTCTCGGGCTGGATCGGGCAGCCGGGCACGTTGACGATCGGCAGTCCGGCCTGGGAGGTGTAGTCCCAGCCCAGGTAGTCGGCCAGGCCCATGCAGCCCGTGGGGTTGCCGGACATGGCGTGGATGCCGCCGAAGGTGGCGCAGGTGCCGGCGGCGACGACCGCCCAGGCCTTGGGGGCCAGTTGGTCGATCCACCAGTTGAGAGTCTGCGGCTCGCCGGTCTCCGGGTCGTTGCCGAAGGACGTCCAGTAGCCGTCGCCCTCGATGATGTTCTGGTTGGGGATCGAGCCCTCGATGACGAGGATGAACGGGCCCAGTTCGCCGCGTACGGCCGCCCGGTAGGGCGCGAGGAAGTCCTCGCCGCCCAGGCTGGGCGAGAGCACCTTGTTGACCAGGTTCACCTTGGGCAGGCCCGGGATCAGGCCGAGCACCAGGTCCTCGATGGAGGGCTGGTCGGCTGCGGTGAGCGAGACGGTGTCGCCGTCGCAGCTCATGCCCTCGGAGATCCAGAGGATGGTGATCTCGTCTATGCCCTGGCGGTCCTCGGACCGTTCGGGTTCCTTGCTGACTTCGGTGGTGCTGCTGTGGGTGGTCATGTCACTCGGCCTCCGCTGCGGGGGTCTCGGAGTCGGTCGTGTGCCGCGCGGGAGCTGCGGCGGGAGCCGGTGCCGACGGCTCGTCCGGGGATGCGGCGGGCTCGAGGGGTTCGAGCTCGTCGGGCCGGAAGTAGTGGAAGCGGCCGTACCAGTTGTTCAGTTCGGCGGCGGGGTCGTCGTCGAGGGTGACGGCGAGGTGCACGCTGCCGTCCACGTCGTGGAAGACGGCGGCGACCTCGGCGGTCCGCCCGGCCAGGAACATGTCCTGGGCATCGGCGCCCCGTCGTCGGGGCCGCAGCCGCACCCGGCTGCCACCGCCGAGCGGGACGCCGTCGACGAGCACGGTGTCGGTGGTCGGGGACAACCCGTCGTCGCCGCCCTCCTGCCACCAGGCGGGCCGGTCGGCGGACGCCGAGGCGAAGGCGAGCGGGTCCGGGGAGCCGAGAGCGCCGGGCAGGCGGTCGGCGGGCGCCGAGGCGAGGCCGGCCGGTGCGGGCGAGCCGGCAGCGCCCGGCAGCCTGCCGGCTCGCGTCGTCCGTGTGGACGGCGTCAGCGAGCGGACGGCGCCGTGGAGGCGTTCGAAGACCTCCTGGGGCATGGTGTCGACGCGGTCGAGGATCGCCGCCGCACGCGGGTCCGTGGCCCGTGCCTCGCGCTTCTCCTCGTCGGTCAGCAGCATCGTGCGCAGGGTGAGGATCTCGTCGATCTCCCCGGCGTCATGCAGGTCACCCGGGCTCTCGGGGGCGATCCGGGGGTGGTCGGGGAGGATGATCGGCGCGGACAGCAGCACGGGGGCGGTGTCGCCGGACTCGCCGCCGAGCACGGGGAAGGTGAACTCGTTGCGGCAGGCGCGTACGGGTGCTCGCAGATCCTCCGGCGGGTCGATGAGCGAGACGAACTCCACGCCGTCCCCGCCGATCAGGGTGTGGGTGGCGATGAGGGCCCGGCGCAGCGCCTCGTCCCGGGGGGTGTTCGGTTCCGGGGCGGGCGCGGTGTTCGTGGTCGTCACGCGGATCCGGCAGAGGCCGTCGGAGAGCCGCTCGGCGGTGACGGTGGTCTCGGCGCGGATCTCCTCGCGGCTGCGCACCACCCGCCCGATGTCGCCGGGCAGCGGTTCGACGTCCTCGCCTGCCGCGGCGCTCACCGTGACGGTACGACCGCCCCGGAGGAGTTCGCCGAGCGGGGCCTCGGCCTCGCACTCGCGCGGCAGGGCCTCGTCGAAGGTCAGATGCATGGTGCCGTCGTCGCAGCGCAGCGACGCGACGGGCCGGCCCGCTTCCTCCACCTGCTTGCGCTGCATCTGGAGGTAGCGGACCCGTACGCGCACGCGGGCGTTGTCCGGCTGCCGGACCCGCAGCAGGCACTCGGTCCGCTGGTACCAGGAGTCGGCGGAGCCGGAGACACCGGGGCTGACGGGGCCGTCGGCCTCCACCCAGTCCCGGGGGAACAGCACGCCGAACTGCCAGCGGACCCGGTTCTTGGTGGAGGAACGGCGGTAGGGGTAGAGGAGGTAGCCCTCGTAGAGGACGGCGTCGGCGACGGCGCCGAGCTGCTCGAAGACGCCCGGGGACGGATCCGCGCCGCCCCTCGTGGCAGCGCTCTTCGTGCCGCCTTCGGCCAGTGCCTCCGCCATCGCGCCTCCTCGTCACCGTGTGCACGCGCAGTCCTTCCACCACCGTCACACCGGTCATGCACGCTCGCCTCCTCCGGCGCGGCGCGATTGGGCCGTTCGTGTCGGACGGCGACGGGCCCGTCGGCGCCGGAGCGCGACGGGCCCGTGTCGGTGGCGGGGAGGCCGGGAGCCGTTCAGCGCCGCACGTGGGAGAGCCTGCGCGCCAGCAGCGGGACGATGACCGCGGCGGCCACCACATGGGACACGGCGAGGACGATCCGGGTGGAGCCGGCGGTGTGCGGGGCGACGGCCGGCCCGGCGAGGGACAGCGCGGTGAGCACGACGGTCGTCACCGTGAAGGTGCGGGCGGGCTGCTTCGCCCAGCGGGCGAGGACGACCGCGAGGACGATTCCGGCGACCGACCAGAACAGCACCCCGCCGAAGAAGCCGCCGACCGGGATCTCCGCGGCCTCCGTGGCGCCGGGACCCGCCGCCTCCATCGGGACCCCGGCGGCCCGCGCGACGAGCGCGAACCCCTCCGTCACCACCGCTCCGGCGAGGGTGGCCAGAATGCCGACCAGCCACACGGGGCGTGCGGTGAGCAGGCCGGACTCGTTCCGCTGTACCTGGCTCTGAGGTGTCGTCACACTCATGTCTCTGTCTCCTGAACGGCGTTGGGGCGCGGTGGGTCGTACGGAGGGGCAGACCGGGCGGCGGCGCGGAACTCATCGGTGCCCGGGGGACGTACTGTCGTGGGACACGACCGTCGACCCCGGAGGCATCGGTTTCATGGACCAGCAGCGGCCCCTGCCCGACGACGCGCTGAACGCGGCGGCGGACGCCTTCGAGCGGCTGCGTCCGCGGCTGTTCGGCATCGCCTACCGCGTGCTGGGCAGTGTGTCGGAGGCCGAGGACGTGGTGCAGGACGTGTGGCTGCGCTGGCAGGGGGCGGACCGCGGCGGCGTACTGGACGAGGGCGCGTTCCTGGCGCGGATCACCACCCGGCTGGCGATCAACGTGGCGCAGTCGGCGCGCGTCCGGCGCGAGGCCTATGTGGGGCCGTGGCTGCCGGAGCCCGTGGACACCGGCGTGGATCCGCAGGTCGGCGCCGAGCGCGAGGAGGCGCTGGAGCTGGCCGTGCTGCTGGTCCTGGAGCGGCTGAGCCCGGTGGAGCGGGCGGCGTATGTGCTGCGCGAGGCGTTCGGCTACGCGTACGACGAGATCGCGGGGATCCTGGAGCTCAGCCAGGCCAATACGCGGCAGATCGTCAGCCGGGCGCGCAAGCGGCTGTCCGCCGAGCGCCGGGAGCCGGTGGACACGGCTCAGCACCGGCGGCTGCTCGACGCCTTCGTCGCCGCCGCGCGGGAGGGCGACGTCGCCGCGCTGGAGAGCGTCCTGTCGGCCGACGTCGTCGCCTACGCCGACGGCAACGGCATGCGCGGCGTGGCCCGGCTGGAACTCGTCGGGCCCGGCCGCGTGGCCAGGGTCACCGCGTTCACGCACAGGTTCTTCCCCGGCGCCGAGTACCGCGTGGTCGAGGCCAACGGGCAGCCGAGCCTGCTGCTCGTGCGGGACGGTGCGGCCGTGGCGCTGGTGAGCGCCACCGTGGGCCCCGACGGCATCGACGGGCTCTACTGGGTGCTGGCGCCGGAGAAGCTGAGGGCGTACGAGCGGTCGGCCCGCCGGGTGACCGGCCGCCCGTAGCCCGACGGATCAGTCGCGCTTGAGCCACTCCTCGTACCGGGTGGTCGCGAGGTGGGCACTGTCGTCGCCGGTGAGCACGTCGGGCATGCCCGCGAACAGGCCGGCCTTCTCGTCGGTGACGACGGTACGGCCGTCCGGCTTCGCCGCGAGGGTGATCTCACCGAGCCGGTCGAGACCGTGCACCTCGGGGCCCGCGATGTGGCGGACGCCGTTGGACGGCTCGCCCTGCGCGGCCTCCGCGACGGCCGCGGCGACGTCGGCGGAGGCGATCGGGCGCAGCCGCGTGGACGGCAGCCGCACCTCGGTCCCCTCGGTGGACATGTTCATCACGGGCGCCACGAACTCGAAGAACTGGGTGGCGCGCACGATGCTGTACGGCACGCCGCTGCCGCGCACGGCGTTCTCCTGGGCGACCTTGGCCTCGTAGTACCCGTAGCCGGGGACCTGGTCGACGCCGACGATCGACAGCGCCACGTGATGGCGGACGCCTGCCTCCTTCTCGGCGGCGAACAGGTTCCGGGCCGAGCGGGTGAAGAAGTCCAGGGCGGGTTCGGTGTCGAAGGACGGCGAGTTCGACACGTCCACGACCACGTCCGCGCCCTTGAGGGCGGCTGCCAGTCCTTCGCCGGTGAGGGTGTCGACGCCCGTGGAGGGGGCGGCCCGCACGACCTCGTGACCGCCCTCGCGCAGGAGGGCGGACACCTGGGAGCCGATCAGGCCCGTACCGCCGACGACCACGATCTTCATCACTGTCTCCATTCGCTGAGGTGCTGACTCACCAGAGAGACAGGGCGGGGCCCGGATCTGTGACAGCCGGGCCGGGAACTCACTCCGTCGGCACAGCCTCGGGCAGTCCCAGGGCGGTCGACACCTGGCGCCAGATGGCGGTGAGCGCCGCGTCGAGGGTGACCGTCGGGTCGCGCAGCATCAGGCGGATGCCGTAGCCGTCGCTCAGGGACAGCACGAGGGTGCTGAGCTCGTCGACGTCGGTCGGGGTGAACTCGCCGGAGTCGATGCCGCGCCGTACCGCGTCCGCCACCCAGGCGTGCAGTTGCGCGTAGAGGTCGACGGCGAAGACGCGGGTGGTCTCGTCGCGCAGGGCCCGCACCCACAGTTCCTGCCAGAGCCGCCAGTCCTGGTGGAGCTGGGGGTCGGTCGGCAGCAGGTTGCGCACGATGCGGGCCAGGATGACCGCCGCCGGGGCCGTCCCCGCGTCGCGTTCGACGTCCACGGCGGTGTTGGCGAAGGAGTGGGTCATCGCCTCCGTGAACAGCTTCTCGCGGGTGTCGAAGTGGTAGTGCAGCAGCGCCGTCGACACCCCGGCCCGCTCGGCGACCATCCGCATCCGGATCTTCTCGAAGCCGATGTCGGCGATGACCTCGCACGCCGCGGTCAGGATGCGCTCGCGCGTGTCTGCCGTGCGCACCTTGGTGCTCACCCTGCGGCTCCCCTCGTTCGACGGTCGTACGCGAGGACCATCTTCCCTCACGGCCGCGCCGCCGGTGCCGGTGCCCCGGCCCGGGGCTCCTCGTCGTAGGCGTGGAAGCCCCTGCCGGACTTGCGTCCGAGCAGCCCGGCCTCGACCATCCGGGACAGCAGCGGGGGCGGCGAGTACTGCGGTTCGCGGAACTCGGCGTACAGCGACTCGGCGATGGCCCGGGTGGTGTCCAGGCCGATCAGGTCCGTGAGGGCCAGCGGGCCGAGCGGATGGGCGCAGCCGAGGACCATGCCCCGGTCGACGTCCTCGACGGTCGCGCTGCCCGACTCCACCATGCGGACGGCGGCCAGGAGGTACGGCACGAGCAGGGCGTTGACGACGAACCCGGCCTTGTCCCGGGTGCGGACCACCTCCTTGCCGAGGGTGCCGGTGACGAACTCCTCGGCCCGCTGCGCCGTGCCGGGCGAGGTGAGCAGCGACGGCACGAGTTCGACGAGCCGCAGCACCGGCACGGGGTTGAAGAAGTGCACCCCGACGACCCGGTCGGGCCGGGTCGTCGCGGCGGCGAGCCTGATGACGGGGATGGAGGAGGTGTTGGTCGCGAGGATGGTGTGCTCGTCGGTGACGACGCAGTCGAGGCGGGTGAACACGTCGACCTTGAGTGCCTCGTCCTCGGCGACCGCCTCGATGACCAGGTCGTGGTCGTGCAGGGCGTCGAGTTCGTCGACGACGGTGACCAGGCCCGCGGCGCTGTCGCGCCGTTCGGCGTCGATCCTGCCGCTCGCGGCGGCCCGGTCGAGCGAGCGGGTGACGCGGAGGCGGCCCGCGCGGGCCGCCTCCGCGTCGCGCTCCACGACGGTGACCGGCATGTCGGCCCGTGCGCAGACCTCGGCGATGCCGGCGCCCATCAGCCCGCAGCCCACCACCCCCACGCGCTTGATGCCGGTCATCGGCCGACGCCCCCGACGGGCAGGTCCAGAACCCCCGAACCACGCTTGATCAGCTCGTTGGCGATGATCAGCCGCTGGATCTCGGAGGTGCCCTCCCAGATCCGGTCCACGCGCAGCTCGCGGTAGAGCCGCTCGACGGCGTAGGCGCGGTCGTAGCCCCGGCCGCCGTGGATCTGCAGACAGCGGTCGACGACCCGGCCGGAGGCCTCGCTCGCGGCGAGCTTGGCGATGGCCGCCTTGGCGTGCAGCGTCTTGCGCTCCTCGGGGCCGGCGTGGTCGACCTCCCAGGCGACCTGGTGGGTGTAGGCCCGGTTGACGGCGATGTCCACGGCGCAGTCGGCGAGCATGCCCTGGACCAGCTGGTACGAGGAGATCGGCGCGCCGAACTGCTCGCGCTGAACGGCCCAGTCCCGGGACAGCTCCAGTGCGCGCTCGGCGGCGCCGGTGGTACGGGCGGCGATCATCAGGCGTTCCTCGGTGAACCAGGAGCGGGTGATGTCGTATCCCTCGCCGATGCCGCCGAGGACGGCGTCCTCGCCGACCTGGACGTCGGTGAAGGTGAACTCGGGGTGCTCGTAGACGAACGTGTGCATGAAGCGCGGGACCCGGGTCATCTCGATGCCGGGGGTGTCCTTGTCGACGAGGAAGAGGGTGGGGGCGCGCTCCGGGCCCGCCGCCGCGAGGACGATCATGAAGTCGGCGTGGTCGCCGACGGTCACGAACCACTTCTCGCCGTTGAGCACCCAGCCCTGGTCGTTCTTCGTCGCCGTGGTGGAGAGGTTCTGCGGGTCGGAGCCGGCGTTGCGCTCGGTGACGGCGTAGCAGTCGCGCCGCTCGCCGTTGATCACCGGGATCAGGAACCGCTCGCGCTGCTCGGGGGTGCAGAACCGCAGCGCGTTGGCGGGCCGCCACACCATGTCCCACAGGGCGCCGGTGAGGCGTCCCAGCTCTTCCTGGACGGTGGCCTGCTCGGCGATGGTGAGTCCGGCGCCGCCCCACTCGGCCGGCATGTTCACGGCCTGGAGCCCGGCGTCGAGGACGGCGTCGCGGATCTTGGCGTGCGCGTCGGCGGGCAGGCCGTTCTCCTCCTCGCACTGGTCCTCGTACGTGGCGATGAAGTCGGTGAGGGCGCGTGCGTCGGCCTTGAGCCGGACCTGGCGCGGGGTGAGGCGGAAGTCCATGGGAGTCCTCGCTGGTGAAGGGGTGTCAGTGCGTGGGCAGGGCAAGGGCGCGGGTGCCGCGCTTGATGAGCTCGTTGGCGATGATCAGCCGCTGGATCTCGGAGGTGCCCTCCCAGATCCGGTCGACGCGCAGCTCGCGGTACATGCGCTCGACGGGGTAGGTGCGGTCGTAGCCGCGGCCGCCGAAGATCTGCAGACAGCGGTCGGCGACCCGCCCGGCGGCCTCGCTGGCGGCGAGCTTGGCGGTGGAGGCCTTGGCGTGCAGGGTCTTGCGGTCGGTGCCCGGCTGGTCGGCCTCCCAGGCGACCTGGTGGGTGTAGGCGCGGTTGACGGCGATGTCGACGGCGCAGTCGGCGAGCATGCCCTGGATCAGCTGGTAGGAGGCGATGGGCGCCCCGAACTGCTCGCGCTGCACGGCCCAGTCGCGGGCGAGCCGCAGGGCCCGCTCGGCGGCGCCGACCGTGCGGGCGGCGATCATCAGGCGCTCGTCGGTGAACCACTCCTTGGTCAGTTCGTAGCCGTTGCCGACCCCGCCGAGCACGTCCTCGTCGGCGACGAAGACGTCGGTGAAGGTGAACTCGGGGTGCCCGTTGACGGCGGAGTGCATGAAGTGCGGGACGCGGGTCATCTCGACGCCGGGCGCGGCCTTGTCCACGAAGAACAGGGTGGGCTGCCGCTCGGGGCCGGCGTCGGCCTGCACCAGCAGGAAGTCGGCGATGTCGCCGCAGGTGACGAACCACTTCTCGCCGTTGAGCAGCCAGCCGCCGTCGGTGCGGGTGGCCGTGGAGGTGCCGGAGGACGGGTCCGAGCCCGCGCCGGGCTCGGTGACGGCGAACGCGTCGAACTTCTCGGCGCGGATCACCGGCAGCAGGTACTTCTCGCGCTGCCGTTCGTCGCCGTACGCGAGGACGTTGGCGGGCCGCCAGGGGATGTCCCACAGGCAGTTGGTGACCTTGCCGAACTCCTCCTCCACGATGACCTGGTCGAGCAGGCCGAGTCCGGCGCCGCCCCACTCGGCGGGCATGTTGATGGCGTAGACGCCGGCGTCCATGGCGGCCCGGGTCAGCTCGGTGACGAGCTCCTGGGGCAGGGGTCCCCCGGCCTGCTCGGACTGGTCCTCGTACCGCATGAGCAGCCGCGCGTAGTCGGCGGCGCGCCGCTTCAGATCGGCCTGCTCGGGGGTGTAGCGCATGTCCATGGGGACCTCTTCCGGTGGGTCAGGCGAGTACGGCGCGGGAGTCGAGGGCGAGCACCCCGCCGGGGTGCACGAGGAGGGGGTTGACCTCCAGCTCGGCGATCTCGGGGTGGGCGGCGGCGAAGGCGGTGATCGTCTCGACGGCCTTGGCGGCGGCGTCGATGTCGACGGGCGGCTTGCCCCGCACCCCGTCGAGGAGGGTGGCGGTCCGCAGTCCGCGCAGCAGGGCCGCGGCCCGGTCCGCGGTGACGGGCGCGAGGGTGAAGGCGACGTCGCGCAGGGCCTCGGCGAGGATGCCGCCCAGGCCGACCATGGCGACCGGGCCGAAGCGCGGGTCCTGGTTGACGCCGACGATCAGTTCGATGCCGTCGGTCAGGTCGGCCATGGCCTCCACGGAGTAGGAGGGGGCGCCGAGCCGGGCGTGCATCTCCCGGAAGGCGGCGAGCAGTTCGGCCTCTCCGGCCAGGCCCAGGGCCACTCCGCCCGCGTCGGACTTGTGCAGCACATGGAGTGCCTTGAGCACGTACGGGCCGTCGAACTCGGCGGTCGCTGCCAGCAGTTCGGCCTCGTCGCGGATCTCGCGGGCTTGCGGGAAGACGAGTCCGGCCTCTTCGAGGGCGCTGCGGGTCTTCAGGTAACCGGTCTCGGTCAGCGGGGGCGCGGGGCTGGGCAGGGGGGTCACTCCGGTGTCCGGTGCGCCGGGTGCTGTGGCGGCGAGGGCGCGGGCGGCGTCCTCGGTGGCGGCGAAGACCGGGATGCCGGCGGCGGCGAGGGTGCGGCAGCTGGGTGAATCGGGGTACATCGACTGCACCACGAGGGGTTTGGCGGTGGCGCGGTGCCGTTCGGCGATGAGGCGCGCGGCCTCCTGCTCTCCGGTCGCGAGCACCGCGCCGCCACCGCCGAGTCCGCCCTCGGCGGCCGCGTAGCCGCCGAAGTAGCCGGTCATCAGGACGGCGTCGGTCTCCTCGGCGGCCAGCAGCGCGGCGACGGTCCCGGCGTAGGAGCCGGGGTCCTGCTCGCCCATCCCGGCGAGGTCCACCGGGTTGGCGACGGCGGACTGCTCCCACAGCGCCTCCCGGAGCCGCTGCCGCGTCGGCTCGTGGAGTTCGGGGACGCTCAGCCCGGCCGCCTCGACGGCGTCGGCGGCGACGACGCCGTGTCCGCCGCCGTCCGTGAGGACGGCGACCCGGCGTCCGGCCGCACGGCGCCCGCCGATCGCCGCGGCCACCGCGACGGTCAGTTCGCGGGGCGTGGCGACCAGTTCCACGCCGGCGTCCCGGCAGGCCGCGGTCACCACGTCGGCCGAGGTGGTCAGCGCGCCGGTGTGCGACTGCGCGCTGCGCGCGGAGGCGTCCCCGCGTCCGGCGGTGAGCAGCACGACGGGTTTCCCGGCGTCGGCGGCGGCCTCGGCGAAGGCCCGTCCGTCGCCGAAGTCCTCGGCGTAGACGGCGATGGCGCGGGTGCCCTCGTGCCGGGCACAGTCGGCGAGGAGGTCGACGAGGGTGACGTCGGCCTGGTTGCCGAGCGAGACGAACCGGGAGAAGCCGAGGTGGTGCGGGCGGAAGCGGAGCTGGAGTTCCAGGGCGAGATTGCCGCTCTGGCTGAGGAGCGCGATGCCGCCGGGGGTGAAGGTGTCGGAGGCGAGGAAGAGGTCGGTGGTGTTGTCGGCGATCCCCAGGCAGTTGGGCCCGACCATGACGGCACCGGCGGCGCGGACGCGTTCGGCCACGGCCTGCTGCCTCAGACGTCCCGTGTCGCCCGTCTCGGCGAAACCGGCGGTGATGGCGACGATGGCCCGGGCCCCGCAGCGCAGGGCCTCGTCGACGGCGTCCTCGAACCCGGCGGCGGGCACGGAGATCACCGCGAGGTCGACTCGCTCGCCGAGCGCGCTCAGGCTGGGGGCGGCGGTGCGGCCGAGCACGGTGCCGCCGCGCCGGTTGACCAGGTGGACGGGGCGCCGGCCGTCGGCGCGGACGGCCTGGGCGGCTATGGCGTGGCCGTACTTGGCCGGGTCGTCGCTGGCTCCGACGACGGCCACGGAGACGGGGTCGAAGAGGGCCGACAGGTCGCGTCCCATGTCACTTCACCAGCCTCAGCGCGGAGTTGGGGCAGGCGGCGACGGCGGCCTCGGCGGCGGCTTCGGCTCCGTCCGGCACGTCGGAGGGGCGGGGCCGCGCGTATCCCCATTCGTCGAGTTCGATCAGCTCGGGCGCGGGTTCCTGACAGAGGCCGTAGCCGTGGCAGCGGGTGGAGTCCAGCAGGAGTTTCATGGCGGGTCCTTTCGGCGGCATGGCGGAACGGGGGTGGGGAGGGGGCGGGCTGTGGCTCAGGGCACGGGGACGGTGAAGCGGCGCCCGTCCTCGGGCACGTCGCCGTCGCAGTCGGGGCAGTCGGTGCGGCGGTGGGCGTCGAGCAGGTCGGGGAAGTGGGTGAGGAGGGTGCCGACCGTGCGGGCAGCGGCGTCGAGCAGTCCGCAGGCGCCCCGGCCGGGCAGCTGACGCGACCAGCGGTGCAGCTTCTCGACGGCTTCCTGATCCGCTTCGCCGCAGCCGGCGGCTTGCAGGGTTCCGGCCAGTGCGCGGGTGCCGGAGACGCACACCCCGCACTGGCGGGCGCTCTGCGCGGCCAGGTAGCCGACGGCTTCGGTGGCCACGGCGACCGGGCAGTCCCGGGCACTCAGGAAGTGCAGGGCTCCGCAGCCGAGCGCTCCGCCGGCCGCGATCAGCCGGTCGTGGTCCAGCGGCAGGTCCGTCCAGCCCCCGCCGTACAGGCCTCCGAAGAGTCCGCCCAGCAGGACGGCGGTGGCCGTGCCGTGGCCGCACAGGTCCGCCAGGACCTTCAAATGCGTACCGGCGGGTGCCTCGACCAGTGCCGAGGTGCCGTCGGCGCCCCCGGACAGCGTCACCAGACGTGCCCCGGCGACGGCGGCCGCGGCGTCGGGGCGGGTGTGGATCAGGGCGATACGGGCCAGGGTCTCCACGTTGGCGACGAGGGTGGGCGCGCCCCCGACGCCGCGCTCGAAGGGGCGCGGTGGTTTCGCCGTGGGCAGGGCCGGGCCGCCGTCGATGCGCCGGACGACCGCGGTCTCCTCCCCCGCGACGTAGGTGTGCTCGGTGCGCAGGACGTCCACGCGCAGGTCGTGGGGCCACTCGGCGAGTGCGCGGCGGACGGCCTGTTCGGCCGGGCCGTCGGAGAGGTAGACCCAGCCGCGTGCGGCGCCGGTGACGGCGGCGGTGAGCCGCAGTCCGTCCAGGACCGCGTGCGGCCGGTGGCGCAGCAGCCAGCGGTCCTTCACCGAGCCCGGCTCGCCCTCCTCGCCGTTGGCGACGACCACGGGCTCGCCGGGCGCGTCACGCACGGAGCGGAGCTTGACGGCTGCCGGGAATCCGGCGCCGCCCCGGCCGCGCAGCCCCGCGGCGTCGATCAGGCCGAGCAGCCGGTCGGGGGCGGGCAGGGGGCCGTAGCCACCCGCGGCCAGGTACCGGGAGAGGTCCTCGGCCCCGGCTGCGGCCCCGGTCAGCAGGCCGTCGGGGAGGAGGGGGTGCACGCCGGTCATACGGTGCTCCTGGAATCGGAGGGGGTGTGTGATCGCAGGCGGGTGAGCGCCCGTTCCAGATCACGGCGTTGGGCGGCGGTGCGCGCGTAGCCGGTGCCGGGCAGGCCGATCAGCATGCGGTGGTGGTCGAGGACGACCTCACCGGCGAGCAGGGCCGCCTGTGGATCGGCGGTCGTGGAGCCGGTCGCGGCCCGGACGACCAGGTCGGTGACCTCGCCCAGGTAGCGCAGCCAGCCGCGCTGTGTGCCGCGCAGCACGAGCCGCTCGACGCGGTGCCGCTCGGCGGCGACGAGGGCGGCCGGCGAGCGACCGTCCGCCGGGACCCGCAGGGCGGCCACCGCGGTGGGCAGTTCCTGTTCGGGCTCCGGCGTGAGGCCGAGCCATACCAGACTTCGGCGAGCGCTCATGCGTGCCTCCGGGGTCACACCGTGTCCGGACGGGCCGGAGACGGCAGTGGCGCGGCGATGACGAGGGAGGGGGGTGCTCCGGCGCCGGACGCGCGGAGCGCGTGGGGCGGGGAGATTGCGAAGGGGGAGCTGAGAGGGGGGAAGTCCGGATCCGGCCTTCCGACTGACCCGAGACTAACTAACTAATTAGTCAGCCCACAAGTCTTGACTTGTGTCCGCGCCAGGCCCACTCTGACTAACCAATTAGTCAGCCGTTCCGAGCAGGTCCGGGCAGTGCACCACGCCCCGCCCGCCGCTCGCACCGGCCACCGCCTCACCGCCCATCGCCGCCCCGGCGGCGCGGAGGAGGACCCCGATGAACCCCTCGACCACCCGGGCAGACACCGTCGCCGCTCCCCCGCCGGAGCCGCCCCCCGGCCATCCCGGGGAGGCGCTGCCCGCGCACTACTACACCGATCCGGCGGTCGCCGAGGCCGAGACCGAGGCGATCTTCGCCAAGTCCTGGCAGCTCGTCTGCCACGAATCCGACCTGCCCGGCCCCGGCGCCCGGCTGACCGGCACCGTCGCCGGACGGGAGGTGCTGGTCGTCCGCACCGAGGACGGCAGCCTCGCCGCCCACCTCAACGTGTGCCGGCACCGCGGAACCCGCCTCGTCAGCGCCCCCGAGCCGGAGGGCAAGGCGATCCGCTGCCCGTACCACGGCTGGACCTACAAGCTGGACGGACGCCTGGTCGGCGCCCCCGAGGCCCGCCGGATCCCCTGTCTGGACAAGCCCCGGCTGGGCCTGTTCCCCGTCAACGTGGAGTCGTTCCTCGGCTTCGTCTTCGTCAATCTG
Source organism: Streptomyces sp. NPDC007929 (assembly GCF_042959065.1). Classification (NCBI taxonomy): domain Bacteria; kingdom Bacillati; phylum Actinomycetota; class Actinomycetes; order Kitasatosporales; family Streptomycetaceae; genus Streptomyces; species Streptomyces sp. NPDC007929. The sequence goes on along the minus strand of NZ_JBIBKD010000001.1, from coordinate 533,725 downwards.
GACCTGGAGGCCACGCCGCTGGCCGAGACCTGCGCCGGGCTCGCCGAGGCCGTCGGCCACTACGCCGGGCCCGGTCTCGTCCCCGTCGGCAAGCACCGCATCCACGACCTCGCGGACGGCGAGGAGCAGAACGCCAACTGGAAGGTGATCGTCGACAACTACCTGGAGGGCTACCACGTCCCCGTCGCCCACCCGGCGCTCATGCGGCTGCTCGACTACGGGGCGTACACCGTGGACGTCCAGGAGAACTACGTCCTGTTCGAGTCCCCGCTGCGCGACAAGCCCTCCTCGAACTGGACCGAGCGGCTCTACCAGCGGCTCGCCACCCCCATGCCGGGGCTGACCGAGGCCGACCGGCGGGTATGGCGGTACGCCGTGATCTATCCGAACACGCTCATCGACTTCTACCCTGACCACGTGCTCGCGTGGACCGCCCTGCCGACCGCCCAGGACCGGGCGGCGATCCCCGGCGGCTTCTACACCCGCACCGGGGAGAGCCTGCGCACCCGGCTGGCCCGGCGGATCAACATCCGCATCGGCTGGGAGACCAACGACGAGGACGCCGAGCTGGTGGAGCGCGTCCAGGCCGGGATGCGCACCCCCGGCTTCGAGCCGGGCCCGCTGTCGCAGCGCGAGGTCGCCGTCGGCTGGTTCGCCCGCCGGGTCCGGGACGACCTGGAGGGGGACACCCGGTGACCCCGTCCGGCCCCGGGCACCCGCACGCCGCCGTACGCCGCCCCTCGGCGTTACCGCGCGCCCTCTGACACGCGCACGCACCTCCCCAGACCGGTCATCACTGCGGATTCAGGGCCTGAAGTGAGCCGACCAGCCGGTCCCGCCCTGGAGTTGTGCCGTTCCTCGACGGAGAGGACGCCTCATATGTCCCCCGAGGCAATACCGCCGACCCGACGCGCCGTGCTGCGGGCGGGCGCCTGCGGCCTGCTGGGCGCAGCGGCCGGCGGCTGCGGGTTCATGCCCGCGAAGAAACCCGACGCCGACCGGCTCGCCCCGGTCAGCGCACGCGTCGACGGCGATCTCGTGTACTTCAACTGGGCCGACTTCGTCGACCCGTCCGTGTTCAAGGGGTTCGAGAACGAGTACGGCGTCAAGGTCGTCCAGTCGAACTTCGACTCGATGGAGGGCATGGTCGCCAAGCTCAACGCCGGCAACCGCTACGACATCATCTTCCCCACCGCCAAATGGGCCCAGCGCCTGGTGCGCGGCGGCCGGCTGCGCCGTATCGACCGCTCCCAGCTCGGCAACGCGCAGGCCGTGTTCGGCTCCTACGACTACTTCGCCGACCCGTGGTACGACCCCGGGTCCGCGCACACCGTGCCCTTCACGGCGTACAAGACCGGCATCGGCTGGCGGCGCGACCGGATCGGTGACCTCACCGACTCCTGGCGGGACCTGTGGAACGACCGGGCCAGGGGCAAGGTCTTCCTGCTGGACGACCGTGACGAGGTCCTCGGCATGGGCGCCCTCGCGCTCGGTCTCGACGTCAGCACCGGCGACTCCGGCGACCTCGGCCGGATCACCTCCCTGCTGGGCACCCTGCGGCCCCGGCTGCGCGGCTTCTCCAGCGACAGCTACAACAACCTCCTCAACGGCAACGCGCTGATCCAGCAGGCGTGGAGCGGCGACATGGCCGCCATGCTCAACCAGGCGAAGGACCCCGACGTGTTCGGCTTCCAGGCGCCCAAGGAGGGCACGGCGATCAACTCCGACTGCTACGCCATCCCCTGGAACGCCCCGCACCCCGGCACCGCGATGCTCTTCATCGACTACATGCTGCGTCCCGAGAACGTGAAGAAGAACATCGAGTACATCGGCTACCCGATGCCGGTCGCGGGCTCCGAGAAGATCTACGCCGACCTGGTCGAGCCGTTCCCCGAGTGCCTCGTCACCGAGGCCGACCTCAAGGCGGACCTGTTCTTCCGCAACGGCGGCCGTGCGGCGGAGGAAGCCCGCGACGCCGCCTGGACCCATGTGAAGGCGGGCTGATCCATGGCACTGCCCCGCCCCTCCTCCCGCGCACGCCGCCGGGACACCTCCGGCAACCGGATGTGGGTCTGGCTCATGCTGCCCGGCACGCTCTGGATGACCGGCTTCCTGATCGCCTCACTGGCCCTGGTCGCCGTCCTCGCGGTCGGCACCACCGACGAGCTCGGCAATCCGCGCTTCGGCTTCGACCTGGCCGGCGTCCGCGCCCTCGCGGATCCCGCCTACACCGAGGTCATGGCCCGCTCCCTCGGCTACGCCCTGCTGACCTGCCTGATCTGCCTGCTGATCGCCTACCCGGTGGCGTACACCATCGCCCTGCACGGCGGGCGCTACAAGCACGCGCTGATCGCGGCGATCGTGGTGCCGTTCTTCGCCAACTACCTGGTCCGCATGTACGGCTGGTCGGTGGTCCTGTCCGACGACGGGCCCGTACTGCGCACCCTGCGCGCGGCCGGTCTGGCCGACAGCGGCACGAAGATCCTCAACAGCGGCCTCGGTGTGGTCGCGGGACTCGTCTACGGGTTCGTCGTCTTCATGATCATCCCGCTGTACGCGGCCCTGGAACGCCTCGACGTGTCGCTCATCGAGGCCGGGCGCGACCTCTACGGCGGGCCGGTCCGCACCTTCTTCTTCGTCACCCTGCCCGCCACCCGGCAGGGCGCGGCGGCCGGGCTCGTCCTGGTCTTCCTGCCCGCCATGGGCGACTTCGTCAGCGCACAGCTCATGGGAGGCCCGGACCAGATCATGATCGGCAATCTCATCCAGGACAAGTTCTTCCAGGGCCAGAACTGGCCGCTGGGCTCCGCGCTCACCATGCTGCTGATGCTGGTCCTGCTGATCGGGATGCTCGGCTATCTGCGGCGCACCCGCAAGGACGAGGCGGAGGCCCGCGGATGACTCTGCTGCGTGCCCCCTCCCCCGCCGTCCCGGACCGCACCGCGGCCAGGGCCCGCCCGCGCCGCGGCCGGGCCGGGCGCAGGCCCCGCGTCCTCATCGCGGTCACCGCGCTCTTCTTCGCGCTGCTCTACCTGCCCATCGCCGTGGTGGGACTGTTCTCCTTCAACTCTCAGAAGTCGCTGACGGTGTTCGACGGGTTCAGCCTGCGCTGGTACCGCGCCTTCGCTCACGACGACGTCCTGCTGTCCTCGCTCGGCACCAGCCTGCGCATCTCGCTGGTGGCGATGGCCGGCTCGGTGGTCCTCGGGGTGGCACTCGCCCTGGGCCTCGTCCGCTGCCGCACCCGGCTCGGCTCGCTGGCCGGTCTGATCATGCTGGTGCCGCTGATCACGCCGGAGATCGTCACCGGTGTGGCCTCGATGCTGCTGTTCAAGGGGCTGGGCGTGCCCCTGTCCACCGGCACGGTGATGCTCGCCGAGATCACCTTCTCCATCTCCTACGTCACGGTCATCCTGCGCTCCCGGGTCGCCGCGCTGAACCCGGAGGTGGAGGAGGCCGCGATGGACCTCGGCGCCACCCGCTGGCAGGCGGTCCGGCTGGTGACCCTGCCGGCGCTGCTGCCCGCCGTGCTGGCGAGCGCCGTACTGATCTTCGCGCTCGTCTTCGACGACTTCGTCCTCGCCTACTTCACCACCGGCGTCGACCCCCAGCCGCTGTCGGTGCGGATCTACTCGGCGATCCGCTTCGGCGTGCAGCCCACCATCAACGCGGTCGGCACGCTGATGCTCGCCGGATCCATCGCCCTGATCGCCCTGGCCCTGTTCATCCCGCGCCTCTTCGGCCGCCGCGGCGGCCTCGACCTCCTCTCCGGGAAGTGATCCATGGACGCGACCCCCGCCGTCCGGCTCGACGGCGTCTCCAAGCAGTACGGCGACTCCTACGCCGTCCACCGTCTCGACCTCGACATCGAGGCCGGCCACTTCTTCTCCCTGCTGGGCCCGTCCGGCTGCGGCAAGACCACCACGCTCCGCATGATCGGCGGGTTCAGCGACCCGACCGACGGGTCGGTGCTGCTCGGCGGCGACGACGTGACCGCCCTGCCGCCGAACAAGCGCAACGTCAACACCGTCTTCCAGAGCTACGCGCTCTTCGACCATCTGAGCATCGCCGACAACGTGGGCTTCGGCCTCAAGCGCAAGGGCGTCGCCAGGGCCGAGATCCGGCAGCGGGTCGGCGAGATGCTGGATCTGATCCAGCTGGCCGGGCTCGCCGACCGCAAGCCGGCCACGCTCTCCGGTGGCCAGCGCCAGCGCGTCGCCCTCGCCCGTGCGCTGGTCAACCGTCCTGCCGTGCTGCTGCTCGACGAGCCGCTCGCCGCGCTCGACCTGAAACTGCGCCGGCAGATGCAGGTCGAGCTGAAGCAGATCCAGCGCGAGGTCGGCATCACCTTCGTCTTCGTCACCCACGACCAGGACGAGGCACTGACCATGTCGGACCGGATCGCCGTGATGAACGAGGGCCACATCGAGCAGTGCGGCACCCCCGAGGACATCTACGAGCACCCCGCGAGCCGCTTCGTGGCGTCCTTCATGGGGACGTCCAACCTGATGACGGGCACCTACCGGGCAGGTGCGGTGACCTTGGAGAAGGGGCCCGCGCTGCCGGTCGGCCCCCGGTCCGAGATCGCCGACGGGACGGCCGTCAGCGTGTCCGTGCGCCCCGAGAAGATCTGGCTCTCGGACTTCGAACCGGGCATGCAGATGATGAGCGGCGTGATCCGCGAGACCGTCTACAGCGGCCCGACCACGACCTACCTGATCGACCTCGCCCCGGGCGTCACCCTCTCCGTGCTGGAGCAGAACACGGCCCGGGCCCGTATGGAGGACCGCTGGTCCGGCGGCGAGACGGTGGAGTTCGGATGGCGGCCGGAGCACTGCCTGGTCCTGGCCTGAGAACCCCTCCCCGCACGACGAAAGCGAAGCTGATGCATCACGACGTGATCGTGCTCGGCGCCGGTCTCGCCGGGCTGAGCGCCGCCCGCGACCTGGCCGCCGCCGGCACCGACGTACTCGTCCTGGAGGCCCGGGACCGCGTCGGCGGCCGGGTCGAGCAGACCCGAACCCCCGACGGCCGCACCGTACAGCTCGGCGGTGAGGTCGTCGGCCAGGGGCACACCTCCTATCGGGCACTCGCCGAGGAACTGGGCCTGGAGCTGGTGCCCAGCTACGTCGCCGAACCCGGCCGAATGACCCGGGCCACCCCGGAGGGCCGCTCGGCCGGTGAACCGCCGCACTGGTTCGGGCCCGGTGACGCGGCCCTGCACGAACGGCTCGGCGCGCGGTACGCGGCGCTGGCCGCCACCGTCGACCCGGACGACCCCTGGTCGCATCCCGAGGCGGACGCGCTGGACCGGCTGTCCGTGGGCGACTGGCTGCGTTCCCAGCAGGCGACGCCCGCCGTGCTGCGTCTGTGGGAGATCGGCCAACTCGCCCTGGCCGGCGGGTCCTACGAGCGGATCTCCCTGCTGGCCGCGCTCCGCAAGAGCGCGGCGGTCCCCGGCTCGGGCAGCGGCGACTACGACTACGAGGACTGGGAGGGACTGCGCCTGGCGGACGGCTCGGCGACGCTCGCCGAGGTCATGGGCGAGGAGCTGGGCCCGCGCGTCCGGCTGGGCTCCCCCGTCGCCGCGCTGGACATCCGCCCCGCCGGTTGCGCCGTGCGCCTGGTCACCGGCGAGACCCTCACCGCTGCGGCCGTGGTGAGCGCCCTGCCCGTGGGTCCGCTGCGGTCCGTCGCGGTCAGCGGTGTCAGCGAGGCCCGGCTCGCCTCCCTGCACCGCCAACGCCACGCGACGGCAGCGAAGTTCGCCGCCGTCTACGACCGTCCCTTCTGGCGGGACGCCGATCTGAACGGTCTGTCCGAAGCCGAAGGCGTGCTGGGCAGCACCTGGCCGCAGAACGAGGGCGTCCTGTCCGCCCTGATCCCGCCCGAGCGCTACGGCGTCCTGCTGGGCACCCCGCCCCAGTTGCGCACCCCCGAACTGCTCGCCGAGATGGCCGGCCTGTTCGGCGACGAGGCCCTGCGGCCCAGCTCCTGCCATCTGCGGCTGTGGGGCACCGACCCGTGGACCCAGGGCTACGTCACGCAGTGGCCGCCCGGCGAGGTCATGGCCGTCGGTCCGTCGCACGGCACCCATGAACCGCCGTTCTACGTCTGCGGCTCCGACCAGTGGGTCGCCGGATACATGGAGGGCGCCGTCCGCACCGGCCGCGCCGCCGCCGAGGAGGCACTGCGCCGTGGCTGACGACGAACGCCTCAACCACATCGACGGCAAGGACCTGCCGGCCGCGTCCGGCGCCACCCTGCGCCTGGTCGACCCGGCCACCGGCCTCACCCACGGCACGGCCCCGCTCTCCGGCCCCGAGGACGTGGACCTGGCCTGCCGGGCCGCCGAAGAGGCCGGTCCCGGCTGGTCGCTGACGACCCCGGCCCAGCGGCAGACCGCACTGCTGCACATCGCCGACGCCCTGGAGAAGGAGGCCGACGCGGTCACGACCGCCGAGGTGGCCGACACCGGCAAGCCACGCGCCCTGTTCCAGGCGGACGAACTCCCGGCGACCGTGGACGTGTTGCGGTACTTCGCCGGAGCCGCCCGGAACCTGCCGGGCGCCGCGGCCGCCGAGTACACGCCCGGCCGCACCTCCGTCCTGCGGCGCGAACCGGTCGGCGTGTGCGCGCAGATCACCCCGTGGAACTACCCGCTGATGATGGCCGTGTGGAAGATCGCGCCCGCGCTCGCCGCGGGCAACACGGTCGTCCTGAAACCGTCCGACACCACACCGTCGTCGGCCACGCTGCTGGCCCGGCTGGCCGCCGGGCACCTGCCGCCCGGGGTGCTGAACGTGGTGTGCGGGGACCGGGACACCGGGCGGTGTCTGGTCGCCCATCCGCTGGTCCGGCTGGTGGCCGTCACCGGCAGTGTCCGCGCGGGGCGGCAGATCGCCACCGCGGCGGCCGCCGACCTCAAGCGGCTCCACCTGGAACTCGGCGGCAACGCCCCGGTGCTGATCCACGCGGACGCCGATCTGGACGACGCCGTCGAGCAGTTGGCGTCACTGGCCTTCTACAACGCGGGGCAGGACTGCACGGCCCCGACGAGGCTGCTCGTGGACCGGCGGATCCACGACGACTTCCTGACCCGGTTCGCGCAGCGGGCCGCAGGGCAGCGGCCCGGCGCCCCGGACGAGGAGGACACCGACTTCGGACCGCTGGCCAACGCCGGTCAGCTCGCCACCGTGAGCGGGCTGCTGGAGCGGCTGCCGGACCACGCCGAGATCGTGGCCGGAGGGGCGTCCCTGCCCCGACCGGGCTACTTCCACCAGGCCACGGTGGTCGCCGGGGTGCGGCAGGAGGACGAGATCGTGCGGAGAGAGGTGTTCGGGCCGGTCGTCACCGTCCAGCCGTTCACCGACGAGGCCGATGCGCTGCGCCTGGCCAACGGGGTTCCCCAGGGGCTGGCCGCGAGCGTGTGGACGCGGGATCACGACCGGGCCATGCGCGCGAGCCGGGCTCTGCGGGCCGGGATCGTGTGGGTGAACACCCATGGCACGACGGTGTCGGAGATGCCGCACGGCGGCGTCGGCCACTCCGGCTACGGCAGCGACCTCTCCCTCACCGGCCTGCTCGACTACACGCAGGTCAAGCACGTCATGCTGTGACGGTCACCGTCACCCGACCCTGATGCCCACGAGGCACGTGTCGTCGTCGGTGTCCGACTTGCTGTAGGTCAGCAGGCGGTCCAGCTGCTGGTCGAGCGTGCTCGGTGCCGAACGGGCGGTGGTCAGCAGGTGGGTGAGGGACTCCTCCACGGGCCGGTCACGGCGCTCGACCAGGCCGTCCGTGTACATCAACAGGGTGTCCCCGGCAGTCAGTTGCAGCTCCGTCTCCTCGTACACGGCCTCGGGGACGGCGCCCAGCAGCAGGCCCTTGACCAGAGGCAGCGGGGCCGCTTCGGTGTCCCGGACCAGGACGGGCGGCAGGTGCCCCGCCCGGGCCCAGCGCAGCGTCCCGGTGGCCGGGTCGTACAGCCCGCACACCGCGGTCGCGGTGACGGCGCCGGTCAGATGGTGCGCCACGATGTTGAGCCAGGACAGCAGCTGGCCCGGCCCGGCGCCCGTCACGGCGAGGCCCCGCAGCGCGTTGCGCAGGACGACCATGCTGGTGGCGGCCTCGATGCCGTGCCCGGCCACGTCCCCGACGCACAACAGCACCTTGCGGGACGGCAGGACGACGGCGTCGTACCAGTCGCCGCCCACCAGCTGCTCGGTCTCCGCGGGCCGGTAGCGGACGGCGACCTGGAGCCCGGAGACCTGCAACGGCGCCTGGGTGGGGGGCATGATGGCGTGCTGCAACTGCAGGGTCAGCCGGTTGCGTTCGGTGGCCTGCTGCTCGGTGTGCGCCAGCTGGTCGCGGGTGGCGGCGAGCGCCACCTCGGTCCAGTGCTGGGCCGAGATGTCCTGGCAGGCGCCGCGGACCAGCAGCAGCCGGTCGTCGGTGTCCAGCACCGGTTCGGCGACGATCCGGATGTGCCGGGTCACCCCGTCCGGCCGCTGGAGCCGGAACGCGGCGGCGGCCGGCCGCTGGTGGTGCAGCAGCGTGCGCAGGAAGCGGCGCATGGAGACGCCGTCGTCCGGGTGGGCGTGGGCCGGCAGCTCCTCCAGGGGTACCGGGGTGCTCGTCTGCGGGCGTCCGTAGAGGTCGAAGAGCTGCCCGTTCCAAGTGATCTCGCCGGTGAGCACGTTCTCCTCGAACCCGCCGATGCGGCCGAGCCGTTGGGCGTGCTGGAGCAGGCTGGCCAGGCGCGCCGTCTCGTCCTCGATACGCCAGATAAGCAGGACGGACATGCCGTGGCGGCTGATGCTGATGTCCGCCACGGCCGAGAGGGGCACCTGGTCGACGAGGGCGGTGAGGTTCATCCGGCGGGCCCGGAAGGGCTCCCCGGTGGCGTAGACCCGCTCGACGCGCTGGAACAACTCGCTGTCCCCCGCGGCCATGGGGTAGGCCTCCAGGAGCAGGGCGCCGTTCACGACCGCCCGCGGCCTGCCCGCCGGGTCCAGGAAGCGGCTGTTCACGTGCTGGATGCGGAAGTCGACCAGGTGCCCGTCGCCGTCGAGGTGCGGCACCAGGACGAGGGCGGGGTCGTACAGTCCGTCGGCCAGGTCCATCAGCTCGGCGGCGTCCGGCAGGACCCGGGGCTCCTGGACCGTTCCCAGGAGCGGGGTGTGCATCTCCAGCGTGTGGGCGCACAGTTCGGCCAGCGCCTCCGCCTGACGGACGATCTGCGGGGGCTGCGGGGCGAGCGGCTCCGGCCAGGCGATCTCCAGCACGCCGTGGATACGGCCGCCGGTCCCGGCGGGCAGGGCGGCCCGGCCGCCGTCCGGATGGTGGTGCAGCCCGATGGTGGGCAGGCCGGTCGCGCCGAGGGTGGTGATCCACTGCCCCTCGCGCTCGATGAGGCCCCGCCGTGCCACCGTCACCACGTCCGGCGGGACGTAACGCCAGCGCGCGGCCTCGGCCGGTGAGAAGCCGGCGCTGCCCGCCAGGGTGAGCGAACCGTCGGCGCCCGCCGCCCATATGGCCACGGCCACCGCGCCGAGAGGCCGCAGCGCCTGCTCCAGCAGGGCGTCGGCGACGGCCTGGGCGTCGTCCGCGGCCAGGACGCCGCTCTCCGCCGCGCGCAGCCGTACGGCGGCCGACTCGGTCTCGGTCTCGTCGGCGGCCCGGGTGGCGGCGAGGAAGGCGTCCGTGACCTCGGACATCCGGTCCCGGGCGGCCTGGTTGATGACGTCGACGGCGAGTTCCAGGGGGGTGACCTGGGCCTGCTCGGCCAGTTGCGCGAGCTGCCGGGCGGCCTGGGCGGGTCCGCACTTCAGCCGCTCGACCAGGACGCCCTTGGCGAGTTCGATCAGTGCACGCCCCTCGGCTTCCGCCTGGGCGGCCCGCACCTCCCGGCTGAGCCGTTCCACGGTGGCGGCGAGCCGTCCCACCGGGGACGCGGTGGAGAGGTTCTCGAGGTCGGCGGGCGGGTCGTCCGGGGACTGCGACGGCTCCCCTGGGGCGCGCTGATCCTCGTCGGAGGGCTTCGCTTTGCCCGGTTCGCGTGGCTGCTCGGACATGCTCACGATGGAAAGGCTCCTCGGCTGGGGTGCCCTGGGGCGCGGAACGACGGGCGCTGCGGGGTGCCCGGCCCACCGGTGCGGGGGCCGGGCGCCGGAGCGCTCATGCGGGCAGCCAACGGCGGACGCAGGCCATGAGGTCGCGCGTGTCGACGGGCTTGGTGACGTAGTCGCTGGCGCCCGAGGCGAGGCTCTTGTCCCGGTCGCCCGGCATCGCCTTCGCCGTGACGGCGATGATGGGCAGGTCGGCGTACTGCGGCATCCGGCGGATCTCGGCCGTCGCGGTGTAGCCGTCCATCTCGGGCATCATCACGTCCATCAGCACGATGGCGACGTCCGGGTTGTTCACCAGGGTCTCGATGCCCCGGCGGCCGTTCTCCGCGTGCAGGACACGGAAGCCGTGCATCTCCAGGATGCCGCTCAGCGCGAAGAGGTTGCGCGCGTCGTCGTCGACGACGAGGACCGTACGGCCCGGTGCCGCGTCGTCGAGGGAGGGCGGCGTCAGGTGCTGCGGCCCTTCGGTCCGCACGAGGGAGAGCACGTCTCCGGGTTCCTCGGCGGACAGGTGCAGGGCGATGCGCTCGCGCAGTTCGTCGAGGCTGGACAGCAACTCCAGTGCGCCGCCCGCCGACCGGGAGCGCAGCGTCTCGTCCAGGGCCACGTCCCCGGGGTGGCTGCTGTGCACCAGCACCGGCACGCTCGTCAGCGCCGAGTCGCCTTCCAGGGCCTGGAGGAAGCGGGACGCCTCGCCGTCGCGCATGCCCAGTTCCAGGACGACGCAGTGGCACGGCTCGGAGGCCAGGGCGCCGGCCGCCTCCTGCGCGCCGACGGCGGTGATGATGTCGACCGCGGGCCGCTGGGCACCGTCGGCGCGGCCGTGCGTCAGGTCCGCGACGACGCTTTCCGCTACGAGGGTCAGCAGACCGCGTGAGCGCTCCTCCACGACGAGCAGGCGCCGGGGCCGGGGGCCGGGCCCGATCTGGGGCACCGGCACCGAACCGGCCAGTCCCTCCGGCGCGGGTTCGGCCGAGGCCCGTTCGACGGGCCTGCCGTGGCCGAGCAGTTCCTCGAAGTCGGGGCGGGCCACGGGCAGGTAGAGCGTGAACGTGCTGCCCTGGCCCGGTGTGCTGTGCACCGACACGGCGCCGCCGAGCAGCTGGGCGATCTCGCGGGTGATGGACAGGCCCAGGCCGGTTCCGCCGTACTTGCGGCTGGTCGTGCCGTCGGCCTGCTGGAACGCGCCGAAGATCGTCTCCAGGTGCTGCTCGGGGATCCCGATGCCGGTGTCCTTGACGCGGAAGGCCACCACGGCGGCGCCCCGGACCACGTTTCCGGGCACCTCGTCGTCCGCCGCGGGTTCGATGCTCAGCTCCACGCCGCCCTGCTCGGTGAACTTCACGGCGTTCGACAGGAGGTTGCGCAGCACCTGGCGCAGCCGGGAGTCGTCCGTGAGCACGTCAGCGGGCGCGCCGGGGGCGGTGGTCACCGTGAAGTCCAGGCTCTTCTGCGTCGTCATGGGCCGGAAGGTGGCCTCGACGTACTCGATGAGCTGGCGCAGGGTCACCCGCTCGGGTGTGACGTCCATCTTTCCGGCCTCGACCTTCGACAGGTCGAGGATGTCGTTGATCAGCTGGAGCAGATCGGAGCCGGCGGAGTGGATGATCTGCGCGTACTCGACCTGCTTGGGCGTGAGGTTGCGGGAGGGGTTCTGCGCGAGCAACTGGGCGAGGATGAGCAGGCTGTTGAGCGGGGTGCGCAGTTCGTGGCTCATGTTGGCCAGGAACTCCGACTTGTACTTCGAGGCCAGTGACAGCTGCTGGGCGCGGGTCTCCAGCTCCTGGCGGGCCTGCTCGATCTGGAGGTTCTTCGCCTCGATGTCCCGGTTCTGGGCCACCAGCAGCGAGGCCTTCTCCTCCAGTTCCGCGTTGGAGCGCTGCAGTTCCTCCTGCTGCACCTGCAACTCGGTGGAACGGGCCTGGAGTTCGACGGTGAGCCGCTGGGACTCGACCAGCAGCTCGTCGGTGCGGGCGTTGGCCACGATGGTGTTGACGTTGACGCCGATGGTCTCCATCAGCTGCGCGAGGAAGTCCCGGTGGATCTGGGTGAAGGGCGTGACCGAGGCCAGCTCGATGACGCCGAGGACCTGGCCCTCGACGACGATGGGCAGCAGCACCAGCGCGGTCGGCACCACCTGGCCGAGGCCGGAGGAGATGGTCACGTAGCCGTCCGGCAGCTCGTCCACCATGATGGTGCGCCGGCTGCGCGCGGCCTGGCCGACCAGGGTGCGGCCGAAGGCGATACGGGAGGGGCGGCTGCTCTCCTCGGGGTAGCCGTAGGAGCCGACGAGGCGCAGCTCGGGCCCGTCGTCGCCGTCCTCGGCGAGGTAGAAGGCCCCGTACTGGGCCGACACCAGCGGGACCAGCTCGTCCATGATCAGCTCGGCGACCACGGGCAGGTCGCGGTGGCCCTGCATCAGGCTCGAGATCCGGGCGAGGTTCGTCTTGAGCCAGTCCTGCTCCTGGTTGGCCCGGGTGGTCTCGCGCAGGGACTCCACCATCGAGTTGATGTTGTCCTTGAGCTCGGCGACCTCGCCGGACGCCTCCACGTTGATCGACCGGGTCAGGTCGCCCTCGGCGACGGCGCTGGTGACCTCGGCGATGGCCCGCACCTGCCGGGTCAGGTTGCCCGCCAGTTCGTTGACGTTCTCCGTCAGGCGCTTCCAGGTGCCGGAGACGCCCTCGACCTCGGCCTGGCCGCCGAGGCGCCCCTCGGTGCCGACCTCGCGGGCCACACGCGTCACCTCGTCGGCGAACGCCGAGAGCTGGTCGACCATCGTGTTGATCGTCGTCTTGAGTTCGAGGATTTCGCCGCGGGCGTCCACGTCGATCTTCTTCGACAGATCGCCCCTGGCCACCGCGGTCGTCACCAGCGCGATGTTGCGCACCTGGCCGGTGAGGTTGTTGGCCATCGAGTTGACGTTGTCGGTGAGGTCCTTCCAGGTCCCGGCGACGTTCGGCACGTGTGCCTGGCCGCCGAGGCGCCCCTCGGTGCCGACCTCGCGGGCCACGCGCGTGACCTCGTCGGCGAACGCCGAGAGGGTGTCGACCATCGTGTTGATGACCTCGGCCAGTGCGGCGACCTCGCCGGCGGCCTCGACGGTGATCCGCTGCGACAGGTCGCCGCGCGCCACGGCGGTGGCGACCTGGGCGATGGAGCGGACCTGGCCGGTGAGGTTGGACGCCATCACGTTGACGTTGTCGGTGAGGTCCTTCCAGGTGCCGGACACCCCGCGCACCTGGGCCTGGCCTCCGAGGCGCCCCTCGGTGCCGACCTCGCGGGCCACGCGCGTGACCTCGTCGGCGAACGCCGAGAGCTGGTCGACCATCGTGTTGATGGTGCTCTTCAGCTCCAGGATCTCGCCCCGCGCGTCCACGGTGATCTTCTGCGACAGATCGCCCTTGGCGACGGCGGTGGCCACCAGCGCGATGTTGCGGACCTGGCCGGTGAGGTTGCCGGCCATGAAGTTCACGGAGTCGGTGAGGTCGCGCCAGGTGCCCTTGACGCCCTTGACGTCCGCCTGGCCGCCGAGGCGTCCTTCGGTGCCGACCTCGCGGGCGACCCGGGTGACCTCGTCGGCGAACGCGGACAGCTGGTCGACCATCGTGTTGATGGTGCTCTTCAGCTCCAGGATCTCCCCGCGCGCGTCCACGGTGATCTTCTGCGACAGATCGCCCTCCGCGACCGCCGTGGTCACCTGGGCGATGGAGCGGACCTGGCTGGTGAGGTTGCCCGCCATGTGGTTCACGGAGTCCGTGAGATCGCGCCAGACCCCGGCCACGCCCGGCACCTGTGCCTGGCCGCCGAGCCGTCCCTCGCTGCCGACCTCGCGGGCCACCCTGGTGACCTCGTCGGCGAACGCGGACAGCTGGTCGACCATCGTGTTGACGGTCTCCTTCAGCTGGAGGATCTCGCCGCGGGCGGGCACGTCGATCTTCTGCGAGAGGTCGCCCTTGGCCACCGCCGTGGCGACCTGGGCGATGTCGCGGACCTGTGTGGTGAGGTTGCCCGCCATGGCGTTGACCGAGTCGGTCAGGTCGGCCCAGGTGCCCGAGACGCCCGGCACCTCCGCCTGCCCGCCGAGCGTGCCCTCGGTGCCGACCTCGCGGGCCACCCGGGTGACTTCGGAGGTGAACACGGACAGCTGGTCGACCATGCCGTTGAAGACCGTGGCGATGTCGCCCATGAGGCCGTCGGCGTCGTCCGGCAGCCGGGTGCCGAAGTCCCCGTCGCGTACGGCGGTCAGGCCGGCCAGCAGCCGCCGCAACTCCTGGTCGCCCGGCACCGCGTCGACGGCTCCCGTGCTGTCGCTGGTCATCGCACCCTCGTTCCGCTCCCCAAGAGCCCTCGCGCACCGAGGACTCGGAACCCCCCGGGCCGAGGTGCGGCCCGGTTGTCGTGCATGTGTTTCCACACTCACAGATGTGTATGTGGTGTGGAAATACGCCGCAGATTAACCCACGTTTCAAGCCCTGAACAAAGCAGGAGCCGCCATCCTCGGCCGACCAGCGGGCACCGCGTCACCAGCCGTTTCCCGCGGGCCGCGACCTCATTGCGCCCTCGACGGAGCCGTCTCTTCCGGTTCCGTCGGGGGCGGTTCAGGACGCGGCGGCGTCGTCCACCGAAGTCCGTGTCTCCAGGATGCCGTCGACGCCGGTGATCTCGCAGAGCCGCCGGAGCTGAGGTGACGGCGCGACCACGCGCAGGGTGCCCGCCTGGTGGGTGAGGATCAGCAGGTTGAGCAGCGTCGAGTCCGCGAAGGTGATGCCGGAGGCGTCCAGGATCACCTTCGGGTGCGTGCGGACCGCGCTCCCCAGGGCCTCCGACAATGGCGCGATCGAGTCCATGTCGTAGGAGCCGCGGGCGACGACGACCCAGGCCCCGAGCCATGCGTACTGCAGCACCGCGGGCCCTTCGGGGGCGTGCGGGGCGGTCTGCTCCGGCAGCGGCTCAGCGCGGGCCTCACGCGTCAGCGCCGATCCACCGACCTCGTCCCAGGGCACCTTCGGGCTCCTTCTGTGCCTCTCCCCGACGGGAGTACGTCATCAGTTGCATGAAAAGTATGTCACGTATCTACGTTCCGGCAATGGTGGCCCCTAAAATGCTCGGCATGGTAGGAGTGCCCGAGACACACAGCGGATGGACGTTCATCACCAGCCACGCGCGCGTACTGGCCGCCATCGCCGACAATCCGAACACCCGCATCCGCGACATCGCCGCCCGTTGCCGGCTGACGGAGCGCGCCGTCTCGCGGATCATCTCCGATCTGGAGCGGGACGGTTATCTGTCCCACACCCGGGACGGGCGCTCGAACATCTACCGCATCGAGCCGGAGAAGGTGCTGCGCCACCCGGCCGAGGCCGGCCTCTCCGTGGCGTCCCTCCTCTCCCTGCTCGTCCAGGACGAGACCGACCGCGTCCGGAAGCCCGTCGCCCCGTAGCGGGAGGGGGCGGCGTGATCGCACCGATGGCCTCTCCCGGTCTCGTGCGCGCGCAGCTGGGCCACTGTCACCGTCGGTTCACGTCCGTGCGCCTCAGCACCAGGGCCGCGATGTCGTCGTCGCGTCTGCCGCCGCTGTGGCGCAGCAGATCCTGGTGCAGCCGGTCGAGCAGTTCGCGTGGCTGCTCCACGCCCTGCCGCTGCATCCAGTCCGGCAGCGGGAAGAACCGGCCGGTGTGGTCGCGGGCCTCCGATACGCCGTCCGTGTAGAGGAGCAGCCGGTCGCCCCGGGCGTAGGTGACGGTGTCGACCCAGTAGCGGCCGCCGATGAGCGACGCGAGATTGAGGGGCGGGGAGGGGACGGTGGGATCCAGCACCCGGACCTTCCCGCGATGCGCGATCAGTGGCGGTGGATGTCCGCAGTTGAGGATGCGCAGGCTGTCACCGTCGGATGGGATCTCGGCGAGCAGGGCGGTGGCGAAGTGCTCGGGCTGGTCCTGGGTGGGGAACACGGCGCTGTGGCGCGTCACGGTGGTCTCCAGGCGGTGGACGATGCCCTGGAGGTCGGGCTCGTCGTAGGCCGCCTCCCTGAAGCAGCTGATCACCGCCGAGGCCACCCCCACCGCGGACAGGCCCTTGCCCCGCACGTCGCCGATGAGCAGCCGGACCCCGTGCGGTGTGCCGAGCGCCTCGTAGAAGTCGCCGCCGATCCGCGCCTGTTCCTGGGCGGCGAGGTACAGCGACTCGATCTCGAGGTCGCCGATGCGGCGCGGCAGCGGGCGCAGCAGGACCTTCTGGGCCGCGTCGGCGACGAGCCGGAGCTGGAAGAGGATCTCCTCTCGCTGATGCCGTACGTGACTCCCGTACGCGGCCGCGAGGGTGACGGCGACGATGGCGGCGGACGTGTACTGCGTCCCCAGGTCCGTGTAGAAGAGGCTGAGGACCGTCATCAGCAGCAGGCAGAACGCCCCCAGCAGCACCGTGGGAAGCACCGGCCACATCGCCGCGGCGAGGGCCGGCGCGGCGGGCAGCAGACGGCTGAAGGCGATCTCCCGGGGCGTGGAGAACGCCAGGGCGGCGATGAGGGCGGTCAGGACCATGGGTGACAGCCGGGCGGCATCCCATCGGCCGCTGTAGGCGGGGCGACGGTGCCTCGGCCGTGCAGACATGATCACAAATGCATGATATCTACCCAAACCGGCATTGGGCGCGGAGAGAATGCGGAGAGAATCATGCACCGCGCTCCTCGGCGGACGGCCCCTGTCCGCCGAGGCCCGGGGCCCGTACCACGCACGCCGGGCCCCCGCAGCCGCCCGAGGCCGACCGGGCAAGGATCAGACGGAGCCTGGCCGCTCGGGATCACCAGTGTTAGAAAGGTCGCATGGCGAATCGCTTCGCCCGCCCTCGACACCTCTCGGTCAAGCGCGTGATCGGCAAGAGCACGCGGAGCGTGGCCGGGCAGGTGTTGATCTTCCAGGTGGCTCTCGTGGTACTGCTGGTGGCCTGCGGCGTCTTCGCTCTCATCCTGCAGTCGGAGCGGGACTCCGCCGCCGAGGCCAAGCGTCGCTCCACGGCCGTGGCCCAGACCTTCGCGCACTCGCCCGGCGTGCTGGCGGCCTTGCGGACCCCGGATCCGAGCAAGATCCTCCAGCCGCTCACGGAAGAGGCGCGCCGGACCGCCGGTGTCGACTTCATCGTGGTCATGGACACCAAGGGCATCCGGTACACGCACCCGCTGCCGGACCGCATCGGCAAGCGGTTCGTGGGTGAGATCGCGCCGTCGCTGGCGGGCAAGGTCTTCGTGGAGAGCGTCGACGGCCCGCTCGGCCGCGAAGTACAGGCCACGGCCCCCATCGAGAACGCCCGCGACCAGGTCGTGGGCCTCGTCTCGGCGGGCATGAAGGTCAAGAACGTCGAGAGTCAGCTGAACCGGCAGCTGCCGATCATCCTGGGCGCCGGGGCCGGAGCGCTCGTGCTGTCCACCGGTGTCACGGCACTGGTGGGCAGGCGGCTGCGGCGGCAGACGCACAGCCTGGCCGCGGACGAGATGACCCTGATGTACGAGCACCACGACACGGTGCTCCACTCCGTCCGGGAAGGCGTCCTGATCGTGGCCGCCGACGGGCGGCTGATGCTGGCCAACGACGAGGCCAGACGACTGCTGGAGCTGCCCCCGGACGTGGAGGGACGGCACGTCTCGGGACTGCCGGGCCTCGATCCCGAGACCCGGGCGCTGCTCGCCTCCGGCCGCGAGGCCACCGACGAGGTGCATCTCGCGGGTGAGCGGCTGCTCGCGATCAACCAGCGGCCCACGGAGCACAGGGGAGGCCCCACGGGCACCGTCGTGACGCTGCGCGACTCCACCGAGCTCCAAGCGGTGACCGGCAGGGCCGAGGTGGCACGGGAACGGCTCAGGCTGCTCTACGACGCCGGGCTCCACATCGGCACCACCCTGGACGTCCTGCGCACCGCCGACGAGCTGGCGCGGGTGCCCATCCCCCGCTTCGCGGACTTCGTCACGGTGGACCTGGCCGACAGCGTCCTGCACGGCGACGAGCCGGCGCCCACGGCGACGGACATGCGGCGCGCG
This sequence comes from Streptomyces sp. NPDC007929, assembly GCF_042959065.1. NCBI lineage: Bacteria > Bacillati > Actinomycetota > Actinomycetes > Kitasatosporales > Streptomycetaceae > Streptomyces > Streptomyces sp. NPDC007929. Next base: position 515,563 of record NZ_JBIBKD010000001.1, on the reverse strand, counting down.
GCCGTGTGCGGCATCCGGGAGGACCACCCGCTCTCCGCCCAGGGCCGGCTCTTCGACTACGCCCCCTCCACCCCGCAGGCGCGCGGCTACGGCAGCGGCCACTCGCAGCTGGTGAGCGATCTGCCGACCGCCACGGGCTGGCGGCTGCAGGACCCGGAGCGTGCCCAGGCGATCATCGACTACGGCATCCATTCCCTCATCACCGCGCCGATCCAGGCCCGGGGCGTCGTGCTGGGCATGGCCAGCTTCTGGCGCGGGCGGCAGCACGAGCCGTTCAACGAGGAGGACCTGTCGCTGGCGGAGGAGCTGGTGGCCCGTGCCGCGATCAGCATCGACAACGCCCGCCGCTACACCCGCGAGCACGCCCTGGCCGTCACCCTCCAGCAGAGCCTGCTGCCACAGGCGGTGCCCGAGCAGAACGCCCTCGACATCGCCTACCGCTACCTGCCCGCCCAGGCGGGGGTGGGCGGGGACTGGTTCGACGTGATTCCCATGCCGGGGAGCCGGGTGGCACTGGCCGTCGGCGACGTGGTCGGCCACGGCCTGCACGCCGCCGCCACGATGGGACGGCTGCGCACCGCGGTCCACAACTTCTCGGCGCTGGATCTTCCGCCCGACGAGCTGCTGAGCCATCTGGACGACCTGGTCGGGAAGATCGACCAGAACGAGACGGCGGAGACCGCGGCAGGCGTCGTGGGCGCCACCTGCCTGTACGGGATCTACGACCCGGTGACCCGTCGCTACGTCGTGGCGCGTGCGGGGCATCTGGTGCCCGCGCTGGTCCACCCCGACGGGTCCGTCACCTTCCCGGACGTCCCGGCCGGTCCGCCCCTGGGTCTCGGCGGCATGCCGTTCCAGACCGCGGAACTGTGCCTCGACGAGGGGACACAGCTCGTCCTGTACACCGACGGCCTCATCGAGGACCGCCGGCGCGACCTGGACGTGGGGATGGAGCTGCTGCGCGACGCGCTGACGGGTCACCCCGGCCGGCCGCCCGAGGAGACCTGCCAGGACGTGCTGGACACCCTCCTGCCTGGGCGGCCCAAGGACGACGTCGCCCTGCTCGTGGCCCGCACCCGGGAACTGCCGTCCGACCGGATCGCCGACTGGGAGGTACCCCCGGAACCGGCCGCCGTCTCCGGCATGCGCGAGGCCGTGTCGCGACAGCTGGAGGACTGGGGCCTGGAGGAGTTCGGCTTCGCCATGGAACTCATCCTCAGCGAGCTGATCACCAACGCCATCCGCTACGGCGCCGGGCCGATCCACGTCCGGCTGATCCGCGACCGCACGCTGATCTGCGAGGTGGCCGACGGCAGCAGCACCTCTCCGCATCTGCGGTACGCCGCGACGACCGACGAAGGCGGCCGGGGTCTGTTCCTGGTGTCGCAGATGGCCGAGCGCTGGGGCACCCGGTACACCCCGCAGGGCAAGGTGATCTGGGCCGAACAGGCCCTGCCCGAGGCCATGCAGCCGCCCGCCCCCGGCGCGGCCGACGCGCGGACGTGAGCCGCGTCGCATCGCCATGGGTGGGACTTGCTATGCAACGAGTTGCATAGCACGATCACCGTCATGGCGCTCGAGCACGCGATCCTGGTGTCGCTCCTGGAGAAGCCGGGCTCCGGCTATGAGCTGGCCCGGCGTTTCGAACGGTCCATCGGCTACTTCTGGACCGCGACCCACCAGCAGATCTATCGCGTGCTGAAGCGCATGGAGAACGACGGCTGGGTCGACGCCCGGGACATCCCGCAGCAGGGGCGCCCGGACAAGAGGGAGTACCGCGTCGCCGACCTCGGCCGGGCCGCGCTGTCCTCGTGGTTGCACGATCCCATCGAGCCGGAGAGCGTCCGCCACGACCTGGCGGTGAAGATCCGGGGCGCGGCCTTCGACGACCCGGCCGCCCTGATCCGCGAGGTGGAGCGGCACCGGCAGGCACACCGGGACCGGCTGGCGCACTATCTGGCGGGCGAGGAGCGGGACTTCACCGGGCCCGAAGCAGCCGCTGAGCCGGCGCCGCCGGACGCGGAGCGGGAGCTCCAGCACGTCGTCCTGCGCGGCGGCATCGCCTATGAGCGGATGATGATCGGCTGGCTTGACGACGTGCTCGCCACGCTGGCCCGCTTCGGCCCGGGCCACTGACCGCGCTTCCCCGCACCGTCCGTCACCACCCTGGCCCCTCCGGCCGCCGCACCCCCATACCTGCGATTCCCATCCGTCCACCAGCCGAAAGAGGTCATCCATGGCTGACCAGCTGCTCTTCAACCCGCGCACGTACGACCCCGCGCACTTCGACCCCGAGACACGCCGTCTGCTGCGTGCCACCGTCGACTGGTTCGAGGAGCGCGGGAAGCGGCAGCTGATCGAGGACTACCGGACCCGGGCGTGGCTCGGTGACTTCCTCGCCTTCGCCGCGAAGGAGGGCCTTTTCGCCACCTTCCTGACGCCGTCGTCCAGCGCGGGTGAAGGAGAGCCGGACAAGCGGTGGGACACCGCCCGCATCGCCGCGCTCAACGAGATCCTCGGCTTCTACGGCCTGGACTACTGGTACGCCTGGCAGGTCACCATCCTCGGACTCGGCCCGGTCTGGCAGAGCGGCAACGACGCCGCCCGCGCACGTGCCGCCGAACTCCTCGCACAGGGAGAGGTGTTCGCGTTCGGCCTGTCCGAGAAGGCCCACGGCGCCGACATCTACTCCACCGACATGCTGCTCGAGCCCGACGGGGACGGCGGCTTCCGTGCCACCGGCTCCAAGTACTACATCGGCAACGGCAACGCCGCCGGACTCGTCTCCGTCTTCGGCCGCCGGACCGACGTCGAGGGCCCCGACGGCTATGTGTTCTTCGCCGCCGACAGCCGTCACCCGGCCTACCACCTCGTCAAGAACGTCGTCGACTCGTCCAAGTTCGTCAGCGAGTTCCGCCTGGAGGACTACCCCGTCACGGCCGAGGACGTGCTGCACACCGGCCGCGCCGCCTTCGACGCCGCCCTCAACACCGTCAACGTCGGCAAGTTCAACCTGTGCACCGCCTCCATCGGCATCTGCGAGCACGCCATGTACGAGGCGGTCACCCACGCCCACAACCGCATCCTCTACGGCCGGCCCGTCACCGCCTTCCCGCACGTGCGGCGCGAACTGACCGACGCCTACGTCAGGCTCGTCGGCATGAAGCTGTTCAGCGACCGGGCCGTGGACTACTTCCGCTCCGCCGGCCCGGACGACCGCCGCTACCTGCTCTTCAATCCGATGACGAAGATGAAGGTGACCACGGAGGGCGAGAAGGTCATCGACCTGATGTGGGACGTCGTCGCCGCCAAGGGCTTCGAGAAGGACAACTACTTCAGCCAGGCTGCCGTGGAGATCCGCGGACTGCCCAAGCTGGAGGGCACGGTCCACGTCAACCTCGCGCTGATCCTGAAGTTCATGCGCAACCACCTCCTCGACCCTGCCGCGTACCCGAATGTGCCGACCCGGCTCGACGCGGCCGACGACACCTTCCTGTTCCGGCAGGGCCCGGCCCGGGGCCTGGGCTCGGTGCGCTTCCACGACTGGCGTCCGGCCTTCGAGGCGTACGCGCATCTGCCCAACGTCGCCCGCCTGCGCGAACAGGCCGACGCGCTCTGCGCGTTCGTCGCCACGGCCGCCCCGGACGCGGAGCAGAGCCGCGACCTCGACCTCGTCCTGTCGATAGGCCAGCTCTTCGCGCTCGTCGTGCACGGGCAGCTCGTCCTGGAGCAGGCCGCGCTGACCGGACTCGACGAGGACGTACTCGACGAGCTCTTCGCCGTTCTCGTACGGGACTTCTCCGGCCACGCCGTCGAACTGCACGGCAAGGACTCGGCGACCGGGCAGCAGCAGGAGTGGGCGCTGGCGTCGGTGCGCCGGCCGGTCGTCGACGCGGCGCGCACGGAGCGCGTCTGGCAGCGGGTCGAGGCACTGTCCGGCACGTACGAGATGGCCCGGTAGGCCCGCCGGAGGGACCAGGGGATCACCGGTGCCCCGGTGGCCGGCGGCGGAGTGGCGTCTCCATGATCGGGACCGCAGCCGTTCAGCGGGATGCCGGCGCGCGACCGCCTGGGCTCCTCGGGTGTAGGCCCAGGAGCCCGGGCGGTCGGTGGGCAGATGTTGATCAGAGCCGGTCGAGGATCTCCTCGAACCTGTCGACCTCGGCGGACTGGCCCTTCACGACGTCGGCGGCGAGCTTCTTGGCCGTGGTGTTACGGCCGTTCTTCCGCTCGTCCTCCGCCATGGTGATCGCACCCTCGTGGTGCTCGATCATCATCTGCGCGAACATCCGGTCGAACGCGGTGCCCTTGGCGGCCTGCAGCTTCTTCATGTCCGCGTCGGACATCATCCCGGACATGCCGGAGCCGTGGTCCATGCCACCGGAGCCGTGGTCCATGCCCGGCATGCCCTTCTCGGCGGACTCCGGCTCGTCCCAGGCCTTCAGCCAGGACTTCATCGTGCGGATCTCGGGGTCCTGAGCCTTCTCGATGTCCGCGACCAGGGCCTTGACCTCCGCGTCGGCGGCACGGCCGTCCGCGAGCCCGGACATCTCCAGGGCCTGCTCGTGGTGGGGGATCATCATCTGCGCGAACATGACGTCCGTGTCGTTGAAGGCGCCGGGCGCCGGGTTGTCACCCGTCGTGGGCGTGGAGGTGACGGAGGTGGAGTTGCCGCTCCCGTGGTCCATGCCCTCCGTGTCGTCTCCGCCGCACGCGGCGAGCAACAGCCCGCCGGCAGCGACGGTGCTCACGATCGCCAGACGGCGACGGAGGAGACGGAGGCGACGGTTCGGGGCAGGGGTGTGTGCGGTCATGTGTGTCGGACCTCGCTCGGTCGGTTCTGCGGTGAATGGGGTGAACAGGCGGTACACGCGGTGTGCGCGGGCATGCGAAGCCCGCGCCGCGGGTGCGGCCTATATCCGCAGAACCGACAGCTGAGCGAGAAGAGGTCTGGGTGGTGGCGGGAGCGGGGGCAGCACAGCCATCGCCCGGGCGAGCAGGGCCGTCAGCCGCTCCTTACGGCGAGCCGCCGCGCACAGGAACACCCACAGCAGCCAGCCGGTGAGCACCGCCACGCATACGGACAGCACATCCATGCCCGCCAAGGGCCCGTCCGCGCTCGGTTCGCTCGGTTCGCTCGGGGCGACCGAACCGTGGTCCGTCATGGCCACGAGCTGTGTGGCCGTACGGGCTTCGGCGGTCTCCTGGTCCATGACGCCCTGGTGCGTGCCGGCGACCGCATGAGATGCGCCACCTGTGCCTGGGCCGGACGAGTGCTCGGGATGCCCCATCGTGTGCATGGCGAACACGCCGAACGTGAGCACGGCTACCAGCAGGAGGTACCCGAGGGCACCTCCCACACGCAACCGACTGCTCACACGCGACATGCGGAACATGCTACTGAGCCGATCACGCGACGGCCCGTCCGGCACCACCCAACCTCCCGTCACACCCTTCACTCAGTGCACATGCGGGCGACGGGCAGATACGCGATCAGCAGGGCCGTGGCGACCAGCGCCGTCGCGCAGCGCACACATGGGCGCAGCACGCACACACCGACCACGAACTATGTACTCCCACCACATGTGCCCCTGACCTGCGCCTTCCTACGGTGTGCCCACACGTACCCGTCCCCACCGCACACGAGGAAGTGGCGCCCATGGCCTCCGCAGCAACCGCTCCCCCACCCCAGGGCAACCTCAAGCGCATCGTCGCCGCCAGCCTCATCGGCACCACCATCGAGTGGTACGACTTCTTCCTCTACGGCTCCGCCGCCGCGCTCGTGTTCAACAAGCTGTTCTTCCCGGGCTCCGATCCGCTCGTCGGCACCCTGCTGTCGTTCCTGACGTACGCGGTCGGGTTCGCCGCCCGGCCGCTGGGCGCGCTGGTGTTCGGGCACTACGGCGACCGGCTCGGGCGCAAGAAGCTGCTGGTGCTGAGCCTGCTGCTGATGGGCGGGGCCACCTTCGCCATCGGGCTGCTGCCCACCCACGCGTCCATCGGGACGGCCGCGCCGGTACTGCTCACCGTGCTCCGGCTGGTCCAGGGGTTCGCGCTCGGCGGTGAGTGGGGCGGTGCCGTGCTGCTGGTGTCGGAGCACGGGGACGCCCGGCGGCGCGGGTTCTGGGCGTCGTGGCCGCAGACCGGCGCTCCGGCGGGACAGCTCCTCGCCACCGGTGTGCTGTCGCTGCTCACGGCCCTGCTGTCGGACGCCGCGTTCGGCAGCTGGGGCTGGCGGATCCCGTTCCTGCTGTCCGGCGTGCTGGTGATCGTCGGTTTGTGGATTCGTCTGTCTGTCGATGAATCGCCGGTCTTCAAGCAGGCGTTGGCGCAGGCCGAGGCCCGTAAGACGGATGCCGCGGCGGAAGCAGAGAAGCTGCCGCTCGTCTCCGTGCTGCGGCACCACTGGCGTGACGTGCTGGTCGCCATGGGCGCGCGCATGGCGGAGAACATCAGCTACTACGTCATCACCGCGTTCATCCTCGTCTACGCCACCACCTCGGCCGGCGTCTCCAAGCAGACCGCACTCAACTCGGTGCTGATCGCCTCGGCCGTGCACTTCGCGGTGATCCCCGCATGGGGCGCGCTGTCCGACCGGATCGGGCGCCGGCCGGTGTATCTGGTCGGTGCGGTCGGCGTCGGGCTGTGGATGTTCCCGTTCTTCTCGCTCATCGACACCGGCGGCTTCGGCAACCTGATCCTCGCGGTGACGGTCGGACTGGTCCTGCACGGGGCGATGTACGCGCCACAGGCCGCGTTCTTCTCCGAGATGTTCGCGACGCGCATGCGCTACTCCGGTGCCTCGATCGGCGCGCAGTTCGCCTCCGTCGCGGCGGGCGCGCCCGCGCCGCTGATCGCCACCGCGCTGCTGTCCGACTACGGCAGCTCCACTCCTATTGCCCTCTACGTCATCGCCTCCGTCGTGCTCACCGTCGTCGCGGTCGCGGCGGCCAAGGAGACGCGCAACCGGGACCTGGCCGATGTCGCGCTCCCCACCGATCAGGTCACGGACCGCGAGGCCGCCGCCCCGGAGGACGCCCGCACCCTCTGACGCGCCAGCATCTGGTGCGCCCCGGCCCCCGTACGCAGGCGCGTGCGGGGGTCAGTGCTGGGCCGGGGCCGACAACCGGTGCAGGCGCAGCGCGAGCTGGATCTCCAGGGCCCGGGCCGGGCTCTGCCAGTCGTCTCCGAGGAGGCGGCCGACGCGCTCCAGGCGCTGGGCGACCGTGTTCACATGGACGTGCAGTTCGTCCTTGGTGCGGGCGGGGCTCATGCCGCGGGCGAAGTACGCGTCGAGGGTGCGCAGCAGTTCGGTGCCGCGTCGCCGGTCGTAGGCGACGACCTGGCCGATGGTGCGGTCGACGAAGCCCGGGATGTCGCGGTCGCCGGCCAGGAGCAGGCCCAGGAAGCCGAAGTCCTCGGCGGCTGCCCCGTCCCCGGCACGGCCGAGGACGCGCAGGGCTTCGAGGCAGCGGCGGGCCTCGGCGTAGGCGGTCGCCACCGTTTCGGGGCGGGTGGCGAGGTCGTCGGCGGGTGCGGACGCGCCGACGGTGACCGGTGCGTGGACCGCCGTGCCCAGATGCCGGGCGGCGCGCCGGGCCAGGCAGGTGGCCGTGTCGCCGGGGCCGAGCGGGAGCAGCACAACGGTGCCGCCGTCGCGCGCGGCGGCCAGACCGTGCCCCGTCGCGGCCAGGTGGGACGCCGCCGCCGCCAGGCGTCTGCGGGCGTCCGCCTCCTGGTCGGCGTCGGCCGCTACGCCCTCCAGTCGCGCGGCCAGCACCACATGGCGCGCGTCCAGGTCGGCGTGGAGCCTGTCGGCGCGTTCCCGTAGCAGGCGCGGGTCGCGGTCGCGGGCGTCCAGCAGGTCGTCCAGCAGCTCACCGCGCACCCGCTGTTCGGCCTCGGCGGCGGATCTGCGGGCCAGGAGCAGCAGGGAGGTGACCATGGCGGCGCGCTCCAGGGTGCGCTGGTCGACGGGGTCGAGCCCCGGGTGCCCGCGCAGGACCAGGGCGCCGAGCAGTTCGCCGCCGGCCGCGACGGCGGCGACCCAGTCGCCCTGGTGCAGCACCGCGTGGCCCTCCGCACCGGACTTCTCCAGGGCGCCCGCGGGCGCGGCCGCGGCCTCGGCGAACTCCACCGTGCCGTCGAGGATCTCGGAGACGGCGGCGGCCACGTCGTGCACGCCGCCGCCGCGCAGGACGAGTTCGGCGAGCCGGTCGTGCACCTCGGAGGCGCGTTCGATGACGCCGCTGCGATCGCGGATGATCTCGTTCGCCCGTTCCAGACCGGCAAGGGCCGACCGGGTCTCGGCGAGCAGGTTGGCGGTGTCGATGGCGGCCGCGGCGAGGGCGGCGAAGGAGCCGAGCAGGGCGATCTGCTCCCGTTCGAAGACCCGGGCCCTGCGGTCCGCGGCGAACAGCACGCCGATGACGTGGTGCCCGAGCGTCAGCGGCACACCGAGGATGGCCACCAGTCCCTCGTCGCGCACCCCCGCGTCGATGGTGAGGGTGTGCTGGAAACGGTCGTCCTTGAAGTAGTCGTCGGTGACATAAGGGCGCGCGGTCTGGGCAACCAGGCCGCCGAGCCCCTCCCCCATGCCGAGCCGCAGTTGCTGGAACCGGGCGGCGACCGAGCCCTCGGTGACGCGCATGTAGGTGTCGCCGCGCTCGGTGTCGTTGAGGCTGAGGTAGGCGACGTCGGTGCCCAGCAGCGAGCGGGCGCGCTGCACGATCGCCTGGAGCACGGCGTCGAGGTCGCGGAGTCCGGCGAGGTCGTGGGCGGTCTCGAACAGGGCGGACAGCTCGGCCTCGCGCCGGCGCCGCCCCTCCAGCTCGGCGCGCACGCGCAGGGCGAGCGGCTTGGCCTGCCGGAGCGCGGCGATCCACTCCGCCGGGCGCCCTTCGGCACGCGCGAGCAACTCCGGCTGCTCATAGGCGTCGGCCGACGCGCCCCGGGCCAGGAGCTCGAGGAACGGCGTTTCGGCGGACTGCACGTGATCGCTGGACATGCTCACAGGATTCACCATGACCGGCCGGTCCCGTCAGCCCTGTGGACAACTCTCCCGGGCGGACGGAAACGGCTGCTCAGTGGGCGGTCCAGCCGCCGTCGAGCACCAGCGAGGTGCCGGTCACGAAGGAGGCCTGGGGGCCGCACAGGTACGCCACCGCCTCGGCGACCTCCTCCGGCTCGATCAGCCGTTTGACGGCACTGTCCTGGAGCAGCACCTCGGACAGCACCCGCTCCTGCGGGATGCCGTGCGCCTGTGCCTGATCGGCGAGTTGCCGCTCGACCAGTGGGGTGCGCACATAGGCGGGGTTCACACAGTTCGAGGTGACACCGTGGGGCGCGCCTTCGAGGGCGGTGGTCTTGGAGAGCCCTTCCAGCCCGTGTTTGGCGGCCACATAGGCCGACTTGTAGGCCGAGGCGCGCAGCCCGTGGACCGACGACACGTTCACGACGCGTCCCCACCCCTGCCCGTACATGTGGGGCAGAGCGCCGCGGATGAGCCGGAAGGGTGCCTCCAGCATCACGGTGAGCACCGTGTGGAACACCTCGGGCGGGAACTCCTCGATGGGGCGCACCAGTTGGAGTCCGGCGTTGTTGACGAGGACGTCGGTGCCCGCGGCGGCGAGTTCGGCGGCGTCCAGGTCGGTGAGGTCGAGGACGTGCGGCTCGACCGTGCCGGCGAGCCCGCGCCCCTGCTCGGCCAGCGCCGCAAGGCCCGTGGCGTCCCGGTCGACGGCTCTCACCTTGGCCCCGGCGGCCGCGAGCCGCAGCGCACAGGCTCGTCCGATGCCGCCGGCGGCTCCGGTGACGAGCGCGGTGCGGCCGCCCAGGTCGAGCGGGGAGGCGTGGGGGGCCGGGAGGGCACGGGGCGCGGTCATGGTTCGACCCTAGGCAGCGCCCCTGCCGCACCCCATGTGGTCACGCCCCATAGTTCAGCTGGGGACAGTGGGGTCGAACCATGTGGGGTCGTCCGACACGGCCTGCTTGATCCGCAGCAGGTCACCCTCGTCGAGCTCGGGCAGCGCGTCGACGTCGAACCAGGCCACGTCCAGCGACTCGTCGTCGTTGACCTTCGCCTCACCGCCGACGGCCCGGCAGCGGAAGGTGATGTCCATGTACTGGCAGGTGTCGCCGTTCTCGTAGGTGACGGGCCGCAGGGCCTGGACGAGGACGACCCGTTCGGCGACGCACCGTACGGCCGTCTCCTCGTAGACCTCCCGGACCGCGCAGGCCGCGGGCTGCTCGCCCGGGTCCGGGATGCCGCCGAGCACGGACCACATACGGGTGTCGGCGCGGCGGTTGAGCAGCACTCTGCCCTCGTCGTCGAAGACGAGGGCGGTGACCCCGGGAAGCCAGAGCAGCTGATGGCCGGCCGAGGCGCGGAGGGTGCGGATGAAGTCGGGGGTAGCCATGCCGTCGACCCTAATGGGCGCTTCTTCTCGCACCCTGGCGGGATTCATGCTGCGCGCGAACGGCAGACGGCAGACGGCAGACGGACGGACGGACGGCTACGCGTCACCGGCGCGTCGCCCGCGCAGCCCCGCGCCGACGGCCCAGCCCAGTCCCCCGGCCGCGACCAGCACGAGGGCGATCTCCGGCAGGATGCCGAGCCGGGTGGCGGGGGTCTGCGAGGACCGCAGCGGCACCTTCTGCACCAGTGAGTCGGCCACGAACATGTCGGTCTTCTGGGTGATCCTGCCGTCCGGCATGATGATCGCGCTGACTCCGCTGGTCACCGGCACCGTCACGGTCCGGCTGTGCTCCACCGCCCGCACCCGGGACATGGCGAGCTGCTGGTAGGTCATCTCGCTGCGGTCGAAGGTGGCGTTGTTGCTGGGCACGGAGATCAGCTGGGCGCCGTCGGTGACCTCGGAGCGCACGGTCCAGTCGAAGGCGGCCTCGTAGCAGGTGACGAGGCCGACCTTGGCTCCGTCCATGGTGAACACGCCCGGACTGGTACCCCGGCTGAAGTCCTGGCGGACCATCGCCGTCCAGTTCGCGTTGATCGCGCCGATGAGCGAGCGCAGCGGCAGGTACTCACCGAAGGGCTGGATCTGGCGCTTGTCGTAGGTGTCGACGGGGCCCTTCGCCGGATCCCACAGGATCTGCTCGTTGTACAGCTTGCCGTCCCGTTCGACGACGCCGCCGACCGAGATGGGCGCGCCGATGGACTTGGCGGCCGTGTCGATGACGGCGCGGGCGTCGGGGTTGGCGAAGGGGTCGATGTCGGAGGAGTTCTCCGGCCACAGCACGAAGTCGGGCCGCGCGACCTTGCCGGCCTTGACCTCGGCGGCCAGACGCTCGGTCTCGCGCGCGTGGTAGTCGAGTACGGCCCGCCGCTGGGAGTTGAAGTCGAGACCGGCGCGCGGCACGTTGCCCTGGATCACCGCGACGGTGGTACTGCCGTCCTCGGCGGTGTCGCTGACCAGCGGCCGGGCCGCGACGGCGGCCACGACCGGGACCGCCAGGCTCACGAGGCCGATGGCCGCCGCGGCCCGCCGTACCTCACCGGTCCGCCGCCATCGCACGGCGAGCCGCACGACCTCGTAGAGCCCGAAGCCGCACAGGACGACGGCGAAGCCGAGCACCGGGGTGCCGCCGACCGCGGCGAGCGGCAGGAACACCCCGTCCGCCTGGCCGAAGGCGATCTTGCCCCAGGGGAAGCCGTTGAACGGCGCACGCGCGCGTGCCGCCTCGCCGGCGATCCACACGGCCGCCGCCCACAGCGGCCAGCCAGGCAGCCTCGACACGGCAGCGACCCCGGCGCCGACCACGGCGATGAAGAGAGCCTCGATCGCCACCAGGGCGAGCCAGGGCCCCGGCCCCACCTCCACTCCGGTCCACACCAGCAGCGGCAGCAGGAAGCCGAGGCCGAAGAGGTAGCCCAGCCCGAGCGCCGCCTTCCAGCCGCGGCCGCGCAGCACCCAGCCGAAGACGGCGAAGGCCGGCAGGGCCAGCCACCACAGCGTGCGGGGCGGGAAGGAGACATAGAGGAGCAGGCCGGAGAGCGCGGCTGCGGCGGCCGGGACGAGACGGACGAGCCGCCGGGCCCACGTCCGCGCCCCGGGCGCGATCCGCGGCTCCAGCTGGTCCGATTCGCCGACGGAGGTTGCGGTGACGGTCACTCCCGGAGTCTAAGGCGCGTGTCCTGGGGGCCGACAGCGCGGTGGGCGTGACGGACGTCCTGTTCATTGCGTCACGACACATCCTCAAACCGACCACAAGCCGTTACGGTGTGCCCAGCCTCAGTCGTACGGCCCGTGGCGGCCAGGTGCGGCCGGGGTCTTCACAGTCGGGGGCTTTGGGTGCGCCGGGGGGCGGGCGGGGTGGGTTCCAGCGGGGTGACGTCCGTGTCCGGGCCGGACGCGGACGGCGAGAGACGAATCGTTTCTGACGCGGCGGGGGTCGTGGTGCTGGGCGCTTGCGCCGCCTGGTCCCTGATCACGGCGGCCGTGCACGACGGCAGGCCGGAGGGGGTACTTCTCGCGGTGCTGGCGGTGGCCGCCGGGTACGCCGCGGGGCGGATCGGCGGGGCGCTCCTGCCGGTCGGCGCGCCCCTGGCCGGGGCGCTGGCCGGCGTCGCGCTGACGGTGGCCGTTCCGCACCTGGCTCCGGGTCCGCAGATCGTCGCGCCCCTCGGGCATGCCGGGGCCACCGCCGCCGTACTGACGCTGTCGGCCGGGGCCGCGTGCTGCGCGGCCTGGGCCGCGCCGAGTCCGGCCGTTCGGCTCGTGCTGCGCCTGCTGGCCGCGGGGATCGCGGTGCTGGCCGTCCTGCTCGGCTCGACCAGCGGCTTCGTGTCGTGTCTCGTGGTGCTGGTGTGTTCGCTGGTCGCCGGCCGCACGCGTCACCGCGGCGCCGCCCTGGCCGTCCTGGCCGCGGTCGCCGCCCTGGTGACCGGACTGGTCTGGGCGATCGCCGCGCGGGCCGTCCCGGGCGGGTTGGTGGCGGCTCTGGAGGGGCGGCTGACGCCGCACCGGGTGGGGTTGTGGCACGACGCCTGGCGGGTGCTCGGCGACGACACCGCGCTGGGGGCGGGCCCGGGCCGCTTCGGGGAGCTGAGCGCGACGTCCGCCCAGTCGCTGCTGTCCGACGGCAAGCCGCACTCCGCGCCCCTGCAACAGGCGGCGGAACAGGGGGTCGTCGGGGTGGCCCTGCTCGCGGCGGCGTTCGGCTGGGTGCTGTACGCACTGTGGCGCGGTCCGCGCCCGACGCCGGTGGCGCTCACCGCGGGCGCGGCCCTGACCGCGCTCGCCGCCATCTCCGCGATCGGCAACGCGCTGAGTTTCACGGCGGTGTCGGTGGGGGCGGGCCTGCTGGCGGGCATGGCCACGGCACGCCCCCTCGCCGATGACCCGGCGGCCCGTACCGCGGAAGGGCGGGCCCCCGGCGCGGGACGCAACACGGCGCGATGACCGGTCGGCCGCCCGCTTCTCCGTACTGCACCGCCGGCCACCCGCTGCTCCGTACTGCACCGTCGGCCACCCGCTGCTCCGTGCCACCCCCGCCGGCCACCCGCTTCCCCGCGCTGCACCCCTCGGCCGCCGGCTTCGCGTCCAGGGCCGCGGACAACCCGGTGATCACATTCCGTGATCACTCTCGCCGGTCACCGGCTGTGACGGACGTGCGGTGATTCAGTGCGCGGGAGCGCCCGGCTTGGAGGGCCGCAGCCGTGCCTCGATCACCCGTACGGCCGCCTCCGCGTCGTCCACGGTGATCGTGAAGGTGTGCCCGTCCCACAGCTCCAGCTCGACGCCCTCACCGCGTCGCACCACCACCGCGGTGCCCTTCTCGGGCCGCCAGCGGTAGCCCCAGCCACCCCAGTGGCGGGGGGTGACGTGGGAGATGTACGTGGCGCCGGCCACGCTGGAGAGCGGGATACGGCGACGGGGGACGCCGATGTGGCCGCAGCGCACTTCGAGGTGCTCCTCGTCGACCCGCAGGGCGACGTGCACGAACGCGAGGGTTCCGAAGAGGACCAGCAGTCCGGCGGCGATGCACCCGACGACGGCCATGACCAGCGGGGCGATGCCGGACGTCCAGGCGGAGTCGACGGCCAGCTCGATGCCGAGTGCCATGCAGGCGGCGCCCACGAGCGCCAGCAGCCACTGCACCCGGTTGGTGGCACGGCCGGTCCACACGTCCGTGTGCGGGTGGGGGGCGTTCTCGCCGTGGCGGTGGTCCCTCATGCCTTGAGGGTACTCAGGATTCGCTCCGCTGGTACCCCGTGGCGGAGCGTGACTGCGCCGGGCGGGCGTCACGCCGACCCGGCGCGAGGGTGACCGTCGGTCACGGGGCGCGGTCAGCGCGCGGGCGTGACCGACCGCAGCAGCCGCCCTTCGGCGTAGGTCAGGGCGGCGGTGGGCAGCGTGCCCTCGCGTCCGCTGAGCAGCACGGTGAGGGTGCCGTGCGGGGTGGCTCCCGGGGCGGGCTGCTCGCCGAGCCGGCGCAGGGCCTGGGCGGCCACCGCTCCGGCGGAGCCGTGCAGCACGAGCGGCGGGCGGCCGGGGCGCTGGACGGCGGTCCGGATGCGCTCGGCGACCAGTTCGTAGTGGGTGCAGCCGAGGACGACGGTGGTCACGTCGTCCGGGGTGAGGGCGGCGGCCGCGGACACCGCGGCGTCGATCGCCGCCTCGTCCGCGTGCTCCACGGCCTCGGCGAGACCCCAGCACGGCACCTCGGTGACGGGCACACCGCCGGCGAAGTCCCGGATCAGACCCTGCTGGTAGGGGCTGCCGGTGGTGGCGGGGGTGGCCCAGATGGCGAGGTGCCCGCCGCCGGCCGCGGCCGGCTTGATCGCGGGGACGGTTCCGACGACCGGGATACCCGGTTCGAGGCGGGTGCGCAGGGCGGTGAGGGCGTGCACCGTCGCGGTGTTGCAGCCGACGATCAGGGCGTCCGGGCGGCGGGCCGCGGCGGCTTCGGCGACGGCCAGGGCGCGCTCGGTGAGGTCCTGCGGGGTGCGCGGGCCCCAGGGCATGCCGTCCGGGTCGAGGGAGAGCACGAGATCGGCGTCGGGGCGCAGCCGCCGAACCGCGGCGGTGGCCGCCAGCAGACCGATTCCGGAGTCCATGAGCGCGATCTTCACCCGATCACGATAGACGATGAGCCGTTGCGGGCCGCCCGGGTGGTGCAGACTGCGCGCGTGAGCGCCGTTGTGTGGACTGCCGCTGGATCACTGCTCGCCTGGCTGTGGCTGCTGCTCTGTCAGGGCTTCTTCTGGCGCACCGATGTGCGGCTTCCCGCGCGCGCGGATCCCGGGGCGTGGCCGTCCGTGTGCGTCGTGGTGCCCGCCCGTGACGAGGCGCCCGTGCTGCCCGCCGCGCTGCCGTCGCTGCTCGCGCAGGACTATCCGGGGCGGGCGGAGGTCTTCCTCGTCGACGACGGCAGTGCGGACGGCACCGGCGACCTCGCGCGTGAGCTGGCGCGGCGGCACGGCGGACTGCCGCTGACCGTGGATTCGCCGGGCGAGCCCCCTGCGGGCTGGACCGGCAAGCTGTGGGCGGTGCGGCACGGCATCACGCTGGCACGCGCGCGTGAGCCCGAGTACCTCCTCCTCACGGACGCCGATATCGCGCACGCGCCGGACAGTCTGCGCGAGCTGGTGGCGGCGGCCCGCTCCGGCGGGTTCGACGTGGTCTCCCAGATGGCCCGACTGCGGGTGGAGAGCGTCTGGGAACGGCTCGTCGTGCCCGCGTTCGTCTACTTCTTCGCGCAGCTCTACCCCTTCCGCCGGATCGCCGGGCCGGGGCGGACGGCGGCCGCGGCCGGGGGCTGTGTCCTGCTGCGGACGGAGGCCGCCGAGCGGGCGCGGATCCCGGAGGCGATCCGGCACGCCGTGATCGACGACGTGGCGCTCGCGCGGGCCGTCAAGCGCGGCGGCGGCCGGGTCTGGCTGGGGCTCGCCGAGCGGGTGGACAGCGTGCGGCCGTATCCGCGGCTGCACGACCTGTGGCGCATGGTGTCGCGCAGTGCCTACGCCCAGCTGCGGCACAACCCCCTGCTGCTGGCCGGTACGGTCGCCGGGCTGGCGCTGGTGTATCTGGTCCCGCCGGTGGCGGTCCTGGCGGGCCTCGCCGCCGGCCGTGCGTCCGCGGCGGCGCTCGGGGGTCTCGCGTGGCTGGTCATGGCGGGTACGTACGTCCCGATGCTGCGCTACTACCGGCAGCCGCTGTGGCTCGCCCCCGTGCTGCCGTTCACCGCGTTCCTCTATCTCCTGATGACGGTGGATTCCGCGGTGCAGCACTACCGGGGGCGGGGTGCGGCCTGGAAGGGTCGCACCTACGCGCGTCCGGACGCCGTGCCCGACGAGGGCTGATGCCCGAAGCCAGGGGGGTCACTTCCTGCCGGGGGTCCAGTTCATGCCCCAGCCATAGGCGTGGTCCACGGTCCGTTGCGGGCTCACTCCGCGGTCGGGCACCAGGTAGCGGGCCTCGCGCTGGACGATCAGGTCGCCGCCGGTGTTGGTGATCAGGGCGAGCGCGCACACGAGGGAGGGGACGGTGCACTCGTCGAGGGAGAACTCGATCGGCGCGCCGTGCTGCGGCCGGAGCGTGACCGAGGCGTGCAGATCGGCGAAGGAGCGGGCGCCCTCGTAGATGGTGACGAAGACGAGGATGCGCCGGAAGGCGTTCTTGTGGTCGAGGTTGACGGTGAGGTTCTCCCCCGTCGACACGGCTCCGGTGCGGTCGTCGCCGTCGAGGTGGATGAACGGAGGCTGGTGCAGCGCCCCGAAGCTGTTGCCGAGGGCCTGGACGACGCCCTTGCTGCCGTCGCTGAGTTCGTACAGCGCGCACAGGTCGAGGTCGAGGTCGGAGTGCATCGCCGTCGGGCGACCGAATTTGCTGCTCCATCCGGAGAACTGCTTGCGCACCTCCCAGTTGAGGTTCACGTGCAGGGCGCCGGAGGTGCCGCCCTGCTTGGTGAGGGAGACGGAGGGCGATGCCTTGGTGAGCGTCACCTTGGTGAGGCGGACGGGCGTGGGCGGCGCGGCGGGCGGGGGCGGCGGGGCGGACTGCGGCATCGGCGGGGGCGTGTACGGGGCGGACGGCGGGGTGCCGGGAGGCGCCGGAGCCGCGACCGGCGCCGGTGCCGGTGCCGCCTGCTGGGGCTCGTCCACCGTGATGCCGTAGTCGGTGGCCAGTCCTTCGAGTCCGCTGCTGTAGCCCTGGCCGACGGCGCGGAACTTCCAGGCGCCCTGGCGGCGGTAGAACTCGCCCAGCACGAAAGCGGTTTCGGTGGTGGCGCCGGGGTTCTCGAATCGTGCCACCGGCGTGCCCTGGGCCGCGTCCTGGACCTCGATGTAGAGATCCGGGACCTTGCCGAACGCACCGCCGTCGGAGGAGGCGGCGAGGACCAGCGTCTCGATCTCGGGCTCCACGCGCGCGAGGTCGACGAGGAGCGTGTCGGTCACCCGGCCGCCGGTGTCGCGCTTGCCCTCGTGCCGGACGGCACCGGAGGAGTGCGCGGGCTGGTTGTAGAAGACGAAGTCCGCGTCGGAACGGACCTTGCCGCTCACCAACAGCAAGGCGGAGGCGTCGGCGTCGGGCACTCCGGGTCCGGTGCGCCATCCCAATTCCACCCGCAGAGCCGCGGTGGGCACCGGAGTGTTTGAACCTTTCAGCATGTGCATGTCCGCCCCCATTGCGTGTCACCGTGCCAGGCCCGTCCCGGCGGTTCATCGAGTTCCGTGCGCACAACCTATTCGCTGCGGCGGCGAAGGCCCATGCACGACCACGCGGAAGACCGCGCCCAACCGCTGGTAACCCGCCCGGAACTCGGCCTTTACACGATCAGATCCGTGTTCGGCGCCCCTTTTTGCCGAGTTCGCTCGCATTGGGGATCCCGGGTCACTGCGGACACGGAAAACAACCCTCTTATCGGTCTCCCCAACCAGCACATCGTGGGCTTAACTTATGTGCCATGACCTCCCCCCGCTCCACCTATGGCGGCGGCTACTACTCCGCCTCCTTCCCGGACACCCCGATCTACGACAGGCTCGTCGCCGAGCGGGGCACCCCGCAGATCGCCCCGATCCGGGTCCCCGCTCAGTACGACATGCCGGGCAGCCACCTGCCCGCGCTGCCCTCGGCCCTGCCCGCCCTTCCGGCAGCGCCCTCCCAGCCCGCCTACGGCTATCCGCAGGCGCAGCAGCCCGCACCGCTGCAGCAGGCACCCGCGGCGTACATCCCGCAGCAGGCCACCGCTCCGCGCGGTTACCCCGGCCCGCAGCAGCCGCGCCCGGCGGCCCCCGCGGGCTACGAGGCGATGCGCCCCGCGGCTCCCCGGCCGGCCCCGGCTCCCTATCAGGACCCGTACAACAACCAGCAGTACCGCGGGTACTGAGCCGACCTCCGGGGGCTGTCGGTGCCGGCTGGCACGATGGCCCCATGGGGAACGCTCACCTGCACTCGATCCATGTTCATCCGGTCAAGGCGGTCCGGGGCGTCGCGCTCCGGGAGGTCGCCGTGGAGCCCTGGGGGCCGACCGGAGACCGGCGCTGGGTACTGATCGACGACGGGGGAAAGGTCGTCACACAACGGCTGCTGCCGCGCCTCGCGCTGGTCGCCGCCGAGCCCAGTCCCGGTGGCGGCGTCCGGCTGTCCGCGCCCGGCGTGCCGCCGCTGACCGTGTCCGTCCCCCGGTCGTCGTCCGCCACCGTGCCGGTGGAGATCTTCCGCGACAAGGTCGAGGCGGTCCTGGCCGAGGACCAGGCCGCGCACGCCTGGGTCAGCTCCTGCCTCGGCGTCGCCGTGCGGCTGGCGTACATGGACGATCCGGCCACGCGCAGGCCCGTCACCCCGGAGTACGCGCGCCCCGGTGAGACCGTCTCGTTCGCCGACGGCTTTCCGCTGCTGCTCACCACGACGGCCTCGCTCGACGCCCTCAACTCCCTGATCGCGCAGGGAGAGTACGCCGGCGAGGGCCCCCTGCCCATGAACCGCTTCCGGCCGAACGTGGTCGTGTCGGGCACCCCGGCCTGGGCCGAGGACGGCTGGTCGCGCCTCGCCATCGGCGATGTGACCTTCCGCGTGGCCAAGCCCTGCGGCCGCTGCGTCGTGACCACCACCGACCAGGGCACCGGCGAGCGCGGCCGCGAGCCCCTGCACAGCCTCGGACGGCACCGCCGTGTCGACGGCAAGCTGGTCTTCGGGCAGAACCTGGTGCCGCTGTCCCGGGGCACGATCCGGGTCGGGGACCCGGTCAGCATTCTCGAACAGGCCGGAGATCCGGACGGGAACCGTGCCGCCGGGCAGGGCGTTGGTTTTGTGTGAGAAATTCGTGACAGGCCCCGGGGAGGGGTGATGTGGCTCTCTCTTCGACGGGTCCGTGCGTGGACGGCCCCGACAGGGAGTATCACGGAGCGGGAAGGGGGTGCGGGCGGTGCGGGCGATCAGGGGGCTCTGGCGCTGGCGGCGCAATCCGCTGTGCCGCGCGACCGACCTGGCCGAGGCCTGGGTGGCCCTGGCGGCCCTGCTGCTGATCCTGCTGGCCGCCCCGGTGACCGGTTCGCTCGTCGGCCAGGCCGCGCAGGACGCCCTCCAGCGCTCCGTCCGGGCCCAGCACGAGGCGCGGCATCTGGTGACGGCCACGGTGGTGCGCAAGCTGGACCGCTCCCCCCTGGACTCCGATCCCGAGACATCGTCGGGCAGGGACCTGCGCACCCGCGTCCTCGCCGACTGGACCGCGCCGGACGGCACCCCGCACCAGGGCCCGGTGCTGGCGAGCCTGAAGAACCCGCGGCAGGGCGACACGTTCCGGATATGGACCGACCGGCACGGCCGGATGGTGGCCCGCCCCCTCGACTCCGCGACCGCCTCGACGCACGCGGTCCTGGCCGGTTTCGGCGCCGCACTGGCGGCGGGCGGTCTCGTCGAGGGCGGCAGACGGCTGATCGTCTGGCGCATGGTCCGCCGCCGGTACGCCCGTTGGGACCAGGCCTGGGACAAGGCGGGCCCGGACTGGGGCAGGACGGGCACCGGCAGCTGACCGCCTTCCGGCTCTGGTCAACCCACCACGCGCGCGCACGCTACGGTGGTCCGGCCGAACCGTTCGGCACAACCCGCGCGCGAGTGAGCCTCAGGGACGCGCCGGTGTCGATGCCGCGTGCGCGCCCAGGCCCGGGAGGGGCGGGCTCGGCCGCGGTCGCGACCCCGGGGTGGAGCGCCCCGACGGCGGACGAGCCATCAGTACGACCGAGGTGGGGGCACAGCTACACCATGGCACAGGGCACGGTCCAGGTGACGCACACCGGCACGTCGCGGTGGCGGCGCCGCACGGGTGAGTACGCATCGCTCGCCGCCGCCCTGGAGGCCGCGGCCGACGGGGACGTCCTCACCGTCGCGCCCGGCACCTACCGGGAGAACCTCGTGCTGCAGCGCGCGGTGACCCTGCGCGGTCCCGAGGGTTCCCCCGGCTCGGTGCGCATCGCGCCCGTGGACGGTGTGCCGCTGACCGTGCGCGCCTCGGCGGTGGTGCAGGACCTGCACGTGGAGGGCCAGGACGCGGCCGCCCCCGCCGTCCTGGTGGAGGAGGGCACCCCGGAGCTGCGGGACGTACGGGTCGTGACGCGGTCGGCGGCCGGCATCGAGGTGCGCGGCAGCGCCCGGCCCACGGTGCGGCGCTGCGCGGTCGACAACCCCGCGGGCATCGGCATCGCCGTACTGGACGGCGCGGGCGGGGTGTTCGAGGAGTGCGAGGTCGTCGCGGCCGGGCAGGCTGGCGTCGCGGTGCGTGGCGGGGCCCATCCCCGCCTGGAGCGCTGCCGGGTGCACCACACCTCGGGCTCGGGCCTGTCGGCGACCGGGGAGAACTCCGCGCTGGAGGCGGTGGGCTGCGAGATCTACGAAGTCCGGGGCAGCGGTGTGCAGATCACCGGCCGGGCCACCGCGCACCTCACCGACTGCGACGTGCACCGCACGACGGCCGACGGGGTCACGCTCGACACGGACGCCGTGCTCACCCTCGCCGACTGCCGCATCCACGACATCCCGGAGAACGCGGTCGACCTGCGGTCCCGTTCCGTCCTGACGCTGACACGCACCACGGTGCGGCAGTTCGGGCGCAACGGCCTGTCGGTGTGGGACCCGGGCACCCGGGTGGACGCCAACCAGTGCGAGATCTTCGACAGCACCGGCGACTACCCGGCGGTGTGGGTCAGTGACGGCGCCACCGCGGTGCTGGACTCCTGCCGGGTGCACGACGTGCCGGACGCGCTGTTCGTGCTCGACCGCGGCTCGCGCGCCGACGTCGTCGACACCGACCTGTCGCAGGTGCGCAACACGGCCGTGTCGGTGAGCGACGGCGCGACCGCGCAGCTCGACGACTGCCGGATCCGGGACGCTGCGACCGGCGCCTGGTTCCGCGACCACGGCAGCGGCGGCACGCTGAGCAACTGCACGGTGGACGGCACCCAGACCGGCGTGATCGTCACCAAGGGCGCCGACCCCACGGTGGAGCGCTGCACCATCGACTCCCCCGCGGAGGCCGGTGTCTATGTCTCGGCCGGCGGCCGGGGCAGCTTCCTGAACTGCCGGGTCACGGGCAGCGGCGGCTACGGCTTCCATGTGATCGACGGCAGCCGTACGACGCTGCGGAAGTGCCGCACGGAGCGGTGTGCGCGCGGGGGTTACGAGTTCGCGGACAGCGGCGCGGACGCGGCGTCCGGGGCGAGCCCGCTGATGGAGGACTGCACGAGCGACGAGAGCGCGGGGCTGCGCGCGCCCGCCGTGCCGGAGACGGCCGTGCAGACGGTGAGCCACTCCCCCGGCCTGCTGGGTGCGCTCCCCGGGCAGCGCACCGAACCGGAGCCCCCGGTACCGGCCGCCGAGCCCGAGCAGCCTGCCCGCTCCTCCAAGGACGTCCTCGGTGAACTGGACGCGCTGGTGGGCCTGGAGAGCGTCAAGCGCGAGGTGCGCGCCCTCACGGACATGATCGAGGTCGGCCGGCGCCGGCAGCGGGCCGGTCTGAAGGCGGCCTCGGTCAAGCGGCACCTGGTCTTCACCGGCTCCCCCGGCACCGGCAAGACCACGGTCGCGCGGCTCTACGGCGAGATCCTCGCCTCCCTCGGTGTGCTGGAGAAGGGCCACCTGGTGGAGGTGTCCCGGGTCGACCTGGTCGGCGAGCACATCGGCTCGACGGCGATCCGCACCCAGGAGGCCTTCGAGAAGGCGCGCGGCGGTGTGCTGTTCATCGACGAGGCGTACGCGCTGTCCCCGGAGGACGCGGGCCGCGACTTCGGCAAGGAGGCCATCGACACGCTGGTGAAGCTGATGGAGGATCACCGGGACGCGGTCGTGGTGATCGTCGCGGGCTACACGGTCGAGATGGAGCGCTTCCTGTCCGTCAACCCGGGTGTGGCGTCCCGTTTCTCGCGGACCATCACCTTCAGCGACTACGGCCCCGAGGACCTGCTGCGGATCGTGGAGCAGCAGGCCGAGGAGCACGAGTATCGGCTGGCGCCGGGCGCGGCGGAGGGGCTGCGGAAGTACTTCACGGTGCTCCCCAAGGGCCCGGCGTTCGGCAACGGCCGTACCGCGCGGCAGACCTTCGAGGCCATGGTCGAGCGGCACGCGAGCCGGGTCGCCCAGCTTCCGGAGCCGAGCACGGACGACCTGACGCTGCTCTACGCCGAGGACCTGCCCGAGGTGCTCTGAGGAGGCGCGCCCGCCTATGCGGCGGGCGGCTCGGGCTCGGCCCCGTGCCGGGGCGATGGCACGTCCGGCGCCTGCGGTGCCTCCTCGGCGGGGTCGGCCGGTCCCTGCGGGGCCGTCGGCCGCAGGCGGGCCAGCAGGGCGCGGCGTTCCTCGGCGAAGACCGGGTCGGCCTGGTAGTCGGAGTGGCCGAGGATCGGCGCGGGCAGCGGCAGGAGCGCGGTGCGGCCGTAGGCGAGGGGATCCATCAGGGGGGCGTGGTCGACCTGTGCGCCGGGCAGCCGCATCGGGCCGCCGATGGGGTCGGTGAGCCGGTAGAGGTTGCGCCAGCAGTCGACGTCCCGGTGCAGGGACTCCAGCGCGGCCGGTCCGAAGTGCGCCGGGAACCAGCGGCCGTAGAGGCGTTCCAGTGGGGAGCCGTAGGTCAGCAGGGCGACGCGTTTGCGGGCGGACGGGGCGAGTTGCCAGGCCGCCGCGGCGGCGAGCACGCTGCCCTGGGAGTGCCCGGAGATGACCAGCCGCCCGCCGGTGGCACGGGTCCAGGTCGCCATCCGCCAGGTCAGGTCGGGCACCGCGCGCTCGGCGTAGCAGGGCGGGGCGAAGGGGTGGGAGGCGCGGGGCCAGAAGGTGCCGACGTCCCACAGGATGCCGATGGTGCGGCGGGCGGCGGGGTCCTTGTAGGCGCGCCGGCCCCAGGTGACGAAGAGTATGAAGCCGAGGCCGATCAGCCAGGAGCCGAGGGCCTGCGCGGTCTCGGCGGCGCCGTGGAGGACGGGGTAGGTGCCCTGCGCTGCCTCGCCGGGGGTCTCGTCGGTGGCCAGGGCGCCGACCAGGGCTCCGGCGCCGAGCAGCAGGGTGACGCCGGAGGTGACGGCGACGACGCGCGGGCCCCGGTCGGTGAGGGAGGCCATCGCGCGGGTGTAGGCGATACGCCGGGTGCGGGCGCGGTCCTGGGTCTCGTCCGGGTAGTCGAGTGCCACCGCGACGCGCTCGGCGCGGGCGAGCTGCCAGGCACGGTGGGCCAGCCAGCCGAACAGCCCCAGCAACACGACGAGCAGCGGCGGGATCACGGACGCCTGCCAGGTCAGCAGCACCGGCGGGCCGTCGATCGACGCCCCGGTGCCGTCCAGCCAGTCGGACACCCGCTGGGACACCCCGCCGGACATCACACCGCCCAGGGCGCAGGCCAGCATCGCCACGGCGGGTCCGCCCAGCCCCCGCAGCACCGCCCGCCGGTCGGGGTCGGTGCGGTGCAGGGTGTACGCCACCACGCCGAGGACGATCACCAACAGGCCCTGCACCAGGGCGATCGCGCCGAAGGTCGTGTCACCGGGCAGCCGCCCCCGTGACGTCCAGCCCGGGCGCTCCCACCCGGCGTACAGCAGGGCGAGGGCGAGCAGGACGAGCGCGACGAGCGGCAGACGCCGTACGAAACGCTCGTCGAGGGTGCGGTCCAGGCGTCTTTCGCTGCGGCCTCGGCGGCACACCACCCACACCACGGCGACGGCGCAGACGGCAAGGGCCGCTTCGAGCGCCCACCCGAGCGTGTCGAGTACGGGCGGGCCTCCGGGGCCCCGGTCATGACGGGCGGCGGCGCTGCCGACCGCGGCGGCGACCGTGATCAGGCCGGCCGCGGTGTGCGCGGCACGCAGCCGGGCCACCAGCCGGCGCCCGTACCAGAAGCCGGGCCGGCCGAGCGCGGTCGGGCCGCCCTCCGCTTCGGGCTCGGGGGCACGCTCGATGGGCTGCTGCGACTCGTAGTCGCTCCATGTGCGCCGGGACAGGTACCAGAGCAGGACGGTCAGGGCGGTGGGCACGACGGCGGCGAGGGCGAGCCTGCGGCCGGGGGCGCTCCACCAGCCGCCGTCCGAGACGGTGGGTGAGAGGAAGCCCAGCCAGGAGTGCTGGTCCGCGCACGTCACGGTGCCCGCGCACTGCCAGGCCGCCAGGTCGAGCGCGACCTCGCAGGCCGCGGCGACGAGCAGCACCGTCAGTGTGAGCCCCGCGAGCCGTACCAGGAGCCCGTACAGGCGCACGGTGCGGCGGCGGCCGTGTGCGGAGGGGCGCATCCAGTGGGCGAGGTTGACGACCATGAACGGCAGGAGCAGCAGCCACAGGGCGCGGGTGCCGTTGCCGGAGGTGAGGTTGCACCAGACGTAGGCCTCGGGCACCGGTCCGTCGCGTCGGCGGTCGTCCGGGCTGTGCTCGGCGTCGACGTCGTCGGCGCGCCGGAAGACGGCCGCGGTGTGGTCGCCGGTGATCCGCACCGTCCGCGGGTCGTTCAGCATCTCCTGCGGCGTGGTGCCGCCCACGCCGTGGACCAGGAGTTCCAGGGCGGTCCCTGGCTCCCCGGGTCGCGCCGCCCGGCCGTCCCCTCCGCTTGGTGTGGCCTGTTCCTGTGTAGGTTCCACTGATGCGCACTTCCCCCGTGACACGCCGTCTGCTCCGTCCGTGCGGGCACAAGGATCTCCACTTCCGCGGCGTCCCACACCTCCTGTCACGGAATCTCCCCGATCCGTGATGAAGCGGAGCGCAGGGACGGGACGGCAGTGGCATGTGCGCGACGAGTGGGCGCGGTGACGCTCTCCGGGCCGCGACATGCGAGGATGGGACATCCTCGCACCGGAGCCAGGAAGAATGTCCTGGTCGGAGCCGGTGCGGGGTGTGTCGGACGGCAATGAGGCGAAAGGACCGGAGCGTACGTGAGTGAGAATCAGAACCTCCTCGCGGAGCAGCGGCGATCCCTGATCCTCGACGAGGTCCGCCGCCGGGGCGGTGTCCGGGTCAACGAGCTGACCCGCAAGCTCGGCGTGTCGGACATGACCGTCCGCCGCGACCTCGACGCGCTCGCCCGCCAGGGCGTGCTGGAGAAGGTGCACGGCGGCGCGGTCCCGGTGGTCGAGGCCAGTACGCACGAACCGGGCTTCGAGGCCAAGTCCGGTCTGGAGCTGTCCGCCAAGGAGGACATCGCACGTGCCGCGGCCAAGCTGGTCGCGCCGGGCGCGGCGATCGCCCTGTCCGGCGGTACGACGACCTTCGCGCTGGCGCACCAGCTGCTGGACGTCCCGGACCTGACGGTGGTCACCAACTCGGTGCGGGTCGCCGACGTGTTCCACGCGGCGCAGCGCACCTCGGGCCCGCGCCAGGGCGCGGCCACGGTCGTGCTGACGGGCGGGGTGCGCACGCCCTCCGACTCGCTGGTGGGACCGGTGGCCGACCAGGCGATCGCGGCGCTCCACTTCGACCTGCTGTTCCTCGGGGTGCACGGCATATCGGTCGAGGCCGGTCTGTCGACGCCGAACCTCGCGGAGGCCGAGACGAACCGGCGGCTGGTGCAGTCGGCCCGTCGCGTGGTCGTGGTCGCCGACCACACCAAGTGGGGCAAGGTGGGGCTGAGTTCGTTCGCCTCGCTGGAGCGGGTCGACACGCTCGTGACGGACGCCGGGCTGCCGGACGACGCGCGCGGGGTGGTCACGGAGCATCTGCGGCGGCTGGTGGTGGCCGGGGAGCCCGAGGAGGGCGCAGACATCTGACGGGGGCTCAGCACCCTCCTAGGGTGGCCCGTCCGGTTCTTCACCCGCTCCCGTCCAGGAGGGCTGTGCCCATGCCTCGTCGACTGCGCCCGGTGGGGCTCGACTTCGTCGCGACGGCTCCCGTTCGGCATGTCTTCGAGCGGGACATGGCCGCCGGGGTGGACGCGGTCTACGGCGCCCTGGCGGACGCGTCCGGCTGGGCCGGGTGGTTCGCCCAGGTGTCGGCCGCCCGACCGGTCGACGCCGGCGCGGGGCGCGACATCACGCTCACCGGTGGCATCCGGTTCCGCGAGACCGTCATCGCGGCGAGGGAACCGGAGGTGTACGCCTACCGCGTGGACGTCACCAATCTGCCAGGCGTGCGGGCGATAGCCGAGGAGTGGCGGCTCATCCCGGCGGGCGGCGGCACCCGGGTGCGGTGGACCTTCGCCACGGACGGGACGGCCCCGTACCGGCTGGCCGTGAAGGTGGCGCGGGCGGGTCAGGCGCGCGCGTTCCGGGACGCGTTGAGGGCGCTGGACCGGCGGCTGGGCAGCTGACGGCCCGGGCTCAGTCGGGCCAGACGCCGGTCTCCAGCAGCGAGTCGATCGCGTCCGTGTACGGCTGGATGTCCAGCCCCTGGGCGGCCAGCCAGGCGTCCGAGTAGTACTTGTCGAGATACCGGTCGCCCGGGTCGCACAGCAGGGTCACGACGCTGCCCTGCCGGCCCTCGGACACCATCTCGGCGACGATCTTCAGCGCGCTCCACAGCCCGGTGCCGGTCGAGCCGCCGGCCTTGCGGCCGATGGCGCGCTCCAGGGCCCGGACGGCGGCGATGCCGGCCGCGTCGGGCACCTTCATCATCCGGTCGATCGCGCCGGGCACGAAGCTCGGTTCCATACGGGGCCGGCCGATGCCCTCGATGCGGGAGCCGCCGTCGCAGGTGACGTCCGGATCGCCGGTGGTCCAGCCCTCGAAGAAGCACGAGTTCTCGGGGTCGGCCACGCAGACGCGGGTGTCGTACTGCATGTAGTGGATGTAGCGCGCGAGGGTCGCCGAGGTGCCGCCGGTGCCCGCCGTGGCGACGATCCACGCCGGCTCGGGGAACCGCTCCATGCGCAGCTGCCGGAAGGTGGACTCGGCGATGTTGTTGTTCCCGCGCCAGTCCGTGGCCCGTTCGGCGTAGGTGAACTGGTCCATGTAGTGGCCGCCGGTCTCGGCCGCGAGGCGGGCGGACTCCTCGTACATCGTGCGCGAGTCGTCCACGAAGTGGCAGCGGCCGGAGTGGAACTCGATGAGGCGGATCTTCTCGGCGCTCGTCGTGCGCGGCATGACGGCGATGAAGGGCACGCCGATCAGCTTCGCGAAGTACGCCTCGGAGACGGCGGTCGAGCCGCTGGAGGCCTCGATGACGGGCCGGTCCGGCCGGATCCAGCCATTGCAGAGGCCGTAGAGGAAGAGGGAACGGGCGAGGCGGTGCTTGAGGCTGCCGGTGGGGTGGGTGGACTCGTCCTTGAGGTAGAGGTCGATGCCCCAGCGCTCCGGCAGGGGGAACTGCAGCAGGTGGGTGTCGGCCGAGCGGTTGGCGTCCGCCTGGACTCTGCGGACGGCTTCTTTGAGCCAGGACCGGTAGCCGGGGTCGCTGTGGTCGACGTCGAGGGTCACGCCGGTCCGGGTCTGCTGGGGAGTGCTCACGAGGGCTCCTATCGCTGCGCGCCGACGACGCGTCACGCGGCCGACACCTCCGATCATAGACACCCGGCGCACGCTTCTCACCTGCATAAACGCATCTTTGAGCCCCCCAAAGCGCCCCCAGGGGCAGGACCCGGTGCAAGGGGGCGCGCACTCTCGGGGGCGCATCCGCGAGTGTGCTGCGGGCGCCCCCGGGCAGGGGGCTCGCGGACCCTGGTGCTCGGCGCCGGGCGCGGGCAGACTGCACGGCGGGACCAAGGCCCCGGACGGGGTGAGCGCAGGGCACGACCCGCCTCCCGGAGCGGACTTCCGGGCACCGGCACCGCATCCCCTCCGGGGGCACACCGCACCACCGGGCCGGGCGGGGCGCACCACCCGGAGGGGACGACGCGCCCGGACGGGGCACACTGGATCAGGACACGAGCCCGTACCGGGCACCCGCGCCGAGCGGGCCGGTACGCCGACACGCACAGGGGGCGGGTGGCATGGGAGAGCCGGAGTTCAGGGCCACGGGCGTGCGCATCGGGAAACGGCTGCGGTCGCTCACCCGGGCCGGGCAGGTCCGGATCAACGACGGCCGGCTCGAGCTGCTGACCAGTTACGGCAGTGAGATCGACAGCGCGCCGGTGCAGGCCGTGCGCGCCTCCAAGCCCTGGTTCGGCCCCGAGGACCGGGCCACGGCGGATCTCAACGGCAACCGGTACCTGCTCACCCTGGGCGATCACGACCCCGCACCGGGGGAGCCGGGCCCGCCGGCCGCGCGGCGTTTCATCGAGGCCGTGCGCCGGGCAGCGGGGCGTGGCGACTGAGATGTCCGCGAGTTGCGGTACCTCATCCCCTGCGTCACTCTGGTCTCACGTCACTCTGGGTTTACCGGCGATAACGCTGCGAACCAGCCCGCCGGCCACGACAGCAGGCGGCAGTGTCACGCAGGCGCCCTGCTGGATCCGAATCCCGTGTTCTTCCGGACCTCACGTCGGGGAGTCGCAGCCGTGATCAGCTACCCAAGCAGGCACTGCACGGTGGAGCTCCAAGCCCTGCCGTCGCGGATCGGCCAGGTCCGCAGAATCGTATCTGCGCAGTTGCGCTACTGGCATCTCGACCCCCTGATCGACCGGGCCTCGCTCGGCGTGACGGAGCTGTTGTCCAACGTCCACCGGCATGCCCAGCCGGACAAGACGTGCACCGTGGAGATAGAGCTGCTGCTCGACCGGCTCATGGTCTCGGTGCGCGACGGGGATCCGCGGATGCCCGTGATCGACGAGGCGGAGCCGCTGGCGACGTGCGGGCGTGGGCTCGCGATGGTGGCCGCCATGAGCGAGAGCTGGGGCGTCCGGCCGGACGGCGAGTCCGGCAAGGTCGTGTGGTTCACCCTGCCGACGTCCGCCCCCGTGGTGACGTCGCCCTCGATCCGCTCGCGGCGCACGGTCCAGGAGAAGCCGGCGCGCCGGTTCGCCGAGGTCGGCGCCGCCACCGACGGGCTCCGGCCCGACCATGCTCCCGCCCGGTCCGCCGTTGCCGGTTGACCGGGCGGTGACCACCGTCCCCTCGGGGGCATCGGGGGCGCACGCCGCCGGGTTGTGCGCCCGGGGCGTGCGTCACTCCGCGGCGACGGCGCGCAGTACGTCCAGGCGTGCCGCGCGCCGGGCCGGGCGCAGCCCCGCGAGGGCGCCGGCGGCGAGTCCCACGACGGCCACGACGGCCAGTTGGGCGGGCGGCATCGCGAAGGCGAAGGCGCTGTCGCTCGCGCCGTCCGAGGCCCTGACGAGGACCCAGCCGAGGAAGGCGCCGAGGGCGAGCCCGCCGGCCGTGCCGAAGGCGGCGACCAGGACCGACTCCCAGCGGACCATGGCCCGCAGTTGGGCACGGGTCTGGCCGACGGCCCTGAGCAGGCCCAGTTCGCGGGTGCGTTCGTGGACCGCCAGGGTCAGTGTGTTGGCGATGCCCAGGAGCGCGATCAGCACCGCGAGGGCGAGCAGCGCGTAGACGAGGGTGAGCATCATGTCGATGCCGCCCGCCGAGGACCGCGCGTACGCGTCGCGGGTCTGGACCTCCGGGTTGCCGTACGGCGCGGCGGCCTGCTCCACCGCCGCGGTGCCGGCGTCGGTGCTCACACCGTCCGCGAGGGTGACGGCGACGAGGGTGTCGGAGTCCTGGGTGCGGTGCGGGGCCCAGGCCGCGCGGGTGATGACGTAGTCCCCGGCGAGTTCGGAGCGGCCGTAGACCGCGCGCACGGTGAAGGTCTCCTTCGTGCCGTCGGTGAAGGTGAGTTGTGCCGTGTCGCCGGTGGTGAGGTGCTGCCTGGCGGCCTCCTGTTCGGTGACGGCGATGCCGTCGGTGCCGAGTTCGCGCAGCGAGCCGTCGACCGTGCCGAGGTCGAAGGTGCGTGCCAGGGCGGCCGGGTCGGTGACCGTCAGGGCGCGGCCCTCGCCGTCGACCTCGGCGACGCCCCGGCCGAGTCCGACGGCGGTGTCCACCTCGGGCAGCTTCTGGATCGCCCCGGCCAGCTTCGGGCTGAGTCCGCTGCCGCCCGCGCCGAACGAGGGGGCGCTGACGGCGACGTCGCCCGCGAAGGACCGGGACACGGTCTGGTCCATGGTCGCCTTCAGCGAGGCGCCGAACACCGTGAACAGCGACACGACGGCCACGCCGATCATGAGGGCGCTCGCGGTGGCGGCCGTGCGCTTGGGGCTGCGCAGGGCGTTGCGCCGGGCGAGGGCGCCGGTGACGCCGCGCCACCGGGCGAGCGGGCCGCCGAGGAAGCGCACTGCGGTGGAGGAGGCGACCGGGCCGAGCACCACGAACGCGACCAGGGCCAGGGTCGCGCCGGTTCCGGCCAACCAGACCGACGGGGTCACGAGGACGCCGGCGAGCGTGAGGGCGAGGGCCAGGGCTGCCAGCGCGGTGCCGGCGATCGCGCGCGGGCGGGAGGCGCCCGAGGTGTCCACGGCCGTCTCGCGCAGGGCGGCCAGGGGCGCGGTGCGGCCGGCGCGGACGGCGGGCAGCAGGGCGGAGCCCAGGCAGACCAGGATCCCGACGGCCAGGGGCAGCGCCATCGACAGGCCGGTGACCACCAGATCGCCCTCGGGGAACGGGAAGCCGATCGCCGGGAACAGCGCCTGGAGCCCCGCCGCGATAGCGATGCCGCCCGCGAGACCCGCCAGTGATGCGGTCACGGCCACGGCACCGGCTTCCACCAGGGCGGCGCCGGTGACCTGCCCGCGCGAGGCGCCCAGCACCCGCAACAGGGCGTTCTCGCGGGTGCGTTGGGCCACGACGATCGCGAAGGTGTTGTGGATGGAGAAGGTCGCGACCAGCAGGGCGACGCCGGAGAACACCAGCAGGAAGAGTGTGAAGACGCTCAGGAACTGACCGGAGATCATCTCGTTGTTCTCCTCGGCCGACTCCTGGCCGGTGATGGCCTCGACGTCGTGCGGCAGGACGGGCGTCAGCCGGTCGACGAGCTCGCGCTGGGTCACACCGGGCCCGGCCCGCACCTGGATGCTCGCGGCCTCACCCGGCCGGGCGGTGAGGTGCTTCTGCGCGTCGGCCATGGTCATCCCGGTGAAGGTCACCTGGGCCATGCCGTCCTCGCCGCCGAACGTGGCGAGTCCGACGATCGTCACCCGGACCGGGTCCGGGGTGCGCAGGGTCGTGGTGTCGCCGATACTCAGGCCGCCCTTCTCGGCGGCGCCCCGGTTGACGACGACCTCGCCGGACCGCCGCGGCGCACGCCCTTCGGCGAGCCGGTAGGGGTTGAGCTCCGGGTCGGTGATCCAGTTGCCGGCGAGGGTGGGCGGGCCCTGGCCGCCGATCGCCTCGCCGTTCGCGCCGACGAGCTGGCCGGCGCCCTGGACGTCGGGCACGGCGGCGGCGACGCCGGGAACCTTCTCGACGGTGCCGACCAGGTCGGTGGCGACCGGCTGCCGTACGCCCTGGCTCTCGCCGGGGGTGGTGATGGCGTCGGCGCTGCGGACGACGGCGTCCGTGCCGCGGGCCGCGTCGCCGAACATCGAGTCGAAGCTCGCGCGCAGGGTGTCGCCCATGACGAGCGTCCCGGCCAGGAAGGCCACGCCGAGGAACACGGCGAGGAACGTCCCGGCGAAGCGCCGCCGGTGGGCGCGCAGGGAGGACGCACTGAGGCGTACGGAGGCGTTCATGAGGGCACCTCGAAGGCTTTCATCCGGTCCAGGACGCGGTCGGCGGTCGGGGACTCCATGCGGTCGACCAGGCGCCCGTCGGCGAGGAAGACGACCTCGTCGGCGTGGGCGGCGGCGACCGGGTCGTGGGTGACCATGACGACCGTGCGGGCGGTCTGCCGCACCGCGCGTCCGAGCAGCCCCAGTACCTCGGCGCCGGAGCGGGAGTCGAGGTTGCCGGTCGGTTCGTCGGCGAAGACGACGTCCGGCCGCCCCGCGAACGCCCGGGCCACGGCGACGCGTTGCTGCTGTCCGCCGGAGAGTTCGGCGGGCCGGTGGTGGAGCCGGGCGCGCAGTCCGACGGCGTCGATCAGCGCGTCGATCCACTCCGGGTCGCCCCGCCCGCCCGCCAGATCCAGGGGCAGGGTGATGTTCTCCAGGACGGTGAGCGTGGGTACCAGGTTGTACGCCTGGAACACAAAACCCACGCGGTCGCGGCGCAGCAGGGTGAGCCGGCGGTCGTCGAGGCCGCCGAGGTCGGTGTCGCCGATCCGGGCGGTGCCGGAGGTGAGGGTGTCCAGGCCCGCCGCGCAGTGCATCAGGGTGGACTTGCCGGAGCCCGAGGGGCCCATGATCGCGGTGAAGCGGCCGGCCGGGAAGGTCACGGTCACGCCGTCGAGGGCGCGTACGGCGGTGTCGCCACCGCCGTACACCTTCACCGCGTCGACGACCCGGGCGGCGGGCAGCGTGGTCGTCGTGGCGGTCGTCGTGGTCATACCGCGCCTCCCTTGCGGCCGAACTCCTCGTTCAGCACGGACAGCCGCCGCCAGTACTCGTCCTCGTCGATCTCGCCGGAGGCGAAGCGGCGGCCGAGTACGGCGAGGGGTGAGTCGCCCTCGACGGTGGGCCGCTGCCAGGGGCCGCCACGGCGTCCGCGCCACACCGTGCGGCGCAGCAGCACGATGCCGCCGCCGATCACCAGCGCCCAGATCACCGGGAAGAGCAGGATCCACGGGCCGGGTCCGCCGCCGTCGCCGAAGTGCGCCAGGGTCTGCATGTCGTCCAACTCCTCGATCGCTCGATGTGCGGTGTCGCTTTCGAGAGTCGTCCGGTGAGGGTGCTCCGGTCGTCGTACGGCCGGCGGCACTGTGCGTACGCCGCGGGGAGCAGGCGCGCGGGACCGCTCTGCTCCTCGCGGCGCTCGACGTCTGTAACTACTGGTATGTACAGTGACCGTATGAGCACCCCGGAACGGCTGATCGAGTCCACCCGAGAGCTGCTGTGGGAGCGCGGCTACACGGGCACCAGCCCCAAGGCGATCCTGGAGCGCGCGGACGCCGGGCAGGGCAGCATGTACCACCACTTCAAGGGCAAGCCCGATCTCGCCCTGGCCGCGATCCGGCGGACCGCCGAGGAGATGCGCGCTACCGCCGCGGGAGTACTCGACGGGCCGGGCACGCCCTACGAGCGCGTCGAGGCGTATCTGCGGCGCGAGCGCGATGTGCTGCGGGGCTGCCCGGTCGGCCGGCTGACGATGGACCCGGACGTCATCGCGAGCCCCGAGCTGCGCGCACCGGTCGAAGAGACGCTCGACTGGCTGCGCGGGCGGATCGCCGGGATCGTCGAAGAGGGCAAGGCGCAGGGGCAGTTCGCGCCCGGTCTGGACGCCGGGGAGATCGCGGCGGCGGTCGTCGCGACCGTCCAGGGCGGTTACGTCCTCGCCCGCGCCTCCGGTTCCCCCGCCGTGTTCGACGCCGGGGTCCGGGGGCTGCTCGCCCTGCTGGCACCCCGGACCTCTTGAGGAGACCCGCATGCACGCGCTGCAGTACGAGATCACCCTGCCCGCCGGGTACGACATGGGCATCGTCCGCGACCGTGTCGCCCGCCGGGGACATCTGCTCGACGACTGGGACGGGCTCGGCCTCAAGGCCTATCTGATCCGCGAGCGCGGCCAGCGCGGCTCGCCGGTCAACCAGTACGCCCCCTTCTACCTCTGGAACACGGTCGACGGAATGAACTCCTTCCTGTGGGGCGGCGCCTTCCAGGGAGTCGCTGACGACTTCGGACGGCCGTCGGCGCGGCAGTGGACGGGCCTCGCGTACGAGGAAGGCGACGGCGCGCAGGCTCGGTTCGCGGTACGCCATCGCCAACCCGTCCCGGACGGCGCGCTGTTGGCCGAGACCGTGGCGGACGCGGTGGGTGAGGTCCGGCGGCTGGCGGCGCAGGACGGGGCCCTGTGCGCCGCCGCGGCCGTCGACACGAGCCGCTGGGAACTGGTGCACTTCTCCCTCTGGGAAAGTGGGGCGCAGGACACACCCAGGGCAGACGGCGAGGTGTTCGAGGTGCTGCACCTGTCCGCGCCGGGGCGGGACCGGTTGCCCCGGGGACGCCAGTGGTGAGCTCGGTCCGCACGGTGCTGGGGGACGTGCCTCCCGCCGATCTGGGCGTGTGCGACGCTCACGACCATCTGTTCTTCGGCAGTCCCCGGTTGCCCGGCCAGGAGCTGCGCAGCATGCCGGCGGCACGGGCGGAGCTGGTCGCGTTCCGGGAGCAGGGCGGCGGGGCCGTCGTGCAGTGGACGCCGTACGGGCTCGGGCGGCGGGCCGCCGATCTGCCGCCGCTGTCCCGAGAGACGGGCGTGCACGTGGTGGCCGCGACCGGTCTGCACCAGGCCGTGCACTACGACGGGGACACGCTCGCCGGGCTGCGGAGCCGGCTCGCGGAGGTCTTCGTCTCCGAACTCACCGTGGGCATCGGGACGTCGGGGGTGCGGGCGGGGCTGGTCAAGGTCGCGGGCGGTTTCCACGCGCTGGACGCGCACGCCCGCTGGACCATGACGGCGGCGGCCGAGGCGCATCACGCCACGGGTGCGGCGATCGCCGTGCACCTGGAGCTGGGCACCGGCGCGCTGGACGTACTGGACCTGCTGTGCGGGGAGTTGGGGGTGCCGCCGCACCGTGTGGTGCTCGGGCACCTCAACCGCTCCCCCGACCTCGTGGTACACCGTCAGGCGGCCGGGTCCGGCTGCTATCTGGCCTTCGACGGGCCGTCCCTCGCCCACCACGCCACGGACTGGCGGATGCCGGAGGCCGTACGGGCCCTCGCCGACGCCGGGTTCGGCGACCGGGTGCTGCTGGGCGCGGACACCACCACGGCCGCCGCCCGCTCGGTGGACGGCGGCCCCGGGATGCCCTACCTGCTGCGCCGGGTGCGGCCCCGGCTCGTGCACGCCGTGGGCGAGGAACTGGTCGGGCGCATCCTCACGGAGAACCCGGGCCGGGCCTTCGGGGCGGAGTGGCGCTGACCTGCCGCGCCACCGGGGGGTCAGCCGCCGGCCTGGTCGCTGTCCTTCAGCGAGCCCCAGCCGTGCCAGCGGTCGACCTCGATCAAGGCGCTGACCCGGCGCCGGTCACGGTCCGGGTAGGGCTTGCCGGTGTAGTGCCGGGCGAGGAGGTCGATGTCGGCCAGGTCCTCGTCGTCGTACGTCTCGGTGACGCGGCCGATGAGGGTGACGTGGGTGTACCAGTCGTCGCCGGCGAGGACGGTGAGGGTGACGCGCGGGTCGCGGCGCAGGTGCTTCAGCCGTACCCGGCCCTCGTCGAGGTTGATCAGGACACGGCCGTCCCGCCAGGCGTACCAGGTGGCGGTGGAGACCGGTGCGCCGTCGGAGCGCAGGGTGGCCATGACGCACGGGTTGGGCCGGCTCAGCAGGTCGACGGCCTCGGGCGGCAGCGGCGGTTTGGACATGGGGGGAACCTCCTAGGAGTCGGTCTTGTCGTCGAAGCTGGCGAAGTAGGCCGCGACCATGTCCTCGTCGGCGTGCCCCTGGCGCGCGGCACGCTCCATGCGGGCGGCGGCCGCTTCGGCGACGTCCAGGCGGACACCGTGCGCGGTACCGGCCTCGACGATCAGCCGGGCGTCCTTGACGGCGGTGCCCACGGCGAACTGGGGCGGGGTGAGCCGGTTCTCCAGGACGAGTTCGGACTTGGCGCGCAGATAGCCCATGTCGAGCGGGCCACCGGCGACGAGGTCGAGGAAGCCGCGGGGGTCGACACCGAGGGCCTCGGACAGGGCGAGGGCCTCCCCGGCCGCGGCCGTGACGGCGAGGACCCAGCTGTTGGCGACGAGCTTCAGCCGGGTGGCACCACCCCGCGCTCCGTCCTCGCCGCTCCACACGGTCCGGGCACCGACGGCGTCGAAGACCGGCGTCACCTTCTCACGGCCCTCGGTGGGGCCGGCCGCGAGCACCGTCAGCTTCCCGGCCTCGGCCGGCTGGCGGGTGCCCAGGACGGGGGCGTCGTAGAAGTGCAGGCCGTGCTCGTGGGCGAAGGAGGCCAGTTCGGCCACGCCCTCGATGCCGGCGGTGGTGGACTGCATCCAGGCGGTGCCGGGGCGCAGGGCGGGGGCGGCCTCGCGCATGGTCTCCAGGGCGGCGGGACCGTCGTAGAGGATGGTCAGGACGACATCGGCGTCCTGAACGGCCTGCGCGGGGGTGCCGGCGATCCGGACGCCGTCGGCGGCCAGCGGCTCCGCCTTGGCCCGAGTGCGGTTCCAGGCGTGGACGGTGTGTCCGGCCCGGGCGAGGTTGCGGGCCATCGCGGCGCCCATGATGCCGGTGCCCAGGACGCTCACGGTGAGCTTGTCGGTCATTGCGTCAACTTCCTCGCTGGTGCGGGTGCGCGGGCGGACTGTCTGCGGCCCAGCCTGCCCGCTCAGCCGCGCGCCTTCCCGGAAGCGGCGCGGACAAGCCTGTCACCGGTGCAACCGGATTCGCCCGGTCACGCGGTCATCCCTGGGGGACCAGCGCCCCCAGCGGGTCGTCCAGGACCGGCTGCCAGGCCAGTTCCGCCGCGCCGACCAGGCTGTTGTGGTCGAGGGTGCAGGGCAGGATGGGGACTCCGCCGCTCTGGCCCCACAGACTGCGGTCGGCCACGACCGCCCGCAGCCGGCCGGGGTCGGCGTCGAGGAGAGTGCGGTGCAGGCCGCCGAGGATGATGCGGTCCGGGTTGAGGATGTTGACCAGGCCCGCGAGGCCCAGGCCGAGGCGGTCGACGACGCTCTCCGCGGCGGTGCGCACGGCCGGGTCGTCGTAGTGGTGGCGGATCAGGTCGATGGACTGCTGGAGCAGCGACACCTCGGGGCCCGGTTCGCGTCCGGCCTCCGTGAGGAACGCCAGCGGGTCGGTCTCCACGTCGAGGCAGCCGCGGCTGCCGCAGTGGCAGGGGCGGCCCTCGGGGTGCACGGTGAGGTGCCCGACCTCCAGCGCGAGGCCCGAACTGCCCCGGTGCAGACGGCCGTCGAGGACGAGCGCGCCGCCCACACCGCGGTGGCCGGTGGCCACGCACAGCAGGTCGCGGGAGCCGCGCCCGGCGCCGTGCCGGTGCTCGGCGAGCGCGGCGAGGTTGACGTCGTTGGCCGCGAACGCGGGTCCGTCGAGGCCGGCCGCGCGCACCTGCTCGGCGAAGATGTCCCGCACGGGCGCGCCCGCCGGCCAGGCCAGGTGGAGCGGGTTCAGGGCCAGCCCCTCGGGTTCGGCGACGGCGGAGGGCACCGCGAGGCCCGCGCCCACGCACCGCCGTCCGGTCTCGCGCAGCAACTCGGCACCGGCCGCGACGACGGAGGCGAGCACCTTGGCCGGGTCGGCGTCGACGACCTCGCAGCCGGGCGCGGTCGCGACGATCCGACCGCCCAGTCCGACCAGCGCCGCCCGGAACCCGTCGGCGTGCACCTGCGCGGCGAGCGCGACGGGCCCGTCGTCGGCGACGGCCAGCCGATGGGAGGGCCTGCCCTGGGAGCCGGCCGCCGCGCCGGGCCGGGCGTCGATCCGGATCAGCCCGAGCGCCTCCAGTTCGGCGGCGACCGCCCCGGCCGTCGCCCGTGTCACCCCGAGCTCGGCGGTGAGCACGGCCCGGGTCGGCGCGCGGCCGGTGTGCACGAGTTCCAGTGCGGGTCCCAGTGCTCCGCGCCCCCGGTCCAGCCGCGCTCTCGAAGTGCTCCCGTTCCCCGCCTGCCGGGGGCCCGCCTTCCCGCTCATGAGGGCGAGTCTCCCATGATCCGCCGGGATGGTGACCGCACCGGCCGGGCGGGCGGCGGGGAGCGGCGGCGACGCGTACGGCCGGGCATCACAGGCCACTGACCCGGAGGGTGACGTTGAGCCGGCCCGTCAGGCC
Organism: Streptomyces sp. NPDC007929; assembly: GCF_042959065.1. Classification (NCBI taxonomy): domain Bacteria; kingdom Bacillati; phylum Actinomycetota; class Actinomycetes; order Kitasatosporales; family Streptomycetaceae; genus Streptomyces; species Streptomyces sp. NPDC007929. Next base: position 477,392 of record NZ_JBIBKD010000001.1, on the reverse strand, counting down.
GAGTCCGGGCGGGGCCGTGCCCGGGTGGACGCGTGGGACCCCGTGGTAGGCCAGGCGGGACGGGCCGCCGAAGACGAACAGGTCGCCGCTGCGCAGCTCGACGTCGGTGTGGGGCCGGGTGCGCGCGGCGGTGTTGCCGAAGCGGAAGACGCAGGTGTCGCCGAGGCTCAGTGAGACCACCGGCGCGTCGGACTTCTCGTCGCTGTCGCGGTGCATGCCCATGCGGGCGTCGGCGTCATAGAAGTTGATCAACGCGATGTCGTAGTCCGGCGCGGGCCCGCCGAGGGTGTCGCGGACGGCCCGGCGGCCCAGTTCGCCGAGCCACCGCGGGAACGGCTTGACCGGGGCGCCGTCCCCGTCGGCGACCGTGCGGGCGTAGGCGTACGGGTACCAGTGCCAGCCGAGGCAGACCTGGCGGGCGGTCATGGTGCCGCCGCCGGGGGTGCGGACCGTGCGCAGTCCCGCGGGCGGGCGGGCCCAGTCGCGGCAGGCCTCCAGCAGTGTGCGCTGACGTTCGGCGTCCAGCCAGTCGGGCAGGTGCACGGCGCCGGGCGCGACCTGCGTACGGGCCCTGGGGAACAGCTCGGCGTCCATGCCTTCCATGGTGCCTTGCGTTCCCTGGTCGCTTCCCTGGTGGCCTTTCTGGCGCCGTCTCTGCTGACCGGCACGCCCTGAGCTGGGGCTCGGCTAGCCTGGTCGCACGATGAACGACCGTATGACGACGCCGTGGGGCGAGCCGGCGCTGACCCGTTTCCCGGAGGACCCGCGCGACAGGCTGCGCGCCTGGGACGCCTCGGACGAGTATCTGCTGCGGCACCTGGCCGAGGAGCGGGTGCCACTGGACGGGACGGTCGTGGTGGTCGGGGACCGGTGGGGCGCCCTGGTCACGGCGCTCGCCGCGCACGGGCCGGCGCAGATCACCGACTCCCACCTCGCGCAGGAGGCGACCCGGGCCAATCTCGCGCGGGCCGGCGTCGCGCCGGGTGCGGTACGGCTGCTCACCACACAGGATCCGCCGCCGGAGCGGATCGACGTGCTGCTGGTGCGGGTGCCCAAGAGCCTGGCGCTGCTGGAGGACCAGCTGCTGCGCCTGGCTCCGGCCGTGCACGCGGGGACGGTCGTCGTGGGCACCGGCATGGTGAAGGAGATCCACACCTCGACACTGACGTTGTTCGAGCGGATCCTCGGCCCGACCCGCACCTCGCTCGCCGAGAAGAAGGCCCGGCTGATCCTCTGCACGCCGGATCCCGCGCGGGAGCGGCCCGGCAATCCGTGGCCGTACGTCTACACGCTGCCGGACGGCATCGGTCCCGCCGCGGGAGGCACCGTCGTCAATCACGCGGGGGTCTTCTGCGCCGACCGGCTCGACATCGGGACGCGGTTCTTCCTGCGGCAGCTGCCCGAGGGGCGGGGCCGCCGGGTGGTGGACCTGGGGTGCGGCAACGGCGTGGTGGGCACCTCGGTGGCGCTGGGCGACCCGGACGCCGAGGTGCTGTTCGTGGACGAGTCCTTCCAGGCCGTGGCCTCGGCGGAGGCGACGTACAAGGCGAACGGCGCGCCCGGGCATGCGGAGTTCCGGGTCGGTGACGGGCTGGCGGGCGTGCCGTCGGGCAGTGTCGATCTGGTGCTGAACAACCCGCCGTTCCACTCCCATCAGGCGACGACGGACGCCACGGCCTGGCGGATGTTCACCGGGGCGCGGCGTGCGCTGCGGCCGGGCGGGGAGCTGTGGGTGATCGGCAACCGGCACCTGGGCTACCACGTCAAGCTGCGCAAGCTCTTCGGCAACAGCCGGGTCGTCGCGAGCGACCCGAAGTTCGTGGTGCTGAAGGCCGTCAAGCGGTAGCGGCGCCGAGGGTCCGGAGGGTCCTCGCCACCGTCCGGGTCATCGCCTCCCGTGCGAGGGTGAGGTAGCCGCGCGGGTCGACCGCCTCGGGGTGCTCGGCGACGAAGTCCCGGATCGCGCCGGTCAGCGCGATGTTCAGGGCCGTTCCGATGTTGACCTTGGTGATGCCGCCCGCGATCGCCGCGGTGAGTTCGTCGTCCGGGACGCCGGAGGAGCCGTGCAGGACGAGCGGGACGTCCAGCGCGGCCGACAGGCGTTTGAGCAGGGCGTGGTCGAGGGCCGCCGTGCGGGTGGTCATGGCGTGGGTGCTGCCGATGGCGACGGCCAGGGCGTCCACGCCCGAGTCGGCGACGAAGACGCGTGCCTCGTCGGGGTCGGTGCGGGCGCCGGGGGCGTGCGCGTCCAGCGGGGGTCTGCCGTTCTTGCCGCCGATCTGGCCCAGCTCGGCCTCGATCCAGAGCCCTTGGGCGTGCGCCCGGTCCACCGCCGCCCGGGTCGCGTCGAGGTTCTCCGTGTAGGGCAGCCGGGCCGCGTCGTACATCACGGAGCTGAAGCCGGCGTCCGCGGCCCGGTGCAGCAGGGTGTCGCTCTGCACGTGGTCGAGGTGCAACGCGACGGGTACGGCGGCCTGTTCGGCGGCGGCGACGGCCGCGCGGGCGAGTGGGAGGAGGTCTCCGCCACGGAACTTGACCGCGTTCTCGCTGACCTGGAGGACGACGGGCGCGCGCACCGACTCGGCGCCCGCGATGACGGCCTCGACGTGCTCCAGGGTGATGACGTTGAAGGAGGCGACGGCCGAGCGGGCGGCCGCGGCGGCGGTGACGAGGTCGCCGGTGGTGGTGAGGGGCACGGGGTCTCCAGGGTCAGGGTTCGAGGATCACCGAGCGCGTCAGGTGGCGCGGGGTGTCGGGGTCAAGACCGCGGGAGGCGGCGACGGCGACGGCGAGCCGGTGGACGCGGACGAGCTCGGCGAGCGGGTCCAGGGCGCCCGCGATCCACAACGCACCGGTGCCGCGGACCTGTTCGGCGAGTCCGTCCGGGGCGTCGCCCAGCATCCAGGTGGCCGTGCCCGTGGTGCTGACGCTGATGGGGCCGTGCCGGTACTCCATCGCGGGGTAGGCCTCCGTCCAGGCCAGGGCGGCCTCGCGCATCTTCAGCCCGGCCTCGTTGGCCAGTCCGACGGTCCAGCCGCGGCCCAGGAAGGTGAACTGCCCGCACTCCACAACGCCTTCGGGCAGCGGCTCGGCGAGGGCGGTGCGCGCGTCGGTGACGGCGGTGTCCTGGTGGAGGCCGAAGTGGGCGCGGAGCAGGGTGAGGGCGGTGGTCGCGAACCGGGTCTGGACGACGGAGCGTTCGTCCGCGAAGTCCAGCACGGCGAGGGCGTCGGCGGCCGTCCTGACGGGTGTGTCCGGGTCGGCGGTGATCGCGGTGGTGGGGGTGGCGGTGGTGGGGGTGGCGCCCTTCAAGTGTCGCAGCAGGTCGAGGACTTCGGTCGTGGTGCCGGAGCGGGTGAGGGCGACGACCCGGTCGTAGCGGCGGCCGTGGGGGAACTCCGAGGCGGCGAAGGCGTCGGTCTCACCCTGGCCCGCGCCCTCGCGCAGTGCGGCGGCGGCCTGCGCCATGAAGTACGAGGTGCCGCAGCCGACGATCGCGACCCGCTCCCCCGGCGCCGGCAGCACCCGTGCCCACCGGGGCGCCTGTGCCGCGGCGCGCGCCCAGCACTCGGGCTGGCTGGTCAGCTCGTCCTCGACATGCGTCATACCGCACCCTCCACTCTGCTTGTTCCTGCAAGATAGCTCTAACTTTCGAGCAACATCAAGCATTCGGGCCGGATCGGGTGCGCTAAGGTCGCCGGAGATCGATACAGGGAGGTGCGGATGTCGCGCGACGCCCGCTGGAAGGCGCTGCTGGAACTGCTCGTGGAGCGCGACCGGCTGGACGTCGAGGAGGCGGCGACCGAGCTCGGGGTGTCGGCGGCGACGATCCGCCGTGACTTCGACGGGCTCGCCGAGCAGCAGATGCTCGTGCGCACCCGGGGCGGGGCGGTCGTGCACGGTGTGTCGTACGAGCTGCCGCTGCGCTACAAGACGGCCCGCCGTGCCTCCGAGAAGCAGCGCATCGCCAAGGCGGTGGCGGATCTGGTCGCGCCGGGCGAGGCGGTCGGGCTGACCGGCGGGACCACCACGACCGAGGTGGCCCGGGCCCTGGCCGTACGCGGGGATCTGGCGTCCGGGTCGCCCGCGCTGACCGTGGTGACCAACGCGCTGAACATCGCGGGTGAGCTGGTCGTGCGGCCCCAGTTCAAGATCGTGCTGACCGGCGGAGTGGCCCGGCCCCAGTCGTACGAGCTGGTGGGGCCGCTCGCGGACGGGGTGCTCGGGCAGATCACGGTCGATGTGGCGGTGCTCGGCGTGGTCGCCTTCGACGTGACGCACGGCGCCGCGGCACACGACGAGGCGGAGGCCGCGATCAATCGGCTGCTGTGCGAGCGTGCGGAGCGGGTGGTGGTGGCCGCGGACTCCAGCAAGCTGGGACAGCGGGCGTTCGCCCGGATCTGCGCGACCGGGGCGGTGGACACACTGGTCACCGACACGGCGGCCGACGCGGAGGCGGTGCGGAGATTCGAGGAAGCCGGGCTGCGGGTCATCACGGTCTGACAGCGGCGGAACCGGGGCCCGGCCGGGGCGGCCCGACGGAGACGGGCCAGCGGGGGCGATTCGGCCGGGGGCGGGCCCGACGGACACGGGCCAGCGGGGACGGCTCGGCCGGGGCGGCCCAACGGAGACGGGCCAGCGGGAGCGGCTCGGCCGGGGCGGCCCGACGGACACGGGCCAGCGGGGACGGCTCGGCCGGGGCGGCCCAACGGACACGGGCCAGCGGGAGCGGCTCGGCCGGGGCGGCCCAACGGACACGGGCCAGCGGGAGCGGCTCGGCCGGGGCGGCCCAACGGAGACGGGCCAGCGGGAGCGGCTCGGCCGGGGGGGCGGGACGGCCGGTGGTGACTATCCGGCAGTGACGGCCCGGCGGTGGCCATCCGGCGGGAACGGCCCGGCAGCGGCCCGCGGGGCGGCCCCGCGATGGCGGTCCGCGGGGGCCCGCGGGGCGTCCGCGGGGGCGGTCTGCAGGGGTGGTCTGCAGGGGTGGTCCGGATCGCCGGGGGGGGTGAGACGGCTGGCGCCAGCCGTCCGGTGGTGACCACCCGACAGCGACAGCCCGGCCGGTGGCCCTCCGGCGGGAACGGCCCAGCAGCGGCCCGCGGCGCGACCCCGCGATGGCGGTCCGCGGGAGCGGTCTGCGGGGGGTCCGCGGGGGCGGTGCGCCGGGGGGTGGGACGGCCGACGCCAGCCGTCCGGTGGTGACCACCCGACAGCGACAGCCCGGCCGGTGGCCATCCGGCGGGAACGGCCCAGCAGCGGCCCGCGGCACGGCCCCGCGAGGGCAACCCGCGCGGCGGTCCGCGGGAGCGGTCTGCGGGGGGTCCGCGGGGGCGGCCCGCGGGGGGGCGGCGGGGGTGGTCCGCATCGCCGGGGGGTGGAACGGCTGGCGCCAGCCGTCCGGTGGTGACCACCCGACAGCGACAGCCCGGCCGGTGGCCATCCGGCGGGAACGGCCCAGCAGCGGCCCGCGGCGCGACCCGCGAGGGCGATCCGCCGGAACGGCCCAGCGAGGGCAGTCCGCAGGAACAGCCCCGCGATGGCGGTCCGCGGGGCGGCGGCCCGGCGGCGGTGGCCTGGCGGCGACCGTCCGGCGGCGGGGCCTGACAGCGTCGGTTTCATGGCGGCGGGGCGGAGGCGGTCCGGGGCGGGCCTCCGGGGGGCGCCGCCCGACGGCGGCGGGCCGTCGGCGGTTCTAGGCTGGGGCTGAGGCGCCTACCGGGCAGGGAGGCCGTCATGGGCGGAGCCGCACAGGACCGGGGCATGCCGGGTGCCCGGCGCTATGTGCCGATCGCCGAGCACGGGCTGATCGGCGATCTGCGCAGTGTGGCCCTGGTCGGGACCGACGGCACCATCGACTGGTACTGCTGCCCGGCCTTCGACGCGCCGAGCGTGTTCGCCTCGATCCTGGACGCGGAGCGCGGCGGCTGTTTCGAACTGGCGGCGTCGGTGCCGGCCCGGACCAAGCAGTTCTACTTCCCCGACACCAATGTGCTGATCACGCGGTTCTTCACCGAGGACGGGGTCGGTGAGGTGCAGGACTTCATGCCGCTCGGCGACGGGCCGGCCGAGGCCGAGCGGCACCGGCTGATCCGCCGGGTGGTGTGCGTACGCGGCGCGATCCCGTTCCGTACGCGCGTGGCGCCCCGGTTCGACTACGGCTCCCTGCCGCACACCGTGCGGCTGACCGGCGACGCCGCGGTGTTCGAGGCGACGGGGCTGGCGCTGGCGCTGACCGCGACCGTGCCGCTGGAGGCCGACGGCCTCGATGTGCGCGGCGACTTCAAGCTCTCCGAGGGCGAGACGGCGGTCTTCGCGCTGGACAAGGTCGGCGGCGATGTGACGCCCCGCCGGTGTGCGCACACGGAGGCCGAGGAGCAGTTCGCGGCGACGGTGGCGTACTGGCGTCGCTGGCTGTCGGCGTCCCGGTACAAGGGCCGCTGGCGGGAGATGGTGCACCGCTCGGCCCTGACGCTCAAGCTGCTCACCTACGCACCGACCGGGGCGATCGTCGCCGCGCCGACGACGAGTCTGCCCGAGGAGCTCGGCGGCGAGCGCAACTGGGACTACCGGTACGTGTGGGTGCGCGACGCGGCGTTCTGCGTCTACGCCCTGCTGCGGCTGGGCTTCACCGGCGAGGCCGAGGCGTTCATGGACTTCGTGACCCGGCACATCAGCCCGGGCGACGGCAAGCCCTCCGGCCCACTGCAGATCATGTACGGCATCGACGGCCGCACCGAGCTGCCCGAGCGCGCCCTCGACCATCTGGAGGGCCACCACGGCTCGGCGCCGGTACGGGTCGGCAACGCGGCGGCCGACCAGCTCCAGCTCGACATCTACGGCGCGCTGATCGACTCCATCTACCTCTACGACAAGTGGGCCAAGCCCATCTCCAGCGGCCACTGGGACGACGTGTGCGCCCTGGTGGACTGGGTGTGCGCGCACTGGAACCAGCCCGACGAGGGGATCTGGGAGACGCGGGGCGGGCGACGGAACTTCCTGTACTCGCGGCTGATGTGCTGGGTGGCGATCGAGCGGGCCATCCGGATGGCCAACCGGCGCGGCCTGCCCGCCGACCTGCCCCGCTGGCGGGAGTGCCGCGACACGATCTACCGGCGGATCATGAGCCGGGGCTGGTCCGAGGAGCGCGGGGCCTTCGTCCAGCACGAGGACGGCGACGTACTGGACGCGGCGGTGCTGATGATGCCGCTGTCGAAGTTCATCGCCCCGACCGATCCGAAGTGGCTGTCGACGCTGGACGTGCTCACCGAGGAGCTGGTGTCCGACTCGCTGGTCTACCGCTACGACCCCCGCTCCAGCCCCGACGGGTTGCGCGGCGACGAGGGCACGTTCTCCATCTGCTCGTTCTGGTACGTCGAGGCGATGGTGCACGCGGGGCGAATCGACGAGGCGCGGCTGGCCTTCGAGAAGATGCTGACGTACGCCAACCACCTCGGTCTGTACGCCGAGGAGATCAGTCACACCGGGGAGCAGCAGGGCAACTTCCCGCAGGCGTTCACGCATCTCGCGCTGATCAGCGCGGCGTTCAACCTGGACCGGGCGCTCGGCTGACGCTCGGCTCAGTGCCCGTGGCTGTCCTCGACATGCCCCTCAGGGGTACCTGAACGGTCTTCCGCATGCCCCTCGGGGGTACCCGAGTCGACCGCTGCTCCCCCGGCGCGGACGGTGAACGCCGCCGTGTGCACCTTGCCGTCGTGCTTGAAGTCGAGGAACAGGCGGTAGGCGCCGGAGCTGGGCGCGGTGGCCGTGAAGGAGACCTCCGGGCCGGGCCTGGTGCTGCCGTCGCCGGGTTCGCCGTTGGGGTGGACGTGCAGGTAGGCGAGGTCGCCGGAGCGCAGCGCGACCAGGTGGCCGTAGGCGCCGAGGTAGGGCTGGAGGTCGGTGACGGGCCTGCCGTCGCGGGAGACCTTCAGTTTCAGCTCGCTCGCCTTGCCCGGTTGCGGGGCGCCGGAGAGCTTCACCTCGTAGCCGTCGACCCGGGCCGTGGTCTTCGCGGGCGGCAGGGGCCGGGCCTCGTACGGGCCGGAGGCGGCGAGGTCCGCGCCGAGGGTGAGGTTCTCGGCGTTCTTCCCGGCCGGGGTGAAGTCGGCGAAGACGCGGTAGCCGCCCGCGCGGGGCAGCTCCACGGGGGTGCTCCAGGTGCCGTCGGCGGCGCGGGTGGGGTGCAGGTGGCGGTAGGTGCCCAGGTCGCGTGAGGCCACGATGAGGTGCAGTTCCTTGTCGTGTTCGCGCTGGTAGGCCGTGACCGCCCGGCCCCCACCGTCCCGGACGGTGAAGCGCAGGTCGGCCTTCTTCCCAGCGGTGACGCGCGGGGTGTCGAGGTCGAGCGTGTAGCCGCCCTCGGAGATCTGCAGCCCGCCGGCGGGGAGTGCGTCGTGCCCGCCGTGACCGTCGCCCTTCGCCTGCTCCGGTGTGGTCCCGGCGTGTTCGTCCTCGTGCTTCGGGGGGCTGTCGGCGACGACGGGGTCGATGCCCTGGCCGACGCCGTAGGCCGCGCCGAAGGTCGCTGCCAGTGCGGCGGCGAAGGTGGTGATCCTGAGTCCGGTGTTCATGGCCGTCGGCTCCTTCAGATACCGGTCCCCCGCTCGGCAGCGGGGCTGCTCCATACAGCTCACCATACCCCTGGGGGGTATCGAGTCAAGTGGTTTCGGCACTTGCATCGTATACCCCTCAGGGGTATACCTGAAGTCGGCGAGGACATACCCCCGCCCCGTATCAACCGCAGCTGTTGAACCGTCTGAGGAGGCACCCGATGCCCGCCACCACCTACGCCGTCTCCGGAATGTCCTGCGGCCACTGCAAGGCCACGCTGACCGAGGCCATCGGCGAGCTGACCGGCGTCAGCGGTGTCGAGGTCGATCTCGGCAGCGGCCATGTCACCGTCACCAGTGCCGCCGAGCCCGACGACGACGCGATCGCGGAGGTCGTCGACGAGGCCGGTTACGAGCTGACCGGGAGGGTCTGAGGATGAGCACCGGTACATCGACGGCCGCCGGCGCCGAGGTGGAGCTCGCCATCGGCGGCATGACCTGCGCCTCCTGCGCCGCGCGCATCGAGAAGAAGCTCAACCGCATGGACGGGGTCACCGCCACCGTCAACTACGCCACCGAGAAGGCCAAGGTCAACTACTCCGGCGATGTCTCCGTCGGTGACCTCATCGCCACCGTCGAGGCCACCGGGTACACCGCGCAGGAGCCCGCTCCCGCCGCCCGGCAGGCCGGCCCGCCGCAGGAGGCCGACGAACTGCGGCCACTGCGCGAGCGGTTGATCACCGCCGTGGTGCTGTCGGTTCCCGTCGTCGCCATGGCCATGATCCCGGCGCTGCAGTTCGAGTACTGGCAGTGGCTGTCGCTCACCCTCGCGGCGCCCGTCGTGACCTACGCGGCCTGGCCTTTCCACAAGGCGGCGTTCACCAACGCGCGGCACGGCGCGGCCACCATGGACACCCTGATCTCGGTGGGCACCTCGGCCGCGTTCCTGTGGTCGCTGTGGGCGCTGTTCTTCGGCACCGCGGGCACACCCGGCATGACCCACCCCTTCGAGCTGACCATCGCGCGTACGGACGGCGCCGGGAACATCTACCTGGAGGCCGCCGCCGGCGTGACCGCTTTCATCCTGGCCGGTCGGTACTTCGAGGCCCGCGCCAAGCGCAAGGCGGGCGCCGCGCTGCGGGCGCTGCTGGAGCTGGGCGCGAAGCACGTCACCGTGCTGCGGGCCGACGGCCGTGAACAGACCGTCCCCGTCGCGGAGTTGCAGACCGGAGACCGCTTCCTGGTCCGGCCCGGTGAGAAGATCGCGACGGACGGTACGGTCGAGGAGGGGTCCTCCGCCGTGGACGCCTCGATGCTCACCGGGGAGTCCGTCCCGGTGGAGGTGGGCGCGGGCGACCCGGTCACCGGTGCCACGATCAACGCCGGCGGACGGCTCGTCGTACGGGCCACCCGGGTGGGCGCCGACACCCAACTCGCCCGGATGGCGCGGCTGGTGGAGGACGCGCAGAACGGCAAGGCCGCCGCGCAGCGGCTCGCGGACCGGATCTCCGCGGTGTTCGTGCCGGTGGTGATCGCCCTGGCGCTCGGCACGCTCGGCTTCTGGCTGGGCAACGGCGTCGGGCTGACGGCCGCCTTCACCGCCGCGGTCGCCGTCCTCGTCATCGCCTGCCCGTGCGCCCTGGGGCTGGCGACACCGACCGCGCTGATGGTGGGCACCGGGCGGGGCGCCCAGCTCGGCATCCTCATCAAGGGCCCGGAGGTCCTGGAGTCCACGCGCCGGGTCGACACCGTCGTCCTCGACAAGACCGGCACCGTCACCACCGGCCGTATGACGCTGCTGGCCGTACACACCGCCGACGGCACCGACGAGGCCGAAGTACTGCGACTGGCCGGGGCGTTGGAGCACTCCTCCGAGCACCCGATCGCCCGTGCCGTGGCCGGCGGGGCGCTGGAGAAGCTGGGCGCGCTGCCGGTGCCGGAGGACTTCGCGAACGTCCCCGGGCTCGGTGTGCAGGGCGTCGTCGAGGGCCACGCGGTGCTCGTCGGCCGGGAGCGGCTGCTGGCCGGGTGGGCCATGGAGCTCCCCACCGGGCTGGCGCGGGCCCGGGCCACGGCCGAGGAGGCCGGGCGCACGGCCATCGCGGTCGCGTGGGACGGCGAGGCGCGCGCGGTGCTGGAGGTGGCCGACGCGGTCAAGGACACCAGCGCGGAGGCGGTCGGACGGCTGCGGACGCTCGGCCTCACGCCGATCCTGCTGACCGGCGACAACGAGGCGGTGGCCCGGTCCGTGGCCCGCGAGGTGGGCATCGAGGAGGTCATCGCCGAGGTGCTCCCGCAGGACAAGGTCGACGTGGTCAAGCGGCTCCAGGCCGAGGGCCGCTCGGTGGCGATGGTCGGTGACGGTGTCAACGACGCGGCCGCCCTCGCCCAGGCCGATCTGGGTCTGGCCATGGGCACCGGCACGGACGCCGCGATCGAGGCCGGTGACCTGACCCTCGTCAGGGGCGATCTGCGGGCAGCGGCGGACGCCGTCCGGCTCGCCCGCCGCACGCTCGGCACCATTCGCTCGAACCTGTTCTGGGCCTTCGCCTACAACGTGGCGGCCCTGCCACTGGCCGCCTCCGGCCTGCTCACCCCGATGATCGCCGGGGCGGCGATGGCCTTCTCGTCGGTCTTCGTGGTCGGCAACTCACTGCGGCTGCGCACGTTCCGCACCGCGGGCTGAGACGGGGCTCAGGGGTGGCGCCATACCAGCGTGTAGCGCCAGAACAGCCGGCGCCGCAGGCGCGCGCCGGGGAGGACGGTCCGCGCCTCGCGCGCGATCTCGGTGAAGGTCAGGTCCGCCGGGCGGGTGCGGGCCGTCATCGAGACCGGGCGCGGGGCCGTACGGCCCCGGTGCTTCAGCAACGCCATGACGATGTTGAGCGGGATCGACGCGACGCCGAGCAGGTGGTCGACGGGCGTCCGCGCCCTGGCCACACCGACGATCACCAGGGTGCCGCCGGGGGCCAGACGGTCCCGGAAGGTCTCGAGAGCCCGGGTGAACGGCAGGTGATGGACGACGGCGACACAGGTGATGACGTCGTACGACCGATCCCCGAGCCCGGTCAGCGCGTCGGCCACCGTATACGTCACCGGGGCCGCCGCGGGCGTCAGCCGGTGCGCCCGGGCCGTGATCTCCGGGTCGGCGTCGATGCCGTGCGTGCGCCCCGCCCGGCCGGCCAGCAGGCGCGCCAGGTCTCCGCTGCCGCAACCCACGTCCAGGGCACTGCCCACCCGCTCGGGGAGCTGCCGCAGGATCCAGCGGTGGAAGTGGGCGTTGTGGTCCCAGGGGCGGGCGGCGTGGAAACGGTCCAGGGCGCGCAGGGCACGGTGGGGCGGGAGTGACATGCGGTCAGTGTCGCGGCTCACCGGGGTGGGTGTCCGCCGTCCGGGCACTCGGGAGGTACCGGCTCGCAGGGGCGCCGAGCGTGCGCCGGGCGTGAGCCGGTACCTTGCTGGAAGCCACTGCGGGGAGAAGCACATGACCGATCCGAGGACCACGAACGCGGACGCCCCCCGTCCGCTCCAGCACACCGGGGACTCCGCGGGCGGACCCCGCCGCCTTCTGAACGCCGTGTTCGGCGATCTCAGGGCCGTGGACGGCGCCCTGTACGCGGCGGTGGCCGCCACCCCCACGCCGACCCTGGACCGCACGCTGCGCCATCTGTCGCACGCGGCCGACCACTCCAAGATCTCGTTCGGCATCGCCGCCGCCCTGGCGCTGGCGGGGAAGCGCCCCCGCCGGGCCGCGATCGCCGGTGTCGGCGCGATCGCCGTGGCATCGGCCTCCGCCAACCTCCTCGGCAAGCGGCTGGTGCGCCGGGCGCGGCCCGACCGCGAGGCCGCCCGGGTGACGGTGGACCGGCACGTCAGGATGCCGACCTCGGCGTCGTTCCCGTCCGGGCACACCGCGTCGGCCGTCGCCTTCGCCACAGCGGTCGGCGTGGTGCTGCCCCCGGCGGCGGTCCCGCTCGGGGCGCTGGCCGGCGCCGTCGGCTACTCGCGCGTCCACACGGGCGTGCACTACCCGGGCGACGTGGCGGCGGGCGCGGTCCTCGGCATCGCGAGCGCGGCGGCGGCCCTGGCGGCAGCGGCGGCCACACCCTCGGCGCGGACGCAGGCCCTGCTCGCGGCTGCCCGTTCCTGGCCGCGGATCGGCATCGCCGGGGCCCTGCGCCGGTGACGAACCGTCAGCCGAAGGCCCGCACGGCCTGGTAGTACGTCCGGGCCGTGCTGGTGCAGGAGGTCTTCGTGCCGCCGCCGCAGGCCGCGCAGACCCTCTTGAGGTCCTCGTAGCAGGCGCTGTCGAGCCGGGACTTGCTGGCGCTGAAGGTGTCGGCCGCCTTGTAGTCGTAGCCGAAGTCGTGACGGGCGCAGGACATCGCGAAGAGGAAGCCGAACGGGTAGGTGACCATCCCGTCCCCGTGATCACACCTGATGAGACGCAACAGCTGCTGAGCTTCCGGCTATTGGGTGACGACGGAGGCGGACCTGCGCACGTCGACGGCCGTCAGTGCCAAGGCCAGCGGTCCCGGGACGAGGAAGGCCAGCGGCAGCAGCATCCAGGCGCACAGCGCGGCCGTCGCCACGGCGAGCAGGACCAGGCCGCTGCCGCCCACGTCCGCCACCGCGTCCCGCCCGGCCGCGCGCACCGCCGCACGCCAGTCGGTGAGCGACTCCGGGCGCGCACAGGCCCGCAGGCCGACCAGCGCCGCGCACCCACCGATCACCCCGGCCGCCACCGCGAACAGCGGCGCCCCCGGCAACCCGGCCCGGGCCAGCGCCAGATCCGCGGCGAGCAGCAGCAGCCCCGCGAGGGCGACGGCACCCGCCACCAGGTCACCCGCCCGCAACCGCCGCCGCAGCAGGGCGACGTAGCGACCGGCGGTGACGGGACGGTCCTGTCCGGCACCGCGCAGGACGGCGCACGCCGTGGACAGCGCGGCCGGCATCGTGACCAGGGGCACGCAGGCCGCCGCGGTGACGAGCCCGACGCTCAGCACGTCGGCGAAGAGGGTCATGCGCGGGCCGAACACCTCGCCCGCCTCGCGCGTGGGCATCCCGCTCACCCCTTGACCCCGGAGCTGGCCATGCCCTCCACCAGGAACCGCTGGAAGGCGAGGAAGAACAGCACGATCGGCAGCAGCGCGATCACGGACAGGGCGAACATCGGGCCGAACGCGGAGGTGCTGGAGGCGTCCACGAAGGAGCGCAGCGCCAGGGTGAGGGTGAACTTGTCCGGGTCGAAAAGGTAGATGAGCTGGGTGAAGAAGTCGTTCCAGGTCCAGATGAACGTGAAGATGGCGGTGGTGATCAGGGCCGGCCGGGTGAGCGGCAGGACGACCTGGAAGAAGCTGCGGAAGGGTCCGCAGCCGTCGATGCGGGCGGCCTCCTCCAGCTCGCGGGGCAGGCCGCGCATGAACTGCACGATGAGGAAGACGAAGAACGCCTCGGTGGCGAGGAACTTCGGCAGGATCAGCGGCCAGTAGGTGTTCACCAGGCCGAGCTGGTTGAAGATGATGTACTGCGGGATCAGCACCGCGTGGTGCGGCAGCATGATCGTGGCGATCATGAAGGCGAACAGGGGTCCGCGCAGGCGGAACCTGAGCCGGGCGAAGGCGTAGGCGGCGAGGGAGCAGCTGAAGACGTTGCCGAGGACCGCGCCGCCCGCGATCAGCAGGGAGTTGCCGAGCAGCCGCCAGATGGAGACGTCGTTGACGCCGTCCAGGGCGGTTGTGTAGTTGGACCACTCCAGGTGGCCGGGCAGCAGGTCGAGGCTGGCGATGACCTCGTCGGCGGGTTTCAGCGAGGTGGCGAGCAGCCAGGCCAGGGGGTACAGCATGACCAGCAGGGCGGCCAGGCAGCCCATGTGCAGGGCGACGCGCCCCCACCGCGCGGGCTTGTGGGCGACAGTCGTAGAGGTCACCGGTCCCCCTCGGAGGCGTAGAAGACCCAGGAGCGCGAGGTGCGGAACAGCACCGCCGTGACGACGCCGATCACGAGGAGCAGCACCCAGGCCATGGCGGAGGCGTAGCCCATGTGGGAGGCAACGAAGCCGCGGTCGTACAGGTACATGGTGTAGACGAGGGTCGAGTCGGCCGGTCCGCCCTTGCCCGCGCTGACCGCGAAGGCCGGAGTGAACACCTGGAAGGCCTGAATGGTCTGGAGGACCAGGTTGAAGAACAGCACCGGGGACAGCATCGGTACGGTGACGGACAGGAACTGCCGCCATTTTCCGGCCCCGTCGACCGCCGCCGCCTCGTAGAGCTCGGCGGGGATCTGCTGGAGCCCGGCGAGGAAGATGACCATCGGGGCGCCGAACTGCCACACCGTCAGCAGGGCGACGGCCAGCAGCGCCCAGCCGGGCTTGTTGACCCAGCCGCCGGTGCCGAGCAGGTGGTCGACCGTGCCGCCGTCGTTGAAGATCGCCCGCCAGACCAGCGCGATGGACATCGACGCGCCGAGCAGGGAGGGCGCGTAGAACGCGGAGCGGTAGAAGCCCTTGCCGCGCTTCATGCCCTTCAGGGCGAGGGCGACGACGAGGGCCAGAGCGAGTTGCAGGGGCACGGCGATGACGACGTACGTCAGGGTCGTCACCACCGAGCGCCAGTAGCGCGGGTCCTCGGTGAACATCTGGACGTAGTTGCGCAGGCCGACCCACTGCGGCGGGTTGAACAGGTCGTAGTCGGTGAACGACAGGTACAGCGACACGGCCATCGGCAGCAGGGTCAGGACGATCGCGCCGAGCACCCAGGGTGAGAGGAACACCCAGGCGGCGCCCTCTCGTTCGCGCTTGGGGCGGCGCTTCGGGGCCGCGGCGGGGGCGCGCCCGGCCTGCGGGGGGATCGCGGTGGTGGTCATGACCTCAGCTCCGCCTTCGCCTCGGTGACGTAGTTCTCGGCCGCTTCGCGGGGCGACATGCGCGCGTAGGACACCTGGTCGTAGTCGCGCTGGAAGGTGCTCTGGAGGGCGTTGTCGCCGGAGGGCGGGGCGTGGGGCGGGTCGTTGAGTGTGCCCTCCAGGGACGCCTGGAAGTCGGCGATGGTCCTGTCGAAGTCCTTGAGCCGCGGGCCGATCTCGGCGCGGATCGTCTCGTTGACGGGGATGCCGCGGCTCGCGCCGAGGATCTTCGCGGCCTCCGGGTCGTTGATCATGAAGTCGACGAGCCGGGCCGCCTCCTTCGGGTGGCCGGTGCCGGCCGAGACGCCCAGGAACATGGACGGCTTGAAGTACTGGCCGGGTGTGCCGTCCTCGCCGGACGGCATCGGGGCGAGGGCGACGCCGGTGGGGATCAGCGCGAGGAAGCCGCTGGCCGGGGCGTCCCAGTTGGCGTCGGTGACGGAATTGCCGCGCCCCAGTGGGGTGTTCTCGACGGAGCCGTCGAGCTGGGTGGTCTGCTCGGCGGGCGAGACCGCGCCCTCGCGGCGCAGCTCGTCGGTGAAGGTCCACCAGCGGGTGAGGTCGCCGGCGGTGAAGCCGAGCCCGCCGTCCTCGGTGTAGAGGGTCTTGCCCTGGCCGCGGAGCCAGACCTCGAAGGCGTCCTCGCTCTGTCCGGGGTCGGTCGCCCCGGGCTTGCCGGTCTTCTTGGCCAGGGCCCGCATGGTGTCGGCCCATTGGCTCCAGGTCCAGCTCCTGCCGGGCAGCGGGACGCCCGACTTCTTCCAGGTCTGGACGTCGTAGGCGACGGTCTCGGTGCCGCGGCCCTGCGGGATCGCGTACTGCGCGTCGTCGACGCGGCCGGTGGCGAGCAGGCCCGGGTCGATCTCGGCGGTGCGCAGGACGGACTTCTGTCGCGCCAGGTCCAGCAGGACGCCGCCGGAGGCGTACTGGTCGATCTGGCGGTAGTCCAGCTGCATGACGTCCGGGGCGTCGCCCCCGGCGGCCTGGGTGGCGAGCTTCTGCTTGTAGGCGTCGTAGCCGGAGAACGACGTCGACACGTCGATGTCCGGGTGCTGTTTCTCGAAGAGCGCGACGGCCTGCTCAGTGCGTTCCGCGCGGTCGGGGTTGCCCCACCACGTGTAGCGCAGCACGACCTTGCCGCCTCCTGCGGACTCCCCGGGTCCTCCGCAACCGGCCAGCACGGCGCACAGTGCCAGTGCGGCGGCCGACGCGCGGAAGCCCTTCGTCCTGTGTCCGGGCATGCCGAGGTCACTCCTCTCCTCGGAGATTGGCTGAGACCCCCCGGTCCCCCCGTGTCGGCGCTACTCCTCCTGGTACGGCAGCGTGGTGCCCGGCAGCGTGTACTCGTCGCGCCGGCCGCACATGCCGAAGCCGCCGAGCCGGGTGGGCGCGGCCTCGTGGGCGGTGGCCTCACCGAGGTAGCCCGGGTCACCGGCGGCCAGGGCGTCGAGCTGGGCGCCGGTGCGTTCCGCGGTGGCCAGGGCGCCCTCCCGCCACAGCTTCCGCCAGGTGGGAACCTTGTCGCGGACGATCCGGGCGGCGGCCCGCTGGAACTCCAGGTACGGGCCGTTGTCCCCGGCCACGAGGGCCTCGCGCAGCCCGAGGTAGCCCTCGACGGCGAGGTCCCTGCGGCGCCGGGCGGCCGACGCCGTCTCCGGTCCGGTGCCGGGCGGCAGGGCAGCGGCGGCGGCGTAGCGGGCGGGGTCGGCGAGCACCTCGGGCGGGAAGGTGAAGACGGCGTCCCCGGCCTCGGGCAGGCCGCTGTTCTGCATCAGCACGGTGATGCGCAGATCGCCGCCCTGCACCATGCGGTGCACGGTGCCCGGCGAGAACCAGGCGATCGAGCCGGCCTCCAGGGGGATGTCCCGGTAGCCGTCGGGGCTCAGCGTCTGGACCGCGCCCCGGCCGCCGGTGACGACGTACGCCTCCGTGCACACCAGGTGCAGGTGCGGGCTGCCGCCGCAGACGCCGTCGGCGGCCTCCCAGTCGTAGGCGCTGAGGTGGGACAGGCCGATGGCGCCGGGCAGGGGGTGCGCGAGGCCCGCCGGTTTCGGTTCGCTCACCACGGCAGGCCCTCCAGGTGGGTGCCGACCCGGTCGCGGTCCCAGGCGCCGTCGGCGACGACGATGCGGTACCGGTAGCCGAAGGACTCCCCCGGCGGCAGCTCGAACTCCTCGAAGAACGCCCAGGAGAACGCGACCGTCGGGAAGGGCTCGGAGCGGACGAACCAGTGCGACTCGTGGATCGCGGACGTCCTGTCGAGGTTCTCGGGGGCGTGCGCGAAGACGAGGGTGGAGTGGCCGTCGACGTCGTCGTGCTCGGTGGTGACGGCGAGCCAGGGGCCCTGGGTGCCCATCAGTTTGCCCGCGTCGGCGTCGGTGTCCGGGGCGAGGACCGTGCCGCCGGTGAAGTCGCGCGGGCCGCGCCACTGGAGTCCGGTGTAGCCGGCCATGTCACGGCCGGCGGTGGTCGGGGAGCCGAAGGCCAGGGGTTCGGAACGGGTGTTGGTGAGGCGGATCGACCAGTCCAGCGCCCAGGAACCGGACTCCTCGTCCACCGAGTGGACCGTCAGGCCGCGCACCTCACGCGCCCACTCCTCGCCGCCGTTCTCGATCCAGGTGAGGTTCTCGGTGAAGGCGAGGCGGTCGTCCTCGACGGTGAAGTCGGCGAAGCCGTCGTGCCGCATCGAGCCGACGCGCTCGGGCAGCGGGAGGTAGCCCTGGCCGTGGACGTAGCAGTTGCCGCCCCAGAAGTTCTGGCCGGACAGATGGCTGGCGGTCATCTGCAGGCCCTTGTGCCAGCGGTGGTCGCTCGGGCGGTAGCCGGTGACCGTGCGGCCCGAGAGGGTGCGCACGGGGTGGGCGTAGGGCTTGCGGGACTCGAAGGGGTCCGGGTCGGGGCGGTAGACGTAGCGGAGGATCTCCGTGCCGCCTGCGGTGACGGCGATGTCCTCGCCGTGCGTGTGGGTGACGCGGATGGTCATGCGCGCTCCTTGGGGGCCCAGTCGGGGTACTCGCCGTGCATGGCCTCGTAGAAGGGGTCGCCGGGGCCGATCTCACCCGCGCGCACCGAGCGGCCGGTGAACGCCGCCTTGTACAGGGCGGCGGCGAACTCCAGGGTGGCGCGGGCGTCGTGGCCGCTGCCGGGGGGCCGGGTGCCGGTGTCGTAGGCGTCGAGGAGCGCGCCCAGCTGGGCGGTGTGCGAGCTGGGCACGTCGGCGGCGGGGGTGCGCCAGGCGGTGGCGCGTTGGGAGGCGACGTGCGGGGCCGGGGTGTAGGCCCAGCTGTCGTTGCTGTGGCCGTACAGATGGGTGAGCTCGACGGTGGCGTCCGCGCAGTCGATGCGGATACGGCTCACCTCGTCCGGCGAGAGCACACTGTTGACGACGGTGGCGAGGGCACCGCTGCGGAACCGGACCAGGGCGGTGGAGACGTCCTCGCTCTCGGTGTCGTGGACCAGGCGTGCGGCCATCGCGCTGATCTCGTCCCACTCACCGAGCAGGTGCAGCATCAGGTCGTACTGGTGGATGCCGTGGCCCATGGTGGGGCCACCGCCCTCGCTGGCCCACTTCCCGCGCCAGGGCACGGCGTAGTACGCGGCGTCCCGGTGCCAGGTGGTCTGGCAGTGCGCGACCAGCGGGGCGCCGAGCTCGCCGCTGGTGATCAGCTCGCGGGCGTGCACCGCGCCGGATCCGTAGCGGTGCTGGAAGACGACGGCCGCGTAGGCGCCGGAGGCCTCCTCGGCGGCGGCGATCTCGTCGTACTCGGCGAGCGACAGGGTCAGCGGCTTCTCGCAGAGCACCCAGGCGCCCGCCTTCAGCGCGGCCACCGTCTGGTCCCGGTGCAGGGAGGGCGGCGTGCCGATGAGGACGAGGTCGGGGCGTACGGCGTCCAGCATCGCGTCCACCGAGGTGAACCCGGCGACCTGGGCGCCGGCCAGCTCGCGGAAGGCGTCGAGACGGGCCTGGTCCACGTCGACGGCGGCCACCAGTTCCACCCGGTCGGAGTGGGCCCGCAGGGCGGACAGATGACTGCCACTGACGATCGCGCCGGTGCCGACGACGGCCACGCGGCGGCGGGCGGGGGACCCTGGGGTCACGGACATGCGGCGCTCCTCGGACAACCAGCGGACACACGCTTTGGAAAGCGCTTGCACTCGGAAGGGACCCTAGGCGCGAGAGAATGTCTGGACAACCCCCCTGCAGCGACCTGCACAAGGTCTGCCCGAGCATTTGCACAGCTTGAGGCAGAGTTTCGGGTTGTTGCCCCCGCCATGGAAATGGCGTTCCCCGCCTCCGCACTGCGCGGCGCGCGGGGAGCGGCAGCGCCGTCGATCCGCCGCCTGCGCGAAGGAGCACCGTGCAGCACTTACAGTGGCTGCCTGTGATCGGAGGGTGATCCCGCCGGGCGGGACGAGCCCCGTCGCCGCGCCCACCTCATCGGAGTCGCCATGGCCCCGCCCGTCCCCGCTCCCCGGCCGCGTCGCTCCGGGCCGTCCGTGCTGCTGGTCCTGATCCCCCTCGCGGTGCTGATCCTGGTGGCGGTGTCGGTGGGGTCGTGGTTGCAGTTCACCGAGCGGGAGGCGAAGGACACGGTGCACACGGTCGGGTCCCGGGCCGCCGACCGGGTGGACGTGGAGGCCACCGTCCAGAGCGTCGACGCCGCGGCCGGAGAGCTCGTGCTGCGCGTCCGGGCCCACCCGCGCGGGGCTCTCGGCGAGGAGGACGGCACCGCCCCGGTGGCCGACCTCAGCCTCCAGACGTCCGTGGCGACCCTCAGCGACCTGGCGTTCGCGGCGCACGAGCGGCTCGCGCCCAAGGACGTACGGGTCGCGATCACGGGGGGATCGATCAGCGACTACCCGTTCGACACCTATGACACCGACATCGAGTTCTGGGCCGTGCTGGGCGGTGAACCGGTGCCGGTGCGGATGCTCTTCTCCAACGCCGACACGCTCTTCTCCGTCGAGGTGACGCCCCCGCCCGCGGGGCAGGAGGCCGTGGTGGCGCTGCGGCTGTCCCGCTCGGGCAGCCTGCTCACCTTCGCGGTCTTCATGATGGTCGCCATGTGGGCGCTGGCGTCGTCCGTACTCCTGGGCGCCTGGTACCTGACGACCCGCCGCCAGGGGCTGGTCTGGCCCGCCCTCGCCTGGATGGCCGCCACGCTGTTCGCGCTCGCGGCGTTCCGCAACACCGCGCCCGGCACGCCCCCGATCGGCTGCGTGATGGACTGGTTCGCCTTCTTCTGGGCCGAGGCCGTCATCGCCGTGTGCCTGATCATCGTGGTCACCTTCGGTATCCGGACCGCGTTGCGCGCGGCGGACACGCCACCCGCCTGAGGGCCGCGCCGGATCCGGGCTCCTGGCAGCACGAAGCCGGCCCCGGTGGTCACCGCGCAGGGGCGGGGACCACCGGGGCCGGCCCGGCCGAGTCAGGACTCGACGAGCTTGCGCACGTTCTCCACGGAACCGCACCCGGCCTTCAGATGCCGCTCCCGCTCCCGCAGAAACGCCACGCCGAGCTCCTCACGGCGCTCCATCGCCACGTTCTCGCGGGCGCCGTTGAGGATGGTGCGCTCCTCCTCGTCGGCGTGGTGGGTGACGGCCTCCACCAGCTCCTCGAGCTTCGAGTCCCAGGCGTCGGAGCCGACCTCCTCGACCTCGAGGAGCTCCAGGAGGGCCTCGTTGCCCTCGTCGTGCTCGTGCTCGCCGTGTTCGACCTCGTCGTCGTCGATGTTCTTGTACCGCTTGAGCGCCGGATAGACCTCGGCCTCCTCGGCCTGCGCGTGTGCGATCAGCAGATCGGCGAACTCCCGCAGCGCACCCGCCCGGTCGTCCTCGACGCTCCGCATGCGACGGAAGAGGTCCTCCATGCGCCGGTGATCCTGAAGAATGAGTTCTACGACGTCTTTCGTGTCGGCCATGGAAATGGAACGCCCTTCCCAGAAGAGAATCGGGTCACTTTCGTCTACCCCATTCCTGATGTTCCGCTCGCCATTCCTGATGTTCTGCGCGCCGCGGAATGCCCGGCCTACCAGCGATACCAGCGGCCCCTACGGCCACCACTGTCCGCGCTGCGCAGCACGAAGCCCAGCAGCCACAACACCAGCACGATCACCGCGATCCACCACAGGGCCTTCAGCGCGAATCCCGCACCGAAAAGGACCAGGGCCAGCAGCAGGACGAGAAGCAGGGGAACCATAGTTATCAACCTCCGCTGATCCTGGTGCCCCGCCCATCGGCGAACATACAGGCGAATTCCCGTGTTTCTTCACAAGAATCGCGGGAATGTGCGTCGCTTCGGCGGGGCGAGGTCGCGGCGGGTGGCGGCGGGTGGCGGCGCCTACGGTGCCGGCCACTCAGTCCGTTTGGGTCACTCAGCCCGTGCCGGCCGCTCGATCAATCCGTGCCGACGACGATCACCTCGTCGCCGGCCGCCCAGCGGCGTCGCTCGGCCTTGGGCGGGTTGACCCGCACGCCGTAACCCGGGCTCGTGGCGGCGTCGTCGTGGCTCCGGTAGCCGATGGCGCATTCACCACGCCCTCGTGCCGCGGCCACGACGGTGGCGAAGGCCGTCTCGCACCCGGGCAGCACATAGTCGCCGGCCGGCCTGAGGCGGATGCCGGTGCCGTCGGCGGAGAACAGCTCCTCGAACACGGCCGCGAGGTGCCGGTTCTGCGAGATCTGCGCCATGAGCAGGCCGATGAGCTTGCCACTGATGATCACGTCGGCTCCGGGTCCGAGGGGTGCCAGGGCCCGGTTGCGGTCGTCGACCAGCTCGGTGACGACGGGGAGTTCACGCCCGGAGAGTTCCTCCAGCTGCCGCAGCAACAGCAGGGTGACGAGCGTGCGGTTGTCGGGGTCGTCCGGCGGCCGGCCGGGAGCACGGTCCTCACCCACGACGATCACGCTGTCGTAGGAACGCACGTCCAGACGCCGCAGGGTCTCGGGGCGGGTGACGTCGCCCTGGTGGAGGGTGAGGGTCAGTCCGGCGCCGTCGGGCGCGTCCGAGTCGCCCACCTGCCCCGCCGTCCCTTCGCCGCCGTCCGCCACCACGTCGACGACCGAGCCGGGCCGGGCACGACGGCGCAGCTGGTCGACCATGAGCGGCGCCCGGCGGTTCCAGCCCAGCAGGAGGACCCGCTCCGGCCGCGCGGGCGTCGCGGGCCCGGAGGCCATCGCCGCCTTCTCGACCCACTGCCCGCACTCCCCCGGCCAGGCGGTGTCGTCGTCACGGGAGATGACGATGAGCGCATCGTCCTCGACGACGGTCGTCTGCGGCGGCGGGTTGAGCAGCGGAGCGCCGCCGCGCACCAGCCCCACGACGCTGGACGTCGGATAGGACAGCAGCACGTCGCCGAACGGGCGGCCCGCCAGGGAGGCTTCGCGGACCAGGTAGAACTCGTCGCCGGCGAAGTCGAGCAACTCCTGGTGGACGAGGGAGAGGCCCGGGCCGCGGGCGGCCTGGACGATCAGCCGGGCCGTGACGGTGTCGCTCTCCAGGACGACGCCTTCCGGGCCCGCCGCGAGGCCGGCGGCCAGCCGGTAGCGGTCGTCCCGGACGGCCGCGACGACGGGTGGAGGGTTCTTCACTCCGGCCAGGGCGGCCCGCAACGCCAGCAGCGTCTTGACGACCTCGGCATCGGCGTCGGGCTCGTCACGGGGCAGGACCAGCACGACACCGGCCGTCGCCGGACTGGCCAGGGTCAGCACGGCCGGGTCGGTGGTGGGGCCGCTGCGGCAGATCAGACGCGTCCGGCCGAGCGGGCCCACCTTCGTGCCGAGGGCCTCCTCCATGGCGGTCTTGTCGCGGTCGGCCAGCACCGCCACCGCCGCGCGCCGCTGGTTGGCGTTGGCGGCCACCAGCTCGCTCACCACCGTGAACACCTGCTCCGACCACCCCAGGACCACCACATGTCCCTGCTCCAGCACGGTCGACCTGCCGCGCCGCAGGGCGGTGAGCCGCTCGGTGAGCGCCGTCGTGATCAGGCCGACCAGGGTCGAGACGTACAACAACGCGACCAGGGCGAGCAGGACCGACATCGTCACGCGCAGCGGCGTGCCCGTCGTGCCGCCCAGCCGCAGGGTCTGCCCGGTGAGGAGCCACACCTGCGCCAGCCGGTCCGGCAGGGCCTTCGGCGCGTCCGGGTCGGTCCACACCACCAGCGCGCTGGCCGGGACGACGACGGCCAGACACAGCAGTGCCATCCAGCCGACCAGGGCGGAGGCACCGCGGGCCAGCGTGCTGTCGAACCAGTAGCGGGCCCGCTCGCCCCACGGGGTGCGCCGCTGTGCCACCCTTCCCCCTCCGTCGCCCCGGTCTCTCGCGCGGCCGGTCGACGCCGCGTGCGTGGTGCGCCGCGCGGGGCGGCCGGAGCGCACGGTTGTGAATACGCACGTCGCAGTGTGGAGCCTCGTCCCCGCCGGTGGACGCGGTTCGCCGCGCATTCATTCGTTCGGGTTCGCCGCGCCTGCCGTGGACGGCATGTCCCTTGCGACGTGCGGGTTTTGGCCCGGATTCGCTCCTTGGGGGCAACGCCCGGGCGAACGGCGGCGCCCCGCCACGGCCGCCGCTACAAAGATCGCCATGACTGATGATCATGAGGTGACGCGCCCGGACGGCGGACTCTCCCGGCGGGGATTCGCGGCGGTGGCCGGTACGGCCACCGTGGCCACGGCCCTGACCGGCGGTACCGCCACGGCCCTGCCCGCGCCGGCCGCGCCGTCGGCCCCGGCCGCCCCCGGCGGCAGCCGCGGCGCGGACTTCGACACCTGCCTCGCCGTCGCCCGTGCCCTGCTCGTTCTGGACTCCGACGACCGCCCCCTCGTCCCGCTGTATGAGCGCGTCCTGCGGGACGGGCTGCCGGCCCGCAAAGCACGCCCCAAGGACGTCCTGGTCATCGGGGCCGGCCCGGCGGGGCTGGTGGCCGCCTGGCTGCTGAAGAAGGCGGGCCACCGGGTGACGGTCCTGGAGGCCAACGGCAACCGGGCGGGCGGCCGCGTCAAGACCTTCCGCAAGGGCGGCCACGAAGGCGCCGAGCAGCCCTTCGCCGATCCCGCCCAGTACGCCGAGGCCGGTGCGATGCGCATCCCCGGCAGTCATCCGCTGGTGATGGAGCTCATCGACCGGTTCGACCTCAAGAAGCGGCGCTTCCACTACGTCGACGTGGACGCCGAGGGACGTCCCGCCGCCCGCACCTGGATCCACGTCAACGGCATCCGCGTGCGGCGCGCCGACTACGCCCGCGCGCCCCGGCGCGTCAACCGGTCCTTCGGCGTCCCGAAGGCCCACTGGGACACCCCCGCCGCCGCCATCCTGCGCGCCGCGCTGGACCCCGTGCGCGACGAGTTCAGCCAGGTCGGCAAGGACGGCAAGCGGGTCGACAAACCGCTGCCGGAGCGGCTGCGGGGCTGGGCCCGGGTGGTGAAGCGGTTCGGCGACTGGTCGATGTTCCGCTTCCTCACCGAGCACGCCGGTCTGGACGAGCGGACCGTCGATCTGATCGGCACCCTGGAGAACCTCACCTCACGTCTCCCGCTGTCCTTCATCCACAGCTTCATCGGCTCCTCCCTCATCAGCCCCGACACGCCCTTCTACGAGCTGGAGGGCGGTACGGCCGTGCTGCCCGACGCCCTGCTCGAACGCGTGCGCAAGGAGGTGCGGTTCGACCGCCGGGTGACCCGCGTCCAGTACCACCACCCCGGCCGGGCGGCCCCGGCAGGGGGGCATGTGCGGAGCAAGGGCCCGCACGTATGGGTGGACACCGTGTCGGAGGGCCGCGACGGCCCGGTCGTCCGCGAGCAGTTCACCGCCGACGTCGCCGTCGTCACGGTGCCCTTCTCCGGGCTGCGCCACGTGCAGCTCGACCCGCCCCTGTCCTACGGCAAGCGCCGCGCGGTCTGCGAACTGCACTACGACAGCGCGACCAAGGTGCTGCTGGAGTTCAGCCGCCGCTGGTGGGAGTTCGACGAGGACGACTGGAAGCGCGAGCTGAACGCCGTGGACCCGGGTCTGTACGACGCCTACCGCTCGGGCCGCGACCCCGCAGACGGCAGCCTGCTGGGCGCGCACCCCTCCGTGCCCGCCGGGCACATCACGGCGGCTCAGCGCACCCACTACGCCGCCAACCGCGCGATCGGCCGTGATCAGCCCGAGGCGGCCGGTGTCGTGGGCGGCGGCTCGCTGTCGGACAACGCCAACCGTTTCATGTTCAACCCCTCCCATCCGGTCCCGGGCAGCGCCGGGGGTGTGGTCCTCGCCTCCTACAGCTGGGCCGACGACGCCCTGCGCTGGGACTCCCTGGACGACGAGGCGCGGTATCCGCACGCGTTGTGCGGGCTCCAGCAGGTCTACGGCCGGCGCATCGAGGTGTTCTACACCGGCGCGGGGCGTACCCAGAGCTGGCTGCGCGACCCGTACGCCTATGGGGAGGCGTCCGTGCTCCTGCCCGGGCAGCACACGGAGTTGCTGCCCGTCATCCCGGAGCGGGAGGGGCCCCTGCACTTCGCGGGGGACCACACGTCCGTCAAACCGGCGTGGATCGAGGGAGCCCTGGAGTCGGCCGTGCGGGCCGCCCTGGAGGTCCACACGGACCGCTGACCGTTGACCGAGGGGCCCCGGCGCGTTCACGCCGGGGCCCTTCGCGCGTTCGTCCTCGCGGCGCTTTCGGCGACCGCAAAGACCAAAACCTCCGTTGGTTCCGCAAGGCAGACAGTGCGGCGGAGCACGGGCACGATGTGGCCCACCTCACCCTCCCCCACAGGGCCCTTCCCTACCCGCATCGACGTACCGACAGGTGGTGGCACTCGTGCGCCTGCGCACTCCCCTCGCCCTGCTCGGGGCCGCCGTGCTCGTGCTCGTCGGACCACCGCTGCTGACCACCGGCGGCGGCTCCGAGACCGGCACACAGATCCCGGGCCTGCGTTTCATGGTCCCCAACACGCCGGGCGGCGGCTACGACATCACGGCCCGCACGGCCGCGAAGAACGCCGAGGACGCCGGACTGACCCACAACATCGAGGTGTTCAACCTGCCCGGCGCCGGCGGCACCGTGGGTCTGAGCCGGCTGGTGAGCGAGCACGGCAACGGCAAGCTCGCCATGTCCATGGGCCTCGGGGTCGTGGGCGCCGTGCGTTCCAACGACGCGCCGAAGACGCTCGCGGACACCACGCCGATCGCCCGGCTCACCGAGGAGCAGGACGTGGTGGTCGTGGCGAAGGACTCGCCGTACAAGACGATCGACGACCTGATCGGCGCCTGGAAGGAGAACCCGGGCAAGCTCCCGGTGGGCGGCGGCTCGTCGCCCGGCGGGCCCGACCACCTCGCGCCGATGCTGATGGCCCGGGCCGCCGGGATCCCCCCGAAGCAGGTCAACTACATCCCCTTCGACGGCGGCGGCGAGCTGCTCGCCTCGATCCTCGGCAACAAGGTCGCCTTCGGTGTCTCCGGGGTCGGCGAATACCTGGACCAGATCAAGGCGGGCGAGCTGCGCCTGCTGGCGGTGACCGGCCCGGAACGCGTCGACGGCCTGGACGCCCCCACGCTGAAGGAGGCGGGCTACGACGTGAACTTCACCAACTGGCGCGGCATCGTCGCCCCGCCCGGCCTGAACGACGCCGAGCGCGACAAGCTCGTGAAGCTGGTCGAGGAACTCCACGCCTCCGACGAGTGGCGCACCTCCATGAAGCAGAACGGCTGGGACGACGCCTTCCTCACCGGTGACAAGTTCGGCGCGTTCCTCGACGCCGAGGACAAGCGCGTGGTTTCGGTGCTGAAGGAGCTGGGACTGTGACGACCCGAACCGACCTCCCCCCGGCCGAGACCGGCGGCGAACGGCGCTCGTGGCTGCGCGAGCACTCCGAACTCGGCGTCTGCGCCCTGCTGCTGGCCCTCGGCGTCCTCGTCCTGACCGACGCGCTCACCATGGACGTCGACATCGCCCAGCGCGGCCCGGTCGGCCCGAAGACCGTGCCGATCGTGGTCGGCGCCGGACTGCTGGTCATCGCCGCGCTGCTGGCCCTGGACGTGCTGCGCGGCGGCCGGGGCCAGGCCGAGGGCGGTGAGGACATCGACCTGTCCGAGCCCGCCGACTGGCGCACGGTGCTGCTGCTCGCCGGGGTGTTCCTCGGCGCGGCCGTCCTGATCGAGCCGCTCGGCTTCCCCGTCGCGGGCGCGCTGCTGTTCTGGGGCGCCGCGTTCGCGCTCGGCAGCCGCAGGCCCGACCGCGATCCGCTCATCGCGGCCGGGCTGTCCCTGGTCACCTACACCGTCTTCAACAACCTGCTCGGAGTGCCCCTGCCCGGTGGTCCGCTGATGGGAGTGCTGTGACATGGATGCCTTCAACTCCCTTCTGGACGGCTTCGGTACGGCGCTGACGCCGATCAACCTCCTGTGGGCCGTGATCGGTGTGCTGCTCGGCACGGCGATCGGGGTGCTGCCCGGTATCGGCCCGGCGATGGCGGTCGCACTGCTGCTGCCGGTGACGTACGGACTCGACCCGATCGGCGCGTTCATCATGTTCGCCGGTATCTACTACGGCGCGATGTTCGGCGGCTCGACCACCTCCATCCTGCTCAACACACCCGGTGAGAGCGCGGCGGTGGTGGCGGCCATGGAGGGCAACCCCATGGCCAAGTCCGGGCGCGGCGCCCAGGCCCTCGCGGCGGCCGCCGTCGGGCACTTCGCGGGCGGTCTGATCGGCACGCTGCTGCTGGTGGCGCTCGCGCCGACGGTCGCGAAACTGGCCGTGGACATCGGCGCTCCGGACTACTTCGCCATCATGGTGCTGGCGTTCATCGCGGTGACCTCGGTGCTGGGCTCCTCCCGCATCCGGGGCCTCGCCTCCCTGCTGATCGGCCTCACCCTGGGCCTGGTGGGTCTGGACCAGATGACCGGCCAGCAGCGGCTGACGTTCGGCTCGCTGCAACTGGCCGACGGCATCGACGTGGTGATCGTCGCGGTCGGTCTCTTCGCGATCGGCGAGGCCCTGTGGGTGGCGGCCCATCTGCGGCGCAGGCCGCCGGAGCCGATCCCGGTGGGGCGTCCGTGGCTGGGGCGCGACGATGTGAACCGGACCTGGAAGTCCTGGCTGCGCGGCCCGTTCATCGGCTTCCCGTTCGGCGCGATCCCGGCCGGCGGCGCGGAGATCCCCACCTTCCTGTCGTACGTCACGGAGAAGCGCCTGTCGAAGCACAAGGACGAGTGGGGCAAGGGCGCCATCGAGGGCGTGGCGGGCCCGGAGTCGGCGGCGTCGGCCTCGGCGGCGGGCACGCTGGTGTCGATGCTGACCCTGGGCCTGCCGACCACGGCGGTGGCGGCCGTGATGCTGGCCGCCTTCCAGCAGTACGGCATCCAGCCGGGTCCGCTGCTCTTCGAGCGTGAACCGGACCTGGTGTGGGGCCTGATCGCCTCGCTCTTCGTCGGTATGGTGCTGCTGCTCGCGCTGAACCTGCCGCTGGCGCCGGTGTGGGCGAAGCTGCTGCGCATCCCGCGGCCGTACCTGTACGCCGGGATCATGTTCTTCGCGGCGGTCGGCGCGTACGCGGTCGGCGGTGAGGTGATCGACCTGGTGATCCTGCTGATCATCGGTCTGATCGGTTTCGGCATGCGGCGCTACGGGCTGCCGGTGCTGCCCGCCGTGATCGGGGTGATCCTCGGGCCGAACGCCGAGCAGCAGTTGCGGCGGGCCCTGCAGATCAGCGACGGCAGTGTCACCGGGCTGGTCAACACGCCGTTCGCGGTGACCGTGTACGCGGTGATCGTGCTGCTGCTGGTGTGGCCGCTGCTGCGGAAGGCGGTGACGCGGGGCCGCGCCGGGGCGGCCTGACCCGGTCTTCGCGGCACCCGCTCCCGGGTGCCGTCCCGGGAAACGGATCTCCACCCCACCGGACACGGCGACCCGCACGCGCGTACCTGAACCTCGCGCGTGCGGGTCGTCGTTCACGTCCGGGTCGGCGCTGAGCACGACGAGGGTCACCAGGAGGCGGGTGCCGCCCTCCCTCTTGACGCGTCAATGACAACGATGGCTTGATGTGATGGGAGCGCTCCCACCACCTTCACGGGAAGGGACCACCATGCCCAGAACCCCCCACTCGTCCCCGCACTTACGCGTGATGTCCGTTCTCGGCCTCCTGACCGCCCTGCTCCTCCCCCTCGGCATGACGTTCGCACCCCGGGCGACAGCCGCCCCCACCGCCGACCCCGTGCGTGTCATGCCGCTCGGCGACTCGATCACCGGATCGCCGGGCTGCTGGCGAGCCGTGCTGTGGAACCGGCTGATCGACAGCGGGTACGAGGACATCGACTTCGTCGGCACCCTCCCCCCTCAGGGCTGCGGGCAGGCCCACGACGGGGACAACGAGGGGCACGGCGGCGAGCTGGTCACCAACGTGGCGGATCAGAACCTGCTGCCCGGCAGGCTCGCCGCGACACGTCCGGACATCGTTGTCATGCACTTCGGCACGAACGACGTCTGGAGCAGCATCCCTCCCGACCGCATCCTCGCCGCGTACACCACCCTCGTGGGCCAGATGAGGGCCTCGAATCCGGACATGCGGATCCTCGTGGCGCAGCTGATCCCCCTGGAGCCGAGCAGTTGCGCGGCCTGTGCGCAGCGGGCCGTCGACTTCAACGCGCGGATTCCCGGGTGGGCCCGGGCCACCGGCACCGAGCGCTCCCCCGTCACCGTGGTCGACCAGTGGACCGGTTTCAGCACGGCCTCCGACACCTACGACGGTGTGCACCCCAACGCCTCCGGCGACGCCAAGATCGCCGCCCGCTGGTTCCCGCCCCTGGCGGCGGCCCTCGACGCCGGTGTACCGCCGGGCCCGGGCGGTCCGGGCGACCCGGGCGGGGATCCCGTCGCGTGCACCGCGCGCTTCCGGGCCGTCTCGTCCTGGCAGGGCGGCTACCAGGGCGAGGTGACGGTGACGAACACCTCGGCCTCTTCGGTCCCGGGGTGGACGGCGACGGTCGTACCGGCGAACGGCGCACGCCTCACCCAGGTCTGGAACGGCGCCATCAGCACGGCAGCCGACGGTACGGCCACCGTCACGAACGTGGCGTGGAACGGCACGTTGGCTCCCGGCGCGAGCGCCACATTCGGTTTCGTCGCCTCCGCCCCGGCAACGGCCGGCCCCCCGGCGGCGACTGTCACCTGCGCGGGGAAGCCACCGGCCGGGTGACGAACGGGCCGGGGCGGCGGGGCATGGGCACCGGGCCCGACCGCTCCGGACCGACCGCACCGGGTCCGACCTGCACCGGGCCCGACCGGCATCGGGCTTGTCGGCATCGGGCTTGTCGGCATCGGGCTTGTCGGCATCGGGCTTGTCGGCATCGGGCTTGTCGGCATCGGGCTTGTCGGCATCGGGCCGTCCGTACCAGGCCCCACCCGTACCAGGCCTCTCCGCGCCGGACCCGACCGCAGCGGGCCCGACCGCACCGCCCCCGACCACGCCAGACCCCCTAGCACCCCACCCGATCCGACCGCACCGCACCGCACCCAACGGCAGAACCCCGACCGCACCCGCCCCCCTTCAACACGACAGCGCGACCGGCACCGTGCCCCACCCGACCCCCACTTCTGGAGCCCCTCATGAGACTCCGCCCCATACCCACCGCCGTACGCCCGGCCACCGTGGCCGCCGCCCTGTTCGCCCTCCTGTTGTCCCTCCTCGTCCTCACCCCGCCGGCCCAGGCCGCGCCCACCGGCTTCCGGGTGCAGAACGGCCGGCTGCTGGAGGCCAACGGGAACGATTTCGTGATGCGCGGCGTCAACCACGCCCACACCTGGTACCCGGACCGGATCAGCTCCCTGGCCCACATCAAGGCCAAGGGCGCCAACACCGTCCGCGTGGTCCTCGCCAACGGTGACCGCTGGACCCGCAACGGCACCACCGACGTGGCGAACGTCGTCTCGCAGTGCAAGCAGAACCGGCTCATCTGCGTCCTGGAGGTCCACGACACCACCGGCTACGGCGAGCAGAGCGGCGCGACCACCCTGTCCCGTGCGGCCGACTACTGGATCAGCGTGCAGAGCGCCCTGGCCGGCCAGGAGGACTACGTCATCGTCAACATCGGCAACGAGCCGTACGGCAACACCGGCTACACGGCGTGGACGGCCGACACCAAGGCGGCCATCCAGAAGCTGCGGAACGCGGGCGTCGACCACACGCTGATGGTCGACGCCCCCAACTGGGGCCAGGACTGGGCGTTCACCATGCGGGACAACGCCGCGTCCGTCTTCGCCGCCGACCCGGACCGCAACACCGTGTTCTCGATCCACATGTACGGCGTCTTCGACACCGCGGCCGAGATCAACGACTATCTGAACCGGTTCGTCACCGCCAAACTGCCCCTCGTGGTCGGGGAGTTCGGCCACGACCACTCGGACGGCAACCCCGACGAGGACGCCATCCTGGCCGTGTCCCAGCAGCTCCGCCTCGGCTACCTGGGCTGGTCGTGGAGCGGCAACGGCGGCGGGGTCGAGTACCTGGACATGGTCACGAACTTCGACCCGAACCAGCTCACCTCCTGGGGGCAGCGCCTGTTCAACGGCGCGAACGGCATCGCCGCCACCGCCGAGGAAGCCGCGGTCTACTCCGGCACCGGGGGCGGCGACACGACTGCCCCGACCGCTCCCGGCACCCCGGCCGCCTCCGGGGTGACGTCGTCGTCCGCCACCCTGACCTGGGCCGCCTCCACCGACGCGAGCGGCGTCACCGGCTACGACATCGTGCGGGTCAGCGGCGGCACCGAGTCGGCCGTCACCAGCAGCACCCGCACCACCGCCACCCTGACCGGCCTGTCCCCCGCGACGTCCCACACCTTCGCGGTCTACGCCCGTGACGCGGCCGGCAACCGTTCGCCCCGCTCGGGCACGGTGACGTTCACGACCTCGTCGGGCGGCTCGCCGGCGGCCTGCGGTGTCGGTTACCGGGTGACGGGCAGCTGGTCCGGCGGCTTCCAGGGCGAGATCGTGCTGCGCAACACCGGCACGTCGGCGATCAACGGCTGGACGCTGCGCTGGACCTTCCCGGACAGCCAGCGCGTCACCAACCTGTGGGGCGGTACGGCGACGCAGAGCGGCTCCGAGGTGAGCGTCACGGCGGCGACGTACACGGCGACGATCCCGGCGTCCGGTTCGGTCACCCTCGGCTTCACGGCCTCCCGGTCGGCCGCCAACCCCAGCCCGACGGCCTTCACTCTCAACGGCGCCGACTGCTCGGTGAGCTGACCCGGCCGGTGTGACGGTGGCGCCGGCGTGCGACGGCCCGGCGGCGCCACCGCTGCTGTGATCCGCGCCACACCGCACGGGAAAGCGGTTTACGCCGTTCCGCATCGGTCAGGCGGCGGGGATGTCGCACCGGCACCCCACCGCCGTATCTCCGGCAAGACGCGTAGCCGCCCGTCCGGGTTCCCCGCAGCGCGCGCGGGAGGCGGGATGAGCGAGGACACCCTGCGCATCCGCGCGGTCGCGCCGGGCGGAACGGAACGCCAGGCGCCGCCCGCGCCGGAACCGGCCGCGCGGCGGGACGCGTTCTTCGACAACGCCAAGTACCTGGCCATCGTGCTGGTGGCGATCGGGCACTCCTGGGAGCCGCTGCGGGACGGCAGCCGGGCGGCCGGCGCGCTCTACATGGTGGTGTACGCCTTCCACATGCCGGCGTTCATCGTGATCTCCGGCTACTTCTCGCGCTCCTTCGACGCGAGCCCGGGCCGGATCAGGCGTCTGGTCAGCGGGCTCGCGGTGCCGTACGTCGTCTTCGAGACGGCGTACACCCTGTTCACGCGCTGGACCGACCAGGAGCCGGACCGGCCGGTGAGCCTGCTGGACCCCCTCTATCTGACCTGGTTCCTGGCCGCCCTGTTCATCTGGCGGCTGACCACGCCGATCTGGCAGCGCGTGCGGTGGCCGCTGCCGGTCGCACTCGTCATCGCGATGCTGGCGACGCTCTCGCCGTCCATCGGCAACGACCTCGATCTGCAGCGCACACTGCAGTTCCTGCCGTACTTCGTCCTCGGTCTGCTGCTGCGGCCCGACCACTTCCACCTGGTGCGGCGCCGGGCTGCGCGGATCCTCGCAGTGCCGGTGTTCGCGGTTGCGCCGGCCGTGGCCTACTGGGCGGTGCCGCGGATGAGCGGTGCCTGGTTCTACCACCGCGACAGCGCCGCGGAGCTCGACGCGCCCTCCTGGTACGGGCCGGTCATGACGCTGGTGACCTTCGGCTGCTCGATGGTCCTGGTCGCCTGTTTCCTCGCCTGGGTGCCCGGACGCCGCGCCTGGTTCACCGTGCTGGGCGCGGGCACGCTCTACGGCTATCTGCTGCACGGCTTCGTCGCGCAGGGGTCCAAGTTCTGGGGCTGGTACGAGCCGGCGTGGGTGCACCGGCCCCTGGGCGAGATCCTCGTGACGGTCGCCGCCGCGGCGCTCGTGACCGTGCTCTGCACCCCGCCCGTGCGGCGGGTGTTCCGCTGGGTGATGGAGCCCGACATGGCGTGGGCGTTCCGCCGGGACGCGCGCGATCGGGCTCGGGAGCGCAACGCCGTACGGGCGTGAGCGGCTCTTGTCACGGCTCCTGACCGAGCCGCGTACGGGGGCGAGCGGTTCCGGTCACTGCTTCCGGCCGAGCCGGATCAGCAGCACCCCGGGCGTGCGCGGGAGGGAGACCGTCAGCCCCTCCCCGTCCCAGACGGCCCGGCCCGCGTCCGGCGTCGAGGGGTGCAGGACCTCCGTGGGCACGTGCCCGCCCGCCAGGTGCCGGACGGGGATGCGGAGGTGCTCGGGTCCGCCCCGCCGCCAGACGCAGAGGTACGCCGTGTCGTCGCCGGGTGTGCGCAGCCCCAGGGCCAGCCAGTCGTCCGTCCAGCCGGGCAGTCCGAGCGGCCAGAACGGCAGGGCCCGGGCGAGGTCCCCGCGGATCGACTTGTAGACGTCGACGGCGTCCCGGACGAGGGCTCGCTGGTGGTCGGACATGCGGTCCAGGTGCCCGGAGAGGTGAATGCGGCCGAGGAGTGCGCCGCCGAGGGTCCAGGTGATCAGACCGTCGTCGTACTCGGGCTGCGGATAGGCCCAGACGGCGCCCTGCTCGGGCGGGACGGCGGTCGGCGCGGCGGCGGCGATGGGCGGGTAGTTCAGCGGGTCCTGCTGGTCGCTGGTCGACTGGAGCTGGGCGACCGCGAGGGTGGCGCCGTCCATGCGCATCCCGCCCGAGGCGCAGTTCTCGACGACCAGGCCGGGGTGGCGGTCCAGGACCCCGGAGAGCCAGTCGAGGTAGGCCTCGGCGTGACCGAGCAGGCCCGCTCCCGGTGCGAGATCGCCGGGGGCCTGGGTGCCGGGGTCGACGACGATGTTGTAGTCGAGCTTGAGGTAGCCCACGCCCCAGTCGCCCGCGATGCGGTCGACCGTCTTGTCGAGGTGGGCGCGGGCGGCGGGGTGCCGCAGGTCGAGTTGGTGGCGGCCCTGCTCGGTGAGACGTACGCCGTCGCGCTGGAAGAACGCCTCGGGCGGCAGTTCGGCCGCGACGGGGCTGCGCACCCCGACGACCTCCGGCTCCAGCCACAGCCCGGGCACCATCCCGCGCTCCCGGATCCGGTTCAGGACGGCCCGCAGGCCGCCGTCGGGGAAGCGGCGCGGCGAGGGCTGCCAGGCGCCGACGCTGTCCCACCACCCCCGGGTGTCGTCGTCGTACCAGCCGGAGTCGATGCAGAAGTACTCGGCGCCGGCGTCGGCAGCGGCGTCGATCAGGGGCAGCAGCTTGGCCGTGGTGGGGTCGCCCATGAGGGTGTTCATGTAGTCGTTGAACACCACGGGGAGGGCGGTGTGGTCGGGGTGGGGGCGGCGGACGGCCCGGCGGTAGGAGGTGAGGGCGCCGAACGCGGTGTCGAGGTCCGGGCCGAGGGCCAGCACGCCGGGGACGGTGGTGAACTCCTCGCCCGGTGCCAGGCGGATCCGCCACTGGTGCTCCGCGTCCGTGGGGCCGTTCAGCGCCAGGTAGCCGCCGTGGGCGTGTTCGCCGAGGTCCCAGCGCCAGCCGGCCGGGGACTCGACCTGCCACACCCAGGCCCGATCGCCGTCCCGCTCGGTCAGCGCGCCCATGGCGAGATGGCCGTCGGTGGGCCAGCTGCCGCGTCCGGTGAGGGTGAGGGCGGCCCGGCTGTCGTGCTGGTGGACGTCCGTGTGGATGTCGGCGACGGCCGCGCGCAGTGGTTCGGCGTACCAACGGCACTCGGCGAGCCAGTCGTTGCGGGCCCGGTGGACGTCGAGGGCGTCCGGGGCGGGCAGGCCGCCGAGCAGCAGGCTGCTGACGGACTGGACGACCAGGGGTGCGCGGCCGTCGTTGCGGAGCCGGACGCGGGAGCGCAGGACGGGCAGGCCGGTGGGTGACGTCAGCTCGGCGAAGGCCGTCAACCCGGTGCCGGGGTCGTGGAGTTCGACGGTCAGCCGCTCCCAGCCGTCGCGGCTGCTCGTGTGATGGGCACGGTGGGCGAGCCGGTTGCCGAGGGCCGTGCCGGTGAAGCGGGGGCCGGACCAGCCGCTTCCGTGACCGAGGGCGGTGAGCTCCACCAGGGGCAGCGCGGACCGCACCGCGGCCTCGCGGTCGTCGCCGGGGTGCGCCAGCCGGACCAGTCGCGGTGTTGCGTCGGGGGCGACGACGAACCGGGCGTCGAGCGCCTCGTGCCCCCAAGTGAACTCGTGTTGCCGCTGGTTGGAGGCCATGTGCGCCGCATCCGCCGTGCCGGTCAAGGTGCTCCCCCTCCTGACCCCGCCCCGTTGCATGCCAGCGGGGGCCCGCGTGAATTCCTCGTTGCGGTCTCTTGACGACCCAAGTGTGACCGGTCACAATCCTGGCATGAATGTGACCGGTCACACAAGCCGCCCGGCGAGCATCAGGGACGTCGCCACGGCCGCCGGGGTCTCCTACCAGACGGTCTCGCGGGTGATCAACGGCCACCCCAGCGTGCGGTCGTCCACCCGGGAGCGCGTGCTGGCCGCCATCGAGGAACTGGGCTTCCGGCGCAACGCCACCGCCCTGGCTCTGGCCAGCGGCCGCACCCGCACGGTGACCGTGCTCACCGCCAACACCACCCACTACGGCTACGCCTCGATCCTCCAGGGCATCGAGGAGTCCGCCCGCGCCGCCTCCTACGCGGTGGGCATCGGTGTGCTGGAATCCGCCGAGGACGCGGCCGTCGCCGCCGAGGTGCAGCGGGCGGCGGACGCCGGCGGCGGAATCGTCGTGATCGCCTACGATCCGGCCGGTGTGCGGGCGCTGGAAGCCGTGCCCGCCCATCTGCCGGTCGTGGGTGTGGTCGAGACCCCGGCGAGCCCGCCCGGCGGCGAGAGCCCCTGGGTGTGGACCGACGACCGCGAGGCCGCCTACCAGGCGACCCGCCATCTGCTCTCCCTGGGCCACGAGACCGTGCACTACGTCGCCATCCCGTCCAGCACCCGTCGCACCAGCGCCCGTACCAGCGGCTGGCGACAGGCGCTGACGGAGGCGGGCGCACCGGAACCCCGCCCGGTGCAGAGCGGCTGGGGTCCGGCGGGCGGTCACGCGGCCGCGCTGGAACTGGCGCGCGACCCGTCCGTCACCGCAGTCCTGTGCGGCAACGACGACCTCGCGCTCGGCGTGCTCCGGGCCCTGCACGAGGCGGGCCGCGCGGTGCCGGGCGAGGTCAGCGTGGCCGGGTTCGACGACGCGCCGCACTCCGCGTTCCTCACCCCGTCCCTGACGACCGTGCGCCTGGACTTCACCGGCCTCGGCCGGTCCGCGTTCGCCCTGCTGCACGGCGTCCTGGAGGAGTCCGCGCCGGTCGCCCCGCATCCCGTGTCCGTGCCGGAACTGGTGGTGCGGGAGAGCTCGGGGCCACCCCCGGCGACCGCTGAACGGCACCGCAGAGCCCCGCAGTTGTGAGTCCCGCTTCCTGAACCGACCCGCCCGCTCGGAAAGGCACGTGATGAACAGAAGAGTTCTCCCCGCCCTGGCGCTGATATGTGCCGCCGGCCTGGCCGCCACCGCGTGCAGTGACCCGACGGCCCAGGACTCCTCCTCGGGCGACGCCGAGCGGACGGCGGTCGACCCGACCGCGCGACTGGACGGCGTGAAACTGACCATGTGGACCGCGCAGAACACGGTCGACGCGCCCAAGCAGGTCATCGACGCCTTCGAGAAGGCCACCGGCGCCGAGGTGGAGACCCAGGCGATCCCGGACCTCTACGAGCAGAACGTGCCGACGAAGCTGGCCTCCGGCGACCGCCCCGACCTGATGTTCTGGCAGCCGTCCATCTCCACGCTGCCGTTCGTCCAGCCGAAGCAGAACCTGCTCACCCTCGACGGCGAGCCGTGGGTCTCCAAGCTCGGTGACACCGAGAAGTCCCTCGGTGTCATCGACGGCAAGCGCTACGCGGCGATCGTCACCAGCCCCGCCATGCTCGGCGTGTACTACAACAAGGACGTCTTCAAGCAGGCCGGGCTGAGCGAAAAAGACTTCCCCAGGTCGTACGACGAGCTGCTGGCGCTCGGCCGCAAGGTCACCGACCAGACCGACGCGGCCGCCTTCTACGAGGCCGGCGGCGACAAGTGGCCGCTCCAGTGGCAGATGCAGGTCCAGCTCACCGACCTGGACCGGCGGTGGTGGGCGGATCTGAACGCGAACAAGAAGAAGTGGACCGACCCGGTCGTCGTCGGCGCGATCAAGAAGTACAAGGAGAAGCTGCTCGACGCCGGGCTCGCCCAGAAGAACTACCGGACCGGCACCTTCACCGGGCAGGCCGACGCCCTCTGGAAGGGCGAGGCCGGCATGGTCCTCAACGTCACCTCCTTCCAGAGCCAGTTGCAGGCCAAGCACTCCACCGCCGAGATCGACCAGAGGATCGGCTGGTTCCCGGTCGCCAACTCCTCGGCCACCGGCCTGTACTCCCCCGACCAGACCAACGGGGTGGTCGCCTTCAAGACCGGTGACGACAAGCGGCAGAACGCCGCCCGGCAGTTCCTCGCCTTCTGGCTCGGTCCGGACTACCCGGACTACATCAAGGCGATGAAGATCCCGTCCGTGCAGCCGTCCGTGCCCACCCCCGGCGGACTGCCCGCGACGTCCAAGGCCCAGGTCGCCGCGCTCCCCCAGGCCATCGGGGTGTTCCAGGCCAAGGCGATCGTCGCCCCGGACACTCACCTCTACCTGGCCGACATGATCTTCGGCAAGAAGAGCCCGCGGCAGGTCGCGCAGGCGATCCAGGACCAGTTCGCGCAGGTGGCCAAGGCCCAGGGCGCGCCCGGGTTCTGACGATGGCGGACACGGTCGTACGTACACGCAGGCAGCCTGCCGCGCCGGGCGCGCCCAAGGGCGTGGGGCGGATACCGCGCGCTGCCGTGCACCACCCCTGGTGGTTCGCGCTGCCCGCGGTCGTCGTCTTCGCGGGCTTCTTCCTGGTACCCAACCTGCTCAACTTCTACTACCCGTTCACCAATTGGTCCTCGTACCACCCGGACATCGCCTTCACGGGCCTGGACAACTTCAAGGCGATCGCCGAGGACGGCTCCCTGCTGCGCGCGATCCGCACCACGCTGGTGTACGCGCTGCTGGCGGCCGTGTTCCAGAACGGGTTCGGGCTGGTGCTGGCACTGCTGCTGGAGGACGACAGCCGCTTCAACCGGTTCTTCCGTGCGGTCTTCTTCCTGCCGGTGCTGATCTCCGCACTCGCCACCGGCTATGTCTTCCGGGCGCTTCTCGACCAGGACGGGGCCGTCAACTCCGTGCTGGGCACGGACGTTCCATGGCTGGGCTCGACGACCTGGACGCTGGTGATCGTCACCCTCATCCACGGCTGGAAGTGGATGGGCCTGTCCATGCTGATCTATCTGGCGGGCCTCAAGGGCATCCCCGGCGACATGCTGGAGGCCGCCCGGATCGACGGCGCCGGACCGTGGCGGACGTTCTGGTCGGTGCGCTGGCCGATGCTCGCGCCGGCCGTCACCTTCAACGTCACCACGGCGCTGATCGGCTCGATGAACACCTTCGACATCGTGCAGGCCACCACCGGCGGCGGGCCCGCGGCCTCCACCGAGGTGTTCAACATCTACATGTTCCGGATCTTCGGGCAGGGCCTGTACGCCCAGGCCTCCGCGATGAGCCTGGTGCTCTTCCTGGTGGTGGTCGCCGTGGCGATCCCGCTGGTCGTGGGGCTCCGGCGAAGGGAGCAGATGCTGTGACCCCGGTCTGGCGTTACGGGCGTCCCGCGCTGGTCCTGCTGCTGGCCGGGCTGGCCGTGGGCGTGCCGCTGTGGCTGGTCGCCGTCACCTCGGCCAAGCCGCAGGCGGAGGCCATCAGGCCCAACCTGGATCCGCCCGGGCACTGGCAGCCCGCCGCCAACTACGCGGACGCCGTCAGCGAGGGCGTGATGCTGCGCGGCTTCCTCAACTCGCTGCTGGTGGTGGTGCCTTCGGTGGTCCTCGTGCTGATCCTGGGCGCGGGCGCCGCCTGGGTCTTCGCGCGCCGGAGGTCACGGCTGGTGTCGGCGGCGTACGCGCTGTGCATCAGCGGGCTGCTGCTGCCGCCGGCCGTCATCACCATCGTGATGGAGCTGCGTCAGCTGGGCCTCGCGAGCACCAGGCCGGGCATGATCGCCGTTTACACCGGCATGTACCTGTCGACGTCGATCTTCTTCATGACCGGCTTCATCCGCGCCATTCCCCTGGAGCTGGAGGAGGCGGCCCGGATGGACGGGGCGACACCCTCCCGGATCTTCTGGCGGATCGTCCTGCCGCTGCTGCGACCGGTCATCGCCACCGCCACGATCATGGTGATGCTCTACGCCTGGAGCGACGTGTTCTACGCGTTCTTCGTCCTTGGCGGCGGCGAGCGGGCGACTCTGCCGCTCAACCTCTACCAGGTCGCCAGCGCCCAGCTCTACCTCGAGAACTGGCATCTCGTCTTCGCGTACGTCGTGGTGATGAGCCTGCCCATGGTCGCCGTGTTCCTCGTCGGCCAGCGAAAGATCGTGTCCGGAATCACCAGTGGAGCCGTCAAATGACCGGAGGTCCAGCAGCGTGATCACCCCCACCCGCACGAGAACCCGCACCAGAACCGCCCTGTTCACCGCACTGCTTGGAGCAGCCGTCATGGCAGCCACCCTTCCCGCGGCCGGCCCCGCGGCAGCCGCGGCCGACCCGCAACGCCTCACCGTCGACCTGGGCGCGTCCGAGGGCCGGGTGATGCTCGGCGCCAACGGCTCCCTCTACGGGCTCAGCGACGACGGGGTGCCCAGCGACGCCGTGCTGGAGCCCCTGAAGATCACCAGCATCTCGCAGAAGCCGGAGGGCGGTGCCCAGCATCCCAACGGCGACGCGCTCACGGTCTCCAGGTCGTTCTTCCGCGCCGGCGGCGGCGAGATCAACGTGATGATGCAGGACATCTACGCGAAGTGGCCGTACGAGGACCTCGGCATCGACGACTACCTGCCCAAGGTCGACAAGATCGTCAACGAGATATCGGCCGACCCGAACAGCGACCGCTTCGTCTACATCCCGTTCAACGAGCCCGACCAGATCTGGTACAAGCTCGGCGTCGAGGACCAGGCCCAGTACGAGAAGAACCGCGACCGCTTCTTCCAGGACTGGAAGACGGTGTACCACCGCATCCGCGCCATCGACCCGGACGCGCGGATCGCCGGCCCGAACGAGGCCGCCTACCATTCGCGCCTGCTCAAGGACTTCCTCACGTTCACCAAGCGGGAGAACGTGCTGCCCCAGGTGATGACCTGGCACGAGCTCGGCTCCGGCTCCCTGCGCGACTTCCAGGCGCACTACGACGACTACCGCGAGCTGGAGCGTGAGGCGGGCATCGCGCCCCTGAAGATCAACATCGACGAGTACGCCAACCGCCGCGACCTGTCCGTGCCGGGGCAACTGGTGCAGTGGGTGTCGATGTTCGAGCGCAACAAGGTGTACGCCAACATGGCGTACTGGGACGCGGCAGGAAACCTCAGCGGCCATGTGGTGCGCTCCAACATCCCCAACGGCGGCTGGTGGCTGTTCCGCTGGTACGCGGGCCTGACCGGGAACACCGTGAAGGTGACGCCGCCGCGGCCGAACACGATCGACACCTTGCAGGGCCTCGCCTCCCTCGACACCTCCCGCCGCCAGGCCCAGGTGCTGCTCGGCGGCGCGGACGGCGACTCGGACGTGGTCGTGCGGCGCGTCCCCCGCGCCGTGTTCGGCCGTACGGTCACGGCGACCGTCGCCGAGGCGGCCTGGTCGGGGTACGAGGGGCAGCACGCGGCGCCGCGGGTCCTGGCGCGCACCAAGGTGAAGGTCGCGGACGACGGTTCGGTGACCGTCCCGCTGCGCGGCCTGCACAAGATGTCGGCGTACCGGATCGTCCTCACCCCCGGCGGCTCGGGCACCCCCTCCGCCGCCTCCGTCCCCTGGTCGGCGTCGTACGAGGCCGAGGACGCGGCCATCACCGACGGCAAGGTCTACACCCAGGGCACCGTGAGCAACGCCAACGGCTACGCGGCCTCCGGCACCAAGGACGTCGGCTCCCTCAACCAGCCCGGCAGCAAGGTCGCGTTCACGGTGAAGGTGCCTCGGGACGGCACCTACGACCTGGCGATCCTGTACGGCAACCAGTCGGGTGGGCCCGCCACGCAGAAACTGCTCGTCGACGGGGCCGAGCCGGTGACGGTCACCTACCCCTCCACGGAGAACTGGACCTACCGCGCCAAGAAGGACGTCGGTGTCCGGCTGACGGCGGGCACGCACGAATTGGTGCTGGCCAAGGGCGACGCCGAGGTGACGCTCGACCGGATCGACCTGACCGCCCGAGGCGGCCCGACCGTCGCCGCGTACGAGGCCACGCTGGCGGACATCAGCGGCAGGCCGTCGTACGACTACTCGTCCTCGGCGGGTGTGGGTACGGGCGCTCTGGTGCTGCGCTCGGGTGACAAGGCCGTCTTCGACGTCTACGCCCCGCGTGACGGCTACTACACG
Organism: Streptomyces sp. NPDC007929; assembly: GCF_042959065.1. Classification (NCBI taxonomy): domain Bacteria; kingdom Bacillati; phylum Actinomycetota; class Actinomycetes; order Kitasatosporales; family Streptomycetaceae; genus Streptomyces; species Streptomyces sp. NPDC007929. The sequence continues at coordinate 434,952 of NZ_JBIBKD010000001.1, read as the reverse complement.
GTGACACCGCGGACTTCGGCCGCGGTGAAGCTCGCGCTGCACGGGGAGACCGTCACGGCGGCGCCGGGACGCCCGCTGCGGCTGTACCTGGTCGCGGGCAACAACCGGGTCGCGATGACGTCCGGCCACTCCGCCGTCCGCTCCCTCGACGTCTCGGGCGACGGCTCGGCCGCGGGCACGCTCTCCTACGAGGGTGCCTCGGCCAAGCTCGCGGGTGGCGCGAAGCTGGTCGACTCGCCACACGCCTCGGCCGGTTCGTACATCGGATGGCTGGGCAACAGCCCGTCCAGCACAGCCGAGTTCACGGTGGACGCGCCCCGGGCGGGGCGCTACCTGCTCGTCGTGCACTACGCCCACAACGACCGGCGGGACAACGGGCACGCCTACAACACCGACATCATGTCCCGTACGGCGGACATCGGGGTCGGGGGCGCCGCGGCGCGGACGGTCACCTTCAAGAACACCTGGGGCTGGGACGACTACTGGACCGTCGGGGTGCCGGTCGAGCTGGTGAAGGGTGCGAACGCGGTGACGTTCGGGAACGCCACGGCCTGGGCGCCGAACATCGACCGGATCGAACTGGGGCGGGTCGTGGGCTGAGCCCCCTGGCAGTGCCGGCGAGTTCTGGTGCCGCAGTCCGCCCGTGGGGGCGGGCTGCGGCACCGTCGCGTCGGAAGGTGGCCCCTTTTCGGCCAACCACGGCGCGCGGGGACTCGCAGCGCGGCATCCCTCCACCCGCACCCCCTATGCTTCTACATGCTTGTAGAGGCCAGCACACGTACATGAAGGAGTGGACGCCACCATGGTGTTCAAACGACTGCTCGGCGCGCTCGGTGTCGGCGGCCCCACGGTCGACACGGTTCTCGAACCCGCTTCCGTCCGGCCCGGCGGCACGCTCACCGGTCAGGTCCATCTCGTGGGCGGCAAGGCCGACTTCGAGATCGAGCACATCGTCCTGGAGCTGGTGGCCCGGGTCGAGGCGGAGCACGAGGGCGGTGAGAGCGAGGGTGTCGTGGCCTTCGACCGGTTCACCGTCGGCGGCGGCTTCCGGCTCGCGGAGGGCGAGCAGCGCAGCGTGCCGTTCAGCGTGGTCCTGCCGTGGGAGACCCCGGTTACCGAACTGCACGGGCAGAGCCTGGGCGTGGTCCTCGGGGTGCGCACCGAGCTGTCGGTGGCCGGCGCGAAGGACAAGGGCGACCTGGACCAGCTGAACGTCGCACCGCTGCCGGTGCAGGAAGCAGTGCTCGAAGCCCTCGGGGGGCTCGGGTTCGGCTTCAAGTCGGCGGACCTCGAGTACGGGCGCATCGGCGGTACGGGCCAGCGGCTGCCCTTCTACCAGGAGATCGAACTCGTCCCCTCACCTTCGTACGCGCAGCGGTTCAACGAGATCGAGCTGACGTTCCTGGCGGACCCTGGCGGCGTGGAGGTCGTGCTGGAGGCGGACAAGCGGGGCGGGTTCATGTCATCGGGCCATGACGTGCTCACCCGGTTCACCGTCTCCCACGACGGGGTGGAGCAGCAGGACTGGCCCGCGATGGTCGACGGCTGGATGCGGCAACTGGCCGAGCACGGCTCGTCCGGCTACGGCGCACCGGTGGGCCACGACTCCCCCGGGCCGTTCGGCTCCGGCCACGGGCACGAGGCCGGTCACCACGAAGGCCGCCGCTCGGGTCCCGGCATGGGCACGGCGGTCGCCGCGGGCGCGGCGGGACTCGCGGTCGGGGTGGTCGGCGGCATGGTCGCTGCCGAAGTCGTCGACGAGGTCGGGGACTTCTTCGAGGGCGACGAGGAGGAGGAGGAGGAGGGCTGAGGCCGGGTGCCTTGGCGGGCTCCGGGGTGGGGGCTTCCGTTGGCTGCCGGGCGCGGCGCCGTCGTGGCTTGTCGCGCAGTTCCCCGCGCCCCTCAGGGCGTGCGGCCGGCGTCGGCTTGGCGCGCAGGTTTCCGTGACCCTGAGGGCGTGCGGCCGGCGTCGGCTTGGCGCGCAGGCCCCCGTTGCCCTCAGGGCGTGCCTCGGCGGGCTCCGGGGTGGGGTGCAGGTTCGGTGAGGGCGTGGCCCAACTGCTCATAGTGGGGTTGCTGCGTGGAGGATGAGGAACATGGTCACTGCGGCGTTTGCTGAGGACATGGCCGAGATGGCTGTTCCCGCCGCCGCGCCCCATGCGGCCAGGCCGACCGCTGTGAAGGCCGGGGGCCAGTCGGGCACGGCGGGGGCCGGGCCCAGCAGCGCCGCGACCCGGCGTGGAACCGGGCCGGGGGCGGCGAGGCCCGCGAGGGTCGGTAGCGGGGCGCTCCGCGAGACGAGTGCGGCCGTGCCGATCGCCCTCGCCACGGTACGGCGGCTGCCGATCGTCCGGGCCGCCTCCTCGTCCGCCCACCGCTCCGCCGTGTACGCCACGGCGGTGCGCAGCGGCCGCAGGAACGGGTTGGCGCGGGCCGCCAGTTGCACGGCGAGCAAATACCGGTCGTGGCGTGCGGCCAGGTGGGCCCGCTCGTGGGCGAACAGGGCCCGCCGCTCGGCCGGCCGGAGCCGGTCCAGCAGGGCCGTCGTCACCACGACCCGACCCCGCACCGCACCGCGCCCCGGCAGCGCGTACGCGTAGGGCTCGGTGTCGGGCAGCACCGCCACCTCCGTCGCCCGCAGCCCGGCCAGAGCCTGGTGTGCCCGGCGGCGCACCCGTGCGTGCCGCCGTACCGTCCGGGCGCAGGCGACCACCACCGCGCACAGCGCGGGAATCGCGGCCTTGCCCACGACCTCGTCATAGGGCACCGCCGCCCGCACCTCGGGGTCGGACCAGCCGTCCGGCAAGGGGTTGCCGGGGAGCTGGGCGGTGCCGACCACCATCACCAGGGCCAGGCACACGGTGCTGCACAGCGCCAGCACCACGGCCAGCACCGTCAGCAGCCGGGTCGCGGTGCGCGGATGCAGATGCTGTTCGGCGAGGCGTGCGACCGGCCAGGCCGTGAGCGGAAGGATCAGTGGCAGAAAGACGAAGACCCCCATGAGGCGTCAGTCTTCCCCTGCACCCTGGGCCTGATCCAGCAGATCGCGCAGCAGCCGCTCCTCGTCGGGGCCGAGGCCCGTGACGAAGCTGGCCAGCACGGCCCCGCGGTCGCTCTCGGCGTCCAGCACCTTGCGCATCTTCCGGGCGGCCAGGCCCGCTTGGTCCGCGTCGGGCGTCCAGGTGAAGGACCGGCCGACGCGCTCGCGGGACACCGCGCCCTTGCCCAGCAGCCGGGTCAGGATGGTGATCACCGTCGTGTACGCGAGGTCACCGCCGAGGCGCTCCTGCACCCAGCCGGCCGTGGCCGGGCCGTCCGCCTCCCGCAGCGCCGACAGCACCAGCGCCTCCAGCTCACCCTGTCCCCGCCGGGGACGCTGCCCGGGACCCGTCACCGCCCTGCCTCCCTCACGTCGCCCTGTGTCGCCCTCACGGCCATCGTATAGATCCGCCGGGCCGACCCCACCCACTTCTACAGTGCTGTAGATTTTAGAATGACACCACACCGCACACGTCAAGCGCTCAAGAAGGAGTACCCCGTGGGAGTTTCCCTGTCCAAGGGCGGCAACGTCTCGCTCAGCAAGGAGGCGCCGGGTCTCACCGCCGTCCTGGTCGGCCTGGGCTGGGACGTGCGCACGACCACCGGCACCGACTACGACCTCGACGCCTCCGCCCTGCTGCTCGACGCCTCCGGCAAGGTCCCCTCCGACCAGCACTTCGTCTTCTACAACAACCTCACGAGCCCGGACGGTTCGGTCGAGCACACCGGCGACAACCTCACCGGTGAGGGCGAGGGCGACGACGAGTCCGTCAAGGTGAACCTCGCCGCGGTCCCCGCCGAGATCGACAAGATCGTGTTCCCGGTGTCCATCCACGACGCCGAGAACCGCGGCCAGAGCTTCGGCCAGGTCCGCAACGCCTTCATCCGGGTCGTCAACCAGGCGGGCGGCCAGGAGATCGCCCGCTACGACCTGTCCGAGGACGCCTCCACCGAGACCGCGATGGTCTTCGGCGAGCTCTACCGGCACGGCACCGAGTGGAAGTTCCGCGCTGTCGGCCAGGGTTACGCCTCGGGTCTGGCCGGCATCGCCGCCGACTTCGGCGTCAACGTCTGACTCGGACCGACCGCGCCGCCGGGCCCGACCGCGTGCGGCCGGGCCCGGCGGCCGCCCCAGCAACCGACCGGGAGACCAGGTGACCGACCCGTCCCTCCTCCGCCCCGACGACCGCGCGGACTTCGAAGCCGTACTGCACCACGCGCTGGGCACCGCGGACATCCGTGCCGCCCTGGGCGCCGACCCGACCGGCCGGGCGGCGGCGCACCTGCGCGCCCACGCACTCGCCCACGCCGACGACATCACGGCGGCGGCCGAGCGACCGTACCGCTCCTACCTGGCCGTGCGCAGGGCCGCCCGGCAGGAGGCGCGGGGCCTGCACGGCGCGGGCAGCCTGCCGGCGGCCCTCGCGGTGCTCACCCCGCTCGTGGCGGGCACATCCGCCGCGGCGCTGCTCCTGATCGGCGGTCTGCTCAGCGTCGCCGGCGCCCCCGGACCACTGCCCGGGTCTCTCGTCGCGGCCGGCTGGACCATGGCGCTCGTGGCGGCGCTGACCGGCCTCGGCACACTGGCCGCCGTGCTGCACACCGCCCTGCGCCGACGCGACGTGCCCCCGGCCGCCGACCAGGTGGAACACGCCCGGCTGGTCTGGCGGCAGGAACTGCTCGACCGCGGGATGCTGCCGCACCTGCGCCGGCACCTCGGACCGCATCCCGGGACGGAGATCACAGTCTGCTCCCCGCCCGATACGCTCACGCCGTGCCCGGCCCGGGCGAGAGAGGACAGGACACCATGTTCGGACTGAGCGAGCTCGCGATCATTCTCATCGTCGTCATAGTCGTCATCGGGATCAAGAAGCTCCCCGAGCTGACCCGCTCGGCCGGCAAGGCGGCCCGCATCCTGAAGGCCGAGGCCCGGGCGGCGAAGGACGAGGAGGCCGGGACGGCCCCCGCGCCGCGCGTGGTCCAGGGCGAGGTCGTCCCGCCGGACACCGGCACGACCCCGCCCGGCGCTCGCCCGGCGGGCACCCCGGACCACACCTGAGTTCCCTGATCCTTCCGCTGGCTACAGCGTGCGCTCCAGGCGGCCCGCCACCAGCCTGACGAAGCGCGCCGGGTCCTTGGGCTGGCCGCCTTCGGCGAGCACCGCCAGGGTGTGCAGCAGCTCCGCGGACTCGGCGAGTTCCGTGCGGTCCTCGCTCGCCTCGTACGCCTGGTGCAGGCTCTTCACCAGCGCGTGGCCGGGGTTGAGCTCCAGGATCCGCTTGGTGCGCGGCACCTCCTGACCCATCGCCCGGTACATGTTCTCCAGGGCCGGGGTCAGGTCGTGCGCGTCCGAGACGACACAGGCCGGGGAGACCGTGAGGCGCGTGGAGAGGCGGACCTCCTTGATGTCCTCGTCGAGCTGTTCCCGCATCCAGCCGAGCAGCCCGGCGTACTCCTCGGCCTGCTTCTCCCGCTCCTCGCCGGCCTTCTCCTCGTTCTCCGCGTCGAGGTCGACCTCGCCCTTGGCGACGGACCGCAGCCTCTTGCCCTCGTACGTGCCGACGGCGTCGACCCAGACCTCGTCGACGGCGTCGGTGAGGAGCAGGACCTCGATGTCCTTGGCCCGGAACGCCTCCATGTGCGGGGAGTTCTCGATCGCCTGCCGGGACTCGCCGGTGATGAACCAGATGTCGTCCTGGCCGTCCTTCATCCGCTCCACGTACTGCGCGAGCGTGGTCGGCTCGTCGGCGGAGTGCGTGGTCGCGAACGAGGAGACGGCGAGGATGGCGTCGCGGTTCTCGGAGTCGGTGACCAGGCCCTCCTTCAGGGCGGTTCCGAACTCCCGCCAGAACGTCGCGTAGCGCTCGGCGTCCTTGGTCCTGATCTCCTTGACCGTGGACAGCACCTTCTTGGTCAGCCGGCGCTGCATCATCCGGATGTGCCGGTCCTGCTGGAGGATCTCGCGGGAGACATTGAGCGAGAGGTCCTGGGCGTCGACGACGCCCTTGACGAAGCGGAGGTAGGGCGGCAGCAGCTCCTCGCAGTCGTCCATGATGAACACGCGCTTGACGTACAGCTGGACGCCGCGCTTGAAGTCCCGCGTGAACATGTCGTGCGGGGCGTGCGAGGGGACGAAGAGCAGCGCCTGGTACTCGAAGGTGCCCTCGGCCTGGAGGCGGATCGTCTCCAGGGGCTCGCGCCAGTCGTGGCTGATGTGCTTGTACAGCTCGTGGTACTCGTCGTCGGACACCTCGTCGCGCGAGCGCGCCCACAGGGCCTTCATGGAGTTCAGCGTCTCGGGCGCGGGCGCTTCCTCCCCGTCCTTGGCCTCCGGGACCATCCGGATCGGCCAGGTGATGAAGTCCGAGTAGCGCTTGACGATCTCCCGGATCGTCCACTCGGAGGTGTAGTCGTGCAGCTGGTTCTCGGGGTCGGCCGGCTTGAGGTGCAGCGTCACGGACGTGCCCTGCGGCGCGTCGTCGACCCGCTCCAGGGTGTACGTCGCCTCGCCGCGCGACGTCCAGCGGGTGCCCTGGCCCTCCCCGGCGCGGCGGGTCACCAGCGTCACCTCGTCCGCCGCCATGAAGCCGGAGTAGAAGCCGACCCCGAACCGGCCGATCAGCCCCTCGGCCCCGGCCGCGTCCTTGGCCTCCTTCAGCTCCTCCAGGAACGCGGCCGTCCCCGAGTTGGCGATGGTGCCGATGAGCTTGCCGACCTCGTCGTACGACATCCCGATGCCGTTGTCCCGCACGGTGAGGGTGCGGGCCTCCTTGTCGACGTCGAGTTCGATGTGCAGGTCCGACACATCGGCGTCGAGGGAGTCGTCCCGCAGCTTCTCCAGACGCAGCTTGTCGAGCGCGTCGGAGGCGTTGGAGACGAGCTCCCTCAGGAAGACATCCTTGTTCGAGTAGACCGAGTGGATCATCAGCTGGAGCAGCTGACGCGCCTCTACCTGGAACTCAAACGTTTCGGTCGTCATGGTTAGCGAATCCTCACAGGTCCCACAGTCGCCTGAACTGGTGCTGTCACTGTAAAACACCAAGTCAGGCCGTGGCCCCGGGACATCAGACGAGGTGGGCGAAGACGACCAGGTTCTCGGTGTAGTCGCGGGCCTTGCGGTCGTAGGAGCCGGAGCAGGTGATGAGCCGGACCTGGGCCTTGGGGGTGTCGCCGTAGACGCGATCGCTGGGGAAGTCGTCCTTCTCGAACGACTCCGAGGCGTCGACGGCGAACGTCGCCTTGCTGCCGTCGGCCCGCACGACCTGGAAGCGGTCCCCCTTCTTCAGCGCGTTGAGCCCGGCGAACACGGCCGGGGCGGTCGCGGTGTCGACGTGCCCGGCGATGATCGCGGTACCGGGCTCCCCGGGCGTGTGGCCCTTTGCGTACCACCCGACCAGGTTGGTGTCGTCCGCCGGCGGTGGCTCCAGCTGCCCGAAGTCGTTGATGGCGAGAGCGGTGAAGGGCGCGTCGACCGAGATCTTGGGGATGAGCAGCCGCACCGGCCGGGACCGCGGCAGATGCGGGCCGGACGCGCCGGGCCGGTGGGGCACGGCGGACGGGGAGGGTGTGTCGGGCAGGTCGGGGACGGCCGAGGCGGCGGCCACGGCGGGCGGCGCGTGCGGCGGGCCGGCGTCCGGAGACCCGTCGCGGCCGCCGACCAGGTTCACGGTCAGCACGAGGGCGGCCACCACCCAGAGCACCGTGACGACGCGGCGCAGCCGTCGCTTCTCCGGGGCGGGGGCGAGGTCGGGAAGAACGGGGGGACTGGCTGCCATCAAGGACCACCTCATTCAGGCACGGCAGCGGGCACGGCACACGGGACCGGGGTTTGACGGGTGTCGACGGAGGGAGGAGCGACGTGGCGCTCGGCAGATGCTTCGGCGGGCCGGCCGCCACGTCGCCGCGATTCCCGGGCGCCGGGAGTCGCGAGGCCGGCCTCCACGGAGGAAGAACCGATGCCCGGCACGAGGCCGACTTTCGCGAGGCCGAACCCCGCGGAGCGAGGAGCGGCGCCCGGCACCTGCTCCACACGAGCCTGGCCTCACGTCCCCGCGATTCCCGGCGGGCCGACCGTCGCAAGGCCGGTCCCCGCGGAGCAAGGAGCGGCGCCCGGGCCGTGCTCCGCCAGGCCGGGCGCCACGAGGCCGACCTCCGCGAAGCGCGGAGCGGTGCTCGGTACGTGTTCCGGCCGGGCTTGGGTGGCGGGCACGCGGAGATCCGCGAGGAGAGCGGCACTCGGCACATGCTTCCGTCGGGGTGACGGTGATCGTGGAGGAAGAGCGGCGCTCGGCACGTGGTCCCGCCGGGCCGAACGTCACGCTCCCGCGATTCCCGGCGAGCCGGGCACCACGAGGCCGTCCCTCCGCCGAGGAAGGAGCCACGCTCCGCGATCCGGCCGACCGGGCATCGCGTCCCTGCGATTCCTGGCGGGCCGGGCGTCACGAGGCCGGCCTCCACGGAGGAAGAGGCGGCGCTCGGCACGTGGTCCGGACGACCGGGCATCGCGAGGCGGCGGAGATCCGCGTCGGTGGGCGCGCACTCGGCACGTGTTCCCACGGGCCCGGCGCCACGAAACCCTGACCGTCCGCCGAAAGGCCCTGGGACGTGTCCGCCGAGTCCCGTCGTCCGCACGGTGGGCGGGTTCGTGCGTCCTACGTGTGCCTCGGGGCCGGGCGCAGCCGTTACGGGCGCGAGCACGGGCCGGGCCGGGCCGCCGCGGCGCGGGGAGCGCGTACGGCGGCCACGGCCGCCAGGGTCTGTCGTTTGAATCAGGTCCGGCATGAGTGACTGTGCCTGTCGGCCGACCCCGAGCGGTGCCACGCCTCGCGACGCCGACATGATCCAAACGGCAGGCCCCAGGTCAGGCACCGCTCACGCGGCGCCCTGCGAGGCCCGCTGGCGACGCAGTGCGAACAGCCCGGTGCCGGCCACCGCCAGCACCGCCAGACCACCGGCGGTCACGCCCGGGGCGGAGGCCAGGCCGCCGCCGCCGGTGTGCATCCCGCCGCGCGGCTTCTCGTGCTTGCCCTCCCAGGAGCCCTTGTCGTGCTTGCCCCCCTCTTCCTTGCCGCCCCAGTCGCCCTTCTCGCCGGAGCCGTTCTCCTCCTTGCCGCCCCAGTCGCCCTCGTCGTCCTTGTAGGTGTCCGGGTCGTACTTGGAGCCCTCCCAGTCGTCCGAGTTCACGGAGGCCAGGGCCCCGCCGCCGGTGTGCATCCCGCCGTGCGGCTTGTCGTGCTTGCCCTCCCAGGAGCCCTTGTCGTGCTTGCCCTCCCAGCTCTTCTCCTGCCCGTCGTCCTTGCTCTGCTCCTCGTGCTTGCCCTCTTCGTCGCCCTTGCCGCCCCAGTCGCCCTTGTCCTTCTCGGAGGAGTCCTCGTGGTCCGCGGTCACCGCGGCCAGCGCTCCGCCACCCGTGTGCATCCCGCCGTGGGGCTTGTGGTGCTTGCCGTCCTTGTCGTGCTCCTTGCTGTAGGAAGTGGTGTCGTGGTCCGCGTCGCCCATCGAGTCGGCGTAGGCGGCGGGTGCGGCGATCGCGAGAGCGGCCGTGGCGGTGGCCGTCGCGAGCATCATGCGGGCAGAGCGCATCGGTGAGTCCTTTCGTCGCGAGCCGGGCAGCTGACGCCTCGCCAGCTCACGAGACCCGGCCTCGACGTGAACCACCGTCAGCCGAGCCGGGCCGTCCCACCATCCAGGGCGAGCACACGGGTTAAGACGACACCCTGACGGCGGCACACCCCGGCCGTCCGGTCGTCTCCGCGGGCTCCCCGCCGACCGCCCGCGTCAGCGCCTCCCGAACCCTCGGTGCGTCGTGCGGGCCGGGTCCGGATCGACCATCTGCGCCGCCATGCCGACGAGGACGAGCCCGCCCGCGATGAGCAGCCCGTGAGCCACGGCGATGCCGGTGCCGAGCACGACGACACCGAGGGCCAGCCCCCACCAGGCACCGGTGCGCCGGTACTCGCGGGGCCGGGCCGGACGCCCGGTTCTCATGGCCCGGGTGAAGCGGGGGTCCTCCCGCTCGAGTCGTGCTTCGATATCGACCAGACGCTGATCTTCGGACTGGGGCACGGCTTCTCCTTCCCGGAACCCGAGCGCTTCGAGGCAGGGCACGGCCGAGGCCATGACAAGTCCTGGGATGTCGGGCCCGCTGCGCGGGGAGACAAGTACCTTGGCGCGGCGGTACGCCCGGCCGCTGCTGCCTCACCAGGGCTTCAGCTTCTCCCCCCTCCAGCGGCTTCCACCATCGGGCCCCACCCTCATCCTTCCCGGTGGCCGACCCCCATGAACGCCGCTCCGGCAGGCGGGTGTTCGGACCGAGGATGGGTGCTGTCACGGATGGTGGACCGGCCCGGGAGCGTCCACGCTGGAGGTGGACGGTCTCGAGGAGGCGGTACGCGGTGCCCTTGTTCTGGCGGATCTTCCTGCTGAACGCCCTCGTGCTCATCGCGGCCACCGCCCTGCTGCTGGGCCCGGTGACGGTGTCGACGCCGGTCCTGCTCACCGAGGCCGCGGTGCTGACGGTGGGCCTCGCCGCGATGCTCGTGGCGAACGCCCTGCTGCTGCGGGTCGGTCTCGCCCCGCTCCAGCGCCTGACGCGCGCCATGACGACCATCGACCTGCTGCGTCCGGGGCAGCGCCCGGCGGTCGGCGGGCAGGGGGAGGTCGCCGAGCTGATCACCACCTTCAACACCATGGTCGACCGCCTGGAGGAGGAGCGGGCCACCAGCAGCGCCCGGGTGCTGTCCGCCCAGGAGGCCGAGCGGCGCCGTATCGCGCAGGAGCTGCACGATGAGGTCGGCCAGACCCTCACCGCCGTCCTGCTCGAACTCAAGCGCGTGGCCGGGCAGGCGCCGCCCGCGCTGCGGGAGGAGCTGCGGCAGGTGCAGGAGACCACCCGAGCCGGTCTGGACGAGGTCCGCCGGATCGCCCGCCGGCTGCGCCCCGGCGTGCTGGACGAACTCGGTCTGGCCAGTGCGCTGAAGTCGCTCGCCACCGACTTCGGTGGGCCGGGTCTGTCCGTGCGCCACCGGCTCGACGCGGATCTGCCGCCGCTCGGCCGGGAGGCCGAGCTCGTCCTCTACCGGGTCGCCCAGGAAGGGCTGACCAACGTGGCCCGGCACGCGCGGGCCAGAAACGCCGAGATCGTGCTGCGGCGTACCGGCACGGGCGTGGAGCTGTGTGTGCGCGACGACGGGCAGGGCGCCGGTGACGCGCCGGAGGGAGCCGGCATCCGGGGCATGCGTGAGCGGGCGCTGCTCGTCGGCGCCGCTCTCGTCCTGGGCCCCGGCCCGGGCGGTGGCACCGAGGTCCGCCTCACCGTCCCCGTCCCCACCCCCGTACACGATCCCGACCGGAACGGCCGCTCATGACCCACTCCCCCACCCGCATCCTGCTCGCCGACGACCACGCCCTGGTGCGGCGCGGCGTCCGGCTCATCCTGGACGCCGAGCCCGACCTCACCGTGGTCGCCGAGGCGGACGACGGCGCCGAGGCCGTCACCCGGGCCCGGGAGCACCGGCCCGACCTGGCCGTCCTCGACATCGCCATGCCGCGTCTGACGGGGCTCCAGGCCGCCCGGGAGCTGTCCCGGACCTGCCCGGAGACCCGGATCCTGATCCTGACCATGTACGACAACGAGCAGTACTTCTTCGAGGCGCTCGGCGCCGGTGCCTCGGGCTACGTCCTCAAGTCGGTCGCGGACCGCGACCTGGTCGAGGCGTGCCGGGCCACGATGCGGGGCGAGCCGTTCCTGTACCCCGGTGCCGTCGACGCGCTGATCCGCGACCACCTCGACCGGGTCCGGGACGGTGGCACGGGGCCCGCCCGGACCCTCACCGACCGCGAGGAGGAGATCCTCAAGCTCGTCGCCGAGGGCCACACCTCGCAGCAGATCGCGGAGCTGCTGGTCATCAGCCACAAGACGGTGGAGCGGCACCGGGCGAACGTGCTCCAGAAGCTCGGTCTGAAGGACCGTCTGGAGCTGACCCGCTATGCCATCCGCGTCGGGCTGATCGAGCCCTGAGCTGCCCCGTGGGTGGCCGCCGCCCGCTGCCTACCGTTCGGCCTCGGCGGGCTCACGGCTGGGCGTCGTGCCCTCGGGCTCGGGTTCGAGTCCGGGCGCCGGGGCCGTGCGGTGGCGGGGCAGGATGTCCTGGCCGGCCCGGAGCGCGCGGGCGAGCAGGTGGGCGCGTCCGGCGGCGATGGGTCCGAGGACCGCGAGGACGAGGACGTACCCGGCGATGAACGGGGCGAGTCGGGCGTCGAGTCCGGCGCTGGCGGCCATGGCGGCCAGGATCAGTGCGAACTCGCCGCGGGCCACGAGGGTGGTGGCGATCTCGGCGGCGGGCTCGATGCCGTAGTGGTAGGTCCGGGCGACGAGGAGGCCGGCGAGGATGTTCATGACGAGGGTCAGCGCGGCCGCCGCGGTGACGGGCCCGAGGACGGACACGATGTCGCCGGGGTCGATGGAGAGGCCGAAGGCGAAGAAGAAGATGGCCGCGAAGGCGTCGCGCAGCGGGTGCACCAGGTCCCGGATGCGCGGGCCGGAGGGGGTGCCGGCCAGGATCAGGCCGACCATGAACGCGCCGATGGCGTCGGCCACTCCGAGGACCTCGGCGACTCCCGCCACCAGGACGGCCGCGCCGAGGAAGCTGATGACGAGCAGTTCGTTGTCGCGGGTCGCGATGAGCCGCCCGACCAGTTTGGTGCCGTAGCGGGCCGCCGCGGCCAGCAGCAGCAGGAAGCCGAAGGCCTTGACGCCCTGCAGAATCATGTCGCCGACGCCCTGGGCGCCGCTGATGACGGGCTGGAGGGCGGCCAGGTACAGCGCGAGGAAGATGTCCTCGACCACGATGACGCCCAGGATGAGGCGGGTCTCCGGGCGGCCGATGCGGCCGAGGTCGATGAGGATCTTGGTGACGATGGCGGACGAGGAGATGCCGAGGACACCTGCGAGGACCAGCGCTTCCCGGACACCCCAGCCCAGCGCGAAGCCGAATCCCAGGCCCGCGCCGACGTTGAGCAGCAGGTAGATCCCGCCCGCTGTCAGCAGTCGCCGGCCTCCGCTCCTGAGGTCGTCGAGGTGGAACTCCAGGCCGAGGTAGAACAGCAGCAGCACCAGTCCGAGTGCGGAGAGCATCTCGAAGTCGTGTGCGTCCTGGACGATGACCAGGCCCGGGGTGTGGGGGCCGAGCAGGATGCCCGCGAGCATGAACAGCGGGATCGTGGGGAGGCCGATTCTGCCGCCGAGGCGGGCGAGGAAGGCGGCGGCCAGGAAGGCTCCGCCCATGGCGAGAAGACTGTCAGCGTGTCCCACGGATCACCACCCTCGTGGACGCGCAGGCGGATCGTTTCACCAAGCGGGGATGGATAGGGGCTCCTCCTCCAGGGGGGTGACGAGCGACGTCGCGCGCCTCTCGGCGCGTCCCCGGGGCCGCGGCCATGACAATCGGCGCGGCGGCCGGGATGCTGCCAGCCTCACACGGGCCCCGCGCCGAGGACCATCGGTGTCCGCACCCACATCAGGGCGGGGACGACACCCATCCTCGGCGGCGGGGGCCCGTCAACGGCGGCCGTCACACCTGCCGGTGGTCGATGCCCAGCAGGCTCGCGGCCGCCCGGAAGCCGGCCGTGTGGTGTCCGACCGCGAGGGACCAGTGGTGGCCGACGCCCGTGGCGCTCCAGTCGTCGACCCATTCTCCGGGGTCACGGCCGAAGTCGACCCGGCTGGTGGTGTTGCCGATCTCCAGCAGCGGTCCCGGTACGACGGTGCCCTCGGAGGTGACGAAGGACAGCCTGCCATCGGCGTCCTGGCCGAGGCCGAGCAGGGTGACGGGGCCGTGCCGGACGTCGAGCTCGACGCTCACGCCCCAGCCGCGCTTGCCGTGGTACACGCCGAGGCCGCGCAGCAGTGGGTCACGGGCGGCGAGGGCGAGATGCGCGGGCCCGTCGTGGCCCATCTCCACGACGCCGTCCTCGAAGTCGAGGGCCTGGATCTCGGTGAAGGAGCCTCCGGCTCCGATGCTCTGGGAGGCCAGCTGGGCGACGGACGTGCGCAGTTCGTACTCGCCGGCCGCGGGCACGCCCCGGGCGGTCAGCAGGGAGGCGCCGAGGATCATGCCCGCGGCGAGTCGCTCGTGCAGTTCGCCGTCGAGGCCGCGGTGGTAGTAGGCGAGGCTGTCCAGGCCGAAGTCCGCGACCAGCCGGTCCAGGGCGACGGACACGGTCGCGCCCCAGGCGAAGTCCTCCTCCACCACGCTGTCGTCGAGGGTGAACACCTGCCGGGCGAGCGCCATCCGCTGCCGGGTCTCGGCCTGTGTCACCTGTTCCACGCGGTGGCGCAGGTCGTCGAACTCCAGGACCTCCACATGCGAGCCGAACGTCGTGGCGAGCAGGGTCGGGTCGGTCTGCACGTCGAGCATGCCGGGGTAGACGTGCCCCATGAGGCCGTGCCGGGCGTGCCGGAGCGCGGCCCGGATGTGGGCGGCCCGGATCCACTGCTCGATGCGCCGCCAGGCGGACTCCTGGTGGAGCCAGCCCGAGACCGAGCGGAAGGGGATGCCGGCGCGGCGGAAGACGTTGCCCACTTCGGGGACGGAGCACTGGGCGCAGTAGGCCAGCCAGTCGCCGGTGCCGAAGGTCGCGTGGTCCATCCGCTGCGACGGCTGGAGGTCGACGACCAGGACCGGGGTGTGTGAGCGCTGCGCGATCGGCAGCACCATCGAGGAGGTGAGGTACGTGGTGAGGAACAGCACGATCAGATCGCAGTCGGCCCTGCGCAACTCCTCGGCGGCGCGGGCGCCTTCCCGGGCGTCGGAGACGAACCCGGCGTCGGTCACCTCCGCGTCCATCTCCCGGAACCGGCCCGCGACATGGGCCGCCGATTCCCTCAGCCGCGGGAGCAGGCCGGGAAACTGGGGCCAGTACGTGCCGAGTCCGCCCGCGACCAGTCCGATCCGGGTGCGGCGCCGGGTGGCCGGGGGGAGCAGATCGTGCGCGGCTCCGGTCCGTACGGCCCTGCGGTCGGCGGAGGTTGCCATGGTCAGTGCTCCTTGTCGGGGACGCCGGCGGGCCAGGTGCTGGGGACGCGCGGGTCCGCCGCGTCCGCCGCGGGGTGCGCGGATCGGGGGACGAGGACGCGGATGATGAACACGCCCGCGAGCGCCGCCGCGGTCATGCAGGCGGTGATCGTCCACAGCAGGACGGACGGGCTGTGGTCGGCCAGGGCCGGGGTGAAGAACGCCGCGACGGCGAAGACGCCCCGGGACAGGGCGTAGGTCAGGCCCTGGGTGGTGGCGCGGGTGTCGGCGGGCAGCGTGAGCTGCGACCACACCTTGTAGTTGGTCTCCCCGGCGAAGGGGTGGGAGAGCTGGTAGAGCACGAAGAAGACGAGCATCCCGGCGAGCGCGCCGGCGGTCAGGGACGCGATGACGAAGGCGAGGATCTGCACCACCGCGGCCACGTGGAAGAGCCGGTCGCGCCAGGGGCTGTCGGCGACCCGCACGAAGGCGAAGGTGAGCAGCACGCCGACGGGGATGAAGGCCAGGTTGATGCCGGTGGCGAGGCTCTGTGAGGCGTCGCTGACGGTGACGAGCAAATACGTGCCGAACTGGCCGAAGGTGTTGGCGCCGAGGCCCCAGGTCACGTAGAAGACGAAGGTCGCGGCCATCGGCAGCAGGGCCGCGCGGGTCCACACGCTCTTCAGGGGGACGCTCTCCGGGGCGGTCCCGGGGCCCGGCTCCGCGAGCGCGTCGGGCAGTTTCAGCCGGGATCTCAGGGCCCAGGTGACCAGCGCGGCGACGGCGAGCTGGCCGGTGATGAGCCGGGCTCCGGTCATTCCCGTGGTGGACAGGACGAAGCCGAGGAAGATGGCGACGGCGATGCCCAGCATCCACATCACCTGCGTGAACGCCACCAGTCTGCCCCGGGCCCAGGCGGGCGCGGCGTCCGACACCACGGCCAGTGAGGTCGGCAGGTCGGCGCCGGCCGCGAGCCCGGCGATGAGGACGCCGACGAGCAGGGTGATGTCGTCCGGCGCGAGGGTGATGACGAGGGCGCCGAGCGCGAAGCAGAAGATGTCCCAGTTGTAGACGCGGCGGCGGCCGAAGAGGTCGGCGAGCCGTCCCCCGACGAGGGATCCGACGGCGATGCAGCCGGTGACGATCGCGCTGATCGCCCCGGCCATCCACACGCCCATGTCGTAACTGTCGCGGTAGATGGCCAGGTTGACGGAGATGCTCACGATCAGCCCGGCGTCGAGGTAGGAGGCCATGCCCGAGAGGGCGGCGGCCTTCCAGAGCGGTGGGGGGATGGGGCGGGTACCGGCCATGATGCGACTCCGTCGTCTGGTGACATCGCGGTTCCGGGGGCCTGGTCGCAGTGAATATAGGGCGGGAAAAACGTTGCAACAAGGTGTTGTGCACGCATGGCTGACAAGGCGTCGGTGGCTGCCGGCCCGTTCTCGTGTCTGGCGGGACCGGTCCAGGTCGCCTACGGTGAAGGTGGTCTAAAACGTTTTTAGGGGAAGGACCGCGTCCGTGCTCTCCCCCACGCTCCGGCAGCTGTTCGAGAACCCGCCCCGTGACTTCGGCCCCACACCGCTGTGGTGGTGGTCGGGGGCGAAGGTCACCCGTGAGCGACTCGCCTGGCAGTTGCGGGCGTTCGCCGAGGGCGGTGTGCACAACCTCGTGGTCATCAACCTGGCCCCGGCCGGACCGGCGTTCGGTGCCCGGGCCGACGATCCGGCGTGGTTCGGCGAGGAGTGGTGGGCCCGGTTCACCGACACCTGCGAGATCGCCGCGGAACTGGGCACGCGCCTGTGGTTCTACGACCAGATCGGCTTCTCCGGGGCCAATGTGCAGGGCGGTGTGACACGGCGTCATCCCGGCGCGGCCGGACTCTCGCTGCGCTGCCGCTCCTCGGAGATCTCCCGCGGCGCGGTGCCCCTGGGTGATGCCGAGCGGGCGCTGGCCGCGTACTCCCGGCGGAGCGGGCGTCGCCTCGGCCTCACCCCGGACGGGGGCGTCGCGGCCGCCGACGGCACCGAGGTGCTGCTGGTCAGCACGGTCCCGACGGCGTTCGACTATCTGGACCCGCACGCCGTGGGCCTGTTGATGGACACCGTCCACCACGAGTACGACCGGCGCGTACCGGAGTTCCTCGGCACGGTCGTCGCGGGCAGCTTCCAGGACGAACTGCCCGCGACGAACGCCTGGAGCCACCGCTTCGCCGAGGAGTTCCGCACCCGGCGCGGCTACGACCTGCTCGACCATCTGCCCGCCCTGTTCGGCACGGACGCGGGTGTCCCGGAGGGGAAGGTGCGCGCCGACTACTACGCGGTCCGCGCGGAACTCGCCGAGGAGGCCCTGTTCCGCCCGTTGTCCGACTGGCACCGCGAGCGCGGGCTGCTGCTGGGCAGCGACCAGAGCCATCCGGCCCGGGCGGGCTACCCGGCCCAGTCCACACAGCTCTACACCGACTACTTCCGCACCCACCGCTGGTACGGAGCGGCCGGCAGCGACCATCACGGCGACGCCAAGGTGCACTCCTCCCTGGCCCATCTGTACGGCCACGAGCGGGTCTGGATCGAGGCGTTCCACTCCTCCGGCTGGGGCGGCACGCTGGAGGACACCTACCACTGGCTGCTGCCGTTCCTGCGCAGCGGGGCCAACCTGTACAACCCGCACGCCAGTTACTTCGGCACCGCGGGCGGCTGGTTCGAGTGGGCCCCGCCCTCGACCGACTGGCGCCAGCCCTACTGGAAGCAGTACCCGGCGTTCTCCCGGGCCGTGGCGCGGATCTGCTCGATCATGTCCTGGGGCGGCTACGCGGCGGACGTCGCGGTGCTGCACCCGACGGCGACCATGCAGGCCCTCGTCCCGCTGGACGCGCCGATACGGCACTTCGGCGACGCCCGGCTGGGAGACGGGCACGCCGAGGCCGACGAGACCCAGCGCCACCACCTGGACCTGTGCGGCACCAACAACTGGCTCGGTCCGCACGTGGGCGCCCTGGACCGGCTCGGGATCTCCTTCGACGTCATCGACGACGACTCCGTCCGGCGCGCCGAGGTCACCGGCGGCGCCCTGCGGATCGGGGGCCTGGCGTACCGCGCCGTGCTGTTGCCGTCGGCGAGTGTGCTGGAGGAGGGGACGGCGCGCCGGCTGGCCGAACTGCTGGACGTGGGAGGGCGGGTGGTCGCGGTGGGCCGTCCACCGGCGACGGCCGCGGGCCGCTCGGGTGACGACACCGCCGTGGCGGCCCTGCGTGCCCACCCCCGGCTGCTGCGGGTCCGCGATCCGGCGGCCGGGGCGGCGGCGGCGGCCGACCCGCCGGGGTACGCGACGGCCGAGGTGCCGCTGCTCGTGCGGCGGCAGGGGGACGAGGCGGTGGCGCTGGTCGTGGCGGCGTTCCCGGAGATCGGCACGCACCCGCTGCGGCCCGGTATCGCGGCGGATCCCGTCGGCACGGCCCACGTCACGGTCCGGGCCGCCGTCGCCGAGGCGGAGGTGTGGAACCCGGCGACCGGCTCCCGCGAACCGGCGCGCGTCACGGTCGCCGACGGCGGCGCCGTCTCGACGCTGGAGGTGCGGATGGAGGCGGCGCCGGCGGTGCTGGTCGTGTGGCGCGAGGGCGGGCCCGGGCCGGCACGGGGCTGCGACGCGGCCGGCAGCGGGACGGCGTACGGCGCGTCGTCACCCGGCCGCACGGCCGGTCGCGTGCTCGATGTGTCGGCCGGCTGGTACGGCAGGCTGGTGCCCACCATGGACAACACCTGGGGCGACGTCGCGCTGCCCGCGGGCGCCTCCGTGGACGAGCCGCAGATCTGGACCATGGAGTGGACCGAGGGCGAGGTGTGGCAACAGGCCCGGGCCACGTACGGCAACCGGGTCCGGATCCTGCCCCCACTGCCGGTGGATGAGGTTCCCGCTCCGTTGGACGGTGACCGCGTGGAGCGGGTCCTGGCCGGTGAGCTGCCCCTCGTGCCGTCCGGCGCGGGCTGGGACGTCGGGGTGTACTCGGCGAGCCGTGGCCTCCTGGATCAGGGTGGTCTGCTGGGCACGAAGGGTCTGGTGAACGAGGAGTTCGTACGGGTTCCCGTGCCGGTCACCGGCAGGGCCGCCCGGGTCCGGGCGATCGTGGAGACCGATGGCCGGGGGCCCGCGGAGCTGCATGTCGGTGCCGAGGCCCGCAAGCGGGTGTGGTGGAACGGCGAGCTCCTGGAGCCGGACGGCCCCGGGTACCTGGCCTCGGCCCCGGTCGTGGTGGGCCGCGACCGGAACGTGCTGGAGTACGAACTCTCCGACGCCCAGGACCGGCCCTCGGCCATCTCGGCGACCGCCGGTACACCGCTCGGCAGCTTCTTCTGTCTGACCGGGCCGGGCGGACTCGGGCCGCGTCCCCGCTTCATGCGCCTGCCGGACGGGGTGCGGCCGGACGGCCCGGTCACCTACCGGGCGCGGCTGCGGATCCCGGACCAGGGCGCGCGGGCGGTGCTCGTCGTGGGTGCCGCGTCGGCGCTGACGGTCCTGCTCGACGGGGAGGTCGTGGCCCGGCAGGAGAAGGTGGAGTACTACGAGGCGGACTGGGGTGCCGTCCCGCAGTTCTTCCGCCATGAACCGGAGCTCGGGGCGGGCGATCACACCCTGGAGGTGGTGTCCGACGAGGCCCGGGACGCCGTGTTCGTGGACCTGGCGGCGTGGGCGGGATCCGCTGTGACGGCCCTGGTCAGCGGCGCCGGGTGGGAGGCCGGGGCGGGTGACCGGCGGGTGCTGACCGTCGAGGACGAGCGCAGGCGGGGCGAGTTGCGACACTGCCACGCCGCGGTCCGGGCGCATCCGCTGCCGGACACCGCGTGGCTGACCGGGCGGCCGGTGCTCGTCACCGGCGGCGGCACCGTCTGGCCTGCCCGGTCCACCGACGATGTCCGCCCCTGCCCGCAGCGCTTCCGGTTCACGGCGCCGCCCGGCACGCTCTCGCTCGACCTGCCCCTGGCACTCCACGCGCGCGTGCGCGTCGGCAACGGCACGGAACAAGCCGTACATGACGGTCATCTGACGCTCCATCAGCCTCTGGACCGGCCCACCGTGGTCGACGTGGCCACCGGGCCCACGGCGGTACTGCGGGGCGGTTCGGCCTGGACCGGGCCCGTGCGGGTGGGGACCGTGCCCGCGCCGCTGCCGCTGGGTGACTGGCGTGGGCTGGGGCTGGGCAGTTGGAGCGGGGGCGTCACCTACACGCGGGCGGTGGAGGTGCCGGCCGGTGCCGATCCCGTTCTGGACTTCGGGCGAGTGCGGGGCAGCGTGGAGGTGTGGGTGGACGGGGAGTTCGCCGGGGAGGCGTTCTGCGCGCCGTACCGCTTCCCGTTGCGCGGTGTCGCCGGGCGCGAGGTCCGGCTGGAGGTCACCGTCCGGGGAACCCTGGCGCCGCACCTGGCGGAGTCCACGCCGACCGCGTGGGCTTTTCCGTCCCAGCTGTCCACCGGGCTGTGGGGGCCCGTGGTCCTGCGGTTCGGCTAGCCGGTCGCCCGGGTCGAGTCGCGCAGCACGAGGGTGGGGGCGAAGACGCGGGTTTCGTGGAGGTGGTCGGCGCGGGCCTCGATCTCGTCCAGGAGCATCTCGACCGCCGCCCGGCCCAGGTCCTCTACCGGCTGCCGGACCGTCGTCAGGGTCGTCGCCCCGAAGGTCGCGACGTCGAGGTCGCCGTAGCCGACGACCCGCACGTCCTCGGGGACGCGCACGCCGCGTTCGGTCAGCCCCCGGCACAGTCCGGCCGCGAGGAAGTCGTTGGTGCAGAACACCCCGTCGGGCAGGTCTCTCAGCCCGCGGGCGATCTCCGTGCCGCAGGCGACGGTCATCCGCTCGGCGACGACCTGGCCGAGCCGTGCCTCGCGGCGGCTGCGCACGGCCTGCCGGGCGCCCTGGTAGCGGTCGGCGCACTGGCGTATGCCCCGCTCGCCGTTGACGACGAGGATGTCGCGGGCGCCGCTGTCGAGGAGGTGCTGTACGGCGATGCGGCCGCCGGTGATGTCGTCGACGGACACCGAGCAGCCCTCACGGTCCGGCATCGCGCGGTCGGCCAGGACGAGCGGGATGCCCCGCTCGCGCAGCCGGGCGAGCCGGCCGGGGTCGGCGCCGAGCGGCACCACGACCACACCGACGGCGCGTTGCTCGACGAGCATGCCGAAGTACCCCTGCTCCCGCTCGGGGGCGTCCCCGCTGTGGCACAGGACGAGGGAGTAGCCGTGGTCGTACGCGGCGTCGGCGGCGCCCCGGGCGATGCGCGCGTAGAAGGAGTTGGTGATGTCGGGCAGGACCAGCCCGATGGCACAGGCGCGACCCGTGCGCAGGCCGGAGGCGCCCGGGTGGGGGACGTAGTCGAGCGCGGCGACGGCGACGCGGACGCGTTCGGCGGTCCGCGGGTTGACGCGTTCGGGCCGGTTGAGCACGTTCGACACCGTGGACACCGAGACGCCGGCGGCGGCAGCGACGTCCTGGATGCGGGCGGGGCGTACCGGAACGGGGTCCACCCCCCTCGCTGTTGCAGCCGTGCGACCAGGCACGACGGTGGTTTTCGCGGGCGGCAGAAGTATAACGTGACCGGGCGTGGAACGTTTTTCCCGCCCGGTCCCCCACGTCACGGTCAGGCGGCGGGCGCCCCGTTGAGGACTTCCACCCGGCCGGTGTCGAGCGAGTAGTAGGCGCTGACGACGGCCAGTTCGCCCTTCCTCACCAGCGGGGCGAGGTCCCTGTTGGTCCGCAGATCGGCGGCCGTCTGGTTGCTGTGGATCCGAACCATGGCGTCGACCGGGTCGGCGTGCTTGCCCCTGAGGGTCTCACGGTAGGCGGGGCGCAGGGCTTCGGCGATCGACTGGAGATTGCCGGGCAGCGGCTTGTCGTCCTTCAGGGCCTTGTAGGCGGCCTTGACGGCACCGCAGCGCTGGTGGCCGAGGACCACGATCAGCGGGGTGCCGGACGTCATCGGTCCGTACTCCACGGAGCCGACGACGACGGGTTCCACGACCTGCCCGCCGGTCCGCATGACGAACAGGTCGCCGAGTCCGGTGTCGAAGACGAGCTCCGGCGGTACGCGGGAGTCGATGCAGGAGAGGATGACGCCGTACGGCTCCTGCTCCTGGGCGACGAACTGACGCCGCCTCGGGTCGCGGTCGGGGTGCTGGAGCTTGCCGTCCACCCAGCGCTTGTTGCCCTCCATCAGCCGCGCGAAGGCGGACCAGGGCGAGTTCGGTCGCGCGGCGTTCGCGGCGGGGGCCGTCGAGGGTCTGCCCGTGGCTGCGGCTCCCCCGGCCGAGGCCTTCCCCGCGTCGGCGTTCGATCCCGAGCAGGCGGTGAGCGCGGCGGCGGTGGCGGCCAGCCCACCGGTGAGTATGGCCCTGCGCTTCGGTGACCCCGTGGTGCTCATGTGGCGTTCCCCTTCCGTCTCCCGCGGTGTTCGCGCGGAGACCGTGGCAACCCCGCCGGCCTGGTGGAGGCGGGGTGATGCCACTGTCGCGGGGGGCGGGTTAGCGCCCGTACAGCGCTCGTGAAGGGCAGGGCAAGGGCTGCTCCAAAACGCGGGGAGTGACCCGCCGCGGACGCCGGGTCGTCCTCGCCCCCTCGTCAGGCGGTGAACTCCCTCCGCCGTCCGGCAAGCCCCGCGAGAGGCCCGTCCCGCTGTCTCTCAGACACGCCCCGGAGGCCGCCGTGCCGGTGTCGCCACACTCCCGGACGCCGCCGCCGCGATCAGTCGGCGGAAGGTGGGGCACTCCTGGTGGCTCGGCGCCGGGCAGGCGGCGGCGTGTCGCAAGGAGTCCCGCAGGGCGCCCAGTTCGCGTATCGTGCGGTCCAGTTCGTCCGCCTTGGCGGAGAGCATGTCCCGGTCGATGCGCGGGCGCCCGTCCGGCGCGAACATCCCCGCGATCTCGTCGAGCGAGAAGCCGGCCGTCCGCCCCAGCGCGATCAGCGCCAGCCGATCCAGCACCCCGGGGTCGTACTGACGGCGCAGGCCGCGCCGGCCGGTGGAGGAGATCAGTCCCTTCTCCTCGTAGAACCGCAGGGTCGAGGCGGGCACTCTGGCGCGGTGCGCCACCTCGGCTATGTCCAGGTCTGTCATTGTCTTGACCTCAAGTCGACTTGAAGTAGAACGCTGTCATCCCGTCCTGGCCAAGGCAAGACGACGGCAAGACGACCGCAAGCAGAGGGAGATACGACGATGAATGCCTCGCACAGCTCCGGTGACGAGCAGGCCGCCCGCTGGAACGGGCCCTCGGGCCACGCCTGGGTGGATCTCCAGAGCCTGCTGAACGACATGTTCAGGCCGATCGAGGAACTGCTCGTCGACGCCGTGGCGGCCGAGCACGCGGCCAGTGTGCTGGACGTCGGCTGCGGCACCGGCAGCGTCACCCGGGCCATCGCCCGCCAGGTCGGGCACTGCGTGGGAGTCGACATCTCCGGCCCGATGATCGAGGAGGCCCGGGCGCGGGCGGAGCAGGAGGGCGTACCGGCGTCCTTCGTCCTGGCCGACGCGCAGGAGTACGCCTTCGAACCCGCCGCCTTCGACGCCGTCGTCTCGCGGTTCGGCGTCATGTTCTTCCACGACCCCGTGCGGGCCTTCGCCAATCTGCGCAGCACGGTGAAGGACGGGGCGGGGCTGCGCTGCGTCGTGTGGCGAGGGCCGGAGGAGAACCCGTTCATGACGACGGCGGAGCGCGCCGCGGCCCCCGTGCTGCCGGAGCTTCCCGCCCGCCGGCCGGACCAGCCGGGCCAGTTCGCCTTCGCGGACCCGGAGCGGGTGCACCGCATCCTGGCGGAGAGCGGCTGGGCCGGCGCCACCCTTGAGCCGGTGGACGTGGTCTGCACCCTGCCCGAGAAGGAACTCGTCACCTACTTCACCCGGCTCGGTCCCCTCGGCACGGTCCTGCCCGGCGCCGACGAGCGGACCCGGGCGGAGATCGTCGAGGTGGTCCGGCCCGCCTTCGATCCGTTCGTGCAGGGCGCGGACGTCCGTTTCACCGCGGCCTGCTGGCTGGTCTCGGCGCGGGCCGGCGCCGCGAAACTTTCGTGAGGTCCGGCCCTCTTTTCCGATCGCGGGCGTCCGGCGCATAGTGAGATCACGATGACGCAGAAGAGAGCCCTGGTGGTCCGAGGCGGCTGGGAAGGACATCAGCCGGTCGAGGCCACGGAACTGTTCCTGCCCTTCCTCCGGGACAACGGATACGCGGTCCGGGTCGAGGAGTCGACCGAGATCTACGCGGATGCCGCCGAACTGGCCCGCACGGATCTGATCGTGCAGTGCGTGACGATGTCGGAGATCACGCGCGACCAGCTGGCGGGGCTGAGCTCCGCGGTCGTGGCCGGGACCGGCCTCACCGGCTGGCACGGCGGCATCGCCGACTCCTTCCGGGCTTCCTCGGACTATCTCCACCTGGTGGGCGGTCAGTTCGCCACTCACCCCGGCAAGGAGCCGTGCGAGCGGCGGGGCGGCGCGGACGACAACTTCCTGCCCCACACCATCTCCCTCACCGAGGCCGGCCGGGAGCACCCGATCACGGCCGGTATCGAGGACTTCGCGCTGGACACCGAGCAGTACTGGGTGCTCCACGACGACCTGATCGAGGTCCTGGCCACCACCACGCATCCCGTCCGGCCGTGGGAGCCCTGGCACCGCCCGGTCACCTCACCGGCGGTCTGGACCCGCCGGTGGGGCGCCGGGCGGATCGTGGTGAGCACGCCGGGGCACAGCGTCGACGTGCTGAAGAACCCCCAGGTCCGCACCATTGTCGAGAGGGGCATGCTGTGGGCGACGCGCACCGCGTCGGGATCGTAGGGCTCGGCGTCATCTCCCGCGCCTACCTGGACACGCTCATCGGCCGTCCCGGCGTACGCGTCACCGCGGTCGCCGACCTCGACGCCTCCCGGTCGGCGACGGCCGCCGCCGAACTGCCCGGCGCCCGGGCCCTGACGGTCGAGGAGCTGCTGAGCAGCCCGGACGTGGACACGGTGCTGAACCTGACCACGCCGGCCGCCCACGCGGAGATAGCCCTCGGGGCGATCCGGCACGGCAAGAACGTGTACGGGGAGAAGCCGCTGGCCGCCGGCCTGGAGGACGCCCGGGCCGTGCTGGAGGCCGCCGCGAAGGCGGGCACCGGTGTCGGCTGCGCCCCGGACACCGTGCTGGGCACGGGAGTTCAGACCGCGCGGGCGGCGGTGGAGGCCGGGAGCATCGGCCGCCCCCAGTTCGCCACGGCCGTGATGGTCACCCCGGGCCACGAACGCTGGCACCCCCACCCCGACTTCTACTACACGGACGGCGGCGGCCCGCTGCTGGACATGGGGCCGTACTACCTCTCGTCCCTGGTGCACCTGCTGGGGCCGGTGCGTGCCGTGACCGGCGCGGCCGGGCGGCTGCGCGACGAGCGGGTCATCGGGTCCGGACCGCGCGCCGGCGAGCGCATCCCGGTCGAGGTGGACAGCCATGTCACCGGGGTGCTGGAGCACGTGAACGGGACGCTGACGACGCTCACGACGAGCTTCGACGGGGTGGCCACCACGGCCGCGCCCATCGAGGTGCACGGCGAGAGCGGCACCCTGTCGGTCCCCGACCCCAACCACTTCGACGGGGAGGTGCGCCTCCACGCGCTCGGCGACACCGGCTGGCGGACCCTCGCCACCTCGGCGGGTTACGCGGAGGGCGCGCGCGGCGTCGGCCTGCTCGACCTCCTCACCGCGGACGAGCGGCGGGCACCGCGCGCGAGCGGTGAACTGGCGTTGCACGTGCTGGAGGCGATGACCGCTCTGTTGCGTTCGGCGGCCGAGGGGCGGCGGATCGAACTGACCACGACGGCCGAGGTGCCCGCACCCGTGCCCCTGACGGCTGCCGCGCGTTGGCGCGGCCTGCCGGGCTGAGGTCAGTCCACGGGCCAGGTGTGCGCGGGCGCGTTCATGTGCATGTAGTCCATGTACGTCCTGGTCATCTGCCGCAGGGCCTCGCGGCGGTCGGAGATGCCGGCCTTCTCCAGGTGACGCACCATCTCCGCCTGCCACGTGGCGCCGTTGCGGCCGCTGACGCAGCGCTGCTCGATGATGCCCAGCAGGGGTTCGCGCCACGCGGCGTCCATGCCGGTCAGCTCCAGGCCCTTGTGGGCCAGGGGCAGCAGCCGCCGCAACACCAGTTCCGTGACCGGCACTTCGCCCACTCCGGGCCAGTACAGGCGGGCGTCGATGCCGTCGCGGGCCGCGGTGTGCAGGTTCTCCTCGGCGACCGAGAAGGACATCCGTGTCCACACCGGCCGGTCCTCGTCGACCAGGGCGCGGGTCAGTCCGTAGTAGAAGGCGCCGTTGGCGATGATGTCGGCCACGGTGGGACCGGCGGGCAGCACGCGGTTCTCGATGCGCAGATGCGGGCCGCTGTCGGTGACGGCGTAGATGGGGCGGTTCCACCGGTAGATCGTGCCGTTGTGCAGGGTCAGCTCGCCCAGCTGGGGGACGCCGCCGCTGTCCAGCTCCTTCTGCGGGTCCTCGTCCTCGCACAGCGGCAGCAGGGCCGGGAAGTAGCGCACGTTCTCCTCGAAGAGGTCGAAGACGCTGGTGATCCAGCGCTCCCCGAACCACACCCGGGGCCGTACGCCCTGGGCCTTGATCTCCTCGGGGCGGGTGTCGGTGGCCTGCTCGAACAGGGGGATGCGGGTCTCGCGCCACAGCTCCTTGCCGAACAGGAAGGGCGAGTTCGCCGCGAGGGCGATCTGCACGCCCGCGATGGCCTGGGCCGCGTTCCAGTAGTGCGGGAACTCCTTGGGGGCGACCTGGAGATGGAACTGGGTGCTGGTGCAGGCGGCCTCGGGCGTGATGGTGTCGGCGTACGTCGACAGGCGTTCCACCCCGTCGACCTTGATCCGCAGGTCCTCGCCGCGGGCCGCGAAGATCTGCTCGTTGAGCAGCCGGTAGCGCGGGTCGCCGGAGAGGGCGGAACCACTGACGTCCGACTCGCCCAGGGTCGGCAGGATACCGACCATGATCAGGTGCGCGCCCACCGCGGCGGCGCCGTCCTCGGCGTGGTTGAGGGCGTCGCGGATCGCCTGCTCCCAGGCGCCCGGGCCGCCGGTCGTGAGCAGCCTGGGCGGGATGTTGATCTCCAGGTTGAAGCGGCCCAGCTCGCTGGACCAGGCGGGGTCGGCGATCGCCTGGAGCACGTCGGTGTTGCGCATCGCGGGCAGCCCGGCGTCGTCCACGAGGTTGAGCTCGATCTCCAGCCCGACCTGAGGGCGCTCGCTCTCGAAGCCCGACTCGCTGAGCATCCGGGCGAGGACCTCGAGGTCGGTGTGCATCTTCTCGCGGTACCGACGGCGGTCCTCCCGGGTGAACACCAGGGCCGGCACGTCACGTCCCATGTGCCCTCCTGCGCTCCTGCGGCGGCTGTGTCCGCTCCTCGGCGATGGGTCTCGTCCCAGAGTCGCACCTTGTCCTCGCCTCCGCACCCACCTAGCCTGACTTTGTGCCGCGAATAAACAAAACCCGATCGCACAAGGACGTGCCGGGTGACAGCAGCTCCCTGACCCGACTCCGCATCGCCCTGACCGTCTTCTTCGCCCTCGACGGCTTCGTCTTCGCCGGCTGGGTCGTGCGCATCCCCGCCATCAAGGCGCAGATCGGCGCCTCCGCCAGCGCCCTCGGCCTCGCCCTGCTGGGCGTCTCCGCCGGGGCCGTGGTCACCATGACCCTCACCGGCCGCCTGTGCCGCCGCTACGGGAACCACCAGGTCACCGTCGTCTGCGCGGTGCTGCTCTCGCTCTGTGTGGCCCTGCCCCCGCTGACCCACTCGGCGCTCGCGCTGGGCCTCGTCCTGCTGCTCTTCGGGGCCGCGTACGGCGGGATCAACGTCGCCTTCAACAGCGCGGCCGTCGAACTCGTGGCGGCGCTGCGCAGGCCGGTCATGCCGAGCTTCCACGCGGCGTTCAGCCTGGGCGGCATGGCCGGGGCGGGGCTCGGCGCCCTGGTCGCGGGAGTCCTGTCCCCCACGCGGCACCTGCTGCTGCTCACGCTCGTCGGCCTGCTCGTCACCGCGGCGGTGGGCCCCGTCCTCCTGCGGCACGAACCGCCGGCGCCTCCGGAGCGGGACGTTCCCGCCGCGGGAGCCCGGCGCCGACCGGACGGCCGCACCCGGGCGCTGGTGATCGTCTTCGGCCTGATCGCGGGGTGCACCGCGTACGGCGAGGGGGCGCTGGCCGACTGGGGCGCCCTGCATCTCGAACAGGACCTGCGCGCCTCGGCGGGTGCCGCGGCCGTGGGCTACTCCTGCTTCGCACTCGCCATGACGGTGGGGCGACTGTCCGGCACGACGCTCCTGGAGCGCCTGGGGCAGACCCGGACCGTCGTGGCCGGCGGCACCACCGCGGCGGCCGGCATGCTGCTCGGCGCCCTCGCCCCCGCTCTCTGGGCGGCCCTCCTCGGCTACGCGATCACCGGCCTCGGCCTCGCGAACCTCTTCCCGGTGGCCGTGGAGCGGGCCGGGGCCCTCGCCGGCCCCGACGGCGTCGCCACGGCCTCCACCCTGGGCTACGGGGGGATGCTCCTCGGCCCGCCGGCGATCGGCTTCATGGCCGACTGGTTCTCCCTGCCGGCCGCTCTGACCAGCGTGGCGGTCCTGGCGGCGGTGGCGGCGGCCGTAGGGGCGCTGGTGGGCACGGCCGGAGACCGGGAGACGGTCCACCGCCAGGGGGTATGCCGGTGATCCTGGGTACCCGTGGCCACGCCCGGTGTGATCACCGGGCCCTAGGCCGTGGACGAGGAGGCAGACCCGTGACCGAACAGCAGCACCCCGGAGAGCAGCACCCGACCCCGGAGTTTCCCTCCCAGGACCAGCCGCATCCGGGCTGGACGGGCCCGATGGACCCGCCGCCGGACCACGGCGAGGACTCCTACCGGGGCAGTGGCCGGCTGGCCGGTCGCAAGGCCGTGATCACCGGCGGGGACTCCGGGATCGGCCGCGCGGTCGCCCTGGCGTTCGCCCGCGAGGGAGCCGATGTGCTGTTCACCCATCTGGATGACGAGAAGGACGACGCCGCCGAGACGGCCCGGCTCGTCGAGGAGGCCGGCCGGAGCGCCGTGCCGGTCGTGTGCGACGTACGGGAGGAGGAGAACTGCAAGGCGCTGATCGACCGCGCCGTGGCGGAGTTCGGCCGGATCGACGTCCTGGTGAACAACGCGGCGTACCAGATGTCGCAGCCGGACGGCATCGAGGCGATCACCACCGAGCAGTTCGACCGGGTGCTGCGCACGAACCTGTACGGGATGTTCTGGCTGTGCAAGCTGGCCCTGCCGCACATCCCGCAGGGCGGCAGCATCATCAACTCCACGTCGGTGCAGGCGTACAAGCCCAGTCCGCACCTGCTGGACTACGCGACGACGAAGGGCGCGATCGTCACGTTCACGCAGGGGCTGGCGCAGATGCTGATCGACAAGGGCATCCGCGTCAACGCGGTGGCGCCGGGCCCGGTGTGGACGCCGCTGATCCCGGCGACCCTGCCGGACACGAAGACGTTCGGCGAGCAGGCCCCCATCGGACGGCCCGCCCAGCCCGCCGAGATGGCTCCGGCGTATGTCTTCCTGGCCTCGCAGGAGGCGTCGTACATCACCGCGGAGATCGTCAACGCGACGGGCGGGACGCCCCTGCCGTAGCGCCGGGACGGGCGCCGGAAAACCCTGGACGTCGAGAGCGCTCCATGGGGCAGACTCGGCGCCATGGAGATCGCCGAGTTCATAGAAGCCCTGGAGACGGAAGGCCGGTTGCTGGCCGCGGCGGCCGAGGAGGCCGGGACGGAGACGAAGGTGCCGACCTGCCCCGAGTGGCAGGTACGCGATCTGCTGCGGCACACGGGCGCCGTGCACCGCTGGGCCGCCGGCTTCGTCGCCGAGCGGCTCACCGAGCGCCGCCCGCTGGTCGAGCCCACCGGCCTCGACGGCGCGGAGCTGATCGCCTGGTACCGCGACAGCCACCGCCATCTGGTGTCCACGCTGTCCGCCGCGGCGCCCGACGTGGAGTGCTTCGCCTTCCTGCCCGCCCCGTCCCCGCTGGCCTTCTGGGCCCGGCGGCAGGCACACGAGACGGCGGTGCACCGGGTCGACGCCCAGTCCGCTCGCGGTGGCGCCCCGACGGAGGTCACCCCCGAGTTCGCGACCGACGGCATCGACGAACTGCTGCGCGGCTTCCACGCCCGCCCCCGGAGCCGGGTACGCACTCCCGGGCCGCGTGTGCTGCGGATCCGCGCCGAGGACACCGGCGCGGTGTGGACGCTGCGCCTGTCGCCGGAGCCGCCCGTGACCACGCGGGACGACTCCGGTGCGGCGGAGTGCGAACTGGCCGCCCCGGCCGGGCGGTTGTACCTGGCGCTGTGGAACCGGGCGCCGCTGCCGGCCGCCACGGGCGACCAGGCGCTCGCCACGCTGTGGCGGGAGGCGTCGGCGATCTGAGCGGCCCCCGGCGCGCGGTCAGTCGCCGGTGAGCATCCTCGCCAGTACCGCGCGCTGCACGGGAAGCACCTCGCCGTGCAGCGCGCGCCCCTTGGCCGTGAGGCAGACCTTCACGCCACGCCGGTCCTCGGAGCACATGCCGCGCTCGACGAGGCCCTCCTTCTCCAGCCGGGCGATCAGCCGCGACAGCGCGCTCTGGCTGAGGTGGACCCGCTCGGAGATCTCCTGCACGCGGTAGGACGGCGTGCCCTTCGGTGTCCGGCACCCGGCGAGGACGTCGAGCACCTCGAAGTCGCTGGCGCACAGCCCGTGGCCGTGCAGCGCACGGTCGAGCTCGCACTGGGTCCGCGCGTGCAGCGCCAGAATCTCCCGCCACTGTTCCACGAGCGCCTGCTCGGCCTGCTGAGCCATGCGCCGCACCGTAACAGAGAACCGAGATTGTTGCACCCGAATTAAATGCGTTTGCATCTCATGCATACGCATGTAGTGTCCTGGGACATGACCTCTCCGCTCATCTCCCCCACGTCCGAGGTGCGTTGGACGCCGCGGCTGTGGGGCACCCTGCTCGTGCTCTGCGCCGCGATGTTCCTGGACGCCCTGGACGTGTCCATGGTCGGCGTCGCCCTGCCGTCCATCGGCGCCGACCTCGGCCTGTCGACCTCGGCGCTGCAATGGATCGTCAGCGGCTACATCCTGGGTTACGGCGGTCTGCTGCTGCTCGGTGGACGCGCCGCCGACCTGCTGGGCCGCCGCCAGGTCTTCCTGGTCGCCCTCGGCGTCTTCGCGCTCGCCTCGCTGCTCGGCGGGCTCGTCGACTCCGGGCCGCTGCTCATCGCCAGCCGCTTCATCAAGGGCCTGAGCGCGGCCTTCACGGCCCCCGCCGGCCTGTCGATCATCACCACGACGTTTCCCGAGGGCCCGCTGCGCAACCGGGCGCTCTCCATCTACACCACCTGCGCGGCCACCGGCTTCTCCATGGGCCTGGTGCTCTCGGGCCTGCTCACCGAGGCCAGTTGGCGCCTGACCATGCTGCTGCCCGCCCCCATCGCCCTGATCGCGCTCGTCGCCGGTCTGAAGCTGCTGCCGCGCAGCGAACGGGAGAAGGACCACAACGGCTACGACGTCCCCGGCGCCGTCCTCGGCACCGCCTCGATGCTGCTGCTGGTCTTCACCGTCGTCCAGGCACCGGAGGTCGGTTGGGCGTCGGCCCGCACCCTGCTGTCCTTCCTCGCGGTGGCCGCGCTGCTGACGGTGTTCGTCCTGGTGGAGCGGCGCTCGGCGGGACCGTTGATCCGGCTCGGCGTGCTGCGCTCCGGCAGCCAGATCCGCGCCCAGCTCGGCGCGATGGCGTTCTTCGGCTCGTATGTCGGCTTCCAGTTCCTGGCGACGCTCTACATGCAGTCGCTGCTGGGCTGGTCGGCGCTGCACACGGCGCTCGCCTTCCTGCCCGCGGGCGCGCTGGTGGCGGTGTCGTCGACGATGGTGGGCACGATCGTCGACCGGTTCGGCACCCAGCGGCTGATCGCGGGGGGCTTCGCGCTCATGGTTCTCGGATACGGGCTGTTCCTGCGCGTCGACCTGGACCCGGTGTACGCCGCGGTGATCCTGCCGAGCATGCTGCTGATCGGCGCCGCCTGCGCCCTGGTCTTCCCGTCTCTCAACATCCAGGCCACCAACGGCGTCGACGACCACGAGCAGGGCATGGTCTCCGGTCTGCTCAACACCTCCGTCCAGGTCGGCGGAGCGATCTTCCTGGCCGTCGTCACGGCCGTGGTCACCGCGGGTGCCCCCGCGGACCCCACTCCGCAGGCCGTCCTGGACAGCTACCGGCCCGGGTTCATGGTCGCCACGGGCATCGCCGTCGCCGGCCTGCTGATCACCCTCACCGGCCTGCGTCCCCGCCGCGACCGGCCGTCCGGGCCGTCCGTCGTGGTCGCCAAGTCCACCCCCAAGGAGGCGGAGCGCGTCGCCGTGCGCGACTAGCGCGACCCGGGGGGCCGCCTCCGACCGTGCGCCCGGCGGGCTGCCTTGCCCGCCGGGCGCACCCCTGTTTGACTCGCCGTATGACCAGTCACGGGGGACGGCGCAGTCAGGGTGAACGCGACGCGATCACCGTCGAGATCGGGTACGCGCTGTTCAGTGCGGCCTTCGCCGCCGCGGTGGTGTTCGGGGCCGTGGCCGGGCCCGCGCTGCTCTTCGACCTGCCGGGCACGGCCGAGCGCCTGCTGCTGCGCGCCGGTGCGGTGCTCGCGCCGGTCCTCTTCCTCGCGCGGGTCGTCAGTGTCCTGGTCCGCTTCCGGACGGCGGATCAGCCCAGCCAGCCCGGCCGCACCAGCCCCGACTCGTAGGCGAGCACGACCAGTTGGGCCCGGTCGCGGGCGCCGAGCTTCACCATCGTGCGGCTGACGTGGGTCTTCGCGGTGAGCGGGCTGACGACCAGGCGGCGGGCGATCTCCTCGTTGGACAGGCCGATCCCGACCAGCGCCATCACCTCCCGCTCCCGCTCGGTGAGCCGGGCCAGGGCGCCGGCCGCCGCGGGTTCCTTGGAGCGGGACGCGAACTCGGAGATCAGCCGCCGGGTCACGCCCGGTGACAGCAGGGCGTCGCCCGCGACCACCGCCCGGACGGCGCGCAGGAGTTCCTCCGGCTCGGTGTCCTTGACCAGGAAGCCGGAGGCGCCGGAGCGGATCGCCTCGAAGACGTACTCGTCGAGCTCGAACGTGGTGAGCATGACGACCCGGACGTCCTCAAGACGGGGGTCACCGGTGACCTGCCGGGTGGCGGCGAGACCGTCGAGGACGGGCATGCGGATGTCCATCAGGACGACGTCGGGGCGCAGTTCGCGGATACGGCGCACGGCCTCCTCGCCGTCGGCGGCCTCCCCGGCCACCTCGATGTCGGGCTGCGCGTCGAGCAGCGCCCGGAACCCCGCCCTCACCAGTGACTGGTCGTCGGCCAGCAGTACGCGGATCAACGCTCCTCCTGTGTCGGTCCGGGGGACGTGGACGCGGATGCGGTCAGCGGCAGCACGGCGAGCACCCGGAACCCTCCGTCCGGGCGGGGGCCCGCCTCGATGGTGCCACCCAGGGCCGCGGCCCGCTCCCGCATCCCGGCGAGCCCGTTGCCGCTGCCGCCGGCGTCGTCACCGGTCGCGGGTCCGTCGTCGTCCACGCGCAGCCGCAGCACGCCCGCCTCGGACGCGAGGTGCACGCGCGCGTGCCGCGACCCCGAGTGCCGGACGACGTTGGTCAGGGCCTCCTGGACGATCCGGAAGGCGGCCAGGTCGGTGCCGGGCGGGAGACGCGGCGGCTCCCCCTCGACATCCACCGTGAGGCCCGCGCTCCCGGCCTGCTCCACCAGCTCGGGCAGCCGGTCCAGCCCGGGTGCGGGGGCGCGCGGCGCGTCACCGGGGGTGCGCAGGGTGTCGAGCACCTGGCGCACCTCGCCGAGGGCCTCCTTGCTCTGGTCCTTGATCGTGGTGAGGGCCGTGCGGGTCTGCTCGGGGTCGGTGTCGAGGAGGGCGAGGCCGACCCCGGCCTGCACATTGATGACGGAGATGCTGTGGGCGAGGACGTCGTGCAGTTCCCGCGCGATCCGCAGCCGCTCCTCGTCGGCCCGCCGCCGCGCGGCCTCGGCCCGTTCGGCCCGTTCCCGCACCCACTGTTCGCGCCGGACGCGGAACAGCTCCGACACCGCCGCGATCGCCACCACCCAGGTGGCGACCACGATCTCCTCGCCCCAGGAGACGGCTGAGTCACCGGAGGGCGGCAGCCAGCGGAAGAGCCAGTGCGCCACCAGGACGTGTCCGGCCCAGAGCATGCCCATCGCGGCCCATGCCGCCCTGCGGTGCCCGGCGACGATCGCGCTGAAGCAGGCGAGGGCGACGGTGAAGAGCACCGGCCCGTAGGGATACCCGGCCCCGAGGTAGACCATGACGGCGGCCGCCGTGCCGAACACCACGGCCACCGGATACCGCTTCCGCCACAGCAGCAGTCCGCCGGCCACCAGCAGCAGCGCCCTGGCGAAGAGATCCAGCTGCGCCCGCTCGCCCTGCTGCCCGTGGGCGGCGAAGTTCGACCCGGCCAGGACGAACGCGGTCACCAGGACCGTGGACCGCCAGGGCCAGCGCGGCTCGCGCCCCTCCCACCGCTCCCACCAAGCGGGCCCGTGCCGCCACCACCGCGGCGAACCACCCCGCGCACGCTGCTCGTCCATACCGGCCACGCTAGACGCCCCGCTCCCGCGGCCGCGTCACCCCGGCGTGGTGATCAGGCGTACTCCCCGGGAAGTACGCCCGGTCACCGGGCCGGTGGCCACGACGACGCGGGCACCAGCCCGACCCCCCGGGCGAGCTGCCCCACCGCGTGCCGGAAGAACGTCTCCCGGTCCTCCACCACCCGGTTGAACTGGCCGAACAGCTCGAAGCCGACCAGCCCGTACAGCTGGGCCCAGGCCGCGACGAGCGCGGTCACGACGGCCGGGGGGAGGTCGGGGGCGAGATCGGCGGTCATCCGTTCGGCCTCCGGGCGGAGCTCGTCCGCGATGGAGGGGCGGGCGAGCCCTGGGTCCTGGTGGGCGTCGCGGGCGATGCCGATCAGCAGGAGCCCGACGCGGGCGGCGGCCGGGACGGTGGTGTCGGGGGCGGTGTAGCCGGGGACGGGCGAGCCGTAGATCAGCGCGTACTCGTGCGGATGGTCCAGCGCCCAGCGGCGCACCGCCTCGCAGACCGTGGTCCAGCGCTCGAACGGGCCGGCCGCCGGATCGTGCGCGGCCTCGGCGCTCTGCCCGAGGGAGTCGTAGGCGTCGATGATGAGGGCGGTCAGCAGGTCGTCACGGCTGGGGAAGTAGCGGTAGAGCGCGGAGGAGACCATGCCGAGCTCACGGGCCACGGCTCGCAGCGAGAGCCGGGTGGCTCCCTCGGCGGCGAGCTGTCTGCGGGCCTCGTCCTTGATGGCCGCGGTGACTTCGATCCTGGCCCGGGCACGGGCGCCGTGTGCGGTGCTCATGCCGAGCAGTCTCCCATGAAATTGGAGCAGTGCACACAAAAGAGAGCGGCGAACACATTCGAGAGCGATGCTCTTGCTTTGACGTGCGGCCTCGTGCAGACTGACACCAGAGAGAACGAGAGCGGTGCTCTCGCAAGAGCGCACCGCTTCGCCACCACCCGAGGGGACCTCATGTCCACGCACGTCAAGAAGCCCGGCTGGTTCACCAACAACGTCCTCAACCGCTTCGTGGCCTGGCTGACCCGTCGCGGCGTGAGCGTGTGGGGCTCCCGTGTCCTCGCCGTCCGCGGCCGCAAGAGCGGTCAGTGGCGCACCACCCCGGTCAACCTGCTGACCCTGGACGGCAAGGAGTACCTGGTCGCACCGCGCGGCCATGTGCAGTGGACGCACAACATGCGCGCGGCGGGCGGCGGCGAACTGCACCTGGGCAAGCACGTGGACACCTTCACCGCGTCCGAGGTCGCCGACGACGACAAGACCCCGGTCCTGCGCGCCTACCTCAAGCGCTGGAAGGCGGAGGTCGGGATCTTCTTCAACGGCGTCGGCCCCGACTCCCCGGACGACGAGCTGCGCCGCATCGCCCCGGACCACCCCGTCTTCGAGATCACTCGGACGAACTGACCTCCGGGGCCGCGGCGGGACGGCGGTCCAGCGCGGCCAGGGCACGCTGGGCGAGGGGATACGTACGGACGATCTCACCCAGCGACGTCGAGCCCTGCGTGATCTCCTTGAACGCCCGCCACGCCGGGCGCAAGCCCGTCAGCGCCGCGTGGAACAACCCGGGACGGCGCTCGAAGGCCGCGAGCATCCGCTTGCCCACGCTCATCTCCACCCCGAGCCCGGCCTTGACCGCGAAGGCGTAGTTGAGAGCCTGCCGGCGAGTGTCCACGGCGTCGTGCGCCTCGGCGATCCGCACCGCCCACTCCCCCGCCAGCCGGCCGGACCGCAGCGCGAAGGAGATGCCCTCGCGGGTCCACGGCTCCAGCAGCCCCGCGGCGTCACCGCACACCAGCACCCGTCCACGGGAGAGCGGCGAGTCGTCGGCGCGGCAGCGGGTCAAGTGCCCCGAGGAGATGCTCGGTTCGAAGCCCGCGAGGCCGAGCCGGCCGACGAACTCCTCCAAGTACCGCTTGGTGGCGGCGCCTTCGCCGCGGGCCGAGATCACCCCGACCGTCAGGGTGTCGCCCTTGGGGAAGACCCAGCCGTAACTGCCGGGCATGGGGCCCCAGTCGATGAGCACCCGGCCCTTCCAGTCCTCGGCGACGGTCTCCGGCACCGGGATCTCCGCCTCCAGGCCGAGATCGACCTGGGCGAGCTTGACCCCGACATGCGCCCCTATCCGGCTGGCGCTGCCGTCGGCGCCGACGACGGCCCGGGCGAGGACGACCTCGCCCCCTTGGAGGACCACGGCGACCGTGCGCCGGTCCGGCACCGTCGAGCCGTGCTGCTCGACCCGCTGGACCGTGACACCCGTGCGCAGCTCGGCGCCCGCCTTCTGCGCGTGCTCGACGAGTTGCTGGTCGAACTCGGGCCGGTTGATCAGCCCGAAGAGCATCTGCCGGGAGCGGCGGGTGCGGGTGAAGCGGCCGTTGTTCGAGAAGGTCACCGCGTGCACGCGGTCCCTGAACGGCAGCTCGAAGCCGGGCGGCAGGGCGTCGCGCGAGGGGCCGATGATGCCGCCGCCGCACGTCTTGTACCGCGGCAGTTCGGCCTTCTCCAGCAACAGCACGCGTCTGCCGGCCACTGCCGCCGCGTACGCGGCCGAAGCGCCCGCGGGTCCCGCGCCCACCACGACGACGTCCCACACCTGCCGCGCGTCGTCCGCCGAAGAGTTCTCGCTGCTCACGATGGTCTACTGCTCCCGATCAAGCCGCCTGCCGCTGTCTCCCGCATCCTACGGCGGCGGTCACCGCAGGCCGCTGTGGGAGGATCGGCGACGTGGGTGCCCCTTACACGGGGCCGCGCCCACACCACACGATCACCGCGTACCGAGAGGTACGCACCCGTACAACGTCGCACCCACGAGGAGCGTGCCCATGTCGTCGAATCCGGTCGCCGAGACCGTCGCCTCGCTGATGCCCAGGGCGAAGGAGGAGCTCGCCGAACTGGTGGCCTTCCGGTCGGTGGCGGACTTCGACCAGTTCCCGAGGAACGAGAGCGAGGGCGCCGCCCGCTGGGTGGCGGACGCGCTCGCCGCCGAGGGTTTCCAGGACGTGGCGCTGCTCGACACCCCCGACGGCACGCAGTCGGTCTACGGCTTTCTGCCCGGCCCGCAGGGCGCGAAGACCGTCCTGCTCTACGCCCACTACGACGTGCAGCCGCCGCTGAACGAGGCCGCCTGGACGACCCCGCCGTTCGAGCTGACCGAGCGGGGCGGCCGCTGGTACGGACGCGGGGCCGCCGACTGCAAGGGCGGCCTGATCATGCATCTGCTGGCGCTGCGCGCGCTCAAGGCGAACGGCGGCGTGCCGGTGCATGTGAAGGTGATCGCCGAGGGCTCCGAGGAGATGGGCACCGGCGGTCTGGAGCGGTACGCCGAGGAGCACCCGGAGCTGCTGGCGGCGGACACGATCGTGATCGGCGACGCGGGCAACTTCCGGGTCGGGCTGCCGACCGTCACCTCCACCCTGCGCGGTATGACCATGGTGCGCGTCCAGGTCGACACGCTCGCGGGCAACCTCCACTCGGGTCAGTTCGGCGGTGCCGCTCCCGACGCGCTCGCCGCGCTGATCCGCGTGCTGGACTCGCTGCGCGCCGAGGACGGCTCGACGACCGTCGAGGGGCTCTCCGGTGACGCGGGGTGGGACGGACTCCAGTACGAGGAGGAGCAGTTCCGCCGGGACGCCAAGGTGCTGGACGGCGTCGAGCTGATCGGGTCCGGGACGGTCGCCGACCGCATCTGGGCGCGGCCGGCCGTCACGGTCATCGGCATCGACTGCCCGCCGGTGGTCGGAGCCACCCCGTCCGTGCAGGCGAGCGCCCGGGCCCTGATCAACCTGCGGGTGCCGCCGGGGGTGGACGCGGGCGCGGCGACCAAGCTGCTCCAGGCGCACCTTGAGGCGCACACGCCGTGGGGTGCGCGGGTGAGCACCGAGCAGATCGGCGAGGGCCAGCCGTTCCGCGCCGACACCACCAGTCCGGCGTACCAGGCCATGGCCGCCGCGATGGCGGTCGCCTACCCCGGGCAGGAGATGCAGTACGCGGGGCAGGGCGGTTCGATCCCGCTGTGCAACACACTGGCCGCGCTCTATCCGAGTGCGGAGATCGTGCTCATCGGGCTGAGCGAGCCGGAGGCCCAGATCCACGCGGTGAACGAGAGCGTGTCGCCCGAGGAGCTGGAGCGGCTGTCGGTGGCGGAGGCGCTGTTCCTGCGCACCTACGCGGCGAGCTGACCGCCTCGCCCGCGACGGAAGGCCGACGGGGTGGAGCCGGGGTCGTACCGGCTCCACCCCAGGGTGCGGGTCTGTCACTGGAACTGTGCGAAGAACCTCCAGATCTCTGCCTTCGTCCAGGTGGTGACGCCGCTTTCGCCGGAGGAGCCGTCGACCGGACCGGGTATGTGGCCTCCGTCGAACGCGGCCCACTGCACCGGGTACCCGGCGCGGCAGCCCGAGTAGGTGGTGGTGATGTGCGTTCGGCTGCCCGGTGCGGGTTCGCGCGGGCTCTGGGGGGTGCAGCCGTTGTTGCCGACGAACCTGTCGCGCAGGGACCGTCCTTGCCCGACGCCGAGGACGGAGTCGCTGATGCCGTGGATTCCGAAGTAGGCGATGGGCTGGGTGCCGCCGGCGCACCCGCTGATCTGGGCGCCTGA
This sequence comes from Streptomyces sp. NPDC007929, assembly GCF_042959065.1. Classification (NCBI taxonomy): domain Bacteria; kingdom Bacillati; phylum Actinomycetota; class Actinomycetes; order Kitasatosporales; family Streptomycetaceae; genus Streptomyces; species Streptomyces sp. NPDC007929. The sequence continues at coordinate 395,638 of NZ_JBIBKD010000001.1, read as the reverse complement.
GATGACCGCGACGGCCCGGAAGACGTTCGCCCGGCTGCACGCGAGTGCGTAGCTCATGCCGCCGCCCCAGCTGAACCCCGTGGCGAAGCGCTGTGCCGGGTCGACACAGAGGCCGCCCTCGATGCGCCGGATCATGTCGTCGACGAAGGTGATGTCCTCACCGCCGGAATTGGCCCAGCCGTTTCCGAGGCCCTGGGGGGCGACGAGGATCGCGGTGTTGTTCGACCGTTCCTGCTGGCCGTAGTAGGACCAGGCGCTTCCGCTCGTGCCGCCCGAGGCGACGTCGCCGGCGGTTCCGCCCCGCCAGTGGAAGGCGAAGATCAGCCGGTAGCGGTGGCTGCTGTCGTAGTCGGCGGGCACCCTGAGGATGAAGCTGCGGCTCTTGCCGCCGCTCTGGATCGTGTGCGTACCGCTCGTCAGGGTCGGAGCGCTGCCGCACGCTCCGCCGCCCCCGGCCTGCAGCTTGACCAGCTGCCACTGCTGGTTGGCGCCGCCCCAGTCGGTGTACTGGACGACGTTGCCGCCGTCGGCGGTCGAGGCGCCCTGCACCTCCACCGCCTTGCCGCTGGTGCGGTTGATCAGCCTGACGTGGCCCGCGTCGGAGTCGGCCAGGCGGAACTGCTGGTTGCCCCCGCCGTGGTCGGCCCACTGCTGGATCGCGGCGCCGTCCGCGGTCGAGGCTCCGGCCACGTCGAGAACCTTGCCCGAATGCCGGGCCTTGAGGCGGTAGAAGCCGCCGCCGGAGTCCACGAACTGCCACTGCTGGTTGGCTCCGTCACCGCGGCTCCACTGGCCGACGCGCGCGCCGTCGGAGGTCGACGAGCCGGAGACGTCCAGCGCCTTGCCGCTGTTGCGATTGACCAGCGCGTACCAGGCGCCGGTGTCCACCGTCGCCGCCTCGGCGGGCGCCGGGCGCACGGCGGTGAGCATGCCGATGGCGAGGGTCGCGGCCACCAGGGCGGCGACCCGGGACCACCAGCGATGTGCCGGCCAAGAGGCGGGCGAAGCCGCGCCGTGGCTCTTCATCGATGCACCCCCTTCGTCTGTGGCGGGTTCCATCAGGTGCGGGCCCAGCGCTGGTTGCCGCTGTTCGAGCAGGAGTAGAGCTGGATCAGGGTGCCGTTGGCGGTGCCGCTCCCGGCGGCGTCGAGGCAGCGGCCGGACTGGACGCCGACGATGGTTCCGTCGGAGTTGAGGCGCCACTTCTGGTTGTCGCCGCCCCAGCAGCTGTAGATCTGGACCTTGGCGCCGTTGCCGGTGCCGGCGGCGTCCAGGCACTTGTTGCCGTAGACCCTGAGCTCGCCGGCGGAGGTGTACGTCCACTGCTGGTTGGTGCCGCCGTGGCAGTCCCACAGCTGGAGCTGGGTGCCGTCGGTGGTGCTGGCGCTGGGCACGTCAAGGCAGCGGCCCGAACCGACGCCCTTGATCGTTTGGCCGTCCGAAGGAGGCGTGGTGGTGCCGCCGTTGAGTGCGTTGAGGACGGCGGTGTAGGCGGGCTTCTTGCTTCCGTTGCCGTTGAACAGCAGCGGCGTCTGCTCCGCTCGCCAGGAGTCGGTGTCGCGCACGCCCCAGACGGTGATGCCGAGGCAGCGCGGGACGGCCAGGCAGTCGTTCGTCACGTTGGCGTAGGTCGTGGCCGAGGCGCCCTGGATGTCGAGTTCGGTGATGGCCACGTCGACGCCGAGGGCGGCGAAGCTCTGCAGGGTGGTGCGGAAGTTGCTGTTGTAGGGGCTGCCGTTGTTGAAGTGCGACTGGAAGCCGACGCAGTCGATCGGGACACCGCGCTGCTTGAAGTCCCGGACCATGGCGTACATCGCCTGGGTCTTGGCCCAGGTCCAGTTCTCGACGTTGTAGTCGTTGTAGCAGAGCTTGGCGGCCGGGTCGGCGGCACGCGCGGTGCGGAAGGCGACCTCGATCCAGTCGTTGCCGGTGCGCTGCAGGTTGGAGTCGCGCCGGGCTCCCGAACCGCCGTCGGCGAAGGCCTCGTTCACGACGTCCCACTGGACGATCTTGCCCTTGTAGTGGGCCATGACGCCCTTGATGTGGTCGATCATCGCCTGGCGCAGGGTGCTGCCGCTGAGGTTCTGCATCCAGCCGGGCTGCTGGGAGTGCCAGGCCAGGGTGTGACCGCGCACCTGCTTGCCGTTCTGCACCGCCCAGTTGTAGACGCGGTCGGCGGCGGAGAAGTTGAACTGGCCCCGCTGCGGTTCGGTGGCGTCGATCTTCATCTCGTTCTCGGCCGTCACCGAGTTGAATTCACGGCCGGCGATCGACGTGTACGCCGAGTCGCCCAGCCTGCCCGAGGCGATGGCGGTGCCGAAGTAGCGGCCGCTCTGCGCCGCCGCGGCGCCGAGGGTGCTCTCGGCGGCGTGTGCGGCCGGTGGCGCGATCAGGGCGGCCACCACACCGAGGGCGCCGGCGACCAGCACCAACAGCAGGCTGCGGATCTTCCGGCGAATGGCCGGTCCGGGAAGGGCGTACGAGCCCATGGCTCTGCCTCCAAAGTAGAGATGGGGGGACCGTCACGCGGCGTCGCGTACTTCTCCACCTGCGCGACGAGTGCTTTGGGGTGCGCTGATCGGTCGTGCTGCGGTGCGTGGATCTGCCTGAGACGCAGATTGCTCAGGCCCAACGTGGTTCGACATTTCGAACTGCGACCGGTGCTCAGACACGGATGATTGAGGGATTGACGATGCATCGTCAATACTCACGACAGAGGAAGTTTCGGTTTCCAGTCCGAAGATTTCGACATCCCTGCGCACTCACAAGGCACCGCGTCGCCCACGCCGGTGGGCGCGATATGAGCCACATCCGCAACAGCCCTTGACCAGAGGGCCTCGCATTCCTAGCTTGTGGCGTCGAAGCTTCCGGGAATTGCGCGAAATGTTTCGAGCTTCACCGCCTCCTGGCAGCCCGTACTGCGGTTCATCGGGCTCACCCCCCGCCCACGAAGGAGTGCCCTCTGATGTGGTTCCGCCAGACGTCCCCGCTCCGTCCAAGACGCTTACTCGCCGTTCTCGCGCCCCTGCTGCTCGTGGCCACGTTCCTCGGCGCTCAGCCCGCCCACGCGGCGACCGTGGACCCCAACGCCTCGTATGTGCTGGTCAACCGCAACAGCGGCAAGGCCCTCGACGTCTACAACATGGCGACCGGCGACGGCGCCCGCATCACCCAGTGGACGAGGAACGACCAGGCGCAGCAGCAGTGGCAGTTCGTCGATTCCGGGGGCGGCTACTACCGCCTCAAGTCCCGTCACTCGGGCAAGGTCCTGGACGTCCACAACTGGTCCACCGCGAACGGCGGCTCGATCGTCCAGTGGGCCGACCTGAACGCCACGAACCAGCAGTGGCGGCTGGCCGACAGCTCCGACGGCTATGTGCGGCTCATCTCGCGCCACAGCAACAAGGCCCTCGAAGTGCAGGGCGCCTCCACCGCCGACAACGCCAACGTCGTCCAGTACGACGACTGGGGCGGCACCAACCAGCAGTGGCAGCTCGTCAAGGTCGGCGCCGACACCCCCGGCCAGTGCGCCCTTCCCTCGACATACCGCTGGACATCGACGGGCGCGCTGGCGCAGCCCAAGCCGGGGTGGGCCTCACTCAAGGACTTCACCGTCGTCCCCTACAACGGCAAGCAGCTCGTCTACGCGACGACACACGGCGCCGCGGGAACGGGGAAGGCCTGGGGCTCGATGAACTTCACCCCGTTCACCAACTGGTCGGAGATGGCCTCGACCGGCCAGAACACGATGTCGAACTCCACGGTCGCGCCCACGCTCTTCTACTTCGCGCCGAAGAACATCTGGGTGCTCGCCTACCAGTGGGGCAGGACCGCCTTCGTCTACCGGACGTCGAGCGACCCCACCAACCCCAATGGCTGGTCGTCCGAGCAGCCGCTCTTCTCCGGAAGCATCTCCGACTCCGGAACCGGGCCCATCGACCAGACGCTCATCGCCGACGGCACGAACATGTACCTGTTCTTCGCCGGTGACAACGGCAAGATCTACCGCGCCAGTATGCCGATCGGGAACTTCCCGGGCAGCTTCGGCTCGAACTCGACAGTGATCATGAGCGATACGAGGGACAACCTGTTCGAAGCCCCTCAGGTCTACAAGCTCCAGGGCCAGAACCGCTACCTCATGATCGTCGAGGCGATCGGTTCGCAGGGCCGCTACTTCCGCTCGTTCACGGCCACCAGCCTGAACGGCTCCTGGGCGCCCCAGGCCGCGACCGAGAGCAATCCCTTCGCCGGCAAGGCCAACAGTGGCGCCACCTGGACCAACGACATCAGCCATGGCGAACTGATCCGCACCAGCCCTGATCAGACCATGACCGTCGATCCCTGCAATCTGCAGTTGCTCTACCAGGGGCGCAGCCCCAACTCCGGCGGCGAGTACGGTTTCTGGCCCTACCGTCCCGGTCTGCTGACACTGCGGCGCTGACGGCGCGGCACGAGTCCGGCTCGGGTAGGGAGCCGGCGTGGCGGGCTCGGCGGAGAGCCGGGCCCGCCCAGCTCGTTGTGACCTGGCTGGGGCCTGTCGTTCGGATCAGGTCGCAGGGAATCGGCGGTGCTGGTCAACGCCGGTGAGCCCCGCGTCTGCGGGCTGATCCGAACGACAGGCCCTAGTCGAGGGCCGGGTCCAGGACGATGTCCTGCCCTCGGGCGGTGAGGGACGGCTCCTCCGGGAAGTGGCAGGCGGTCAGGTGCCCCGAGGGGCTGCCCTCGACGCGCGCCAGCCGCGGTTCCTCCAGGGCGCACTTCTCCTGTGCCTTCCAGCAGCGGGTGCGGAAGCGGCAGCCGGAGGGCGGGTCGATCGGGGAGGGCACGTCACCGGCGAGCCGGATGCGTTCGCGCCGGTCGACGGCGTCCGGGTCGGCCTCGGGCACGGCGGACAGCAGCGCGTGCGTGTAGGGGTGCCGGGGCCCGGCGTACAGCGACTCCCGCCCGGCGACCTCGACGATCTTGCCGAGGTACATCACCGCGACCCGTTCGGAGAAGTGCCGTACGACGGCCAGGTCGTGGGCGATGAAGACGAACGCGATGCCGAACTCCCGCTGGAGGTCCTGGAGCAGGTTGACGACCTGCGCCTGGATGGAGACGTCCAGCGCCGACACCGGCTCGTCGGCCACGATCAGCTTGGGCCGCAGGGCCAGGGCACGGGCGATGCCGATGCGCTGGCGCTGCCCGCCGGAGAACTCGTTCGGATAGCGGTTGTAGTGCTCGGGGTTGAGCCCGACCGTCTCCAGGAGTTCCTGGGCGCGCTTCTTGTGGCCCTGGGGCGGGTTGATGCCGTTGAGCCGCATCGGCGTCTCGACGATGGTGCCGACGGTGTGCCGGGGGTTCAGCGAAGAGTACGGGTCCTGGAAGATCATCTGGAGGTTGCGACGGGCCTCCCGCATCCGTCCGGGCGACTGGTGCGTGATGTCCTCGCCGTCGAAGACGACCGAGCCGCCGGTGGGTTCGAGCAGCCGGGTGATCAGGCGGCCGGTGGTCGACTTGCCGCAGCCGGACTCGCCGACCAGGCCGAGCGACTCGCCGGGCCCGACCGAGAAGTCGATGCCGTCGACGGCCCGGACGGCTCCGACCTGCCGCTGGAAGATGATGCCCTGCCGGATGGGGAAGTGCTTGTGCAGACCGCGTACCTCCAGGAGGTTCTCGCCGGTGGGGCGGTCGGTGCGCTGCCCGGTACGGGGCTCGGTGGTGCTCACGGCATGGTCCCTTTCGTCCGCCGCCGTCACTGCGCGGCCCGTACGGCGGTGCCCCGGTCGTCCGGGCCGGCCCCGGCGCGGATCTCCTGCTTGGCTGCGTCGCTGAGATGGCACGCGGCGAGGTGCCGTTCGCTGCCGGTGACGAGGCGCAGCTCGGGCCGCTCCGTCGTGCAACGGCCCTGCGGCGCCCAGCCCTTGTAGGCGCAGCGGGGGTGGAAGGCGCAGCCGCCGGGCAGGTTGATCAGGCTCGGCGGGGTGCCGGGGATCGGGTCGAGCCGCTCGCCGACGTCGCCGCTGAGGTGCGGCATCGACTGCAACAGGCCCCAGGTGTAGGGGTGCTGGGGCTGCTTGAGCACGTCGCGGGTGGTGCCGTACTCGATGCGGCGGCCGCCGTACATGACCAGGATGTCGTCGGCGACGTCGGAGACCACGCCGAGGTCGTGCGTGATGATGACGACGGCCGAGCCGAACTCCTCCTGGAGGTCGCGGATCAGGTCCAGGATCTGTGCCTGGACGGTGACGTCCAGGGCGGTGGTCGGCTCGTCGGCGATCAGCAGTTCCGGGTCGCACACCAGGGACATGGCGATCATGGCGCGCTGGCGCATGCCGCCGGAGAACTGGTGCGGGTAGTCCCGGACCCGCAGTTCGGGCTGCGGGATGCCGACCCGCTTCAGCATCTCCACCGCGCGGTCCCGGGCCTCCTTCTTGGAGACCTTGTGGTGCACCCGGTAGGCCTCGGCGATCTGGGAGCCGACGGTGAAGAAGGGGTGCAGCGCGGAGAGCGGGTCCTGGAAGATCATGGAGACCGTGCGGCCGCGCAGGGCGCGCATCCCGGCCTCGGGCAGGGCGACGAGTTCCCGGCCGTCCAGCCAGATCTCGCCGGACACCTGGGCACGGGTGCCCTTGTGCAGTCCCAGCAGGGCCAGTGAGGTCACCGACTTGCCGGAGCCGGACTCGCCGACGATGCCGAGGGTCCGGCCCTTCTCCAATGTGAAGGAGACGCCGTCGACGGACTTGACGAGGCCGTCCTCGGTCGGGAAGTGCACCTTCAGGTCACGTACGTCGAGGAAGGGTGCGGGCGCGATGGTGAGGTCCGCGGGCTGCGGTGAGGTCGATACGGACACGGGTGTTCCTAAGGACGAGGAAGGGCTCAGGCGAGGCGGACGCGCGGGTCGACGAGGCCGTACACGAGGTCGACGACGACGTTGGCGAGGACGACGAACGTCGCGGCGAAGAGCGTGGTGCCGAGGATGACGGGCAGGTCGGAGTTCTGCACGGAGTCGACCGCGAGCTTGCCGATGCCGTTGATGCCGAACACCGACTCGGTGATGACGGCGGAGCCGCCGATCAGGGAGCCGACGTCCATGCCGAAGATGGTGATGATCGGGGTGATGGCGGCCCGCAGTCCGTGTTTGAGGACGACGGTGGCGGCGGGCAGGCCCTTGGCGCGGGCGGTGCGCATGTAGTCCTCGGCGAAGACGTCCAGCATCGAGGAGCGGGTGAGCCGGGTGTACATCGCGAGGTAGACGATGACCAGGGTGGTCCACGGCAGGATCAGCCCCTGGAACCAGCCGGCCGGGTCCTCGGTGATCGGCGTGTAGCCGGAGGTCGGCAGGATCTGGAACTTGTCGACGAAGAGGTAGAGCAGGAGCAGACCGATGAAGTAGATCTGCACCGACACTCCGAACAGGGCGATGCCGACCGCTGCCTTGTCGGCGGCCCTGCCCCGGCGGACCGCGGCGACGGTGCCGAGGCCGACGCCCAGGACCAGGAAGGCCACCGCGGCACCGAGGCCGAGGGAGAGATCGGCCGGGAAGTCCTGGAGCAGGGTGGTCAGGACGGGGGTGTCGGTCTGGAAGGAGACGCCGAGGCAGGGCGCGCTGCAGTGGATGCGGACGCTCTGGTCGCCGAAGACACGGCCGGCGAACAGCCCCTTGAGGAACTCCCAGTACTGCGTGAGGTAGCTCTGGTCCAGGCCCAGCGAGTGCTTGATCTCCGCGAGGCGCGAGGGCGAGCAAGTCTTTCCGCAGGCCAGGAGGGCGGGGTCGGACGGCAGCGCGAAGAAGATGAAGAAGGTGATCGTGGTGATCACCAGCATGATCACGGCCGCTGCCAGCAGGCGTCTGATGAGGTAACGAAACATGAGGTGCCGGGACCTGACGTGAGTGGGATGCCCGCCGGCGGCCGGGGCCGCCGGCGGGGTGTGGTGGAGACGGTTCCGTCAGTGCTTGATGTAGACGTGGACCAGGCTCGGCTCGGCCAGGATCGAGTCGGAGATGACCCCGCCGACCTTGGAGCCGGACGTTTCGCTGAAGTTCATGTACATCAGCGGCACCACGGCGGCGTCCTTGAGGATCTGCTCGTCCAGCTGCCCGTAGGTCGCGTTGCGCTTGGCGACGTCGGTCATCGTGGCGGCCTTGTCGATCAGCGCGTTGACCTTCGGGTCGTTCAGATAGGAGAGGTCCTGGTTGGACTGCGGGTTCTTCTTGATCAGCCGGCCGTCGAAGAGGGTGGGCAGCACCGTGGAGGCGTTGGGCCAGTCGGCGATCCAGTCGCCCCAGGTCAGGTCGTACTGGTTCTTGGTGTTGTTGATGGTGCTGAAGTAGTTCGACGCGTCGATCGGTGTGATGTTGACGTGGATGCCGATGTGCTCCAGCGAGGTCTTCACGGCGTCGGCGAAGTGCTCCTCGGTGGGGGTGTTCTCCACGGCGATCGACATGGTCGGCTTCGGGTCGCCCGCCTGCTTCATCAGCTCCTTGGCCTTGGCGAGGTTGCCGGCCGGGTTGGCGCTGTACAGGTTGAACTTCCGGTAGCCGCCGATGCCGGGGCTCAGCATGGTGGTGGCGTAGTCGCCGTAGGCGGAGCCGCCGAACGCGCCGCGCACGGTGGTCTTGTCGATCGCGTACTCGATCGCCTGGCGGACGCGAAGGTCCTTGACGCGGGTGGTGTTGATCGCGAGGTAGTTGATGCCCGGCGCGGGAATCTTGTAGTAACGGCTCTTCAGGGCAGGGTCGTTGGCGAGCTGCGCGAGGTCGGATCCGGCGATGGGCCACTGCTGGATCGAGGTCTGGGCGGTGCCGGCGTCGGCCTTGATCTGCTGGTCGATGGCGGACTCGTCCTGGCCGAACCTGACGTCGATGCCGTCGACGTTCTGCTGCCGGATCGGGTCGGTCGCCTGGGACCAGTGCGGGTTCCGGGTGAGGACGAGTTCCTTGTTCTTGGTGTACGACTTGATCATGTACGGGCCGTCGGACCAGACCTTGGTGTCATAGGTCGAGCCGGTGTCGTGGGCCTTGGGCACGGCGGACCAGCCGCTCATCGTGGTGGTCTCGTTGAAGTCGGCCACCGGCTGCTTCAGGTGGAAGACGATCGTGTACTGGTCCGGCGTCTGGATGGAGTCCAGTTGCTTGCCCTGGTAGGGGCCCTTGTAGCCGGAGCCGCCGACGAGCCACTGGGCCGCGTAGGGCGGGCCGCCGTTGATGTCGGAGGAGAAGGACCGCTCGACGCCGTACTTGACGTCCTGTGCGGTGACCTCGGTGCCGTCCTGGTACTTGACGCCGTGCCTGAGGTGGAAGGTCCAGACGGTGGCGCCCTTGCTCGGCGTTCCGGTGTCGGTGGCCAGGTCACCGACCAGCTTGGGCTTCGAGCCGGTCTCGTCCCAGCCCGTCAGGGTGCGGATGATCTCCTGGTCCATGCTCTGGCCCTCGGTCGTGTAGACGCGCTGGGGGTCCAGATGGTCGTAGTCGGCCTTGTTCAGGATGGTGAGGGTGCCGCCCTTGCCCGGGGTGCCGCTGCCGCTGCCGCTGCCGGTGTCGCTGGAGGACCCTCCGCAGGCGGTGGCTCCGAGGGCGATCACCACGGCGGTTGCCGCGAGAGCGACCGTGCGGGATCTGCGCGTTCTGCGCGTCATGGGGGAAACTCCGTTCTTGCTACGGGCTCGGCGGCCGTTCGTGGGACCGCCGGGCCGGAACTCGGGGGGTGGCTCTGTCAGCCGCGTCGGGCGCGGGGGTCAAGGGCGTCCCGGATGCCGTCCCCGAGCAGGTTGAGCGCCAGGACCAGCAGGAGGAGCAGGACGCCGGGCACGAAGAGGTACATCGGGTCCTGGAGGAAGAACTGGGAGGCGTCCGACAGCACGGCTCCCCAGTCGGGGTTGGGCGGGATGACTCCGACGCCCAGGTACGACAGCGCCGCCTCGGTGGTGATGTTCTGCGGGACGGCGAGCGCGAAGGAGATGAGGATCGGCGCCCACAGGTTGGGCAGCAGCTGCCGGAAGAGGATGTGCCGGCGGCCGGCGCTCATCAGCCGTGCGGCGTCGACGAACTCCCGCTCGCGCAGGGACAGTACCTGCCCGCGCACCAGGCGGGCGGTGTACGCCCAGGCGAAGACCGCGATGTTGAGGACCAGGACGAGCAGCCGGAGGTTCTCGTCGGTGCCGCCGTGGGTGTTGGTCTGGAGCGCGTTCTGGATCACCGGGGTGAGCGCGATGATGAACAGCAGCTGGGGGAAGGACAGCATCACGTCCATGATCCGTGACAGCAGGGAGTCGACCCAGCCGCCGAAATAGCCGGCGGCGAGCCCGGCCACGACACCGACCGCGGTGGACAGCACGGCCGAGGCGAATCCCACGTAGAGGGAGGTGCGCAGACCGTAGACGATACGGGCGAACAGGTCATAACCGGTGCCGGGTTCGACGCCGAGCAGATGCGCGGTGCTGATACCGCCCAGCGATCCGTAGGGGAAATTCCCCGTGTCCGGATTGATCGCCTTGTTGTCGGGGGTGATCGGTCCCCAGCCGGTCACCGCGGTGAGGACCGGCGCGAGGAGCGCGATCGCGATGAACAGGACGGTGGCCACCAGAGCGGCCGTGGTGACCTTGTCCCGCCTGATCCGCCGCCAGGCCATCCTGGCCGGTGAGCGGCCGGCGACAACCGTGCCGCCGGGTCTGGAGTCCTGCGTCGACGGGTCGGTCAGCAGCGCGGTGCCGCCGCCGGTGTCGACCGGCTGGTGTTGCGTCGTCATCGTACGGACATCCCGGATCTGCCCCTGGGGCAAGGAAATTGGGTGGCGGTCGTTGCTTCCGCCGTGAGACTCTGCGGACTTTCGCAACGGCGTGCGAGTCCGGTCAAGCCGCGCAGGGGCGAGAAAAGGGATTGTTTGCGGACATGGAAAAGTGTTGACGAGGCCGGGTGATGTGATTACCCGGCCCGTGAATGTTCGAGGGAGATCTCTTGGGAAGTGATTGGCCGTGACCCGGGCGGCATTTCCTTTTGCTTTTCCCTCTGAATCCCCCGCGCCGGGTAAAGGGCGGGCGCGGCGGGGCCCGTGTCAGCCGACCGGCACCCCGGCCTCCAGATAGAGCGCCGCTCCGCGTTCGCGTGCCCGCAGGGCCCAGCGCAGCCGCTCGTAGCGCACCGGGGGCAGCAGACCGGCGGCCTCCTCCTCGGTGACGAACCGCCAGGCGCGCAGCTCCGGTCCGGGCAGCAGCAGCCTGCCCGCCTCCGCGGAGGGCAGCAGACCCCCGTCGAACAGGAGCCGCAGTCCGCCGTATCCGGGGGGTGCGGGGCGCTCCCAGTCGACGACGAGCAGGCTCGGCACCTCGTCGAGGCTGATGCCGGTCTCCTCGGCGACCTCGCGGATCCCGGCGCGCGCGGGGGCCTCGCCGGGTTCGACGACGCCGCCGGGGAACTCCCAGCCGGGCTTGTACGTGGGGTCGACGAGCAGCACCCGGTCCCGCTCGTCGAAGAGGAGCACTCCGGCGGCGACGGTCTCGGCGGTGGGTTCGGGGGTCTGCACGATGTCGCAGACGGGCGCAGCACCGCCGGTCACGGCCTCGGCGATCCTGACGGCCGTCTGGTACGGCGTGAGGTCACCGGTGTCGACGGGGTGGGCGTCGGCGGTGAGCCAGGAGGCGAGAGCGGCCCGGTACGGCTCGATGTGGTCGAAGGACCACTGGCGTATTCGCGTGTCGCCGTCGGGGAGGTCGCGCGGGACCTCGCGGCCCGCGATACGCTCCCGCAGTATCGTTTCGGCCGGAGCGAGCAGGATGTGGCTGACCGGGATCCGGCGCGCGGCCAGGCCGCCGAAGATCTCGTCGCGGTACTCCTGGCGGAGCAGGGTCATGGGGACGACGAGGGTCCCGCCGAGCTCGGCGAGCATCGCGGCCGCCGTGTCGATCACGAGCCGCCGCCAGATCGGCAGGTCCTGGAAGTCGCCGACCTCGGCGAGGCGTTTCGGTGGCAGCAGATGGGCGAGCGCTCCGCCGATGACCTCCGGGTCGAAGAGCGTGCTGTTCGGGATCAGTTCGATCAGTTCCCGTGCGGTGGTGGTCTTCCCCGCACCGAACGCGCCGTTGATCCAGACGACGGTCACAGGTCCCCCTCTTCTGTTGGCCCCCTGAGGCTTGCCCGCTCCACCCTGCCACGGAAACCAGCCGCAGTTGAGGGCGCATGACGACGGCGCCGGCGCCCCCCGTACACGCGGGGAGCGCCGGCGCCGTGGCCGCGGGCCCGTCCGGCCCGTCAGCCCTTCTTCTTCGCCTTGGCGCCGTCCTCCCGGTCCAGGGACAGGCTGTCCTTGGCGACGGTGTCGTTGACGCTCTTGAGGGTCTCGTCGACGCTCAGGGTGCCGAGGCCGTCCCCGAGGGCGTGGGACGGGGTGACCGCCGCGACGACGAAGCCGGTGGCGAGGGAGGCGATGGCGAGCATGCTGCGCTTCTTCATGCCCGACTCAACTGCCGGACCCGCCCCGGGGTCACGCGGTCGGGTACGACCGGGCGAGGCGGGGCCTACGCGGAGTCGCCGTCCGGGCCGGCCGTCCACGCCCCGGGGCCCCCGCCGCGCCACTCGATCAGGCCCGTGGCCGCCACGTACGCCGCGTCCGCGTCCTCGATGCCGGCCCGCCGCAGGAACTCGGCGATGTCGAGCGGCCCGTAGGCGATCCCGAGGAACTGGTCGTCCACACGGACCCGCCGACCGCCGTCCGCGGCGGGCGGGTAGACCACGACGGGCTTCACGGACGCCATGCCACCAGCCTGCGCGCGGCCGCCCCCGCCCGCCCGCCGGACTACTCCGTCCAGCCCGCCTCACCACCGGGGTCGACGCCGGACCGCCGACCTGCTGCGCGCGGGGCGACGGCGGTGCGGGCGCGAGGCCGAAAGCCTCTGCGGCCGTGCGGGGGCGAGGCCGCAGGGGCGGAGGGGCGGAAGGGCGGACGGGCGGACGGCCGGAGGGGTGGACGGGGGGACGGGTGGAGGGGCGGACGGCCGGAGGGGTGGACGGGGGGACGGGTGGAGGGCATCCGGGCGGACGCGAAACGGCCAGGCCGCAGGCCGCCGCGCCGGGCAGGCCGCGAAACTCTGCGGCGCGAGGCCGACGGCAGCGAAGCCACGGGCCGTGCGGACCTCCGAGGGCTGGGGCGCGAGGCCCTGCGGGCGCGAGACCGGCAGGCCGCGCGGACGCGAAACCGGCAGACCACAGGCCGTGCGGGCCAACAAGCTCTGGGCCACAGGCCGTGCAAACCCAAGGCTCTGGGGACGCGAGACGATCAGGATCGGGTCCGTGAACGCCGAAAGGACCTGCGATCAGCATTACTGCTGGTCACAGACCCACGGACCGTGCGGACCCCCGAGCAGCTGGAGGCGCGCAGCTCTGCGGGCGTGAGACCGCCAAACCGCACGGACACGAAACCCGGCAGGCCACAGGCCGTGCGGGCCACAGGCCCCCAGGCCCCCAGGGCACGGCAACCCCGAGGCTCTGGGGACGCGAGGCCATCAGGCCACGGGCCACCGGCCGTGCGGACCCCGAGGCTCTGGAGGCTCTGCGGACGCGACACCGCCAAACCGCGGACACGAAACCCGGCAGGCCACAGGCCGTGCGGGCCACAGGCCGAGCGCGCCGCAGGCCGTCAGGAGCATCAGCCCGCCAGGTCGCAGGCCGCCCGGACCACCGGCCGCCGGGCCCGCACGGGCCGCCAGGCCGAGCGGACCGGCGGGACGAGCGGGCGCCAGGTCGAGCGGGCCGGCGGGACGAACGGGCGCCAGGTCGGGCGGGACGTCGGGCGGGGCCCCGTGCGTGCCGGGGGCCGGGCCGGCGGGCTCCGGTCAGGTGCCCACGTACGTCGCCAGGTGTTCGCCGGTTACGGTGGAGCGGGTTTCGACCAGGTCGGCCGGGGTGCCTTCGAAGACGATTCGGCCGCCGTCGTGGCCCGCGCCGGGGCCGAGGTCGATGATCCAGTCGGCGTGGGCCATGACCGCCTGGTGGTGCTCGATGACGATGACCGACTTGCCGGAGTCGACGAGCCGGTCGAGCAGCCCGAGCAGTTGTTCCACATCGGCCAGGTGCAGACCGGTGGTCGGCTCGTCGAGGACGTAGACGCCGCCCTTGTCACCCATGTGCGTGGCCAGCTTGAGGCGCTGCCGCTCGCCGCCGGACAGCGTGGTGAGCGGCTGCCCGAGGGTGAGGTAGCCGAGCCCGACGTCCGCGAGCCGCTCCAGGATCCGGTGCGCGGCCGGAGTGCGGGCCTCACCACTGCCGAAGAACTCCTCGGCCTCGGCCACCGGCATCGCCAGCACCTCACTGATGTCACGGCCGCCGAGGCGGTACTCCAGCACCGACGCCTCGAACCGCCGCCCCTCGCACTCCTCGCACGGCGTGGCGACGCTCTGCATGATCGCCAGGTCCGTGTAGATGACACCGGCGCCGTTGCAGGTGGGGCAGGCGCCCTCGGAGTTGGCACTGAACAGCGCGGGCTTCACCCCGTTGGCCTTGGCGAAGGCCTTGCGGATCGGATCGGCGAGCCCCGTGTAGGTCGCCGGGTTGCTGCGCCGGGAGCCGCGGATCGGGGTCTGGTCGATCGCGACCACGCCCTCGTCGGCGGGGATCGAGCCGTGCACCAGCGAGCTCTTGCCGGAGCCCGCGACACCGGTGACGACGGTGAGGACGCCGAGCGGGATGTCGACGTCGACGCCCTGGAGGTTGTTCGCCGACGCGCCCCGGATCTCCAGCGCGCCGGTCGGCTTGCGGACCGCCGCCTTGATCTTTGCGCGGTCGTCGAGATGACGGCCGGTGACGGTGTCGCTGCTCCGCAGCCCTTCGAGGGTGCCCTCGAAGCACACGGTGCCGCCCGCCGTGCCCGCACCGGGGCCGAGGTCCACCACGTGGTCGGCGATGGCGATCGTCTCGGGCTTGTGCTCCACGACCAGCACGGTGTTGCCCTTGTCGCGCAGGCGCAGCAGCAGGTTGTTCATCCGCTGGATGTCATGGGGGTGCAGACCGATGGACGGCTCGTCGAAGACGTAGGTGACGTCCGTGAGCGAGGATCCGAGGTGGCGGATCATCTTGGTGCGCTGCGCCTCACCGCCGGAGAGCGTGCCCGACGACCGGTCGAGCGAGAGGTAGCCGAGGCCGATCTCCACGAACGAGTCGAGGGTGTGCCGGAGCTTGGTGAGCAGCGGCGCCACCGAGGGCTCGTCGAGTCCCCGGACCCACTCCGCCAGGTCCCGGATCTCCATCGCACAGGCGTCGGCGATGTTCACGTCCCCGATCTTCGAGGAGCGGGCGAGTTCGCTGAGCCGGGTGCCGTCGCAGTCGGGGCACCGGGTGAAGGTGACCGCCCGGTCCACGAAGGCCCGGATGTGCGGCTGCATCGACTCGCGGTCCTTGGAGAGGAAACTCTTCTGCAGCTTCGGGATCAGCCCCTCGTAGGTGAGGTTGACCCCGTTGATCTTCACCTTGACCGGCTCGCGGTACAGGAAGTCGTGCCGCTCCTTCTTGGTGTACTCGCGGATCGGCTTCTCCTTGTCGAAGAAGCCCGACTCGGCGATGACCCGGACCACCCAGCCGTCCCCGGTGTAGGTGGGGATGGTGAACGGGTCCTCGGACAGCGACTTGGAGTCGTCGTAGAGCTGGGTGAGGTCGATGTCGGAGACCGTGCCGCGGCCCTCGCAGTGCGTGCACATGCCGCCGGTGCGGCTGAAGGACACCTTCTCGGTCCTGGTCTTGTCGGCGCCGCGGTCCACCGTGAAGCCGCCGCTCGCCGAGACCGAGGCAGTGTTGAAGGAGAAGGCGCCGGGCGGGCCGATGTGGGGCGTGCCGAGCCGACTGAAGAGGATCCGCAGCATCGCGTTGGCGTCGGTGGCGGTGCCGACGGTGGAGCGGGGGTCGGAACCCATGCGCTGCTGGTCGACGGCGATCGCGGTGGTCAGACCGTCCAGCACATCGACCTCGGGCCGGGCCAGGTTCGGCATGAACCCTTGCAGGAACGCGCTGTAGGTCTCGTTGATCAGCCGCTGCGACTCCGCCGCGATCGTGTCGAACACCAGCGAGCTCTTGCCCGAGCCGGAGACGCCGGTGAACACCGTGAGCCGGCGCTTGGGGATCTCGATGCTGACGTCCCTGAGGTTGTTCTCGCGCGCGCCGTGCACGCGGATCACGTCATGGCTGTCGGCGGCATGGGGCCCGGGCGACTGTCTGTCCGTCGTCGTGGCCTTGCGCATGGTGTCTCCGTTTCTCGGGCGGGACCGTCGCACTCGTACGGTCTCGTCGCCCGCGCCGCTCCCGAGGGGCGGCGCGGGGACTGCGGTGCGGCGGCGGTACAGGGCTGCGGGGTGTGAAGGGTTCAGTACGGGGGGGCTGTCACGGCGCCTTGACCTGCTGGATGCGGACCATGTTGCCCGCGGGGTCGCGGAAGGCGCAGTCGCGGACGCCGTAGGGCTGGTCCACCGGCTCCTGGACCACCTCGGCGTCGCCCGCCTGCACCCGCTCGAAGGTGCCGTCGACGTCGTCGGTGGCCAGGACGATGCTGGCGTAGGTGCCCTTGGCCATCATCTCGGCGATGGTGCGGCGCTCGTCGTCGGTGACGCCGGGGTCGGCGGCCGGCGGATGCAGCACGATGTTCGTGCCGGGCTGGCCCGCGGGGCCGACGGTGATCCAGCGCATGCCCTCGTATCCGACGTCGTTCCTGACTTCGAAGCCGAGGGTGTCGCGGTAGAACGCCAGGGCGGCGTCGGGGTCGTCGTGCGGAAGGAAACTGGCGTGAATGTGAAGGTCCATGGCCATCACGCTAGTTTCGGCTCGCGGCGGGCGCTTCTCGAATCCTGACCGGTCTGGTCACCTGCTTCGACACGCACGAAGGAATGCCCGCCGTCGAGCGCGCCGCCTCACGCCGGTAGGCGCTGGGCGGCATGCCGACCAGCTCGGTGAAACGCGTGCTGAACGTACCGAGCGACGCGCAGCCGACCTCGAAGCACACCTCGGTGACGCTGAGATCGCCCCGGCGCAGCAGCGCCATCGAGCGCTCGATGCGCCGCGTCATGAGGTAGCTGTACGGAGACTCGCCGTACGCCCGCCGGAACTCGCGGCTGAGGTGCCCGGCCGACATGTGCACGCCCCGGGCGAGCGCCTCGACGTCGAGGGGCTTCGCGTACTCCCGGTCGATCCGGTCCTTGACGCGGCGCAGGCGGGCGAGGTCACGCAGGTGCTGCTCGGAGGCGGGTCTGCTGCTCACAAGCGCGATCGTGCCACATCACGCGTACATGCGGTCGATTTCCGCCGATACGGAACGGACTGGTCCGTATCACCCTGGGAGCGATGCCCCCTTCGCCACCGGGGTGGACAGCGTCACGCCCCGTCGGCACCACGGGGCAAACGTTCCTGCCCGATGAGCGGTTTCCGGCCTCACACCCCGGCCGCCGCCGCGTCCGTCCGCTTCGCCAGTGCGGCCGCCGCCGCGCCCACGAGCCCGGCGTCGGTGCCCGTCCGGGCCGGCGCCACCGTCAGATGCCGCACGAAGGACAGCGTCGCGTACGTGCTCAGGGCCTTGCGCAGGGGAGCGAACAGGACGTCGCCCGCCTTGCCCACTCCCCCGCCGATCACGGCGATGTCGATCTCCACGAGGGTCGCGGTGGCGGCGATCCCGGCGGCCAGGGCCCGGGCGGCCCGCTCGAAGGAGGCGACGGCCACCGGATCGCCGGACCGGGCGGCGGCGGCCACCGCCGCGGCGGAGGTGTCGCCGTCGGGTCCGGGCAGCCAGCCGTTCTCCAGCGCGCGCCGGGCGATGTTGGGGCCGCTCGCGATGCGCTCCACGCAGCCGTGCGAGCCGCACGGGCACAACTCGCCGTCGAGGTCCACGCTGATGTGGCCGATGTGGCCCGCGTTGCCGGTGGGCCCGGCGTGCAGCCGACCGCCGAGCACCAGACCGCCGCCGACGCCCGTGGAGACGACCATGCACAGCGCGTTGTCATGGCCGCGGGCGGCGCCCTGCCAGTGCTCGGCCGCCGTGATCGCCACACCGTCGCCGATCAGCTCGACGGGCAGGTTACCGGCGGCGTCCCGGACCCGGGCGACGAGCGGGTAGTCGCGCCAGCCCGGCACGTTCACCGGGCTCACCGTGCCCGCGGAGGCGTCCACGGGTCCGGCGCTGCCGATCCCCAGGGCGGTGGCCCGCTCCCACAGCGGCGAGACGGTGAGCTCGGCGAGGACCTCCGCCACGGCCCGCATCACGGTGTCGCCGTCCTCCCGGGCGGGCGTCGGCCGCTGGGCGCGTACCAGGATCCGGCCGTGGCCGTCCACCAGAGCGCCGGCGATCTTGGTGCCGCCGATGTCGAGCGCGGCCACGAGGTCGGTGTGCATCAGAGTCGGATCTCCCCGTCGGGCATACATGAGAAAAACGCCGAGAAAGCCGTCAAGCAGGGCACGCAGCGGACCGGTCCCACGGCGGCGCGCGGGTCCGGAGAGTGCGGTGGACAGTCTCCCCCGAGCCTGACAACGTTGTCCAGGCTCTATGCTCGACGCCACATCCTCATACAAACCCAGGACTCGACGCACCCCGTGGACGACAGGACAGGACACCGCACCGTGCCCCAGCCCCCCCTCCGATCCGCAGCGCGCTACGGCACCCGGCCGACCATGAAGGACGTAGCGGCACGCGCCGGAGTCGGCCTCAAGACGGTCTCCCGGGTCGTGAACGGCGAGCCCGGGGTCACCCCGGAGACGGAGCGGCGGGTCCAGGAGGCGATCGATGCGCTCGGCTTCCGCCGCAACGACAGCGCGCGGGTGCTGCGCAAGGGCCGCACGGCGAGCATCGGCCTGGTCCTGGAGGACCTGGCGGACCCGTTCTACGGGCCGCTGAGCCGGTCGGTCGAGGAGGTGGCCCGCGCGCACGGCGCCCTGCTGATCAACGGCTCCAGCGCGGAGGACCCCGAGCGCGAGCAGGAACTGGTGCTGGCGCTGTGTGCGCGGCGGGTGGACGGGCTGGTGGTGATCCCGGCCGGGGACGACCACCGGTATCTGGAACCGGAGCTCAAGGCGGGTGTGGCCACGGTGTTCGTGGACCGGCCGGCCGGGCACATCGCCGCCGACGTGGTCCTGTCGGACAACTTCGGCGGCGCCCGCGACGGCGTCGCCCACCTCATCGCCCACGGTCACCGCCGGATCGGCTTCATCGGCGACATGCCCCGCATCCACACCGCCGCCGAGCGGCTGCGCGGCTACCGGGCGGCGATGGAGGACGCGGGCATACCGGTCGCGGGCTCCTGGATGTCCCTCGGCGTCACCGGCCCCGAGCGGGTGCGCCGGGCCGCCGAGGACATGCTGACCGGCCCGGACCCGGTCACGGCGATCTTCGCCGGCAACAACCGCGTGACGGTCACCGTGATCCGGGTGCTCGCCGAGCAGGCCCGCCGCGTCGCCCTGGTCGGCTTCGACGACATCGAGCTCGCCGACCTGCTCCAGCCGGGCGTCTCGGTCGTCGCCCAGGACGCCTCGGACATCGGCCGCACCGCGGCGGAACGTCTCTTCAGGCAGTTGGACGGCACCCTCGTCACTCCCGAGCGCATCGAGCTGCCGACCCGGCTGATCACCCGCGGCTCGGGCGAGATCCCGCCGGCGGACTGAGCGGCCCATGGACGACGGCACCGATCGCACCCTGCGGGCGCTGGGCCTGGCCGAGGCGCCGCGCGAGCACCCCCTGCTGTATCCGGGGGCGTGGCCCGCTGATTCCGGGCTCCTCGCCGGAGACCGCTTCCTGCCTGCCGAGCGGCTGGTGTACGAGGACCGCACGCCGGTCATCGCCATCGGCTCCAACGGCTGCCCGGGGCAGTTGCGGCACAAGATGACGGAGTGCGGGATCGGCTCACCGCTGCCGATGGTGAAGGCCCGGGTGACGGGCATCGACGCGGGTGTCTCCGCGCATGTGAGCCGCATGGGCTATGTCTCGGCGTCGCCGGTCGGCGCCCCGGGCGCCGTGCGGGAGCTGTTCGTCCTCTGGCTCGACGCCGAGCAGCTCGCTGTGATCGACGCGAGCGAGGGCGTGCCGGTGCCGGGCGGCAATTTCGACCGGGCGTGGCTGCCGTCGCCCGACGTCCGGATCGACCTCGCGGACGGCACCCGCCTGCCCGGGGCGTACGCCTACGTCAACCGGCACGGCGTCCTCCACGACGGCACGGGCACCAGGCGCACGCACCCGGGTGAGCGGGAGCTGCTGACCGAGCTGCTGGTCGGGCTGCCGCGGTTGCGGGAGCTGTTCGGTGTCGTGCCCGAGGAGTTCTGCGCGCGGGCACGCGGAGACCGGCGGTTGTGCGAGCGGGGCACCCGGCTGTTCATCGAGGAGAAGCTGGTGACGGCCTCCGGTCTGGAGCGGTACGTGGCCGCCTCGGCGCGGGCTCAGCAGAGCGGGAGCCCGGGGACCGGTGCGTCGTTGTCACCGCCCTTGATGTAGACGTCGCTGACCCAGACGCCGGTGTTGCCGCTGTCGTCGTCGGTCTTCGCCCACCAGACGTTGGTCCACTGCCCGGAGGTCTCGCGGCGGCCGAGGTTTCGCTGGCAGTAGAAGTAGTTGGTGCCCGCGTTGAGGATGCCGGCCTTGGCGCCGGCGGCGGTGTAGGAGTCGGCGGTCTTCCAGACGTGGCAGTTGTACTTGCCGCCGCCGATGGGATGGCAGACCGGGGCCGGGGTGGTCGTGCCGCCGCCCGTCGGGGCGCCGCCACCGGAACCGCCGCCGGAGGTGTCGCCGTCCCGCGTCCCCTCGCTCGCGCCGCCGCTCGGCTTCTCGGGGGCCGGTGTGGTCGCCGCGGCGGTGGGCCCGGGGTCCTTCTTGCCCGCGGGCCTGTCGGCCGGGGCCTTCCCCTTGTCGTCGCCCTGCCGCGTGGCGGTCGGCGCGTTCGAGCCGTCGTCCGCCCCGGCGGGCTCGGTGGACCCGGCCTCCCCGCGGGCCGCGTCGGTCCGCGCCCCGGTCTCCTTGCCTCCTGGATCACCGAGGAGGGCGACCGTGGTCCCGGCGGCGGCGAGGACGACGGCGACGGCCGCGGCGGCCATCAGGACGCGCGCCTTGCGGCGGGAGGCGGTGCGGTCGGGGTTCATCGAGGTGGTCGGGGCGGTGGGTCCTGGCGTGCTGCCGCCGGGGGCGACGGGAGCGAGGGCCTGTGCGGCGGTGCCCGGGGGCTGCTGGGCGGAGCCCGTGCCCTGCGGGCCGGTGCTCGGGTGTTGCTCGGCGGGGCCGGTGCCCTGCGGGCCGGTGCTCGGGTGTTGCTCGGCGGGGCCGGTGCCCTGAGGGCCGGTGGCGCTCCGCGGAGGACCGAAACCCGGCGGTACCGACGGGACGCTGCGTTCCGTCTGCGCGCGCGGGGGCGTGGGCGCCGGGCCCCGCAGGGTGGACGTCGAGGTGTCGGTGCCGCCCGTGTCCGCGACCGCCTGGAGCAGGGCGCGGGCCTGGTCGGCCTCCGGGCGGGACTCGGGACGCTTGTCCATCAGCCGCTGGAGGACGGGGCCGAGGGGGCCGGCGCGGCGGGGCTCCGGCAGCGGCTCGGAGACGATCGCGGTGAGCGTGGAGAACGTGGACGTGCGGCGGAAGGGCGAGGAGCCCTCGACGGCCGCGTACAGGGTGGCGCCCAGGGCCCAGATGTCGGAGGCGGGGCCCGGGTCGGCGCCCTGGGCCCGCTCGGGGGCGAGGTAGTCGAGCGAGCCGACGAGTTCGCCGCTGCGCGTGAGGTGCGTGGCCGAACCGTCCCCCGGATCGTCCATCGTGGCGATGCCGAAGTCGGTCAGGACGACCCTGCCCGAGCGGTCGAGCAGGATGTTGCCGGGCTTGACGTCCCGGTGCAGGACGCCCGCGCGGTGGGCGGCGGCCAGTGCGTCCATGACCTTCGCGCCGATCCCGGCCGCCTCGCCCGGCTCCAGCGGGCCGCGCTCGCGCAGGACGTCGTCCAGGGACGGCCCGTCGACCAGTTCCATGACGATGAGCGGGCGCCCGTCGACCTGGGCGATGTCGTGCACGGCGATGACACCGGGGTGGCGGACCCGGGCCGCCGCGCGGGCCTCGCGCTGCATCCGCAGCTGCAGAGCGGCCAGTTCGGGACCGGCCGCGTCGGTGTAGGTGCGCAGTTCCTTGACCGCGACCTCACGGCCGAGGACCTCGTCGACGGCCTTCCAGACGATGCCCATGCCGCCGCGTCCCAGCGCCGCCGTGACGCGGTAGCGGCCCGCCAGCAGCCGCCCGGCCCCGTCCGTCTGCCCGTACTCCCCCGTCGACACGCTGCCCCGTTCCTGTGACCCCACCGGATGCGCCGACGACCCGACACCGTCGGCGCGTGGCGTACAGACTACGGGGCTCCGGTGACAGCGACAGGCGCTGGTGACGGCTGTGACAGGCCCGGTACGCGCTGTCCGATCCGCCGGACCGGCGTGGTCACGCGGAAGCCGTCAGGTCCCCGCGCCGGGGCGCCGCGAAGCTCTCCAGGTCCGCCCGGGTCAGGCCGGCCAGGCGGGCGACCTCCCCGATGTCCAGGGCGCCGCAGTCCAGGCCGCGCAGCAGGTAGCCGCTGAGGGCCTTGGCGGTGGCGGGTTCGTCCATGACGTCGCCGCCGGTGCGGTTGGCGTAGCGGGACAGCCGGGCGGCGGCCTGCTCGAAGCCCTCGCGGTAGAAGGCGAAGACGGCGGCGTAGCGGGTGGGGATGTGGCCGGGGTGCATGTCCCAGCCCTGGTAGTAGGCGCGGGCCAGGGCGCGGCGGGTGAGGCCGTAGTGCAGGCGCCAGGCGTCGTGGACCTTGGCGGTGGGGCCGACCGGGAGGACGTTCGTCGAGCCGTCCGAGACGCGTACGCCGGTGCCGGCCGCCGCGACCTGCATGACGGCCTTGGCGTGGTCGGCGGCGGGGTGGTCGCCGGCCTGGTGCGCGGCGGAGACGCCGAGGCAGGCGCTGTAGTCGAAGGTGCCGTAGTGCAGGCCGGTAGCGCGGCCGTCGGCGGCCTGGATCATGCGGGCGACGGTGGCGGTGCCGTCGGCGGCGAGGATGGACTGGCTGGTCTCGATCTGGATCTCGAAGCCGATCCGGCCGGGCTCGAGCCCGTGTGCCTTCTCGAAGGCGTCCAGCAGTCGTGCCATGGCGGTGACCTGCTCGGCGTAGGTCACCTTCGGCAGGGTGAGGACCAGTCCGCCGGGCAGGCCGCCGGCCTCCATCAGGCCGGTGAGGAAGATGTCGAGGGTGCGGATGCCCCGGGCGCGTACGGGCGCTTCCATGCACTTCATGCGGATGCCCATGTAGGGGGCGGCGGTCCCGTCCGCGTAGGCCTCGGCGATGATGCGGGCGGCGCGGGCGGCGGCCTCGTCCTCCTCGGCGTCGGGGCGGTTGCCGTAGCCGTCCTCGAAGTCGACGCGCAGGTCCTCGATCGGCTCGCGCTCCAGCTTGGCGCGCACGCGCGCGTGGACGGGCTCGGCGAGTTCGTCGGAGAGGCCCAGGACGGCGGCGAAGGACGCGGCGTCGGGAGCGTGTTCGTCGAGGGCCGCCAGGGCGCGGTCGCCCCAGGAGCGGACGGTGTCGGCGGCAAAGACGTCACCGGGCACGTAGACGGTGTGGACGGGCTGGCGGGTGCCGGGGTCCCCGGGGTAGCGGCGCTCCAGCTCGGCGTCGACCGGCGCGAGGGAGGCGCTGATCTCCTCGCTGACCGCGCCCGCGAGGCTCGTCGCCACCTTCTCCTGCTGGCCCTGACCCATTCCGAGACCCTCCTCTTTTCCGCTGTACGGAATCAACAATCCGTAGAGCGAAGTTATCGGCCGACCTTCGGCCTGGTCAACACCGTCTCGGAGTGGGGTTCCCCATCCTTCACCCTCGGTCACCGCCGACCCGCCCTCATCTTCCGTATTCAGCGGGCAAGCTTCATCCTGACGTGCAAGGGGAGGAGACCACGTGTCGAACGAGGTCGCGCTGACGCGCCGCCACGGGCTCAAGGCGGCGGCCGCCGCCGTCGTCGCGGGACCGCTGCTCACCACCGCGGGCGCCACACCGCCCGCTTCCGCCGGCGAGCACCCGGGCGCCCTGGACGTGATGACGTTCAACGTCCGCTTCGGGACCGTCGTCGACCGGACCCCGCGCTGGGAGGTGCGCCGACCGGTGATGCGAGAGCTGCTGCGCCGCGAGCGACCGCACGTCATCGGCACCCAGGAGGGGCTCTACCGGCAGGTACGCGCGATCGAGAAGGATCTCGGCGAGCACTACGACTGGATCGGCGTCGGACGAGGGGGCGGCAGCAAGGACGAGTTCATGGCGGTCTTCTACGACACGCGCAGACTCGAACCGCTCGAGTTCGATCACTTCTGGCTGTCCGACACCCCGTCCACGATCGCCTCGAACACCTGGGGTGCGGACTGGCTCCGCATGGTGACCTGGGTCCGTTTCACCGATCTCGCCGACGGGGGACGGGAGTTCTACGTGCTCAACACCCACCTGGACAGCGTCAGCCAGTACGCCCGGGAACGCTCTGCGGGGCTCATCGGCGAGACGATCGCCGCGTGGGACCGGTCCTCACCGGTCATCGTCACCGGCGACTTCAACGCGGCCGCCCACGACAACCGGGTGCACGACCTCATGCTGGACATCGGGCTGGTGGACGCCTGGGACGCGGCGGCCTCGCGGGGTCCGGCGTACGGAACGCACCACGGCTACCGGGCGCCCGAACCCGGCGGGCGGCGCATCGACTGGATCCTCACCACCCCCGGAGTGACCACGCACTCGGCCCGGATGAACACCTTCAGCAGGGGCGGGACGTACCCGAGCGACCATCTTCCGGTGCAGGCCTCGATGACCCTGGGATGAGAAGAGCCCCCGTGACCGTTCGCGCGGTCACGGGGGCCCTGTCCAGCCGGAGGCCGATCAGCCCTTGCGGGTCTTGATCTCCTCGGTGAGGGCCGGGACGACGTCGAAGAGGTCGCCGACGACGCCGTAGTCGACGAGGTCGAAGATCGGGGCCTCGGCGTCCTTGTTGACCGCCACGATCGTCTTCGAGGTCTGCATACCGGCGCGGTGCTGGATCGCACCGGAGATGCCGTTGGCGATGTACAGCTGCGGCGAGACGGACTTGCCGGTCTGGCCGACCTGGTTGGTGTGCGGGTACCAGCCCGCGTCCACCGCGGCACGCGAGGCACCGACAGCGGCACCGAGCGAGTCGGCGAGCGCCTCGATGATCGCGAAGTTCTCCGCGCCGTTGACACCGCGGCCACCGGAGACCACGATCGCGGCCTCGGTCAGCTCCGGACGGCCCGTCGACTCACGCGGCGTACGGCCGGTGACCTTGGTGCCGGTCGCCTGGTCGGAGAAGGTGACGGACAGGGCCTCGACCGCACCGGCGGCCGGGGCGGCCTCCACGGCGGCGCTGTTGGGCTTGACCGTGATGACCGGGGTGCCCTTGGAGACACGGGACTTGGTGGTGAAGGACGCGGCGAACACGGACTGCGTGGCCACCGGGCCCTCGGCGCCGGCCTCGAGGTCGACGGCGTCGGTGATGATGCCGGAGCCGATGCGCAGCGCCAGGCGGGCGGCGATCTCCTTGCCCTCGGCGGAGGACGGGACCAGCACGGCGGCCGGGGAGACGGCGGCGACGGCGGCCTGGAGGGCGTCGACCTTCGGCACGACCAGGTAGTCGGCGTACTCGGCGGCCTCGTGGGTGAGCACCTTCACCGCGCCGTGCTCGGCGAGGGCGGCGGCGGTGTCGGCGGCGCCGTTGCCCAGCGCGACGGCGACCGGCTCGCCGACGCGGCGGGCCAGGGTCAGCAGCTCCAGGGTGGGCTTGCGGACGGCGCCGTCCACGTGGTCGACGTAGACGAGAACTTCAGCCATGGGACTTCTTCTCTCCAGCTTGGATCAGATGAGGGGCGGTCGGCGTGGGGGCTCAGATGAACTTCTGGCCCGCGAGGAACTCGGCGAGCTGCTTGCCGCCCTCGCCCTCGTCCTTGACGATCGTGCCCGCGGTACGGGCCGGACGCTCGGCCGCGGAGTCGACCGCGGTCCAGGCGCCCTCCAGGCCGACCTCCTCCGCCTCGATGTCGAGGTCGGACAGGTCCCAGGACTGAACCGGCTTCTTCTTGGCCGCCATGATGCCCTTGAAGGACGGGTAACGCGCCTCGCCCGACTGGTCGGTCACCGACACGACCGCCGGCAGGGAGGCCTCCAGGTTCTCGGAGGCGGCGTCGCCGTCGCGGCGGCCCTTGACGGTGCCGTCCTCGACGGAGACCTCGGAGAGCAGGGTGACCTGCGGGACGCCCAGGCGCTCGGCGAGCAGGGCCGGGACGACGCCCATGGTGCCGTCGGTGGAGGCCATACCGGAGACGACCAGGTCGTAACCGGCCTTCTCGATCGCCTTGGCCAGGACCAGGGAGGTGCCGATGGCGTCGGCGCCGTGGATGTCGTCGTCCTCGACGTGGATCGCCTTGTCGGCGCCCATGGACAGCGCCTTGCGCAGCGCGTCCTTGGCGTCCTCGGGGCCCACGGTCAGGACGGTGATCTCCACGTCGTCGTCGGAGTTCTCGGAGATCTGCAGCGCCTGCTCGACCGCGTACTCGTCGAGCTCGGAGAGCAGACCGTCCACGTCGTCCCGGTCGACGGTCAGGTCATCGGCGAAGTGCCGGTCGCCAGTGGCGTCGGGCACGTACTTCACAGTGACAACGATCCTCAAGCTCACGCCGGCTCTCCTACTGCATCGTCATTTCCATGCTGCCTACTTGCAGGCAGCATAGGCGCCTCTAGCGTCCGATCCCGGTCGGGGCGAACCCACGCCCCGAGCGAAATATTACTCGTCAGTACACCCAGTTCGTTCCCGCTAAGCAAGCGCTTTGAACTGTGACCTTCGCAACGCAGCGTAACCGGAACTCGACGGTCACGCAGCCCGGGGGGACGCCCGGTTCAGTCGCGCAGGCGCTGGAATCGCCCCTGGTGGTAGAGGAGCGGACGGCCGGTGCCCGAGGGGTCGCCCTGCACCACCTCGGCGAGCACGATCCGGTGGTCACCGGCGGGGACGCGGGTCACGACCCGGCCCACCAGCCAGGCCACCACGCCATCGAGGACCGGGACGCCCTCGGGCCCCTCACGCCAGACGGTGGGCGGGCCGAAGCGGTCGGCGCCGCTGCGGGCGAAGGTGGCGGCGAGCTCCTGCTGGTGCTCGCCGAGGATGTGGACACCGACGTGGTCAGCCGTCCGGATCGCGGGCCAGCTGGAGGCGCCGGTGCCGACCCCGAAGGACAGCAAGGGCGGCTCGGCGGAGACGGACGTCAGCGAGGTGGCGGTGAACCCCACCGGTCCGGCCTCGCCACGGGCGGTGATGACGGCGACTCCCGCCGCGTGCCGCCGGAAGACCGAGCGCAGGAGGTCGGGCGTGGCGAGAAGGTCCGCAGGCATGCGGTCAGGCTGACGATAAATGGCATGCACAGTCAAGTTCGTTCCGTGATGTGGGAGATGACTCACTGGCGGCGTCGTGCCCGTCACACCGCCTCCCCCAGCGCGGCGATCACGTCGGCCTTGCGCGGCTGTCCCGTGGCCCGCCGCACCACCCGGCCGTCGGCGTCGAGGACCAGCACGGTCGGCGTCTTGAGGATGTCCAGCCGTCGCACCAGGTCCAGGTGGGCCTCGGCGTCGATCTCGACGTGGGTCACACCGGGCACCACCGCGGCGACCTCGCCGAGGACCCGCCGGGTCGCCCGGCAGGGCGCGCAGAAGGCGCTGGAGAACTGCACGAGCGTGGCCCGCTCGCCGAGTTCCGAGCCCAGGTCCGCCGCATCGAGCCGCTTGCCGTCGTCCCGCCCGCGCACCCGCACCCTCCCGCTCCGCCGCCGTTGCAGCACTCCGTAGGCGCTCGCCACCGCGAGCACCGCCACGCACACCACCAGTCCGGTCATCACCTGCTGCAAGCGTTCACGAGACCGCAAAGATTCCCGCACCCGCTCCACGGCCGCGCTGCGGAATGCTTGGTTCCCATGGACATCGATGCAAGAGGGCCGCGTTTCGGCGCGGCCGTCACGGCCGCCGTACTGGCGGTCGTTCTGGTCACCGGGAGCGCCTGGCTGCTGGCCTGGCAAACGCTGGCGTTCGCGCTCGGCGCCGCGGGCGGGGTCCGGCGCTCCCCCTACGGCCTGCTGTTCGCCCGGGTCGTACGGCCGCGGCTCGGGCCGCCGACGCGGTTCGAAGCGCCCGAACCGCCGCGTTTCGCCCAGGCGGTGGGGTTGCTCTTCGCCGGGCTCGGGCTCGTCGGGCTCACTCTGGGACCCGGCTGGCTGGGGCTCGCGGCGACCGGCGCCGCGCTCGCCGCGGCCTTCCTCAATGCTGCGTTCGGGTATTGCCTGGGCTGTGAGTTGTACCTGCTCGCGCGGCGCGTGACGGCGCGCGCGGGGTAATGGGGGCGCAAAAGCACGAGGTGGGAAGCCGCGGGCGACGTGACGAGAATCTCGTGGTGTACGGGCACGAGGACTGGCTACCCGGCCGTTCTTCGGGCACGATCTGCGAAAGCCGTAAACCTACGGCTGCGTAACTTTCCACTGGGAATCCCTTCCCAGGCAGAGCAGGAAGGGTCCGACCCGCCCATGGCAGAGCTCGTCTACCGTCCGGTCGTCGGTTTCGCCCGCACGCTGTTCAAGGTGTGGGACCTCAAGATCGACCTCCAGGGTTCGGAGAACATCCCGCGCTCGGGCGGCGCCGTGCTGGTGAGTAATCACATCAGCTACCTGGACTTCGTCTTCGACGGCCTGGCGGCGCTGCCGCAGAAGCGTCTCGTGCGGTTCATGGCCAAGGAGTCCGTCTTCCGGCACCGGATCTCCGGTCCGCTGATGCGCGGCATGAAGCACATCCCCGTGGACCGCAAGCAGGGCGAGGCGGCCTACGCGCACGCCCTGGACTCGCTGCGGTCGGGCGAGATCGTCGGGGTCTTCCCGGAGGCGACGATCTCGCAGTCGTTCACGCTGAAGAGCTTCAAGTCGGGTGCGGCGCGCCTGGCGCAGGAGGCCGGCGTCCCGCTGATCCCGATGGCGGTGTGGGGCACGCAGCGGCTGTGGACCAAGGGCCAGCCGCGCAACTTCAAGCGCAGCCACATCCCCATCACGATCCGGGTCGGCGAGGCGATCGAGGCCTCCCGCGACAAGTACGCGGGCGCCATCACGCGTCAGCTGCGCGAGCGCGTCCAGGAGCTCCTGGAGGCCGCCCAGCGCGCCTACCCCGTCCGCCCCAAGGGCCCGGAAGACACCTGGTGGATGCCCGCCCACCTCGGCGGCACGGCCCCGACGCCGGAGCAGGTGCGGGCGGCCGAGGCGCACTGACGCCGGTCCGGCCGGGGATCACGCCGAGGACTGCGGGGCGCGGACGGCGATGTCCGCTCCCGGGCTGAACCGCTCCAGCAGCCCGGCGAGTTCCTCCGCCGCCGCCGTCACCTCGGCGACCGGCAT
This sequence comes from Streptomyces sp. NPDC007929, assembly GCF_042959065.1. NCBI lineage: Bacteria > Bacillati > Actinomycetota > Actinomycetes > Kitasatosporales > Streptomycetaceae > Streptomyces > Streptomyces sp. NPDC007929. The sequence continues at coordinate 366,245 of NZ_JBIBKD010000001.1, read as the reverse complement.
CGGCGCCAGGCTCTCCAGCAGGAAGACGCCCGACGTCGTCTCCTCGGTGAGCCGGGTGCGCGGGCCCTGGCGCCAGTTCCAGCGGCGGCAGGTCACACCCGCGTCGTCACACCACACCACCTCGCCCGCGTCGGGGTGTTCGACGGTCTCCTCACCTCCGGCGACGGACACGAAGTCCTCCCGCCCCGTGGCCCGGATCAGACGCATCCCGCCCTCGATACGGTCGAGGTCCTCGCCACCGATGGGGATGAGACGGTCGACGGAGACGGCGTTGTAGAGGTCGACGAGCAGGTTGATGCGGGGCAGCCCGGCGTCCGACAGGGCCCGTTTGGCCAGTGCCTCGGCCGAGTTGCGGGTCCTGGACGGCTTCGAGCCGAACGCCGTGTAGACCTGGCGCCAGGCGGCCATGTGCGGGTCCTCGTGCGGGTCGCGGCCCTCCAGCCGGGCGGCGAGTCGGCGTGCCGCGTCGTCCAGCAGGGCCGAACCGGCCTCGCTGCTCGGTCCGTTGACCAGGCCGTGCGCCTCGATCGCGACGTGGGTGAATGCGGGCGCGAGAGCGCGCACGTCGTCGGACACGGTCAGCGTGAGCGTCATGGTCGTCGCCTCGGGGTGCGGTGGCCGGATGCGGTACCACACACAGTACCCGATGGTCCAGTTCATTGGACCACCGGGTCATGAGTGAAGGCGCACTGCTCCTCGCCTTCCCGGCCACCCCCTGCTGCCGGTGACGCCGCTGCTCAGCGGGCCATCTCCTCCTTCAGCGCCGCCACGAACGTGTCCACGTCCTCCTCGGTCGTGTCGAAGGCGCACATCCAGCGGACGTCGCCCGCCGCCTCGTCCCAGAAGTAGAAGCGGAACCGCTTCTGGAGCCGTTCGCTCACGTCGTGGGGCAGCCGGGCGAAGACCGCGTTGGCCTGCACCGGGTAGAGGATCTCCACCCCGTGCACGGCCCGCACGCCCTCGGCCAGGCGCTGGGCCATCTCGTTGGCGTGACCGGCGTTGCGCAGCCACAGGTCCCGGGCGAACAGGGCCTCCAGCTGCACCGACACGAAGCGCATCTTGGAGGCGAGCTGCATGGACAGCTTGCGCAGGTGCTTCATGTGGCTGACGGCGTCGTGGTCGATGACCACGACGGCCTCGCCGAACAGGGCGCCGTTCTTCGTGCCGCCCAGGGAGAGGATGTCGACGCCGGCGGCGTTGGTGAGCGTGCGCATCGGGACGTTCAGGGTGGCGGCGGCGTTGGCGAGCCGCGAGCCGTCCAGGTGCACCTTCATGCCGTGCGCGTGGGCGTGCTCGCAGATGGCGCGTATCTCCTCCGGCGTGTAGACCGTGCCCAGTTCGGTGGCCTGGGCGAGGGAGACGACCTGCGGCATCGCGCGGTGCTCGTCGTCCCAGCCGTAGGCCTGCCGGTCGATCAGCTCGGGCGTGAGCTTGCCGTCGGGCGCCGCAACGGTGAGCAGCTTCAGGCCGCCGACCCGCTCCGGGGCGCCGCACTCGTCGACGTTGATGTGCGCGCTCTCGGCGCAGATCACCGCGCCCCAGCGGTCGGTGACCGCCTGGAGCGCCACGACGTTCGCGCCGGTGCCGTTGAAGACCGGGAACGCCTCGGCCGTGGGACCGAAGTGGCTGCGGACCACCTGCTGGAGGTTCTCGGTGTAGTCGTCCTCGCCGTAGGCGACCTGGTGCCCGCCGTTGGCCAGGGCCAGGGCGGCGAGGACCTCCGGGTGGGCCCCGGCGTAGTTGTCGCTGGCGAAACCGCGGACCTCGGGGTCGTGATGGCGACGGGCGTCGGTCTTCGGCGGGTTCACGGCTTCTCGGTGAGCCACAGACGTTTTCCGTTCACTTCGGCGGCGGGCTTCTCCCAGACTTCGGTGATGGCCTCGGCCAGGTCCTTGACGTCGGTGAAGCCCGCGAACTTCGCGTTGGGTCGGTCGGCGCGCATCGCGTCGTGGACCAGCGCCTTCACCACCAGGATCGCAGCAGCCGACGTCGGCCCCTCGGCACCCCCGGCCTTGCGGAAGTAGTCCGCCATGGCCAGCGTCCAGGCCTCGGCCGCCGCCTTGCCGGCCGCGTAGGCGGCGTTGCCCGCGGTGGGCTTGCTGGCGCCCGCGGCGCTGATCAGCACGTACCGGCCGCGGTCGCTGCGCTGGAGCCCCTCGTGGAAGGCGAGGGAGGTGTGCTGCACCGTGCGCACCAGCAGCATCTCCAGGAAGTCCCAGTCGTCGAGGCTGGTCCGGGTGAAGGTCTCGCTGCCGCGCCAGCCGCCCACGAGGTGGACCAGGCCGTCGACGCGGCCGAAGTCCTTCTCGATGCGGGCGGCCCAGTCACGGGTGGCCCCCAGGTCCAGCAGATCGACCGTGTCGCCGGTGACGGTGGCACCGCCGGACGCGAAGCTCGCCGCGTCCACCGCCTCCGCCAGCCGCTCCGGGTCGTTGTCCGAGCCGATGACGGTCGCTCCCGCCTCGGCCAGCCTGAGCAGCGCGGCCCGGCCGGCGGGTCCACCCGCTCCGGCCACCGCGATCACCGCACCGCTGAGCGCCCCGTTCCCCATGATTTTCGCCTCCTGAGCAGTGTTCCCGGTACGCCGATCGCTCACGCGGCGATCCGCTCGGTGCTGTCCGCAGTGATGCCCTTGGTGGAGGCGATCACGTTCTTCAGCTTCTTGGACAGTGCCTCATAGAACATGCTCAGCGGAAACTCGTCCGGAAGCACGTCATCGACGAGTTTGCGCGGCGGTTGCGTCGTGTCCAGGGCGTCGGGGCCCTTGGCCCACTTGGAACCCGGGTGCGGGGCGAGGTAGGTGGAGACCAGCTCGTACCCGGCGAACCAGTGGACGAGCTTCGGGCGGTCGATGCCGTCGCGGTACAGGTCCTCGATCTCGGCGCACAGCTGGTTGGTGACCTGCGGGGCGCGCTCCCAGTCGATGGTGAGCCGGTTGTCGGTCCAGCGGACGACGTCGTGCTTGTGCAGGTAGGCGAAGAGGAGCTGGCCGCCGAGGCCGTCGTAGTTGCGGACGCGCTCGCCGGTGACGGGGAAGCGGAACATCCGGTCGAAGAGGACCGCGACCTGCACGTCACGGGCCTGCGGGACGCCGTCCGCCTCCAGCTTCACGGCCTCCTTGAAGGCGGTGAGGTCGCAGCGCAGCTCCTCCAGGCCGTACATCCAGAACGGCTGGCGCTGCTTGATCATGAACGGGTCGAAGGGCAGGTCGCCGTGGCTGTGGGTGCGGTCGTGGACCATGTCCCACAGGACGAAGGCTTCCTCGCAGCGCTTCTGGTCGTGGACCATCGCGGCGACGTCCTCGGGCAGCTCCAGGCTCAGGATGTCGACGGCGGCGTCGGTCACCCGGCGGAAGCGGGCGGCCTCGCGGTCGCAGAAGATGCCACCCCAGGTGAATCGTTCCGGCGCCTCGCGCACGGCGATGGTCTCGGGGAACAGGACGGCCGAGTTGGTGTCGTAACCCGCGGTGAAGTCCTCGAACTTGATGCCGCAGAACAGCGGGTTGTCGTAGCGGGTGCGCTCCAGCTCGGCCAGCCAGTCCGGCCAGACCATGCGCAGCACGACCGCCTCGATGTTGCGGTCCGGGTTGCCGTTCTGCGTGTACATGGGGAAGACGACGAGGTGCTGCAGGCCGTCCGCACGGTTCGCCGCGGGCTGGAAGGCCAGCAGCGAGTCGAGGAAGTCGGGCACCTGGAAGCCGCTGTCGGCCCACCGGGTCAAGTCCTTGACCAGGGCCTCGTGATAGGCGCCGTCGTGCGGAAGCAGCGGGGAGAGCTCCAGGACGGCGTCGGCGACCTGGCGGACCGCGAGCTCGGCGTCGGCCGGGTCGGGCGCGCCCTCGGCGTCGAAGTCGATCGACCCGTCCTTGGACTGCCATGGCCGGATCCGCTCCACGGCACCCTTGAGCACGGGCCAAGCCGGGTGTTCCACCACCCTGGCCACGGGAGGAAGACCTTCCTCCGAACCCACCTGCACAAGAATTTCCGTCATGTCGCACCTTCCACGGGAGAATCTCACGTATGCAGACCGTATACACACGAGGTTCCTCCCAGCAAGGGTGAACCCAGGAAATTATCCTGCCTGACCCGCTCCTTCACCGCACTTTTTCCTGCCGACCATGCTCCTGCCCGAATGCGGGGCGACCATGCCCTCACTCTCTGCACAGGGGGGGTCCAGGCGATACGGTCAGGGGGGCCGTCAGGCCCCCAGTGCCGCCTGTCGACGGAAGAGAGTCGCGTCGTGAACTTCCTCACCATCGGTCACCGCGGAGTCATGGGTGTGGAACCCGAGAACACCCTCCGGTCGTTCGTCGCCGCCCAGGAGGCGGGACTCGACGCCATCGAACTCGACCTGCACCTGAGCAAGGACGGCGCGCTCGTCGTCATGCACGACACGGATGTGGACCGCACGACCGACGGCAGCGGGCCGATCGCCGAGAAGACCCTCGCCGAGCTGCGGGCCCTGGACGCGGGCCGGGGCGAGCGGGTCCCGGTGTTCGAGGAGGTCCTGGAGGCCGTGCAGGCGCCGCTCCAGGCGGAGATCAAGGACGCCCAGGCGGCACGGGCCCTGGCCGCGGTCATGAACGAGCGCGGACTGGCCGGCCGGGTGGAGGTGTCCTCGTTCCACGACGAGGCGATCGCCGAGATCAAGCCACTGGTGCCGGGGGTGCGCACCGCCCTGATCGCCAGCCGCTACGGCACCGACATCGTGGACCGCGCCGTCCAGGCCGGTGCCGAGACCGTCTGCCTGAACATCCGCCGGCTCACCCTGGAGATCGTGGAGCGGGCCCGCAAGGCCGACCTGAGGATCATCGGCTGGGTGGTGAACACCCAGGACCAGTTGCGGCTCGTCCGGGCGTTCGGTCTGGACGGCGCGACCACCGACCACCCGGACATCAAGCGCACGGGCCGCTTCACGGCGTAGGGGTCAAAGGAGCTTCACGCGGCTCGGTCGAGCTCCTTGACCAGCAGCTCGAACTGCAGGTCGTCGCGCTGCGGGAGACCGAAGCGCTCGTCGCCGTACGGGAACGGGGTCATCCGTCCCGTACGGCGGTACCCGCGCCGCTCGTACCACGCGATGAGGTCGTCGCGCACGGAGATCACGGTCATGTGCATCTCCTTGACGCCCCAGGCCGCGCGGGCCTGCCGCTCCGCCTCCGCGATGATCACCTTGCCGAGGCCCGCGCCCTGGAGCAGGGGGCTGACGGCGAACATCCCGAAGTAGGCGTTCTCGCCCTGGTGCTCCAGCTGGCAGCAGGCGACGATCCTGCCGTCCCGCTCCACGGCCAGCAGCCGGCTGCCGGGCGACTTGATGACCTCCAGCACCCCCTCGGGGTCGGTCCGCTGTCCCTGGAGGATGTCCGCCTCGGTGGTCCACCCGGCCCGGCTGTCGTCGCCCCGGTACGCCGACTCGATCAGCGCGACCAGTTCGCCGACGTCGGCGTCGGTCGCGTCGCGGAAGGTCAGGGCGGTGGTGGCGGTCTCCATGGGCGTACGTCTTTCGTCTCCGGCACGGCTCGGGCAGAGATGAGCGTAACCCCGCCACTAAGCTCCGCCGCATGGTGCATGTACTCAGCAGCCGGATCCTGCTCCGCCCCACCGACCCCGAGCGCTCCCGGACCTTCTACGGCGAGCGGCTCGGCCTCGCCGTCTATCGCGAGTTCGGCACGGGGCCGGAGCGCGGCACGGTGTTCTTCCTGGGCGGCGGCTTCCTGGAGGTGTCGGGCAGGTCCGAGACGCCCCCGGCGCCCGAGGTACGACTGTGGTTGCAGGTGGCCGACGTGGCCGCCGCCGAGGAGGAACTGCGGGCGAAGGGCGTGGACATCGTGCGGCCGCCGGTCAAGGAGCCCTGGGGGCTGGTCGAGATGTGGATCGCGGATCCGGACGGGACGCCCATCGTGCTGGTGGAGGTTCCGGCGGACCACCCGATGCGCTACCGGCCGGGGATCTGAGGCCGGTCCGGGCGGTGCTCCCACCCCCGGTCGGTACGGGTGAGTTCGCGAAAGCCCGCCCCGGCCATCAGGTCGAGCTGAGCGCGGTCGGCGGCGGACGCGTAGGCGGCGAGCCGGTCGACGCCGCACAGCCGCAGCCAGTCGGCGGCCCGGGCCAGCAGCCAGTGCTCCAGGCCGGTGCCGTACTGCGCGGGGTCGATGTGCAGATTGCCGATGTCGGCGAGACCGGCCGCGCGGGCGTGCCGTTCCGGGCGGGCCAGGGCGGTGTCGATCTCGACGTACCCGAGGTCCCCGCCCTCCGCCCGGGCGGTGAAACGGGTCCCGCACTCCCCCAGCGTGCGCTCGGCCGTGACACCGGGCCGGGGCTCGGCGCCCGGCAGGTCGGCCACCCGGGCGAGCAGGATGACCTCGGTGTCCCCGGTGTGCACGAACCCCGCGCGTTCGTAGAGGGCCCGGATGTGGGGCCAGTTGCGGGGCAGGCCGTAGACGAGCGGGGCGGGCAGGGAGCCGTCGGCGTACCGGACGCGGGAGTTCCAGCGGGCGAACGTGGCGAGGCACGCCCGCATCAGCAGGTCCGCGGCCAGTTCGGCGTCCGGCCAGAAGGACGCCGCGGGGCGATGGACGAACCAGTCGATCTCCGCGGTGTCCCGGTAGTGCGGGCCGACCTCGGCGTCGTCCCGGTAGCGCAGCAGGTGGGCCGCGGCGACGACGTGTCCGCGCTGCTCGGCGACGAGCGTCGTCCGCTCGGCCACCCACGGATCCGTGATGAACTCCCCGGGCTGGCGCTCCAGTTCGCCCAGGACGGTGTTCACGGAGACGGAGACGCCGGGGACGACGGCCGCCACGTGCAGGTTGACCAGGCCGGTCAGCTGGTCGCGGTCGGTGCGGCGGAAGGGGCGCACCTCGAGCTCGGGCATGGGTACCTCCGGGCAGGATGAGGAGAGCTGGAGGCCGCCACGCGGTGCGGTACGAGGCGAGGGTACGCCGGGGCCGCGGCGGCACACCAGTGGGTTTCCCCGGATGGCAGGGAGGCCGGGCGCGTGCTGGAGGGGCCCCGGGGGTGGGTCCCCGCCGCTCGTGGAAGGAGCGCCATGAAGCTCGACGCACCGATGACCGGCGGCCCCTGCTGGACCGAGCTGGGGACCAGCGACCTGGACGCGGCCCGGGGGTTCTACACGCGGCTGTTCGGCTGACGGCCCGAGACGGACGCACGCCAGGAGCCCGGTGGCTACACCGTCGCGCACCTCGGGGACGCGGCGGTGACCGCGCTCGCCCCGCTGTACCAGCCGTCGCAGCCGGTCGCGTGGAACGCAGCTGTGGCAGCCGGGCACCTTCCCGAGCGCCGGGCTGTTCAACGCGCACGGTTCGCTGGGCTGGGTGGAGCTGATGACGCGGGATCCGGAGGGGGCCGTGTCCTTCTACCCGCGGGTGTTCGGCTGGACGGTGGCGCCGTCGGAGCGCTACACCCAGTTCGGCGTCGGTGGTGCGGACTTCGGTGCCCGACGGGCCGCGCATCGCGGTGCTCCAGGGTCCGCAGGGGGCGGTGTTCGGGGTGTACCGGTCGGGCGACGAGGGCTGAGACGGCTGGGCGCGACGCGGGGAGGGGGGCTGACGCGGGTGGGGTTGCCGTGAGCTTGCGCTGAAGTGCGCTCCAGCCCGGTCCGCGCATGAGCGCTGGACCGCCGTCGACGACCGCCGCTCCACGCATCGCCGGACCGTGCACGAGGTGCTGTGACACGAGGTCTGGGACCGGTACGCCGACACGGCCCGGCCGGTGCCCGACTCAGGTCCGCAGCGCGCCGAGCCGCCCTTCGAGCTGGCTCAGCAACTCCCCCAGCAGCGCGGCGAGTTCACCCTGCTCGGGGCCATCGAGGCCGGACAGCACGGCGGTCTCGTAGGCGAGCTGGACAGGCAGGACGCTGTCCACGAGGTCGCGTCCGGCGTCGGTGAGGCGGAGGTGGACGACCCGGCGGTCCCGGCTGTCCCCGCGCCGCTCGACCAGGCCGCGCTCGGACAGCTGCTTGAGGCGTTTGGTGACGGCGGCCCCCGAGGAGAACGTCTCTCGGGCCAGGTCCCCGGGCGTCAGCTCGTGCCCGGTGCGCCGCAGCGCGCCCAGCAGATCGAACTCGGGCCGGCTGAGCCCCGCCCGGCGCAGCGGAGCGTCCTCGGCCTGCTGCAACAGCGCGGCACAGCGGTTGATCCGCCCGATGATCTCCATCGGCCCGGTATCGAGCCCGGGCCGCACGGCCTGCCACTGACGCACCACCCCGGCCACGGTGTCCTCCCGGCGACCAGCACCGGGCGCATCCCCACCCGGAAGCCGGGCGCCCGCGCCGGCCTCACCGGCCGGGCCGCGAGCCGGACCCCCGTCCGCGGGCGCCCGGTCCACACCCGAACGTTCGCCAGGACCCTCGCCCGCGACAGCGGGTTCACCGACAGCGGGTTCACCGACAGCGGGTTCACCGACGGCGGGTTCCCCCGCGACCGAGGGGACCCCGGTTCCGTCCCGGCGACCATCCCCCTCAAGATCGGCGTCCGCGCCGGACCGGTCGCGGCCCGGGACCCCGGCCGTGGTCGCCCGGTCCCCGCCCGAACGGCCGACGGGGCCATCACCGGCGGCGGGCCGGGCGTCGTCCACGGGATGCTGCGCCGTCGGTTCCGGCTCGGCGCCCGGATGCGTGGCCCGCCCCCCGGTGCCCCCCGTGGGCGATGGTCCTTCGGTCGGCGTCATGGCCGTGCGTCCTCCGTTTCGGTGGCCGGGTCCCGGTCCGGGAGCAGGCCCTGGCGTCGGGCCGTCGCGGTGAGCGTACGGTGTCCGGACTGTTCGGCGAGCACGACCCGCTCCTGGGGCAGGGCCCGCTGCCGCCATTCACCTGCCGCAGCGTCGGCCGCGGCGCGCAGGTCGGACAGGGCGGCGGCGAGGCCGCGGCGGGCGGATTCCAGGGCCGTGGGGCCGGGGTCCGGCTCGGCCAGGAGGCGGGCGGCGTGCTCGCGGGCCCGGTCGGCGGTGGCCAGCGCCCGTTCCACGCGGTCGCCCGCGCGCCGGTTGGTGACCGCGACGGCGGCGCCGAACCCGACCAGCGCACCGACGACGGTGTCCACGACCCGCTCCGTCATCAGCGTCCCGGCCTCCTGAAATCCGGCGAACTCCGTGATGAGCAGCGCCATGGGCGTCACGCACACACTGCCGAGCCAGTAGTTCCGGCTGATCAGCACCTCCGCACCGAAGCTGAACGCCAGGCAGCACAGCACGAGCGCCACCGCGCCCAGGTGCGCGAGCGGCACGACGGCCAGGAAGACCAGCACGCCGACGACGTTGCCCACCACCCGCTGGACGGCCCGGCTCCAGGTCAGCACCATGTTCGCCTGGTACAGCGAGGCGGCGGTGACCAGGGCCCAGTAGGGGCGGCCGATCCCGAGGGCGAGGGAGGCGTAACCGGCGAGCGCGCAGCCCAGCGCGGTACGCGCCGCGAGCGGGGCCAGCGGGCCCAGCCGTGCCCGGAGGGGCCTGGCGGCGGCCACGCCGAGCAGTTCGTCGGCGGCCGCGCGCCCCAGCCCGGCCTGCGGGACGGGGCCGGTGCCGCGCAGCGAGCCCGCCCAGGTGCGCAGCAGGGCCGGGTCCGCCTCCGTAGGCGCCGCGAGGGCGACCTCGGCGCGGACGACGAGCCGTTCGAGGGCGCGCCGGGTGCGGGAGGGGGCGCTGGTGGACAGCAGTGACTGCCAGGCGGCCTGCACGACTGCGTACCCCGCGGCGCGGGCGCGAACCTGGCCCTCGTGGTCCTTCCCGGTGCCGCCGGTGTCGGCGTACGCGGCGGCGGCCTTCAGGGCGGTGGCGGTGGCGCGGCGCTCCGGTCCGTGCGGCCGGACCAGCGCGGGCGCCATACAGACCAGCCAGGCCCACGCTCCCGTGGTGGCGGCCAGAGCCAGATGGCCGGGCACCTGGGTGAGGGTCTGCGGTGCGAACAGGGAGGCGGAGCTGACGAAGGTGAGGACGATGTTGCCGGGCGGGCCGACCCGGGTGGCGTCGCACAGCACCTTCTGGGCGGCGGCCAGCAGCGCACCGACCGTGACCAGGACCACGGCGCTGCCGGTGAGCGAGGCCGAGACCAGCGCCGCGGCGACCCCGCCGAGCATGCCCAGTACCACCCACGCCAGGACCCGGGCCCGGGCGGCGTAGGGCCGGTTGTGGGCGTAGAGGGCGCACAGGGATCCGGCCATCGCGTACATCACGAGGTCGAGCCGGCCGAGCACCAGCAGGACGAAGGCGGGCGGGGCGATCGCCGCGACCACGCTCAGCGCGGGCTTGAACCAGATCTCCGAAGGCCTGCCGAGGCGCAGCACACCCGCCAGCGGGAGAAGCGGGGCGGGTGAGGCGGAGGGGGTGGTCGGCGCACTGCTCATGGGGACAACATTAACAGGTGTTTTACCTGTGAAATATCCGGGGAACGCCCTTCTCACCTGGCGTGCTCCCTCGGATGCTCCCCGTGTACACCCTTGCGCTCGCGTGCGCGCCGCATGGCCCGGGCATCGAATGACCGACCACCGAACGGGGAGGTACGCGTGCACGGACCGGCTTCGTCCGGCTGGCTGCTGGTGGCGCTCTGCGCGGTGACCGGCACCTACTGCCTGGTGCGGATGCGCAGCGGCGCCGAGGAGCAGCGTGGCGCCGCGGGCGGCGAGGCGCTGATGGGCTTCGGGATGGCCGCGATGGCCGTACCCGCCGCGGTGTTCACGCCGCCCGCGTGGGCCTGGCCCGTCTACGCGGCGGTGTTCGGGGCGGCGGGGCTCCACGCGCTGTGGGCGGCGCGGACGGGCGCGCACCATCTCCACCACCTGGTGGGGGCCGGGGCGATGGTCTACATGGCCCTCGTCATGGCCGGCTCCCCCGGACACGCACACGGCCGGGGCGGCTCGGGAGTCCCGCTGCTGACCGGGGCGCTGCTGCTGTACTTCGCCGCCTACGTGCTGCTCACCGGCGTCCGTCTGGTGCCGGTCGCCGCCGTGGCCGGGGGCGGTGTGCGGGCCGGTCGGGGTGACCGGCCGGAACTGGCGCGCGCCTGCCGGCTGTCCATGGGGATCGCGATGGTGGCGATGCTGCTGACACTGTGAGCGGGAGCGGCCCGCCGCCCAACGGGTCCGTTGCCTGCGTCACTTTGATGCCACAAGGCGTACCCCTGGGCGTGGCCGCGCTCATAGGCTGCCCCCATGATGCTCACCGCCGCGCTGCTGCTGCTCGGCGCCGTGACCGCCGTGGTCGCCCCCCGGCTGCTCGCCCGGGCCGACTGGCCGGACCGTGAGCCGGTGGTGGCGCTGTGGGTGTGGCAGTGCGTGGTGGCGGCGGTCCTCGTGTGCTGCGCGCTGTCCATGACGCTCAGTGCCGCCGCGGCCTGGCACGCGGTCGGCGGGCACCTCTTCGCGACGGCCCCGGGCGCGGTCGTGGAGGCCTACGCCCTCGGTACGGCCGGCCCCTGGGCGGCGACCACGGCCCTCGCGCTGGCCGGCGGCGGGCTGTGGAGCGCGGCGATGCTGCTCCGTGAGATCGGCCGGGCCCGTGCGAGGCGCCGCCGCCGTCGCGCCGATCTGCTGGTGCGGGCCCCGCTGCTGCCGGGTGAGGTGGCCGTCTCCGGCCGGCTGGTGGTCCTGGAGAGCGAGCGGCCCGACGCCTGGTGGCAGCCCGGCACTCCCCCGCAACTGGTCGTCACCACGGCCGCGTTGCTCCGGCTGAAGGGCCGGCAGCTGGACGCGGTGCTCGCCCACGAGCAGGGCCACGCCCGGGCCCGGCACGACTGGCTGCTGAACTGCTCCTCGGCTCTGGCCGGCGGCTTTCCGCAGGTCCCGGTGTTCGCCGCGTTCCGGGACGAGATGCACCGCCTGGTCGAACTCGCCGCCGACGACACGGCATCGCGCCGCTTCGGCCGCCTCACGACGGCCCTGGCGCTGGTCGAACTGAACGAGCACCGCGGCGTGTTCGGGCCCTGCCCGACCCCGCAGGCCCATGTCCCGGCCCGGGTGCACCGGTTGCTCACTCCCCCGGACCGGCTGACCGCGGCCCGGCGCCTGCGGCTGACGGCTGCGGCCGCGCTCGTGCCCGCGGTGCCGGTGCTGGTGGCGTTCATGCCGGGGCTACGGGCGCTGGGATAGCCCGGGCCCGAGCTCCCCCGGCCCCCGGCCCGGCCCCGAGCGCCCCGCTCGCCCGGCCCCCGGCTCAGCCCCGAGCGCCCGGCTCACCCGCCTCCCGTCCTGGGGCATGCGCGGGGGGGCGCCAGGAGCCGCCGAAACCGCCGGTTCCCCGACGCCTGGTCGGCCGGGGCGGCCATCCACCTCCTCTCACTTGCCCCGCCCACACGCGCCGACTCCCCGGCGAGAGGCCACGCGTCCCGGCCCCAGGCGTGCCCAGCGTGGGGCCGCGCGTTCGATTCCCCGGCGTGAGGCCGCGCACCCCAGCTCCCCACGCGGTCCGCGCAGCCCGCACACCCCGCCTTCCCGGCGTTCCCGGCATTCCCGGCGGGAGGCCGCATGTTCCGGCCACAGGCGTGCCTGGTGAGGGGGCCGGGCCTGGCCACCCGGCATGGGGACGCGCACCTCGGCTCCCCGGCGCGGGTGCGCGCACCCCCGTTTCCCCCGGCACGCGGCGGCACGCGGCGTCCACGCGTCCTCCGGTGGACCCGGCATGGCCGAAGCGCCCCGTGTCGGTGACGGAAGATCTTCCCCGTACTGGATCCGGACCCCCCGGTTCGGCGAGGATCGCTGTATGCACACCACCTCCGTCGACTCCCCGCCCCGTCCGGAACACCGCCCCACCGCGGCTCTCGCCGGTGTCCTGGCCCTGTGCTCGGCGCTCCTGCTGACCCTCGTCGCAGTGAGATGGAGCCCGTTGATCAACGCGGACGGGGAGATCTCCGACACCACGCATCGCTGGGCGGTCGACGAACCGGCGCTCACCCAGGCGTGCCGGATTCTCACGGACTGGGTGTGGGACCCGTGGACGATGCGTCTGCTGTGCGCAGCCGTCGTCGTATGGCTGGTGGTGCGGTTGGCGGCGCGCTGGACGGCGGTGTGGCTGGCGCTGGCCGTCGCGCTGGGCACGCTGCTGCAGCAGGGCGTCAAGGCGGCGGTGGACCGTCCCCGCCCGGTCTGGCCCGATCCGGTCGACTCGGCCCACTACTCGGCGTTCCCGTCGGGTCATGCCATGACCGCCACGGTGGTGTGCGGCCTGCTGCTGTGGCTCCTGCACCGGCACGGCGTCGGCCGGGCCGTGTGGCGTACGGCCGTGGCCGTGGCCGTCGTCTCGGTGGTCGGGGTCGGGCTGACCCGGGTATGGCTCGGCGTCCACTGGCCGTCGGACGTGCTGGGCGGATGGCTACTGGGCACGATGGTGGTGGCCCTGGCGGTGTGGGTGCACCGGCGACGGCAGCCCTGAACCCGGCGCCGCCTCACCGGTCTTCGTCCGCGACGTACCCCGGCCTCGTAGGATCGCCCCCATGACCGCCGTGCTCTTCGACTTCTCCGGAACGCTCTTCCGTGTCGAGTCCACCGCCTCCTGGCTGCGCGGCGCCCTGGCCGCGGCCGATGTGCGGCTCACCGAGGCCGAGTCGACCGCCGCGGTCCTGGCCCTGGAGACGGTGGGGGCGCTGCCCGGCGGCGGTAATCCCGCGCGGGTGCCGGAGGAACTCGCGGACGCCTGGCCGATCCGGGACCGCAGCGCCGCCCTGCACCGGGCGGCCTACACCGCTCTCGCCCGGCAGGTCCCGCTGCCCGACCCGGCGCTCTACGACGCGCTGTACGACCGTCACATGACCCCCGACGCGTGGGTCCCCTACCCTGACGCCGTCGAGGTGCTGCGCGGTTTGCGGGAGCGGGGCGTTCCCGTCGGGGTGGTCAGCAACATCGGGTGGGATCTGCGCCCGGTCTTCCGCGCGCACGGCTTGGACCCGTACATCGACGCGTACGTCCTGTCGTTCGAGCACGGTGTGCAGAAGCCCGACCCGCGGCTGTTCGGCATCGCCTGCGAGGCGCTCGGCGTCGACCCGGGCACGACCCTCATGGTCGGCGACGACCGCCGTGCGGACGGCGGTGCGACCGCTCTGGGATGCGGGGTGCACTTCGTGGACCACCTGCCGGCGGCCGACCGGCCGGACGGGCTTCGGCCGGTCCTGGATCTGGTGAGCTGAGAGCCCGACGGAACGTCCGGAAAGTAGCCCGAGGCCACTACTGGGGCCGCATGCTCGCCCGCCTCGGACGATCCCCCGCGTCGCCCGAGGCAGACGGCATCACCGGCCCGGACCTGACAGATCCTGGTCGGTCCTCTGAGTATAGTTGGCTGGCAGCCAGTCAACACAGGAGTTGCAGCATGTCTCCGCGTAGCGCCTCGGTGAACGAAGAGTTGCGGCGGCGTTCCCGGGAGCGGCTCCTCCAGGCGGCGGTCGAGCTGGTGAGTGAACGCGGTTACGACGCGACCACGCTCGGCGACATCGCGGACCGGGCGGGATCGGCCCGGGGCCTGGTGTCGTACTACTTTCCCGGCAAGCGCCAGCTGGTGCAGTCCGCCGTGCACCGGCTGATGCACCGCACGCTGGAAGAGGCGCTGGAGCGCGAGCCGCGCACGGAGGACGGCCGGGAGCGGATGGCCCGGGCCATCGACGCGATCCTGGGGCTGGCCCGTGACCGGCCCGTGCTGATGCGCCAGCACATGGCGGGGATCCTCCAGGCCGAAGGCTTCATGCAGTGCCCGGAGCAGCGGCGACTGGCCGAACTGCTGCGGGACACCATGGCCCGGCACGGTTCGCCCGACGTCGACAGCGACTACCCGATGATGCGCGCCCTGCTGATGGGATCGGTGTACGCGGCCTTGGTGCCGGGGGCTCCGATGCCGGTGCCGGTGCTGCGCGCCGAGTTGTTCAAGCGCTACCGGCTCGGCTGGGAGCTGGGCCTCCCGCCGGAGGCCGGGGCCCGCGGCGGGAGGGGCGACAAGGATCTGTCGCGGTTCTTCGCGACCGGGGCCGCACCGGAGTGCGACCCGCGGGGTCAGTCGAAGTAGTCCGGCTGGGTCTGGACGTTGAGCTCACGCTGGTGGACCCGGCGGGCCGGGTTCGTACGCCGGTCGTCGATCTTCAGGACGTCGAAGCCCCGGGCGTATTCGTTCGAGTAGATGTAGCCGTTGTAGTAGTAGGCGGACCACGAACCGCCCGACTTGATCGTGTCGGTGGTCAGCGGGCCGCGGTCGAAGTAGGCGATCTCCTTCGGCTTGGCCGAGTCGGTGAAGTCCCAGACGGAGACGCCGCCCTGGTACCAGGCCTGGACCATGATGTCCTTGCCCTTGACCGGGATCAGCGAGCCGTTGTGGGCGACGCAGTTCTCGGTGTCCGCCTGGTGGCGGGGGATCTTGAAGTAGCTGCGGAAGACGAGCTTGCGCTTGTCGCCCTTGCCGACGATGTCGTAGATGCCGTCGGCACCGCGGTCCGGGCCGATCTCCGCGTTGCAGGTGGCCGCGCCGCCACCGCCCAGCTCGTCGGTGTAGACGACCTTGTTCGCCTTCTGGTTGAAGGTCGCCGAGTGCCAGAACGCGAAGTTCACGTTGTCCTGGACGCGGTCGATGACCTTCGGGCGTTCCGGGTCCTTGATGGAGAACAGGATCCCGTCGCCCATACAGGCGCCCGCCGCCAGGTCCTTCGACGGCAGCACGGTGATGTCGTGGCAGCCGGTGGTCTTGGACACGCCCGGGTTGGTGGGTCCGCCCGGGTTGCCGCCGCCGTCCGGCCCCTCACCGGGGAACAGCACGGGGAAGCCCACGACCTTGGCCTTCTCGGGGGCCTTGCGCGGCACCTTGATGACGGAGATGCCGTCGTGCGGCGGCCGGCAGTCGGGGTAGGCGGCGTTCGGCGAGTACGAGGAGACGTACACGTAGACGTTGCGGCGCTCGGGCACCAGCGTGTGGGTGTGCGAGCCACAGGCGGTCTCGACGGCGGCGACGTACCTCGGGTTGCGCTTGTCGCTGATGTCGAAGACCTTCATGCCCTCCCACGAGGACTTCTCGGTCGCCGGCTGGGTGGTGCTGGAGCAACTGCTGTCGCTGCGCGAGGAGTCGGTGGACAGGAACAGCAGGTCACCGGAGACGGAGATGTCGTTCTGTGAGCCCGGGCACAGCACCTGGGCGACGGTCCTGGGCGCCCTGGGGTTGCTGATGTCGAAGATGCGGAAGCCGTCGTAGTTGCCCGCGAACGCGTACCTGCCCTGGAAGGCGAGGTCCGAGTTCGTGCCCTGGAGCACGTCCTTGGGGACGTGGGCCAGGTGCTGGATGTTGTCGGAGTGGACGATCTCGTCCTGGGCGGGTATGTCGCCGTTCCGGATGGCCTCCCGGACCTCTGCCTGGTCGCTCTTGGAGACCTTCTTCGGCGCGGTCGGCGCGTCCCCGGGGTCGGGCGTGGCCCCTGCCGGTGCCGCCGTCAGGAGCGCGGCCAGCAGCCCGGCGGCGGCAGCGGCAACTCCCAGGCGTCTGCGGCGTGTTCTGCGGTCGTTCAACAGGATCACTGTTTTCCTCCCTGGTTCCGTTCACTGCGGAACGGTTCACGCACCACGCAGTATCGTCTTCGTCATGCACATACCAACAGGGGGCAACAGAATCGCAATGAAGTTTTCCGATCAATGACCCGCGGAAACGTGCGAGTACGTCGTCCACACCCCGAGGTGCGTCCCAACCCGCTTGCCACAGGAGGTCGTTGTGCTCTTCCGCCGTGTGTCCCGGGCGTCCGCCGTCACGACGGGGCTGGTCGCCCTGGCCGTGCTCGCGGCCGGAGGCTGTGACTCGGACACGGACCGGGGGCCGGCCGCCGCGGACGGGCCCGCCGTGATCGCGCCAGGGGAACCCGGCGAGGCGAACCGCACCCTGTCCGCCGAGGAGGCCGCCGACCGGCGCTCGGAGAACGACTCCCCCAACTCGGCCGATGTCTCCTACGTGCGGATGATGATCGAGCACCACGCGCAGGCCCTGGTGATGACCGAACTCACCCCGAAGCGCGCCGAGTCGAAGGACGTGAAGAGGATCGCCCAGCGCATCGCGGCCGGCCAGAAGCCGGAGATCGAGGCCATGAAGGGCTGGCTGAAGTCGTACGGCAAGCCACTGAAGGCCGAGGGGCACGAGCACGCCACCATGCCCGGCATGGCGACCCCGGCACAGCTGAAGAAGCTCCGCGCGGCCGACGGGAAGGCCTTCGACCGCCTCTTCCTGACCCTGATGACAACCCATCACCAGGGTGCGATCACCATGGCCACGGACGTGAAGGGGCAGGGCAACAACATCCGCGTGGAGGAGATGGCCGACGAGGTGATCGCACAGCAGACGAGCGAGATCACACGGATGCGGAACATGCTCTGATCCCGCGCGGGGGCGGCACCTCGTCCCGGTTCAGGGCCGGGCGCGCTCTCGGTTCAGCGCCGGGCGCGGCGCGGCGACAGCAGGCCCGCGTCCCGGGCCTGGCCGATCAGCCTGAGCGAGGTCCGACGGCTGTGCCCGGTCGCGCCCATCACGGCGAGGACCGGGTCGGCGCCGTCCTGCTGGGCCGCGCGGTACTCCCGCGCCACCAGCAGCCTCCCCTCCGCCCCACGTGGCCAGGCGGGCCGGGCCCGGCGCCCCTCGCTCCCGCGGCCGTCGGCTGCGGGCTCCGCACCGCACGCCTCGGCGACCGACTCCTCGATCCAGTCGGCGAGCACCGCCAGGTCGTCGAGGGACAGCGCGGGCTGAGCGCGCACCTCCTCGACGCAGACGCATCCGCCGCCCACGACGGCCAGCGCGTCGACCCGGGCGCCGTCCGCGAACGCCAGCCGGACCTCGAACCAGCGCGTGGCGCCCTCGCTCTCCCGCACTTCCCAGGCGGGGCGCACGGCCACCGCACCGTCCGCCGGAGAGCGATCGGAAAGATTCAGAAAGGATGCTTCCAGCACACACTGAACGTAACCGCATGATCACATTCCCTACAGATCGGACACGCGTCGCGGGCGGCTCACTGCACCCTGTCAGCGGAGCCCGCACGGTGCGATGCTGGAGGCGTCAGCGCTCTCCTGAGATGAGTCGGATCCCTCCGGTAAGGAGTTCCGCCGTGCTGCGAGTCGCCGTCGTAGGCTCCGGACCCAGCGGGTGCTACACCGCGCAGAGTCTCGTCCGGCTGGACCCCGAGGTGCGCGTCGACGTCCTCGACCGGCTGCCGTGCCCTTACGGCCTGGTCCGCTACGGTGTGGCACCCGACCACGAGAAGATCAAGTCCCTGCAGAACAACCTGCGCGCCGTCCTGGAGCACGAGCGGGTCCGGTTCCTCGGCGGGGTGCGGATCGGCCCCGGCGGCGTGAGCGCCGGCCGTCTGCGGGAGCTGTACCACGCGGTGGTGTACTGCGTGGGCGCCGCCACCGACCGGCGTCTGGGCATCCCCGGTGAGGACCTGCCGGGGAGCTGGTCGGCGACGCAGTTCGTGTCCTGGTACAGCGCCCACCCGGACGCCGTGGACGCCGGCTTCCTGCGGGAGGCCCGGTCGGCCGTGGTCATCGGGGTGGGGAACGTCGCCGTGGACGTCACCCGGATGCTGGCCCGGGGACTGGCCGAGCTGACCCCGACCGACATGCCGCAGGCGGCCCTCACCACCCTGGCGGGCAGCCGGGTCACCGAGATCCACATGGTGGGCCGGCGCGGTCCGTCCCAGGCCCGGTTCACCACCAAGGAGCTGCGCGAGCTGGGCACTCTGCCGGAGACGGACGTCGTCGTGGACCCGGCGGAGCTGGCCCTGGACCCGGGATACGCGGATCCGTCCGCGCTGCCCGCCCCGCAGCGCCGCAACGTCGAGGTCCTGCGCGACTGGGCCGCGACACCCCCGAAGGGCGCCCCGCGCCGTATCCATCTCCGGTTCTTCCTCCGCCCGGCGGAACTGGTCGCCGAGCGGGGCCATGTGGACGCGGTGCGGTTCGAGCGGACGGCCCCGGACGGCCGGGGTGGCGTGCGCGGCACAGGGCACCACGAGGTCGTCGAAGGGCAGCTGGTCCTGCGCTCGGTGGGCTACCGCGGAGTCCCCCTGGAGGGCCTCCCCTTCGACCCGGTCACCGGCACCGTCCCGAACCTGTCCGGCCGCGTCCTGCGTGAGGGCGACGTCGCGCCGGGCGAGTACGTGGCGGGCTGGATCAAGCGCGGCCCCACGGGCGTCATCGGCACGAACCGCCCCTGCGCGAAGGAGACGGCGACCTCGCTCCTGGCGGACGCGCCCGTCCTCGCCGCGCGGGCCCTGCCCGACGACCCGCTCCCGGCGCTGCGCACGGCGGGCACCGACCCGGTGGAGTGGCCGGGGTGGCAGGCGATCGAGCGGGCGGAGGCGGAGCTGGGAGCGTCGCTGGGGCGCGGCGTGGTGAAACTCGCGGACTGGCCTTCCCTGTTGAAGGCGGCGGCGGGCAAGGCCCCCTGAGGGCGCGGGGCGCTCAGCCTCCGAGCCGGGCGGCCTGCCGGGCAGCGGCGTCGAGCAGGGCGGCCAGCAGCCCGGGGAACAGCTCGTCCAGGTCGTCACGCCGCAGCCCGTTCATCTTGGCCGTGCCCCGGTACACCTGCCGGATCACCCCGCTCTCCCGCAGCACCCGGAAGTGGTGCGTGGTGGTCGACTTGGTGACCGGCAGATCGAAGTGCGAGCAGGACAACTCGCCCGGGGCGGCGGCGAGTTCCCGGACGATCCGCAGCCGCATCGGATCCGAGAGCGCGTGCAGCACATCCTCCAGCCTGATCTCGCCGGACGCGGGATGCGGCAGGTCTCGACTGCTGACTGCGGGGGACGACACGGCGGGCTCCACTTCCTCGGGGACTCCATAGTACGAGAACCCTCGTAGTTTGACATCCGCCGTACTACGATGCCTATCGTACGAGTCGACATCGACCCCGTGACGAATGGAGTCCGCCGTGACCGCGCTCTTCGAGCCCTTCACCCTGCGCGAGCTGACGATCCCGAACCGCGTGTGGATGCCCCCGATGTGCCAGTACTCGGCGGCGCCGAAGGGTCCGGAGACCGGGGTGCCCACCGACTGGCACTTCGCGCACTACGCCGCCCGCGCCACCGGCGGGACCGGCCTGATCATCGTGGAGGCGACCGCGGTGTCGGCGCAGGGCCGCATCTCCCCCTACGACCTGGGCATCTGGAACGACACGCAGGTCGAGGCGTTCCGCCGCATCACCCGATTCCTCACGGCGCAGGGCACCGTGCCGGCGATCCAGCTGGCCCACGCTGGACGCAAGGCGTCGACGGACCGCCCCTGGAAGGGCGGCGCACCGGTCGGCCCGGACGCCCACGGCTGGGACGCGGTCGCCCCGAGTCCGCTCGCCTTCGACGAGCGCCACCCGGCCCCGGCCGAGCTGACCGTCGGCCAGATCAAGGACACCGTCGGACAGTTCGCCGCCGCGGCCCGTCGCGCGCTCGCCGCCGGCTTCGAGGTCGCCGAGATCCACGGCGCCCACGGCTACCTGATCAACGAGTTCCTCTCCCCGCACTCCAACCACCGCACGGACGCCTACGGCGGCTCGTACGAGAACCGCACCCGTTTCGCCCTCGAAGTCGTCGACGCCGTACGGGAGGTGTGGCCGGACGACAAGCCGCTGCTCTTCCGCGTCTCGGCGACCGAATGGCTCGAGGAGGGCGGCTGGACCGCGGACGACACGGTGCGCCTCGCGGCCGATCTGCGGGCCCACGGCATCGACCTGCTGGACGTCTCCACCGGCGGCAACGCCTCCGGCGTCCACATCCCCACCGGCCCCGGGTACCAGGTGCCCTTCGCCTCCCGGGTGAAGAACGAGACGGGCCTGCCGGTCGCCGCGGTCGGGCTGATCACCGACGTCGAGCAGGCCGAGAAGATCCTGGCCAACGGCGAGGCGGACGCGGTCCTGCTGGGCCGCGAGCTGCTGCGCAACCCCTCGTGGGCCCGGCACGCGGCGCGGGAGCTCGGCGGCGAGGTGCGGGTGCCGGACCAGTACCACCGGTCGGTCTGATCCGGTACCACCGGCCGGTCTGCCTGATCCGGTACCACCGGCCGGTCGGTCTGATCCGGTACCACCGTTCGGCATGATCCGACGGCCCGGCCCGGCACCCGCACAGGCCGGTCAACCCGGTCAACCTGCCGCGCACGCCGTTCCGTTGAGCGTGAAGGCGGACGGGGCGGCGCTGTTGCCGCCGTGACTCGCCTGGTAGCCGATGCTCACGCTCGCGCCCGGCGCGATGGTGCCGTTGTACGCGGCGTTGGTGGCGGTGACCGACCCGGACGACGGCGCGTACGTGGCGCCCCAGCCGCCCGTGACCGTCTGCCCCGCGGGCAGCGCGAAGCCGAGCTTCCAGCCGTCGACGGCCGTCGTGCCGGTGTTGGTGATGGTGACGGACGCGGTCAGGCCGGTGCTCCAGGCCTGCACCGCGGCCGTCACCTCGCAGCCGCCGGGCTGGGGCTGGGGGGCCGGTCCGGAGCCGTCCAGGCCGAAGAAGGTGAGCACGCGGGAGGCCATGCCCTGGGCGTAGAGGTTGTGGCCGACGCCCTGGAGGCTGATGGCCTCCACGGGAGCCCGGTCGCCCGTGCCGCCGTAGCGGGTGCGGGTCCAGCCGGACTGGGGCGTGTCGGTGGCGGCGGGGGTCTGGCTCACGCCCCGCACATCGGTCCACTGCTTGATCTGCTCACCGAAGTTGGGGTAGCGCAGGACGTCGTCCTGGGTACCGTGCCAGATCTGCATCCGGGGCCGGGTGCCGGTGTAGCCGGGGTACGCGCCCCGGGCAAGGTCGCCCCACTCCTTCGGGGTGCGGACGATCGAGCCGCCCGAGCAGGCGCTGTTCCACTCGGAGCCGTCGGTGGTGGCGAAGCAGCCGAACGGCACGCCGGAGAAGGCGGCGCCCGCCGCGAACACGTCCGGGTAGTCCCCGAGCAGGACGTTCGTCATCATCGCGCCGGAGGAGATGCCGGTGGCGAAGATCCGGCTGGTGTCGGCGCCGTAGGTCCGGGTCGTCCAGTCGATCATCGACTTGATGCCGACGGGGTCGCTGCCGCCGCCGCGCCGCAGCGCCTGGGGCGACGAGACGTCGAAGCACTTGCTGCTGCGGGTCACGGACGGGTACAGCACGATGAATCCGTAGCGGTCGGCGAGAGTCTTGTACTCGGTGCCGTTGTACATGTCGGGGCCCGAGCCGGTGCACCAGTGCACGGCGACCACGACAGCCGGCTTCGGCGTGACGCTCTCCGGTACGTAGAGGTACATCCGCAGGTTGCTGGGGTTCGCACCGAAGTTCGTCACCTCGGTGAGGGCGGCGGCAGGGACGGCACCCGCGCGAGCGGCGGCACGGGCCGGCTCCGCGGCGGCCGCGGGTGCGGTGAGCGCGGTGGCCGCGAGCAACGGCAGCAGCGCGGCGACGAGCGCGAGGAACAACGACCGCAGGCGTCTGGGCGCCATGGGGTGGGGGGTGGCAGGCACGTCCGGGTTCCTTCCGTCGTGAGATGCGGTTCAGGAGGCATCCGTTCGGCATGGTGACATGCACATGGCCTTCATGGAAGCGCTCCCACACCTTCCTCGCCCTGACCTGGAGCGGCCGAACGCGTTCTGCGCGAGGCGTTGACTAGAAAGCGCTTGCCCCCTACGTTCCGTTCAACAGTGCGACCCGCAGGACAGGTGCAGCCCCGCCATAGGCCTGCACGGGACTGCTGACTGAACGACATTCACAGGCATGAACCAGCTCCATGGAAGCACGCCCCCGACGGGATGCCCGGGCTCCGCAAGAGACCGAAGTGCCCCACCCCCACAACAGAAGGAATCGGGACATGACTTCTGCGACACGTCCGCACGCCCGCAGGCGCGCACTGACCGGCGCACTGGCCACCCTCGGCCTATCGGTTGGCATGATCATGACCACCCACGCGCCCACCGCGAGCGCCGCGACCTGGCCGACCCCCAACGGCAGCCAGGGCACCTCCTCCACCATCTCCGTGTCCGGCACCAAGGACTACGGGATGAAGCGGTACTACGGCACCGGAGACCTGGCCGGTGACGGCCAGGAGGAGGGCCAGGACCCGATCTTCAAGCTCGCGAACGGCGCGGTGCTGAAGAACGTGATCCTCGGCGGTCCCGCGGCCGACGGCGTCCACTGCGAGGGCAGCTGCACCCTGCAGAACGTCTGGTGGGAGGACGTCGGCGAGGACGCCGCCACCTTCCGCGGCGGCAACGGCGCGACCTACCAGGTGATCGGCGGCGGAGCGAAGAAGGCCGCGGACAAGGTCTTCCAGCACAACGGCGGCGGCACCCTGACCATCTCCAACTTCGCGGTGCAGGAGTTCAAGACGCTGTACCGCTCGTGCGGCGACTGCTCCACGCAGTACACGCGCAAGGTCAACCTCAACACCATCGACGTGACCGGCACCGGTTCCACCGCGCGGCTCGTCGGCATCAACGTCAACCGCAACGACGTGGCGACGCTGCGGAACATCACGATCCGCAACGACTCCAGCCGCAAGGTTGTCCCCTGCCAGAAGTACAACAACAACACTGCCGTCGGATCGGGCCCCGACAGCAAGAACTGCCTGTACTCCACCTCGGACATCACCTACAGGTAGCAGGGGCGGTTCAGCCTCCCCCCACGGTGCCGGCGGCCGTGCGGAGCGTCCCGGCGGGCGCTGCGCACGGCCGTCCGCGTCAGGTGCCGCGCACGCGCGCGCGTACCTCCCCGACCAGCTCCCGCTGGTAGTCGGTGTAGGCGGCGCGCAGTGCGGAGCCGGGCCAGTCGGCGGGCAGGAGTGCGGGCGGCAGGACGGGGTCGGCGAGCAGGTGCCGTACGACGGCGGCGAAGGCGGTCAGACGGTCGGCCGGACGGGGCGCGGCGGCGACACGGTCCAGCAGGGCCCGGGCCGTGGCGGACCAGGCGGCCAGCGGCCACAGCGTTTCGGCCAGTTCGCCCGGGGCGCGGTCGGGGCGGGCCGTGCAGCGCTCGGCCACCCGGTCCAGGTCGCCGGGCAGGGCGCGGGCCAGGTTGGCGGGGCGGAGCCAGACGCCCTCGCGGAGTTCGGCGAGCCGGAGGGCGCCCAGCCGGGCGCGCAGCTCGGCCCGTTCGGCGGGGCCGCGGCCGGTCGCGGTGACCACGACCATCTCCCAGTCACCGTCCCACGCGCGCGTGCGCGGATGGACGGCGTCGTCCTGGCGACGCTGGCGCTCCAGCAGCCGGTCGCTGAGGCGGTAGCCGGCGTCCGTGCGCCGCAGGTCCCCCGCGGCGACCATCCGGCTGAGCGCGGCCCGCAGGGTGGAGCCGCCGACGCCGAAGCCCTCCACGAGCCGCACCAGGTCCCTGACCGGCAGCTCGGGGGGATGCGTCCCGAGGAGCAGGCTGAGCACGACCGACCGCGCGGACAGCGGACGCGGATCGAGCGCGCCGGACCGCGCCGGGACGTTCATCGGCATGGTCACGTACTGTACGCGGCGGATTGCGGTGTTGCAGTATTGCTGCGGTCGCAGCCATAGTGCAACACTCGCGGTATGGTCTCGACACTGGACGAACAGCGGGCGCACGGCGGTCCCGGCACGCACGACGTCACCAACCAGGCCCCGCCCCTCACGCCCTACGATGCCTCCGACGACACGGCCCTGCTGGAGGGGCTGCGGCGGGAGGGCGCCGGGTGGGCCGAGGAGGACCTGCGGCGGCTCGGACGGCTGGCCGGCAGCGCCCAGGCACAGGAGTGGGCCGATCTGGCCAACCGCCACGAGCCGGAGCTGCGGACGCACGACCGGTACGGCCACCGCGTCGACGAGGTCGAGTTCCACCCCAGCTGGCACCACCTGATGCGCGCGGCGATCGGGGAGGGCCTGGCCGCCGCGCCCTGGTCGGACGAGCGGCCCGGCGCCCATGTCGTGCGCAGCGCGGGCGGACTGGTGTGGGGGCACACCGAGGCCGGACACGGCTGCCCGACGTCGATGACCTACGCGGCCGTCCCGGCACTGCGCAGGCAGCCGGAGCTGGCGAAGCTCTACGAACCGCTGCTGACGAGCCGGGAGTACGACCCCGTCCTGCGGGAGCCCACGGAGAAGCGCGGGCTGCTGGCGGGCATGGGGATGACCGAGAAGCAGGGCGGTTCCGACGTCCGCACGAACACCACGGCGGCCACACCCACTGCCGAGCAGGGTGTGTACACGCTGCGCGGGCACAAGTGGTTCACCTCGGCGCCGATGTGCGACGTGTTCCTGGTGCTCGCGCAGGCCCCGGGCGGGCTGTCGTGCTTCCTGGTGCCGCGCGTGCTGCCCGACGGCACCCGCAACACCTTCCGCATCCAGCGGCTGAAGGACAAGCTGGGCAACCGGTCCAACGCCTCCTCCGAGCCGGAGTTCGACGGGACGGTGGCCTGGCTGGTCGGGCCGGAGGGCCAGGGTGTCAAGACCATCATCGAGATGGTCAACTGCACGCGGCTGGACTGCGTGATGATGTCGGCCGCGCTGATGCGCAAGTCGCTCGTCGAGGCGGGGCACCACGCGCGCCACCGCAGCGCGTTCGGCGCACGGCTGGTGGACCAGCCGCTGATGCGCAACGTTCTCGCCGATCTGGCGCTGGAGTCGGAGGCCGCCACGACGCTCACCCTGCGGCTGGCGGGGGCGGCCGACCGGGCGATCCGCGGGGACGAGGGCGAGGCGGCGTTCCGCCGGATCGCCACCGCCGTCGGCAAGTACTGGGTGACCAAGCGCGGCCCGGCCTTCACCGCGGAGGCCCTTGAGTGCCTGGGCGGCAACGGCTATGTCGAGGATTCGGGCATGCCCCGGCACTACCGGGAGGCGCCCCTGCTGTCGATCTGGGAGGGCTCGGGGAACGTCAACGCCCTCGACGTGCTGCGAGCGCTGAGCCGTGAACCGGGTACCGCCGAGGCCCTGTTCGGGGAGCTCGACCTCGCACGGGGCGCGGACGCCCGGTTGGACGCGGCCGTGACGCGGCTCAGGGTGGGGCTGTCCGAGGCGTCCGCCACGACGGCACGGCGTCTCGTGGAGCGGATGGCACTGACCCTCCAGGCCTCCCTCCTCGTCCGGCACGCCCCGCCGGCGGTCGCCGACGCGTTCTGCGCGACGCGGCTCGGGGGCGACTGGGGGCACGCGTTCGGGACGCTGCCGGAGTCGGCGGGCCTGGACGTGATCGTGGAGCGGGCGTTGCCGGGCGGGGTCGGCTGACGGCACCGGGGGCGCCTCGAAGTCAAGCCATCGTGCGCTCAGTTCGCGCACTGTCATCGCCCGATTCCGCTTGGTTGTCAGTGCTGTGGTGCAGACTCCCCGTCAGTTGGCAGTTCGCCTGGGGGAGGACACCGTGTTCAGGGGGATCGACGAGGTCGACTGGGCCTCGCTGCGCCATGCCCACGGCAGCGCGGAGGACGTGCCCGGACTACTGCGGGGACTGGCCTCCGCCGACCCGGCCGAGCGACAGACCGCGCTCGACGGGATGTACGGCACGGTGCACCACGAGGGCGGGGTCTACGACGCGGCGGTCGCCTGTGTCCCCTTTCTCCTCGCGCTCGCCGGCCACGAGGAGGTGCGGGACCGGGCGGAGGTGGTGGAACTCCTCGTCAGCATCGGTGACGTCGACGGCGCCCCGGGCGGTCCCGCCGCGAGCGCGCTGGAAGCCCTGCGCGTGCGTGCCGACGTCTTCGAACGCCTCGCGGGGGACGCGGATCCCGGTGTGCGCCGGGCCGCCGCCGGGGCGCTGGTGCCGTTCCTCGGACGGCCGGGGCGGGTGCTCGCCCTGCTGCGGGAGCGGATCGCCGTGGAGCGGGACGACCGGGTGCTGCTCGTTCTGGCGGAGAGCCTCGGCCGCGTCGCGCGGCGGTACGGATCCGCCGACGCCGCCCACGCCGCCGAGGCGGTGCGCCTCCTGACCGAGCTGAGCGGGCCCCCGCACGGTCCCTCCCTGCGGCTCGCCGCGCTCGGGCAGCTCGCGGGGTGTGCCCAGGACCGGCTGCCCGCCGATCTCGTGGCGACCGCCGTCCGCCTGCTCCGGGACAGATCCGGGCAGCGGGCCCCGGCCGGTCGCCCGTACGACGCTCCCGGCCCGGACACGCTCGCCGCCCGGCTGCGGCGGCTGCGCCCCTCGGACGAGGAGGGGGCCGCGCTGCTGCGGACCCTGCACGCGGCGCTCGGCAGCCGGGTGCCCGACCGGGTCGCCCTGCTGTGCGGGCAGTTGACCAGCCCGGATCCCCTGGATCGGTGCAACGGCGTGTGGATGTCCGCCGGGCTGATCCGTGAGTGGCGTACGGGTCATGCTGAGCCGGTCACCCTCATAGGCAGCCAACTGGGCGCGCCGGAGGCCCGGTTGCACGACGCGGCGGTCGCCGTCCTGGTGGAGCTCCTCGCGCTGGCCGCGCCCGCCGCCGACCCTCTCCACGCGCTGCTGGCCTACCGTCCCGAGCTGCGGATACGGCACGGGGAGCGGGGTGCGCCGACCCTGGGTGGTCCGCTCAAGGCACTGGCCGGGGCCGGGGACGCGCGGGCCGTGCCGGTGCTGGCGGAGGTGCTGGCGGGCCCGGTCGTGCCGAACGATCTGGGGCTGGTGATACCCCATCTGGGCGGGTTGGCCGTTCCGCTCGCCCCGGTGCTGCGGCGGCGGCTCGCCCGCGTGCCGCTCGACGCCGCCGACGTGCGCGAGCGGGCCGTTCCCCTGCTGTCGGCCCTCGCCGCGCTGGGCGACGTCGAGTCCGTCCCGGCGGTGCTGCGTCTGCTGCGCGGCATGCCGGACGGTGCGCGGCGGCGCGGCATCGTCATCGCGGCCGCGGTCCGCGCCCTCGGCGTGTTCGGCGGCGCGGCGCGCGAGGCGATACCGGAGCTGCGCGGGCTGCTGGGGACCGGCGGCGCGGTCGGGGCGGCCGAGGCGCTGTGGTCGGTCACGGGTGACGCCGAGGCCGTGCTGCCCGTACTCCTGCGGGAGTTGTCGGACACCGGGAGCGGTCGTCGGCGGCATGCCGCGGCCGTGCTGGGGCGGTTGGGTCCGGCGGCGCGGACGGCCCTGCCCGGGCTGCGCGAGCTGGCCGCCTCCGGCGACCCGGGGACGCGGGCCACGGCCGCGTGCGCGGTGTGGCGCGCGGCCGGTGAACCGGAGCGGTTCCTCCCCGTCCTGCGCTCCACATGGGCGGAACACCCGCGCACACGCACGACGATCGCCGAGTGCGTCGCGGCGCTGGGACCCTCAGGAGCGCCCCTGCACGAGGTGCTACGCGCGGAACTCGCCGCTCCCCGCCGGCATCGCGGCGACTTGGGCGGCCACGGGATACGGGACGACCTGGTGTTGCTGCGGACGTGCCGGGAGGCGCTGGCCGGGCACGCGTACCACCCGTGAGGCGGCTCCGGGCCCACGTACGTCTCGGCCCGCTGCGGGGGCTCACCCCGCCGTGCGCCCCCACATCGGGCCGAAGCGGGACCACTCCGCGTCCCATTGGTCGATGCGGCGGCGCTCCAGAAGGCCGCGGAGGCCGCGGCCGGCGCCCAGGGGGACGAGCGCGGCGCACAGGCCCGCGACGCCGCCGGTCAGGGACGCCCGCACGCGGGCCTGGGGCTCGGTGACGGGCCGGGTCACCTGGCGGCCCTCGGGGTCGGTCCACACGGTGACCGGGGCTCCGGCGGCGGTGCCCGCGGGGACCCGCAGCTGGCCGGAGTGTTCGGAGCCGTCGGCGGCGGACCACCGGGCCGTGGCCCACACCTGCTCTGCCCGGGACACCCGGGTCTTGTCGGAGGGCGTCCCGGGAGCGCGCTCGGCGAGCCGTGCCACGAGCGGGCGCCACTCCGCCCGTTCCCGGGCCAGCCCGTCCTCCACCGAGCGGCTCACCGCCGTCCCGGCCAGCACCCCGACCAGGACCGTGAGCAGCCACACGCCCAGGACGACCCAGGCCTCCACCCGGTCGGCGCGGCGCTTGAGCGGATTGCGCCGCCAGCGCCACAGCCAGACACCCGGACCACGTAACGCCATCGAAGGCCTCCTCCTCACGAGCCCACGACCATCCCGCCGTCCTCCCCATACGGACGGCGGTGCCCTGGTGCTCACCGCAGCTGCCCGACGTGACCCTCGCCACGGCGTCGACACCCCCGCTGACCTGCGCCGGGCCCCGTTGCGGAGGTGACTGTCAGTGGTCGGGTGCAGACTGGCCGGTGTTCGGGACGAGGGCGTCAAGGACGACGCCGCGGAGGTGATCGGCATGACCGAGGTACTGCTCGCCGTGGGCACGCGCAAAGGCCTGTTCATCGGGCGCCGGCGAGGTGGTGGCGGCTGGGAGTTCGACGAGAGCCCCTACTTCAACGCGCAGGCCGTGTACTCGGTCGCCATCGACACCCGCTCCGCCACCCCGCGGCTGCTGGTGGGAGGCGACAGCGCGCACTGGGGCCCGTCGGTGTTCCACTCCGACGATCTCGGCCGGTCCTGGACCGAACCGGCCCGCCCGGCCGTCAAGTTTCCCAAGGACACCGGTGCGTCCCTGGAGCGGGTGTGGCAACTGCACCCGGCCGCCGCCGAACCGGACGTGGTGTACGCGGGCACCGAACCGGCCGCGCTGTACCGCTCGGAGGACCGCGGGGAGACGTTCGAGCTGGTCCGGCCGCTGTGGGAGCATCCCACGCGGTCGAAGTGGGTGCCGGGCGGTGGCGGTGAGGGCCTGCACACCGTGCTCACCGACGCGCGCGACCCGGGGGCGGTGACGGTCGCCGTCTCGACCGCCGGCGTGTTCCGCACCCTGGACGGCGGCGCGAGCTGGGCGCCTTCCAACTCGGGTGTCTCGGCGGTGTTCCTGCCCGACCCGAACCCGGAGTTCGGGCAGTGCGTGCACAAGGTCGCGCGGGACGGCGCCACCCCGGACCGGCTGTACCTGCAGAACCACTGGGGGGTGTACCGCAGCGACGACGCGGGCGCGCACTGGACGGACATCGGCGAGGGCCTGCCGTCCACGTTCGGCTTCGCGGTGGCGGCGCATCCGCACAGGGGCGACACGGCGTACGTGTTCCCCATCAACGCCGACGCCGACCGCGTCCCGGCCGATCGCCGGTGCCGCGTCTACCGGACGGCGGACGCCGGCAAGAGCTGGGAGCCGCTCTCGGCGGGCCTGCCCCAGGAGGACCATTACGGCACGGTGCTGCGCGACGCGATGTGCACGGACGACGCCGACCCCGCGGGCGTCTACTTCGGCAACCGCAACGGCGAGGTGTTCGCCTCGGCGGACGACGGCGACAGCTGGCAGCAGCTCGCAGCGCATCTGCCGGACGTGCTCTGCGTGCGCGCCGCGCGCGTCGGCTGAGGCACGGACGCGGCCGGGAGGGGGCGAGGGTGCGCACAGGCGTTGGCCACCGGTTGATCGCCGGTGCCCGTACGGCAGTAGGGTGACGCCCGTGGCACCACGACCCTTGCATGAGATCGTCGAAGCGGGCTGGGCGAAGGCCCTGGAACCGGTGGCCGAACGCGTCGCCGCGATGGGGGACTTCCTCCGCGCGGAGATCGCCGCCGGGCGCACCTACCTCCCGGCCGGGGCGAACGT
Organism: Streptomyces sp. NPDC007929; assembly: GCF_042959065.1. NCBI lineage: Bacteria > Bacillati > Actinomycetota > Actinomycetes > Kitasatosporales > Streptomycetaceae > Streptomyces > Streptomyces sp. NPDC007929. Next base: position 335,791 of record NZ_JBIBKD010000001.1, on the reverse strand, counting down.
CCTGCGGGCCTTCCAGCAGCCCTTCGACGACGTACGCGTCCTGATCGTCGGTCAGGATCCGTACCCGACCCCGGGGCACGCGGTGGGGCTGTCGTTCTCGGTCGCCCCCGAGGTGCGGCCGCTGCCCGGCAGCCTCGTCAACATCTACCGCGAGCTCCACGCCGACCTGGGGCTCCCCCAGCCGTCCAACGGCGACCTGACACCGTGGACGCGACAGGGCGTACTGCTGCTCAACAGGGCCCTGACCACCGCCCCGCGCAAGCCCGCCGCCCACCGCGGCAAGGGCTGGGAGGAGGTCACGGAGCAGGCGATCCGGGCCCTGGCGGGGCGCGGCAAGCCGCTGGTGTCCATCCTGTGGGGCCGTGACGCCCGCAATCTGCGCCCGCTCCTCGGCGATCTGCCCTCCGTCGAATCCGCTCACCCCTCCCCCATGTCGGCCGACCGGGGCTTCTTCGGCTCCCGCCCGTTCAGCCGGGCCAACGACCTGCTGATCCGCCAGGGCGGCCAACCGGTGGACTGGCGCCTGCCGTGACCGGGGTGTCGGAGGGTTCCGGGTTCCTCGCCGTGGACTCCGGCGGTTCCGGTCTCCGGGCCGTGGTGGGGACCGGAGAGCGCGGACCGCTCGCCCGGCGGGAATCCGGTGAGCCGGTCCGCACCGGCGAGCGGGGCATCGACCCCGGGCACTTCATGGCGCGACTCGTGCCGCTGGTACGGGCGTTGACCGCCGAGGCGGGGGCGGTGCCGCTGACGACCGTGGTCGTCGGCGCGACCGGGCTGGCCTCCCTCGGGGACGGGCTGCGCGCCGAACTGCCGGGCGCCCTGGCCCGGGAGTGGGGCGTACGCAGGGTCGCGCTGGCGGCCGACGCGGTGACCGCGTACGTGGGCGCCCTCGGGTCACGCCCCGGTGCCGTGATCGCCGGCGGGACCGGGCTGATCGCGATCGGCACCGACCTCGCCGGCTGGCGGCGGGCGGACGGCTGGGGGCATCTGCTCGGCGACTGCGGGGGCGGCGCCTGGATCGGGCGGGCCGGTCTCGAGGCCGCGCTGCGCGCCCATGACGGGCGTGCGGGCGCCTCCGCCCGGCTGCTGGCCCGCGCCGAGGAGGTGTTCGGGCCCGTGACGGGGCTGCCCGGCGCCCTGTACCCCCGGCCCGACCGGCCGGCCGTGCTCGCCTCCTTCGCTCCCCAGGTGGCCGCCTGCGCGGACGAGGACCCCGTCGCCGCGGGCATCCTGCGGGCGGCCGCCCGGCACATGGCCGACTCAGCGGCGGCCGTGTGCCCCTCCGGCGGCGGACCGTGCCTCGCCGTCACCGGCGGCCTGTTCAAGCTGGGTGCGCCGCTGCTCGGCCCGCTCGACGAGGAACTGGAGCAGCGGCTTCCGCAGGTGCGGCGGGTGCCGGCCGACGGTGATCCGCTGCACGGCTCGGTGCGTATCGCGGCCGAACTGAGCACGGGTTCGCTCACGCTGCCGAGTGACGGGGCGATGCTGTCCGTGACCACCCTTCCGGGTGATTGATCCGATCACGTCCCATCCGTACGTAACTCATCAGACAAAACAGGACGGATACCGCTCACCTGCACCCTCCCCGAACAGGGGAACCCGGGAAACCAGTAACATGCGGCGCCATGAGTTCCCCCACTGGGCCCGCGGATGGCCTGCCTGTACGAATGCCGCGCCCCCGCCAGCCCGGACGGCACCGCCGTCCCGAGCCGCTGGTTGCTCCCGAGGGCGCGCCCGCGCTCGTCCTCGCCGTGCCGGGGACGCCCAGTAGCGCCACGCGCAGCCTCGCCGAGGAGGTCGTGAGCATCGCCCGCTCCGAGCTGCCCGGCCTCGACGCCCGCATCGGTTACCTGGACGGGGACAACGGAGAGTTTCCCTCGCTGCAGGCCGTGCTGGTGCACACCGCCGAGGAGCGCACGGCCCGTTTCGAGCAGGCCCGCGCCGCCGGCATGGACGTGAAGATGCCCGACGGCCCTGTCGCCGTCGTCGTGCCGCTGCTCGCCGGCCCGGACAGCGCGCTGCTGCGCCAGGTCCGCCAGGCCCTCATGGAGAGCCGTGTCGCCGCCGAGCTGACCGATGTCCTCGGTCCGCACCCGCTGCTCGCCGAGGCGCTGCACGTGCGGCTGTCCGAGGCCGGTCTGGCCCGGGCCGACCGCGCCCGGCTGTTCACCGTGGCGACCGCCGCGGACGGCATCGTCCTGGCGTCGGTGGGCGGTGACGAGGCCGTGCAGGCGGCGGGGATCACCGGCATGCTGCTCGCCGCGCGTCTGGCCGTGCCGGTGATGGCCGCGGCGCTGGACCAGGAGGGCTCCATCGCCTCCGTCGCCGAGCAGCTGCGCTCCTCGGGTTCGCAGCAGCTGGCGCTCGCGCCGTATCTGATCGGTCCGGAGATCGAGCAGGGTCTGATCGAGGAGGCCGCGAAGGAGGCGGGCTGTTCCGCCGCCGAGTCGCTCGGCCCCTACCCGGCGATCGGCAAGCTCGCGCTGGCCAAGTACACGACAGCGCTGGGTATCGCGCCGCAGCAGGCGCAGAGCACGCCGGTTCGCTGACGCGAGACGCCGCGCACGACGCCGAGAAGGCCCGCTCCGGTTCGGAGCGGGCCTTCTCGCTGTCGGATCCTCAGTCGAGGACCACGTACGACGCCGCCGTCACCCGGATCGAGCCGCCCCGTCGCGGTACTCCCGTGAGCGGGTCGACGGCGAACCACGTGACGTCGCCGGAGCGCTCGTTGGCGACGTACAGGAAGCCGGCCGAGGCGGTCAGGGCGCGGGGCCAGTGGCCGCCGCAGCGCACGGTGGTGACGAGCCGCAGTTCCTCGCCCCGGGCGCCCTCGACGGCGAGGACGGACAGGACGTCCTCCCCACGGGTGGCGGTCCAGACGAAGCGGCCGTCGGGCGAGGTGACGATCCCCGAGGGGTAGGCGTCGCCCGCCGGTGCGCCCGGCAGCACCGGGGTCTCGGACAGCGGTGTCAGGACGCCGGAGGCCGCGTCCCAGCGGCAGACGGTGACGGAGGGGCTCAGTTCGTTGACGACGTACGCCCGCGAGCCGTCCGGGTGGAAGGCCAGGTGACGCGGCCCCGAGCCGGGGCGCAGAGCGGTCTCCCGGTGCAGGGCCAGGGCACCGTCCGTCAGCATGCACACCCGCACCGAGTCCGTGCCGAGGTCCACGCTGACGGCCCAGCGGCCACTCGGGTCGGGCTGCACGTGGTGAGCGTGCGGACCCTGCTGGCGGGGGGTGTACGGCCCGGCGCCGCGATGCCGCAGCACGCCGGAGGCGGACCGCGCGAGGGCGCCGTCGGGGCGGACGGGGACCGCGGTGACGCTGCCGGAGCCGTAGTTGGCGGTCAGGACGTGGCCGGCGAACAGGCCGAGGTGGGTCGGGCCGCTGCCGCCGACCGGCACGGGACGCCCGGCCGGCACGGGTGTGTCCCCGTCCACGCGGAACGCGGCCACCGCGCCGTCGGCCGTCTCGCTGACCGCGTAGAGCGTCTTCCCGTCGGGCGCGAGGGCCAGACAGGAGGGGTCCTGGACGACGTCCACACTGCTCAGCACGGTCAGCGCGCCGCTGCCGGGGTCGACCTCCGCGGTCACGATCCCGGGACCGCCGGCCGCCGTGAACGACCCGATGTACGCCCGCCGCGCACCGTCCACCACCGGCTGTCCCCTCTCACCGCGCCACCCGGAATCACCGCGCGCCCGATCATGCAAGGTCTAGACCAACGGGTCAAGACCGCACCACCCGGGTGCCGGATCGCGGTCCGCGAGGGCGCCCTGCGGGGGGCAGCCCGGCGCGCGGGGCAGCGCGAGCCCGCAGCGCGCCGTGCCGGGCGGTTACGTCAGGTGCCCACCAGCGGGGAGCCCGACGGGGTGCGCAAGGGGCGGGACAGGGCGGAGAGGGCTTGCTCCAGGGCGTGGAGGTGGGTCAGGGCCGGGGTCGGGTGGGGCGGGCCGTCCGTGTGGACCGTGATGTCCCTGCCCTCCGTGAGGGCCTCGACCGCGGCCTCCACACGGCCGCAGGCCACGGCCAGGCGGGTGTCGTGGGAGGCCTCCGGGTCGGCGGCGACGGTGACCAGGCCGCGGACCTCGCGGGCGCAGTCGTCGAGGAGGGCGAGCACGTGCCGGGCCCGGCGCTTGCGGCCGAGCATCGGGTTCAGCGGGTGCACGAGCGGGGCGACCGAGAGCCGCACCCGGGCGAGGAGCTGCTCCAGCTCGGCCACCCGCGGGGCCGGGTCGGCGTCCGCCGCGCCCGCGAGCCGCCGGGCGGTCTCGACGGCGCAGGCGTGCACACAGCCCAGGGCCCGCCGGATCCAGGCGTCGGTGACGCTGTGGGTCGTGACGGGCAGGACGAGGATCACGGCCAGGGCGGCGCCGAGCGCCCCGACGCCGGTCTCGGCGAGCCGCAGCGCGAGCAGCCCGGGGCCGAGCACGCCGAGGAGTCCGTAGAGCAGGCCGGCGAGGAGGGTGACCCAGAGCATCATCCAGGTGTAGGACACGGCGGCCGTGTAGAAGATGCCGAAGACGCAGACGGCGGCGAGGGCGGCCGTGACGACCGGGTCGCCGTGCACGGGCACCGCCACGAGCAGGCCGAGGGCGATGCCGATGACCGTGCCGAGCAGCCGCCGGAAGCCCCGGACCAGGGTCTCGCCGCGCGAGGTGGTGTTGACGAAGATCCACCAGGTGGCGCCGACGGCCCAGTACCAGCGCTGCCCGGACACCAGCTGGCCCACGATCAGGGCGAAGCCCGCCCCGGCGGTGGCCTGGATCGCCTGCCGGGTGGTGACCCGGGCGAGGCCGGTGCCGCCCGGCGGCGCGGGCACGGCGGGCGGCGGCAGGCGACGCTCGTAGCACCACAGGCCGAAGCGCACCACGGCGGCGGCGAGGACGGACAGCAGGACCGCGACGTACAGCTGGGGCAGCTGGTCGGTGGTGGCGTGCAGGAACTGCGCGACGAAGAAGGTCATGAACGCGAACACGCCGAGGCTGTGCCCGCGCGGACCCCAGCGGCGCGCGTACACCCCGGCGCCGACCACGGCGAGGAAGGTGAGGTCGCGGGCCACCGGATGGTCGTGCAGCTCGGCCGCGGCGGTGAGCACGGGCAGGCCGACGGCGGGCAGCAGCGCGGTCGTGACCGCCTGGCCGCGGACCGTGGCGTCGGTGACGGTGAACAGGGCGAGCAGAGCGGCGAGCCCTCCGGTGACGGCCCCCGCCAGTGAGTGCCCGGCGAGGCCGCACAGGGCGACCGCGAGCGCGATGCCGAGTACGGCCCGCGCACCGAACCGCAACCTCGTCCGCCCCGGATCCGGAGCCGTGAACACCCTCTTCAGCACCGCTTACCGCCCCTCTCGCAACACCGGCCATGAGCACGCATGAAAAAGGCGCCGCGGGATCCGCAGCGCCATCGACGCGTCCATATCAGCATCCCGGGGGCCACTGGCTCAACCGGCCTCTTCTAGACTGGTCCATTGGTACAGCCCGAGCGGCCCGGGGGCGGCCGCGGCCGGGCCAACGGACGAGGAGGAGGAGTCATGGCCGTGGACGAGCTCGACACCCGCATCCTGCGGTTGCTGCTGGAGCAGCCGCGCACGAGCGTGCGCGAGTACGCCCGGATCCTCGGCGTCGCCCGCGGCACCCTCCAGGCCCGGCTCGACCGGCTGGAGCGCGACGGCGTGATCACCGGCACGGCCCCGGACCTCTCCCCCGCCGCGCTGGGGCATCCCGTGCTGGCGTTCGTGCACATCGAGGTCACCCAGGGACATCTCGACGAGGTGGGGGACGCGCTGGCGGCGGTGCCGGAGATCGTCGAGGCCTTCTCGATCACGGGCGGCGGGGATCTGCTGGCCCGGGTGGTGGCGCGGGACAACGCGCACCTGGAGGACGTCGTCCAGAAGCTGATCAGCATGCCCGGCGTGGTGCGCACCCGTACCGAGGTCGCGCTGCGCGAGCGCGTCTCCCACCGGATGCTGCCGCTGGTGGAGTCGATCGGACGGTCGGCCCGCACCTGATCCGACCCGGGCGGCCGGCCCGGAAATGATCTTGAGAACATGGCCCCATGAGCACGCTCCCTGGCACATCGGTCATCTTCGATCTCGACGGAACCCTCGTGGACAGCGAGCCGAACTACTACGAGGCGGGTCGGCAGACCCTGGCCGACCACGGCGTTTCGGACTTCACCTGGGCGGACCACGAGCGGTACGTCGGCATCAGCACGCAGGAGACGGTCGCGGACTGGAAGGAGCGCTACGGCCTGCGCGCCTCGGTGGACGAACTGGTCGCCGCCAAGAACCGCCGCTACCTGGAGCTGGCCCGCGACGCCACGCACGCCTACCCGGAGATGCGCACCTTCGTCGAACTGCTGGCGGCCGAGGGCGTGCCCATGGCCGTGGCCTCTGGCTCCTCGCCGAAGGCCATCGCCGCGGTGCTGGCCGCGACCGGGCTGGACGCACATCTGCACACCACGGTCTCCGCCGACGAGGTCGCGCACGGCAAGCCGGCACCGGACGTGTTCCTGGAGGCGGCCCGCAGGCTCGGTGCCGCACCGTCGGAGTGTGTCGTGCTGGAGGACGCCGCTCCGGGCGCCGCCGCCGCGCACGCGGCCGGCATGCGGTGCATCGCGATCCCGTACGTCCCGGCACAGGCGGACGCACCGGAGTTCACCACCGCGGGGCTGCTGCTGCCGGGCGGCCAGGGGGAGTTCACGGCACGGTCCGCGTACGACTGGCTGGTGACATCGGCCGACTTCTCCTGATCTCATCGGGCTGACTCCCGATCATGTCCGTGACTGCACGCCCGAGCATGGCACCACCTGCTGCGAGGGCACGGGCATGGAGAGCGCCAGGGTGGGGCCGCGATCTGGACGGGAACAGGGTGGTGGCGACGGCGGGAGCGGCCTCGTACCAGCCCTGAGGCCCTCGACCGGCTGTGCGCGAGGGCCGCGGAGCACGCCGTACACGCACGAACTTTTTTGCGGCGGAGGTGATTGTTTCGCACCTGGCATCCGTACCTCTTGGTGTTGGGCCGTTGATATCCCAGGAGGCACGATGCGCATCTCGCGCAGCACGGCAGGAACCGCGTTCGTGGGCGGTGCGTTGATCCTTACGCTCACCGCGCTCGCCTACCCCAGCATGCTGGGCGTGCAGAACACGGCTTCCGGCCAGGACCGCATCATCGCCAACACCCAGTACGGGCCCCTGACGGAGGCGGACCGCGACTTCGTGGTGAAGGTGCGCGCGGCCGGGCTGTGGGAGCACCCCCTGGGTCTGCTGGTGATGCAGCGCGGCGGCTCCGCCGCCATGAAGGAGGCCGGCGAGCACCTGGTCGTCGGACACGGACGGCTCGACGCCGCGTGCCGCAAGGTCGCGCCCGAGCTGGGCATCACCCTGCCCAACCAGGCGTCGCCGCAGCAGCAGCAGTTCGTCGCGACGGTACAGGGCGCGCAGGGGAAGGAGTTCGACTCGACGGCGACGAGCATCATGCGGGTCACGCACGGGCAGATCTTCTCGACGATCGCCAAGATCCGCGCCAACACGAGGAACACGCTGGTTCGCCAGCTCGCCGACCAGGCCAACTCCACCGTGCTGGACCACATCACGATCCTGGAGAAGACCGGCCTGGTCAATCACGAGCAGGTCAACCTCATGCAGACCAGCCCGCCCAAGATGCCGCAGGAGATGACGACGCCCCCGCCTCCGCAGCCGGGTGCGCCGGTGCTGACCCTGCAGATCCCCAAGGGCATGGAGGACCTGCGGACGGATGCCCCGAACGCGATCCAGCCGTCACCTTCGGCGGGCTGAGCGGGACGCGGGGAGGCGCTGGACGCGGGGAGGCGCGGGAGCGGGACGTCAGGAGCGGCGGCGGGGCTTGCCCCGCTTGCCGCTCTTCGGTGTCCCGCCCTTGGCCAAGCCACCCTTGCCCCCGCCGCCCTTCGCCGCACCGCCCTTCGCCCCGCCGCCCGAGGCGCCGCGCCGGTTCGTGCCCGATGACCTCGTCGGCTGTGGCTTGCGGCGGGCGTCGCGCTGGGGCTTCTGCTGCTCGGGGGGCTGTTGACGGCCCCGGGTGCTGTTGACCGTGCGGCCGCGGACGATGCCGATGAAGTCCTCGATCTGGTCCGTCTTCGCGGCCTCGGGCCAGGCCAGGGCCACGCTGGACTCGGGTGCGTCCCTGAGGGGGCGGTGCGTGAGGTCCTTGCGGTGGTGGAGGCGGGCCAGCGACAACGGGACGACGAGGACGCCGATGCCGGCCGCGACCAGTTCGACGGCGTCGGCGGTGGTGGCCGGTCGTTCGAGCGCGGGCCGCCCGGGGAGGCTCTCCCAGTCGAGGACGTCGTCGAGCGGGTGCAGCACGATGTCGTCGGCCAGGTCCTGGGGCGCGACCTCGTCGACCGCGGTGACCAGGTGGTCCTTGGGCACGACGACGACCGTCTGCTCGGTGTAGAGGGCGATCGCGCTGAAGACCTCGCGGTCCACCGGTGTACGGACGAGTCCCGCGTCGGCGTCCCCGCCCAGCAGCCGCTCGGCGGCCGCTGCGGCGGGCACCTGCGTGAGGGTCAGCGGGACGCCGGGCTGCCGTTCGTTCCAGATGCGCACCCATTTGTCGGGCATCACCCCGGGGACGTAGGCGAGCCGGAACGAGGGGGTTGCATCCGAGCCTGTCACCTGGCCAGGTTACCGGCCGTGGTCGGGGGTCGTGCACACGCTCGATACTCTGGAGGGCATGACGTCGCACCAGAACACCCAGACGATGAAGCCCGCGACCGCGGCCAAGAAGCTGGGTGTGTACCTCGAGGCCACACCCGCCGATTTCCGGGAGGGTGTCGTCTCGCGCGCCGAGCTGAACGAGCTCCAGGCGAACCCGCCGCAGTGGCTGCAGGATCTGCGGCGGCGCGGCCCGCACCCCCGGCCGGTGGTCGCCGAGAAGCTCGGCGTCTCCATCGCGGGCCTCGCCCGCGCCGGTGTCACCGAGCCGCTGACCACCGAGCAGATCGATGCACTCAAGCAGGAAAGCCCCGAGTGGCTGGTGCGGGAGCGCGCCACCCAGGCGGAGGTCCGCAAGGAATCGGCGCGGATCAAGAAGAAGAACGCCGAGCGTCAGGCCTGATCCGAGCACCCCTCCAGCAGCGACGGCCCCCACCGGTTGATCCGGTGGGGGCCGTCGCTGTTTCGCGCTGCCTCCTGGCCTCCGTGTGGCCTGGGTGAATTCCTTCGGCCATGTCTTGACATGGCGCGTCCGGGCCCCTACGACTTGGGCACCTTCAGCCGGTCCCAGGAGACCTTGCCGGGGATGCCGTCGGCGTCCTTGCCGGAGAAGCCCTGCTTCTGCTGCCACAGCGCGTAGGACCGGCGGTCGGCCTCGCTCCAGTCGGGGCCCGGCCCCTCCTCGTAGCGGCTGCACCCCTCGGCGACCAGACGGCGGCCCATCGCCGTGATGATCTTGGAGCGCTGCCCGACGTGGAAGAACCCCGCCCCCGGGAAGGGCTCGTGGGACGGCTTGGGCGAGGGCTTCGGGTCGGGGGCCGGAGTGGTGCCGCCCCCGGCGCCCTTGAGCCGGTCCCTGATGCGCCTTCGCATCCCGTCCATGGTGAAGCCGCGCGGGTCGACCTTGCCCGGCTGCCACTCCTTGTGCCCGATGACGGACCGCTCGGACCAGCCGTGATGGCGGCAGATCGCGGCGGACACCCGCTCGATGGCCTCCTTCTGCGCCTCGGGCCACGGATCCTTGCCGTTGCCGAGGTTGATGCACTCGAAGCCGTAGAAGTGCCGGTTGCCGTCGGTGTCGGCCTCGTTGTCGGCGGGCAGCTTCGACTCGTTGATCACGGCGCGCAGGACGTCACTGTCGCCGAGTCCGGCGTGGTTGGCCCGGCCGTTGCCGACCAGGTGGACATGGCCCTTCTTGTCGATGACGCCGTGGCAGAGCGGGCCGGGGAGGTTGGCGTGGCCGTCGTAGCAGAGGTCCACGGAGGAGGCCGTGCCGGAGGTGACGGTGTGGTGGATCATCACTCCGTTCACCGGGCCCCAGGGGCCCTTGCTGTTGCGGTTGTGGGTGCGCCAGCCGCGGACCTCGTGGACGGTCACGCCCTCGGCCCGCAGGATCTCCACCAGCTTGGACGCGCTCAGGGGCTTGGCCATCAGTTGTCTCCTTCCACGGCGGCTTCCGCCTCCGCTGTGGTCTGCGAGCGCCCCCCGGAAGGATCGGCCTCGGCGGCCTGCTCCTCCCGGCGGGCCTGTTCCTCCGCGGCGAGCGTCGCCTCGTCGGCGGCCGGCACGCTGCTCGCCAGCGGCCCGAAGGCCAGCCGCAGATCGACCGCGCTGCCCTCGCCCTTGATCAGGGCCAGCGGGGCGAAGTGCCGGGCGATCCCGGCGGGTCCCTGGAGCAGCGGGCGGCGCGCCCGGTCGGCCGGCCACTCGACGCTGCCGGTGGCCGTGCGGGCCGGCACGATCCAGTGGTCGCCGGTGCGGTAGGTGCCGCCCTGGGCGAAGTGGACCTCGACGCCGTCCTCCAGGGGCAGCCACTCCCCCTCGGTGACGGGGATCGCCCCGCCCTTCAGCTCGGTGCTGCGGCCCTTGCGCTTGGGGCCGCCGGTGTGGTCCCAGCGACGCAGGTACGGGTTCAGGTGCGCGAGCCGTCCGACGCCCGGGGCGGGCTCGTCGGACAGGCGCACCCGGCGCCCGGGCAGGTCGAGTTCCTCGACGCGCAGCAGCGGCAGCGGCTCCAGGCGGGAGGCGTAGGCGGTGTCCACGAACTCCACGTGGTCGCCGACGTCCAGGTCCAGCTTGCCGTCATGACCGAGGGACGCCAACTGCACCCAGGTGCCGTCGAGTTCGTCGACGGAGAAGACCACGGAGCCGTTCTCCCGGGACCACTTGAACGTGGCGTCCTTCGCCTCGCCGCCCGCGTGCACCTCGACCCGGTACAGCTGGTTCTCCGGGCCCCGGTAGCGGGCGTCCGGCCTGACCAGGCAGGGGTCCTCGTCGGCGTGGTCGGGGCGCTCGCCGCGGGCGGCGAGCCGGGCGGAGGGGGCGGCGTGGCGCTGCGCCCAGCGGGTGAAGGCGGCCCGGACGACCTCCTTCGACGGGTCGCTCTCCTCGATCTCCAGCTCGGTGAGGGACAGCGCCAGCACCTGCCAGACGATCTTCATCCGGGCTGCGGTGTCGGGCAGGGCCGCGCCGAGGGCGACCTCGCGCAGCGCCGGGTCCTCGGCGGCGCTCACCGAGCGTTCCCACACCTGGAGGTAGGCGACGAACGGCGTCCGGGCGGGCGAGGGCAGCCGGTCGCCGGGCTTCTCCGGGTCGCGGAAGCCGTCGGGCTGGTCCCAGTAGGTCCAGTGCGCGGGCGGCTCCGGCGTGGACTCATCGCTGTCCTCGTCGGTGACGGGCACCGCCGCCGCGGGCCGGTCGGCGTCGCACAGGATGCCGTCGACGTAGTACCGGCCGCCGTGGATCAGGAGGGTGTCGATCTCGTGCTTGCCGCCCACGTACTCGATGCGGAAGCCGGCGGCGTCGCGCGGTCCGCCGTGCGGTCCGATCAGGTCCGCGGCGAGGGTGCGGGTCTGGTGGAGCTGGATCGCGGTCTGCTCGTTGAGGTCGGCGTCGAGCTGGACGCGGCCCTGCTGGGCGACGACCGCCGAGTAGTGCCGCTCCGGGCGGAACGTGGAGCGGGAGAGGTCTGCGTGCATGAAGGGTGTCCCCCCTGGTTCAGAAGTGCGGGTTCACGAGGTCGGTGGCGGGTGCGCGCCTCATGTCACGAAGAAGATCCCGGCGTCGGCGCCGGCCGGGGTGTACTCGGCGAGCCGGGCCCTCAGGCCGTCCTCGCGCTGCGGCCGGTACAGGTCGTGGAAGGCGCCGAGTTCGGCGCCGTCGTCGGCGCCGCGCCGGATCTCCTCGGGGCAGCGGTCCGCGAGCAGCCCGTACCAGGGCGTGCCGTAGCGCTGGGAGGTGAACAGCGGCTCGGTGTCCGGGCAGCGGTGGCGGCGCGGGGTGCGCGAGCCGGCGGGGACGCGGGAGTGGCGCAGGCAGCCGATGCCGCGCCGGGCCACGTGGAGCCGGCCCGTGAAAACGCAGTTCTCCGCGATCCGCACCGCGTGCGTGTGGATCTCACCGATGACCGTGGTGCGGTGCAGATGGAGCACGGCGTGGGCGTGGCGGCAGTCGGGGGCGGAGAGGGCCTCGCGGTCGTCGGCGGTGGCGTCGAGGACGCTGTCGCGGATGTGGATGTCGAGGGGGTCCTCGCTCACCTCGTCGCCGATGACCTCGATGGTGCCGAGGATGCTGTGCTCGATCTGGAGGCACGCGGTGGTGCGGTCCAGGACGATGCTCGGTTCCTCGGGTGAGTGCGGTGCGCACTCGGGCTCCAGCGACCAACCGGGCACGAGCGTGCTGTGCCGTACGACGACGGCGCCCATGGCGCCGGTGACGTTGATGCCGCGCCCGGCGACGAGCAGCCCGTCGAGCACGACGCGCGGCCGCTGGTGCGGGGCGCAGTCGTCGGACACGGCGCGGATGTTGAGGGCGTCGGGGCGGTTGCTGTACCAGTCGAGCAGCCGGATGACCGGGCGGGTCCCCTCGGCCGCGCGCACCTCCAGCCGGTCGCCGGGGTCCAGGTCGAAGTCCAGCTGCTCCTGGTGGGCGCCGCTGTGGGTGATCTCGATGATGCCGGCGGGGCCGGTGCGGCCGGCCCGGCGGTCGTGCTGCCACGCCCGGTAGGCGTCCATGATCTGCCGGTACGGCTGCCCGGGCCCGACCCGGTAGAACTCCGCTTCGGGCCGCGGCTCCCGGTCGCGCTCGTACTCGCCGCCGCCCAGGTCGGCGGCGAACGCGTAGTGGTGGTCCACCCACACGCCCTGCCGGGGCGCGGAGCGCGAGCCGAAGGCGATCCGGCCCAGTTCCGGGTCGACGGCCACCTGCCCGCGCCGGGGCCGGTAGCGCCAGTCGGACAGGTCGGCGACCACGATGTCCGAGGGCGGTACGGGGTTGTCCTCGCCGTCGCGCCGGATGACCAAGCTCTTGCCGGGGCCGTAGTAGTCGAGCAGCCGGTCGTGCAGGAGGCGGCGGGTGATGAACGCCGGGACGTTGTCGACGGTGGCGATGTGCGTGGGCGAGGGTTCCGGGAACGGCTTGGTGACCAGGGGGGTGTCGTTGCCGAGGATCGAGAAGGTGTACAGGTTGCGGGCCCGGTCGATGCAGTAGGCCGGGGTGCGGGTCAGGGAGTGCGCCTTCAGCCGCCATACGAACAGGGCGACTCCGGTCGGGCTCCAGCCGCCCTGGCGGTGCCGGGAGTCGGCGCGGCGGACGTCGACCGTACGGGCCGAGCTCGCGAAGGGCCCTCCGTCGAGGGCGAGTTCGGCGCCGTCGCGGAGGTCGGTGAGGCGGCCGCGCTCGCCGCGGTGGGTGCCGGTGCCGTACAGCTTCACGGGCTGGGTGTGGGCGACCTGCCGGGACAGCTCGACGGCCCGGGCGGGCCAGGCGGCGACCTGCTCGGAGAGTTCCTCCAGCAGGTGCAGGGTGCCCTTGCGGCGGCGGTTCGCGACGGTGGCGGCCACGTCCCGGCGGGGTGCGACGGCCTCTGCGAGGGCGGCCCGGCCGCCGTCGTGCAGGCCGGTGGTGAGGACCCGTTCGTAGCCGGGCAGGGTGCGGTAGCCGACCAGGTCGCCGAGGTACGGCAGCACCCAGGGCGCCGCCGTCTCCACGAACAGGTCCTCGTAGCCCTGCTGGACGCCGTCGCGGACGCGGTCGAGCTGTTCGGCGACGACGGCGAGCAGCGCGCGCAGCGGCTCGCCCTCCTCGGCGTCGCGCAGCCGGTGCCGGCGGGGCAGCAGGTCGGCGAGCCCGTCCGGTGCCCGGGACGCCGTGGGGGCCGGGGTCTCCAACGGGTGGTCGGGGGACATCACTTGACCTCCGTAAGGATCAGGGTGTCGGCGGCGCGGGGCGACAGCAGCGCGAGCTGGGCCGGGCGGATGCCGCGGAAGACGAACACCGACCGGCCCCGGGGCAGGCGCCGGGTGTCGGTGATGTCGGGGTTGAGGCGCAGCAGTTCGGCGAGCGGGACCCCGTACCGGGCGCAGATCTGCGACAGCGTCTCGCCGTCCTCGGCGCGGACCGTGTGGATCTTCTCGTCGTACGCCGCCGGGCGCGCCGGGACGGACGCCCGGGGCGGGCCGGGCCGGGTGAGCAGTGTGGTGAGTTCCTCGGGGGTGGCCGAGGCGGGTACGCCGGTGAAGACGTCGACGTCCACGTGGTCGACGCCGGGCACGGTGTGGGCGGTGGCCAGGACCTCGGAGAGGCGGGCGGGCCGGCCCAGTTCCCGGCCTTCGAAGCCGAGCCGGCGCAGCAGCGCCTGCCGCAGCCGGGGTTCGACGTAACTCCAGGCGTGGTCGCGGGTGACCTTCACGTTCGCGGCGATCAGCAGCAGGACCGGCTCCCGCACGTCCACCCGGACCGGGAGGCCGGGGTCGCCGTACGCGGCGAGGGCGCCGCGCAGGGCGGTCAGGGTGTCGGAGTCCGGGGCGATCGGTACGTCGTCGGTGCCGGCGACCGTCACGTGCAGCACGCGCCGCCGTCCGTCGAAGAGTTCGCGTGCGGCGGCCCGGCCGATGCCGGCGCGGGAGCGGGCGAAGTCCTCGTAGTCGGACTCGGACACCAGCCGGTCCAGGGCCGAGACGGCCAGCGGGACCGTACGGCGGGTCAGGCCCGGGCCGTCAGCGTCGGCACCCCCGGTGACCGGGCGCGGGTTGGTGACGGCGGTGACGCCGAGCGGCCGGGTGAGGGGCTGTGTGATGCGGTCGGCCGGCATGTTGGCGGCCCTGCCGGTGCCGAAGCGGTAGCGGGCGCGGATGTTCTCGTGGCCCGAGGGCAGCCGGGCGCCGTGCACTCCGTCGCCGAAGGTCACGGTCGTCCGGCCGTCGGCCGTGGAGCCGGTGATGTAGACCCGCTCGGCCGGGCCGCGTCCGGCGAGGCTGTCGACCTCGTGCCACAGCACCCCGTCCACCCGGATCTCCAGCACGGGGGTGGCGCCGAGGGGGTTGTCGTCGGCGAGCCAGGTCAGCGGGGACTGCCAGAGTGCGAAGGTCTGGTTGACGCGGTCCGAGTCTCCGCTGCCGATGGCCTCCTCGCGACTCTCGCCGTGGGTGGCCTCGACGACGTTGCCGAGGACGCGGACCGTCTCGCGACGGTAGCGGTGGGCCAGGTCGCCGGTGAGCACCAGCCGGGTGTGGACGTGGTCGCCGGGCAGCCGGGGGTCGACGGCCGGGTCGGCGGAGGCGACGGTCACGATCTCCGTGGCCTCGACGCTTGCCGTGCCCGGGATGTCGCTGCGCTCGCCCGACACGACGAGCGTGCGGCCGGGCCGCAGGCCCTCGTACAGCTCGGCGAGTTCGATCTCGTTGCCGTGCACGTCCTCGCCGAGGGGTTCGTCCGCGAGGCGCAGGGGTTCTCCGGCGGCGTGCACGGTGGTGTCGCGGATGTGCGACAGCAGGACGTCGAACTCGTCCAGCCAGGGGTCGGCGAGGGTGAGTTCGGTGCCGCGGCCGGTGATGCCGTAGTTGGTGTACGCGGCCGTGCGCGCGGCCACCACCTGGGTGGTGACGAACCTCAGCTTCGGATCGCCGGGCACACCGCCCTCGGCGCCCTTGGCGGGCCGCTGGATCGCCACCCAGCTGCCGACGGTGATGCCCTCGTGCACGGTGTCCAGCTGGAGGGTGCGGCGGTTGACGGGCTCCGGCTTGCCGGCGATGACGACTTCGACGTTCGGCTCGGCGCTGCCCACGGTGTACTTGAGGCCGACCTCGTACTCGCCGTGGGTGAACTGCTCGCCGGCCCCCGGCCGGAGGGCGATCTGCTGGGAGGTGCCGTTGTGCACGCCGACGTGGACGGCGCCCTCGTCGTCGGGCCGTGACACGAACAGGGTGCGCTCGGGCAGGCCGGCGGAGAGACGGGCGGTGACGCCGGGTTCCTGGGAGTCGGCGGACCGCCGGTTGAGCCAGTTCAGGTCGCGGTCCTGGCCGGAGCGCACGGACAGCTCGATCCGGCCGGGTCCGAGCGCGAAGGTGACCGGCTGGGTGACGGGCAGGTTCTCGGCGCGCTGGTCGGAGCTGCTGCCCTCGACGTACTGGAACTCGGCCCGGACCGGCGTCTTGCCGGTCGGGTCGTACACGACCCGCATGCTCGCCAGCACCGCGCCGGTCAGCGGCCAGTCGGCGGTACGGATGACCCGGCCGCGAGCGTCCTGGACCGGCTTGAGCGGGGCCGTGGCGCCGAAGGGGGCCGCGGTGACCCGCAGGGCGAACAGCTCGCGCAGGAGCTGCGGCGCGCCGGGCGCGGCGGCCGTACGCCAGGCCGGGTAGAGGCTGCCGAGGCCGGGGTCGAGGGCGGAGAGGAGGCGCGCGGTGTCGGTTCCGGGGAGCTGACGATCGGTCGGACGTGTGGGCGTGGGGGTAGTGCCGCGCAGGGCAGGAAGCACGGCGCCCAGGGCGTTCCACGCGGCGGCGCGCGAGTCGCCTTCCAGGGGCGCGGGAAACTGCGCGCCAGGCCCCGACGGCGCCGCGGACAGCCGGGAACCCATCGAGGCACCCTCCTCAGCCGTCTGAGCCGGCGCCAACTCCCCCGCTCGCTCGGCGAGTTCCGCGAGCACGGCTTCCAACTGCCCGAACCACGCAGCCACGTCCTCATACGGAGTAGCCAGCACCTGCGCCTCACCCAGCCGCGCGAGAGGCTCCGCGAGACGGCCGGCGAGCCGCTCGGGCGTCTTGACGCCGTCCAGGTCGCCGCGCAGGGGCTCCAGGACCTGGTCCTCGAAGTCCTCGATCAGCCGGCTGACCGGCCGCGGGTTGGGCACCTCGGGCGTGGGCGGCTCCTCCCCCGGCTCGCCGGGCCGCGCGGGCAGCGCGATCCAGCGCCGCACTTCGTCGACGAGTTCCTTCAGCGTCGGAGGCGCCGACTTCGGCAGGGAGATCGCCGTGATGTCGTCGTCGCGGTCGACGCGCACCTTCGCGACCGGCAGCAGCTTGCGTTCGCCACCGGCGCGTTCCCCGAAGACGAACAGCAACTGGTCGCCGGTCCGCAGGGAGAGTCCGGTGCCCTCGACGAACAGCTCGGAGCGCCGGTCGAGGTCCTGTGGGGTGACGAGCGAGGGACGGCGGCGCCGGACCTTCAGCTCGTTGAGGTCCCAGCGGGCGATCAGGTCCCGGGCGGTCTCGAAGGTGAGCGACGCCTCATCGGCGGACGCGGGCACGCTGTGGCTGCGCGCACCGCGCGGGATCAGCACGCTCTGGGCCTCGGCGCGCGGGTCGCGTTCGAGGGTGTACGCCAGGTGTGTGGCGGCGGCGACCCCGGGACGGGGGCGGTGTCCGACGAGCCGGCCGAGCAGCACCAGGGAGCGGTGTTCGTTCGCGGTGCGGATGTAGGCCTCGTCGGCGATCCGCTCGGAGTGGAAGGTGAGCAGGTCGCCGAGGACGGCCGCGGCGTCGAGCAGGCCGATCGCCGGATCGTCGGGGGTGCGCACGGTGAGGCCTCCGAGCGCCGGGTAGGCGGGCGAGGCGAGCCGGTCGAGCAGGGCGGCCCGGAAGGAGCCGTAGGTGCCGACGCGGTAGTCCAGCGCGGTGCGGCCGGGCGGGTTGTGCGGCGGGGCCGGGGCGAGACGCTCGTCGTGGCCGCCGCGGCAGGCGCCGCCGCAGCCGCACGCGTCGGTCGCGGTGACCGGGTGCGGGTCCGTCATCGGGCACCTCCCAGGGTGATCGCCAGCAGGCCGTTCTCCGGCCGGTCCGGGTCGTTGTCGCAGGTGGCGATCTCCAGCGGGCCGAGCCGCAGCACGCCGTCCTCCCTTTCTCCTCGGTCCTGTCCGGACAGCCGCCGCAGCCTGGTGACCTCGACGCTCTCCACCCCGGGTACGGCCGCGGCGGCGGCGACCAGCCGACTGAGCCGGACCGGTCCGCCGAAGGTCAGCGCGTCGGGGTGGAAAAAGCCGAGCCGCCCGCCCGGCAGCCGTCCGCTGCCCAGCACGCGGTACAGCTCGGCGAGGATCTGCCCGTGCTGGTGGCCGGGTCGCGCGCAGACGGTGAGCGCGATGTCCAGCGGCACCAGGCGCGCGGGGCCCACGACGAGGTCGTGGCCGATCCGCCGGTACGCCTCCAGCGCCTGGGCGACCGCGTCGAGGAGGCCGGGTGACGGGACGGCGGTGCCGTGGGCGTCGATCGCGACGTGTGCCTCCTGGGCGCTTCCCGTCCAGCGCAGTTCCGCCGCCGCCCGCCGCACGCTCGGCAGGGCGCCCGCGAGGGCGGCGTAGTCCTCGGCGGTGACCGCGCGCAGCCGGGTGCGCCGCAGGTCGAGCGGGGCCAACTGGCGTACCTGCTCGACGGGTTCGGGCTCGGTGCCGCCGGTGGCCGGTAGCGGGTTGCGCACGACGGCGACCGGTGCCTCGCACCCGTCCCGCACGACGAGGTGGTTGATGGCCTCGGCGCCGACGTTGCCGGCCGTGCCGCCGCCGAGCCGGTGGCGCAGCTCCAGCCGGGAGCCGGGGGTGGGGCGCGCGCCGTGGCGGCCGTCGCCGAAGCGCAGGGCCAGACGGCCGTCGTCCTCCAGTTCGCCCACGAAGTGCCGGTCGCGGGGCCCGCTGTCGAGCAGATCACGGCGCGGTACCCAGGTCTCGTCCGTGCCGTGCGGGCGTACGGCGGGCAGGGCCCGGCGGGGGTCCTGGGCGAGGGCGGCGGTCGCCGGTCCGCGCAGCACCGTCTCCTCGGGGTGGAGTCCGGCCGCGTAGGCGGGGCCCCAGGCGTGGGCGATCTCCCAGGCTATGGACCCGCCGAGCACGGTGCCCGCACGGGCCCGGGCGGCGAGGACCTCGGTGCGGTGCAGCTTGGTGTCGAGCAACTGGTCGCTGCGGTACAGCAGTTCACGCAGGGCGCGGACCGGGTGGGTGCGCAGTTCGAGGCGTTCCAGCACGTCCAGCCCGTAGACGACGGCGAGTTCGGCGATCTCCTGTTCGCCGAGGCCGTCCCCGTCGCGGGCGCTGCGCCACAGTTCGACCAGCCGCTGCCTGACCCGGCCGGGGATGGCGGCGATGCGGGCCGCCTGACCGGCGGCGACGGTGCCGGGGTCGGGGTAGGGCACGGCCTGGGTGACGGGCGCGCGGCCGAGGACCGGGCGGAAGCGGGGTGCGATGCCCGGGTGGACCGACTGGGCGAGCAGGGTGCGCAGTGCGGCGGCCTGGGCGTACGCCGTGCCGGGCACGACCTGCTCGTGCCGTTGGCCGGCGCTCTCCAGACCGAGACCGGCACGGTTCGTGGCGGCCTCGCCGACGACGTCGAAGAGCTCGCGGACGTCGCCCGGTACCAGTGCGTGGCCCGCAGCCGCCTTGTCCGTGAGGGCGTTGATCAGCCGCGCGGGCGCGTTGCCGTCGTCGGGGTCGAGGCAGCCGAAGGCGGGCCCGTCGCACCCGGCGGTGATCGCGGGCACGGGCGGCACGGTGACCGTTTCGGGGAGGCCGGTCAGGGTGCGGCCGTGGTCGACGAGGACGACGTTGCCGCGGGCGAGCGTGACGTCCTCCACGGGCAGGCAGTCGCGGCCGCCGCGGGTCGCGAGGCAGAGCGGGAAGCGCAGCGCGTCCTCGACGGCCCAGGTGACCTCCAGGACCGGCTGGTCCTCGATCCGGTCGAGGCCGGGTGTGACGGAGGTGAGGCGGACGGCCTGGCGGTGGGCGGGGTCGGCGTCGCCCGGAGTGCCGGTGCGCGGGCCCTTCACCTCCTCCAGGACGAGCACGTCGCCCGGCCGCAGGGCCAGCCGGCGTTCCCGGCACGTCTCGGGGTCCACCCACGCGTCCCGCAGGGTGGCGGCCGTGGCGCCCCGGGGCAGGGTGCACACCTCGCCGCCCCAGGTCCACAGCCGGACGGCGTTGTGGGCGACCCTCAGCTCCAGCGGGTCGGTGGCGACGACGGGTTCGAAGACCTCCACCGAGCCGCGCTCGTCGAGGTCCCCGAGGCCGATCTCGTCGATCACGACACCCGGCTCGGGCCGGTCATGCGGGTCGAGGCCGCGCACGTCGACGGAGGCGAAGCGGAAGGTGCCCGGGGCGAGCACCTGGTCGTCCGCCGTCCGGACGGTGACGTAGGCGCGGGCGTTGCAGCCGTCGTGCATCGCGTAGTCGATGAGCCGTACGTGGCGGCGGACGGAGACGCGGCGGCGGGCGGTGTCGAGGTAGGCCTCGGTGGCGACGGCGTCCTGCTGGTAGCTGAGGTGGTCGCCGGTGTAGGCGAGCAGTTCGACGAGGGTCACGCCCAGGTCGGCGGGGTTGCGCTCGGCCCAGTCGGGGGTGGTGAGCGCAAGCCGGTCCAGCAGGAGCTTGCGGATGGTGTCGTAGTCGCGGGCCGTGTAGTCGATGACGGGTGCGGCCGGGAAGGACGGTTCCTCGACCGGGGCGTCCTGGCAGTCGAAAGGGGTGGGGCAGTCGGACCGGAAGCTGAACGCGGCGCTGTGGTAGCGCTGGTCGAAGCTGCGGTACGGCTCGGTGCCGGGCCGCCCGTACGGGTCGGTCTCGACGAGCGAGAGCCGGTAGCGGGAGGTGTCGCCGGTACGGTCGATCGTCACGTGGAGCCGGTCGTCGAGCTCCGGGTCCTCCTCACGCTCGACGCTGACGTCGACGGCGGTGATGCCGGTGACGCGGCGGCCGCCGTCGATGCGGACGTTCTCGGGGCCGAGGCCGTGCGGGGCCTTGCCGAGGAAGGTGACGGTGAGCAGCAGTCCGTCGTCGTCGGCTTCGACGGCGTCGACGCCGTTCAGCTGGGCGGCCCTCACCTTGCCGCGGCGGGACGCGGTGGTGCCGGCGGTCATGCGGCGGCCCTCCCTTCGAAGACGTCGTCGCGCCGGGCGCCGGTGGCGCGGACGGCGTACGACAGGTACACGCGGACCCGGTGGTCCTCGCTGACGATGTCCAGGGCCGTGACCTCGATGAGGTCGCCGAGCCAGCGTTGCAGCGCGGCCTGTACGGACAGTTCGAGCGTGCTGATCAGCTCGGGGCTGCTGGGGGCGAACACCAGGTCCAGCAGTCCGCAGCCGAAGTCGGGGCGCATCACGCGCTCGCCGGGGCTGGTGAACAGCAGCTGCTCGACCAGGTCGTGGACGTGCTCCCCGTGGCGGGCGTGCGCGGTGCGTCCGCGGCGGTCGGCGCGGAACGGGAACGCCACGTCGGAACGGGGCCCGGTGGCCCGGTTGCCGGGGTTCATCGGACGGTGACCTTTCGCTGCGCGGCCTGGACGACGGGCGGTCCCTGCGGGAGGAGGGCCGCGCTGAGGCACTGGGCGGCCGAGGTGTCGAGCAGCACCGGAACGCCGTCGGCGGTGATGCCGGTGCGCCCGGCGGTCCAGCGGACGGTGACGCACGGCGACGGCACCCGGTCGACGGTGTGCGGGCAGCCGGTCACCACATAGCCGTGTGCGGCCGTGGCGACGGTGGCGCCCGCGACGCGCAGGCCCCCGGCGGGCGGTGTGGCGGCGGTGACGCGGCCACCGTGCGGGCAGCCGATCACGGCGCCCGTGTCGAGCAGATTCCCGGACACGTTCCTTCTCCCCGTCTATCGCTTCGAGAGCACGGTCAACTGGCCCTCGTTGATGGTCACTTCACGTCCGCGCAGCACGATCTCGGCGCCCGCGCCGGTCGCGATGACCACGGCCTCCTTGGTGATGCGGACATAGGCGCCGCCCTGGGCCTGGAGGAGGATCCCCTGTTCGGTGCCGGGCGTGTCGTTCATGACGAGCTTGTGCGCCCCCGGTGTCTGCACCACGACCGGTTTGCTCGGCGAGCCGGCCTGGAGTTCGCGGCGCGCGTCGGGCGGCAGCTCGTCGGCGGCCCCGTACCAGCAGCCCGTCCACACCGGGAAGCTGGGATCGCCCTGCTCGAACTCCACCCACACGCCGGCGCCGGGCGGCGGCACCACGAACTGCCCCGACTGCGGCCCGGTGAACGGCAGGCAGGGCAGCGCCCAGGTGGACGGCTCGTCGCCGAGCACGTCCGGGACCTCGACGGTGACGCGGCCGATGCGCAGCGGGTCGTCGTTGTCGACGACCCGGCCGCGGAACTTGCCGAGGTAGCGATTGCTGGGTGCCGCCATGCTGGACTGCTCCTGTTTCCGTTGGGCCGGCGCTAGGGCCGGACGTAGTCGCTGCGGGCTTCGAGGCCCTCCCGGGAGAGGGTGAAGTTCTGCTGGAACGAGCCCGGCCGCAGGTTGTGCGTGACGGACTTGACGTAGTAGTCGCCGTCGTAGGCGCGTCCGGCACCGCGTACGCCGACGAGCTGGCGCGGCTGGAGGATGTAGCCGTGCCGGTTGACGTCGAGGGAACCGGAGCCGGAGACGACGTCGGCGGAGACGGCCGCGCGGGCGAGCAGTTCGGCCTCGGCCTGCTCGCGCTGCTGCTTGGCGGTGCCGGACAGCGTCCTGCGCTTCAGGGCCGGGGTGGGTCGGCGGCCCAGCGGCGGGCGCAGCGGGCTGATCGGCGGCTGCGGCAGCAGGGTGGACTGCCGGGTCCCCGGGTCCTGCCAGCGGGCCTGCGGTTCCTCGCGGGCGGTCCCGTCGTAGGCGAACGTCATCTGGTCGACGGTGGAGTGGGCGTCCAGGTTGACGTTGAGGGCGTGCTGGCGGATGCCGAGCCGGATCTCGGGACCCCAACGGGCTGAGGACTGACCCGGGTTGGGGCCCGGCTCCAGGTAGAAGGTGTAGCCGTTGGCGCGGGCGAGCTCGGTGACGTACTGGAGGTCGGTGCCGGTCTGGTAGTGCACGCGCAGGTCCTGGTGCGGGGGCTGGGCGACCTTCTCGGTGTAGACGTCGGGCCGGATGCCGTAGTCGGAGTAGCGGCGCAGGATGGCGAGCACGCGCTCGGACGGCGGCAGGTTGGGGTAGCGGGCGGTGCGCTCCTCCAGGTCCATGAGGAGGGTGAGGTCCTCTCCGGTGACCGTGAGGGTGGAGTGGCCGGGCCGGTTGCTGGCGCCGACCTCCTGCCGTACGACGAGCCCGTCGAAGAGCACGGCGGGCGTGCCCCGCACGGCGACGGTCACGATCAGCCGGGTCTTCGGGTCGAAGAACCCCTCGGGCAGCAGCCTGCGGCTGATGATGCCGTTCTTGGTGAGGTCGAAGGCGAGCTGGAATCCGCTGCGTTCGCCTGCGGTGGCGGTGATCTGGGCGGAGAGCAGGGCCTCGGTGACCTCGGCGGGCACGGGGCGGGCGAGCTTGGGCCCCATCAGGAGGGTGATGTGGACGGGGCCCTGCCCCACGGGCAGGTCAAACACGCCGGTCCCCCTGCGGGAAGCCACCGGCGAGGGGGATGTCGATGACGCGCCCGGCCTCGTCGGTCAGCTCCCGTGGATCGAGTACGGGGTTGGCGTCGGCGATCCGCCACCATTGGCCCGGGTCGCCGAAGTACTGCTGGGCGAGCAGGTCGGGGCGCTCCCCGGCGGCGACGGCGTGGGGTGCGGCGTCCTGCCCGGTGGCGTCGAGCGGGGGCAGCAACCGGCGTTTGGTGTAGCGCACTTCGGTGCCGTCCGGCCGGCGGTGCACCCCGATCTCGGCGTCGTGGTAGCGGCTGGTGCGCGGGTACGGGTGCGCGCCGGGTATGGCGTCGAGGGCGCTCTCGTACGGTTCGATGTCGGCCATGGTGTGGCTCAGCCCCTCCTGATCGATGCGCTCGCGTGCGCCGCCGTGCCGAGGCCGCCACCGAGCCCGAGGGCGCCGAGGCTGCCGCCCCGGGCCGCGGCGGCCAGCCGTTCCTTCTGGGCGAGGTGCGCCATGTACAGATCGGCCCCGCGGTGCCCGGCGGGCAGGTCGCTGACGGTGAGGATCTTCATCCCGATGCTGAGCGAGGCGCGGATCGGGTTGAGGTTCACGTCGAACGCGGACTCGTTGACCGACAGCTCGGTCAGCCGCACGGGCATGACCCGCTTGCTGCCCCAGGTGAACAGCGTGAGCGGCATCTCGATCGGGCTGATCTCGATGGCGCCCTTCTGCGACAGCTTGCTCGCGGCGCGCAGTTGGGCGGTGGTGGGCTGCACGAGCATCTCCAGCGTGGCGAGCTGGGGGTGGATGCCGTCGGGCGCGGCGACCTCGAACTGGTCGGTCGCGTCGATCTCGGCGGTGAACTTCCAGGTCTCCTGCGCGGGACCCTTCAGCCGCAACGCCTCGTTCCGGTCACCGCTCCCGGTCCCACCGCCTCCGGCGTCACCCCCGTCACCCGCCGACTGGGGGCTCACGCTGCGTTCGAGGGTGTCCGGGTTGAACTGGAGCACGATGACGCGCTGCGGTGTGCCGGTGTCGGGGTCGACGACGACGATGCCGGACCGGATGGGTTTGGGGATATCGGCGTAGCGGGTCATGGGTTCCTGTCCGTATCTAGCGCAGACGCTCGGCGAGTCGGACTCGCAGCGGCTCGTAGTCGTGCGCGGGGAACAAGCCGGGGAAGACTCGGAGCATTTCCTCGAGGAATCGCACGGTTACCTCGAATCGGTCGTGCGCCAGGGAGACATTCGTGAACAAGTACTGCCAGCCGAGCGTTCCCTTGGTGATCCGCAAAGCGTCGAGGTAACCACATAGATCGACATCCATCTGATGAATGCCACCACGCACGTCACTGAACCAGATCTCCGGGTTGTGCACGACGCCTTGTTGAATACGCAGCGAGGCGACCTTGCCTACGCCCGACAGGCTGGTGACGTCGAAATCCCGGAGCTCGGACAGCAATTCCCGCTGATCCGGATAGGGATCGGGCCAGCGGTCGACCGGTGCGGAGTAACGAAGCGCCCGGACGAGAGGGATGACATCGAACTCCCCGGCGAACAACGGGTCTTCGTCCTCGTCGGTCATCCCGGCTCCCCAGCCGGCCGCCATATCCGAAAATCGCAGATGACACCCCTTCAACGAGGATTCGAGGACAATACCGTCTCGCTCTGCGAGCGAGGCGAAAGCGGTATCCGCATCTCCGACATCCCCATCAGGGAACTCAAGGGTATCCATGTCCAAGAGAACATCGGGGCAGTCCCTCAACTCTGCGAAGACATCGATCCAGGCCCGCTCGGCTGCTGTTGGCTCCATTGGTCTCCCCACCTCAGAAATTGATCTTCACTCGTGCAGCGACCAGCTTCGCGAGGTCTTTTCGCAGCCGCTGAGCAGGTTCCCCCGTGAGTCCCGCAGCACCGGAGGACAGCGCCCCGACGAGGTCGTCCACGCTGTTATAGCTTCCGGGAGCCGCAGCGAGCAGCTTGACTATCTTCTGCGCCGTGGAGTCGGATACCCGCGTCACCATTCTCACCATGGCGGCCTTTGCCTTCTTGATATCGAATCCAGCCGCAAAGTTCGGTGCCGGGAAATTCTCCGCCCAGGTACTTGTCGAGCTCTTCTCCTGCCACTGGTTTCCGGACACCTTGTAGCCGCCCCAGCGCACCCCCACCCGCCGCGGAAATCCTGGATACTGGCCCCGGTAGTTGATGGACACCTGATACCAGATCATGTCTTCCGGGTCGGCCGGAATCGTTCCGTGCTCCACCACGTGCCCGAGAGCTGCCTGAGCGGGATGCTCGATCTGCACCATGGCCCTCGTATTGATGGCACCCAGCGCGGGGACGAGGTTGGACGTGGACGAGTGGCCGCCGATCTTCGCCGGAAGCATATGCATGCGCACCCAGAATCGACCTCGCTCGGAGCGCCCACCGGGGAGCTTCTCCAGCTCTTTCCAGCCCACCGGATGGGCACTGCGCCGCTCGTCCGCCTCCGTGCCCTTCGGCGTGCTCTTCTTGATATATCTGGCCTTGAAGTTGAAAGCCATGGGCCCGTCGGCGAACGGCGGCAGGATGGTGTCCGGCATCGGCGGCTCCTTATCGCCGGCATTCCGCTGCTCCAGCAGCTCCGCCAGGCGCTCCATGGCGTCCCGGAGCCCCTCGATGCGACGCTGGAAGGCCACGTCGCCCAGCGTGCCTCGGCTGATGCCATGACGGTTGCGGGGTTTGGGCAGGGAGTTCTGCATGGTTTCGACGGTCTGGGCCTGGCGGCGTGCGGCAGCGATGACATCCGTCATGGCATCCGCGAGGTCCGTCTTTCCCTTGTTCCTGAGTCCCTGGATCTCTGTGTCCCAGTTGCCGAAGTACCCGGCCATGGCCTGCAGGGCACTGCGGACCGCCAGGTCGGCGCTCCTGCCCTTTCCGTCGAAGAGGAGGGTGTGGGGTTCGCCGTCCTTCGTGCGGAACCGGACCCTGGGCAGTTCGAAGTCGGTGATCCCGTTGTTCTCCCGCTGACGCTCCTCTTCCCGTCTCCCGTCCCGGTCACGATCGCGGGTCCGGTCCCTGCCGTGTTCGTTCCGGTGCCGCCACTGGTCTCGCAGCCGTCGCAAGCGGTCGTTCAGGTGATTGCCCATCCTGCGGCGCGCCTTGCCGAAGAGCTTGGCGGCGGCGCGGCGGGCCCTGTTGACCGCCGACTTGATGGTCTGGCGGGCGCGGCGGAGCGGGCGGCGGCGGGGGCGGTCCTTTTCGGTGTCGCGGCGGCGGTCGTCGCCGCGCCGGCGGTCGTTCCGGCGGTCTTCGTCCCGTCGGCGGCGGTTGCCGGGGCCGCGGTCGTTCCCGCGGTCGTCGTCACGCCGACGGTCGTCCGGACGTGTGCCCCTGGGGTCGCGTTCGCCGTCGTTCCTGTCGCGGCGGCGGTCCGGGCGGGCGGGGCCGCGGCGGGTCGGGGTGTCGCGGCGGTCGGCCCTGTCGTCGTCCTTCATCCTGCGGTCGGCGTCCCGTATGCGCTTGCGGGCCGCGTTCACCTCCCGGCCCTCGTCGCGGCGTTCGTCGTCGTCGCGGCGCTTCTTCGGGCGGGTGGTGTGCGCGGGGCGTCGCTTCTTCTCCGGGGTCGAGCGCTTGCCGGGGCGGGGCTTCGACGGGGGGCGGGAGGTCCTGTCCGGGGACGGCTTGCGCGGCGCCGCCGGGCGGTCGGCGGGCCTGTCGTCCGTGCGGTCGGCCGGGCGGTCCGGGGCCGGAGTGCGGTCGTCGGTCGGGGAGGGACGTTCGTCCTTGGGCTTGGTGGGGGCATCCGGCTTGTCGTCGGCGGCACCCGGCTTGTTCCTCTTCGTACGGAGGTTCTTGAGCATGGTGCCGAGACGTTCGGCGACCTTGCCCATGAAGCGACTGACGCCCTCGACGAGG
Organism: Streptomyces sp. NPDC007929; assembly: GCF_042959065.1. Lineage (NCBI taxonomy): Bacteria > Bacillati > Actinomycetota > Actinomycetes > Kitasatosporales > Streptomycetaceae > Streptomyces > Streptomyces sp. NPDC007929. The sequence goes on along the minus strand of NZ_JBIBKD010000001.1, from coordinate 308,657 downwards.
AACTCGTAGATCAGTTCCAGCAGCGCGACCACCCCGGCGGCGACCGCCTTGGCGAAGGGCAGCGCCCCGTTGCCGCTCTTGACCGACTTCAGGAAGTCCATGAACAGACCGAACGCGGCGAGGATCTCGCTGAGCGCGCCCCACGCGGTCTGGAGGGCGTCGATGACGGCCATCACCCAGCCGGCGCCGGGGATGAGCTTGGCGACGACCTTCTCGACGACCATCACGCCGATGATGACGGGGAGTTGGGGAAGCGCCTCGTCCCAGGCCATCTGCGCCATCTGCTCGACGGTGACACCGCCGGAGATCAGCTCCTGGAAGTCCTCCATCGGGACGCCGATGATCTCCTGGACCTTCTCGTTGAACCAGGCCCGGACGGCGGTCTTGATCTCCTCGAAGAGGTGTTCCTTCGCGCCCGTCTCCGCGGCGGCCCCGGCTTTGCTGATCCAGTCGCCCGGGTCGGAGACGATGTCGTTGAAGATGGCCGCCCACTCGCCGAGCGCGGCGACCGCCGCGGCACCGAACTCCAGTGCGCCGACGGTGACCGTCTCGGCGATGTCGACCGCCGCCAGCAGGCCGCCCTCCAGGGCGTCGAGCCCGGCCAGGAGCGCGCCGCACAGGCCGTCGAGAAGCTTGCCGGCGACCTCCTTGAGCGCGTCGGCGAACTCGTTGACCTTCTGCACGGCCCAGTCGCGCGCGCCGTCGATGGTGTCGCGCCACTTGTCGCGCATCGCCGGGTAGTCGGCGAGGAGTTCGTCGCCGAGGGCGATCAGCGCGTCGGCGAAGGTGTTGATCTGGTCGATGACCCAGTTGCGGGCGTCGTCGATGAGCTTGAAGACCTGCTGCTTGAACTGGTCGATGAGGTCGGTGACGACCTGGCGGGCCTTCTCGAACACGCTCTTGATGGCGTTCTTGAGGTTCTCGAAGAACTCCTTCAGTTTCTCGATGGCCTCTTCGAGCCAGTTGTCGGCGTCGCTCTTGCCCTCCTCCTGCTTCTTCTCCGCCTCCTTCTCGGCGCCCGTCTGCTCGTCGTCGATCTTCTTGTTGTCGTCCTCGGTCCGCTTGTCGACGTCCTTGTCGGTGTCCTCCTCCTTCTTCTTGATGTCGTCGCGGACCTTGTCGTACTTCTTGCCCTTCTTGTCGTCGATCTCCGAGACCTTGTCGTCCTGCTCCTTGCGCCACCGGTCCCGGGAGTCGGCGATGTCGGTGCGGCCCTTGTCACGGGCGTCGGCCTGCTTCTTGCCGCTGGCCGTGACCTCCTTCTGGAGGTCCTGGTCGTGCTGCTTGCGGTCGTCGGCGGCCTTCTTGTCCTTGGTCTGCCGCTCCTGGCCCATCTTCGCCCGGCCCTGGGAGAAGCCCGCCTGGATCTGCGGGCCCCGGTCGTGCTCGGCGACCGCGGAGGCCGACTCGATCGGCACGCCGCCGCCGGACACCGACCGCGTGCCGCCGCCCTTCGCGCCCTTCTTCCCGCCGGCCACCTTGCCGGTCAGGGTCTCCTTGGGCACGTCGGGGTAGATCTGGTCCTCGCCCATCGGGCGGGCCGCGTCGTCACGGCCGGACCGGTGCAGTTCGCTCTTGCGCTCGTCGAGCTTCTGCCCCTGCTCGTCGGTGCGCCGCGGGTCGGAGTCGTTCTCCAGCGGAAGCTTCGGGGCGTCGCCCACGCGGGCGTTCTTCAGGCCCTCGTCCTCGGTGGGCAGCCCGAGGATGGAGTCGATCAGGTCGTCGAGCGGGAGGATCTCCTTCAGCAGCTTGCCGAACAGCTGGGCGCCGATGGTGACGGCGATGTCCCACCAGCTGGGCTCGGGCACGTTCGCGCCCGGGACCTCGCCTTCCGGCTTCTGTTCGCCGCTGACCTCGGGCGTCCTGCCCGGGGCGGCCTCCGTACGGGCGACCTTGGCGTTGGTGTACGTGCCCGGGGCCGCCGCCTTCGGGCCGCCGGGGACCGTGCGCGGGGAACCGGCGGGGCGCTGCGTCGTGGGCGGTGCCTTGCGCAGGGCCGTGCGCTCCTTGTCGACCGAACGGCCGACCGCGCTGTCGACGCCCTTGAGGGTCTCCAGAGCCTGGTGCGGCTTCAGCCCTGCGGCCGTCGACAGGCCGAACTCGGGGGTGGCGTTGGAGACGTCCGGGGCCGGAGCCTCCTTCTTCGCCCTGGGGCTCGCCTTGGATCCGCCGGATGCGGAGGGGCGACCGCCGGACCGGACGGGGGCAGGAGCCGGGGACGTGCGGCCGCCGCCCGCGCCGCGGCCACGGCGTGACGCGGTCTTGGCCGCCTGCCGTGCCGCCTGGCGCTTGCCGCCCGTCGGCAGGGAGCGGGAGCCGCTGGACCCACCGCCGGGCCCCCCGCCGGGACCCGGGCCCTCGGTGGCCTTGGGTGTGTTGGTCTTCGGTTCGGGGCCCGCGGCCATCGGGGAAGGCCCGTTGCCCGGTGCCAGCTTCGGCGCGCTCGCGGGTCCGGGGGTGGAGACCTTGTCCGGCCCGGACTGCGGGCCGGGGGTGGTGCCCGGGCCCTTTCCTTCGGTCGCCTCCTGGTCGCCGCCGGGGGACGTCTCGGGTGCGGGGGCCGTCGTCCCCTGGTCCCCGGCGGCCTCGCGCCGACCGCCCGCCGGGCCTCCCTCGGGCTTGCCGGCCTGCTTGTCCTGCCCCTTGACCGCCCCGGCGCTCCCCGAACTCCCCGAACTCCCCTGCTTCGCGCCACTGCGGTCGGGAGCTCCGCCCTCCGGCTTCTGGGCGCTCTCGGGCCGGCTCTCCCCGCCGGAACCCGTACCCGTACCGGACGGTGCACCGGCGCTCTGGGTACGGGCGTCCTCCCCCGCCTTCGCCAACTGGTCCGGTGCCGCGGTCTCCCCGGGAGCCGTGACCGTCCCGGTCGCCGCCCCGTCCGCGTTCCGGGCCTCTTCGTCGCGCCGCGCGGCCTCGGAGTCCTCCTTGCGTTCGTCGGACTGCTTCCGCTCCGGGTCCGCCCCGGTCGCGTCCGGCACCAGGGCTCCCGAGGACGCCGTGGAGAGGCCCCCGGCCAGCTCGGACGCGTCGGCGGCCTGCTGCCCGCCGGACGGACCGCTCAGCAGTTCCTCGAAGGATTCGCCGCCGTCTGCCTCCTCCTCGGTGCGTGACTCGGCACCCCGGCCGGCCCCGGAATCCTGCCCCGCCGTATCCGGCGCCGGGGTGTCGGAGGCGGCCGACAGGCTGGGCAGCGGGGCCGTGCCCTTGCGCCGCTCCTCGACGAGGCTGGGGTTCTTCGCCGCTTCGGTGTATCCGACGAGGTCGGCATCGGGCACCGGCTCCCGACCCGCTGAGGCGGCCGGGTCGTCAGCCGTTTCCGGGCCGGAGTCGTCCTGGGTGGGCTCGGCGTCCAGCCCCAACGGCTCGTCGTCGGCGTCCTGTTCGTTCTCCGGATCGCCCACCGTTCGGGCCGACGCGCCCTCACCGCCGGTACGGGACTTCTCCCCGGGCTCGGCCCCGCTGCGGTCGACGCCGCCGGGCGCGGTGGCCTGCCGGCCGGGCGTCTCGCCCGAGTCCCGGGGCTGCTCCTGCTCGACGGCCTGCCGCTCCGGCTCCGGAGCGGCCTCCTCCTGGGCCCCGCTCCGCTCCTCACCTGCCTCGCGCTCGTCCTGCTGGTCCTGGCCCCGCTGGTCGCGCTCGGTGTCCGACGCGTCCTCGCGTTCGCCGTGGGCGTCCTGTCGCGCGTCCCGTCCGGAGGCGTCTTTCTCCTCCTGCCGGCCGGAGGAGCGCTCCTGCTCGTCCTTGACGCCCATCTGTTGCCGCGCGGCCGAACCCTCGGCACCCTGATGCCGCTCGGCCGAACCCTCCGCGCCCTGCTCCCGGCCGGCGGCCTCGCCGGCTTCCTTCCCCCGGGTGTCCCCAGCCGTGCCGTGCTCCTTGCCCGGCTCCCGCGTCCGTACGTCCCGCTCCGGGGTGCCGCCCGTCTCGGAGTCCTCGCGAGCGCGCTCCGCCTCGATCTCCTCCGTCGCGCCGGGCAGCGCGTGGGGAGCCGCCGCGGCATCCAGCGGCAGCGGGCCCGCGTCCTGTGTCTCCTCCACGCTGTCCAGCAGCCGGTCCACGACCGGCGCGGGCAGCCTCAGTTCCAGCCGGTCCAGGACGGTGTCCTGGACCTCGGGCGCCATGCGGGCCAGCTGGAGTCGTACCCGGCCCGACCGGTCCTCCGGGTCGCCGCGCAGGGAACGCAGCAGGCCGTTGGCGATGCGATCGACGAGGGTCGCCGGGTCCAGCTGCTCCATGCGGCGGCGGTCGGCGTCGACGGTCGCGTAGCGGAGCCAGCCGGGGGTCGCCTGCCCCTCCTCGACGTCCAAAACCGCTTCGGCCGTGCCGGGACCCGGGTCGCGCACCAGGTCCTGCGCCGTCGTCTCCGCCTCCCGCTCGATGGCCTGCTGCGGCAGGCTCACCGCGCCCAGTTCCCGTCCGGCCCGCAACGCACCGAGGCCGTGCGGGTTCTGGACCGTGTGCAGCAGCTCGTGGGCGAGCAGCCGGCGGCCCTCGTCCGTGCCGGGCCGGTACGCCCCCTCGCGGAAGAGGATGTCCTGCCCGACGGCGACCGCGTCCGCCCCGAGCAGATCCGCGAGCTGCCCGGCGTCCCGGCCGGTGTGCAGGCGTACGCGGCTGAGGTCGTGCCCGAGGCGCTCCTCCAGTTCCCGCCGGACACCCGGGTCGAGCGGCTGGCCCGCGCCGCTGACGATGTCCCTGGGCTCGGGGGCGCGGGACCGGGCCGCCCGCTCCTTGCGCTTGCGGCGGCGCTGCTCGGCGGACTGCTCCGAACGGCCGTCCTGGGTACGGGAGTCATTCATGGGGCCACCTCCCCGCGGCCGCTCAGGCCTTCGTGCACGGCACGCGCCAGTTCCTGGCCGAGCCGGCGCGCGGACAGCCCGGCGGGCAGCGGCGGCAGGCCGGACAGGACGTCGGCCGTCCACGGTCCGTCGGCGGGCATGCCGCGCTCGCGGACCAGCCGGGTCAGCTCGACTTCGAACGCGGCGGCCACCCGGTCGGGGTCGGCGCGGAAGCCGTCGAGGACCAGTTCGCCGATGTCCACGCGGATCTCGCGCGGGGCCGTGGCCCGGGCCGGGGCCCCGGCTGTCCCACCGCTGTGCGCGGCCCGGTTCGGGCCCCCCGCGATTCCGCCGCTGTACGCGGCCTGGTTCGGGCCCCCCGCGGTCCCGCCGCTCCGTGTCACACCCATCCGCGGACCTCCGTCGGCGTCAGGGAGCGTTCCAGCTTGAGGTATTCGGTGCGGGCCGCGGCGAGCATGTGCCGCATCTGCAACGCCTCGCCCTCCTCGGCGGCGAGGAACGCGCCGGACAGGGCGATGTTGCGGATCGAGCCGCCCGCCACCGTGAGCCGCGCGAGCAGCTCCGGGTCGATGTCCTTCACCGGTGCCTGCGGCGGCAGCACCCGGCGCCAGATCTCGGCGCGCTCGTGCTCGGCCGGGAAGGGGAAGTCGACGACGAAGCGGATCCGCCGCAGGAAGGCGTTGTCCAGGGCCTTCTTCATGTTGGTGGTGAGGATGGCGAGGCCGCGGTAGGCCTCCATCCGCATGAGCAGATAGCTGACCTCGAGGTTGGCGTACCGGTCGTGGCTGTCCTTGACCTCGCTGCGCTTGCCGAACAGTGCGTCGGCCTCGTCGAACAGCAGGAGGGCACCGCCGCGTTCGGCGGCGTCGAAGACCCGGCGGAGGTTCTTCTCGGTCTCGCCGATGTACTTGCTGACGACCTGGGAGAGGTCGACGACGAACAGGTCGAGGCCCAGTTCCTTCGCCATCACCTCGGCGGCCAGGGTCTTGCCGGTGCCGGAGCCGCCCGCGAAGAGGGCGGTGACGCCGAGGCCCCGGCGCAGGGTCGCGCCGAAGCCCCACTCCTGGTGGACCACCGACCGCTGCCGTACGTGGGCGACGATCTCGCGCAGCACGCCGATCTGCCGCTCGTGCAGCACGAGGTCGCCCCAGCCGGCCTGCGGTTCGATGCGGCGGCCGAGTTCGTCCATGCCGACCCGGGCCTCGTCCATACCGGCCCGCCAGGCGAGAGCGGCGGCGTCGAGTTCGTCCTCGTGGGGCAGTTCACGCCGTACGGTCGCGGCGGCGGACCGCACGACGTGCGGCGGCAGCTGGAACTGAGCGATCAGCGACCGCAGTTCACCCTCCGCCAAGTCGGCGACCTCACTGAACGCGTCGCCCCACAGGGCCAGTTGCTCCTCATCGCCGAGGCTCGGCACGGTCACCCGGGGGCCGTGCGGGCGGTCGGTGCGGCGTGGGTCGGCGCTGGAGACGACGACCGGCACGGCGGCTCGGGCCAGGAACGCCTCGGTGGCCGCCTGCTGCTCCCGGTCGGGCTCGCCGAACTCCACGAGCAGGGCGGCGGGCAGCAGGATCGCCTCGCGCTGCCAGAGCCGGGCGAACCGGTCGCGCTCGGCGGGGTCGACGGGGATGTCCTCGGCGCTCATCGAGTACAGCCCGAGCCCGGCACGGGCGGCGGCCGCGGCGGCGATGTCGGCGCGGCTGCGCAGATCGCCGCCGACGAGTTCGACGAGCAGCGGCGCATCGGGGCGGGCACCGTCCGTCCAGCCGCCCGCGACCCGGCTCGCGGCCAGGTCGTACGAGGGCGGCAGCCGGTCCGGGACGGGGGTGCGGAGCGCCTGGCCGTGCAGTCGGGCGTCCAGGTAGGGCGAGCCGAGGAGGAAGTGCAGGATGCGTTCGTCGAGCCGCAGCCGGGTGGTGGTCAGCTGTGACACGTCGTCGGGTTCCAGGATCCGCCAGCGCCGCAGCGGCGACACGGGCGGCAGCGCGCTCCAGTGCGGCTCGTCCAGGGCGGCCAGGGCGAGGGAGAACGTCGGGTGGGCCCGCTCCGGGTCGCCGGCGGCGGCGCAGCGCGCGGCGGTGGTGGGCTCCAGCTCCTGCGCGGCCGTGAGCAGGACGAGGTCCCGCTCGAACGCGGTGAGCCCGAAACAGGTGACCAGGGCGTCGAGGGGAGCGGTGCCGGGGCCGTCGGCGGACTCGGGGACGGGGGCGTGCGCCTGGCGCTCCTCACCCTTGGCACCGCGCAGCGCATGGGCGTCGACGCGGGCCAGGACACGCCGGATCTCCGCCGTGAGCGTCGTGCCGTCGCCCAGGGCGGCGGCAGCCCCGCTCTGCGCCGCGCCCGTTGCGTGCGTTCCCATGTCCTCACCTGCCCCCGTCGTTCCCATGTGCCTCAGTTCTCCGTGCCCTCACTGCCGTCCGCGTCCGCGCCCGCGTTTCCGTCCTTGTGCCTGGACGCCGGTTGCGTGCGCGCGGACTTGGCGGGCTTGGCAGCCGTCTTCTTCGCGCTCCTGGCGGGCTGCGCCGCCTTACGGCTCCGGGCCGCCTTGGCCGGCGTCTTCGCCTCGGTCCTCGCCTCGGTCCTGGCCACGGCCTTCGTGGGTGGGTCGGCGGGCTGCTCGGCCTCCTGCGAGGGTGGCGCGGCCGGCTCGTCCGGCACCGGGCCGGGCGAGGGCGCTCCCGGTGCCCCGAACGGCAGCACCCGCACCTTCGGCCGTTCCACCGGCTTCGCCGGCACCGGCGTCTCGCGCCCGTCGATGAGGACCAGCACGGCCTGGTAGACGACCGACAGCGCGTACGGCGTCTGGTGCAGCATCCCCCACAGCTTGGACGTCTCGTCGACGTCCATGGCCGTCGGGGTGAACCGCACCCGCTGCACCGCGTCGGCCAGGTCGCTGCCGTTCAAGTGGGGCCGCTGACCGGCGAGTTCGATGATGTCCCGGGGCAGCACCGGTATCTCGTGCAGGGTGCGCACCACCGAACCGATCAGCCGCTGCCCGACCAGCTCGGCCTCCTCGCCGTACGCGCTGATCAGGTAGTGCAGGTCGAGCGCGGCGGCCGGCCTGCGGACCAGGGTGCCGTCGGAGGCCCGGGTCGGCAGGTCGTGGTTGCGCTGCGAGGTGTTGGGCGTGACCTGGTAGAGGAACACGGTGACGGTCGGTTCGAGCGGCGGGTCCACCGGCGGCCTGCGCGGCTCGACCTTGACGGCGATGTCGATGTCCGGCGGCAGGTTGGCCTCGATCAGCAGGGCGAGGGCCTGGGTGACGTGGGCGAGGGCAAGTGCGTTGCTCATGGCGTCGGTTCCTCGGTCCCTCTCCTCGTCGTCCCGCTACTCGCGGCCTGCCCGCCTGCTCTCGCGGCCTGCCCGCCTGCTCTCGCGGCCGGCCCGCCTGCTCTCGCGGCCGGCCCGCCTGGTGTCGCGGCCGGCCCGCCCGCTTCTCGTCGTACGTCCGCCCGCCGGTGCCCGCTCACTCGCGCCCCCTGGCCAGATAGTCCGCCAGGCTGACGGTGGCTCCCGGCCGTTCCGCCTGCCGGGGCCGGGTCGGGCCGCCGCCCTGGGGGGCGCCGCCCGCGGTCACCTCGAGCCGTCCGATCTGCACCTGCACCACTCGCTCGGCCGATCGGCCCGGGCGCCGGGCCGCGACCTGACGGACGGCGTCCCGGGCGGCCGCCGTGTCCGCCGCGCTGGGGAGCAGCGGGGCGGACACGGCGGGGGGAGCGGCGTCCACACCAGGGGGGGTTGGTGCGGACGCCGCGCTCAGGGGGGCCGCCCCCCGGGGGCGGTTTCCGGCAGCCGCGCGACGGGCGGTGTCGGAGACCGGCCGCGGCGCGGGACGCACCGGTGTTGCGGGACGCAACAGCGGCTCGCCGGGCTCGTTCCTTACGGCCGGAGACGTCGCGGGCTCGGCGTGCGCGGGGGCCCGCTCGGTCCGGACGACCGTCCGCTCCCGTTCGGTGCGGACGACCTCGCGGGCCGGGGGGCGTGCCGGGTCCGGCCGGGCGCCCGGCGCCGGGGCGGCAACGGGCCACAGCGGCTCGGTGCCGTCCGGGTCCGGTGCGGTGGTCCGGACGGCCTCGGCCCGTTCGAACGGCCCGGCCAGCCGGGGCCGTACCCGCACCACGCCGGTGCGCCGCGCGGCGGGCGTCGCGTGCCGGGCGAGCAGCCGGTCGAGGAAGTCGGGCTCCGGCCGCCCTCGCGAGGTGGACTCAGACATCCGCACACAGCTCCAGGTAGTAGCGGCGCCGCAGCGGGCTGAGCGCCAGGATCTCCGGCTCGCTCCAGCCGTAGGCGGTGGCGAGCAGATGGACGTCGAGCAGGAGGTCGCGGGCCCAGGCGTCCAGTTCGGTCCACAGGTAGGAGGCGATGTCCAACTCGGCCCGGGTGCCTTCCCCGCACTCGGGGCAGGCGATGGCGAGCGTGACGTCGCCGCCCGGGTCGGCGTCCTGGGCCGCCTCGGCGATCCGGCGCTGCACGGCGGCGGGCAGCGCGTCCGCGCAGACCGGCCGCCCGTCGTGCACGGCCGCGGTCACGCACCGCGTCAGCAGGGCCCGGCGTGGATCGGCCGCACCGGCCGCCGCCGTCAGGTCGGCGACGCCGGGCACCCGGAACTCGACCTCCCAGCCGTCCTCGGCGATCCGCACCAGCGGCTCGCTCCTGCCGGCCAGGGTCCGGGTGAACTCCCCGGCGTCCAGCTCGAACTCCATGTCCGCACCGCACGCCCCGCACTCCAGACGCACCTGCATCCGCTCGCCGAACAGCGCCCGGCGCAGCGCGAACAGATCCGCCTCGCGCTCCCCGACCGGCAGCGCCAGCAGAGTCCGCTGATCACCGCCCAGATCGGGCCGGGCAGCCCGGTGCAGCAGCAGAGCACGCCCGTCCGGCGCCTGAGCCACCCCGGCCTCCCAGGTGGCCAGAAACTCGGCCGCCCGCGCGATGACCATGCCTCCCCCAATACGTGCCCCATAGGGGCGCGGGGAACTGCGCGACCAGCCCCCACGAACCCGCAGACGAACGACAACCCCCCTCGGCGCACCCAGGGGAGCGCCTACGCCGGGTTCAGGAACGAGGGTTCCTCCGGCTCGGGAACCTCGTAGTCCCGCTCCCACCCCTCGCACTCGAGCTTCAGCGACTGAATGGCCACCGCGTTGGCGTTGGCGTCCAGTTCGCCGAGGACCTGGTACTCGCTCGGCCAGGTCCGGTACAGCTTGTGGGAGACGGCGACCTGCCCAGCCTCGTTGAGGACCTGGATCACGATGTCCTTGCGGAAGTCCGCGAGGGACACCTCCGAGCCGAGGCCCGCGCCGACCTGCCAGACCTTGTTGGCCCAGCGGTCGAACTCGGGGTCGTGGGTGACGCCGCGTTCCAGGGTGATGCCCTCGAACTCGGAGCGGCCCGGCGACTTGCGCGGGGAGGAGGGGTCGCCGCCGTGCCGGTGCTTGACGACCTCGGTGGTCCGCTTGAGCGGGCTGATCTTGCTGATGCCGGCCACCGTCCGGCCGTCCCACAGGACCAGGAACTTGAAGTTCTTGTACGGGTCGAAGCGATGGGCGTTGACCGTGAACTCTGCCATCGAAAATGTCCTCAGGGGTTCCTTGGAGCGGTTCCTTGGAGCGGTTCCTTCGAGCGTTCCCTAGAGCGCGAACTGCCCGGACGTCTGCTGGATCTTGACGACCACGAACTCGGCCGGGCGGACCGGCGCGATGCCCACCAGGACGTTGACGACGCCGTTCTCGATGTCCTCGGTGGTCGTGGTGTCGCTGTCGCACTTGACGAAGTAGGCCTCGCGCGGGGTGCCGCCCTTGAAGGCGCCCTGGCGGAACAGCGTGTGCAGGTAGGAGGAGGCGGCGAGCCTGATCTGCTGCCACAGGTTCTCGTCGTTGGGCTCGAACACCACCCACTGCAGGCCGCGCTGGAGGCTCTCCTCGACGTGCAGCGCGAGCCGCCGGACGGGGACGTACTTCCACTCGCTGTCGAGGGCGTCGGAGCCCTCCAGGGTGCGGGCGCCCCAGACGACGGGGCCGGTCACCGGGAAGGTGCGCAGGCAGTTGACGCCCAGCGGGTTGAGCAGGCCGGTCTCGCGGTCGGTCAGGTCGACCGCGAGCGAGTGCACGCCGGCGAGCCGGGCCTCGGTTCCGGCCGGGGCCTTCCACACGCCGCGTTCGGAGTCCGTACGGGCGATGACACCCGCGACGGCGCCGGACGGCGGGAAGGAGCGCAGCCGGCCGGTGAGCGGGTCGGTGAGCTGGAGGTGCGGGAAGTACAGGCCGGCGTGGTTGCCGCGCACGGCGTCGAAGGCGGCGAGCCCGGCGCGGGCGGTGTCGACGCTGACCCAGCTGCCGGGCGCGTCGACCAGGAGGAAGATCCGCCGTTCCTGGCACAGCCGCTGGGCGGCGGAGACGACGGTGAGGGCGTCCTCGGTCTTCTCGTACGCGGCGAGTTCGGGCAGGGCGAGCAGGTTGACGTCGGCGACGCCGCGCAGCGCCTGGATGCCGGACTTGTCTGCCTCGGAGCCGATGAGGTCGCGCGGGCCGGGCGCCTCGCCGTCCTCGCCGCCCTCCAGCGGGAAGACGGGCGGGTTGACCGAGGCCTCCAGGCCCAGGTCGTTGGCGCACTCGCCGAGGAAGCGGACCACGTCGTCGGGGTCGGTGGAGCCCGCGACGACCTGGACACGGCGGCCGAAGGCGGTGACCTCGGCTCCGGCGAAGGCGTGCTTGCCGGGCGCGTCAGGCAGGGCGCGCAGCTTGCGCTCCAGCAGCAGTGCCAGCTCGGCGACGGAGGACGGGGCCTCGCCGTCGCAGTCGGGGTCGTAGAGGGTGAACTCCCGCTCGACGTCGCCGATCTTGACGGTGAGGTCGACGGCGAGGTCGGGCAGCTCGTGGCCGAACGGCTTGGAGACGGTGCCGGAGGGGTCGGGCCTGCCCTCGCCGACGACCTCGACGCGGATCAGCCGGGAGCCGGCGTTGACGACGGTCTGCACGAACCGGCCGTGGGACGGGTCGGTCGACAGTCCGGTGAAGCTCTCGCGGGCCTCGCCCTTGGCGTCGTAGACACGCAGGTTGAAGGTCTCGTCGGGGCGGGGCGTGTCGTGGTCGACGGCGACGCGCAGGCCGTTGCCCCACACGCCGGGCTCCTTGGCGTGCACCGCGAGGACGTCGCACTCGCTGTGGCCCTCGGTCGACTCCAGGGTGACGCAGGCGGCCTGGCCACTGCCGGCCTTGGCGACACGGACGATCAGGGCGACGGTGCCGCCGTTGCCGAAGAACTGGTGGACGGCGTAGCCGACGGCGCTCCGCGCGCTCAGGCCGCCGAAGCGCCGCTCAAACTCGGTGAAGCTGGTGACGCGCACCGGCTCGTTCAGCGGACCACGGCGGGTGTGGCCCACGAAGGCGGTCACCGAAGTGGTCAGGGTCGAGATGGTGCGGGTGCTGCTGGGAAGCTCTTCGACGTAGACACCGGGATACGTCGGCTTGGCGGCGCTCACTGCACTCATCGGCATTCCCCCTCCTATCCCTGTCTCGGGCACCCGATGGAGGCACCAAGAGGCGGTGAGGGAGGGACGTTCGGGTCGTGCGCGAGGGCGCCACACGCCCCGTCGGCGGTGGCCACGCGCACATCATCAGTTCCCCCGTCGGTGCCCGCGCTGTCGGTCGCACGGGCCAAGCGCATCGCTTGTGACTCCTGATGCTCAAGTGCTCAACCCACCCTGCGGCGTGAGGAGTTGACCGAACAAGACGGGTTCTGGCCAGCACGGCGGAAGGTTTTGTGAAGGCAAAGTTCCCGGATCCGCACATCGCGCCCGCGCGCCCTCGTGCACCGGTCCACACCTCCCGCACACCGACGGGCCGGCGGCGCGGACGGCATGCCTGAGGGACCCGCGTCCGGGGCACCGGGATCCGGCGCTCCGCGACTTCTCCCCGAGTCGCACACACCTCTCGGTGGCCGGATCCAACGGGGTGGCAGGAACGCGCACGAACTTGATCGCGGTCTTACGGGTCGCACCTTCGAGTGCCCCCTTTCGACCGGGACATGCCCGGCCCAAACGCCAGACCGCGCCACCCCTTCCGGCCCGTAGAAATATCTACGAGCATGGCTGTGGCCGGGCGGCACGCGGAACCCCGCGGATCACCGGCCCGTGTCCAGCGCGCGCCGGACCGCGGCGCCGTCGACTGTGCCTGGGGTGGCCATGCAGAGCGTCATGTGGAAGCAAGCCGTCGAGTGGCTCGCCGCGGCCGCCACGGACCCCCAGGAGTGCAAGCGGGAGTGGGACTACGGCACGGGAACGGTGCTCGTGGAGTCCGGGCGGTACTGGGACGTGCTGAGCGTCCCCGACCGCCTCGGCCTGCTCGCCCTGGACCTCCTGTGGCGCGACCCACTGAAGGTGCCCGGCCCCACCCTGGTGGACTGCGCGGCCCACAGAGTGGGGTTCTTCCTGCCGCCCGACCCGGTCAGCGAGTGGGTCGGCTTCGGGGTGCGGCACGTCGGCCGGGGGTCCTGGGTGGCCGTGCCGCCGCCGTACCGGCCCGCCGGCCGCCTGGAGTGGCTCGTCCCGCCGGACGGCTCCGGCACGCTCCACACCCCGAGCACACTCGAGGCGGCCCTGCGGGAGGCCAGCGGAACCCTCGCCGTGCTGGCGCCGGTCAGCGCGGAGCCGGTGGCACCGGACGGTTGGTGAGACGCACGCCGGACCCGGGCATCGCCACCGCGGGGTGACGGGCCGCGCCAGTGCGGGTGCCCGCGGGGGCTGCCTGACCCGGGGGCCGGCCGGGGGCGGGGTGGACGGCGGCGGCCGCGTGGACGGCGGCGGTCACATAGGCGGTTGTGGTCATCTGAGCGCTTGTGGTCACCTGGGCGGCTGTTGCCGCGTGGGCGGCTGTTGTCGCGTGGGCGGCTGCTGTCGCGTGGGCGCCGGTTGTCGCGTGGGCGAGTGTGGGCTGGTGGGCGAGTGTGGGCTGGTGGGCGGCTGTGGGCTGGTGGGCGGTGCTCACCGGGTTCGGAACGGCGGGCTGATGGGCGGCTCCCGCCGGGAGGGCAGTGGGCTGGTGTCCGGCTCCCGCCGGGAGGGCAGCGGTGGGCTGGTGTACGGCTCCCGCCGGGCGGGCAGCGGTGGGCCCGTGCGGGCTCGGGGCCGGGTGGGGGCCGCCCGGGACGACCGGGCCCATGTGCCGGCCGGCGGCCCAGCAGGTGACGGCGGTCCAGGTCTCGCTCTCGGCCGGGGCCGCGAAGGAGACCCACTGGCCGTCGCGGTGCTCCGGGACCGTGTGGCCCCGTGCCTCCCACTCGGCGACCAGGGCCGCGTAGATCGGCGGATGTCCCGCGTATCCGCTGGTGAGTTCGGCGTACGAGCGGGGCGCGGCGTGGTTCCCGGGAAGGCGCCGGGCCGTGTCCGTGCTGTCCATGCCAGGGGAACGCGGCGCCGTGCGCCGGTGGTACGCGGGCCGGGCCCCGTCCGTCGGGTCGAGTGAACCGGTCACCCGTACGGCGGCACCCTCGTACCGGACAAACATCCAGTCAGGCGGTCGCCCGTTCCGAACACCTCAGCCGGGTTCGCCGGAGTTCTCGACCGGGACGGGCCCGTCCGGTCAGACTGACCTCACCCCGAGAATCCGGTACGACGGCAGGGAGAGGCCATGTCACAGCGCCCTGACCTCCGGCAGCGCAGGGCCGTGCTGGAGCACGAGTGGTCCCGCTGGGTGCCGCGGCTGAGCGTGCCGGGCACTCGGCCGGGCGGCACCGCGACGCTGCGCCACGAGGTGACCGAGTCCTGGGCGCGTTCGCTGGGCAGTGTGGACCCGGGCCGGGACAGCGCCCCGGTCACCGACGGCGGCCGGGTGCACCAGCGCTGGACGTCCTCACCGCTGTACCGGCCGGTCTCCGCTCTCGCCGGGGAGCTGCACAGCATCGCCGAGGACGCCGGGTTCGTCACCGCCGTCACCGACGAGTCCGGCACGATCCTGTGGACCTGCGGCGGCCCGACCATGCGCCGCCGGGCCGAGCGGGTCAACTTCGCGCCGGGCGGCCGCTGGGACGAGCAGGCCATGGGCACCAACGCGCTCTCCCTCGCCCTGCGCACCGGCCGCCCCAGCTCCGTCTTCTCGGCGGAGCATCTGGTGTCGGCCCTGCACGGCTGGGTCTGCTACTGCGCCCCGGTGCACGGCCGGGACGGTCGCGTCCTCGGCGTACTGGACCTGTCCACGACCTGGGACCGCTCGCACCCCCTGGCCATGTCGACGGTCCGCACACTGGTGTCCAGCATCGAGGCGCGCCTGCACGGATCCGACGGCGTCCGGCCGTCCGCCGCCCCGCCAGAACCCGGGACGGGACAGCTGCGGCTCACCTGTCTCGGCGCCGAACGGGCCGTGCGCGACGGACGGCAACTGCAGGTGCGCCCCCGGCAGTTGGAGATCCTCGTCCTGCTCTGCCTGGAACCCGGGGGTTTCTCCGCGGAACGGCTGCGCGCGGCCCTGTACGGCGACCGTCCCGTCACGTCGTCGACGTTCAAGGCGGAGATCTCCCACCTACGCCGCGCGCTGGGCGGCGCGATCTCCCCCCGCCACTACGCCCTCACCGACCCCGTCTCCTGCGACGCCGCCGACGTGTTGCGCGCGCTGGAGCAGGGCGACACGGACACGGCCCTGCGCCGCTACGGCGGCCCGCTGCTCCCCCGCTCCGAGGCACCCGGCATCGAGGAGTGGCGCACGCGCCTCGAAGTGGCGGTGCGCGATGCCGTACTGGCGAGCATCCACCCGGAGCACGCCCTGCGGTACGGCGAACGGGCCCCGTACGACGCGGAGGTCCACGAGCACGCGCTGCGGCTGCTCGGCCCGGGCGACACCCGCCGGGCGATCGCGCGGGGCCGGCTCGCGACGGCCCTGCGCG
This sequence comes from Streptomyces sp. NPDC007929, assembly GCF_042959065.1. Taxonomy (NCBI): domain Bacteria; kingdom Bacillati; phylum Actinomycetota; class Actinomycetes; order Kitasatosporales; family Streptomycetaceae; genus Streptomyces; species Streptomyces sp. NPDC007929. Next base: position 292,983 of record NZ_JBIBKD010000001.1, on the reverse strand, counting down.
GCTGACGGACGCCCGGTCCGGCACGGCGCCAACCTTGCGCCAACCTCCCGGGAGCACAGTGAGGGCGTCCCCACCCGCCCCGCACCGCACTTTCACCGAGGAGAGCCGCCATGGTGTACGCGCAGCCAGGAACCGAAGGCAGCATCGTCACCTTCGCCCGCCGCTACGACAACTTCATCGACGGCGACTGGACAGCGCCCGTCGAGGGCCGCTACTTCGAGAACCCGACGCCCGTGACCGGCAAGGCCTTCTGCGAGGTCGCCCGTTCCTCGGCGGCCGACGTCGACCTCGCGCTGGACGCCGCGCACCGAGCCGCCGACCGGTGGGGCCGCACGTCCACCACGGAGCGCGCGAACATCCTCAACAGGATCGCGGACCGCATCGAGGAGAACCTGGAGAAGATCGCGGTCGCCGAGACATGGGAGAACGGCAAGCCGGTCCGCGAGACCCTGGCCGCCGACATCCCGCTGGCCGTGGACCACTTCCGGTACTTCGCCGGGGTCGTCCGCGCACAGGAGGGCAGTATCGCGGAGATCGACGCCGACACGGTCGCCTACCACTTCCACGAGCCGCTGGGTGTGGTCGGCCAGATCATCCCGTGGAACTTCCCCGTTCTCATGGCGACCTGGAAGCTCGCCCCGGCGCTGGCCGCGGGCAACTGCGTCGTCATCAAACCGGCCGAGCAGACCCCGGTCAGCCTGCTCTACGTCATCGACCTGATCGCCGACCTGCTCCCACCGGGCGTGGTCAACGTCGTCAACGGCTTCGGCGTGGAGGCGGGCAAACCGCTGGCCTCCAGCCCGCGCGTGGCGAAGGTGGCGTTCACGGGTGAGACCACCACCGGCCGTCTGATCATGCAGTACGCGAGCGAGAACATCATCCCCGTCACCCTGGAACTGGGCGGCAAGAGCCCGAACATCTTCCTGCCCGACGTCATGGCCGCCGACGACGACTTCCTGGACAAGGCGGTCGAGGGCTTCGTGATGTTCGCCCTCAACCAGGGCGAGGTCTGCACCTGCCCGTCGCGCGCTCTGATCCATGCCTCCATCTACGACGACTTCATGGCCCGCTGCGTCGAACGCACCCGGGCCATCGTCGGCGGCGACCCGCTGGACCCGGCCACCATGATCGGTGCGCAGGCGAGCAACGACCAGTACGAGAAGATCCTCTCCTACCTCGACATCGGCAGGCAGGAGGGCGCTGAGGTCGTCACGGGCGGCGGCCCCCGCGCGGTGCCGGGCCTGGAGGGCGGTTACTACATCGAGCCGACCATCTTCCGCGGCACCAACGACATGCGGATCTTCCAGGAGGAGATCTTCGGCCCGGTCGTCTCGGTCACGAAGTACGACTCGGTCGACGAGGCCCTGAAGATCGCCAACGACACCCTCTACGGCCTCGGGGCGGGCGTCTGGACCCGCGACGGCAACACGGCCTACCGCCTGGGCCGCGAGATCAAGGCGGGCCGCGTCTGGACCAACTGCTACCACGCGTACCCGGCCCACGCGGCGTTCGGCGGCTACAAGAAGTCGGGAATGGGACGCGAGACGCACAAGATGATGCTGGACCACTACCAGCAGACGAAGAATCTCCTGGTGTCGTACTCGGCGAAGAAGCTGGGTTTCTTCTAGACACATGCGAAAAGGCGCCTGACCTGGGTTTCACCCGTCAGGCGCCCTTCGTGCAACCCGTTCTCGACCGGGGCCCGGCTTGCGCGCTAACTCCCCATTCCAGCCGCACCGTCACCGGGACACCGCCCCGCAGCGCCGCGACCTTGCTCAAGGACGGGTTGAACCCCACCACCCGAAACGCCGCCAGCAGATCTGTGGGCCGCCAGATGTCACGTCTGGCAGCAACCCACCGCAGGTTCCACTTCACCTCAGGGCTCCCCGCATCGCTTACCAGCGGCCGCACCGCTCGCCCAGCCGCCTCCCGGCACGCCTGCTCCGGATCCGCCTGCGCGGTCGCCAGATACCGGAACCGTGGTCGTGGTCCACTCATGTCCCAACAACCTCTGCACCTCCCAAAGCGTCATTCCCCGCTCATAGTTGTGCGTCGCGCAGGCATGCCGCAGCAGGTACGGGTACAGCTCGGCGACCGGCCCTGGAAGGAGCAGCCGGGACGCCGCCTTCAAGGCACGCCGGAACGTGGCCAGCACGAGCGCGGGCGAGATCGGCAGTTCAGAGCCGCCACCGCGCCCGGCACCCGCTCGGACGGGAACAGCGGGGCCAGAGGGCGCTCCGGGTCGTCCCGGAACATCCCGCGGACCTCCTCGACGTACCACCACAGCAGCTCACGGCCTTGCTGAAACAAGAACGCCTCGCGTTGCCGGGGCCCCGATCCGCGTGCGCCCTTGCCCTCGACGATGAACCTGCCCCACTGCCCGGACTCCCAGTGCACGTCCGAGACCCGCACGCCGCACAGCTCGGAGGCCCGCACCCCGGACAGGTACGCGAACTTCGCCATCACGTAGTCGCGGCAGGCCACAGCCTCCTTCCGCGCGGCCGGCAGAGCCTTGCGCCACCGCGCGAAGAAGTCGGTCATCGCCCGCTGCGACGGCGGCACGCGCAGGCCGAAGTCCCCACGGTGGCGTGGCCGGTTGAACGGATCGACGGGCGCCTCGACCGCGGCGCCGAACAGGCGACTGATCTCGCCGGCATACCGCTGTTCAAGGAACGCGTCGAAGCCGTCGATGTTGGTGGTCTTTGCTCACACCGTGGACCGCGCCCGCTTGCCCACGCCCGCGAAGTACCGGTCCAGGTGCTTCGGCTGATCCGACGACGCCGACCGCCGCCCGTGCAGCGTGAAGACATCGGCCAGAGGCATCCCGAAGCTCAGGGGACCCTCGTTCTGTGGGGCATGCGTCGGCAAGAGCGCCAGGCGACGAGTTTCAAATTCCTCCACGGATCCGCAGATCAGGGCCGCTACTCGCAGAATCTGCCAGTGATCGCAGGAATCTCACGCCATCGGGTGACGAGTCGAACAGGCCCCGTTGACCTGTTGACTTGCGGCGTTTCTCCCACAGCGCGCCACTTTGGAACCCGTACGTGCTCGGGTTGCCCCTGCCGATGAATCATTCGAGTCATCGGCAGGGGCCCCGCCTGCTCAGAGTGCCCTAATGGTCATAGCCTCCGGCATGCGTTGAGGAAGGCCTGTTCGAGGTCCCGCGCGGTCACATCCGCCACGAAGTCCTCGACGACGTAGAACAGTTCGTTCAGCACGGCGAAGTCCTTGTCTGAAACGTCCCGCAGGCCATGCAACTCGGACCAGAACTTCGACTCGAATTCCAACGCGTCGATCTTTCCGACGATGAAGAGCTCGGTCATGGGCACGTATGGCGAGAGTGTCGCGTTTCCTCTCGCGGTGCGCGCGGTCGTCATTCCTGGTCGCCGGTGCCACCACCCGCCGGATCCGACACAAGCGCTCGGAGTTCGTCGAGGGCCGGGTTCTCCGTAAGAGCCGGACGGCTCTCCACTAGGTAGGCGACGCCAGAGGCGACGAAGGAGCGCACCGCGGCGGTGTAATCCTCGACCGGGCATTCCGGAGGCACGTCAGGTGTTCGGTGCGACGAGGTGAACCTGACCCGATCGCCCACGAGTTTGAGGTGAATCACGTAGGAGTTCTCGGTGAAATTGATCTCCGCCGAGCCGCCCGTGCGCAGCTCCTGCAGGGTGTACGCCAAGGTGAACATGATGTCGACCAGCGGTTCCCGCGTCGCGGACAGAAACGCGTGCCCGCCCACCTTGAAGTCGATCTGGTAGGCGAACCATCCGTAGCGCAGATCCGTCGCGCTGAGGGTGGCGAGCCCGATCAGCCCTTCCCGCCAGGCACGCGCGGCACCAGCAGGAATGTCCATGTCGCTGTCGGGTGTGAAGTCGATGTACAGCAAGTCCTGTCCTGATTGTCCTGCGTGGCCGGACGCGTGGAGGCTCCGGGCGTCCGGCCACGGATCTGCGATCGATCTAGATGGGGCGGGCAGTGCGCAGGGACCCGTCGTGATTGAGAATGACCTTGATTCCCGTCGAATTTCCTCCGCCCTCGTTCTCGGAAAGGCGACCGACTTCATTACCGGGACCGAAGTTGCACTCATACACGACTCCGTCACGCCCCTTGTCGTTCGGTATCGCCTTGCCGATCACAAGGCCAATTGGGCCCAAACTGCTATTTACTCAGAAGTGTAGGCTTTTAGGCGCCCGCCGACGGAGGTGATCATCAACTCGCAGTCCTGTGGGCGGCCGACATCGGTCGCGAGACTGGTGGGCTCGCATGGTGAGGTGTCGCGTATGCGGAGCTGACGTCGGCAACCCCATGACGCTGAGTGAGCTGTCAGGGGCGGTCGATCGCGGTCTGGGATGATCGCGCGGTGAGTGATGCGAGGCTGCTGGCCGCGGAGGCTGTTGAGTCACATGTCCGGGTGTTCTTCGAGGGGCACTCCGTGGAGGTCGTCGACTACGACCTCGGGCCGGAACGGCGACAGGTGGCCCCCGATCTGCGCATCCTCGTTGTGGGGCCCGGTCCCCGCAGCGATACCTGGGCCTATGTGACCGCCGGGTGCTGGGCCGCGATGAAGAAGGACGGTCATGGACTCGAGTTCGTCATGACTGCCCATGTCCGCGACCAGCGGTTCATCGAACTCATGGCGATGATCGCCTACTACCACTGCGGAGGACATCAGCTCGACCTGGGGCACAGCATGCCGATCGGTGACCCGTGGGTGCCGGGTTCAACCTGCGATCACCTACTGATCAGCCTGCCCTATCTCCACGGACCCGACCTTGAACACTGTGCCGTTCCCGGGGGTCACGCCCGCATCGTGTGGACGCTGCCCGTGACGACAGCCGAGATCGAGTTCCGCAGGCGTCACGGCCACGAGGCGTTGGAGCAGCTCTTCGACGAGGCAGAAATCATCCCCACCGATCCCTTCAGGGCGTCGGTTGCCTGAGTTTTTGGCCTCCGGCGGTCACCGTTTGTGGTCTTCAGCGGCGTACCGGCTCCAGGTTCCGCAGGCCTCGGTGACGAGGCGCGTGGCGGTCTTGTCGTGGTAGCCGAGGGCTTTCGCGATGACTGGGGCCGGCGCTTGGAGGACGAGTTGGCGGATCGCGGAGGCTCTGCCGCGCTGGAGTGGAAGAAGGTCCTTCCCGGCCGCAGAGCAGCCTCGATGGTGGCGTCCAGGACGCGTCGCAGGGAGCGGGTGCGGAAGTCGGAGGAGACGCAGGTGCAGATCGCGGTGGTGGAGGCGTGGTCGTGGCCGACCGGCTACTGGACGAACAGCGGGTCGTGGCCGTCCTCGATCAGGTGGGTGATGTAGGGCCTGCGCAACGAGTGGTACTTCAGCGCTGGGTCCAGGCCGACGGCGTCCCGGTAGGCGGCGAAACGGGAGTGCAAGCGTTGGACCCCGATCCGTGCGCCTCGCTCGGAGGGCCAGGGGGCCCGGCTGGTCGAATGCCGCATCCCGGGCCGCACCTCGGTGATCCATTCCTCGATCGTGCCGGGTGTCCAGGTCCAGACGGTCAGCACGCTGCGGCGCTTGGGCGGCGAGCCCTTCGTGGCCTTGCCGTGGCGGACCAGCAGGGTGCCGTACTGGCCGAGCTCCCGGCCGTCCGGATTGCGGCCGAAGTCGGTGAGGTCCAGCATCCGGGCTTCGTTTCGGCGCAGGCCGTAGGCGTACGCGGTCTTGAACAAAGCGGCGTCCCGGAATGCTGGCAGCCAGCCCTTGCGGCCCTTGCCGCGAACGCGAAGGACTTCCTCGTCAGCATGGTCGAAGAACGCTTCCAGCTCGGGCCTGGTGAAGGCCCGGCGTTCTGGCTCACCCTCGGCTTCGTCGGCGTACGCAGCGGCATTCCAGTCGTAGACCACCTGGACTGGGTGGGTTCCGAAGAGCCGCAGGCACTCGTCGCCCAGCCATAGGCGGGGTTGGTCAGGAAGTCGCAGAACTGCCGTACCGATCCCTGGTAGTTGTGCAGGGTGGAGCGGACACAGCCGTGCACGGCCCGCAGATCGGCCGCCGATGTGACTGACCGCCGCAAGGACCCCAACGCCCCCGCCCCGGCGGTGATCTCCGAAACGGTGCTGTCGGCGGGTGGCGGAACTCGCGGCGCTGCTGGTCGTCCCGGAGGATGCCCGGTGCGGTGACCGGGTCCGGCTCCTTGCGGTTCCTGTTCACCGATCGGTGTCGGGGGTGCAGCCAGATAACTGACTACCCATTAGTATCTGACGCGTCATCAGCTCCAGAGCGCGCGGCGTGCGCCGAATCCGCTCGTCCCGATCGCACACCCCCCCGATCGCACAGAGGAGCCTCCCCCATGACGCACACCGTTATCGGCGTCAGCCCGTTGGGTGCACCGGACCCCCGCCTCGTCGCCGCCGTCTGCCGGGCCGGTGGGTCCGGTGTCCTCGACCTCGGCCCGGGCGCCCGCCCCGCCCGCGAGGCACTGACCCTCTTACGACAGTGGGCCCCCGGCCGCCACGGCGTGCGGGTCCCCGCCGACTGTGCACTGCGCCCCGAAGAGCTGTGGGCCCCGGCGCCCGCCGGAACGCGGCGCACCGCGGACCCGGCCGCCGCCGGACCGTGCACCGTGCTCCTCGCCCCCGACGCGCCCTGGACCGTCGCCGAGGTCCGGGCCGCCGCCCGCGCCGCCGCCGCGGACCCCGCCGTGCTCGCCGAGGTCCGCAGTCCCGACGAGGCCGTCCGGGCCGTGGCCGACGGTGTCACCGGGCTCGTTCTGCGCGGCGAGGAGTCCGGCGGCCCCTGCGGCGAACACTCCACCTTCGTGCTGCTCCAGCGCGTACTCGACGCCGTACCGGCCGACCTGCCGGTGTGGGCCTGCGGCGGCATCGGGCCGCACACCGCGGCCGCCGCCGTGCTCGCGGGCGCCCGCGGAGTCGTACTGGACATCCAGCTCGCACTGCTCGACGAGGCCGGTACGGCCCCCGCGGCCGCCGGTCTGCTGCGCGCCGCCGACGGCACCGAGACCGTCGTCGTCGACGGCTGCCGGGTGCTCGACCGGAGCCGCCCCGGCCTCCCGGCCGTCCTGCGCGAGCGGCCCCTGCCGCTGGGCCAGGATGCCTTTCTCGCCGCCCGGTTCGCCGAGCGGTACGGCACCGTGGACCGCGCCCTCGCCGCAGTCACGGCGGGCATCGACGCCGCCGTGGCGGACGCCGGCGCCGTGCTGCGCGGCGGCTCGCCGATGTGCCGGGCGCTCGGCACCGCGCTGCCGGTCGTCCAGGGCCCGATGACCCGGGTCAGCGACCAAGCACGGTTCGCGGCGGCCGTCGCGGACGGCGGCGGACTGCCGTTCGTCGCGCTCGCCCTGGCCGGGCCCGAGCAGACCCGCACCCTGCTCGAGCAGACCAAGTCCGCGCTCGGCGACCGCTCCTGGGGCGTCGGCGTCCTCGGCTTCGTTCCGGAAGAGATACGCACCGCCCAACTGGAGGCCATCCGCGAGCTACGCCCCAGCCACGCCGTCATCGCGGGCGGCCGTCCCTCCCAGGCGGCCGCTCTGGAGGCCGAGGGCATCCGTACCTTTCTGCACGTCCCGTCACCCGGGCTGCTCGGCCAGTTCCTGGCGGCCGGCGTCCGGCGCTTCGTCTTCGAGGGCGCCGAGTGCGGGGGGCACATCGGGCCGCGCAACAGCTTCCCGCTCTGGGAGGCGCAACTGGCCGTCCTGGAGGACTTCCTCGACGCGGCGGCCGACGACGGTCACGCCGATGGCGGTGACGACGCTGACCCGCAGGACGTACAGGTGCTGTTCGCGGGCGGCATCCACGACGAGCGCTCCGCCGCCATGGTCGCCGCGCTCGCCGCCCCGCTCACCACCCGCGGTGCCGTCGTCGGCGTTCTGATGGGCACCGGCTACCTCTTCACCGAGGAGGCCGTCGAGTGCGGCGCCATCCGGCCGCTGTTCCAGCGCGCGGCCTTGGACGCCACGTCGACCACGCTCCTGCACACCGCGCCCGGACACACCACCCGCTGCCTGCCCAGCGCGTTCAGCGACACGTACCAGGAGGTCAAGGACGAGCTGCGGACTCAGGGGATACCCGAGCGGCAGGTCTGGCAGGAGCTGGAGCGGCTCAACGTCGGCCGCCTGCGCATCGCCAGCAAGGGCGTCGAGCGGGTCGGCGACGAGCTGCTCGACGTCGACGAGGAGCGCCAGCGCGAAGCGGGCATGTTCATGGCCGGCGAGGTCGCCGTGCTCCGCTCCGCCGTCACCACCGTCGCCGCCCTGCACCACGCGGTCACCGACGGGGCAGCCGACTTCTACGGGCGCCGCACCGCCGAACTCGCCGCTGCCGCCCGCGACGCGGGCGGCACGGTACCCGCGCGGAACCCGGCCCCCGTTCCCGAACCGCTCGACATCGCCGTCGTCGGCGTGGCCGGCATGTTCCCCGGCGCCGCCGACCTGCCCGCCTACTGGGCCCAGGTGCTCGCCGGCGCCGACGCGATCACCGAGGTCCCGGACACCCGCTGGGATCCCGCGCTGCACTTCGGCGCGGACGCCGAGGCGGATGACGTGTCCGCGTCCAAGTGGGGCGGTTTCCTGCCTCCGATCCCCTTCGACCCGCTGGCCTACGGAATCCCGCCCGCCTCCCTGGCCGCCATCGAACCCGTCCAGCTCCTCGCGCTGGAGGCGGCCAGGCGGGCGCTCGCCGACGCCGGGCTCGACCGCCGGGCCTTCCCGCGCGAGCGGACCTGCGTCGTCTTCGGTGCCGAGGCGGGCAGCGACATCTCCGGCGCCGCGACGCTGCGCAGCGTCCTGCCCTCGTACGTCGGCCGCCTGCCCGAAGACCTGGAGGAGCAGCTCCCGAAGCTCACCGAGGACTCCTTCCCCGGCATGCTCGCCAACGTCATCGCCGGCCGGATCGCCAACCGGCTCGACCTCGGCGGCGCCAACTACACCGTCGACGCCGCCTGCGCCTCCTCCCTGGCCGCCGTCGACGCCGCCTGCAAGGAACTGGCCTGCGGCGGCGCCGACGTGGCCCTGTGCGGCGGCGCCGACCTGCACAACGGCATCAACGACTACCTGCTCTTCTCCTCCGCGCACGCGCTGTCGCCCACCGGCCGCTGCCGCACGTTCGACGCGGCCGCCGACGGCATCGCACTCGGCGAGGGCGTCGCCTGTCTCGTACTCAAGCGCCGCGCCGACGCCGAGCGGGACGGCGACCGGATCTACGCCGTCATCAAGGGCGTCGGCAGCGCCAGCGACGGCCGCTCCCTCGGCCTGACCGCGCCCCGCCCCGAGGGCCAGCGCGCCGCCCTGGAACGCGCCTACGCGCAAGCTCGCGTCTCGCCCGCCGAGGTCGGCCTGATCGAGGCCCACGGCACCGGGACCGTCGTCGGCGACCGCACCGAACTCAGCACGCTCACCCGGCTGTTCGAGGAGGCCGGGGCCGCGCCCGGCGGCTGCGTCGTGGGCTCCGTCAAGTCCCAGATCGGGCACACCAAGTGCGCCGCCGGTCTCGCCGGACTGATCAAGACCGCGCTCGCCCTGCATACCGGGGTGCGCCCGCCCACCCTGCATATCGACGTGCCCAACCCCGTCTGGACCGGCCCCGACAGTCCATTCGTCTTCCACAGCAAGGCCCGGCCCTGGGCTGAGCCCCCCGCCCGCCGCGTCGCCGGGGTGAGCGCCTTCGGATTCGGCGGCACCAACTTCCATGTGGTGCTGCGGGCCCACGCCGACGCCGGAGCGCCGCCGCGCCAGAGCCACGACGTCTGGCCCGCCGAGCTGTTCGTCTTCCGCACCCGCGCAGCGGCCGAGGAACTCGCCGGCCTCGCGGCGAGCGGTCACTGGCGGCTGCGGGACCTGGCGCGTACCGCCGCACAGCGCGCGGAGACCGGCCCGGGCCCGCTCCTCGGTGCCGTGGTCGCAGAGTCCGTCACCGAACTCCCGCACCTGATACGGGACCTTCTCGACGGCACGCCCGGGAGAAGCGGAGTGTTCCCGGCCACAGGAGCCCCCGCCGGGGCGGCCGACGACGAAGGCGAAAGCAGCGACGGTGGCAAGGTGGCGTTCCTCTTCCCCGGCCAGGGCAGCCAGCGCCCCGGCATGTTCGCCGAGCTGTTCACCGCCTTCCCCGAACTCGGCCGCCACCTGTACCACGCCCCGGCCGCCGCCCTCTTCCCGCCCGCCGCCTTCGACGCCGCCGAACGCGCCGCACAGGTCGCCCGGCTCACCGACACCCGCCACGCCCAGCCCGCGCTCGGGGCGGTCGGCCTCGCCGCGTACGACACCCTCACCGCGGTCGGTGTCCGCCCCGACATGGCCGCAGGGCACTCCTACGGCGAACTCGTCGCGCTCTGCGCCGCGGGCGCCCTCGACCCCGACAAGCTCGGTGACCTCAGCCGGGAGCGGGCCGAGGCGATCCTCGCCGCGATCGGCGCACAGGGGTCCGATCCCGGCACCATGGCCGCCGCCGTGGCCTCCGCCGAGCAGGTGACCCGGGTGCTCGCCGGGGCAGGCCTGGCCGAGCGGGTCGTCGTCGCCAACCACAACGCGCCCGCGCAGAGCGTGCTCTCGGGCCCGACGGACGCCGTCGCCGAAGCCGTCGACGCGCTCACCGCCGCCGGGTTCGCCGTCCGCCCGCTGCCCGTCGCCTGCGCCTTCCACAGCCCGCTGGTCGCCGGGGCCGTGTCCCGCTTCGCCGAGATCCTGACGGCGTACGCCGTGCGCGGCCCCGAGTTCCCGGTCTGGGCCAATCTCACCGGCACCCGCTATGCCGGGGACCCCGCCCGGGTACGGGCCGACCTCGCCGAGCAGATCGCCGCCCCCGTCCGTTTCGCCGACCAGATCGAGGCGATGTACGACGCCGGGGCGCGGATCTTCGTCGAGTGCGGGCCCGGCACGGTGCTCACCGGTCTGGTCGGCCAGATCCTCGGCGACCGGCCGCACGTCGCCGTCCCGTTCGAACCCCGCCCCGACGCGGGCCTGCGCGGCCACCTGGAAGCCCTGGCCCGGCTCGCCGCGGCCGGTGTCCCGGTGGCGCCCGCACGGCTCTTCAGCGGACGCGACACGGCACTCGCCGACCCGGCCGCCGTGCCGGAGCGGCCCGGCTGGACGGTCGACGGCCACCTCGTACGCACGGCGGACGGCCGGCCGGTGCCGGGAGCGCTGCGCCCGGCCCGGCGCATCTCGGGCATCCCGCGGGCCGGAGAGCGGACCAGTGAGGCGACGACGGTGGGCGAACGGGAAGAACTGCTCCGGGAGTTCCTGCGCAACAGCCGGGAGATGCTGGCCGCACAACGGGACGTGCTCCTCGGCTACTTCGGGGCTACGCCCGCGCCGCAGGCGGCTCCGCCGACCCCCGAGCCCCTTCCGGCCCCGGCTCCGGCCGCTCTCGCTGCGGCTCCGGCCCCCGCTCCCGCTCCGGTGGGGGTGGATGTGCTGGCCGAGGTGCTGGCGGTGATCGCGGAACGTACGGGATATCCGGTGGAGATGGTGGGGGCGGAGTCGGACCTGGAGGCGGAACTGAGTGTGGATTCGATCAAGCGGACGGAGATCGCCGGGGAGCTGGGACGGCGGCTGCTGGGCTCGGGTGCGGATCTGCGGTCGTTGCCGGACGCGGACCTGGAGGAACTGACCCGGGAGCGCACCGCCGCCGGGATCGCCGACTGGCTGCGGGCCCGCGCGAAGGCGCTCGCCGATCCGGACCCGGCACCCGCCCTCGCCACCTCGGGCCCCGTAGCCGGGGAGTTCCCCGAACCGCTCACCGGCCAGGCTCCCCGCCGCTATCTGCTGCGGCCCACCCCGCTCGACCCGCCGCCCGTGCCCGGCGCCGAAGGCGCGGCACAGCTGCGCGGGAAGCGGTTCCTGATCGTCGCGGACGACACGCCACTCGCACGGGCACTTGTCACCCGGCTCACCACACTCGGCGCGCTCGCAGCCCGTGGCGGCCCGGACACCGCACAGCTCGCCGGGCACACCGGCCCGGTCGACGGAGTGCTGCACCTGGGCGCTCTCGCGGGTACGGAACAGCAACCGCTGCCCGCCAAGCTCACCGTGCTCCAGGAACTGCTGCTGCGCGGCCCGCGCCGGCTGCTCTGCCCCCGCCTCCCCGACGACACCAGCGGCCTCGACGGCTTCGTGCGCACCGCGGCCCGCGAATACCCCGACACCGTGGTCCGCACCGTGGAGCTCGACCCCGACGAGCCCGCCACCGAGCAGGCCGAGGCCCTCGTCGGGGAACTGCTGGCGCCCGACCGGGAGCCCGTCGTGCTGCGCACCTGCGGGCTCCGCCGCGCCCCGGTACCGTACGAGAGCCCTCTGGGCCCGCCCGTCTCCTCCGGCGCCGGGCCCGCCTCCTCCGGGGCCGCCGCAGCCGCGGCACTCGGGCTCGGCCCGGAGTCGGTCGTCGTCCTCGCGGGCGGCGCACGCGGCATCACAGCCCGGTTCACCCTCGCCCTTGCCGCCGCCGCACGCTGCCGGGTCGAACTGCTCGGGCGTACGCCGCTCGACGACGGCACGGGCGGGCACCACGAGCCGGCCCACGCCACCGACCTGCCCGCGCTGCGTGCGGCGCTCGCCGCCCGGGGCGGTCTGAGCACCGCCGAGATCGACCGCGAAGCCGGCCGCGTCCTGGCCCGCCGCGAGATCGCCGCGACCCTGACCGAGGTACACGACGCGGGCGGCCGGGCCGGATACCGGGCACTCGACCTGCGGGACGCGGAGGCCGTGCAGCAGGCGGTCAAGGAGACGTACGCCACGTACGGCCGGATCGACGGGGTCGTACACGCCGCCGGAGTGATCGAGGACCGGCTGCTCGCCGAGAAGGACCCCGTCTCCTTCGAACGGGTCTACGGCACCAAGGTGGACGGCGCCCGCGCACTGCTCTCGGCTCTCCGGCGACTTCCCCAACTGCCTTCCTTCACCGTCATGTTCGGCTCCGTCGCGGCGGTGTACGGCAACCGCGGCCAGGCCGACTACGCCGCCGCCAACGACGCACTCGCCCGCCTCGGCCGCCTCTGGCGCGCCGACACCGGCAGCCGTACCGTCACCGTGCACTGGGGCCCGTGGGCGCCGGCCGGGGCGCACGGCGGCATGGTCGGCCCTGAGCTGGGCCGGGAGTACGCGCGCCGCGGCATCGAGCTGATCGACCCGGAGGAGGGCGTGCTCGCGCTGCTGCGGGAGCTGGCCTGGGGCGAGCCGGAGACCGACGAGGTCGTCCTGACGGCGTCGGGCCGGTGAGCCCCACGATGCGACCGACCGCCCCGCGGCACCGGCAGCCCGTCGCCATCGTCGGCATGGCGGTGACCCTGCCCGGCGCCTGTGACCTGGCCGCGTTCTGGCACAACCTCGTCACCGGCGCCGACGCCATCTCCGAGGTGCCCAAGGCCCGCTGGGACGCGGACACCTACTACGACCCGGACGGACGGCGCGGCGTCGATGGCGTCTACTGCCGCCGCGGCGGCTTCGTCGACGGGCTCGACGCGCTCGCCGCCTTCGACCCGACCGCCTTCGGACTCATGCCGGACTCCGTGCCCGGCACCGAACCCGACCAGCTGATCGCGCTGCGTACCGCCGCGGCCGCGCTCGCCGACGCGGGGGAGGCCGCACTGCCGGAAGACCGCTCCCGGGTCGGTGTCGTGCTCGGCCGCGGTGGCTATCTGAGCGACGGACTCGCCCGACTCGACCAGCGGATGCGCACCTCAGCCCAACTGGTGCGCACCCTGCACGAGTTACTGCCCGAGCTGGACGGCGAGCGGCTCGACGCGGTTCGGATGGCGTTCACGGCCGCGCTCGGCGGGGAGCAGAGCCCCGAGTCGGTGATCGGCCTGGTGCCCAACTTCGCGGCGTCCCGGGTCGCCAACCGGCTCGATCTGCGTGGCCCCGCCTACACCGTGGACGCGGCCTGCGCCTCCTCGCTCGTCGCACTCGACCAGGCCGTCGGCACGCTCGCCGCGGGCAGTTGCGACGTGATGCTCGCGGGCGGCGTACACCACTGCCACGACATCACGCTCTGGTCCGTCTTCAGTCGGCTGCGGGCGCTGTCGCCGTCCCAGCGGATCCGCCCGTTCCACCGGGACGCGGACGGCGTGCTGATGGGCGAGGGCACCGGCGTGGTCGTACTCAAACGGCTCGCGGACGCGCGGCGCGACGGCGACCGGATCTACGCCGTCGTCCGCGGCGTCGGCGTGGCCGGCGACGGCCGGGCCGGCTCCCTGGTCAACCCGGACCCCGGCGGCCAGGCCCGCGCCGTCCGGCTCGCCTGGGCGGCGGCGGGGCTCGACCCGGCGGCACCGGGGTCGCTCGGCCTCCTGGAGGCGCACGGCACCGGAACCCCCGGCGGGGACCGGGCCGAACTGGCCGCGCTGGCTGAGGTGTTCGGGCCGCCGGACCCGGACGCCGGGCCCGACGCCGTGATCGGCTCCGTGAAGTCGATGATCGGCCACACGATGCCGGCGGCGGGTGTGGCGGGCCTCGTCAAGGCGGCCCTGGCGGTGCACCACGGCACGCTCCTGCCGACCCTGCACTGCGACGACCCGCACCCGGCGCTCCGCGTCACCCGCTTCGCTCCCGCCCAGCAGGCCCGGACCTGGGACGGGGACGTCCGACGTGCCGCGGTCAGCGCCTTCGGCTTCGGCGGGATCAACGCCCACGTCGTCCTGGAGTCGGTACCGGAGCCCGCACCTGCCCCCGCATGGGCGCCTGCCCCGGCGTCGGCTCCCAAACCGGCATCGGCACCGGCACCGGCACCGGCATCGGCCCCGGCCGTCGCGCCTGCCGCCCCGGCACCCGGCGGCCCGGGCGCGGGGCCTGCCGCCTGCGCGGACCGTGCCGAAGTGGCCGAGCCGCCCAGGCTGTTGCGGCTCGCCGCCGCGACCCCGCAGGACCTCGCCGAACTGCTCGACGCCGACGACACCGAGCTGCGCGCGGCCGCCGCGGAGGGCGGGGCGAGGGGAGCCGGGGGCGCCCGCGTCGCCGTCCTGGACCCCACCGACCGCCGCCTCGCCCTGGCCCGCAAGGCAGTCGCCCGCGCCCGGACCTGGGGCGGCCGGAGCGACGTCTGGTGCGCGCCGCGGCCGGTGCTCGGCACGGGCGGCGGGAAGATCGCCTTCCTCTGCCCAGGGCTGGAGGCCGAGTTCGAGCCGCGGGCCGAGGACGTCGCCCGCCACTTCGGCCTACCGGCGCCGCACTGGCCGGACGCCCGCGTGGGCGACGTCGCCCGGCACGGCGCGGCCGTCGTCGGCCTCGGCCGGCTGCTCGCCGGAGCGCTCGCCCGGATCGGCGTCCGGCCGGACGCGCTGGCCGGGCACAGTGTGGGGGAATGGACGGCGATGGCGGTCGGCGGGATGTACGCGGACGCCGAGGTCGACGCCTTCCTGCGGGACTTCGACCCGGCCACGCTGCGCGTCCCGGGGCTCGCCTTCGCCGCGTTCGGCACCGGTGCGAACCAGGTGGACGCCGAGCTCGCGGCGTACCCGGACGTCGTCGTCTCGCACGACAACGCGCCGCACCAGACCGTCGTCTGCGGGCCTCACGACCAGGTCGAGGCGCTCACCGGGCGGCTGCGCGGCGCGGGAGTGCTCGGTCGGCTGCTGCCCTTCGAGTCCGGCTTCCACACGCCGATGCTCGCCCCGTACCTCACCTCCATCGAGAAGGCCGCGCGCGGCTTCACGCTGCACCCGCCCCGGGTGCCCGTCTGGTCCGCCACGACCGCCGCGCCCTTCCCGGCCGACGAGGCCGCGGCGCGCGCGCTCTTCCTGCGCCACCTGCTCGAACCGGTCCGCTTCCGGCAGCTCACCACGGCCCTGTACGACGCCGGGTTCCGGGCCTTCGTCCAGCTGGGACAGGGCCAGCTGCCGGCTCTCGTGGACGACACCCTCACCAGCCGCGCGTGCCTGATGCTCAGCGCCAACACGCCCCAGCACAGCGGGCTTTCGCAGCTGTACCGGGTGGCGGCCGGACTCTGGTCGCACGGTGCCGAGCCGGACTTCGCGGCGCTGCGGGCGGGGGCCACGCCTCGGTCGACGACGGCACCTGCCCGTACGGCGGAGACCGGCCCTACGGCGGAGACCGACCCCACGGCCACGGAGAGCCCGCGAACCGTTCCCGCCCCCGTCACCGTCACCGTCCCCCTCACCCTCGGCTCCGGGCTCGTCTCGCTCGACGCCGCCACCCGGGACCGGCTCCGCAGCACCCTGCGCGCGGCACCAGCACCCGGGATGGACCGGCTCGCGGCCGTGGCCGCGCGGAGCCCCGTGGCGGCCGAACTGCGCTCGCTGCTCGGCGAGACGGCGGACACGGCAGCGGAACTGGCGGAACTGTTCGCCGCGGCAGCGGGCCCGCGCCGCACCGCGCCCGCGGCGCCGCCCCCCGAGCCCTCGGCGACCGAGGCAGTGCCGCCGCCTGCCGCCACCCCCCGCGCCACCACCCTGCGCATCGCACTCGACACCATGCCGTACCTCGCCGACCACTGCTTCTTCAGGCAGCCCGCGCACTGGCCCGAGATCGCCGACCGCTGGCCCGTGGTGCCCGCCACCACCCTGGTGCAGCACATGATCGACGCCGTGCCCGGCCCAGGAAGAGCCGTGGCCGTGCACGACGCCCGGTTCCTGCAGTGGACCGTCGCCGCCCCGCCCACCGAGGCAACGGTCACGGCCCGGCCCGAGGGACAAGGGCGGTACGCCGTGGAGTTCGGGCGCCACGCCCGCGCCACGGTCGAGACGGCCCACGGGCGCGACACCGCGCCCCGCCCACGGCCGTGGCGGACGGACGCCCCGGAGAGCCGTCCGGCTGTGTCCGCGCGGCAGATGTACGACGACCGCTGGATGTTCCACGGGCCGCGGTTCCGCGGCGTCACCGAGATCTGCGCGCTCGGCGAGCGGCACGTCCGCGGTGTCCTGACCACCCCGTCCGCGCCCGGCGCGCTTCTCGACAACGTCGGTCAGCTGCTCGGCTACTGGCTGATGGCCACGCACCCCGACCGCACCATCGTCTTCCCGACGGGCGTCGAAGAGATCCGTTTCCACGGCCCGCCCCCGCAACAGGGCACCGCACTCGACTGCCACATCAGGGTCACCACCGTGACGGACACCGCCCTGGTGGCTGACGCGCAGCTCGCCCGCGACGGCGAGGTCTGGGCCGAGATCCGCGGCTGGCGGGACCGGCGCTTCGACTCGCCGCCCGAGGTCGATCCGGTCAAACGATGGCCCGAGCACAACACTCTGTCGGAAACCCAGGAGGGCGGCTGGCAGCTGGTCTTCGAACGCTGGCCCGACCCCGCATCCCGCGAGATATACATGCGCAGCCAGCTCGCGGGCCCTGAGCGCGAGCAGTACGCCGGGCACCCCCCGCGCGGCCGGCGCCAGTGGCTGCTCGGCCGGATCGCAGCCAAGGACGCCGTACGCCGCCACCTGTGGGCGCACGGCGCGGGCCCCGTCTTCCCCGCCGAGATACGGGTCGCCAACGACCCTGGCGGCAGACCGCGCCCCGAGGGCGTACACGGCAGAGAACTCCCGCCTCTGGAACTGTCGCTGGCGCACTGCCGGGAGGCCGCCGTCGCACTCGTCCGCCCCGCCGCCGACAGCCCTGGCACCGGCACCGGCATCGACATCGAGGAGATCGTCGAGCGCCCCGAAACGGCCTACGACGCCATCCTCGCCCCGGACGAGCGGGCGCTCTTCACCGGGCTCGGCGGCGGCCCCGGCCCGCTGACCCGCTTCTGGGCCGCCAAGGAGGCCGCGGCCAAGGCCGAGGGCACCGGACTGGGCGGCCGGCCGCGCGACTTCACGGCGGTCGAGGTCGAAGTCGCCGCCCGTGCCCTCACGGTCCGGGCGCCCTCCGGCCGGCTGCGGCGCATCCGGCTCGCCGATGTGACCAACCCGCCGGGGCTGCCCACCCGTACCTACACCGTCGCTTGGACCGAGGAGAGCCCATCATGACCAGCCCCGCCACCACCGGCTCCGCGTACGCCGCCGTCCTCGCCGAGGTCACCGACGCGCTGCACACGGTCCTCGACGACCTCGAACTGGACGACACCCCGATCACCTCCGACACCCGCTTCGTGGAGGATCTCGACCTGGAGTCCATCGACCTGGTCACGCTCACCGCCGAGCTGGGCGGGCGCTACGGCGACCGGGTCGACTTCCCCGCCTGGTTCGCCTCGCTCGAACTCTCCGACATCATCGGACTGACCGTCGGACAACTCGTCCAGTACATCGCGGGGTGCCTGCGGTGACCACGATCGAGGCGGGCGGGATCCGGCTGAACGTGGAGCGGCTGAGCGGCGCACCCACCCCGGCACCGGGCCCGCCCCAGACGGTCGTCCTCGTGCACGGCATCGCCACCGACAACCTGACCAGCTACTACTTCACCATCGCGCCCGCGCTCGCCGCAGCCGGACACGACGTCGTGATGTACGACCAGCGCGGCCACGGCCGCAGCTCCCGCCCGCCGCGCGGCTACGGCGTCGAGGACTTCAGCGGCGACCTGGACGCGCTGCTCGACGCCCTCGCCCTGGAAGGGCCCGTCCACCTGGTCGGCAACTCCTTCGGCGGCACCGTCACCCTCGCCTACGCGCTGCGCCGCCCGGAGCGGGTCGCCGGCATCCTGATGCTCGAGTCCGAGCCCCCGACCGCCGCCTGGGCCAAGAAGATGAGCGGCATCCTGGCCGGCTCCGCCCACCAGCTCCACGACGAGCGCACCCTGCCGTGGATCGAGGAGACCTACGGCCGCCACGAGGCCCGCCTGGTGCGCTGGGCCACCCGGCTGCTGCACGGCACCTCCATCGCCGAGGACATCGCATCCTGCCCCGTCCCCGCCGAGGAGTCCTGGCAGAGCCTGCACGTGCCGGTCTGCGCGGTGTACGGCGCCACCTCCGACCTGGCCGACACGGCGCCCTGGCTGGAATCGCTGCTGCCCCGCTGCCGCACCGTGACGGTGCCCGGGCACGGGCACTCCGTGCTCGTCGGTACCCCCGAGACGGTCGTCCCGCTGCTGCTCGACTGGCTACGGGACGGCCACCGGGAGCTGGTCGCGCCGTGAGCCGCTTTCTGTTCGTCGTGCCGCCCCTGGTCGGGCACGTCAACCCGGCGGTCAGCGTGGCCGCCGAGCTGACCAGATGCGGGCACCGGGCCGCCTGGGCCGGACTGCCCGGGTTCGTCGGGGAACTGGCCGGGCCCGACGCCGAGGTGTACCCGTGCGACGTGCCCCCGCTCCCGGAACGTCCGGCTGCCCTGCGCGGTGCCGCGGCCTTGCGCTTCCTGTGGGAGGAGTTCCTCGTGCCGCTCGCCGGGGCGATGGCCCCCGGTGTGCGCCGCGCGGTCGAGGGGTTCCGGCCCGATGTCGTCGTCGCCGACCAGCAGACCCTCGCCGGTGCCCTCGTCGCCGAGCGCCTCGGGGTGCCGTACGCCACCGCGTCGACCACCCCGGCGGAGTTCAGCGACGCCCTGGACGGCATGCCGAAGGTGGCTCAGTGGACCGCCGGGCTCGTCGCGGAGCTGCGCGCCCGCCTCGGCGACCCCGGGTGCACCCACGATCCGCGCTTCTCCCCCGACCTGGTGCTCTCCTTCACCACCCCCGAACTCGCGGGCCCGGGCCCTCAGCTGCCGCAGCTGCGGTACGTCGGTCCGGCGTTCACCGGGCGCCCGGCCGCCGACTTCCCCTGGGAGTGGCTCGACGAGCACCGGGCCACCGTCCTGGTCTCACTCGGCACTGCCAACACCGACCTGGGGGCGCGTTTCCTCGCCGAGTGCGCGGCCGCCGCGCGGGAGCGCGGGCGGCGGCTGCAGGCGGTACTCGCCGACCCCGGAGGGGTACTCGGCCAAGAGTCCGACGCCGACCTCCTGGTGCTGCCCCGGATCCCCCAACTGCCGCTCCTGCGACGGGCGTCAGCGATGGTCAGCCACGCCGGGCAGAACACCGTCGCCGAGTGCCTGTGGCACGGCGTACCGCTGGTGGTCGCGCCCATCCGGGACGACCAGCCACTGATCGCCGGCCAGGTCACCGGCGCCGGCGCCGGAGTGCGGGTGCGCTTCGGGCGCGCCGACCGCCGACGGATCGGTGCCGCCCTCGACGCCGTACTCGACGGGCCCGCCTACCGCGCGGCGGCCCGGCGCGTCGGGGACTCCTTCCGTGCGGCGGGCGGGGCGGCTGCCGCGGCGGCGTACCTGGAGAAGTTCGCGGCACAGAAGCCACAGGAACCGCAGGAGTCACGGGAGCCGCAGGAGCCACGAGAGCGGTGAGCGACCGACCGGCAGGGCGACCGCCGTGCCGAAGAGTGGAACGAGAGGAGACCACGGACATGGCCACCACGAACCAGCCCCCTGACACCCCCGACACACCCGCCCCACCGCCCCCTGCTTCCGACGCCGAACGCGTCGCCCGTCTGCGCCCCGCGTACCAGGCAGAGCTGGCCGACGGCATCGCCCGGTTCTTCGAGCCGCGCCGCACCGACTGCCCCTGGTGCGGCGCGCGGCAGCTGCGTCGCCGCCTGCGCACCAAGGACCACCTGCAGCGAAAGCCCGGCACCTTCACCCTGGACCAGTGCCGCGACTGCGGACACACGTTCCAGAACCCGCAGCTCAGCGCGGCCGGACTGGACTTCTACTATCGGGACTTCTACGACGGCCTGTACGCCGAGAAGATCGGCGGCGCCCTGGACAGCGACGCCGCGAGGGAACGCAACCGCGACCGGGCCGTGGCCATGCGGCGGCACGCCCGGCCGAAGCGCTGGCTCGACGTCGGCACGGCGGGCGGTGACTTCTGCCTGGCGGCCAGGGAAGCACTGCCCGGCACCACCTTCGACGGGCTCGACATCGGCGCCCATGTGCTCGGGGCGCAGCAGTCGGGGCGCATCGAGCGGGCCTACCAGGGCTTTCTGCCCGACCTCGCGGACGAACTCGCCGGCCAGTACGACGCGGTGAGCATGTTCCACTGCCTGGAGCACACCACGGACCCGCAGGCCCAACTGGCCGCGGTTCACACCGTGCTCCGCCCCGGCGGCCACCTGATCATCGAGGTACCCAACCCGGAGTCGCCCTTCGGCCGCCTCTTCGGCCGGTACTGGCTGCCGTGGTTCCAGCCTCAGCACCAGCACTTCGTGACCATGAGGAACCTGCGCCGGGCCCTCACCGAGCTGGGCTTCACGGTGGTGGCGACGGACCGCGAGGAGTCCCATATCCCCGTGGACTTCACCGCGCTCGTAGGGCTGTACGTGCTGCGGCTGCTGCCGTTCCGCGACGAGCCCTGGCTGCCCGAGCCCCGGGGCCGTCTCGGCGCCGCGGTCACCAAGACGGTCTTCTGGGCGGGCATACCGCTCTGCTTCCCGATGTACGCCCTGGACCGGCTCCTCGCCCCGCTGATCCGCCGCAGCCGCTTCTCCAACGCCTTCCGGGTGATCGCCCGCCGCGAGGAGTGACAAGCCCAGCAGGAGCAGCCCGGCGATGCCCGTCGCATCAGGTCCCCGTCCACTCGGTTTCTTCTAGGCGCCCGTCTCGTGGGAACCGCTGAGGGGTAGCCCCGCCAGCAGGGCGCGGCGGCTGGCTCTGACGTGTTCGCGCATCACGTGTTCGGCGCTGTCGCCGTCCTTCTCCAGGATCAGTTCCAGGACCAGGTGGTGCTCACGGTCCGACTGCAGGGCGCGGCCCGGCTGGCTCAGCGACGTGTTCACCAGCCGTGAGTAGGCCAGCTGATTCATCAGCATCCGGTAGTGGGCCTCGAGTTTGCTGTTGTCGGCGCCGGCGATGAGCAGGTCGTGGAACTCCTGGACCAACTCCGCGTACCGCTCCCGGTCGTCCCGTGCGACCGCTTCGTCGGCCTCGCGCAGGTTCCGCTCCAGCAGATCGATCTCCGCGACGCGGCCGCGCCGGGCGAGGAGGCGGGCGGCCGCGCCCTCCAGGAGTTCCTTCATCTCGAAGAGTTCCGTGATCTCGCGTCGGGAGGGGGTGGTGACGAACGTCCCGACGCGAGGGCGGATCTCGACCAGCCCTTCGGTCTGCAACTGCTTGAGGGCCTCGCGTACCGGAGTTCGGCTGACTCCGAACTCCTCCGCGAGGGCCAGCTCCGAGAGCGGCGCCCCGGGCTCGATGTCTCCCTTGATGATCCGCCGACGCATGTCGGCGATCACCCTGGCCTGCATCGACCCGTTCTTCGGTCCGCTCTGCGTCTTCGGTTCGCTCTTTGCGCGATTCACCGAGCCCTCCTCCGTCTCCCGAGCCGACCGCCGGTCATCCCAGCGGCGCGAGCGCACCGCCGTCGAAGAACTTACCCGCGCTGTAGACCATCGGATGACGCTCGGCGACGGCGGCGTGCACCACCCGGCAGATGAACACGGTGTGGGTGCTGGCCTGCAGCCGCTCGCGGATCTCGACCTCCATCTGCGCGCTGCTGCGGGCGATCAGCGGGCTGCCGAACGGGCCGCGCTCCCACTCCACCTTCTCGAACTTGTCCGTGGCCTTGCTCGCGAAGGTGCCGACGACGTCCAGCTGGTCCGTGGACAGGATGTTGACCGCGAGGTGGGTCGCGCTGAACAGGCAGTCGTGGGTGGACGAGGTGCGCTGGACGCACACCATCACGGTGGCGGGGTCGAGCGAGATGCTCGCGAACGCGTTGACGGCCAGCCCTCTCGGAGTCTGCCCGTCCATCGCGGTCACGACGGTGACACCGGTGACGAACTGCCGGTTGACCTGCTTCATCAGGTCGAGGTCGGGCTTCGCGGCGAGCGGGGTCATGGTGCTGCTCCTTGTCATCTTGTCCGTCAGTCCTGTCCCACCCGGATGACTCCGAGGGCCGAGAGCAGCGCCCGGGGGTCCCACGTCACGTGCTCCTCGACGATCCGGTCGTCCTCGAAGCGGGCGAACGTGGCGCCGCTCACCTCGACCCGCCGTTTGGTGGCGGGGACTCCGAGGAGCGAGTTCTTGTGGGTTCCGGTGCTGTGCCAGCGGATCGCGGCCCGGTCGCCCTCGACCACGATGTCGTCGATGGTCGTCACCAGGTCCGGGAAGGCCGACCGGGTCGAGACGATCGAGGCCTTGAAGGCCTCCAGGCCCTGCGGCTGCGGGTCCGTGCTGTGCCGGAGGTAGGCCGGGCTCAGCAGCGCGTCGAGGGCGTCGACGTCTCCTTCGCCCCAGGCGGCGGTCCAGGCCTTCTCGATGAGTCCGCGACGGGCGTCAGAGTTGGACACCGGCCTTCTCCTTTCTGTCCGCGTTCAGCTCCTTCCAGAAGGACACCGCCAGACCGGCGATGATCACGAGGAAGGGCAACGACGTCACGATGACGGTGTTCTGGAGTGCGTTCAGTCCGCCGGCGAGCATGAGGACGACGGCGGTGACTCCGGTGAGGACGCCCCACAGGACGAGCACCCAGCGGCGTGGGGTGAGCGATCCGTCGGAGGTCATCATGGAGAGCACGTAGGTGTTGGCGTCCGCGCCGGAGACGAAGAACATCACGACCAGGATGATCGCGATGACCGAGGTGACCCCGGCGAGCGGGAAGTGGTCGAGGGTCGCGAAGAACGCGCTGTTGATGTCGGCGGCGGTCTGCTTGGCGATGTCGCCCTTCTCGAACATGTCGATGTGGATCGCGGTGCCGCCGAAGACGGTGAACCAGGTGAAGAACACGACGCTGGGGACGACCAGGACGCCCATGATGAAGCCGCGGATGGTGCGGCCGCGCGAGATTCGGGCCAGGAAGACGCCGACGAAGGCGCCCCAGGAGACCCACCAGGCCATCATGAAGTAGGTCCACCACTGCATCCATTCGAGCCCGCCGAAGGCGGTGCCCTGAAGGCTCATCCGGAAGAAATCGGTGGCCCACATGCCCAGGGACTCGATGTACAGGTTCGCGATGAACACGGCCGGGCCGACGACCAGCATGAAGACGAACAGGGCGATCGCCAGCACGGAGCTGCCCTGGCTCAGGAACTTGATGCCCTTGCTGACGCCGGTGACCGCCGAGAGCGTGAAGATCGAGGTGACGGCGGCGATGATGAGCACCTGGCTGACGTTGTTGACCGGCATCCCCCACAGCCTGCCGAGACCGTTGTTGACCTGGAGGGCTCCCAGGCCCAGGGAGGTCGTGGTGCCGAAGAGCGTCGCGAAGACGGCGAGCACGTCGATGGTCTTGCCGATCGGCCCGTCCACGCGGTCGCCGAGCAGCGGCCGGAACATCTGGCTCACCAGGGTGCGCCGGCCCTTGCGGTGGGTGGAGTACGCGATCGCCAGGCCGAAGACGGCGAAGATGGCCCAGGCCTGCAGACCCCAGTCGAAGTAGGAGTACTGCAGGGCGCGCACCGCCGCCGCCGCTGTGTTCGGCTCGGCGAGACCGTGCGGTGGCGTGGCCAGATGGGAGATCGGCTCGGCGACGCCGTAGGAGACCAGTCCGATGCCCATGACCGCGCTGAGGATCATGGCGAACCAGGTGGGCGTGGAGAACTCCGGGCGGTCCGAGTCCTTGCCGAGCCGGATGTCGCCGGCGGGGCTGAAGGCCAGGAACACCAGGAAGATCAGGATGGCGAGCGTGACCACCAGATAGGACCAGCCGAACGTGGCCGTCACCCAGTTCAGCGACTCGGTGGTGACGGTGTTCAGGTTGTCCGTGAAGAGCACCGCCCACGCCACGAAGACGGTGGAGATACCGAGCGAGCTCCAGAAAACGGAACCGAGTCTGCCGCCGCTTTCCCGGTCGGGGCCGGTGCCGTCCGTGGCGCTTTCCCCACCGCTCCCCGATGACGTCGCGGGCGTCGTGTCCTCGCCCGTTCCAAGGTGACTGGACATGAAACTCCTTGGGTCCGGGGCCCGATGGCCGTCCGGTCTGGCATACAAGCAGCAGTAAGGCATGCCACAGATGCAGCGTCAAGAGTTCAGCCGAGCAGAATCGCTTCACAGCGGTGCTCACTCGCTATAAGTGCAGTTCATTGCCCTGATGTGGATCTCCGTGAGCGAGCTGACGGGGCTCGGGCGCCCTCGTCGGTCAACCCCTTGACCGGTACAAGAGACGACATCTATCGTCCTGTGGCATGCAAGAGCGTATGGATCACCTCGACGAGAGCATCGGTCTGCGCAAGCTCGTGCTCTACCGCGACGCCGTCCTGACCGAGGCGGGTGCCGAACCCGCCCAGCCGGCGCGGCGAGCCAGCGTCGCCGCCGTCATACGGAATCCGTGGGCGGGCACCGGACCGACGGCTGATCTGTCCCGGGAGCAGGAGCGCATCGCTCCCGTGCTCGCCACGCTGCTGACCGGCCGGCTCATCGCCGCGCTGGGCGGCGTGGAGGAGATCGAATCGTTCGGCAAGGCCGCCATCGTCGGTACGGCGGGCGAGATCGAGCACGCCGGTGCCCTCATCCACACCCCGTACTTCGGCAATCTGGTGCGGGAGTACCTGCACGGCGAGTCGATCATCTGCTTCGCCGACACGCGCGCCGAGGCGGGTGAGACGCTGGTCGTGCCGCTCTGGCACAAGACACACGCCTCGACGCGCAGCCATTACCAGACCATCAGCGCCCGCGTCTGCGACGCCCCGCGCGCGGACGAGATCGTCGTCGTCGCGGCCGCGTCCACGGGGCCGCGCCCGCACCCCCGTATCGGGGACCGCATGACGGACCCCGTCGTCACCACCGAAACCCTGGAGGTCCTCGCCTCATGAACGTCCGCAAGATCGTGACCGTCGTCGAGGAGACCCACTCCGAAGGCGGCCGCACGCTCGCACGCCCCGCCCGGATCGCCGTGGTCGCGGCGGTGATCGAGAACCCCTGGGCCGGTCAGGGTTTCGTCGAGGACCTCAACCCCGGCATCGACGCCAACGCCTCCGACCTCGGCGCGCTGCTGGCCCCGGCCGTGCTCGACGCGCTCGAAGCACCCGCCGAGGCGTACGGCAAGGCGGCCGTCGTCGGCCTGGACGGCGAGATCGAGCACGGCTCGGCCCTGATTCATACGCTCAAGTTCGGTGACCACTTCCGCAAAGCCGCCGACGCCACCACCCTGCTGCCCGCGGTGGAGAAGCGCGGACCGGCCGGTGTGGTCTTCGACATCCCGCTGAAGCACATCACCGACGCCACGATCCGCTCGCACCACCAGAGCTTCGAGGTCCGGATCAGCGACGCCCCCCACCCGAACGAGATCGTCATCGCGCTCGCCGCGGCCGCCCAGGGGCGCCCGCAGCAGCGTCTGGCGCCGCTCTCGACCGAGCAGTAGGCATACATGAGCAAGCCCACCGTGGTGCTGCTGCACGGCGTGGGGCTCGACCACACCATGTGGGAGCCCGCCGCCGCGCTCCTGGCCGACCGCTTCACCGTGCTCACCCCCGACCTGCCGGGCCACGGCGCCCGCCCACCGGTGCCCGAAGGGGTGACCCTCGCGGACCTGACCGACGGGGTGGTCGACGAGATTCCGGCAGGCTCGCACCTGGTCGGCTTCTCCCTGGGTGCACTGGTCGCCCAGCACGCCGCGCTGCACCGCCCGGAGCTGGTGGCCACGCTGACGTCGGTCAGCTCGGTGTGCGCCCGGACGGCCGACGAGCGGGCGTCCGTCCTGGACCGGCTGCGCACCGCGGAGGCCGATTTCACGACGAGCGCGGCCGCGTCCTTGCGGCGGTGGTACGACGGCACCGACGTCGCCCCCGAACACGTGGCCCGCACCGAGGCCACGCTGCTCTCCAACGACGTCGGCTCCTTCCTCCGCTGCTATCGCGTGTTCGCCACGGCGGACGCCGAACTCGCGCCGCACCTGGCCGGCATCGCCGTACCCGCCCTGGCGGTGACGGGAGAGAGGGATCCCGGGTCCACGCCCGAGATGACCCGCAGGCTCGCCGCGGCGCTTCCCGACTGCCGTGCGGTGGTCATCCCCCGGGCGCGTCACATGCTGCCCGTCGAACAGCCCGAGGCGTTCGTCGACTCCCTCACGACCTTCATCGGAGAGTGCGCACATGTCTGAACTCACCACGTCACTCACCACGTCGCAGCACTTCATCGGCGGGTCCTGGGTCGAGCCCGCGTCGGGCGAGTACTTCGAGAGCACCAACCCGGCCACCCGCGAGGTCCTCTACCGGGCCGCACGCGGGAACTCCGCCGACATCGAGCGCGCCGTGTCCGCCGCGCGGGACGCCTTCGAGGACCCGCGCTGGCGTGACCTCAGCCAGACCCGCCGCGGACATCTGCTGCGCCGCCTCGGGGACCTGATCGCGGAGAACGCCGAGGACCTGGCCCGCATGGAGTCGAAGGACAACGGCAAGCTGCTGCGCGAGATGCGCGGCCAGCTGGCGGCCTTGCCCGAGTACTACCACTACTACGCCGGACTGGCCGACAAGATCCACGGCGACTTCATCCCCACCTCCGACCGTCAGGTGCTGAACTACACGGCCCGCGAGCCCCTCGGCGTGGTCGGGGCGATCACCCCCTGGAACTCCCCGCTGACGTTGACCAGCAGCAAGCTGGCGCCCGCGCTCTGCGTGGGCAACACGGTCGTGGTCAAGCCGTCGGAGTACACCTCGGCGACGGTGCTCAGGCTCGCCGAGCTGGCTCTGGAGGCGGGCTTCCCGCCGGGTGCGGTGAACGTCGTCACCGGCTTCGGTGCCGAGGCCGGGCAGGCCCTGGTCGACCACCCTGACCTGGCGAAGATCTCCTTCACCGGCAGCACCGCCACCGGGGCGCGCATCGCCGCCGCGACGGCGAGCCGGTTCATCGGCTCCACGCTCGAACTCGGCGGCAAGTCACCCAACATCGTGTTCGAGGACGCGAACGTTGCCAACGCCGCGATGGGCGTCGTCGCCGGCATCTTCGCCGCCGCCGGACAGACGTGCATCGCCGGCAGCCGGGTGTTCGCGCACAGGTCCGTCTACGACGAGCTGCTCGAACGGGTCTGTGAACGCGCCCGGACCATTCGCATCGGCGACCCCCTGGACGAGAAGACCGAACTCGGCCCGCTGGCCTTCGAGGGCCAGCGCGACAAGGTGGCCGGGTACGTCGACCTCGGACGCGGCGAGGGCGCCCGGGTGCTGACCGGCGGCCGGGCCACCGACGGGGGCCTCGGCGGCTGGTTCTACGAGCCGACCGTCCTGGTGGACGTCGACAACAGCATGCGCGTCGTCCGCGAGGAGATCTTCGGTCCCGTCCTGGCGGTCATGCCGTTCGACACCGAGGAGGAGGTCGTCCGGCTGGCGAACGACACCGACTACGGCCTCGCGGCCGGTGTCTGGACGACCAGTCTCGCGCGGGCACACCGGATGGCGGCACGTCTGGACGCCGGGACGGTGTGGGTCAACACCTACCGGGCCATGTCCCCGATGTCACCGCGCCAGGGCTTCAAGACCAGCGGCGTGGGCGTCGAGCACGGCACCGAGACGATCAAGGAATACACCCGGCTGAAGAGCGTCTGGATCAACACGAGCGAGGAGCCGGTGGCCGATCCGTTCACGATGCGGAGCTGACCTGAGCGGAGCCGAGCCCTACCAGAACCGACGGGAGTCACCATGCCCCAGGTCGCCATCACCCTCGCCGAGGGCCGCACCCCGGAACAGATCCGGGACTTGATCCACGAGGTGCACGCCGCGGTCCTGCGCACCGTGCACACCCGGCCCGAGTACATCCGCGTCGTAGTCCACGAGGTCCCCCGCACGCACTGGGCGACCGGTGACATCACCCTCACGGAACTGGACGCGGCAACAGCACCGAAGGAGCAGTCATGAGGTTTTCGTTGTTCGTGCACATGGAGCGCTGGGACGAGGAGGTCAGCCACCGGCAGCTCTTCGAGAACCTCTCCGAGCTGGCGCTGATGGCCGAGGCCGGCGGGTTCGGCACCGTGTGGATCGGAGAGCACCACGCGATGGAGTACACGATCTCCCCCAGCCCGATGCCGCTGCTCGCCCACCTGGCGGCGAGGACCTCGACGATCCGGCTGGGCGCGGGGACCGTCATCGCCCCGTTCTGGCACCCGCTCCGGGTCGCCGGCGAGTGCGCGCTGCTCGACGTCATCAGCGACGGCCGCATGGAGGTCGGACTCGCCCGGGGCGCCTACCAGTTCGAGTTCGACCGGCTGGCGGGCGGACTGCCGGCCGCCGACGGCGGAAAGCACCTGCGTGAGCTCGTGCCCGCTGTCCGGGCGCTCTGGCGGGGGGACTATGCCCATGACGGTGAGATCTGGCAGTTCCCGACCTCGACCAGCGTGCCCAAGCCGGTGCAGCGGCCCACCCCGCCCATGTGGATCGCTGCCCGCGACCCCGCCTCGCACGACTTCGCCGTGGCCCAGGGCTGCAACGTCATGGTCACCCCGCTGATGAAGGGCGACGAGGAGGTCGCCGACCTCAAGCGGAAGTTCGACACCGCCGTGGCCAACCATCCAGAGGTGCCGCGTCCCGACCTGATGGTGCTGCGGCACACCCATGTCCACTCCCCCGACGAGCCCGACGGCTGGCGCCCGGCCGCGGAGGCGATCAACCGCTTCTACCGGACCTTCGACGCCTGGTTCGGCAACAAGACCACACCCGTGAACGGGTTCCTGCCGCCCAGCCCGGAGTCGAAGTTCGCGGACCGGCCGGAGTTCCGGCCCGAGTCGCTGCACAGGACCGCGATGATCGGCACCCCGGCCGAGATCATCGAGCGGCTGCGCGCCTACGAGGAACTCGGCGTGGACGAGTACAGCTTCTGGATCGACAACAGCTTGCCGCACGAGGAGAAGCGCAAGTCCCTGGAGATGTTCATCAAGGAAGTCGTCCCCGCGTTCCAGTGACCCCAGGTCACCACTCGGCACTGACCGTGGAGGGCTCCCCCACGCGTTCGAGCAGGGCTCTGCCGCGCGGGAACCGGCCGGCTTCGGCGAGGGCCACGCGGTGCAGATCTCGTACGAGGCGGCCTGGAGCACCGACTCCCCCCTCGGCCCGGACCTGCTGCGCCTCGCCGACAGCCTCGCGGCCGCCCGCCACTAGGGGGCACCGAGTCGTCTACCCAAGCAGCCACGCGTCGAGGACGGCCGCGAGTTCGTCCTGGCCGTGGAAGAGGTGACCGTGCATGCCGACGGCGCGCGCCGCGTGGACGTTCTCCTCGCGGTCGTCGACGAAGAGGAAGTCGGCCGGTGCGGCGCGCAGGGCGGTGACGCAGTGCCGGAAGGCGGCCGGGTCGGGTTTGGCCGCCCGGATCCGGCCGGAGAAGGCGACGTGGTCGAGGTCGTGCAGCCAGGGCTGGGCGGCGAGGAAGGCCTCCGCGTGGTCCGCCAGCATGTTGGACAGCAGGGCGACCCGGGCGCGCTCGCGAAGGTCCCGCACATAGGTGACCATGCGGTCGTCGACGCGGGACCAGCTGTCGATATCGGTGAGCCGCAACTCCTCGATGGTGTCGGCGTCGGCGGGGCGGGAGAGCGAGCGCAGGACGTCGGTCCAGTACCCGGACGCGGTACGCTCGCCCGCGTCGTAGGGCGGGCGGTGGGTCCAGTAGGTGGTGGTGAAGGCGTCGAGTGAGGTGTGACAGCGGGCGGCCATCTTCTCCAGGGCGCCCGGGCGTTGGTGGCGGGCTATGACCCCGAAGAGGTCGAAGAGCACGACGCGGTGGTGATCGGTGGGCACGAGGGCCGTCCTCGGGTTGAGGGTTGAGGGTCTGAAGGCGTCCAGGGCGTCGGGGTCCGCCGGGGCGGGGGACCTGGGCGGCACGGGGGTCAGGGACCGTGCCGCCCAGGCGGTCAGGGGCTGTCGGTGACCATCTCGCTCCGGCGGGCGGGGTGGTCGCCGGGCGCGGTGCGCAGGACTCGGGCGCCCACGGCGGTGGTCACGCACAGCAGGGTCAACAGGACGAAGGCGTGGTTGAGGGGCACGAGGCGCGTCAGCCAGCCGATCACGGCGGGGCCCGCGAGCATGCCGACGTAGCCGAGTCCGGCGACCCGGGAGACGTTGGCCCCGGCGGCGGAGGGGTCGGCGTGGCCGGCCGCGCTGAACAGTTGCGGGACGCAGCCGGACAGCCCCAGGCCGAACAGGGCCCAGCCGGTGAACGCGGCCCACAGCCACGGGCCGAGGGCCACCAGGGTGATGCCGACGGCGGCCAGGACCGAGCCGTAGCGCAGGACTGCCAGGGCACCGAACCGGGTGACGCAGCGATCGGCCAGCAGTCGGCCGGTCGTCATGGCCGCGGCGAAGGTGCCGTACGCGAAGGCCGCCGTGCCGACGGGCGCGCCCAGGACGTCCTTCATGTGCAGGACGCTCCAGTCGTGGGCGGCGCCTTCGCACAACATGGCCATCAGCGCCAGGACGGCCAGCGTCCAGATCCGGCCCGTGCTGCCGCGGCGCCCGGCCTCCGGTGACGCGCCGGCCCCCGCCGCGGGGGCCGGGCTCCCGGCGGGCGTGGCAGGCAGCAGGGCTCGTGCCGAGATCAGGGTGACGAGGATGCCCGCCGCCCCCATGGCGCCCATGGTCGCGGCCGCGCCCAGGCCCACGCTCGCGGCGCCCGCCCCGGCGAGCGCGGCGAGGACGCCCCCGACGGAGAACGTAGCGTGGAAGCCGGACATGACGGGGCGGCCGTAGGCCTTCTCCACGTGCACGGCGTGGGCGTTCATGCTGACGTCAAGGCAGCCGTTGCAGAGCCCGAAGACCAGCAGCGCGACGGCCAGCGTCCACGGATCGGGGGCGAGGGCGGGCAGGATCAGGGTCGCGCCGCACAGGACGCCGCCGACGGGCACCACGACACGGGTGCCGAGACGGTCGGTCAGGGGCCCCGCCACCTGCATGCCCAGGAACGCCCCGAGTCCGAACACCACCAGCAGGCCGCCGAGGGTGGCGTGGCTGATGCCCACGCGTTCCTCGATCGCGGGGATGTGCACCACCCAAGTGCCCAGCAGGGTGCCGCACAGGACGAAGTAGACATAGGTCGCCACACGGGCGGCCCGCAGGGAACGTTCCATGGGGGCCAGCGTAACGAACATGTTCGATGTTCGAAACCAGCTCTAACGAACAACCTTGTTGTTCATTTTCTTGTGGTGTTCAATCGCGCTATGAGTAACGCAGACCGGCACGGGCTGATCGCGAAGACCGTCAGGGACTCCGGAGGTGCCACCGTCCAGGAACTCGCGGAGCTGACCGGCGCGTCGGAGATGACCATCCGTCGCGACCTCGACACCCTCGCCGCCCAGGGCGTCCTCGAACGCGTCCGCGGCGGCGCGCGCACCCTGCTGCTCCGGGGCGAGGAGCCCCCCTTCGCGCTGCGCGCCCACGAGGCGGTGGAGGCCAAGCGCCGGATCGCCGCCGGGATCTGCGACCTCGTCGCCGACGGCGAGAGCGTCCTGCTGGACAGCGGCACCACCTGCCTGGAGGTCGCCCGCCTGCTGCGCGAGCGGCCCGTCACCGTGATGCCGCTGTCCCTTCAGGCCATCCACCTGATCGGCGAGGTGCCCGGCCCGGCCACCCTGGTCGTGCCCGGCGGACAGCCCCGGGCCGCCGAAGGAGCCCTCACCGGCCCCCTCACCCTCGCCTCCCTGGCCGCCCTGCGCTTCGACACGGCCGTCATCGGCTGCTGCGGACTGACCGCGGCCGACGGCCTGACCGCCTACGACCTCGACGACGCCGCGGTGAAGAAGGCGGCCATCGCCTCGGCCCGGCGGGTCGTCGGCGCCGCCGACGGCAGCAAGCTCGGCCACACCGCCTACGCCCACGTCGGCCCCGCGACCGTCCTGCACACCCTGGTCACGGACAGCGCCGCGGCCGCCGGGGAAGTCACCGCGCTCGAGGACGGCGGCACCGTCGTCCGGACCGTGTGAGGGACCGTGCGGCCGTGAGGACGCGATGCCCGGGTTGGGTTGGGCACCGCGTCCGAGGGCGTCAGCGGCCCACGCCCGCGGGGGTCATGAGCCGCCGCGACGGGTGTCAGGGACGAGCCGCCAGTCCTGCGACCCGTCGTCGGCCGCGCCCTGGAGGGTCAGCGGGGCGCCGGCACTCGCGCCGGTCAGATACAGGCCGGTGTTCTTGACCGACTGGAGCCTGAACGAGCCGTCGGCGTTCTTGACGAGGTTCCAGCTGCCCGTGGCGCTGTCGTCGACCCACTGGCCGATCCGCTGGCCGGCCGTGGCGCTGCCGGTCCAGATGGCCGCGGCGCGACCGCCCGACTTGTTGACCAGTGTCGTGCCACCCTTCGGTTCGGTCACCACGTGCCAGTACTGGGTGTCCGGGTCCGCCGCGGCACCGGCGTCCTCCAGGACCACGTCGGGGACGTTCCCGTTGCCGAGGTTGGCGTCGTTGGTCCTGTTGCCGGTGCCGATCACCTGGCCGGTCCTGCGGTTCACCAGCTGGTGGTAGGCGCCGTCCGAGTCGCCCAGGTCGACCTCGGCGTAGGCGATCTGGGACGTGCCCTGGTTGTTGAGGATCGCGACGCGGCCGGTGCCGTCGACGTACTGGAGGTTACGGCTGTAGCCGGGCCGGGAGGTCGTCTGGTACTCGGTCCACACACCGTCGCTGCGCCCGCTGTCGTTGACCCAGACGCTGCCACTGTTGGCGGCGTTGTAGACCAGGCGCCCGTCGGGGAGCCGGATGAGGACCGGGCTGCCGCCACCGGAGAGCGGGCGGGAACCGGCGGTGACGGGCAGCGCGCCGACGGACATGCCGGTCTGGGTTCCGCGGAAGAACTTCAGCGGGTCGTCGGCGATCACATAGCGGGTGTTGGCCCCGCCGCCCCAGTACTCGAACGTCAGCATCCACTTGCCGTCGGCCGTGCGGACGACGTTGGTCATGCCCGGCCGGCCGCCGCCGATCTCCGTCTTGCCGCCGCCCATGTCCTGGACCGACCCGGAGACGTCGACGACGGCCTCGCTCCACTTGGCCGCCCTGCCGTCCCAGGTGCGGTGGGCGAGGATCTGGCCGTGCGAGTCGGTGGCGGTGCCGTTCGCCGGGTCCGGCTGCACGGCGCCGGTCCTGGGGTCGAAGCCGATGTAGTCGTTCTCGTCGGAGTAGTAGCAGACCAGCTTGCCCTTGTAGACCATCAGGTACGGCTCCCACAGGGGATCGACCTGCGTGTTCTTGTTCGCCGCGGCGATGTTGCGGCCGACGGCACCCGCGCTGCCGCCCTGCCACCCACCCGTCGCGATGACGTTGACGACCTTCCAGGTCCGGCCCTGGTCGGTGCTGGAGTACAGGGCGATCGCCAGGTCGCTGCGGTCGCCGTCGTTGTCCGGGGTCCAGCCGGGGTCGGCCGCCTTGTGCTCCGTGTAGTAGGCGTCGTCGCCCGACACGACGCTCGCCAGGAGCAGGGTGCCGGACTTGAGCTTCCCCACGTTCTGCGGCAGCACGTAGAGGTAGGGGTTGGTCCAGTTGCTCGTGTACCTGGCGTACGCGGGATCCTTGGAGAGGTACGCGGGGGCCTTGACCTCGGACAGCGGCTGCCAGCTCGTGCCGTGGTCGTCGCTCTTGTAGACGGGCAGGGTCTGGCCGTCGGCGCTTCCCGACCCGGCCACGACGGTCGACTTCTCGAACGAGGCGACCAGGCGCCCGCCGGGCAGCTGCGCCGTCTTCGGGTAGACCGCGCAGTTGCCCCGGCCCTTCAGGCACGGTTCGCTGCCCAGCTCGTAGAGGATCCCGCCCGTCGGGTTGTACGCCCGCGCGCTCGCCACGGGTATCGCCAGCAGCGCGGAGACCGCGGCGACGGTCCCCAGGGCTCTGACCGTCCTCGTTCGTCCGGTGGTTGCGGTGGCCCCTTGCGGGGACGACCACAGTGCGGCTCGGTTCATCGGTGGTGTACCTCCTCTATACGGATGCTGCGACGAAGACGCGCACGTCCCACGCGCCGAGTGAGATGGGCGTGCCGCTCTGGAGCGCCCCGCCGTCCAGGACGTCGGTCAGCCCCACCGGCGCCTCGACCCGGGCGGGCTCGAAGCTCCAGTTGTGGACGACGTGGACGCGGCGGCCGTCGGCGGACGTGCCGGTGGTGGCGGTGACGGACGCGGGGAGGTCGCGCCACCCGCTGCGGGGCTCCGGGGCGAGCCAGGTGGCGAGCGCCCGGGCGAGGCCACGGCCGGGGACCGTGCCGACGTGGGTGACGCGGCCGGCGCCGTGGCGGCGGGTGGTGAGCGCGGGCCAGCGTCCGAAGTGCGGGTGGTCGTACTCGGCGAGGACGACGGCGTCGGTGACGGTCAGGCCGTCCGCCCAGTGCGTCGCCGTCGCCCCCTCGGGCACCCGCAGGGGGCTGCCGGCCGCCGCGCGCACCGGGAGGGCGGCGGTGAGGTTGCTGAACTCGTCGTACGACACTCCCGCGGCCTCGGTGAGACGCCCGGGGGCCGCCTCGTGCCGAGCCCGGGCCTCGTGGTCGGCGTACCCCGTGCGGGGGCCGAGGACCAGGTGGCCGCCCGCGTGGGCGTAGGCGGCGAGCCAGTCGAGCAGCTCGTCATGGGCGAGGTAGAGCGCCGGGACGACCAGGACCGGGTGCCGGCGCACAGCCTCCTCGGGGGCCGGGCCCGGGTTCTCGCCCCGGGGGTCGTGCAGGTGGCCGGCGTGGACGAGGCGGACCTGGCGGCCGGTGTCGAAGGCACCGCGGTAGAAGGGGTCGAGGATGCGGTGGTAGGCGGCCGGGTCGGGCTCGCCCGCGGCGTTCGCCAGCGGCGGGTACTTCTGCATCAGCCACTTGCTGGGCGTGGAGTAGACGACGGTGATGTCGGCGTCCGGTTCGAGGCCCGCGACGAGCGAGCCGGCCCGGTCGAACTCGGCGCCCAGCCGGGCGATTTCGGCGTACGTCCGGCCGGGCCGCCCGGTGTGCGGCAGGACCCCGCCCCAGTAGGTCTCGGCGCCGAAGCGCAGGGTCTGCCACTGCCAGTACTCGATCATCCGCGCACCGCGCGCCACATGGGCCCAGGCGGCCTGGCGCCACTGCCCGTCGTAGCCGGGCCGGTTGTCCCAGCAGAAGCCGATGGAGTTGGCGTTGGTCTCGGTGACCAGGAAGGGCTCCTGGCGGGAGGAGTACATCCAGTCCGCGGTCTGGTACATCGACCAGACGCCAGTGGTCTTCCAGACCTGCTCGTGCGCGTCGGGCGTGGGGTCGGGCAGCAGCAGACCGTCCTGCATGTCGTAGTACGGGTTGCCGGAGGCGATGTCGAGCCGGGCGGACAGCTCGTCGTCCGCGACGCCCTGGCGGGTGTAGGAGATGCAGGTGGTGACGAACTGGCCGGGCAGGGCGTACTCGCGGACGATGTCGGCCTGCCAGCCGATGAACTCGGTGACCTGGCGGGCCTGGAAATCCCGCCAGGCGACGTCGTACTGGGGCTGTTCGTTGCCGTCCGGGGTCCACAGGTCGGCCCAGGTGGACAGCCGGTGCGACCAGTAGACCAGGCCCCACTCGCGGTTGAGGGTCTCCACGTCTCCGTACGTCTCCCGCAGGTGGTCGGTGAAGCGCTGGAAGACGCCGTGGTTGTGGAAGAGGTGCAGGCCCGGCTCGTTGTCCACCTGCCAGCCGATCACCGCCGGATGGTCCGCGTACCGGGCGACGATCCTGCGGATGACCCGCTCGGCGTGGAAGCGGAAGGCCGGGTGGGTGAAGTCGACCTCCTGGCGGGCGCCCCAGCCGATGCGCTCACCGGTGCGCCGCTCCCCCGTGATCTCGGGGTACTGGCGGGCGAGCCACGGCGGCACCGCGTAGGTCGGTGTGCCGATGATGACGGAGATGCCGCGTGCATGGGCGCCGTCGAGGACCGGCTGGAGCCAGTCGAGGTCGAAGCGGCCGTTCTCGGGCTCCCAGGTGGACCAGACGGACTCCCCGACCCGGATCACGGTGAAGTGCGCCTCGGCCATCAGGTCGAGATCGGTCTTCAGCCGTTCCTCGGGCCGTGGACCGGCGTCGTAGGAGGGGGTGTACTCGTGGTAGTACGCGGCGCCGAACAGAACGCGGGCGGGCAGATCCGCCATGGGAGGAACCTCCGTGAACAAGAAGGGGGATTATGTGGGCCGCGCGCGCCTACTGCTTGACGCTGCCCGCGGCCAGGCCGCTCTGCCAGTAGCGCTGGAGCAGCAGGAAGGCGGCGACGAGCGGCACGATCGAGATCAGGGAACCGGTCACGACGAGGGGGAGCATGTCGCTGCTGACGCCCGCGCCACCGTTCTGTGCCTGCTCCGCCCAGGAGGACAGCCCGACCGTGATGGGGTACAGGTTCGGGTTGTTGAGCATGATCAGCGGCAGGAAGTAGTTGTTCCAGGTCGCCACGAGCGTGAAAAGCAGGACGGTCACCAGGCCGGGGGCCAGCATCCGCAGCGCGATCCCGAAGAAGATCCGCGCCTCGCCGGCCCCGTCGATACGGGCCGCCTCCAGAAGGCTGTCCGGGACGGCGTCGGCGGCGTAGACGCGCATCAGGTACAGGCCGAAGGGGTTGACGAGGGACGGGAGGATGACCGCCCACGGGGTGTTGACCAGGCCGACGCCCGCGAACAGCAGATACGTCGGGATCGCCAGGGCGGTGGCCGGGACCATGACGGCGCCCAGCACCAGGTTGAAGGCCAGCCGGTCCCCGCGGAAGCGGAACTTGGCGAACCCGTACCCGGCGGCGGCCGCGAGCAGGGCCGCGCCGACGGCGCTGACCCCCGCGTAGACGACGGTGTTGAGCAGCCAGTGCACGAAGACACCGTCGTCCTGGGCGAAGGTGGCCCGGATGTTGGTCAGCAGTTGCGGGGTGTGCGAGAACCACAGGCCGAAGCTGTTGAACAGGTCCTGGGTGTTCTTGGTGGAGGCGACGATCAGCCACAGCAGCGGCAGCAGGAAGTAGGCGAGCGCGGCCAGCATGGCGATCGTCAGCGGGGTGCTGCGGCGGGGCCGGGAGCGGCGACGCGCCGGCGGCGACACGTGCTTCCGCGCGGTTCGGCGGGCGGCGGCGGTGGTGCCCGCGGGAGAGGTGATGGTCATGGGGTCCTCCTGCGGTTCGCGGTGAGCAGGACGCCGTAGGAGGCGATGACGATGACCAGGCCGAGGAGGAAGGAGACCGTGGCCGCGTAGTTGACCTGCTGGCCGGTGAAGGCGAGGGAGTAGGCGTAGAGGTTGGCGGTGTAGGAGCTGCTGATGACGTCGGGGGCGATCTTCATCAGCAGGTTCGGTTCGTTGAAGAGCTGGAAGCTGCCGATCACGGAGAACAGCAGGGTCAGCAGCAGGGCGGGTTTCAGGGCGGGGAGCTTGATGGACCGCGCGATGCGCCAGGGGCCGGCGCCGTCCATCGCGGCGGCCTCGTACAGCTCGTGCGGAATGGTGCGCAGGGCCGCGTACAGGATGATCATGTTGTAGCCGACGAACTCCCAGGTGACGACGTTGGCGAGGCTGGTGAGCATCCACCCGTCGCTGAGGAAGTTCGGTGCCGCGAAACCGAGTTCGCGGCCCAGTTGGGCGAACGGGCCGAAGTCCGGGCCGTACAGGTAGCCCCACATCAGGGCCGCGACCACGCTCGGGACGGCGTACGGCACGAAGATGCCCAGCCGGATCACCCGCGCGAGCCGCAGCAGTCCGCTGTCCAGCGCGAGGGCGAACACCAGCGCGAGTACGAGCATCAGCGGGACCTGCACGAGGAAGAACAGCGCCACGCGGCCGACACCGCTCAGGAGCTGGGGGTCGGTGAGCGCGGTGACGTAGTTGTCCAGGCCGACGAACACCGTTCCGCCGACGAGGCGTTCCTGGAAGAGGCTCAGGTAGGCGGCGTAGCCGAGCGGGGCGAGGAACAGCAGCAGAAAGAGGATGAGGAACGGGGCGACGAACAGGGGGCCGGCGACGCGGCGGTCGCGACGCGGGCCGGTTGCCTTCGGCCGGGGGGCTGGGGGTGCGGTGGCGGCGGTCATGTCACGTTCCCTTGACGGTGAAGCCCTGCTTCTCGGCGTATGTGGTCAGGCGTGTCTGCCACGCGTCGAGCGCGGCGCCCGTGTCGGCCTTGTCGGCCAGGGACTTGCCGACGGTCTCGATCCAGTCGGTTGCCGCCTGGTCGTAGAAGGGCGGCCACTGGAAGGCGGGGTCGACGGTGTCGCCGATGGAGGCGAACAGCTCGTTGACCTTCTGACCGCCGTAGAAGGGGGCGGTGCCGCCGGTGAAGGAGGCGTCGGTGAGCAGGGCCTTGGTGGCGGGGAAGAAGGACTGCTCGGTGGTGAAGAGCTTCGCGCTGGCGGGGTCGCTGTTGAGGAACTGGGCGAACTGCGCGGCGGCGATGGCGTTCTTGCTCGATCGCAGGACGGCCGTGGTGGAGCCGCCCCAGTTCCCGGAGGCGGGCTTGGAGGCGTCCCACTGGGGCAGCGGGGCGGCCCGCCACGCGCCGGCGGTGGACTTGGCCGAGCCGGACAGGAACGCCGGACCCCAGGCCGCGGTGAGCCAGGTGGCGTACTTGCCCTTGTTGAAACCCGCGTACCAGCCGTCGGTGAAGCCGGGGTCGGTGCTGATGACGCCCTCCTTGACGAGGCCGCCCCAGTACGTGCCGAGCTTCTTGGAGACCGCGTCGTCGACGCCGATGGTCAGGTCGCTC
Source organism: Streptomyces sp. NPDC007929 (assembly GCF_042959065.1). Lineage (NCBI taxonomy): Bacteria > Bacillati > Actinomycetota > Actinomycetes > Kitasatosporales > Streptomycetaceae > Streptomyces > Streptomyces sp. NPDC007929. The sequence goes on along the minus strand of NZ_JBIBKD010000001.1, from coordinate 253,627 downwards.
TTGCCGGAGACGCCGTACGGGTGCGCGCCCGCCTGCCACAACAGGCCGTGCCAGGCGGCGGGTTCGTTGGCCGCGAGGTTGGTCAGACAGACGTCGGGGTCGGCCTTGTGGAGCTTGCGGGCCGCGGCGGCGAAGTCGTCCCAGGTCTTGGGGACCTGGATGCCGTGCCGGTCGAAGATGTCCTTGCGGTACAGCATCCCCATCGGGCCGGTGTCCTGGGGTATCGCCCAGACCTCGCCCTTCGGCCCGCTGACCTGCCCCCAGGTCCAGTCGACGAACTTCCCCTTCAGGGCCGAGGCACCGTGCGGGCCCAGGTCCAGCAGGCTGTCCGTGATCGTGAACGTCGGGATCGCCTGGTACTCGATCTGCGCCAGGTCGGGGGCACCGCTGCCGGCCTTCAGCGCGGTGCGCAGCTTGGTGTAGTGCTTGATGCCCTGGCCGGCGTTGACCACCTTGACCTTGATCGCGGGGTACTTCTTCTCGAAGAGGGCGATCTCCCGCCGGATGTTCGGGGCCCAGGTCCAGAACGTCAGCTCGGTCGGCGTCCGCATCGCCTTGTCGATGTCGGAGCGGCTGACCGGCTCGGCCGCGGCGGACGAGCCGCCCGAGTCGCCACCGCCGCCGCAGGCGGACAGGGCCGCGCCGAGCGTCACCGCGCCGGTGGCGGTGAGGAAGAACCGGCGGCTGGGTGCGGATGAGGGGATGGGGGTTCTGGACATGCTGGACTCCCGCCGAGGCGAAGGAAGAGAAAGGAAGAGGACGAGGAAGAGGAAGAGGTAGGGCAGACGTAAGGCAGAGGGGGTGGGACCGGTGACCGCGGGCGTCGGGGTGGCCGCGCCGGGGAACGGGCCGCGAGGTGGGTGGCCCTCGTTGGGGCCGGTACTGCGGCGGTCGGGCTGCCGCCGGTGGTGAGCTCGTGCGGGTGGAGCGCTCGGGACGTGGACGATGCCCACGGAGGTCCGCGTCGGATCGGTGCCGGCGGCTGGCCGTCCAGTCGGGATGGCCGCACGCCCCCGGACCTTGCGTCCCGGTCAGGCCGCCGGAGGGGCGTGCGCCTCTCCGGCCAGGGGCCGCTCGGTAGGTCGCACCGGGCCCGAGCCCGTCCGCGCCGGTGGCGGAGCCGTGGAGGAACGGACGACGAGTTCGACGGGCTGCTTCCGCGCCGTCGGCAGCTCCGCATCCGGGTTCTCGATGGCGTGGACGAGCAGCCGCAGCCCCTCGTCGGCCACCGCGTCGAACGGCTGGCGCACCGTCGTCAGCGGGGGTCGGACGTAGGCGGCCAGCGGGATGTCGTCGAAGCCGACCACGCTGACGTCCTGGGGCACCCGCAACCCGGCCTCGGTGAGGGCGCTGATCAGGCCGACGGCCATGTCGTCGTTGGCGGCGAACACCGCCGTGAGGTCGCTCCTGGCGGCCAGTGCACGGCCCGCCGCGTACCCGGACGCGGCGGACCAGTCGCCCTCGGCGACCGGGGGCTGCTCACGACCCCGGGCCTCGAGCGCCTGCCGCCAGCCCGCCAGCCGGTCCCGGGCGGCGAACCACCGCTCGGGCCCCGCGAGGTGGTGGACCGTCCGGTGTCCCAGGTCCAGCAGGTGGTCGGTGGCGGCTCCGGCCAGCGTTTCGGAGTCGACCCCCGCGGCGATGGTCCGCTCCCCCGTGCGGGCACCGGCCGGCGCCCCGAGGACGAGCAGCGGGACCTCCGAGGCGAGCGGCTCGGCATCCTCGTCGATGGGCTCCGACACGACGATGCCGTCCACGCCCCGCTCCAGAAGTGACCGCACGGCGCCACCGACGCCGCCCTGGTCGCCTTCCAGGGTGTTGACCACGTTCAACGCGTATCCGGCGTGCCGTGCGGCTCGCTCGACACCGAGGAGCAGGGAGGCCGGGCCGTACAGGGCGGTTCCCAGCGCGACCACGCCGATGGTCCGGGACCGGCCCGAGGCGAGGGCCCGCGCCGCAGTGTTCAGCCGGTAGCCCAGACGGTCGGCCGTCTCCAGCACGCGGCGTCGCACGTCCACCGAGACGTATCGCTCGCCGTTGAGGACCCGTGACACCGTCTTCTGGGAGACACCCGCGGCTCTGGCCACGTCGACGCCTCGCGGCGCGGCCTGCCCGCCGTCCCGCCCCCTTGCTCGCGTCATGGCGTCTCCTGGATTGTATGGCTGACTGCGCTGTCATGACTGCGCAGACATATCTACGCAGTCGAACGCGCCGCGTCAAGACTTCGCGCGCCGGGGGCGGACGACACGTACACGATCACCACCGGATCCGGTCGGTGCGTCGACGTGCGCGGCGCGTCCGGCGTGGACGACGTGGTGGTCGTCCCGTGGCCCTGCCGCGGCGGGACCAACCAGCAGTGACGGCTGCGCCCGGTGCCCGTGAGCGGAACGGACAAGACCTGCAACCCGGTCTCCGCCGGCTCCGGCACGTGCCTGGCCCCCAGCGGAGGCACGGGGCGAGAACCTTCACCCACCCGCTCTCCCAGCACGGTCCCGGCCCCTGGCCGACCTGCCACGACGGCTACCACTACCTCGCCACCACGACCCGGATTCGCCGGTCAGGTCACCCTGCGCAAGTCCCGCACCGTTCGGGGAGCAGCCCAGTGAGACGGCAGCGCGGCGGTGGCTCAGCCGCCGCGGCGCACGCGGGCGGCCCGGCGGGCCTCGGCGAGCTTGCGGGCCTCGTCGCCCTTGCGGGACGACCTGCTCCCGGAGCCGCTCTTCGCGTCCTTGGTGCTGCCCAGGCCGCGGAACGGGGCGTTGTGGTTCTTGGGCCGGGGTGCGGCCGAACCGCCGTCGAGCGGCTGTCCGGAGGGGGCCTTGGCGCCGGTGATCCGGCTGAGCTCGGCCTCCCCCGAGCGCACCTTGGTGACCTTGGGAGTGACGTCGGCGTCGGCCATGACCTGGCTGGTCTCGCGGCGCTGTCCGGACAGGACGAGCGTCACGACGGTGCCGGAACGGCCGGCCCGGGCCGTGCGGCCCGCGCGGTGCAGATAGTCCTTCGGGTCGGTGGCCGGGTCGACGTTGACCACGAGGTCGAGGTCGTCGACGTGCAGGCCGCGCGCGGCGACGTTCGTCGCCACCAGCGAGGTGACCTGCCCGCTCCTGAACTGGGCCAGGGTCCGGGTGCGCTGCGGCTGGGACTTGCCGCTGTGCAGGGCGGCGGCGGCCACACCGCTGGCGCGCAGATGCCGCGTGAGCTGGTCGACGCCGTGCTTGGTGTCCAGGAACAGCAGGACCCGGCCGTCCCGGGCGGCGATCTCCGTGGTCACGGCGTACCGGTCGGGGCCGTGCACGACGAAGACGTGGTGGTCGATCGCGGACACCGCGCTGGAGGAGGGGTCCACGGAGTGGACGACGGGGTCGCGCAGGTAGCCGCGCACCAGTTGGTCGACGTCGCGGTCGAGGGTGGCGGAGAACAGCATCCGCTGCCCGTCGGCGCGCACCTGGTCCAGGATCTCGGTGACCTGCGGCAGGAAGCCCATGTCACACATCTGGTCGGCCTCGTCCAGGACCGCGATGCGCACCCGTCCGAGGCGGCAGCCCTTGCGCTCGACGAGGTCGTGCAGGCGGCCGGGTGTGGCGACGACGATCTCGGCGCCGTCCCGCAGCGCGGCGCTCTGCCGTCCGATGGACACACCGCCCACCACGGTCGCCAGCCGCAGCCGCAGGGCCTCGGCGTACGGGGTGAGGACCTCGCCGACCTGCTGCGCAAGCTCCCTGGTGGGCACGAGGACGAGCGCCAGTGGTTCCTTGGGCTGCGCGCGGTGCCCGGCCGTCCGGGCGAGCATCCCCAGGCCGAAGGCGAGGGTCTTGCCCGATCCGGTACGGCCGCGGCCCAGGACGTCACGTCCCGCGAGCGCGTCCGGCAGGGTCGCCGCCTGGACGGGGAAGGGGACGGTCACACCCTGCTCGTCCAGCGTCCGCAGCATCGCGGCCGGGAGTCCGAGCTGCGCGAAGGACGTCACCGAGGGCGGCGCCGGGTCCTGACCGTCGCCCTGTGCTGCTGCGCTCACTGAAAGCCTTCCTCCGAGGAAACCGAACCGGGGAAGGCGCGGTGGGGACGCGTCACCGGCCGGGCCACCGAGAGGGGCACCGGCGCGGTGAGCGGCAAACAGCCAACGCTAGCACGGGGCGCTGCGCGGGGGTTTCTCCTAACCGTTCTCCTGGTCGCGGTGGCCGACCGTGAGGATGCCCTTCGTCCTCGCTCCGGTCCTGTTGTCGTAGAGGACGTCGCCGGTGGACTTCTTCCAGATCTTGATGCGGAAGGTGTCCGGGCCGTCGGTGGCGGTGATCCGGAAGGCGTAGCCGCTCTTGCCGCCCACGGTGCCGGTGCCCTGGTAGACGGCCTGGGAGTCGCTCACCACGAGCCAGTCGGAGCCGGTCGAGCGGAAGGTGAGCCGGGCGGGCCCGAAAAGGAACGTGGCCGTGCCGGTGGGGGCGGTGGCTCCCTTGCGGTACCGGGCGGCCAGGGTGAACGCCGCCTTGCCGGTCAGGTGCGGCCTGCCGGGGTAGGCACCGGCCGGCGAGGTGAGCGTCCCGGCTCCGGCGGCGGGTCCGGCGGCCCGGTCGTAGACGATCAGCTCCGGGAGGGTGGTGATGTCCCGGCCGGAGTCGTCGTCGGTCACCGTGACGGCCGGGCGGTGGATGCCGGCGTCGTCGTAGACGTGGGTGGCGCGGCATCCGGAGCCGGTGACGGTGCCGGTCGTCGGGCGGCCGCCGTCCTTCCAGTCGACTGTGCAGGTGTGGCTGTCGGAGGTACCCGGGTCGTCGAAGGAGACGGTGATCACGGCGGTCTTGCCGGCCGGGAGCGGTGCGCCGGGGCCCTTGGCGGACGTGATCGCCGGGGCGGCGTTGGAGACCTTGACGGTGGTGGTGTCGGTGGAGCGTCCGCTGGTCAGGGTCGCCCGGAAGGTGCCGTCGTCGGTGCAGGTGAGGGTCGTGCGGGCCGCCGTGGGGTCGTCGACGGTGCACGGGGCGCCGTCCTCGGTGGTCCACTTGGCGGTGCCCGCTCCGGAGACGGTGCCGGCGAGGGTGATCGCCTCGCCCTCGGCCCCGGTGGCGTCGGGCCCGGCGTGGACGACGGTGACCGGGTCGATGCCGCCGAGGGTCGGGACGACCTTCTCGATCAGGCCGTCGGAGCCGAACTCCAGCTTGTCGATGGTGGTTTCACGGTGGGTGCCGTCGCCGCCGGGGATGGCGAAGCGGTGGTAGGCGATGTACCAGTCGTCGGTGTTCGGGACGTGCACGACGGAGTGGTGGCCCGGGCCCTTGATGCCCAGGGACAGGTCCTTCTCCAGGATCACGCCCCGCTTGGTCCAGGGGCCGGTGGGCGAGGGGCCGGTCGCGTAGGCGACGCGGTAGTTCTCGTCCCGGGTGTCGTTCTCCGACCACATGAAGTAGTAGGTGCCCTTGCGCTTGATGACGAAGGTGCCCTCGTTGTATCCGCTCGGGGTGATGTCGGTGACCTTCGCGGTGTCGATGGAGGTCATGTCGTCGCCCAGGGGGACGACGTAGGCGCGGCCGTTGCCCCAGTAGAGGTACTGCTTGCCGTCGTCGTCGGTGAAGACCGCCGGGTCGATCATCTGGCCCGGGAAGTCACCGGCCTTGAGCAGGGGCTTGCCCAGGGCGTCCTTGAAGGGGCCGGTGGGCGAGTCGGAGACGGCCACGCCGATGTTGGCGTCGGCGCAGAAGTAGAAGTAGTACCTGCCGTCCTTCTCGGTCATCGCCGGTGCCCAGGCCCTGCTGTCCGCCCAGCTGACGTCCGGCCCGAGGTCGAGGATGACGCCGTGGTCCTTCCAGTGGACGAGGTCCGTGGAGGAGTAGGCCTTGAACCGCGTGCCGCTCCAGCCCTCGAAGCCGTCGGTGGTCGGGTAGAGGTAGAAGGTGTCGCCGAAGCGGACGATGTTCGGGTCGGCGTTCAGCCCCGGCAGGACCGGGGTCTTCATGATCAGCGCGGAGACCTTCCAGGTGCGCTTCTCGCCGTCCGACCCGGTGACCTCGTACGTCACCGGGTCGGTGAAGTCGCGGACGGTGCCGGAGGCGGGGCTGATGGTCGCGCCCTCGGCGAGGGTGAACTCGGGTGCCAGCTCGGTGAGATCGGTGCCCGCTTTCATCGGCAGGGTGATCGTGCCGGCCGCGTTGTCGACGAGCGCGTCGACCTTGAGTGCCGGGTGGGTGGCCTTGGCGATGCCTGCCGTGTTGCCGCTGATCGCCATGACCTCGGTGCCGGTGAGGGCACGGTCGTAGACGCGGAAGTCGTCGACCTCGCCGCCGAAGTACGGGTCGGCGGCGTACAGGGACTTGCCGATGTAGCCGCTGTGGTCCTTGGCCGCGCTGTACAGCTCGGACGGTTTGACGGTGGTCGTGGTGCGGGCCGCCTCGATGCCGTCGGCGTAGAGGACCATCGTGCCGGTGGCACCGTCCAGGGTCACCGTGACGTGCCGCCACTGGCCGGGGGTGAGCTGCGAGCCGGCCGTCAGCTTCGACTCCGCCGACCAACTCGCCTTGGTGATGGCCGAGTAGAGGCTGGAGCCGCCGTTGGACGGGGTGGCGAACAGGTACTTGTCGCTGTCAGGTCCGAGCCCGAAGAGCCACTGGAAGCTGCTGCCGCCCTTCCACTTGGCGTACGTCGACACGGTCACGCTGCCGGCGTTCTTCAGCACCCCGTTCGGGATCCTCACGTACGGCGAGTCGGACGAGTCGCCGGACATCCTGAACGAGCCGCCGTGGACGCCGGTGCCGAAGTCGGGTGTGCGGACGTAGGTGCCGTGGTAGCCGTGCCCGCTGGAGTCACGGGCGATGCTGCCGCCCGTCTCGTCGAAGTCGTAGTGCAGCAGCAGGCCCGCGGGGACGTCCGGCCCTTCGGCGGACACGGTGACCTCGGCGCGGACCGGGATCGCGGTGCCGTCGGGCAGACTGCCGGTCACGGTGAAGGTGCCGGCCTGGGCGTACGCGGATGCCGGGACGTCCTCCCAGGTGACCGCGACGGGACGCTTGACGCCGTCGGCGTACTCGGCGATCACCGTGGCCGGCAGGACCGGGGCGTCGCCGACCCGGGTCTTCACCGACACGTCCTCGACGCTCTTCACGATCTGGTCGGGCTGGTAGGCGCGCAGCAGCCGGTCGTACTCGGCCTGGGTGACCGGCAGCACGGTGCCGTGGCGGGGCTTGGCGGGCAGGTCGTAGCCGGTGGAGGGGGTCCAGGTGCCGGAGTCGAGGTCGGTCGTCTCGAACGGGATGTAGCCGCGTCCGCCGAACTCGTCGAGGAAGGCGTACCACTTCTCCTCGGTGTTGGACTTGAACACCAGCGGCCCCTCGGCGGCGTTCATGGCTCCCTTGCCGATGCCCTCGGCGACCGGGGTCCAGGAGGGGCTGAGGATCGAGTCGCTCTTCTCCTGGAAGATGAACTTGCTGTTGGGCGTGGAGGAGGTGTTGTTCCGCTCGTCCTTGGAGAGGCGGTAGTACGTGCCGTCGTGGCGGATCATCGTGGAGTCGATGACCGAGTAGCCGCGGTCGATCCACACCTTGGGCTCGCTGAAGGAGTAGAAGTCGCGGGTGGTGGCGTACATCATGCGGTTGTAGGTGTCGCCGGAGTGGTCGGGGTTGTCGTACAGCTTCGACGCCCAGAAGACGACGTACTCGCCGCGCTCGGCGTCGTAGAACGCCTCCGGCGCCCAGGTGTTGCCGGCGCTGTCGGGTGAGACCTTCACCAGGCGCTGGTTCGTCCAGTGCACCAGGTCGGTGGACTCCCAGACCATGATGGACTTGCTGCCGGTGCGCTGGGAGGCGTCCCAGTCGCCGTTGCCGTAGATCCTGAGGTCGGTGGCGATCTGGTAGAACTTGTCGCCCTCCGGGGAGCGGATGATGAACGGGTCGCGCAGGCCCTTCTCGCCGAGCGTGGAGGTCAGGACCGGCTTGCCGTCGTTCAGCTCGCGCCAGTGCAGCGGGTCGTCGCCCTTGCTGAGGGCGGCGTAGAGCTGTTCGCCGTCGGAGGTGCTCTCGCCGGTGAAGTAGCTGAACATGTAGCCCTTGAGGGGCGCGGCGGCCGGGAGTTCGGGCACCTTGGCCGTCAGGACGCGGGTCGCCTTCGCCTGGCCCTTCCTGACGGTGGCGGTCAGTTCGACGGCGGTGGTGCCGTCGCCGTGCGCGGGGCGGTGGACCTCGCCGTCGGCCGAGACGACGTCCGGCTTCGCCGAGGACCAGGTGACGGTCGTGCCGAGGGCTCCGCTCCCGGGGAGGGTGAGGTTGCCGCGGGCGTCGTCGAGGTTGTGGACCGTGAGCGCCTCGGCCGCCTGGCGGACGGCCGCGGCGTCGTCGAGTGCGGGCCGGACCGTGACCTCGAAGGTCTTGGTGCCGGTCACGGTGCCCTTCTTCAGGGTCGCCGTGAGGGTGGCGTGGCCGTCGGGTGAACCGGCCTCGGGGCGTGTCACCTTGCCGATGTCCGACACCACGGACGGGGTGTCGCTCTTCCAGCTGATCGCGGAGCCGCCCGCCGGGCCGGTCTTCGGCAGGTCCAGGTCGGAGGTGACACCGCTGGTGTCGCCGAGGCTGAGGGCGTCCTTGTCGTCGGCGACGCCCCGGGTGGCGACGGGGAGGGAGAGCTGCTCGACCTCCGGGCCGTTCAGGGCCCTGTCGTACACCCGGAAGTCGCGGATGCGGCCCTTGAAGAGCTTGTCGCCGTCGTAGACGGACTTGCCGATGTAGTTGGCCTTGGTGGTGCCGGAGCCGATGGCGCCGGGCGTGGTGGTGACGGAGGTGTTGCGGCCGACCTCGACGCCGTCCTCGTAGAGCACGCCCGTGGAGCCGGTCTGGGCGTAGGTGACGTGCTTCCACACACCGCGGGTCAGGTTGTGGGAGTCGGACGGCTTGGTGGTCTGCTCGGTCGACCAGTTGCCCGTCGCGACGGAGGAGCGGAAGGAGTTGCCGGTGGTGAACAGGTAGCCGTTGCCGGCGCCCGCGCTGGTGTTGCCGAAGCCGTAGAGGAAGTACGGGGTGGTCTGGGCGGGGTCGATCAGCACGTCCATGGAGACGGTGATCGCGTCCATGCCCTTCATGACGTCGTCCGGCACCTTGACGTAGGTGTCCGAGCCGTTGAAGGCGAGCCCCTGGCCGGTGGCCGACCAGTCGGCGGTGCCGTTGACCGCGCCGTTCCGGCCGTTGCCGGAGGCGTCGGTGGCGGTGCCGCCCGAGGTCGCGTCGAACTTGTACCAGAGGGCCAGGCCGTCGGTGATGTCCGCGGTTTCGGCAGCCGGGGCCGCCTGCGCGGGGGCGGTGGGTCCGGCGAGGGTGAGCAGTATCGACGCGGCGGTCAGTGCGGCGAGATGGCCCGCCCGGCGTCTCGCGCGGCTGCGGAGTCGTGCGACGTGCGTCATGTCGGGTTCCCTGCTGAGGCATGGCTGATGACGGACAAGGCGGAACGGAAAAGGACGAGCGGCCGACGAGGCGCCGGCAAGTCCTTGCCAGGAGCCTGCCGTTGCACGCAGGTGACGTGTGTGGCGAGAGTCTCAGCGACGCCCGGGGCAGCGTCAAGAGGTTTCGAACAATGTCCGACAGGTCGAACAACCGCCCCGGGTCGCGACTGCCGTCGGTCAGCGGGGGCGGACGCCTCGCGGGCGGGTCAGCTCTCGCCCCTCGTCGCCACCACGGCCCAGGTGCGGTGCGGGACGTGGACGACCTCACCGGGGAACCGGTCACGCAGCACCCGCCCCAGGGCCGCGTCAAAACGCTCCACCTCGTCCGGCGGCAGGCTTGCGCCGACCCCGGCGCTGGCCCGGATCCGGCCCCGCCACGCCTCGGGCGGGTACGGCACGTCCAGATCGAAGGAGAACGTCTCGATGCCGGTGAAGCCCGAGGTGGCCAGGTCGGTCAGCCATCGCGGGTACAGGCCGGTGCCACCGCCCAGCGTCCAGGCCGGGTTGAAGGCGAGGATCAGCTCCTCGGTCGCCTCGACCACGTTGCCCGGCAGGGGCAGCCAGTCGAAGTGGGCGATGACCACCCGGCCGCCGGGGCGCAGCAGCCGCCGCAGCTCGGCCCCGGCCTTCGGCGCGTCGAACCAGTGCCAGCACTGACCCGCCGTCACCACGTCGTACGACGCGTCCGGCAGCCCCGTCGCTTCCGCCGTGCCCACCCGGTAGTCGGTCTCCACCCCGGCTTCCCGGTCGAGTTCCCGGGCCTGTTCGAGCAGCGGCCCCGCCGGGTCCAGGCCGGTCACCCGCGCCCCCGCCTGCGCGCACAGCCGGGCCAGGGCCCCGGTGCCGGTTCCGACGTCGAGCACGTCCTTGCCGGGGAGGGCGATGCCGTGCCGGTACAGGTGCGAGACGAGCTGCGGGGGAAATCCGGCGCGATGGCGGCCGTAGTCCTGCGCGGTGAGCCCGAAGTCCGGACGGAACGAGCTGGTCATGGCGGGTCTCCGTTCTGCCGGGCCGTCACCCGGGCCCAGCTGTCGTACATCGGCACCGGGAAGCGACGCTTTGACGGACGAGGACTGGTAGCTTCTACAGTGTTGTAGAAGCTACCGACGCTTATGGAGTTCACATGGCCCTGTGGGACCGCCTCAAGGAATCCGCCACGACGATGCAGACCCAGCTGAACGCGAAGAAGAACGACCTGAAGAGCGGCGCCTTCCGCGACTCCAGTATGGCCATGTGCGCCCTCGTGGCCGCCGCCGACGGCACGGTCGACCCGTCCGAGCGGCAGCGCGTCGCCCAGCTCATCGCCACCAACGAGGTGCTGCAGAACTTCCCCGCCGACGACCTGCGCCGCCGCTTCGAGGACAACCTCGACAAGCTGACCGCCGACTTCGACTTCGGCAAGGTGAGCGTCATGCAGGAGATCGCCAAGGCGAAGAAGAAGCCGGCCGAGGCGCGGGCCGTCGTCCAGATCGGCATCGTCATCGGCGGCGCCGACGGCGACTTCGACAAGGACGAGCAGGCGGTGGTCCGCGAGGCGTGCTACGCCCTCGACCTGCCGCCGCACGAGTTCGATCTCTGAGACCCGGCGCACCTGCGGCCAACGCGGTGTTCCCCGGCTGTGTCGGGCGGCCGGGGCCCACGCATTCGGCCATGCTGGGGCTGGTCGGCACCATTTGCCCCCTCTCCGCATGACAAGGAGCCCCGCATGCCCACGGACCCGCTCGGACGATTCCTGGCAGCTCTGGACCCGGAGCACCGCGAGGCGATCGGCACCAGGCCGCGCCAGGAGCAGGAGCGCCTCGCGGCGGCCTGGGAACGGGAACTGGAGGCGGACGACGAACTCGACACCCTCGACGAACTGTCGCCGCCCGCGGCCGAGGCCGAGGCGGCCCGCCGCGTCCTGGAGCGCGAGAGCGACTAGGGCACACCGGCCGCCCCCTGCCGCCCGGGCCGGGTCCGGGACGGCTCCGCCCGTCCGCGCAGGCGCGACCTCGTTGCGCCGCGCAGGACTTGAGAGGCGGGGACCATGACACGGGACGAGCTGATCCGACCGGTGCCGGCGCTGCCGAAGGAGCACGCAGAGCCGGCACCGGAGCGGGTCGCCCACGCCGACTCCGCGCGGGGCGCCACCTTCGCCCGGCCCGGAGCGCGGCACCCGCGCGCACTGGCCGGTGTCCCGCACCACCCGCGCTCCTGGACGCCGAGCCGGCCCACGTCCTGAAGGACATCCGCGCCGCGTTCGTCATCGCCGACGCCGCACACCTGGTGCGGCTGCGACGCCTGTGACCGTCCTACGACGGCGTAGCAGCAGGATTGTCCGTGATCCGTAACAGGCGGATCCGCCGGGCACGTTCCGCCCTCTTGCCGTATGCACGGGCTGCACAGCGAGGGCGAAGGAACGAAGAACATGGTGCGAAGTGGCGGGCGGGGCTGGTACGCCAAGGTGCTTGCGGCGGCGCTCGGGGTGACCGCGGTGGCCGGTATGAGCGCGTTCTGGAACGCGCAGGTCGGTTCCGGCGATGAGCGACCCGCCCGGGGCGTTGCGGCGCCTCCCGCTACGTCGCAGGGCCGAAAGTCGGCGCCCGTTCCGGCGGGCATCGCGCACGCCTCGGACGCGGGGGCCCGGGGCGTCAACATCACCATCGACGACGGACCGGACCCCGACTGGACCCCCGAGGTGCTGGGGGTGCTGCGGGACAACGGCGTGAAGGCCACGTTCTGCATGGTGGGCACGCAGGCCCGCGCCCATCCGGACCTGGTCAAGGCGGTGGTGGCGGCCGGGCACCGGCTCTGCGACCACACCGTCTCGCACGACGTCACCATGGACCGCAAGTCCGAGGCCTACCAGTCACAGCAGATCCTGGACGCCGAACGCATGATCACCAAGGCGTCCGGCGGCGTCCGCCCGCTGTACTACCGGGCGCCCGGCGGAGCCTTCACCCCCTACAGCCGTCACCTCGCCGCGTCCCACGGGATGCGGCCGCTGGGCTGGAACATCGACTCCAAGGACTTCGAACGGCCCGGCACCCAGGCCATGGTGGCCACCGTCAAGAACGAGATCTCCAACGGCCCGACCCTGCTCTTCCACGACGCGGGCGGAGACCGCTCGCAGACCGTCGCCGCCCTGCGAGAGGTCCTGCCGTGGCTGAAGGAGCAGGGGTACTCCTTCGGTTTCCCCGTGCGCTAGGTGTGCTGTCCGGAGAGGTTGGTGACGCGGCCGGCCGATCCGGAGGGCGGTCACGGGCCGCCGAAGCCGTGCTCCGAGAGGTCGAACCAGTTGCCCTCCGGGTCCATCGCCCGGTACTCGGCGAAGGGACGATTCGTGAAGCGTTCGGCCGGTTTCGGGGTACCGGCCGCCGTGAGGGCCTCGGAGGTGGCGGCCGTGTCCGTGATGTGGAAGCCGAAGTGGTTCATACCGACCGGGGTGTCACCGTCGAGCTGATGCTTGATCAGGGCGAGTGACAGGTAGCCGTCGGACAGGAAGCAACTGCCGTCCGGGTCGCGGTGGAACAGCTCCATCGCGAAGACCGAGGAGTAGAACCGGGCGAGTCGCTCCGGGTCGCGGGCCACGAGGGCCAGGTGGCGCAGCTTGGGCCGGGCGGCGGCGCCGTCCGGGACGGGCTCCCTCTCCGTGTCGCGGGCCGGCTGTACCGGGCGGGATGCGGGGATCATGTTGTGGAACGCCCTGATCAGCCAGGGGTGCTCCGGGGTCCGCTCCACGACGGCCAGCGCGTGGGTGGTGGTGAGCGGCTCCCCGCCGGGGGCGACGACGGTGGACTCCGCCTCGACGGTGGCCAGGTCGGGTCCGAGGAAGCGGATGGCGACGATCCGCGCGTCGAGGACGGTCCCGGCGTAGGGACCGTCGAAGAGCGCGGCGTGTCCGGCCTCGATGCCGTCACGGCCCGGCGGCTTGTCGCCGCGTACGGTCGTGAAGTCGCAGTCCTGCGTGAAGTTCGCGGCGAAGTGCGTGGCGTCGCCCGCCGCCCAGCCCCGGGCCATCTCCGCCCACAGGGCGCGGATCCGCCCGCTGTCGTCCCGCGTCGCGTCGGTCTGATGCATGGTGGTCACGCCTCCAGGGGTGAACTCGTGCGGATGCGCAGGGCGACCCCGGGGCACCGGGCGCCCTCGGCGGGATGCTCGGCGGGCGGCGCCCAGGCGGCCAGGGCGTGGTAGAAGGCACCGCCCCGGCGCTCCAGGTAGCAGATGACGTTCAGGGGCCAGCCGGTGCGGCCGAAGAGGTGGACGTCCATGGGGGTCGGGCGCTCGCTGAGAACGTGTCCGCGTGCCGACGGCGGGCCCAGGCGGTGCCAGTCGGGATGCATGTGGATGGAGCCCAGCAGGTCCATCCCCAGGGCCTCGGCCTCGCGGGACGCCCGGAGGACGTCGCGGGAGTCCATCCACCAGCCGCGGTGCTCGTTCTCGTAGGCCGGCCCGAACTCCGGCACGATCGTGTCGCGGAACTCGCGCCGGGCCGCCGGGTCGCGGCTGCGGGCGTTGCGGCCGAAGGCGACGCGCCGCACCTGGTACGTCGTGGCTTCCGAGTACGTCGCCGCCTCCGCGTGGCCCAGCAGGAGCGCGAAACAGGGCAGCGGGGTCTCCGCGGTGACGAGCCGGTACTCGGCGACGGCCGCGGTGAGGAAGTCGGCGAGCGCCCTGTCGTCCATGAGGACGGTGGGCGGAGCGGGTGCGGTGGGGAGGTCCGCGAGATCGTCCAGGTCGTCCGGGTCCCCGGGCGTGGCGTCGGGTAAGGCGGACTCGGACGCGTTCGTCGCAGTGGGCATGCGTGTCTCCGTTGAGTGGGGGGTGGGGAAACCGACGGAGCGGATGCCCAGAATGTTATTGAGAGTTCACGGATTTTGAACGGCCGTCGTTCGGATCGTGGGGATTTCCCTATGGCTCGTCGGGGACTTGCGGTGGGCGGGGCCACGGGTCAGGCGTCCGGGCTCGGAACGCCGCGCTCGGCCGCGCCGCCCGCCCTGCCGGTACCGGCCTTCGGGGGAATTTCGGTCCGGCTCCGCTGCCCGGCGGCCGGTGGGTGGTACGGGCATGAGGTGTCCACGCCCCCCGACCCACCCGTCTCGGCACTGCCGGACCCGAACGACGCCGAATCACGGGTGCCGGGCGTGCTGCGCACGGCGGCCGCGTACGCGTGGCGGCTCATCGCCGTCGGCATCGTCGTCCGGGTCGCGTTCTCCGTGCTCGGGCAGTTCCACCGGATCGCCGTGGCCGTCTTCCTCGGCCTGGTCATCACGGCGGTGCTGCGCCCCGCGGCCGGGCTGCTGGCGCGCTTCATGCCCCGGCCGCTCGCGGTCGCCACCGCAGTCATCGGCGGCATCGTCCTCGTCCTCGGGGCGCTGGCCCTGGTGGGCGAGACCGTGGCGGACCAGCGGACGGGGCTGGAGAAGGAGTTCGTGGCGGGGATCGACCGGATCGAACGCCAACTGGAGGAACCGCCTTTCCGGCTGCCCGCGGACGCGTTCGACGATCTTCAGTCCCGGATCGGCAAGCTCCTGTCGGACCACCGCTCCACCCTCATCAGTACGGCGCTGAGCGGCGCGAGCAGGCTGGTGGAGGTGCTGACCGTGCTCGCGCTGGCCCTGTTCTGCGGGGTGTTCTTCACACACTCCGGGGAGAAGCAGTGGCAATGGCTGTGCCACCAGCTCCCCGAACGGGCCCGGGAGCGGTTCGCGGTCGGGGCCGGGGCGGCGTGGCGGACCTTCACCGGGTACACGCACGGCATCCTGCTGGTGGCGGCGACCAACGCGGTCCTGGTGGGCATCGCGCTGTTCGCTCTCGGGGTGCCGCTGGCCGTTCCGTTGGCCCTGCTGGAGTTCATGGCCGCGTTCATCCCCCTGATCGGCTCGCCCATCGCCCTGGCGGTGGCGGCGGTCGTCGCCCTGGCGTCGAAGGGGCCGCTCATCGCCTTGGTGGTCGTCGCCCTGATCGTGGTCATCGGCCAGATCGAGGGCCACCTGCTGCACCCCATCGTGATGAGCTGGGCCGTCCGTCTGCACCCGGTGGTGGTCGCGCTGGCGGTGGTCGGCGGGGCGGTGGCGGCGGGGGTGATCGGCGCGGTGGTGGCCGTACCGCTGGTGGCGGTGGTGTGGTCCGTGTACCAGGCCCTGCGGGGGCCCACGGGCGAACCGGCCTGAGCATCACCCCGGCAGGGCACGCGCGCAGGCGACGCGGGAAGGGGCGCGGGAGGGGGCGCGCAGGCGACGCGGGAGAGGGGCGTGCACCGGCCTCGCCGCGCTGGTCGCGGGCGGGCCGGTGCCGCTCGTCCGGTGCGTGCGGGGACGGGCGTCAGCCTCTGCGCCCCGTCGTGGAGGCGAAGCCCAGCCAGGTGTGGCGGTTGTTCCACCAGCACCAGCCGACCTTGGGGGCGTTGCGGCGCTCGCGGCCGTCCCGGCCGGTGCCGTTGCTGATCCAGATGGCCGGGGTGCGGGCGTCGAAGGTGCCGTTGGGCTTGCGCAGCCGGGAGCCGATGGTCATGAAGCAGAGGTTGCGCTCCAGGGCCTCGGGCTGCTGGAGCACCCAGTGGATGCCCTCGGTGAGCACCAGCGGGGTGCGGTCCTCCTTGGTCAGGGCCGGCAGGGCCTCGTCCGGGGACCAGTTGGACATGTGGTCGCCGCGGTCGATGCCGGTGACCAGGTAGAGCGGGGAGTCGGGCAGTTCGAGGGCGCAGGGGGCGAACGCGTCGACGTCGGGCATGTCGACGACGACGAAGCCCGGCTTGCCGTCGCGGCTCAGCAGCGGTGCGAGGGCGGAGGCGGGGGCCCGGTCCGGGTGCACGGCCAGCAGGGCACCGGCGCCGTCGGCCCCGGCTTCGGCTTCGGCCCGCGCGGCGAACGCGCGGATCTCGTCGGCGGTCAGACCGGCCCTCTCGTGCACCCCCAGCTCGATCAGCCGCTCGGCCTGCGCGCTCAGGGCCGGGAGTGCGGGGAGGACGGTGGACGGGTCGGGCGTGGTGTCGGGCACGATGCTCCTCGGGTCGACGACATGGGGCGAGCTCGGACGCGGGGCGAGCCCTGCCGCGGGGCGGACTCGGACCTGCGTGAACTCATGGGTAACGATCAGGTCCGCCGGGACGTTCCCGCTCCGCCCGGTCCGTCGCCCCCGCGCCTTTCCGTCCTGTCGCCCGCCCGCTGCGTTGCCCCCGCGCCCGTAGGCCGCTCGCCCGGTGCACCCACGGGCCGTGATCCTTGACCCGGTGTGCGGCCGTGCCCCTCCATGACACCATCCCTCCATGGAAGGGTTCTTGACACCTGATCAACTGTCCGCTCGTACCTCCCGCGCGCTGGCCGCCGCCGTCGCGGCCGGGCGAGATCTGGGGCTCGACGTGGGGGACGCGAGGGTCATCTACGACGTGTTCTCCGTCGTGGTGCACCTGGCTCCGTCGCCCGTGGTGGTCAGGGTGCCGACGGTGCTGCCCGCGTACGCCGACGCCGAGTACGGGGCCGCCCGGCAGCGGCAGGAGCTGGACGTGGTGGGGTGGCTCGCGGATCAGGGGCATCCGGTGATCCCGCCGAGTCCGCTCGTGCCCCGGGAGCCGGTGACGCGGGACGGGTTCTCGATGACGTTCTGGCAGTTCGTCGAGCTGGACCAGAGCGCCGAGCCCGACTATGTCCGCAACGCGGGCCTGGTCGCCGGGCTGCATGCCGCGCTGCGCGACTACCCGGGCGAGCTGCCCTTCCTGTCGGCGGCCGAACCGCGGTTCGTCACCGAGGGGCTGGCCGCGCTCGAAGGGCGCCCCGATCTGCTGGGTCCGGCCGATCTGGACCGGGCGCGGCGCGAGTGGGAGGTACTGGAGCCGGTCGTCGGCTCGCGGGAGGGGTTCGAGGCCGCGTTCCCCGGCGTCGGGTTCCAGCCGATCCATGGTGACGCCCCGGCGGCCAACATCGTCTCCGGGCCGGACGGCGTGCTGTACTCCGACTTCGAACTGACCACGCTCGGGCCGGTGGAGTGGGATCTGGCGGCTTTCGGCCCCGAGTGCGAGGCCGCGTACGACGCCGCCGCCGGGCCGTTGGGGCTGCGCCCGCTCGACCAGGACGTACTGCGGGTCGTCAACGCGGTGGGCATGTCCCGCGCGGTGGCCTGTCTCGCGCTCGCGCCGCAACTGCCCCTGCTGGTGGACGCGCTGAAGCCGGCCGTCGAGCAGTGGCGGAAGATGCCGTTCGCCGGCGGGTTGGACGCCTGAGGCCTGCCGCCGCGCGAGGGCCGCTCACTCGGGCAGCGGGCGGTCGTCGACGATGTGCTTCATCACGAGGGTGGAGTTGAGGCGCTGCACCCCGGGGAGCCGGGCGAGCTGCCGGTCGTAGAGCTGCTGGAAGGCGGTCAGATCGGTGGCGGCGACGCGCAGGAGGTAGTCGGGATCGCCGAACAGCCGCTGGGCCTGGAGCACGTGCGGGACGGCGGCCACCGCCTCCTCGAACGCGGAGACCGTGTCGGCGTCCTCCAGGCGCATGGTGACGAAGACCAGGGCCTCGAAGTTCAGGCCGACGGCGGCCGGGTCCACCACGGCGCGGTAGCCGCGGATCGCGCCCTCGCGCTCGAGATCGCGCAGCCTGCGGTGGCAGGGCGAGACGCTCAGTTTCACGCGTGCGGCCAGCTCGGTGACCGTGAGACGGCCGTCCAGCTGCAGCTCGGTGAGAATTTTCCGGTCCAGGGCATCCATGGAGAAGATTCTGCCCCAGATCCTGCGATCAAGGGGTAAAGAAGGGAACACCTTCGGCCGGATCCGGCCTAGCCTTCCTCTCGCACCACAGCATGTGAGAGGGAACGATCGATGGACACGACCACGCTGGCGGCCTTCCTGGCCGTGGATCTGCTGCTGATCTTCACGCCCGGTGCCGACTGGGCCTACGCGATCACGGCGGGCCTGCGGGACCGGTCGGTCGTGCCGGCGGTCGCCGGGCTGGTGGCCGGATACGCGGGGTACACCCTGCTCGCGGTGGCGGGGCTGGTGGTGATCGTGGCGAGCTCGGGGACGCTGCTCACCGCGCTGACCATGGCGGGGGCCGGCTACCTGGTGTGGCTCGGCTGGGGAGTGCTCCGCCGGCCGGCGACCCTGACGGCCTCCGGGGCGGAGTTGGGCACCGCGGGCGGCGGCTCCTCCCGGCTGCGGGTCATGCTCAAGGGGGTCGGGACCAGCGGGCTCAACCCCAAGGCACTGCTGCTGTACTTCTCGCTCTTCCCGCAGTTCATCGATCCCGCGGGGGCGTGGCCGGTGGCCGGTCAGACCGGCCTGCTCGGCTCGCTGCACATGACCGCCTGCGCCGTCGTCTACCTCACGGTCGGAGTCCTCGCCCGCACGGTCCTGAGGACCAGGCCCTCCGCGGCCCGGGCGATGACCCGGATCTCCGGCGCGATGATGATCGTGATCGGCGGGTTCCTGCTCGTGGAACGGCTGGCGGCGGGCTGACCGACCGGGTCCGTGTCGGTGGGTCCGAGCAGGCGATCCGCGCCACGATCCGAGCGTTCGCGCTGGTCACCGGGGCGCTTTCCGGAAGACGCGCCCCGGCGGGCCGGTAGCGGGACAATCGGGTGCAGGGAGTCGTGTGCAGGCAAGGGCGGCACATCCGGAGGCACCGTGCAGGGACGCGTACCGGAGGACGTGGCGTTCGTCGTCGACGCCGATGGCACGATCACGGTGTGGAGCGACGGGGCGCGCCGCCTGCTCGGCTACGAGCCCGCCGAGCTGGTGGGCAGGCCCGTAGGCGATCTGCTCGCCGCCCGGCTCCCGGATTCCACGCGGCGGCACGTGGCCGAGGGCCGGCGGTGGGCCGGTGAGGTGGCGCTGCGGCACCGCGACGGCAACCGGGTCGTGATGCGGCTCCAGGGCACACCGCTGCTGGACGCCGAGGGCGGCCGGCTGTGGCTCTGCACCGGCACCACGCCGGTGTACCCGGGCGCGCGGGACGAACCCGGCTCCCCGCCCCTGTGGGACCTCACCCTGGGTCAGCTCCCCGTGCCGGTGGCGGTCTACGACCGGGACGCCCGGCTGGTGGCCGCCAACGAGAGCATGGCCCAGGTGATGGGCAGATCCGAGGAGGAGATGAAGGGCCTGACCCTGTGGGAAATGGAGCCGAACCCGCCCTTCGACACCTACGACCGCCTCCAGCGGCAGGTTCTGCGCACCGGCGAGATGATCTTCCACGAGGAGCACGGCAAGGCCCCGGGCGAGATCCGGCCGCACGCCTGGTCCATGTTCATGTCTCCGCTGAAGGACGAGGCCGGCGTGGTGTGCGGCATGTCGGCGACCGTGTTCGACACGACCGAGCAGTACTGGGCCCGGCGCCGTCTGGCGGTGCTCAACGAGGCGAGTCTGCGCATCGGGAGCACCCTGGACGTGACCCGGACGGCCGAGGAGATGGCGGAGGTGGCCGTCGCCGGGGGGTTCGCGGACTTCGTCACCTTGGATCTGCTGGAGTCCGTCGCCCAGGGCGACGAGCCGGGCCCGCTGCCCACGGGCACGCCGGCCACCCTGCGGCGCACCGCCCAGCGATCGGTGCTGGCAGGCTGCCCGGAGTCGGTGGTGGCCTCCGGCGACACCATCGGCTACCCGGTGGGGACATTGCCGCTGCGGGTCCTGGCCGCCGAGCGGGGTGCCCGGCACCGGCCGGGGGATCCGGAGCTGCAGGAGTGGCTCAGGCACTCCCCCGCCCGCGCCCGGACCGTGACGAAGTACATGATCCACTCGGTGATGATGGTGCCGCTGCGCGCCCGTGGCGTGACCCTGGGCCTGGTGCACTTCCTGCGCCACCGCACCCCGGACTCCTTCAGCGAGGACGACCTGCTGCTCGCGGAGGACATCGTCGCCAGGGCCGCGGTCAGTGTGGACAACGCCCGCCGCTTCACCCGGGAGCGCCGCACGGCTCTGGCGCTCCAGCGCAGCCTGCTGCCCGAGCGGCTCCCGGAACTGGCGGCGATGGACATCGCCTACCGCTATCTGCCCACCGGGGCGGGTGCGGACATCGGCGGCGACTGGTTCGACGTGATCCCGCTGTCCGGCGCGCGCGTGGCGCTGGTCGTGGGCGACGTGGTGGGCCACGGCATCCAGGCGTCGGCCACGATGGGCCGGCTGCGGACCGCCGTGCGCACGCTCGCCGATGTGGATCTCGCCCCCGACGAGCTGCTCACCCAGCTCGACGACCTCGTCCTCCGGCTCGACCGGGAGGAGGGCCCGGAGGCGCGCGGGGCCAAGGAGGCGTCGGGGCAGGTCGGCGCCACCTGTCTGTACGCCGTGTACGACCCGGTGTCCCGCCGCTGCACCATGGCCCGCGCCGGGCATCCGCCGCCCGCTCTGGTCACGCCCGACGGCAGCGTCCGGTTCGTGGACCTGCCGGCCGGGCCACCACTGGGCCTGGGCGGCCTGCCGTTCGAGTCCGCCGAGGTACGGCTGGAGGAGAACAGCCTGCTCGCCCTCTACACCGACGGTCTGATCGAGGCGCCCGGCCATGACGTGGAGGTCGGGATCTCCCTGCTGCGCCGGGCACTGGGCGGCCCCGCGGTGGCCCTGGAGGAGACCTGCGATCAGGTGCTGCGCACCCTGCTGTCCGGCCGGCCCGCCGAGGACGACGTCGTGCTGATGCTCGCGCGCACGTCCGCGCTCGACGCCGGGAAGGTCCGCACCTGGCAGCTGCCCCCGGACCCCGCGGCCGTGTCCCGGGCCCGCAAGATGGCGGGCGAGCAACTGGCCGAATGGGGCCTGACCGAGGCGGAGTTCGCCACCGAGCTGATCGTCAGCGAACTGGTCACCAACGCGCTGCGGTACGGCGGCGCCCCCATCGAGCTGCGGCTGATCCGCGACGCGACCCTCATCTGCGAGGTGTCCGACGGCAGCAGCACCGCCCCGCATCTGCGCCGGGCCCGGGTCTTCGACGAGGGCGGCCGGGGACTGCTGCTCGTGGCCCAGCTCGCCGAACGCTGGGGCAGCCGCCAGACACCGACGGGCAAGACCATCTGGGCGGAACAGGCCTTGCCCACCGGGGTGTGATCCCACGGCACGACACTCGACGCGAGCCGGACCGACACGACGGGCGACACCACCCGGAGCAGACACCATGGCCGACGCCAGCCGAGACAGACACCATGGCCGACGCCAGTCGGGGCGGACACCACACCGCCCGGCGGATCCGCCTCGGCGGCCCCCTCAGCCCGCAGGCCGACGACGGCGGACATGTCCCCGGCCGTCCGGAACGGGCGCGATGCCCGGACCGGAATGCCCGCAGGTACGGCGGGTACTCCGACGATCTTGCAAGCAGGCCTTCGGGCCGTACGCCATCGGAAGGAGAGCCGTGTCTGACGAGACGGTGAGGAACGTCTTCGTGATCGGGCTCGACGAGGCCAACCTGCCCACGCTCCAGCAGGTCCCGGGAGCCGACCAGCTGCGTTTTCACCAGCTGCTGACGATCGAGGAGCTCCAGGTCGGCGAGGTGGACCTGCCGACGCTGCTCGACAAGGCCCAGGGCGTGCTCGACGCGTTCGACGGCACCATCGACGCGATCGTCGGCTACTGGGACTTCCCGGTCAGCACCCTCGTCCCGATCCTGAGCGAACGCTACGGCACCCGCAGCACCAGCCTGGAGTCGGTCGTCAAGTGCGAGCACAAGTACTGGAGCCGGCTGGAGCAGCGCAAGGCCACCGACCGGCACCCGCCCTTCGGTCAGGTCGACCTGTCGGCCGAGCCGCCACGCCCGCCCGAGGACGTGAGCTACCCGATGTGGCTCAAGCCGGCCCTGTCGTATTCGTCCGAGCTCGCCTTCGGAGTCGATGACGAGGAGGAGTTCCGCAAGGCCGTCGCCGAGATCCGCGGCGGCATATCCCGGATCGGCCGCCCCTTCGAGCACGTCCTCGAACGCGTCGACCTGCCGCCCGAGATGAACGGCGTGGGCGGCCGGGTCTGTCTCGCCGAGGGAGCCATGTCCGGCGTCCAGGTGGCCGTCGAAGGCTATGTCCACCAGGGCGAGGTGACCGTCTACGGGGTCCTGGACTCCATCCAGTACCCGGACTCCTCCTGCTTCCTGCGCCACCAGTACCCCTCGATGCTGCCGCCCCCGGTCATCGCGCAGCTGCACGACGTCAGCGAGCGCGTGATGCGGCAGATCGGAATGGACTCGGCCACCTTCAGCATCGAGTACTTCTACGACCCGCGGACCCGGGAGATCAACCTGCTGGAGATCAACCCCCGGCACTCCCAGTCGCACGCGGAGCTGTTCCAGTACGTCGACGGCGTGCCCAACCACCACTGCATGGTCCGTCTCGCGCTGGGTGAGGACCCGCGCATGCCGCACCGCGAGGGCTCGTACGCGATGGCGGCGAAGTGGTACCACCGCTGGTTCACCGACGGTGTGGTGCGCCGAGTGCCGAGTGCCGAGGACATCGCCCGCATCGAGCGGGAGACGCTTGGGGTGCGCATCGAGGTGATCCCGGAAGCGGGCGACCGGCTCTCGGACCTCCCCGGGCAGGACAGCTACAGCTACGAGCTGGCGCACATCTACACCGGCGGGGCCGACGAGGCGGAGCTGCGGGAGAAGTTCGACCACTGCGTGGCCGCCCTGGGCCTGGCGTTGGAGGACGTCCCGGCCGGGGCCGACGCCGCGCGAGAGTGAGGAGCACGTGGGTTCCATGCGTTACGTGACCAACCTGCCGTACGAGACGAAGGAGGAGGAGCACGTCACGATCCCGATGTCCGACGGGGTCCGGCTCTCCGCGCACATCTGGCGTCCCACCTCCTCGGACCAGGAGCCGGTGCCTGCGGTGCTGGAGTACATCCCGTACCGCAAGCGCGATCTGACGGCCGTACGGGACTCGATCCACCACCCCTACCTCGCCGGGCACGGCTACGCCTGCGTCCGCGTCGACCTGCGCGGCACCGGCGACTCGGAGGGCGTGCTGCGCGACGAGTACCTGGAGCGGGAGCAGGCGGACGCCGAGGAGGTGCTGGCGTGGCTGGCGGAGCAGCCCTGGTGCGACGGCGGCACGGGCATGATGGGCATCTCCTGGGGCGCGTTCGCCGCGCTCCAGGTGGCGGCCCGCCGTCCGCCGTCCCTGAAAGCCATCGCCATCGCCTCGTTCACCGACGACCGGCACTCCGACGACATGCACTACATGGGCGGCGCCCTGCTGTCGGACAACCTGGCCGAGGCGGGCACCATGTTCGCCTACGGCACCTGTCCGCCCGACCCGGCCGTGGTCGGTGAGCGCTGGCGCGAGATGTGGCACGAGCGGCTGGAGAACACCGAGCCCTGGGTGCTGGAGTGGCTGCGCCACCAGCGGCGCGACGACTACTGGCGGCACGCCTCGGTGTGCGAGGACTACGCGAGCGTGCGGTGCCCGGTGCTGGCCTCCAGCGGCTGGGCGGACGGCTACTCCAACGCCGTGACCCGGCTGCTGGGGAACCTGGACGTGCCCCGCAAGGGGCTGATCGGGCCCTGGTCGCACAAGTTCCCCCACCTCGGGGAGCCCGGCCCCGCGATCGGCTACCTCCAGGAGCTGGTGCGGTGGTGGGACCACTGGCTCAAGGGCGCCGACAACGGCGTCATGGACGGCCCCATGCTGCTGGCGTGGATGCAGGACAGCGTGCCGCCCTCCACCTCCTACGAGGAGCGGCCGGGCCGCTGGGTCGGCGAGCCGCACTGGCCGTCCCCGCACATCCGGCCCGTCACGCACCCGCTCACCCGGCACACGATCGGACCCGTGCGGGACGCGACGGCGACGCCGTCCGAGGCCGGAGCGGCGATGACGGTGCGCTCGCCGCTGTCCGTCGGCCAGTTCGCCGGCAAGTGGGCCTCCTACAACGCGCCCCCGGACCTGCCCTACGACCAGCGGGAGGAGGACGGCGGTTCGCTCGTCTTCGACACCGAGCCGCTGACCGAGCCGGTGGAGATCCTCGGCTCACCGAGCGTGGAGCTCGACCTGTCGGTCAGCGAGCCGGTCGCCCTGGTGGCGGCGCGGCTGTCCGACGTGAGCCCTGACGGCTCCGCGACGCGCGTCTCGTACGGCATCCTGAACCTGACCCGCCGGGACAGCACCGAGTCGCCCGAGCCGTTGGAGCCGGGCCGCCGCTACCGGGCCACGATCCCGTTGAACGGTGTGGCGCAGGCGTTCCCGCCGGGGCACCGTATCCGGCTGTCCCTGTCGACGTCCTACTGGCCGCTGGCCTGGCCGGCGCCGAAGCCCGCGCTGCTCAGTGTCCACGAGCACTCCAGCACGCTCACGCTGCCGGTGCGTCCGGTGGAGGAGCCGGACGAGGCGCCGCCGTCGCCCTTCGGCGAGCCCGAGGGCACTCCCCCGCTGGCCATGACCCAGGTGACGCCCCCGGAGGAGCGCTGGGAGGTCAAGCGGGACCTGGTCGACTACCGCTCCGAGCTGGACATCGTGAAGGACCGGGGCACGGTCCGTTTCGAGGACATCGGCCTGGAGGCCGGGCGCCGGGCCCGCGAGCGCTACCGGGCGGTCGCCGACGACTTCACCTCGGTCGGCGGCGAGACCACGTGGACCATGCGGTTCCGGCGGGACGACTGGGATGTGCGGGTGGTCACCCACACCCGGCTCACGTGCGACGAGACGGACTTCTTCGTCGACGCGACCCTCGACGCCTACGAGGCGGACCGGCGGGTCTTCTCCCGCACCTGGAACGAGAAGATCCCCCGCGACCTGCTGTAGCGCGAGGTCCCTTGCCGTCTGCTGTAGTGCCAGGTCCCCCGCGCCCTGGTGCGGTGCCCCTCACCGCAAAAGGGCGGCGCACCAGCGGAAGTGCCCGTCGTGGGGGCCCGCGCCGAAGAGGTCGTACGTGATGACGGCGTAGGCCTTCTGATAGAGCGTCAGGACCTCTTCGGGATGGCCCAGTTCGCGGGCGAACAGACGGGTCAGCTCGGCGGTGTGGTGGGCGGCTTCGGGTCCGTACATGTCCCAGACCGCGGCCGTGACGGCGGCCTCGAAGGCGGGGTCACCGGCGGTGGTGCAGAACCCGAAGTCGAGGACGGCGACCGGGCGTCCGGTCTCGTCCAGGTGGATGTTGGGCGGCACCAGGTCGCCGTGGACGACGCTCACGGGCCGGTCGGGCAGCGCCCGCAGAGCGGCGGCGGTACGGGACACGACGTCCGCCAGTCCCGGCACCTGCGCGGCGAGGGCCTCCCGGTTGCGGTCGGCGGCCCGCTCCACGAGGGCGGCGAGCGCGTCGGGGAAGCGGGAGTGGCCCTGCCACAGCGGCCGGTCGTCCCCCTGAACCACCAGGCGACGCATGGCCTCGGTGCCCGGCACCGAGGCCAGTGCGCGCAGGACGGTGAGCAGGGCGTCGCTCTCCCGGCGGGGCAGGTCGCGGGGAGGCCATCTGCCGTCCCCGTCGGAGCGGGGCGGGCGTCCGCCGAGCTCGCGTTCATAGCTGACGAGCACCCCGTCGTGCTCCTCGGCGTCGAGGATCTCCGGCGTGGCGAAGGGCAGGGGGTGCCGGGCGATGTCGGCGTAGAGCCGTCGGGTGAGGTCGAAGTCCACGGGGGTCCGCCCGGCCCACACCTTCGCGACCATCCCGTCCTGGAGCCGGTAGACGGTCCCTTCCATGCCGGAGGCGAGCCGCTGGGCGCGGGGGTGTCCGCGCCGGGCGAAGTACTGGACCCAGGGGTCGGGCCCGTGTGCGTCGGTCTCGGTCATGCCCGGCATTCAAGCAGCGCCCGCGATCAGGGTGGCGGGCCGGGCCGCTCGGCCGGCCGCGGCGTACCCGGCCCGTTCCCCCACACGCCTTGTGGCCCTCGCCCGTAGGGCGGCGGATACTGGGGACTCGCGATACGGACCGGCTCCCGGCCCCACGTCACCGTCACCGTCAGGAGGAACTCATGACCGTGCGCACAGGACGTGTCGAACTGACCCCCGCCGCCGAGGAGCTGCTGCGCCGGCTGACCGGGGCGCACGGGCCCGTGATGTTCCACCAGTCCGGCGGCTGCTGCGACGGCAGCGCCCCGATGTGCTACCCGCGCGGTGAGTTCCGGGTCGGCGCCTCGGACATCCTGCTGGGGCACGTGGCCGGGGACACCCCGTTCTGGATGAGCGCGGACCAGTTCACGTACTGGTCGCACACCCATCTCACCGTGGACGTGGTCCCCGGCCGGGGCAGCGGCTTCTCCCTGGAAGCCCCGGAGGGCGTCCGTTTCCTGCTCCGCTCCCGCCTCCTCACCGACGAGGAACTGCGCCGCCTCGACGCGGAACCGCCGCTGCCGAACGGGGCCGACCACACCGCCTAGGGTGGGCCTGTGTACACCTCCCGGGCCTCCGGCCATGTCGACGCTCCCCGTGCCGCCGTCTACCGCGCGCTGGTGAGCGCGGAGGCGATCGCGCGCTGGCGGGTGCCGGCCGGGATGCGCGCCGAGGTGCACGCGTTCGACGCCCGCGAGGGCGGGGGGTTCCGTGTCTCGCTCACCTACGAAGCGGCGGACGCCTCGGGGAAGTCGGCCGCGCACACCGACACCTACCACGGGCACTTCGTGCGGCTGGTGCCCGATGAGCAGGTGGTCGAGGTGCTCAAGTTCGAGACCACCGACCCGGCGCTGGGCGGCGCCATGACGCTGACGACCACGCTCAGCGACGCGGCGGGCGGTGGCACCGAGGTCCTCATGGTCCATGAGGGCATCCCCGACGCCGTGCCCGCCGCCGACAACGAGACGGGCACGCGCATGGCACTGGCGAACCTGGCCCGGCTGGTCGAGGCCGACGGCCCGTTCTGAACCGGCGTCCCACACCCTGATGTCTCATCTCCTGGCCGCTGTCGTTCTCCCCCTACACGCACGACCGTCGCTTCGTGGAGCTCTGTGGAGCTCTTCAACGACCAAGAAGTCCAGGAAAGCCAGCTGTTCGTCCTGCGTGCATCGGAAGTGATTCACCCAGCGCTTCCTTGTGCACCCGTGCGCCCCCTTGGAGAAAGGGTTCACCAAGTCGGCGGGCGGATTGGACTGGGCAGGACATGGGGCAAGCGCCACATCGGTGAAACGTCACCGTTTTCCCAGGTCGACCGAAGCAGGTGGTATTCGATGAACGGCTGCGTTCCTGAATCGGAACAGGCATGGACGGTTGGTACTGCTCCAGGCATATTCCCATCCGTCGGCCACGGTATCGCCTTGTTCCGCCGGCCGCTGGAGTTTCTGAATTCTCTTCCCGCACAGGGCGATCTGGTCGAGATACGCCTCGGTCCGCAGCGGGCGTGGATGGTCTGTCACCCGGAGCTGGTCCACCGGATGCTCCGCGACACCCGCACGTTCGACAAGGGCGGACCGCAGTACGAGAGGCTGCGGGCCCTGATGGGAGACGGCGTCGTCACCTGCCCGCACGCCGAGCACCGGCGTCAGCGGCGGTTGCTGCAACCCACCTTCCGGCCCTCCAGTGTCGCCGCGCAGACGAACGTGATGGCCGAGGAGGCCGCGGCGCTGTGCCGTGACTGGCGCCCGGGGCAGGAGGTCGACGTCAGTGCCGCCACGCTGGGTCTGACGACCCGGCTGATCAGCCGGCTCCTGCTCTCCGACTCGCTCGCTCCGGCCGCGGCCGACGAGGTGCGGCACTGCCTCGCCGCCATCGTGCGCGGCCTGTTCGTGCGCACGATCGTGCCGGTGGACGCGCTGTTCCGTCTTCCCACGCCCGCCAACCGCCGCTACCGGCGTGCCGTGCGGCGGGTGGGGGAGCTCATCGACGCGGCCATCGCCGAACGCCGCAGGGGCACCCCCCGCGACGATCTGCTCGGGCTGCTGCTGATGGCCGCCGAGGCCGGGGACGGCCGGGCCCCGGTCACCGACCGGGAGGTCCACGACCAGCTGGTGTCCCTCCTGCTCACCGGTTCCGAGAGCCCGTCGATGTGCCTGGCCTCCACCTTCAGCCTCCTCGCGCAGCACCCGGAGGTGGAGCGGCGGTTGCACGCGGAGGTCGACACCGTCCTCGCCGGGCGGTCACCCGACGTCGACGACCTGCCGCGCCTGGTCTACACGAGGGCCGTCCTCACCGAGACGCTGCGCCACTCCCCGCCGGGCTGGCTCTTCACCCGGGTCACCACCCGGGAGGCGGAGCTGGCCGGACAGCGGCTGCCGCGGGGGACGACGGTCCTGTACAGCCCGTACCTCCTGCACCACGACCCCGCCTCCTTCCCCGAGCCCGGCCGGTTCCTGCCCGAGCGCTGGCTGGAGGGCGAAGCCGCCGCCGGTCCGCACGGGGCGCTGATCCCGTTCGCCGCGGGCAACCGCAAGTGCATCGGCGACCTGTTCTCCATGGCCGAGATGACGGTGGCCCTGGCGACGGTCGCCGGCCGCTGGCGGTTACGGCATCCGGCCGGGCGCGTCGCACCACCACGCCCCGGCGCGACCCTGGGACCGAGGTCCCTGACGATGATCTGCGCGGCACGGACGGACGCACC
The DNA here is from genome assembly GCF_042959065.1 of Streptomyces sp. NPDC007929. Lineage (NCBI taxonomy): Bacteria > Bacillati > Actinomycetota > Actinomycetes > Kitasatosporales > Streptomycetaceae > Streptomyces > Streptomyces sp. NPDC007929. The sequence continues at coordinate 224,828 of NZ_JBIBKD010000001.1, read as the reverse complement.
GGGCGGCGCCGCGCCGCACGCCGCCGCCCTCACTCCCGGAGCCGAGTCGGCGTCCGGGGCGCGGACGACCCGGAGGGACGGTGACAACGGTGTCCACCACGCATGAGGAGAGGGCGGCCGTCGCGCGGGACGTGGTCCCCGCCGCCACCTTGGTGGAACTGATCGACGCCCACCTGTACATGCCGTTCCCGTTCCGGCGCAATCCCCATGAGCCAGTGGCCGCGACGGGGGTCGACCACTGGCTGCGGGCGACCGGGCTGAGCGACGAGCCCGGGGTCACGGCCATGATCTCCCTCACCCGCCCGGCCGAACTGGCCTCCTTCAACAGCCCCGACGCGGATCCCGGCATCCTGCAACTCGTCGCCCACCAGATCGCCTACCAGTTCGTCTTCGACGACCGGGCCGAGGAGGTCGGCCGCAACCGGCCCGGTCTGCTGCTGCCGATGCTGTGCGAGAGCATCGCGATCCTGCGGGACGGCGCGGCGCCCAGCACCCCGCTGGGAGCGGCCCTGTCCGACCTCCACCGGCAGATCCGCGAGCGGTGCACCCCGGCACAGGCCGCGCGCTGGGCGTGGAAGTCCCGTGAGTACGTGCACGGACTGCTGTACGAGGCGGTGGCTCAGGCCCATCCTTCGCCCCCGCGGTCCGAGTTGTGCACCTCGATACGGTCCCTCACCGCGGGCGTCGAGCCCTTCTACCCGCTGTGCGAGGCCGCGCAGCCGAGCGAGCTGACCTCCGGGGAGCTCCACCACCCGCTGATGCGGCGCCTGAGCCGGCTGTCGGCCGACGCGGCGGTGTGGATCCCCGACCTCTTCTCCGCGGTCAAGGAGCAGCGGTCCGGCGAGATGATCAACCTGGCCCTCGCCTACCAGCGGGCCCACCACTGTTCCCTGCCGGTGGCCGTCACCCTGGCCATCCAGCAGATCAACCGCACGATCCGCGAGTTCGAAACGCTCTACGCGGAGATCGAACCGGAGTTGAGCCCTTCGGGCGTCGGCTATGTGGAAGGCATGGCCGGCTGGATCCGCGGGTGCTACTACTGGTCGCGCACCGTGCCGCGCTACGCGGACGCGGCGGCCCCGGCGCTGCCGTGAGAGGCGCTTCGCCGGGCCGCGCGGCGGGTGCCCATTCGAGCCACGGTACCCGCTGAACTCGCACCTCACGCGGCTTCAGCAGGTCATTCACCCTTCTTCGTCGCGCTCGTTCCAGAATCCGGAACGGGGCCCATCGGGAGGCGTACGCTCGCGCTGCCTCCCGATGGCCGACGACAGGAAGCGGTACGGCACATGGCGCATGAGCTGCGGCAACCTACGCCCGAGAACCGGCCGTTGCTCGAGCGCCGCAAGGAGCTGCGGGCGCTCGACGCGGCGCTGACCGGTCTGCGGGACACCGTCGACGGCGTGCCCCAAGCGCCCCGGGGCGGGCTCCTCGCCTTCACCGGGCCCGGCGGCATGGGCAAGACGGCCCTGCTGCACCAGGCCCGGGCCCGTGCCCGGGCGCAGGGGTTCACCGTGCTGTCGGGCAGGGCGGGTGAGAAGGAGCAGGAGCTGGCCTTCCACCTGGTGCGCCAGGTCGTCCAGCCCACACTGGCGTCGATGCACGAGCGGGAGCTGCGCGCCTTCCTGGGCGGCTGGTACGACATCGTCGCCGCCGCGCTCGGCCTGGTCGCGACGCCGAGCGGCCATGTGCCGGACCCGACCGGGGTCCGTGACGGCCTCGACTGGGTGATGACGCGCCTGGCCGTGATGAAGGCGCCCGTGGTCCTGCTGCTGGACGATCTGCACTGGGCGGACGTGGAGTCCCTGAGCTGGCTCGCCTCGTTCGCACCCCGGGCCGTGGACCTGTCGCTGCTGATCGTCGTCGCCTTCCGGCCCGAACTACCCCTGGAGGCAGCCGCGTTCAGCGCGCCCTCCGCCGATCTGGGGAGCCGTCCCTTCACCCTGGCACCGCTCAGTGCCACGGCCGTGGCGCGGATCATCCGGGACGAGGTCGGCGAGGAGGCCGAGGACGCGTTCTGCGAGGAGTGCTGGGAGGCCACCGGAGGAAGCCCGTTCGAGGCTGTGGAACTCGCCATCAGGCTCGGTGAGCGCAACCTCAGGTGCACGGATGACGATCTGCCCGCGATGCGCGACCTGGCGGCGGCGGTCAAGGGGCCCGGGCTGATCGAGCGGCTCCAGGGCCTCGGCACCACGACCGTCCGGTTCGCCTACGCGGCGGCGGTCCTGGGGCAGGCCATCTCGCCGGAACTGGCCGCCCGGATCGCGGCGATCGGCTCCACGGCGGCGGCCGAGGCGACTCAGAGGCTGCGCGCCGCCCGCATCCTGGCCGACGGCGAAGGGCCGGGTGGGGCCCTGGAGTTCGTCCACCCGCTGATCGCCACCACGATCTACCGCTCCATCGGGACGGGCCTGCGCGAAGGCATGCACAACACGGCGGCGGAGGCCCTCAGGGCGGCCGGGCTCGGCCACGCCGCCGCGGCCCGGCACCTGCTGGAGGTGCCCTGCGAGGGCAACTCCGACGCGGTGGACTGTCTGCGCAAGGCCGCTCGTGAAGCCCTGCACTCGGGTGCCCCGGAGGCGGCCCGGCGGTTGCTGAACCGGGCGTTGCAGGAGCCGCCGCTGCCGGAGGAGCGCGCCGCGCTGCTGCACGAACTGGCCTGCGCGACCTTCCTCATCAATCCCACGGCCACCGTGGCGCACCTGCGGGAGGCCCTCGCGGAACCGGACATCGACCCCGAGCTGCGGGCGTCGATGGTGTACCGGCTGACCCAGGCCCTGGCCCACACCGACCGGATGGCGGAGGCCGCGACGGTGGCCGCCGAGGAGGCGCAGCGGGCCGCCGCCCATCCCCGGATCCGGCTGCGGATGCAGGGAGACCACTTCGTGTGGAGCGCGTTCCGCACCGACGAGGCGGACTCCTCGGGCCGTTCCCGGGCGCTGGCCCGGCTCGCCGACCGGCTGTCCGGCCGCGGCCTTGAGGAGCGCTACATCCTGGGGTCGCGTGCCTGGGACGCCATGATGTGCGGCGAGCCCCGGCAGAAGGCGCTCGCCTACGCCGAACAGGCCCTGCGCGGCGGGCTGAGCTGGACGCACGAGAACCGGGGCTTCGAGGTGCCCGTCTCGGTCGCGCTGGTGTTCATGTACTGCGACCAGCCGCGGCGGGCCGAGGAACTGTTCGCCAAGGGCATGGCCGAGTGCGAGTCGAAGGGCTGGCGCGGCTCCCATCTGGCCCTGGGCCAGACGCTCTCCGGGTACATCCGGTACCGCCGCGGCTGTCTGGCCGAGGCCGAGAACCTGGTCCGGGAGGGTCTGCGCATCGCCGACCGGGTGGAAGGCGGGGTACCCGCACAGTGGTTCGCCATCGGCATCCTGATCCAGACCCTCCTGGCCCGCGGCCGTGTCGTGGCGGCGCGCCGGATCGCCGACACGTACCAGTACGGCGACCACATCCCGAACGCCGTCATCTACCCCGACCCGCGCACCGTCTACGCCGAGCTGCTCCTGGCGGAGGGCCGGTCCGACGACGCCGCTGCCCTGCTGTCCCGCGTCGGCCAGTGGCTGGAGGGCCGGGACTGGCGCAACCCCGCGTGGTGTCCCTGGCAGTTGGGGCTGGCCTCGGCCCTGTCCCGCAGTGCGCCCGACCGGGCGGTGCGCCATGCGCGGGACGCCGTGAAGCGGGCCCGGGACTTCGGCGCGGCCTCGGCGATCGGCCAGGCCATGCACGCCCAGGCGGAGGTGACGGGCGGGGAGGCGGGGCTCGATCTGCACGCACAGGCCGTCGACCACCTCCAGCGGTCGCCCGCCGCGTACGAACTGGCCCGGGCCCTGGTGGGTCACGGCGCCGCGCTGGCCCGCGCCGGGCGGTTGCAGGATGCCGCCGACCAGCTCTACCAGGGGCTGGAAGGGGCCGTGCACTGCGGTGCCGAGGGTCTGGCCGCCCGGGCGAGGCGGGAGCTGTCCGCGGCCGGGCTGCGGCCGCTGCCCCTGCGTTACCCGCAGACGGACACGCTCACCGCGCAGGAGCGCAAGGCCGCCGAGATGGCGGCCCGGGGCCAGGCCGCGGCGGTCGTGGCCAAGGCGCTGCATCTCACCGAGCAGGGGGTGCGGCAGCTGCTGTCGTCCGTGTACCGCAAGGTCGGCACGGATGCGGCGGGTCTGGCCGAGGCCCTGGAGACGTTCCCCCGGCCGCGCCCGTGAAGGCCTGCTGACAGATCTGCGCAACTTCGTTTTCTGAACGCCCACTTGACGTTGAACCGTTTCACTGCTTCTCTCGAACAGCTGCCTATGGGAGCGCTCCCAGACCACCCCCCACGTGAAAGGGAACCCCGTGCAGACCTCCCCCCACCGCTCTTCGAGACGCACCTTGCCGGCCCTCGTCGCGGCCGTGCTCATGACGTGCCTGCTGTCCTGGGCCGGCGGCTCGCCCGCGCAGGCGGCGCATGCGGCCGCCCCCGGACAACCGGGCGACCCGAACATCAAGTTCGTCGGCCGCTGGGACACCACCAGTTCCTCCACCGCCTACACCCCGTACTGGGCGGGTGCCTACTACCGGGCCGGGTTCACCGGCCGGACGGTCAAACTGAAGCAGCGCGGCACGATCGACCTGTGGGCGCGGATCGACAACGGCCCGGTGAAGTTCTACGACGACGTCAAGGGGACCGTGAACCTGACCCCGACGGCACTCTCCCCCGGCAACCACACCCTCCAGGTCAACTACCAGGTGGTGGCCGGGTCCTACAAGGGCGACGCCGTCTTCCAGGGCCTGGTCCTGGACAGTGGCGCCACGACGTTCGCACCGCCGGCCCCGGCCAGGACGGTCGAGTTCGTCGGCGACTCGATCACCGTGGGCACGACGAGCTCGCAGAACGCCCGTACCGCGTACGGCTGGCTGATCGGGGAACGGCTGGGCGTGGAGCACACGCAGATCGCGCAGGGCGGAGCGTGCCTGGTGGCCGCGGCGGACGGATGCGTGGGCCTGGAGCGGCAGTTCACCAAGCTCAACCCGAACGCGGCGACGCCCGAGTGGAACTTCTCCCGCTACCGGGCCGACGCGGTCGTCATCAACCTCGGCACCAACGACGTCGGGCACGGGGTGAGTTCCGCGCAGTTCCAGTCGGCGTACAGCAGTCTGCTGCGCAAGGTGCGGGCCGCGTATCCGCAGGCGTGGATCTTCGCGCTGGAGACGTTCCGCGGACGGTTCGTCCCGCAGACCGAGGCCGCCGTGCGGGCCGCTGTCGCCGGGGGTGACGCGCGGGTCTCCTTCGTGGACACGACCGGCTGGCTGGGCTCGGGCGATCTGACTGACTCGGTGCACCCCAACGACCGGGGGCACCGGGTCATCGCCGACCGGCTGGCGCCGGTCATCGCGGCGCGGATCGGCTCGTAGCGGGGCCGAGGGGTTCGGGGGCGGGTCCGGGGGCCGGTGCCTCACATCGGACCGGGGCCCGCTCCTCCCTTGAGGCGTTCCAGGTCGGAGGGGCGGACCTGGATGACGACGAGGGCTATCAGTGCGGCGACTGCGGTGAAGATCGCCGCCATGATGAAGGCGGCCGAGACACCGGCGGTGAGGATCTCGTCGGACCAGGGTTTGGGCAGTTGCCCGGTACGTTCGAACCGGACGCGTTCGGCGGGGGTCGCCTGCCGGAGGAAGTCCGGGACCTGTTTGTCCGCCTCGTTGGCGCTGGCCGTGCCGTACATCGTGACCAGGATGGACAGCCCCAGGGAGCCGCCGACCTGCTGGGTGGCGTTGAGGAGACCCGAGGCCGCGCCGGTCTCCGGCGTGGGCACGTTGGACAGCGCCATGAGGGTCAGGGACACGAACTCCATGCCCATGCCCAGGCTGAAGACGAGCATCGGGCCGAGGACACTGCCCGCGTACGTGGAGTGCACGTCGGTCAGGGTCAGCCAGGCCAGGCCCGCCGCCGCCAGGATCGCGCCGACCACCATGAAGGGCTTGGGCCCGTAGACGGGCAGGAACCGCGAGGCCAGTCCGGCGCCGATGGCGATGACCGCGCTGACCGGCAGGAAGGCCAGTCCGGCCGCGAGCGGGCTGAAGCCGAGCACGTTCTGCACGAAGAGCGTGAGGAAGAAGAACATGCCGAAGATGGCGGCGGCCAGGCACAGCATGATGCCGTAGGTGCCCGCGCGGTTGCGGTCGGCGAACATGTGCAGGGGCGTGATGGGTTGTTTCGAACGCCGCTCGACCATGATGAAGGCCGCCAGGATGATGACCGCTCCGGCGAACGAGGCGAGGGTCAGGGGATCCCGCCAGCCCTCCTGTGCGGCTCTGATGAAGCCGTAGACGAGCAGCACCATGCCCGCGGTGGAGGTCAGCGCGCCGGTGATGTCGAAGCGCCCGGGATGGCGTTCGGACTCCCGGATGTAGCGCGGTGTGGCGAGCACGATGAGCAGGCCGATGGGCACGTTGACGAACAGCACCCACCGCCAGTTCAGCCACTCCACCAGCATGCCCCCGGCGAGCAGGCCGATCGCGCCGCCGCCGGCCGACACCGCGGCGAAGACCCCGAAGGCGCGGTTGCGTTCCGGTCCCTCGCGGAAGGTCGTGCTGATCAGGGCGAGGGAGGTCGGGGAGGCGATGGCGCCGCCGACGCCCTGCAGAGCGCGGGCGCCGAGGAGTTGGCCGGCGTTCTGCGCGAACCCGCCGAGCAGGGAGGCGAGCACGAAGAGCAGCACGCCGAACACGAAGACGCGCCGCCGGCCCAGGATGTCGCCGGCCCGTCCGCCAAGCAGCAGCAGACCGCCGAAGGTGAGCGTGTAGGCGTTGACCACCCACGACAGGCTCGTGGTGGAGAACTCCAGTGAACTCTGGATGTGCGGCAGCGCGATGTTCACGATGGTGATGTCGAGGACCACCATCAACTGGCAGGAGGCGATGACCAGCAGCGCCATCGCGTTTCCGCCACCACCGGATTCCCTGGTGGTGGTCGCCTGTGGTGAAGCCGGCTGCGGGCTGCTGCCTGCGGTGTCCACCGTTCGACGGTACGCCCGGGTCCCACACCCCACCACTCGGACTGAAATATCAGCACGATAGGGCGATAATCCGATCAAAGTGGCCCAGCGGCCGCGTACAGCGCACTGGGAGGAACAGTGATCCGTGTTCTTCTCGTCGAGCGGACCCGTCTCGTACGGGGAGCGTTCGCCGCTCTGCTGTCGAGCGAGGACGACATCGAGGTCGTCGCCGAGGCCGACGGCAACGGTGAGGTGCTCGCGCGTGCCCTGGCGTACCGGCCGGACGTGGCGGTGATCGGCGTGGACTCCCCGGAGGGTGAGGAGATCGCCGTCCGGGGCGAGCTGCGGGCGCGGCTGCCGGAGTGCCGGATGCTGCTGATGATGGCCTCGACGACACCGGAGCGGCTGCGGCGGATGCTCGATCTGCACGCCGCCGGTGTCATCAGCACCAACGCCCCGCCGGACCGGCTGGTCCACGGTGTCCGCAAGCTGGTGCGGGGGCAGCGGTTCGTCGACCCCGAGTTCGCGCTGGCCGCGCTGGACGCGGGAGCCAACCCGCTGACCCCGCGGGAGGTGGAGGTGCTGCGGCTGACGGCCGACGGCACGCCCACCCGGGAGATCGCCGAGCGGCTGTGCCTGTCCGCGGCGACGGTCCGTAACCATCTCTCCGCGATCACCCGGAAGACCGGCGGACGCAACCGGATCGACGCGATCAGGATCGCCACGGAGTCGGGCTGGGTGTGAGCGCCGCGCCCCGTTCCCGCCCACTTCCCCGTCTGCTTCCCGCCCCGTTGCGCGACCTCGTTCCGCCCCCTGACAGAAGAACGGCCGGGCAGGTCATCGAGGTGTACCTGCCCGGCCCCCGCGGGCCCTCGCGCCCTGTCCCGGGATCTGCTACGAGCATCCCAGCGCGGGCACGCCGCCCACCAGCACCGTTTGTCACGCGTCCGGCGTGAAACCGTCATCGCGCGGCCGTGACGAACGCCGGTGCCCGATGGGCGTTCGGCTCGGTCCGGTCAGCGGCCGCCGCGGATGAGGCCCGTCAGATAGCGCCACAGCGAGGAGCGCTGCCGGGCGGACGGGTCCGGCAGAACCTCCTCGACCGCTCCCGGCGCGGGTTCCTCCGCCCAGGGCCGGGGCGGCGGCGCGGAGGCCAGTTCGTAGCGCACCGGCAGCGAGCGCAGGCCGCGCATGAACGGCGAGGACCGCCAGGGCAGTTGATCGGCGGGCAGGGCCAGGTCGAGGTGGTCGAACCGCTCGAAGAGGCGCCCCACACCGGCCGCGGCGACCGCCGACGCGAGCTCGCGGGCCGGGCACTGACGCGGTCCTGCTCCCCAGGACAGGTGGGCCCGGGTGCTGATGGTGGTGCCCGACGCGACGTGGTCGGCGAAGAGCGGGTCGGCGTGCGCGGCGCCCGGGGAGACCCACACCGGGTCGCCGGCCCGGATCGTGTAGGAGCCGAGCGGAGTGTCCTCGGCGGCGAACCGCGGCACGAAGTTGACCAGGGGCGGCTTGCGCATGACCACCCGGTTCATGGTCTCCCGGACCATCCCGGCGGACAGGCTGGCACGCACGCTGCCCTCACCCGAGATGACCTCCACGACGGTGTTGGAGATGAGGATGCCGACGTGGTCGGAGGTCATGCCGAGCAGCATGAACAGCTCGCGGGCGAGGTGGTCGAGCGACAGGTCCGGGTGGGCGGCCAGCAGGTAGGAGGGGAAGTCGTCGCCCGGCTTCTCCAGCTTCAGCGCGGCCAGTTCGGCCAGGGTCGCCAGCAGACGCTCCAGAGCCGCCTCGGCGTCCGGGCCCGCGTCGAGCACGCGCCACATGTCCATCAGCGCGTCGTCGCCCTGCGAGCCGGGGAAGCCCAGCAGATGGCTGGCCACCATCAGCGGCAGCGGCCGGGAGAACTGCGCGGACAGGTCGGCCACGCCGGTCTTGCCGCCCTGGCCGATCAGGGTGATCAGTTCGTCGGCGTAGGCGGTGACGGCGGCCTTCAGACGCTTGGCCTGGGGGTGGCGGGGGTCCTGGAAGGGCTTGAGGGCGGCGTCCCAGGCGGTCCGCAGCGGCGGGTAGCCGGCGCCGCCCTGGATCAGGATGTGGTTGACCTCCAGGGACGGCCCGAGCGGCCAGTCGGCGGGCACCCTGCCCTCGGAGCGGGCCCGCCAGTTCTCCAGGCCCTTGGGCCAGCCGTCGTCGTCCTGGAGGACCTGGAGCGACTCGCGGTAGCCGAGGACCAGCCAGGCCGGCACCCCCAGCAGGTCGACCGGCGCGACCGGGCCGTGCCGCTGCCGCAGCCGCTCGTACACGAGCGCGGGACGCGTCTCGTAGTCCCTGGTCAGCAGCGGTTCGGGAGCGAGTTCCTCCAGACTCGTGCCGTCCAGGTCCACGGGTCCGCCGTCACCCCGCTGGGAATCCATCGTCTTGCCACCCTCCGACACGCCCTGTACCGGCCCACCATCAGCCGGTAGCCGGAAAACGGTGGGGACCCTACCCCAGGCCGAACTCGCCGGTAACGACGGGGTGGGTGGTGTGGGTGAGCAGGGGCCCGGGGCGGGTCAGGCCGCCGTGTAACCGAGTTGACGGCGCATGTAGGGCGTCATGAGGCTCTTCGCCTTGGCCAGGGTGGTGGTGCGACTGCCGAGGACGGCGGACTCGCCGCCCGGGACGGGCAGCACGGTCAGCCCGTCGGCGGGGCCGAACGGCACGATGAGCGGGGTGCGCTGGGTCGGCCGGTAGAAGCGCGGTTCCCTGCGGTGCTTGCCGGAACTGTGCAGGTAGGCGCGGATGTTGTGGGCGGCGATGTCGGCCTGGGCGAGGGCGGCCGGGGTGATCTTGAGTTCGCTGACGTCGTTCACGTCGCCGACGGCGAACACGTCCAGCCTGCCCTCGACGCGCAGTGTCCGGTCGACTTTCACATGGCCGGCCGCGTCGAGCCAGTCGCCGTGTCCTGCCAGGCGCAGCCAGAGCGTGTTGGGGGTGGTGCCGGTCGCCCAGTAGGACAGGTCGGCCTCGACGATCTCACCGCGCGCGTCGCGGTAGGTGCCGAAGTCGTTGCCGGGCGACATGAAGGAGTCGAGCCGTACGTCGATGTCGTGGGACTCCAGCCAGGCCAGGGCCTTCCGCCCGGGGCGGGCGCTGCCCGTGGAGTCGAGCAGGGCGGGTCCGGAGTGGGCGAGCGTGACCCGGGCGTCCGGGCGGGCGAGGCGGATCTCGGCGCTGAGTTCGACGCCGCCGGGGCCGCCGCCGACGACCAGCACGTGCTCGGCGGTGGCGATGTTGCGCTGGTGCTCGGCGAAGGACTTGGCCGCTTCCTCGGTGGTGGTGCCGGTGAAGCGGGCCGGCTCGGGGTAGTCGGCGCCGGTGGCGATCACGGCCACGTCGTAGGGCAGTCGCTCGCCGGTGGCGAGGACGACCTGCCGTTCGGTGGTGTCGACGCGTACGACCTTGCCGGTGGCGACCCGGCCGTGGCGCAGCAGGCGGTCGTAGGGGATGAACGGGGTGTGCGTCCACTCGGGGTGCACTCCGGCGCGCAGGGAGGCGATGCGGTGGAAGAAGACCTCTTTGCGGTCCACCAGCGTGACCCGGGCCGTGCCGTCGAGCCGTCTGGCCAGCCGGACACCGGCGTACCCGCCGCCGATCACCACTACGTCGCCGTCGTACACGCCCAGTCTCCTGTGCCTGGTGGGGGGAGCGAGGGCCGCCGCGGACGGGCCCCGCTCGGATCGACCCCCGGCGGCCACTCGACTGCTGCGACAGTAGCGCTTGAAACCTAAAGGGATTCCGAGGTTCCGTGCATGTTCCGTGAAGAGATCGGAACCTGACCGGCCGTCATTTCCCCCAGATCTTCCGGTACGCCTCCCGGTAGCCGGACGGGTCCCAGGTGGAGTCGCCTTCGCTGTTGCGGGCCGTGGCGATGTGCACGGGGGCCACGTATCCGCTGTCGGGCCGGCCGGAGAAGGCGCGGTTGAACTCGTCGACGATCTGCCAGCCCTGGAGGGACAGCGGTTCGGGCACGGTCGCGGCCTGGTACTGCTCGTTGTTGACGCGCTGGAAGGCGGACGGGTCCCCGTCGCCGGCCCCGATGTTGTAGGGCGGCCCGGAGCCCTTCTCGCCGGCGGCGCGGAAGGCGGGGGCGGCGTCGGCGAAGTACAGGTCGTTGATGGCCACGGAGTGGGTCCAGCGGTCCTGGAAGCGGGAGAGCAGGGAGGAGATCTCCCGGGGGGTGCGGGAGCTGGCGTCGGGGATCGGGATGTTCTCCACCGAGAGCAGCCGCACGCCCCGGCAGCTCGCCAGTTCCTCGCGGATCAGGTCGGACTTGTTGCGCGCGAAGGGGATCGAGGCGTCGGTGATGAGCACCACCCCGGCACGGCCGTTGGAGTCGGCGATGATCCACTGCGCGCTGATGCGGGCCACGTCCCCGACGCGCGTGGTGACGTTGGTGAAGAGGTCGGGCTGCCGGCTGGGGCCGGGGTCGGGGACCGCGTGCCAGCCGATGAGCTCGATGCCCTGCGCCTCGGCCCGGGCGGTCTGCTGGGCCGTCGAGTCGGGGTCGAACCCGCCGATGACGATCCCCGAGGGCCGCAGGGCGACGGCCTCGCTCATGGCCGCCTGGATACCGGCCGGGGTACCACCGCCGTCGATCACCCGCACGTTCCAGCCGATGGTCCGCGCGGCGTCCCGCACTCCGTTCGCGGCGCCCGCGACACCGGGGTTGGTCATCGTCTGGGCGACGTAGACCAGGGTCTTGCCGGACACCGCCTCGGGGCCTTCGGTGGGCCCTCCCCAGGGGATGTCGCTCCGCTCCGCCCGGGCGACGGCCTCCCGGGCCCGGGTGTGGGCGGCGGGGCAGCCGCTCGGGCCCGTCGCGGTCTCCTGCGCACCCTCGGAGGAACCTCGTTCGCAGCCGGCCAGGGCGGCGGCCGTGGCCAGCAGGGCGCAGGAGGCGAGCCGCGCGGTGCGGACTGCGGGTGCGGCCTTGCGGGTGCGGTGCACGGGAGCTCCAGTGGGGGTTCGACGCGGCGGGGCGGGGCCGGAGGTTCAGGGCGGGGCCGTGCCGCCGTCCGGCGCCGGGGAGGACGGGGGCGGCGCCGCGGGTGTGTCGCGGGCCGCGCCGCCGCGCAGCCTGCGGCGGGCGGCGTATCCGGCCAGGCCCACGGCGATGAGCAGGGTGCCGCCGTTGAACAGCGGGACGGTCCAGAACTCGGCGCCCAGCTGGGCGATGCCGGTGAGGCCGACGGCGAGCACGGCGACGGCGACGACGGTGCCGAGGGCGTTGGGCCGCCCGGGTTTGATGGCCGTGGAGCCGAGGAGGGCGCCGACGAACGCGGGCAGCAGGTAGTCCAGGCCGACGCTCGGATTGCCGATCTGCTGCTGGGCGGCGAGCAGCACCCCGGCGAAGCCGACGATCAGGCCGGAGGCGGCGAACGCGTAGACGGTGTAGCGGCGGGTCGGGATGCCCACGAGGTCGGCCGCGCGCGGGTTCGACCCGACGACGTACAGGTACCGGCCGAGCGGCAGCCGTTCCAGCACCAGCCAGAGCACGGCCGCGAGGGCGAGCACGTAGAAGGCGGGGACCGGCAGGCCGAGGAACGAGGAGTCGTAGAGGTCGGTGAACGCGGGCGGCAGGCCCTGCGGGCCGGGGACGATCCGGCCGCCGTCGGTGACCCAGCCGGTGACGGCGTACATCATGCTGCCGGTGCCGAGGGTGGCGATGAAGGAGTCGATCCGGCCGAACTCGACGACGACGCCGTTGAGGACGCCCACGACCAGTCCCCCGGCGAGCACGGTGAGACAGGCGAGCGGCCAGGGCCAGCCCTCGTTGACGACGAGCTGCAGCACCATCACATGGGCCAGCCCCAGGCCGTAGCCGATGGAGAGGTCGAAGGCGCCGGTGACGACGGGCACCATGGCGGCGAGCGCGAGGACGGCCGGGATCGACTGGCTGGACAGGATCGCGTCGACGGTGTCCAGCGTGGGGAAGGTGTCCGGCAGGGCGAGGGAGAACACCAGGTAGAGCAGGGCGGTGAGGACCAGCAGGCCGTAGGCGCCGATGTGGTGGCCGCCCGGGCGGCGGTGGGGGCGGGGCGGCGTCACGGGTGCCCGTCCGTGATCGGGGGCATGGCCGAGGCCGCCCGGGTGAGTCCGGCGACGGTGAGGGCGGGGCCGCTCAGTTCGGCGGTCACGGCTCCGCGCACGAAGACCAGCGTGCGCCGGCACACGCTTGCCACCTCCTCGAAGTCGGTGGACAGCAGCAGCACCGCGAGGCCCGCCTCCAGTGCCTCGTGGAGCAGACGGTGGATGGCGGCCTTGGCTCCGACGTCGACGCTCGCGGTCGGCTCCTCCAGGATCAGCAGCCGCAGGTCCGTGCGCAGCCAGCGGCCGATCATGACCTTCTGCTGGTTGCCGCCGGAGAGTGTGGCGATGGGCGTCTCGGTGTCGCGGGGGCGCACCGAGAAGCGGTCCATCAGGGCGGCGGCCCGGGCCCGTTCGCCGCGGGGGCCGATCCAGCGCGGCACCGGCGGACCTCCCGCGCGCGGGTTGGCCAGGAGGTTCTCCCGCACGGTCAGCTCGGCGAGACAGCCCTCCCGCAGCCGGTCGCCCGGCACGAGCGCGACGCCGCGAGCGACGGCCTCGGTGACCGAACGGGGGCGGTACGGCCGTCCGTCCAGCAGGGCCCGCCCGCCCAGCAGCGCCCCGGCCCCGGCGAGGGCGCGGCCCAGGTCCATGTGCCCGGCGTCGGAGAGGCCGACCAGACCGAGGACCTCCCCCGGCGGGAGCTCCAGATGGACGGGACCGGCCCGGGCGGTGCGCACGCCGTCGAGAGTCAGGACGGGGGGTGCGCCGGCCGGGGTCACGGCGGGGCGGTGGGGTGCCGGTTCGTCCGCCTCGCCGACGATGTCGCGGACCAGGTGCTCGGGGCTGTGGCCGGCGAGCCGACCGTGGCTGACGACGCGGCCGTCCCGCAGGACCACGAAGGCGTCGGCGACCCGGTACACCTCGTCCAGGCGGTGGCTGACGTAGAGGATGGCGTGTCCGCGGTCGCGCAGGGCGTGCAGGACGCGGAAGAGCCGGGCGCAGTCCGCGGCGGGCAGCCGGGCGGTCGGCTCGTCGAGGACGATGAGCCGCGCGCGGGCCGCCAGGGCCCGGGCGATCGCGACCAGCGAGCGGTCGGCCGGCGGCAGGCCGGAGACCGGTGCGTCCGGATCGAGGTGGGCGCCGACGACCCGCAGCGCCTCGACGCAGCGCGCGCGGGTGCGCCGCCAGGAGATCAGCCCGGTCCGGCGCCCGTACCCGGTGGTCAGGGCGATGTTCTCGGCGACGGTCATCCACTCCACGAGACCGAGGTCCTGGTGGATGAAGGACATGCTCCGGGTGGCGGTGGGGCTGCCGAGGGGCTCTCCGGCGACGGTGACCTGCCCCGTGTCGGCGCGGTGGACCCCGGCGAGGATCTTGATGAGCGTGGACTTCCCGGCGCCGTTGGGCCCGAGCAGGGCGAGGACGCTGCCGGGGTGGACGTCGAGGTCGGCTCCGGCCAGCGCGACGGTGCCGCCGAACCGCTTGCCGAGTCCGCGGATCCGGACCAGGGGTTCCGGCCCGAAGGGCGAGGCCGCCTTCGGGGGTGTGTCGGGAGCGTCACGCACCCGATCAAATTACAGCATTCAGGGCATCTTTCGGCCCGCCGCCGCCCGGGCCGGTGACGGCGTCGCGCCCCGTCACGCCGCGTCGAGCCCGCACTCAGCCCAGATGACCTTGCCCTCGGGCAGGTAGCGCGTGCCCCAGCTCTGCGAGAGCTGCGCCACGAGGAACAGACCACGGCCGCCCTCGTCCGTGCTGGCGGCGCGGCGCAGGTGCGGCGCGGTGTTGCTGGAGTCGGAGACCTCGCAGATCAGGGTGCGGCGGTAGAGCAGCCGCACCCGGATGGGTTCGGCGCCGTGCCGCACGGCGTTGGTGATCAGCTCGCTGAGGATCAGCTCCGCGGCGAACGCGGTCTCGTCGAGCCCCCGGTCGGACAGCCACCGCACGGCCGACGCCCGGACCTCACCGACGAGGGCCGGGTCGGCGGAGAGCTCCCAGGTCGCGATCCGCTCGGGGTCCAGGGCGTGCACACGGGCGACGAGCAGGGCGATGTCGTCGTGCGGGTGGGCGGGTGCCACGGTGTCCAGGACCGCCTGGCAGGTCTCCTCCGGGGCCCGCTCGGGATGGGCCAGCGCCTCGCGCAGTTGCTCCAGGACCAGGTCGACGTCGCGGTGCCGGTCCTCGATGAGCCCGTCGGTGTACAGGACCAGCTGGCCGCCCGCGGGAAGGTCCACCTCCACCGCGTCGAAGGGCAGGCCGCCGAGGCCGAGCGGGGGCCCGGCCGGCAGGTCGGGGTAGGTCACGGTGCCGTCGGGGTGGACCAGGGCGGGCGGCGGGTGTCCGGCGCGGGCCATCAGACACCGCTGCGTGGTCGGGTCGTAGACGGCGTAGAGGCAGGTCGCGCCGATGACGCCGGCGCCCTGGCCGTCGGGGTCCTCGCGGTCCAGGCGGCCCACGAGGTTGTCCAGGTGGGTGAGGACCTCGTCCGGCGGGAAGTCGAGCTCGGCGAAACTGCGGGCGGCGGTGCGCAGCCGCCCCATGGTGGCCGCGGAGAGCATGCCGTGGCCCACGACATCGCCGACGAGGAGGCCGACGCGGGCACCGGACAGCGGGATGACGTCGTACCAGTCGCCGCCCACGTCGGATTCGGCGGGCAGGTAGCGATGGGCCACCTCGACGGCGTCCTGGTCGGGCAGGCCCTGCGGCAGGAGCCTGCGCTGGAGGGCCAGGACCATGGTGCGCTCGTGGGTGTAGCGCCGGGCGTTGTCGATGGACAGGGCGGCGCGGGAGGCGAGTTCCTGCGCCAGGGAGCGGTCGTCGTCCCCGAAGGGGCTCCCGGCACGGTAGAAGCACGCGACGCCCAGGACGACACCGCGGGCGACCAGCGGCACGGCGATGAGGGAGTGGACATGGGCCAGCAGGCGCTGGGTGTGCTCGGGGTCCTGGGCGAGCCAGCCGGCGGCGGCCCTCAGGTCCGGCTCCAGCACGGCCTCGCCGCTGCCGAGGCAGCGCAACTGCGGCGCGGTCGGGCCGAAGTCGCTGCGCTCGCCGGGTGGTGTGAAGGGCAGTCCCTCGTGGATGCCGTGGACGACCGTGCGGCGCAGATCGGCCAGGGGATCGGCGGACTCCTCGCCGCGCAGCACGGCGTCGGGCAGGTCGATGGTGACGAAGTCGGCCAGTCCGGGGACCGCCGTCTCGGCCAGTTCCTCGGCCGTACGGCGCACGTCCAGCGTGGTGCCGATACGGGTGCTGGCCTCGGACAACAGCTCCAGACGCCGCCGGGCGGCCAGCGCGTAGGCCCCGACCTGCGGCTCCCCCAGCATCACCAGACCCCGGGCCGGGAACGGGGCTTCGGGGTGCGCCGGGGTGGGGTCGGAGGGGACCCGGGGGGCATCGGGTGCGGTGGGATCGGCGGCGGCCGGGGGGAGGTCAGGCGTCGCGGGCCCGGTGGAGGGCCGACGGCCATCGGCTGCGGCGGGCCCCGCGGTGCGACGGCGACCGTCCGGCGTGCCGGACTCCGGAGTACTCGACGCGGCGGCGTCCCCGATGACGGGCTCTGAAGTGCTCGACGCGACACCGTCCCCCGCGACGGACTCCGGAGTACTCGACACGGCGGCGTCCCCCGCGACGGACTCTGAAGTGCTCGACGCGACACCGCCCCCCGCGACGGACTCCGGAGTACTCGACGCGACACCGTCCCCCGCGACGGACTCCGGAGTGCTCGACACGACACCGTCCGCCGCGACGGGCTCCGAGTCCCTCGCGGCCGTGCCGTCTGCCGTGCCGGCCACCGGGACCGGCTCCGGGCCGTTCGCGACCGTACCGTCGGGCCGGAGGGCCGGGACGGCCGGGCCGGAGGGGGCGGTGGCGTAGCCGGACGGCAGGGTGAGTGCCGGGCGGGCGGAGAGCGGGACGGCGAGGTGGGTGAGGTCGGCCGGCTCGTCCGGCTGGTGCGGTATGGCGAGCGGCTCCCCCGCCGGGGAACCGGACAGGACGGCCTCGATCGCGATGCCCTGCACACCGGACCCACTGGTCACCGGACGGCTCACCAGCGTCACGCGCCGGCCCCCGGGCAGGATCACCTCGGCGGCACCCAGCTGCGCCCCGGAGATCAACTCAGCGGCCTTCTCCCTGAGGATCGCCTGGTCACGAGGGTGGAGTTCGTTCACCAGCGCGTCCAGCGCCACCCCGCGGTGCGGCCGGGCGGCCCCGGCGCCGATGGCCAGGTACGTCCGCAGCAGGGCCCGTTCGCGCGCGGAGCTCTGCCCCAGCAACCGCCGCTCGATACCCTCGGCCGCCCGGCGGATGGCGATGCCCAGCGCGGGCCGCTCGAAGCCACGGGGGTAGCCGAGGCACAGGACGCCCTCGATGCACCCGCTGAGCGGGTCACGGACGGGCAGGGCGACGCACGCGCTCTGCTGGGAACGCTCCGCGAAGTGCTCGGCGCCGTAGACGCGGATGAGCTGCCGCTCCGCCAGGGCCAGCCCGATGCCGTTGGTACCGGCGACCTGCTCGGCGAACACGAACCCCGGCACGACCTGGATGGCGGGGAGGCTTCTGTTCATGGCCGGATCCCCGAAGCGGCGCAGCAGTACCGTCCCGTTCGCGTCGGCGACGGAGATGTTGACCTGGCTGCCGGCGAACGTGGCCTGCAGCCGGTCGAGCACCGGCAGGGCCGCCCGGACGATACGGCCGCCCGGGTCGAAGTCCTCCCGGTAGGGCAGGTCGGACGCGTCCGGTGACAGCCCGAGGGAGCGCGAACGGCGCCAGGAGTTCAGGATGGACGTCCGCACGCCCGTCTCGACCGGCTCACCCTGGAGGAACAGCTCGCGAAGACTGGCGGGCCCCGTGCCGTCCGTCGCACGCCCCGCCGGCCTGGGCTCCTCGCCGGATCGAACCACGCTTCGCCTCACTCGCGCCCGCGACAATCCGCTTCTCCGAAGAGAATCTGGCATTGATGAGAATACGGGCATTAAGGGCGGGCGTCACGGCGCGCCGGGGCCGGTCGACCCCGGCGACCGGCAGGCCGGGCCCGCGGGGCCGCGCTCACCCCAGGAAACTCAGGCGCACCTTCCGTTGCGGATTGTCCTTGTTGGTGTCCACCAGGCACACCGACTGCCAGGTGCCGAGCTCCAGCCGGCCGCCCAGCACCGGCAGGGTCGCATGGGGCGGGACGAGGGCGGGCAGGACGTGGTCGCGACCGTGGCCGGGGCTGCCGTGCCGGTGCTGCCAGCGGTCGTCGGCGGGCAGCAGGGTGTGCAGCGCGGCCAGCAGGTCGTCATCGCTGCCGGCACCGGTCTCCAGGACGGCGATGCCGGCCGTGGCGTGCGGCACGAAGACGTTGAGGAGACCGTCGCGGCCGCCCGCCGCCTCGCGCAGGAAGGACTCGCAGTCACCGGTGATGTCGAGGACCCTCTCCGCGGCACCGGTGCTGACGTCGAGAACTCGGGTGGTGAAGACATCGGACATGCCTCCATCCTGACGCACCCGCCGGGATCCTCCGCGGACCGCGCCGTCACCGGGCTCGCCACCGGCGCCGACGGGTGGGCGTCACGGCCTGGTGACGACCGAGCCGTCGTAGACGTTGCCGGGGGTCGCGACCGCGGTGATCGCCCGGGCGAGCAGCGTCGACGGCTCCTGGCCGTCGGCCATGACATCCGTGTTGATCATGATGACCAGGGTGGCCTTCCGGGCGGGCAGATAGACGGTCACGGTCTCGTAGCCCGGGATCGAGCCGTTGTGGCCGATCCAGCCGTTGGTCTCGAAGATGCCGAGGCCGTAGTCGGTGCCCGGGTAGCCGGTGGGCAGCGCCTTCAGGCGCTCCGCCTGGGTCTTCGGGCTGAGCAGTTCGCCGGTGGCGACGACCTTCGCCCAGCGGCGCAGGTCGTGCAGGTCCGAGATCATCGCTCCGGCCGCCCAGGCCCAGCTGGGGTTCCAGTCGGTGACGTCCTCGACTTCGCCGCTGAGCGTCTGGTCGGTGTAGCCGCGCGGATGCGGCTCGGGGAACTCGTCATCCTGTGGGAACAGCGTGTGACGCAGACCGGCCGGACGGAGCACCCGCTCGTGGAGGACGTCGGCGAGCTTGCGGCCGGTGACCTTCTCGATCACCAGGCCCAGCAGGACGAGATTGCTGTTGGAGTACTGGAAGTCCGCGCCCGGCGCGAAGGTGTTCGCGTGCCGGAAGCCGTAGGTGAGGACCTCGCGCGGGTTGAAGTACCGCTCCGGGTCGGTCAGCAGGTCGTGGATGAAGCCGGCGTCGGCGGTGTACGGGTAGAGGCCGCTGCGCATCCCGGCGAGCTGGCGCAGGGTGATCCGGTGGCCGTTCGGCACGCCCCTGACGTACTTGGCGATCGGGTCGTCCAGCCCGATCCGGCCGTCGTCCACGAGTTCCAGCAGGGCGGTGACCGTGAAGGTCTTGGTCTCGCTGCCGATCCGTACGAAGGAGTCGGTGGTCATCGGCAGGCGGGTGACGGTGTCGGCCACGCCGGTGGCGCGGACGTAGCTCCCCTTGCCCGGCATCCACAGTCCGACGACGACCCCGGGGATGCCCGCCTGCTCTCGGACCTCCGCGACGGCCCGGTCGAGCCGTGCGGTGAGTTCGGGTCCGAGACCGTGCCGCGGCAGGTCGCCACCGTCGTGGCGGGCGGCGGCGGGGGCCGGGACGGCCGCGGCGGGCAGCACCGCCATCGGGGCCAGCACGGACGCCACGAGCAGCGCCGCGGCGAACAGGCGGCGGGTGGGAGTACGTCGCATCGGGGCGCCTCTTTCCGGAGGGGTCGGGACGAAGGAACATCACCACCCGCACCGCTGCCGGGGGCCGCCTGACGGTCCGCGGACGGAGGAGTCCACTCGATCGGAGCCACCCGGCCGGATCGGGCGCCGGGGAGACCGGCGGTGGGAAGATCCCCGACCTCGCACGGGTTAGTAGAAGCGTGAACAACACGCGCGAGGTCGAGGTAGTCGTCATAGGCGCCGGTCAGGCAGGTCTGGCAGCCGCCTATCACCTGCGGCGGTCCGGTTTCGAGCCGGACCGCGACTTCGTGGTGCTGGACCACTCCCCCGGCCCCGGGGGCGCCTGGCAGTTCCGCTGGCCCTCGCTGACGTACGGCAAGGTGCACGGGATGCACGCCCTGCCGGGCATGGAACTCACGGACGCCGACCCGGAGCGGCCTTCCGCCGAGGTGATCCGCGCCTACTTCGACCGTTACGAGCGGACCTTCGATCTGCGGATCAGACGCCCGGTGGACGTACGGGCCGTGCGCGAGGGGGCCGGCGGGCGGCTGCTCGTGGAGACCTCGGACGGTGTGTGGTCCACCCGGGCGCTGATCAACGCGACCGGCACCTGGGACCGGCCGTTCTGGCCGCGCTATCCGGGTCAGGAGACCTTCCGGGGACGGCAGTTGCACACCGCGCAGTACCCCGGGCCCGAGGAGTTCGCCGGGCAGCGGGTCGTGGTCGTGGGCGGCGGCGCCTCGGGCACCCAGCATCTGCTGGAGATCGCCTCTTACGCGGCGGCCACCACCTGGGTGACACGGCGCCCGCCGGTCTTCCGCGAGGGTCCCTTCGACGAGGACGCCGGCCGCGCGGCGGTCGCGCTCGTCGAGGAGCGGGTACGGCAGGGCCTGCCGCCCCGCAGTGTGGTCTCGGTGACCGGGCTGCCCCTGAACGACGCGATCCGGCGGGGCATCGAGGACGGAGTGCTCGACCGGCAGCCGATGTTCGACCGCGTCACGCCCACCGGAGTGGACTGGGCGGACGGCCGCCACATCGACGCCGACGTCATCCTCTGGGCCACCGGCTTCCGCGCCGCCATCGACCACCTCGCGCCCCTGCGGCTGCGCGCCCCGGGCGGCGGCATCCGCATGGACGGCACGCAGGCGGCGGCGGACCCCCGTGTCCATCTGGTCGGCTACGGACCGTCGGCCAGCACCATCGGCGCCAACCGGGCCGGCCGCGCGGCCGTCCGCGACATCAGGCGGCTGCTGGAGCGGACACCGGCCGCCGCGTGAGACGTGGGGCGAAGCCCCGAGGGCCTCACCCGGCCGCCTTGGCCGCGCTCTCCTTCTTCTTCGCCTGCGCGTTGAACTCCGCGACGTTGCGCTGGTGTTCCTGGTAGTCCGCGGTGAAGCGGGTGTCGCCCGGACGGACCGTGACGAAGTACAGCCAGTTGCCCGGGGGCGGGTTGACGGCCGCGCGCATGGCCTCCTCGCCGGGGTTGGCGATGGGCGTGGGCGGCAGGCCCATGCGCTGGTACGAGTTGTAGGGGCTCTCGATCCGGGTGTCGCTCTCCGACGTACGGAGGCTGGAGCGGTTGAGGGCGTAGTTGATGGTGGAGTCCATCTGCAGCGGCATGCCGCGCTCGAGGCGGTTGAAGATGACCCGGGCCACCTTGCCCATGTCGGCTCTGGTGGCCGCCTCCGCCTGGATGATGCTGGCCATGGTGACGGCCTGGTACACGTTCATGGCGTTGCGCTGCGCCCCGGCGGCGATGGGCGCGCCGTTGAACTTCTTGTTGGCCGTGTCGACCATCAGCGCGAGGAGCTTGTCCGGCGTGGTCTTCTCCTGGAGCGGATAGGTGGCCGGGAAGAGGTAGCCCTCCGGATTGCCCTCGGCGTCGTTCGGCAGCTTCAGGGCGGCCTTGTCCAGGGACTTCCTCGTGCTGCCTGCGGGCAGGGCGAGGGCCTTGTCGACGGCCGCGTACACCTGGCTCGCGCGCCAGCCCTCGGGGATCGCCAGGGTCGTGGGGCGGCTCTCCTCCTCCGCGGTCCCCAGGGTCAGCAGCGGCACCGCCACGGCGGTACCGACCACGACGGCTCCGGTCGCGACGAGGACGATGCGGCCCCTGCGCGTCAGTCGAATCGTGCTCCGTGGCGGAGTGTTCTTCTGCATGCGGGCACGGTAACCCGCATATCGTCACAAACCCGGCATATTTTCAGCTTGTCGGTTCCAGTTGAGCGTCCCGGCGTACCAACGCCGCGTACCGGCCGCCCTCCTCCAGGAGCTCTTCGTGGGTGCCGCGTTCGACGGCGCGGCCCGAGTCGAGGACCACGATCTGGTCGGCGTCGCGCACGGTGGACAGCCGGTGGGCGATGGTGAGGGTGGTGCGGTTGGCCGACAGCGCGTCGATGGCGTCCTGGACGGCGGCCTCGGTGCGGGTGTCCAGCGCGCTGGTGGCCTCGTCGAGGATGAGCACCGGTGGGTCGCGCAGGATGGTGCGGGCGATGGCCAGGCGCTGCTTCTCGCCGCCGGAGAAGCGGTGCCCGCGCTCGCCGACGACGGTGTCGTAACCGTCGGGCAGGGCCGCGATGTGGTCGTGGATCTGCGCGGCCTTCGCCGCCTGGTGCAGTTCCTCCTCGGTGGCGTCGGGCTTGGCGAAGCGCAGGTTGTCGGCGACCGAGGCGTGGAAGAGGTACGTCTCCTGCGAGACGACGCCGACCGCGCGGGCCAGGGTGTCGAAGTCGAGGTCGCGGACGTCGGTCCCGTCGAGGGTGACGCGGCCGCCGGTGACGTCGTAGAGACGGGGCACCAGGTAGCCCAGCGTGGACTTGCCGGCGCCGGTGGAGCCGACGAGGGCGAGACTGCTGCCCGCCGGGACGGTGAGGTCGATGGCGTCGAGGACCGGGCCGCCCTTGTCGTCGTAGCCGAAGGAGACGTTCTCGAAGCGGACCTCGCCCTTGATCCGGTCGAGGCGCACGGGGTCGGGTCGCTCGGTGATGTCGATCGGCAGGTCGAGGTACTCGAAGATGCGCTGGAAGAGGGCGAGCGAGGTCTGGATCTGCACTCCGGTCGACAGCAGGCTCACGGCCGGACGGAACAGGCCCTGCTGGAGCGAGACGAACGCGACGATCGTGCCGATGGACACCTCCGGGCCACCCAGCTGGAGGGCCATGCCGGCGGTCCAGTAGATGACGGCGGGCAGGGCGGCCATGACGATCGTGATGACGGCCATGCGCCACCGCCCCGCCATGTTCGACCGCACCTCCAGGTCGACGAGTTCCTCGGACTCGTCGGAGAAGGACTTCGTGAGCGAGTCGGAGCGGCCCATGGTGCGGCCCAGCAGGATGCCGCTGACGGAGAGCGACTCGGTGACGGTGGCGGCCATGGCCGCCATCTGCTTCTGGCGCTGGGTGGTGATCTTGCGGCGTTCGTCGCCGACGCGGCGGCTGATCCACACGAACACCGGGAGCAACAGCAGCGAGACGACCGTCAGCCGCCAGTCCAGGGCGATCATCGCGACGATGGTGGCGACCACGCTGGTGACGTTGGAGACGAGGGAGGTCGCGGTGGAGGTGACGGTGGCCTGCATGCCGCCGATGTCGTTGGCGATGCGGGACTGCACCTCGCCCGTGCGGGTGCGCGTGAAGAAGGCGAGGGACATGCGCTGGAGCCGGCCGTAGACGGCGGTGCGCAGGTCGTGCATGACGCGCTGGCCGACCGTCGTCGAGATCAGGGTCTGGAGGACTCCGAAGATGCTGGTCAGTACGGCGCTGAGGATCATGCCGAGGGCGAGCAGGCTGAGCAGGCCGGTGCGCCCCTCGGGGATCGCGACGTCGAGGATCTCCTTCAGCAGGAAGGGCGTGGCGACCGAGACCAGCGACGCGGCGCCGACCAGCAGGCCGACGATCGCGAGGCGGCCCCGGTAGGGGCGGAAGAGGCCGAGGATGCGGCGGACCTGCCGGGGCTGCCCCTCGGAGTCGGCCGGCGGGGTCCACGGGGCTTCACGGTCGGGATGCATGGGCTCCTACGAGGGTGCGGCGGATCGGATCACAGCTCATTGTTACCTATACTCACAATGAACGGCATCCTGATATTGTTCCCGCATGACCACGCCCGACCCCGACGGCCTGCTCGCCGAGCAGTTGCTGCGGCTCACCCGCCGGGTGCACCGCATCCAGAAACGCCATCTGGAGCACCGTGACCTCGGCATCACCCCGGCGCAGTCCCGGCTGTTGCGCACGCTGGCGCACTGGGGCTCGCCGCCGCGCATGGCCGACCTGGCCGAGCGCCTCGAAGTGGTGCCGCGGGCCGTGACGACGCTGGTCGACGGCCTGGAGGCGAGCGGCAAGGTGCGGCGGGTCCCGGACCCGGCGAACCGGCGGGTCATCCGCATCGAGCTCACGGACGACGGCCGGGCCGCGCTGCGCGAGCTGCGGGCGGCGCGCCGATCGGCCGCGGAGGAGATCCTCGCGCCGCTGACGGGGGAACAGCGGGAGGCGCTCGGGGGGTTGCTGAACACCCTGATCGACGGAACGCCGGCGGGGCTCTGCTGACGGACCGGGGCGCCTGCGGGGCCCTGCTTTCGGACCGGAACGCCGACGGGGCCCAGCCGCCAGACCGGAACACGGCGGTGGGCCGCGGCCTCCGCTCGTCCTGCCGGAGCGGTGGCCGCGACCCACGGGGACCGGGTCGGATCAACCGGCTTCGGGAGCGGGCTCCTTGAGGTCCTTGGGTGCCTTGAGGTCCTTGGATGCCTTGAGCGGCTCGGGTTCCCGCGGCTCGTCGAGGTCCGCGGGCTCCGTGGTCTTCTGGGCCGGGATCTCCGGCACCGGCGTCTCGGTACCGGCCTCGCCGTCGAGGCCCTTCTCCGCACCCACGCCCTCCTCACCGTCGAGCACCTTCTTCGCCCGCTCCGTGTCCAGGGCTCCCTCCCAGCGGGACACCGCGAAGACGGCGACGCAGTTGCCGAGCAGGTTGGTGACGACGCGCATCGAGTCCATGATGCGGTCCACGCCGAGCAGCAGCGCGACCGCTCCGGCGGGGATCGCCCCCAGAGACGAGGCGGTCGCGGACAGGGCGAGGAACGCCGAACCAGGGATGCCCGCCATGCCCTTGCTGGTCAGCATCAGCACCAGGACGACGGTGATCTGCTGGCCGAGGCTCAGATCCACGCCCACCGCCTGGGCGATGAACAGCGTCCCGATGGACAGGTAGAGCGAAGCGCCGTCGAGGTTGAAGGAGTAGCCGGTGGGGAGCACCAGCCCCACGGCGTCGTCGCGGGCACCGGCCCGGCGCAGCTTCTGCATCACGCGGGGCATGACCGATTCGGTGGACGCGGTGCCGAGGGCGAGCAGCATCTCCTCACGGATGTAGCGCAGGAACTTCCAGAGGCTGAGGCCGGTCACCAGCTTCAGCGCGATGGCCAGCAGTGCGACGAACAGCGCCGCTGCCACGTAGCAGAGCACGATGAGCTTGGCGTAGGTGCGCATCACGCCCAGGCCGTAGTTGCCGACCAGGTGGGCCATCGCACCGAACACCGCGAGCGGGGCCAGGCGCATGATGAAGCCGACGACCGCGAAGATGATGTCCTGTGCCTGCTCGATCGCGGGCAGGATCTTCGGCACCTTGGTGTGCCCGAGGTGCAGCAGCGCGGCGCCCACCAGGCAGGCCAGGATGAGGACTTGCAGCAGCTCGTTCTCGGCGAAGGCCCCGATGAAACTGTGTGGGAGCGCGTTGAGGACGAACTCGGTCGTCGTGGGGAGGTGACCCCCGCCCGTCGTCTCCTCCACCGCCGCGGCGTCGAGGGAGGAAGGGTCGACGTTCATGCCCCTGCCCGGGCCGACGACGTTGGCGGTGACCAGACCGATGATCAGGGCGGCCGTCGAGGCGACCTCGAACCAGATGAGGGCCTTGACCCCGATCCGGCCGAACGCCTTCAGGTCACCGGCCTTGGCGATGCCGACGACGACCACGCAGAACACCAGGGGCGAGATCACGGTCTTGATGAGCCGGGTGAAACCGTCGCCGAGCGGCTGGAGAGCCGTGGCCGTGTCCGGCCACAGCTTTCCGACGAGGATTCCGAGAACGAGCGCGCAGGTAACCTGCGCGAAAAGCGAGGTGCGTAGCGTGCGTGCGACGCGTCGCGGGAGTGACGGTACAGACGGGGGCACGGAGCCTCCTCGGGGGACGGGACGCACAGAGCCGGGACGGGACTTCTGTGATGCGGAAAGCGGTTTCCGATTCCGACACTCTGGAGGCTGTCTTGATCGCGCACAAGACCGCGATGTTTCGCCCATGTAAAAGTGTCATAAGTGACACAGATCGCACACACGTCCCACACGCATCACATGCATCACACGCACCCCGCCCGCTCACCTCAGCACCGGCTGCGGTCCTCCGTGAGCACCCCCTGCACTTGGTGGTGCCGACCGCTTCTACGGGCAGTCGGCCACCCGCACAATGAGGCCTAAGCGGCCAGTTCCGCCCGGTCCCCCATCACCACCACGGGACGCTGTCGCGGGTCGAGGGTGCGCAGGAGGTATCTCATCGCCCCCTTCGACACGCTGACGCAGGCCGACGTACCGCTGCCGTGGTCCATGTGCAGCCAGATCCCGCCACCCTTCTTCGTTCCCTCCGGGCGGGTCGGGTCGTTCGGCGGGGTGCCTTTGACGCGGTTGTAGTCGATGGCGATGACGTAGTCGAAGTCGTGCCAGTGCGACGCGGCCCACCAGCGCGGGGCGGCGAAGGCCGCGGAGCGGGTGTACGGCAGCCCGGAGCCCGGGTCAGGGAGCACGCCGCCCGCGTCGCTGAGGGTGAACACGCCCACGGGGCTGCGGTCGTCGTCCTCGTGGTGGTCGGTGGTCCAGCCCTTCTTGCCGTTGTGCCCGGCCCAGCCGCGCTCCCGCTGCCAGGCCGAGCCGTGCTTCGTGTACAGGACGACCGTGGATTCGGCGGAGTCCTTTCCCTCGCCGTAGACCGCGACGACCTGGCGGGAGGCGGACGGGATCCGCCGCTGGAGCCGGTCGCCGACGCCGGGGACGCGGGTCGGGGCGGGGGTGGCCGAGGAGGTGGCCGCGGGGGTGCGGGCCGCCCGGCCCGCGGCGTGTGTCGCCCCGCTGCCCTCCGCGCCGCCACAGGCGGACAGAACCGTCAGGAAGGAGGCGAGCACCGCTGTCGCGGCCACGGCTCGTCGTACGCCTGCACTGTGCATCGCTCCATGGTCGCACCGGGTTCCGGGAGGGGGAGAACGGCGGCTGTCGACCGGAGGCGTACGGCGGGCGGCCGGTTCCGTTCGGTGAACGGAAAACCTGTTGCCCGCCACCACGCGGCAGGGCGAACCTGTCACGGTTTGCTGCCTTCGGCCGGACCCCATCCCCCCTGACACGAGCCACTGGGACGTCATGCAGATTCAAGACCTTCCGTACCCCGACCCCGGTGTGCCGGACGCGCGTTCGGGGCCCCGCTTCCTGTGGTGGCTCTTCCGCAATCAGCTGGGCGGTCAGCTCAAGTCGCTGGCCTGGGGGCTGCTGCACTTCGCCTCCGTCGCCGCCCTGCCGTTCTGTGTCGGGCTCGCCGTGCAGGCCGTCGTCGACCGCTCCGGCCGCGGGCTCGCCCTGGCGGGCGGCCTGCTGGCGCTGGCCTGCGTGGGCAACGCGGTCGGCGACACCTTCCTGCACCGCACCGCGATCACCAACTGGATCACGGCGGCCGCACGCGTCCAGCAACTGCTCGCCCGCAAGGCCGCCCATCTCGGCTCGGCCCTGACGCGACGCGTCGCGGCCGGTGAGGTGGTGGCGGTCTCGACCGGCGACGTCGAGAAGATCGGCTGGTTCGTCGAGGCCCTGTCCCGCTTCACCGCGGCCCTGGTCACGATCGTGCTGGTCTGCGCCGGCCTGCTCGTCTACCAGCCCGCGCTCGGCGTGGTCGTGGCGGTGGGTCTGCCCGCACTGGCTCTCGCCGTACTGCCCCTGCTCCCCCGCGCCACCCGCCGGGCCGACACCCAGCGCGAGAAGGCCGGGCGCGCCACCGAACTCGCCTCGGACACCGTCGCCGGGCTGCGGGTGCTGCGCGGCATCGGCGGCGAGGACCTATTCCTCGACCGCTACCGCAGCGCCTCCCAGGAGGTACGCCACGCGGCCGTGCGCAGCGCCCGGATGTGGGCCCTGATCTCCGCGATCCAGGTCCTGCTGCCGGGACTGCTGCTCATCGCGGTGGTCTGGTACGGCGTGGGGCTGGCGCGCGAGGGCCGGATCACCGTCGGTGAACTGGTCACCGTCTACAGCTCGGTCATGGTCCTCACCTACCCGCTGCGGCACTTCGAGGAGATCGCCATGGCGTACTCCTTCTCCCGGCCCTCCGCCAAGCGGGCCGCGGGCGTGCTGTCGCTGCAACGGCCCACGGACACGGTGGGATCGCGCGCGGCCGAGGTTCCCGCGGGCGACCTGTACGACCCGCGGACCGGGCTGCTCGCCCCCGCCGGCCGGCTCACGGCGGTGGTGTGCGGCGACCCGGACGCGGCGGGCCTGCTGGCGGAGCGGCTGGGCGGACACCCGTCCCAGGAGGGCACCTCGGTGCTGCTGGGTGGAGTGCCGCTCGACGAACTGCCGTTGGACAGCGCCCGTACGGCCGTCCTCGTCCAGGACAAGGACCCGGTGCTGCTGTCCGGCACCCTGCGCGAACTGCTCGACGTACCCGCTTCGGGCGCCGTACGGGCGAAAGCCGCGCTGGCTGCCGCGCAGTGCGACGACGTGCTGGCGGCCCTGGTGCAGGGCTCGGTGGACGCCACCGACCCGATGGACGCCCGGATCACCGAGCGCGGCCGGTCCCTGTCCGGCGGTCAGCGCCAGCGGCTCGCGCTCGCCCGGTCGCTGATCACGGACCCGGAGGCGCTCGTCCTGGACGAGCCGACCTCGGCCGTCGACTCGCACACCGAGGCCCGGATCGCGCAGGGCGTACGGGAGTTGCGTGCCGGGCGCACGACCGTGGTGTTCACCTCCTCGCCATTGCTGCTGGACCGCGCGGACCGGGTCGTGTTCCTGCACGACGGCGAGGCCGTGGCGGTCGGCGCCCACCGCGAACTGGTGCGTACCGAGCCCCGCTACCGGGCGGTGGTCACGCGCGAGACGGACGAAGAGGCCGCACTGGACGGCTCCGTCGCCCTGAACGACGTCCTGCACGAACTGGAAGAGATCGAGGAGAAGGCATGATCGGCGTCGCGCCACCGGCGTACGACCCGGCGGCCCCGACGACGGCGAACACCCTGCCGGTCGGCGCCCCCGAGACCGTCCGCGGCTACGTGGCCGAACTGCTGCGCCGGCACCGGCGGGCGTTCCTGCTGCTGATCGCCGTCAACACGGCGGCCGTGATCGCCTCGATGGCCGGTCCCTGGCTGCTGGGCGGACTGGTGGAGCGGGTGTCCGACGGGGCGCGGGAGGTGCGGCTGGAACTCACCGCCGGGCTGTTCGTGGCCGCACTGGCCGTCCAGGCGGTGTTCGTCCGTCAGGTCCGGCTGCGCGGCGCGATGCTGGGCGAGCGGATGCTGGCCGACCTGCGCGAGGACTTCCTCGTCCGGTCGGTCGGGCTGCCGCCCGGGGTGCTGGAGCGGGCCGGGACCGGTGATCTGCTGTCGCGCATCACCACGGACATCGACCGGCTCGGCAACGCCATGCGCGAGGCCGTGCCGCAACTGTCGATCGGCGTGGTGTGGGTGATCCTGCTGATGGGCGGCCTGGTGATCACGGCCCCGCCGCTGGCGCTGGCCGTGCTGCTCGCGCTGCCGCTGCTGATCGTCGGCTGCCGCTGGTACTTCGGGCGGGCGCCCTCGGCCTACCGGTCCGAGGCCGCCGGGTACGCCGCCGTGGCCGCCGCGCTCGCCGAGACCGTGGACGCCGGGCGCACCGTCGAGGCCCACCGCCTGGGCGAGCGCCGCGTCGCCCTGTCCGAGCAGCGGATCCAGGAGTGGACGGCCTGGGAGCGGTACACGCTCTGGCTGCGGTCGGTGCTCTTCCCGGTCATCAACACCACCCACGTGACCGTGCTCGCCTCGGTCCTGCTGATCGGCGGTGTGTTCGCCCTGCACGGGTGGATCGACGTCGGCCAGCTGACCACCGGCGCGCTGATCGCCCAGATGCTGGTCGACCCGGTGGGCATGATCCTGCGCTGGTACGACGAGCTGCAGGTGGCGCAGGTGTCGCTGGCCCGGCTCGTCGGGGTCCGGGACATCGAGCCGGACGCCGGGGATCCGTCGGTGGCTCCCGAAGGACGCCATGTGCACGCCGACCGGGTGCACTTCGGCTACCTGGAGGGCGTGGACGTCCTGCGCAAGGTGTCCCTGGAGGTCTCCCCCGGCACCCGGCTGGCCCTGGTCGGCCCGTCCGGCGCGGGCAAGTCCACGCTGGGCCGGCTGCTCGCCGGGATCTACGCGCCCCGGGACGGCCGCATCACCCTGGGCAGCGCCGAGCTGTCCCGGATGCCGGCCGAACGCGTCCGCTCCCATGTGGCCCTGGTCAACCAGGAGCACCACGTCTTCGTGGGTTCCCTGCGCGACAACCTGCGGCTCGCGCGGACCGGCGCCGGCGACGCCGAGCTGTGGGCGGCGCTCGGCGCGGTCGACGCGGACGGCTGGGCCCGTGCGCTGGAGGAGGGCCTGGACACCGAGGTGGGCTCGGGCGGTCTGGCGCTCACCCCGGCCCAGGCCCAGCAGATCGCGCTGGCCCGCCTGGTGCTGGCCGACCCGCACACCCTGGTCCTCGACGAGGCGACGTCCCTGCTCGACCCGCGCGCCGCCCGCAACCTGGAACGGTCCCTGGCCCGGGTCCTGGACGGCCGCACGGTCGTCGCCATCGCCCACCGGCTGCACACGGCCCACGACGCGGACGTCATCGCCGTCGTCGAGAGCGGCCGCATCAGCGAGCTGGGCAGCCATGAGGAGCTGGTCGCGGCGGACGGGGCGTACGCGGCGCTGTGGAGGTCGTGGCACGGCTGAGCACCTCGTCGTGCGAGACGGCCGCCCGCCCGTGAGGGGGGCGGCCGTGTCCTTGGCGTTGCGCGGTCCCGAGCCGGGGTGGAAGGCTGGAATCAGGCACCGGCTCGGGGAACGCCCGGGAAGCAGAGGTTCGGGCGGTCTGTGCCCCGTGCGGCGGCGGCCCGGAGCGGGTCCCGTGGATACGGGCTCGTCCCACCCCCTGGAGGTACCCGTGAACAGCTCCGACGGCTGGGGAGACGACGTCTACCAGCCGGACCAAGACGAGCAGAGGGAGGACACGGGGCTGCTCGACGCCGAGGACACCCTGGAGAACGACGGCGTCGACGATCCCCTGGACCGGGGCTGGTCCCCTCCCGAGCGGCCCTGGGCCGTCGAGCACCTCGGTGTGACGGCCGCCGAGCGGCAGCGGGGCGAGACGCTGGACCAGCGGCTCTCCGAGGAGCTGCCGGACGCCGCCGTACCGGACGGTGACGGCCTCGGGGACTGCGCGGGCTCCGACGGGGAACTCCTGGACAACGAGGTCGGCGCCGCGCGCTCCGGCCGGCTCGTGGCACCCGACGAGGGCGCCCACGAGGACGAGGAGGAGGCACTGGTCGCCACGGACGTGGGCATCGACGGCGCCGCGGCGTCGGCCGAGGAGGCCGCCGTGCACATCGTCGACGAGGACACCCTGTCCGGCTGACCGCAGGACCGGCCCTGATCGCAGGACCGACCCTGACCGCAGGACCGGCCCGAGTCGTTCGAGGAGCATCCATGCAGCAGGACAAGCACCCCGACTACCACTCCGTCGTCTTCCGCGACCGCGCCGCCGGGTACGCGTTCCTCACCCGGTCCACCGCGACCAGCGACCAGACCATCGAATGGGACGACGGCGAGACCTACCCGGTCGTGGACGTGGAGATCTCCTCCGAGAGCCACCCCTTCTACACGGGCAAGGCCCGCACGGTGGACTCGGAGGGCCGGGTCGCCGCGTTCGAGCGGCGTTACGGCGGCGGCTGAGAGACGGGTCGGGGCGGCTGAGGCGGTCGGGGCGGCTGAGGCGGGTCGGGGGCGCGTGAGGCGTGCCCGCGCCGCGCTCAGATGACGTTGAGCGCCGCCGCGCAGCCCACCCCGCCCAGCAGCATGAACACCGGCATCAGCACCTTCAGCTCGACCCAGCTGCCCGCCCGGAACCGCATGACCTTGGGCGGCCCGATCGGGTACCAGCGCTTGCGCCCGACCGGGATGGGCCACAGGATCGGGCAGCCGGACACCGTCAGCGCGTCCCCGATGTCGTGCACGATCGCGCCCAGCACCACCGGCAGCCCCAGCCACAGGTACTCCTGCCCCGGCGCCGTGAACAGCCAGTCCGCGCCGTTGCCCGGCTTGTCCAGGACCCCCGCGAGGATCCACGCGGTGGTCGCGGCCAGCAGCCAGACCAGCACATCGCTGCTGGAGCCGCGCGCAGCCCGCCACAGCAGGCCCTCGATGGCCAGGACCATGTGCACGAAGAGGACCGCGAGCACGCCCCAGCGGTCACTGGTGATCGCCACGGCCGAGGTGCCCGCACCGATCAGGACCGCCCACAGCCAGGTGTGCGTCAGCGTGCGGTGGCCGCCGGAGCGGCGTGGGTCGCCCTGCTTCTTGGTCGCCTTGTAGACGGCGTACGACAGCTTGTCGACGATCTCGCACAGCCAGCGTGACAGCGGTCCGAAGGACCGGGAGATGGTGGCCGCCTTGTGGTCGAGGTCCGGGGCGAGAGCGGCTCCGGCGCAGATCAGCGCGCCGACGAGGAGGACCGGCCAGGGCATCGGGTGCCCGGCCGCCGCGGCGGCCGCGCCGACGCCCAGCCAGGCGGCGGCTCCCGACAGTGAGTGTGCTGGTCCCATCATGGCGCTGCCCGCCCCGTTTCTCGTGTGCCGCTGTCCAGTTGACCGGGCGCGCTGACGTCCCGTCGGCGCCCCAGCGTAGCGTTCGTGATCTTCCGGCCCGCAGCCGATTCCCGCATCGGGCATCGGGCCAGGCAAGATGGGGGCGTGACCCTCATCGATCAGCTGCCGCGGACCCCCGACCCCGATGCCTTGTACGAAGCCTTCGAGTCGTGGGCCAACGAGCGGGGTCTCACGCTCTACCCCCACCAAGAGGAGGCGCTGATCGAGGTGGTCTCCGGCGCGAACGTGATCGTGTCGACGCCCACCGGCTCCGGGAAGAGCATGATCGCGGCGGGCGCGCACTTCGCCGCGCTGGCCCGCGACGAGGTCACCTTCTACACCGCCCCGATCAAGGCGCTGGTGTCGGAGAAGTTCTTCGAACTGTGCAAGATCTTCGGCACCGAGAACGTCGGCATGCTCACCGGCGACGCCTCCGTGAACTCCGACGCCCCCGTCATCTGCTGCACCGCCGAGGTGCTCGCGTCGATCGCGCTGCGCGACGGCCGGCACGCCGACGTCGGCCAGGTCGTGATGGACGAGTTCCACTTCTACGCCGAGGGTGATCGCGGCTGGGCGTGGCAGATCCCGATCCTGGAGCTGCCGCAGGCGCAGTTCGTGCTGATGTCGGCGACGCTCGGCGACGTCTCCTTCTTCGAGAAGGACCTCACCCGCCGCACGGGCCGCCCGACCGCGGTGGTCCGCTCGGCGACCCGCCCGGTGCCGCTGTCCTACGAGTACCGCTACACCCCGCTCACCGAGACCCTCACCGATCTGCTCTCCGCCCGGCAGGCGCCCGTCTACATCGTGCACTTCACGCAGGCGCAGGCCGTGGAGCGGGCGCAGGCGCTGATGAGCATCAACATGTGCTCGAAGGAGGAGAAGGAGCAGATCGCCGATCTGATCGGCAACTTCCGCTTCACCACCAAGTTCGGCCGCAACCTCTCCCGTTACGTCCGGCACGGTATCGGCGTGCACCACGCCGGCATGCTGCCCAAGTACCGCCGCCTGGTGGAGAAGCTCGCACAGGCCGGTCTGCTGAAGGTCATCTGCGGCACGGACACCCTCGGTGTCGGGGTCAACGTCCCCATCCGCACCGTGCTGTTCACCGCCCTCACCAAGTACGACGGCACCCGAGTGCGCACCCTGCGGGCCCGGGAGTTCCACCAGATCGCCGGCCGGGCCGGGCGGGCCGGCTACGACACCGAGGGCTTCGTCGTCGCGCAGGCGCCCGAGCACGTCGTCGAGAACGAGAAGGCCCTCGCCAAGGCGGGCGACGATCCGAAGAAGCGCCGCAAGGTCGTCCGCAAGAAGGCGCCGGAGGGCTTCGTCGCGTGGTCGGAGCAGACCTTCGAGAAGCTCATCGGTTCCGAACCGGAGCCGCTGGCCTCCCGGTTCCGGGTCACGCACACCATGCTGCTGTCGGTGATCGCCCGCCCCGGCAACGCCTTCGAGGCGATGCGCCGCATGCTGGAGGACAACCACGAGCCGCGCAAGCAGCAGTTGCGGCACATCCGCCGGGCCATCGCGATCTACCGTTCGCTGCTGGACGGCGGCATCGTCGAGAAGCTCGACCAGCCGGACGCCGAAGGCCGCATCGTGCGTCTCACGGTCGACCTCCAGCAGGACTTCGCCCTCAACCAGCCGCTGTCCACGTTCGCGCTCGCCGCGTTCGAACTGCTCGACCCCGAGTCACCGTCGTACGCCCTCGACATGGTGTCCGTGGTGGAGTCGACGCTGGACGACCCGCGGCAGATCCTCGCCGCCCAGCAGAACAAGGCGCGCGGCGAGGCCGTGGCCCAGATGAAGGCGGACGGCGTCGAGTACGAGGAGCGCATGGAGCGGCTCCAGGACATCACCTACCCCAAGCCCCTGGAGGAGCTGCTCTTCCACGCGTACAACACGTACCGCAAGAGCCACCCCTGGGTCGGCGACCACCCGCTGTCGCCGAAGTCGGTCATCCGCGACATGTACGAACGCGCGATGTCCTTCACCGAGTTGGTCTCCCACTACGAGCTGGCCCGCACCGAGGGCATCGTGCTGCGCTACCTCGCCAGCGCCTACAAGGCGCTCGATCACACCGTCCCCGACGACCTCAAGTCCGAGGACCTCCAGGACCTGATCGCCTGGCTGGGCGAGATGGTGCGCCAGGTCGACTCCAGCCTGCTCGACGAGTGGGAGCAGCTGGCCAACCCGGCGGAGATGACGGCCGAGGAGGCCCAGGAGAAGGCCGACGAGGTCAAGCCGGTCACCGCCAACGCGCGCGCCTTCCGTGTCCTGGTCCGCAACGCCATGTTCCGCCGCGTGGAACTGGCCGCCCTCGACCAGGTCGGTGAGCTGGGCGAGCTGGACGGGGAGTCCGGCTGGGACGCCGACGCGTGGGGCGAGGCGATGGACAAGTACTGGGACGAGTACGAGGATCTCGGCACCGGACCCGACGCCCGCGGCCCCAAGCTGCTGCTCATCGAGGAGGAGCCGGAGAACGCCCTGTGGCGGGTCCGGCAGATCTTCCACGACCCGAACGGCGACCACGACTGGGGCATCAGCGCGGAGGTCGACCTCACGGCCTCGGACGCGGAGGGCCGCGCGGTCGTCCGCGTGACCGACGTCGGTCAGCTGTGACGGGCCGGACCGCAGCGAGCACAGGAGAATCCCACCCATGACGTCGAACCCGGCCGAGAGGCTCGTCGATCTGCTCGACCTGGAGCAGATCGAGGTCAACATCTTCCGCGGCCGCAGCCCGCAGGAGTCTTTGCAGCGGGTCTTCGGCGGGCAGGTGGCGGGGCAGGCGCTGGTCGCCGCGGGCCGCACCACGGAGGGCGACCGCCCGGTGCACTCGCTGCACGCGTACTTCCTGCGCCCGGGCCGGCCGGGGGTGCCGATCGTCTACCAGGTCGAGCGGGTGCGCGACGGGCGGTCGTTCACCACCCGCCGGGTCACGGCCGTGCAGCAGGGCCGCACGATCTTCAACCTCACGGCCTCCTTCCACAAGCCGGAGGAGGGCAGCTTCGAGCACCAGCTGCCGCCCGCCCGCGAGATTCCCGACCCGGAGTCCCTGCCCAACGTCACCGACGAGATCCGGGAGCACCTGGGCGCGCTGCCCGAGCAGCTGGAGCGGATGGCCCGGCGCCAGCCCTTCGACATCCGTTACGTGGACCGGCTGCGCTGGAGTGCCGCGGAGGTCCAGGACGCGGAGCCGCGCAGCGCCGTGTGGATGCGCGCGGTCGGACCGCTCGGCGACGACCCGCTCGTGCACACCTGCGCCCTCACCTACGCGAGCGACATGACCCTCCTGGACGCCGTCCGCATCCCGGTCGAGCCGCTGTGGGGCCCGCGGGGCTTCGATCTGGCGTCGCTGGACCACGCGATGTGGTTCCACCGTCCGTTCCGCGCCGACGACTGGCTTCTCTACGACCAGGAGTCGCCGATCGCGGTCGGGGGCCGCGGTCTGGCCCGGGGCCGGATCTACGACCGTGAGGGCCGGCTGGTCGTGTCCGTGGTGCAGGAGGGGCTCTTCCGGAAGCTGGGCTGACCCGGCCCCTTGCCAGGAGACCCGGCCCGACGCCAGGCAGACCCGGCCTGATGCCGGGCAGACCCGGCCCGCCAACCGGAACCCCGCGCGCCGGGGTTCCGATCGCGCCCCCGCGCGGATCCGGCGACCATGGCAGGAGCGGGCACCGCAGGCGTCACACGCCCGCCGATCCGGGAGGTGGCCACGCTGCATACCGTGCTCCCCGTCGTGTTCGCGATCTGCGCCGCCCTGAGCAATGCCGTCGCGACCGTGCTGCAACGCAAGGCCGCGCTCACCGTGCCCGCTTCCCAAGGGTTGCGGGCCGGGTTGATCGCCGATCTGCTGCGCCGGCCGGTGTGGCTGGCCGGGATCCTCGCGGTGATCGGGGCCGCCGTCTGCCAGGCGCTGGCGCTGGCCACCGGGCCGCTGACGATCGTGCAGCCACTGTTCGTGCTGGAACTGCCGCTCACCCTCGTCGTCGCGTCACTGCTGATGCACCGGCATCTGCCGGGCACGGGTTGGCTGGCCGTGACGGTGGTGGTGGCCGGTCTGGCGATCGCGCTCGCCGCCGCCTCCCCCACCGGCAACCGCACCCATGTGGCGCTGGACCGCTGGATCCCCGCGCTCGCCGTGTGCGCGGGGGCGGTCGTCGCCCTCACCGTCACGGCCCTCCGGCGCCCCCAGGGCCGGGCCCGGGCCGCCTGCCTGGGCGCCGCGACGGCGATCAGCTACGCGGTGACCGCGGCACTGATGAAGGCGGCCACGCACATCCTCGACGAGCAGGGGCTCGGGGGCTTCCTCACCGCCTGGCAGACCTACGCGTTCGCCGCCACGGGCGTGTGCGCCCTCTTCCTGCTGGAGAACTCCATGCAGGCCGGTCCGCTCGTCGCCTCACAGCCCGCCCTCACCCTGGGCGACGCCCTGGTGAGCCTCGCGCTGGGCATCACCCTGTACGAGGAGACCATCCGCTCGGGGTGGTGGCTGCTGCCGCAGCTGGCCGGCGTCGCGCTGATCGCCGCGGGGGTGTTCGCGCTGGCGCGGATTCCGTTCACGCAGTCGCTGGTGGCCCCGGACGAGGAGCGGGAGACCGCGGCAGCACCCTGAGCGGAGGAGGGCATCCTCATACGGCCCGGGTCATCCTCATACGGCCCAGGTCATCCGTCCGGCTGGCATCGCGGGCACCACACCGTGCCCCGTCCGCCCATCCGCGACCTGCGCAGTCCGGTGCCGCAGCGCGGGCACCGCGGCTCCCGGTCGTCCCGGTGGCCGGTGAGCCAGGAGTCACGCGGCGGCACGCAGCCGGAGGTGACGGACGAGCGCAAGGTGCGGCGCATCGCGTCGTACAGCCGTCGGCGGTCCTCCGGGCTCAGGTCGCGCGCCCCGTGGTCGGGACGCAGCCGGGCCCGCCACAGGATCTCGTCGGCGAGCAGATTGCCGAGACCGGCGAGAACGGACTGGTCGGTCAGGGCTGTCTTGAGGTGCCCCCGGCGCGACGACAGCACCTCCTCGAACTCCGCACGCTCCACCTCCAGGGCGTCGGGCCCCTGCCGCCCCAGCAGGCCCTCGACGTCGGACTCGTCGTGTGCCAGCCAGAGTCCCCGCAGTTTGCGCTGGTCACGGAAGCGCAGCTGACGGCCGCCGCCCAGGGTGAACAGGACGCGGTCATGTGCTTCGACCGGGTCGTCGGCATGCCCGCAGACCAGGCGCCCGGTCATCCCGAAATGCAGGAGGAGGGTGGGGCCGCCGGTGCGGGCGAGCAGCCACTTGCCGTGCCGCTCCGGCGTGCCGAACCGCCGCCCTTCCAGCGCGTCCCGCAACTGCCGGGCGTCGACGCCGTGCAGGACGCCCGTGTCCCGCACGTCGACGCGCCGGATGACGCGTCCCTTCGCGCAGGACTCGAGCACCTGCCGGAAACCCTCTACGTCGGGGAGTTCGGGCACGACGGGTGGGTCACGTTTCCTGGAGGTGGCCGTAGCGCTGGAGGCGCAGCCCCCTCCTCGCCGGCTCGTCGACCGCGGCATCGGTGTCGTCGGCCGGGAACTCGCTGAACGCCCTCGTCGTACCGAACATGATCGCCTCCCGCACCCAGTCTGCTCAGGGTCGGGCCCCGGCGCATCCGGGGGTCATCCGGCCG
This sequence comes from Streptomyces sp. NPDC007929, assembly GCF_042959065.1. Classification (NCBI taxonomy): domain Bacteria; kingdom Bacillati; phylum Actinomycetota; class Actinomycetes; order Kitasatosporales; family Streptomycetaceae; genus Streptomyces; species Streptomyces sp. NPDC007929. The sequence goes on along the minus strand of NZ_JBIBKD010000001.1, from coordinate 186,529 downwards.
GCCGCCGGCGCCTGCGGCGGACCCAGCTCAGCAGACCGTGCGGATCCGGTCCGGCCGGTGGCGCGGGGAGCGGCGCGAGCGGATTCGATGAGGCCGGTGAATCCTGTGATTCCGGTGAGGCCGGTGATGCCGGTGATGCCGGTGAGGCCGGCGGTGATGGGGACGTGGTGTCCGCCGCCGGGTCCTGCCGTCGGGCCGTTTCCATCGTGTGCGCCAGGTCCGCTCGGAACCAGGCCACTTCGTCCGGCTCGCTGACCGTCATCAGCGTCTCGGCGAGCTCGGCCGCGGGAGAACCGGGAGCGCCGTGCGACGGAAGCCCGGGGTGGCAGCGGGCCAGGCGGGTGCGCTCGCGGGGATCCCGCACGACGTCCGCCACATCGGCCGGATCCAGGAAGCAGGCGACCGCCGCCGCTCGCGCCCAGGGATCGCTTCCCGCCTGGCGGGTCAGGAATCCGACGTGCCGCCCCCGCCAGTTGCGGGGCCGCCGGTCCATCCCGGCCTTCATCGCCTCCCGGATCTCCGTGGGTGTGCGGCGGGCGGTCAGCAGCCGGACATGGCTCTTCTCGGCCGCGAACTGCCGTAGCTCCTCGGCCAGATACAGCCAGACGACCGCCCGGTAGCGGTTCAGATAGAACGTGACCGGGATCAGCAGGCCGTAGCGCGCGAGGCTGGTGAACCTGGTGGGCGCCACGTCCAGGAGCCCAGCGCCCGCTGTGGTGCCGACAGTCTCGACGCGTCCGCGCAGCGCCTCAAGGCCCTCCCCCGAGCGCAGGCGGTCGAGCTCCGCCAGGGCCACGCGCGGGCCCCCGCCCCCTTCGTCGGGCATGGCCCGGATGAGCCCCAGGTTCACCGCGAGGTCGAACTCGCCCCGCTTGAGGCCCAGTTCGCGGGCGGCCCGGCTCGGGGCGCAGGTAGGGCGGTCGGACGTCGTGCCGGTACGTGACATGGTCGGTCTCCCCCGTGGAGTCGGCGGCTCACGCCGTGTGCGGTCGCCGTGGAAAAACCGTAGCCGCTGCGGCGAATCTCGTGGCGAGCCTGTGGATAACTCCGCGGAGGTGCATAACGCTCAGGTCAGAGGTCTGTCATCGGTTTTGGCTCGGGCTGGCGCGCATCCACGTCGAGGTGCTCCCCGACCCGATTGACCAGCAGTGTCATCTCGTAGGCGATCTGGCCTATGTCCGCCTCCGCGCCGCTGAGAACGCACAGACAGCTGCCTGTCCCCGCCGCGGTGACGAAGAGGACCGCGTCGTCGAACTCGATCATCGTCTGACGTACGCTGCCCGCGCCGAAATGCCGTCCGGAGCCCTTGGCCAGGCTGTGCAGCCCGGACGACACGGCCGCGAGGTGCTCCGCGTCCTCGCGGCGCAGTCCGGTGCTCGCGCCGGTCACCAGGCCGTCGTTGGACAGCACCAGTGCGTGCCGCACCTCGTGGACACGCTCGGTCAGGTCGTCCAGCAGCCAGTCGAGTCCCTGGTTCTGCACCATCTTCCGGTCTCCCCGTTTTCTCCCCGTGCGATTCCCCTCCTGGCCGGAGGATCTCCATCTCAGCCTTCCCCACGACCGCGGCCGGGGCAAGGAGGATGGGAGCCATGGCAGAGAAGATGACCGACGCGCAATGGCGGGAGTTCGTCTCGCACGGCACCCGCACCGCAAAGCTCTCCACGGTCCGGGCCGACGGCAGCCCGCACGTGGCTCCGATCTGGTTCCTGCTGGACGGGGACGAGGTGGTGTTCAACACCGGCAAGCAGACCGTGAAGGGCCGCAACATCGTCCGCGACGGCCGGCTCGCCCTGTGCGTGGACGACGACCGGCCGCCGTACTCCTTCGTGGTGCTGCAGGGCCGCGCCCGGGTCTCGGAGGACCTGGACGAGGTGCGGCGCTGGGCCACCCGGATCGGGGCCCGTTACATGGGTGAGGAGCGTGCCGAGGAGTTCGGCGCGCGCAACGGCGTCCCCGGTGAACTCCTCGTCCGTGTCACGGTCGACAGGGTGCTGGCGGAGCGGGACATCGCGGACTGACCGGTCGTGCGCGGTCAGCCGACCGAGTCGAGCAGCCGGGCGGTGTGCATCCGCCCGGCGTACTCGACGAGCCGGATCAGCACCTCCTTTCCCGAGTCGCGGTCGCGGGCGTCGCACAGCACCACGGGCGTGCCTTTGTCGAGGTCGAGTGCGCGCGAGACGTCCGGGGCGCCGTGCCGCCTGGCACCGGCGAAGCAGTTGACGGCCACGACGAACGGGATGCGCCGGTGCTCGAAGTAGTCGACCGCGGGGAAGCAGTCCTCCAGACGACGGGTGTCCGCGAGGACGACCGCGCCGAGCGCTCCCTGCGACAACTCGTCCCACAGGAACCAGAACCGGTCCTGGCCCGGCGTGCCGAACAGGTACAGGGAGAGGCCGGAGCGGATGGTGATGCGTCCGAAGTCCATGGCGACGGTCGTGGTGGTCTTGTGGTCCACACCGTCGGTGTCGTCCACCGACTGGCCCGCTTCGCTGAGGAGTTCCTCGGTGCGCAGTGGCCGGATCTCGCTGACGGCGCCCACCAACGTGGTCTTGCCCACGCCGAAGCCGCCGGCGACCAGGATCTTCAGCGCCAGTGCGGCGGTGTCGCCGCCCGAGGCGTCGGAGTGCTCGGAGACCATTGATCACTTCTCTCGGGAGTGCCGGGTGTCGGGCAGGCGTGGGTGGTGCGGGGCGGACTACAGCGCTCTCAGGCCCTCGATCACCTCGCGCAGGATGCGCTCGTCGGGCAGTTGCGCCGGTGGTACGGGCCGGCTGACGGTGACGCAGCCGAGTTCCAGGAGGTCGCCGAGGAGGACCCTGACCACGCCCATGGGCAGGTCCGCACCGGCGGCGAGTTCGGCGACCGACTGGGTCTCCGGTCGGCACAGGTCGATGAGATTGCGGTGTTCCGGGCCGAGCGGGGCGTCGTCCACGCCGGGTGCGCCAGGGTCCAGCGTGACCAGCGCGATCAGGTCGAGCCGTACGCCGCTGGGGCCGGGCCGGGTGCGTCCGCCCGTCATGGCGTAGGGGCGGACGAGCGGGCCGGCCTCGATGTCGTACCACTGGCTGCCCTGCTCGTGCGGGGCGTGGGTCATGTCCTCGGTCATCTGCGCGGACCGTTCTCCCGGTTCATCCGGCGGCGGGTGGCCGCGCGGCCACTCGGGGCGCCGTGCCGAGGTGCTCGCCGACGCGTTTGACCAGGCGGGCCATCTCGTAGGCCACAAGGCCGATGTCGGCGGTGACGGCGGTGAGGAGGGCGAGGCAGGAGCCGTCGCCGGCGGCGGCCACGAACAGGAAGGCCTCGTCCATCTCCACCATGGTCTGGCGGACCCCGCCGGCGCCGAAGTGCCGTCCCGCGCCCTTGGCGAGGCTGTTGAAACCCGAGGCGACGGCGGCGAGGTGCTCGGCGTCCTCGCGGCGCAGTCCGCTCGACGCGCCCACGGCGAGGCCGTCGTTGGACAGCACCACGGCGTGCCGGATGTCGCTCGCGCGGAGCACCAGATCGTCCAGCAGCCAGTCGAGTTCGCCGGAGCGCCGGGCGGACTGGGTACTCGGGTCCTGGATCATGCGGGGTCTCCTTCACTGCTGTCGCTGCCGGTCGCGGGACCGGGAATGGTGCCGCGGCCGGGTCGCCTGCCGCCGCCGCGCGCCCAGCCGTCGCGGTAGGCGGCCATGCGGTCCCGGACGAGTTCGGGAGTGCGCTCGTCGTCCCCGGGTGCGGACGCGGCCGACTGCTCCTCGGGGCGCCTTTCCCGCAGTTGGGGAGCGAGGCTCGCCTGCCGCACGCGGCGCGGAAGGTCGTCGGAGTCTTCGGGCTGCTGCGGTGGGCGGTGCAGTCGCAAGGTGGCGACTCCTGGGGGTGGGATCTGGCTGGGGGTCTCCAGGTGGCGTGGACCGTCCGCGTGGCGGGAGGTCTCCGTGGTGCGCGCGGCGTCGGGTTCCGTGGTGGTGGCCGGTACGGGCGCCACGAGGGCGCGCCGGTCGGCCTGGGCCGGGACGGCGTCCTGGAGGAAGGTGTCGTCGGGCACAGGCGCGTAGGCGCGTTCCTCCCGCTGCCGCGCGGGCCGCGCCGCCTCCGGGGATCGTTCGGCCGCCCGGGTGTGGAGCAGGGCGGTGGGCAGCAGGACGACCGCGGTGGTGCCGCCGTAGGGGGATGTCCGCAGGTGGACCTTGACGTCGTGGCGGGCGGCGAGTCTGCTGACCACGAAGAGGCCGAGCCTGTCGCTGTCGAACAGGTCGAGCGCCTCGGACTGGGCGATGCGGCGGTTGGCCTCGGCGAGGGTCTCCTTGCCCATGCCGAGGCCGCGGTCCTCGACCTCGACGGCGTAGCCGTTGCCGACGGGTTCGCCGGTGACGCGCACGCGCGTGTGGGGCGGGGAGAACTGGGCGGCGTTCTCGATGAGCTCGGCCAGCAGGTGTGTGAGGTCGGCGACGGCCGCGCCGACGACGGCCGCCTCGGGGAGTTGCCGTACCTCCACGCGCGCGTAGTCCTCCACTTCGGAGACGGCCGCACGGACCACGTTCGTCAGGGAGACCGGCATCCGCCAGGCGCGGCCGGGGGCGGCTCCGGAGAGGATGATCAGGCTCTCGGCGTGGCGCCGCATGCGAGTGGTGAGGTGGTCGAGGCGGAAGAGGTCGCTCAGCTCGTTCGGGTCGTCGGAGCGGCGTTCCATGCTGTCGAGGAGGGCCAGCTGGCGGTGGACGAGGATCTGGCTGCGGCGAGCGAGGTTGACGAAGACGCCGGAGATACCGCTGGCGAGTTCGGCGCGTTCCACGGCGGCCCGCAGCGCGGCGCGGTGCACGGTGGTGAGCGCCTCGGCGACCTGGCCGGTCTCGTCCTCGGCGGGTGCTCCCGGTGCCGCCTCGGCGCGGATGTCGATCTCTTCGCCCGCCCGTAGTCTGCGCATGGCGTCGGGGAGTTTGCGGCGGGCGATCTCCAGGGCGGTGTTGCGCAGGCTGACCAGTTCCACGACGAGGCCGCGTCCGATGCGGACGGAGATGACGAGCGAGGCGGCGACCGCGGCGAGGCCGAGCAGTACGGCGGCGCCGGCCGGCGTGAGCAGGCCCCGGGCGAAGGGGTCGGCGCGCTCGGCGACCGCGCGTGCCGCGTCGTCCTCGATGGTGCGCATGCCGTTCTGCACGCGCGCGTAGGGCGTGGTCCAGCTGCTCTCGGGTGCCGCTTCGAGCGCCTTCGCTCCCGGCCCGCGGGCCAGCACCCCGTCCTCGACCTCGCCGAGACCGGCGTAGGCGTCGCCTGCGGCGAGGGCGTCCCAAGCGAGACGTTCGGTGCCGCTGAGGTCCGGGACGGCCGACTCGGTGAGCGTGCGGCGCAGCGCCACGGCGCCGGTGAAGAGCCGGAGCCGCTCCCCGGTCAGGGTGCCTTCCAGACGGGCGCTCGCCAGTACGGCGTCCTCCTGGGCCAGTGCCTCGCCCGCGCGGGCGAATTCGAGCAGCACGCGCGCGTCGGAGCCGAGGTCGGCGTCCCGGATGCCGGTGAGCGCGCCTTCCGCCTCGAACGCGGCGGAGATGGTTCGGGTGTAGCGGTCGTACGTCTCGGCCCAGCCCGCGTGTCCGTCCTGCACGGCGGTGCGCAGGGGCCGCAGTTGCTCGGCGCCGGAGACGAACGCCTTCAGCCGCTGGGCGACCCCGGCGGGCAGTTCCCCGCTGTCGGCGACGGTGCTGCCGTTGCCGAGGCGGAGTTTCGCCACGGCCCGGTCGGTGCGCCGGGCGAGTTCGTCGAGTTCAGCGGAGGGGACGGCGGACGGGTCGGTGGCGTGGCCTACGGCGGCCGCGCGTTCGGCCTGGAGGGCGGCGACCGCGGCGGAGACGGGGGCGCGGACCATGGCGTCGACACGCTGGACCTGGCGGAGCCGGGAGACGTCCTGGGCGGTGGTGACCGTGGCGTAGGCCCAGAGGGCCAGGAGGGAGACGACCGGCACCATGAGCAGGCAGATGATCTTGGCGCGCACGGTGCGGGGGCGTATGTGCCAGCGCTCCGCGCGCAGGGGTACTCCCTCCGGCGCGGCGTCCGAGGGCGTGTCGGGGCCTTCGTCAGCCGGTGGCCCGGCGTGCGCGCGGCGACCGCGCACGGCGGTGGGTGGTGCGTCCGCGTCGGTTGTGGGGGTCCTACGGGGTGTTCGCATGGACTCCTCGCTCGGGAGTGGTTCGGGGCGTTCGGGCCGAGGCCCTGGCCGAAGGAGCGCCTCGTGGTTCATCGGCCCTGGCCGGGCACGGCCGGCGTCGGACCGGCTAGGGGGCGACGCTCTGGACGGGCTGCTGGGCCGAGGCGGACGCCGCACGCTCCCCCGCCGTCGGGGAGAGTGCGACGAAGGCCGAGGTCAGGAAGAGATAGGAGCCGAGGCCGACGGCGAGGGGGAAGATGAACTGCATCGCCGTCGCCCCGGGCAGGGCCTCCCCGGAGGGCGTGACGCGCACGCCCACCGCGAACATGCCGGTGTAGTGCATGCTGCTGACGGCCGCGCCCATGATCAGGGAGGCGATGGTGACCGCCACGGGCGACTTGATGTTGAGGGCCGCCCACAGGGCCGCCGTCGCGGCGACGACGGCGATCAGGAGGGAGAGTCCGACGAGCAGCGGGTCGTAGGTGACGTCACCGTGCAGCCGGACGGCCGCCATGCCCAGGTAGTGCATGCTCGCGACGCCGAGGCCGGTGGTGAGCCCGCCGACGAGCAGGGCCCGGCCGCGGTCCTTGCCGTAGCCGACGGCGAAGACGCCGGCGCAGACGACGACCATGGCGACGAACAGGCTCAGGAGGGTGAGCGGCACGTCGTAGCGGATGTCGGTGCCGGTGACGCCGAAACCGAGCATGGCCACGAAGTGCATGGTCCAGATGCCGGTGCCGATCGCCGAGGCCGCGGTGACGAGCCAGTTGCGGCGCGAGCGCCCGGTGGTGGCGAGCGCGCGGACGGTGCAGCGCAGACCGAGCGCGGCGCCTATGCAGGCCATCACGTACGACAGTGCGGGGGTCAGCCACCCCAGGGCTGCGTGGTCCAGGTGTCCCATGGCCCCGGGACGCTAGACCCGGCGGGGGCGCGCGAAGGGGGCGCAGTTCGAAAGGTGTTGGAATATGACCCAAGGATGTACCGGAGCGATCGGGTCACGCTCGAACGTGTGCGCTGAGGTGCCCTTCGTGCCTCTGCGGCGTCATCCGCGACGGTGCGGCGTCACCCCTGGAGGTGAGGCGTCATCCGTACCGGTGAGGAATCATGCGGTACATGAGCGACGAGCAGACGCGTGTTCAGGAGTTCTTCACCGCCCGCGCCGCCGACTGGGACAGCCGGTTCCCGGACGACGGTCCCGCCTACGCGGCCGCGGTCGCCGGGCTCGGGCTGCGCACGGGCGACCGGGTGCTCGACGCGGGGTGCGGCACCGGACGCGCCCTGCCGCCGCTGCGAGCCGCCGTGGGGGCGTCCGGGGTGGTCCTCGGGGCCGATCTGACCCCGGCCATGCTGCGGGAGGCCGTACGGGCGGGACGCGACCGTGACGGGCAACTGCTCCTGACGGACGTCGCCGCACTGCCCCTGCGCTCGCGGTCGCTGGACGCCGTGTTCGGGGCGGGCCTCATCTCGCACCTCGGAAACCCCGCCGAGAACCTGCGGGAGCTGGCGCGCGTGGTGCGCCCCGGCGGGGTGCTGGCGCTGTTCCACCCGATCGGCCGGGCGGCCCTCGCGGCTCGCCACGGCCGCCCGCTCACCCCGGACGACCTGCGTGCAGAGCCCAACCTCCGCCCGCTGCTGGCCGGTTCCGGGTGGCGCCTGACGTCGTACGTCGACGAGGACTCCCGGTTCCTCGCACTCGCCGTGCGCGAGGACTGAGCCTCCGGCTCACCCGGCCTCGACGTCCGGCGCCCCGCGCCGCGCGGGACAGCCTCGCAGGCCCGGCACCGGGCGGGTGCCCAGGTCGGCGATCCGGTAGCCGTACGGGTAACCCTTGATCTCCCGGTTCTGGCGGGCGAAGTGCGGGGCGCGCCGGGGCGGCAGCAGGCGGACGGCACGGCCCCGGAGCCGGACGGCGCGGCGCACCCACGCGCGCGTGACGGGGCTCGGCGGGGTGTAGCGGAAGGCGCGCAGCAGCGGGTCGTCGAGCAGCGCGAGGGTGGTGGTGCGCAGCAGGGGCGCGAGCGGGCCGGGGTACCAGGAGGCCATCAGGTCGAGTGTGGCGTCCGAGACGCGCCGGGCGTCGGCGTCCCAGGCGAAATGGGCGGCCTCGTAGGAGTCGAGGCAGGCCTCGAACTCCTCGTAGGTCTCGGGGATGTCCTTGATCCCCATGTGCCGGCCCAGGGTGCGGTAGTGCACGGTACTGGCGACGGTCTCGTGGCGTGACAACCTGCGCCAGCCGTAGGCGTCGATCCACCGCTTCGGCATCACGACGAACGTGCACAGCACATAGCGCATGTCGTCGTCGCCGATGTCGTAGCTGCGGTGCATCTGGTTGATGCGGCGGATCGCGGTCCGGCCCTGATCGCTGCCGAAGCCGTGCTCGACGATGGTGTCCAGGAGCAGCGAGGTGTCGTCGTAACGCTTCTGCGCCCTGTCCGTGAGCTCGGTGGTGCGCGCGAGCAGCCGGCCGATGGCGGGGACGGCGTACGTGCGGTAGAGGGCCAGCTCCAGGGCGCGGGTGAAGTCCCAGGGGAACTCGTAGGCCGCGCTGAGCCGGTAGATCTCTGTAGCCTCCTCGTACGGGTCCATGGTCCGGATCCGTTCGAGCCGCGCATAGCGCTTCACCGTGCTGTCCCCCTTCTGCCCCAGGTTCGCCAACTTTACGTTGGTGAGCGGGAGATGGATGACCAGGGACGGCCGAAGCGCAGGGGGAAGGTGGTCAGTATGTGGAGCAGGTTCCGCAAAGCCGGGGGAAGGGTCGCCGATGCCATGCGCACGGAACCGAAGGCCGACGGAGACAAGCGTCCGCACAACCTCTTCGAGGCTGCGGCGACCTATGTCACGGCCGGCGTGCAGGACGACCAGGAACGGGCCGACGAGGCGGCCGGCTGGGTGTCGCCGGAGGCGCTGTCGTTCGGCGTGAACGAGCTGGCCTGCCGGGCCGTGACAGCGCTGGCCCGGGAGCGCGGCGAGTCGCCGGAGACCGTGGCGCGCGAGTTGCTGGGGCTGCCGGCGGCGTGATGCGCGCGGGCCGCCACGGCCGATTCGCCCCGTGCGCCGGAAAACTGCAGCTCGGCGTGCGCATGCGAGGCCGTGACAAGGGGCTTCCGGGCGCACTAGGGTGCGCGCCGGTGGACGAACCGATGGGGAGGCTGGGATGGCCGGGACGGACGAGGAAGCCGTCGCCGCCGCTGACGATGCGCTCTATGTGCTCACGGCGGTGCTGCTGACGCCGGCGAAGTTCCCGAGTGTGCTGGGCGACGACTACCCCGAGGCATGCGCGGCGCTCGGCCTCGCACCGCTCGCCGACGGGTACGGGCTGGTGCTCGGGCAGGACGGCGAGGGCGCCCGGTGGACGGTGGCCATCGACGACGTCTCCCTGGTGGCCGTCGCGATCGCGTCCTGGGACTGCGGCATGGAGTACGAGCTGTCTCCGGACGAGCGCACGGTCGTCGCAGCCCTGCCCGGCTGGCCCCTCGCGGTCGCCGTCGCGGCCCCCGGGGTGCCCGCGCCGCACGATCCCGGTCCGGAGGCGGACGACCGGCCGCCGCTGGCTCCGCCGGACACCAGCGTCTGGGGGCCGGCTCAGCGGCGCCTGGGCGCGGACGAGATCGCGCTGCAGTGGGCGGTGTGGCGGGAGCAGGTCGACGACTCGGAGTTCCCGACATCCGCGTCCTCCGGGGCACCCGGCGCCGAGGACGGGCCGGACGGGGAGGGGGACGGCGGACCGGACGGGGAGCAGGACCGCGAGCCGGACGGGAGCGGGGAGAACGGGCAGGAGGGGGGCCACAGCGGCATCCGGCGCGTCCTCGCGGAGGCCCGCACGTACATCGACTCGCCACCGCCGCTGGGCCGGGTTCGGTCGTCCTTCGCCTCGGGTGACGCCCGGACCCTGCGGGCCGACGGCCCGGGCTGGTCACTCGTCGCCAGGACCGACGACATCGCCTTCGTACTGCTCGACGAGGAACCCGGCGAGGTCCTGCCGGTGGGCCGGGGCCCGGAGCTGCCGGGTCTCCTCGACGCGCTGGACAAGATCGCCGTACGGCCGAACTGAGCGGGTCGGGTCGGTCCGGGTTGGCCGGGCCGACACGACACGGCCGGGCCAACCGACACGGCCGGGCGTCGCCGACACGGGTGGGCCGAGGCAGTTCGACTCGGCCCGCCCGCCGCCGTACGCGTGAGGCCGAACCGTCAGCGCCTCAGCGGCCCAGCTCCTTGCGCGTGGCGCGGCGCAGCCTGCGCCGCTGGGATGGATCCAGCGTGAGGTACGCGGCGGCCGGGACACCCAGGATGATCAGGAGCGATGCCCACCAGGGCAGCCAGATCAGCAGGATGAGCCCGACCGCCACACCGCCCACGGCGATCTTGGCGTTGTTCGACATGACTGTCGCCTCCTTCGCGGCCACTGCCGCTCTCTGTCTCGAAAACGGACCCGCCCGCACGGCGGTTCCGGACCGCGACCCTGAGACATCCCTGAGGTGCGACCCCGACGCACCCCCGAGACCTCTATGGTGACCCACCTCACACCCAAGCCACACCCTTGCGCACCGGAAGTGCTGTACTCTCGGCGACTCCGCCTCCACTAGTCAAATTTGAGGAATCAGCCATAGCCGAGCATCCGACTCTCCAGGCACCCTCCTCCGGCACCTCCGAACTGGCCATGTGCCGCTCCGTGTTCCTGCCCGGCGACCCGGCGCGCACGGGCAGTGTCGCCTTCTGGCGCCCCGACGGAATCGCCCCTCCGGTCGTGGCCGCCGCGTCCGTCACCGATCTGGCGGTCGTGCTGCCCCGTGACGGCGGGACCGAGACGGCGCGAGTCCCCGCCGTCCTGCTCCCGGTGAGCACGGCCCTGCCGGTCCTCACCCGCGCGCGTACCGACGGGCACGGGCACCGGTCCACCGTCTTCTGGGGCGCGGCCGCCCTGCACGCCCTGCACCTCCTGGCGCGCGGACTGCTGCTGCCCGGACTGTCCCCCGGCGGCCACGACGCCTGGCGCACCGGACCGCTGCGCGCCCAGGACATCGAGGCCGTACGCCGCCTGGCCGCCGCGATGCCGCCCGAGGCGCACGCCACCCCCCTGGAGGGCACCGGGCCGCTGCTGCTGCCCGACCCGGAGCAGCTCCTGCGCGCCTTCCTCGACGCGGTCGCCGACACCCTGCCCCGCTCACCAGCGGCGCCGCTGGTGACGGGCGGCCCCGCCTATGCCGGGCCGGAACCGGTGCGGCTGCCGCCCGAGCAGCGCGCGTGGGCCGCCGACGTCGCCGCGGGCCACGACGCGGGCGTGCGGCTGTCGCTGCGGGTCGAGGCGGACGGTCTCGGCGACCTGGGCGTCCCGGTGGACGGCCTGACGGAGGCGGCAGTCGATCCGGCGGACACGACGGACGGCCCGGCGGACGAGGGCGCGGACGTGAGGTTCCGGGCCGTGCTCCAGGTGCACAGCGTCGACGATCCGGCGCTCGTCGCGGACGCCGCGAACGTCTGGGCGGGCACCGCGGGTGAGGCGTTCGGTCCGCGCGCGCGGATGGACGCGCTGCTCGCGCTGCGCCGGGCGGCCCGGGCCTGGGCCCCGCTGATGCCCCTGCTGTCGGCTGCCGTACCGGACGCGGCCGAACTCGCCGACGAGGAGGTCACCGACCTTCTCGGCGCCGGTGCCCGCGCGCTGAGTGCGGCCGGGGTCGACGTGCACTGGCCGAAGGGGCTGTCCCGTGAGCTCAGCGCCCGCGCCGAGGTGGGCCCTCCCCAGGACGGGCCGGAGTCCGGCAGGGAGTTCACCGCCCTGCCGTCGTTCCTGTCCGCCGACGCGCTGCTCGCCTTCACATGGTCGTTCGCCGTGGGAGACCGGCGGCTGGACCGCGCGGAGCTGGACCGTCTCGCCGAGGCGAAGCGCCCGCTGGTGCGGCTGCGCGACCAGTGGGTCCTGATCGACCCTCAGGAGGCGCGCCTGGCCCGCGCCGGGCAGGACCGCAAGGTGACTCCGGTGGACGCCCTCGGCGCGGCCCTGACGGGCTGGGCGGAGGTGGAGGGCCGCCGGGTCGAGGTGCGGCCGACCGGATGGCTGGCGGCGCTGCGGGAGCGGCTCGCGGACCCCGAGGCACAGCAGCCCGTGCAGCAGCCCGCCGCCCTGGCCGCCACTCTGCGGGACTACCAGCGGCGGGGCCTGAACTGGCTCGCGGGTATGACGTCCCTCGGCCTGGGGTGCTGCCTGGCCGACGACATGGGGCTCGGCAAGACGATCACGCTGATCGCCCTCCATCTGCACCGGCAGTCCGACGCCGGGTCCGCCGGACCGACCCTGGTGGTCTGCCCGACCTCCCTGATGGGCAACTGGCAGCGGGAGATCGAACGGTTCGCACCCGGTACACCGGTACGGCGCTTCCACGGTGCGCGGCGCGGCTTGGAAGAGCTGGCCGACGGGGAGTTCGTGCTCACCACGTACGGCACGATGCGTCTGGACGCGCCGCGGCTCGCCGACGTGTCGTGGGGCATGCTCGTGGCGGACGAGGCCCAGCACGTGAAGAACCCGTACTCGTCCACCGCCCGTGAGTTGCGCTCCATCGGCGCACGCGCGCGTGTGGCGCTCACCGGCACCCCGGTGGAGAACAACCTGTCGGAGCTGTGGGCGATCCTCGACTGGACGACTCCGGGGCTGCTGGGCCGCCTCGGCACCTTCCGCCAACGGTACGCGGAGGCCGTCGAGGGCGGTCAGGACCCGGCCGCGGCAGACCGGCTGGCCCGTCTCGTACGGCCCTTCCTGTTGCGACGGCGCAAGTCGGACCCCGGCATCGCGCCCGAGCTGCCGCCGAAGACGGAGACCGATCACGCCGTTTCGCTCACCCGGGAGCAGGCCGCGCTGTATGAGGCCGTCGTGCGTGAGGCGCTCGCGGAGATCTCCGGCGCCGGCAGCATGGCCAGGCGGGGTCTGATCGTGAAGCTGCTGACCGGCCTCAAGCAGATCTGCAACCACCCGGCGCAGTACCTCAAGGAGGAGCGGCCGGTGATCTCCGGGCGATCCGGGAAGCTGGAGCTGCTCGACGAGTTGCTGGACACGATTCTCGCCGAGGGGGCGGGCGTGCTGGTGTTCACCCAGTACGTGCAGATGGCCCGCCTCCTCGAACGGCACCTGGCGGCCCGGGGCACGCCCACGCAGTTCCTGCACGGAGGGACGCCCGTCGCCGAGCGCGAGGCCATGGTGCGCCGTTTCCAGGACGGCGAGGTGCCGGTGTTCCTGCTGTCGCTGAAGGCTGCGGGCACCGGTCTGAACCTCACCCGGGCCGAGCATGTCGTGCACTACGACCGCTGGTGGAATCCGGCCGTCGAGGCGCAGGCCACGGACCGCGCCTACCGCATCGGCCAGCTGCGGCCCGTGCAGGTGCACCGGATCATCGCGGAGGGAACGATCGAGGACCGCATCGCCGAACTGCTGCTGCGCAAGCGGAAGCTGGCGGACACGGTCCTGAGCGCCGGTGAGGCCGCGCTCACGGAACTGACGGACGCGGAACTGGCGGATCTGGTCGCACTGCGAGGGGGCCTGCGATGACTCGGCACGATGACGGCGGCATGGGCGACATGGAACGCACCTTTGCGGCACTGCCGCCCGCGCACGGGAGGGGCTTCGCGCAGACCTGGTGGGGCCAGGCCTGGCTGACGGCCCTGGAGGGCACGGCTCTGGACTCGGCGCAGCTCAAGGCGGGCCGCCGGCTCGCCCGCGCGGGTGCGGTCGGCGCGGTGTCGGTGCGTCCCGGGCGGCTGACGGCAGTGGTCCTGGACCGCGACCGTACGCCGCACCGGGCCGACGTCCTGCTGGAGGAGCTCTCGTCCGGGCAGTGGGACCGCTTCCTGGACATGACGGTGGAGCGGGCCGGTCATGTGGCGGCGCTGCTGGACCGGGAGATGCCGCCACACCTGGTCGAGGACGCGGCGGACGCGGGCGTGGAGCTCCTGCCGGGCCTGGGCGACCTGGAACCGGAGTGCGACTGCGGGGCATGGGACCACTGCGGGCACACGGCTGCGCTCTGCTACCAGGTGGCCCGGCTGCTCGATCAGGACCCGTTCGTGCTGCTGCTGATGCGGGGGCGTGCCGAGCGTTCGGTGCTGGACGATCTCCAGTGCCGTAGTGGTACGTCCCTGGCGGAGGCCTCGGCCCCGGAGGGTGTGGACGCCGCCGAGGCCTACGCGGCCGGGGACATCCTGCCCCCGCTGCCGCCCCTGCCCGAGCTCCCCGTCGAACCGGGTGTGCCGCCGTCCCTCGATGCCGAGACGCCACCGGCCTCCGGTATCGAACCGGCAGCGCTGGAGTTCCTGGCCGCGCGGACCGCCGTGGAGGCTCACGGCCTGCTGCGAGGGGCGCTCCAGGCCTGGCCCCACGTGGAGTTGACGTCGGCTCAGGACGCGGTACGGCTGGCCGCGGGGGCTCCCGGCCCGGGAATGACCGACCGGCTCGCAGCCGGGTCGGGACGCGGCGGGGAGGGGTTGGCGACGGCCGTGCGCGCCTGGCGTCACGGCGGTACGGAAGCCCTGTCCGTCCTGGACGAGGAGTGGCAGCCGCGGGACGAAACGCTCGCACGCGCGCGTGCCGCCCTGGACTCGGCCTGGGACGCCGGTGAACGGCCGGAGTTGCGCGCCCGGGCCAACCGCTGGACGGTCGCCGGCGCACCGGTGCAGCTGCGCCTCGGACGGGACGGCCGATGGTGGCCCTACCGCAAGGAGCGCGGCCGGTGGCAGCCCGCCGGAGGCGCCGCCCGGGACCCGGCGACGGCACTGGCCTCGGTGACGGCTCCGGCATCGGCGGAAACCGCCCCCGAGGAAGGGATCTCCCTCTGAGGTTCTTCGCAGCGCGGGCGTCAGGGCAGTAGGTCGCCGGTGTCCAGGGACGGGAGGAGCGATTCCAGACCGCTCGGAAAGTCGCTGGGCAGATCGCTCGGCAGGGTGGTCGGGAAGCCCGACGGCAGGCGGGTGGGCAGCTCGCTCGGCAGCCCGGAGGGCAGCCGGGTCGGGAGGCCGAAGGACGGGGTGGGAGAGGCGCTCGTGTTCTCGCCGGACGGTTCCTCGTCCGGCGAGTTCCCCCTGTCCGAGGCCATCAGCACCACGAGCGACACGGCGGCGACAGCCACGAACACGACGAGCAGGAGGTACAGCGGGTTCCGGCGCCGGGGAGGCCCGGGCGGATGCGGCGGTACGGGTGGCATGGCCATACCGACCAGAGTCGCCGCGCGTCCCTCGGACCGGGAGGGGCGCACGGAAGCTGAAACGGACTCATGGCGTGGACCGAACCGTTCCGGAGCATGAAGCGCCCTTCGGGCCACCCGAATGACCGGCGGCCCGTAGTCCGGCCGCGATGACCGGCCCCGTGTCGGAGTACGAGGAACCGCTGCCGGAGTACGAGGAACCCGCTGCCGGAGCACGAGGAACCCGCTGCCGGAGTACGAGGGGCCCGTCAGCCGGCCGAAGTGACCGGCCGACGGGCCCCACGCGCGCGTGGGCTCAGCCACGCGCCCCCAGCAGATGGTCCATCGCCAGCTGGTCCAGGTGCTCGAAGGCCATGCCGCGGGCGGCGGCCGCCTCCACGTCGAAGGACTCGAACGCCGACCGGTCGGCGAGCAGCGCCTGGAGGCCGTCCGCGGCGGTGGGCTGGGCCAGCTCGTCAAGGCGGGCGGCGCGCAGGGCTTCCTGGACCTCCGGGTCGGCGCGGAAGGCGGCGGCTCGCTCCTTGAGGATGAGGTAGTTGCGCATGCAGCCGGCGGCCGAGGCCCACACGCCGTCGAGGTCCTCGGTCCGCGGCGGCTTGAAGTCGAAGTGCCGTGGACCGGTGTATCCGGCCGACTCCAGCAGGTCGACCAGCCAGAACGCGGCACGCAGGTCACCGGCGCCGAAGCGCAGGTCCTGGTCGTACTTGATGCCGGACTGGCCGTTGAGGTCGATGTGGAACAGCTTGCCGGCCCACAGCGCCTGCGCGATGCCGTGCGGGAAGTTCAGCCCGGCCATCTGCTCGTGCCCGACCTCGGGGTTGACGCCGTACAGCTCCGGCCGCTCCAGGCGCTCGATGAACGCCAGGGCGTGGCCCACGGTCGGCAGCAGGATGTCACCGCGCGGCTCGTTCGGCTTGGGCTCGATCGCGAAGCGCAGGTCGTAGCCCTGGGAGGTGACGTACTCGCCGAGCAGGTCGAAGGCCTCCTTCATCCGGTCCAGGGCGGCGCGGACGTCCTTGGCGGCGCCCGACTCGGCCCCCTCACGGCCGCCCCAGGCCACGTACACCTGGGCGCCGAGCTCGGCGGCGAGGTCGATGTTGCGGATGGTCTTGCGCAGGGCGTAGCGGCGCACGTCGCGGTCGTTGGCGGTGAAGGCGCCGTCCTTGAAGACGGGGTGTGTGAAGAGGTTGGTGGTGGCCATCGGGACCTTCATGCCCGTGGCGTCCAGCGCCTGGCGGAAGCGCTTGATGTGCGCCTCGCGCTCGGTGTCGCCCGAGCCGAACGGGATCAGGTCGTCGTCGTGGAAGGTCACGCCGTGGGCGCCCAGCTCGGCCAGGCGCTGCACCGTCTCGACGGGGTCGAGGGCACGCCGCGTGGCGTCGCCGAAGGGATCCCGTCCCTGCCAGCCGACGGTCCACAGTCCGAAGGTGAACCTGTCCTCGGGGGTGGGCTGGTAGCTCATGCCGCGGCTCCTTGCTCGCTGAGGCTATTTCGTCATGCCGATTTACAAATTAGTATGCAGGCACCTCTCTGGGAAGAGACAAGGTGCCTCCGAACGGAGACACGTGCCGCGCGCAGTAGGGAGAAGCCCGATGTCAGCAGCCGAGGGTCCGCTCGTCGTCGGTGTGGATTCGTCCACCCAGTCCACCAAGGCGCTGGTCGTCGACGCGTCCACCGGCCGGGTGGTCGCGAGCGGCCAGGCGCCGCACACGGTCTCCTCTGGGGCGGGACGGGAGACCGACCCGCGCCAGTGGTGGGAAGCGCTGTGCGAGGCCCTGAGCCAGTGCGGTGACGCCGCGCACGAGGCCGCCGCGGTGTCGGTCGGGGGGCAGCAGCACGGCCTGGTCACCCTGGACGGCCGGGGCGAGCCGGTGCGGCCGGCCCTGCTGTGGAACGACGTGCGCTCGGCGCCGCAGGCCCGCCGGCTGACGGAGGAACTGGGCGGCGCGAAGTTCTGGGCCGAGCGCACCGGAAGCGTGCCCGCCGCCTCGTTCACGGTCACCAAGTGGGCCTGGCTGGCCGAGCACGAGCCGGAGGCGGTGCGCGCCACGAAGGCCGTGCGTCTCCCCCACGACTACCTCACCGAGCGGCTCACCGGTCAGGGCACGACCGATCGCGGTGACGTTTCCGGGACCGGCTGGTGGGCGTCCGGGACGGAAGGCTACGACGAGGAGATCCTGGCGCACGTGGGGCTCGACCCGGCCCTGCTGCCCCGGGTGGTCCGGCCCGGCGAGGTGGCGGGCACGGTGCACAGCCACGATCTGCCGTTCTCCAAGGGCACTCTGGTCGCGCCCGGGACCGGTGACAACGCCGCGGCAGCACTGGGCCTCGGCGTGCGGCCCGGTGTGCCGGTGATGAGCCTCGGCACGTCGGGCACGGTGTACGCCGTGTCCCGGCACCGGCCCGCCGACCCGAGCGGCACGGTGGCGGGTTTCGCCGACGCGCGCGGCGACTGGCTGCCGCTGGCCTGCACCCTGAACTGCACGCTCGCCGTCGACCGTGTCGCGGCGCTGCTGGGCCTGGACCGCGAGGCCGTGGAACCCGGCACGGCGGTGACCCTGCTGCCCTACCTGGACGGCGAACGCACCCCGAACCTGCCGAACGCCGCGGGCCTGCTGCACGGCCTGCGCCACGACACGACCGGTGGTCAGCTCCTCCAGGCCGCCTACGACGGCGCCGTGCACTCCCTGCTCGGCGCGCTCGACCTGGTCCTCGACGAGGACGCGAACCGTTCGGAACCCCTGCTGCTGATCGGCGGCGGAGCCCGGGGCAGGGCGTGGCAGCAGACCGTGCGCAGGCTCTCCGGGCGTCCGGTGCAGGTTCCCGAGGCCAGGGAACTGGTCGCGCTCGGCGCCGCGGCACAGGCGGCCGGGCTGCTGACCGGGGAGGATCCGGCGGCTGTCGCGCGGCGCTGGGACACGGCGGCCGGGCCGGTGCTCGACGCCGTGGAGCGGGACGAGGAGACGCTGGCCAGGATCGCCGGGGTACTCTCCGACGCGGCTCCGCTGCTGGAGCGGCCCACGGACACCCACTGAGGACTGGCGTCAGGCATGACCGCACCGCTGCACGAGGCCCGTCCCACCGGGCCGGGACGCGCCCTACCCGACACCCAGCAGGGCATGCGCCGCCGCAACCTGGCCCGGGTCCTGAACGCCGTCCGCGACGAAGGGCCGCTGTCCCGGGCCGCCGTCGCCTCACGGATCGGTCTGACCCGGGCGGCGGTCTCGACGCTCGTCGACGAGCTCATCCGCTCGGGGCTCCTCGAGGAGCTGGGTCCGGAGCGGCCCGGCCGGGTGGGCCGACCCGGTTCCGCGCTCGCGGTCAGCGGTCGCGGTCCGGCCGGGATCGGCGCGGAGGTCGGCGTCGACCACCTCGCGGTCTGCGCCGTGGACCTGCGCGGCACGACCCGGTCGCGGGCGGTACGGCAGGGCGCCAACCGCGGCCGCTCGCCCGGGCCCGTGCTCGCGGAGCTCACCGAGCTGATCCGGCAGGTCGTGACCGAGGCGGAGGGCGAGGGTCTGTGGGCGGCCGGACTCGCGGTGGCGGTGCCGGGGCTGGTGGCGCGCGACGCCCGGACCGTCGTGCGCGCCCCGAACCTCGGCTGGCACGACACCGACCTCGGCACACTGCTGCCGACGCACCTCCCGCTGACGGTGGACAACGAGGCCAACTTCGGCGCCCTCGCCGAACTCTGGCTGGGCGACGGCACACCCCGCGACTTCCTGCACGTCTCGGCGGAGATCGGTATCGGTGCCGCGGTCGTGGTGGACGGCGGGCTACTGCGTGGAACCCGCGGCTTCGCGGGCGAGTTGGGGCACGTGCCGGTCCGGCCGGACGGGCCGGAGTGCGCCTGCGGCGGGCGGGGCTGTCTGGAGCAGTACGCCGGTGAGGAGGCGGTGCTGCGCGCGGCCGGCCTGGAACCCGGCGAGGACCGGGTCGGGCTGCTCGCGGGGCGCGCCGCGCAGGGCGACGAGTCCGTACGGCGTGCCCTGCGCGAGGCGGGTACGGCGCTCGGCGTGGCCCTGACGGGGGCGGTCAACCTGCTCGACCCGGAGAGTGTGGTCCTGGGCGGGGAGCTGTCGGGTCTCGCCCCCTGGCTGCTGCCCTCGCTGCGGGAGGAGCTGGCGCGGCGCACGGCAGGTCCGGCCTGCCCCGTGTCCGTGTCCGGGCTGGGGCCCCAGGGGCCACTGCTGGGGGCCGCGCACTCGGTGGTCCGGGCGGTGCTGGACGATCCCGCGGCCGTCGCCGGGCAGGCCTGAGACAGGTCGTCGGCCCCGTCCGCCGATCCGTCCGGACTCTTCCCCTCACCCGGGAGGGTGAGGGAGTTGTCCACATCCGAAAGCCCGTCCACGGATGTGCACCGCATTCTCCCGGCCGACATGCAGGCGCCGTAACGTGATCACAGCGGGCCGCGACAGCAACGGCCGCGGCTCCGCCAGTTGAGCGGCACACACCCTCCCGTCGAGCCCGGAAGGCACACCCATGCACCGAACCACCCTCCTCCCCAGCAGGCGAGGCATCCTCGCGGGCGCCGCCCTCGCCGCCGTCCCGACGGCCCTGCTCCCCAGCACCCGGGCGGATGCCAGGCCCCGGACCGTCGACCACCCCGGAGCGGCATGGCGGCCGGCGCGCCGCGGCAACTACACACCATCGAACCGGCCCCGTGCCCATCCACTGCACTACGTGATCATCCACGTGGCGCAGACGACCTTCGCCGGCACGCTGAACGTCTTCCGGAGCCCGGCGAGTAAGGTGTCCGCGCACTACGTGGTGCGCTCCTCCGACGGGCGGGTCGCGCAGTGCGTGCGCGAGTCCGACATCGCCTGGCACGCGCGGAACTGGGACTACAACACCCGCAGCATCGGCATCGAGCACGAGGGCTGGGTGGACCGGCCCGGGTACTTCACCGACGTCATGTACGAGCGGTCGGCCCGGCTGACTGCCGCGATCTGCGAGCGGTACGGCATCCCGAAGAACCGCGCGCACATCATCGGCCATCACGAGGTACCTGGCAGGGACCACAGCGACCCGGGCCGGCACTGGGACTGGAAGCGCTACCTCAGACTCGTCACCGCCGCCTGAACACCTGGTCGACGCCCCGCGATCCACCTCACGTCCCGGTTACAAATGACTCAACCGCTGGTTGCGGGCCGGTGGGCAGGCGACGATGGGGCCATGACTCTGGCCCAGCGCGCCCTGGAGCGCCTGCAGGCCTGGCCCGACCTGATGGCGGGCCCGGCGAGTTGCGGTAACGGAAGGGCGCTCCGTTCCGTCCGCGACGAGATCGTCCACTTCCACTCCGCGAGAGATGTGGACCTCCACCTCACCCACCGGGCCATCCAGCGCTTCCAGGACGGCTTCGCCGCTACGAGTGCGATCCACTTGCTGCCCGGGTCGTGCTGGGTGACGGTCCATCTCGACTGCGAGGCGGACGTCGACCTGCTGCTGAGCCTGGTGAGCATCGCCCTCAAGGCCCATCAGAGCCCGCCCGACGACGAGGATCAGCCGCGGCCTTCCGGGTGCAACCACCACCGGGTCACGGTGCTGCCGCGTGACGCCGTGGCGGGTGGCTGAACCTTGACGGACGAACCGGAGGCGGCCGAGACCGAGGCCTGGGACCCGTACGGGACGCACCCTTCGCGACGGGGCACGGCAGCGCCCGAGGTGGCCCGGGTCTCCTCCCGGCCGCGCGACGGCAAGCCACCGCCCGCGCATGCCACGCTCGGGGTGGGTGCCATCGTGTACGGGCCTCGCGGGCTGCTGCTGGGCCGGCACCGGCTCGGGACGTGGGAGCTGCCCGGCGGGATGGTGGAACCCGGGGAGTCGCTGCGGGAGACGGTGGTGCGCGAGCTCGGCGAGGAGACGGGGCTCGCGGCCCGGCCCGAGGACGTCCGGCTGCTCGGGACGCTGCTGGACGACGTGGGCGGTGTCGTCCGTACCACCGTGGCGGCCCGGGTCACCGCCTGGCGGGGTGAGCCGTCGGACCAGCCCGGGGAGAGCGTGGGCCGCTGGCGCTGGTTCGCCCTGGACCGGCTGCCGTCGCAGCTGTTCGTGTGCAGCGCCCAGGCCCTCACCGCCTGGCGGCCCGGCCTGCCGATCGACCACACGCCCGCGCACTACACGCCGTACGCCACCGGGACGGGCGACAGCTGAAGCACCCAGAGGGGTGCGTTTTTTCAGCCGTTCCCGCGTAGTCCGCGCTCCCCCACCCTGCCGTAGCCCCGCTGTCTGGTGCACTGCCCCTGAGGGTCCCGACAGTTGACGAGACATCAGGGGGCACGGTGGCAGGTCGTCGCAGGTGGCGGGGAGCAGGCAGAGCGGCACTGGCGTGTGTCACGGCGTTGGCCGCACTGGCCGGTGCGGCCGTGGCGGGGGCGGCTCCGGCCGGCGCCGTCCAGAAGGGCGGACGGGTCGCGCCGGGCGTGACGTACGAGGAGTTCGACATCAAGGCGGCCCAGGGGGTGACGCACGCACATCTGCTGAGGGTCGACCTCAGCCACCCGCAGGTACGGGTCGATCTGCTCTACCCGGGAGCCGTGGCCGCACGCGCGCGGGTCTCGGCGATGGCGAACACCCAGGGCGCGGTCGCCGGAGTCAACGGTGACTTCTTCAACATCACCGAGACACAGCACCCGGGCGTCGAGGCGACCGGAGCGAGCGTGGGTCCGGCGATCGCGGCCGGACGGTCACTCAAGGCGGCAGTCCCGAAGGGCCAGCGCTTCGGGCCGGCGCTGCCGCCCGGCACGACGACCGAGGACGTCTTCGGCGTCGGCACCGACGGGCGGGCGCGTCTGGACCGGCTCACACTGGCCGGTTCGGTCCGTACGGCCGAGGCGCGGCTGCCGCTGGGAGGACTCAACCAGTACGCGCTGCCGGTGGGTTCCGTCGGCGCGTTCACCTCCGAGTGGGGCAGCGTCTCCCGGGTGCGCGCCACGTGTGGCACGGACACGGACCGGGCCGCTCCGTGCAGCACCGACACCTACGAGGTGACGGTCCGCGACGGCACGGTGGTCTCCGCCGCGAACGCCCCGGGCGGTGGCCCCATCGCCGCGGGGACGACCGTGCTGGTCGGCCGGGAGGCGGGCGCCCAGCAGCTGCGCAAGTTCTCCACCGGTCAATCGGTCGAGATCGAGCACGGGCTCGTGGCGGCCACGGGCGGCGTGGCGTACCGGCTCGCCCTCGGCGGCTACCCGGTGCTGTCGGGCGGGCAGCCGCTGCCGGGCCTCGACAACACGACGTCGGCCGTCCGTACGGCCGTGGGGATCGCCGACAGTGGACGGCGGGTGCTGCTGCTCGCGCTGGACGGCGCCGCCGCCTACCGCAGCGGTCTGACGATCGCCGAAGTCGCCGGCACCATGCGGAAACTGGGCTCGGTGGACGCCTTCAGTCTGGACGGCGGCGGGTCGTCGACGCTGGTCGCACGGAAGGCGGGCGCGAGCACGGTCTCGGTGCGCAACCACCCCAGCGGTGGCGCCGAACGGCTCGTGCCGAACGGCATCGGCGTGTTCTCGTGGTGACTCAGGGACGCAGACCGCTGACGATGTCCGCCGTCGCCGTGAGGCCGCTGTGGATGGTGGGGGCGATGCTGGTGCTGGCCAGGTAGAAGCCGAGCAGCAGACAGACCAGCGCGTGGGAGACCTTCAGCCCGCCGTTGCGCAGGAAGATCACCGCAAGGATCAAGAGCAGCAGCACCACAGAGATGGAAATGGCCATCGTCAACTCCTCCGCCACACCGCCATGTCCGGTTCACGGCGTTCGGGCGCAAGTGTGGCGTAGCGAAGGGTTCGTCCGGGCGGCTGACCTGTCCGCCGAACGTGTGGTGTTCGCCTGTGCGCCTAAGGCGTCCGGCGGGCGTCGAGGAACGCCTGCAGTCCGGCGAGGTCGTCGGTGTTGAGGTGGTCGACGCCCGCGTCGAGCAGTTCGCCCCAGAGCGCGTCGCGGGCGGGTCCGGGCAGGTCCGGAGTCGCCCAGAACCGCACCTTCCGCCCGCGCCGGTGGGCGGCCTTCACGATGGCCCGCAGCTTGTGCCGCTCGGTGTCCGGGAAGGTGCCGACGCCCTGCCAGGTGAAGTGGAGGGTCCAGTTGTCACTGATCAGCGAGATGAAGGAGGCCGGTGCCGGGCTGCCAAGGTCGGTGAGGCGACCGTCGTAGAAGGCCCGCCGGACGGTCTGGGTCTCCATGGGGGCGCGGGCCGCCCGGTCGCCGGAGATCACGGCGGTGACCGGCCCGCGGTGCACGCGACCGCGGACGCAGGTGGTGAACAGATGCCGGTATCGCCTGAGGTGGCGGTCGAGTTCGAGGTACGTCGAGGCGCCCTCGGTCTTGATGTCGAGGAGCAGGTGCAGCGAGCGGCGGTACCCCCGGTACACCGAACCGTGGTTCGCGCGCACGCGGGCGGCGAGCGGGTCGAGGTAGAGGGATTCGAGGGTGCGTGCCGGGTCGAGGTCTTCCGGGTCGTGGGCGACGAGGAGTTGGCCGTCGACGAGGTGGATGTCGGCTTCGACGCTGCCGAAGCGGTGGTCGAGGGCGTCGAGCAGCGGGCGGGGATGCTCGTAGTCGTTGTGGGCGTGGGCGCGCCACAACGGGCGGGGCATGGGTGTGTGTTCGCCGGTGTGGGTGCGGGCGGGTCTGCCCGTGAGTTCGTCTGCCGACGCGGGTGTGGCGGGCAGGGCGATCGAGCCCGCGAGCGCTGCGCCGAGGGTGGTGAGTGCCGTGCGACGGGTGGTGAGGGCCATGCTCCGCCTCCCTGGAGATGCCGTACGGGAACCCTGTGAGTATGGGTCCCGGCAGGCTCAAGGAGCAGGCCTGCGCATGGAGTTGGCCGGACTGCCGCCATGCGTTCACTTCACCGGCGAGGCACGCGAAAGAGCCCGCCCCTGGTGGGACGGGCCTTTGCTCAAGCTTCCCGAAGTGATACCGGGAGTCAGGATGCCGGGAGTCGAGGAGCCGTCATGGCGCTTGGAGGTCGACCAGGGCGGCCAGGGCCTCGCGGTGGGCGCCCGGCGTGCCGTAGGCGATGGAGTCGGCCTTGGCGCGCTTGAGGTAGAGATGCGCCGGGTGCTCCCACGTCATGCCGATGCCGCCGTGCAGTTGGACGGCCTCCTCGGCGGCGTGCACGGCCACGGGCGCGGCGTAGGCCTGGGCGACGGTGACGGCCACGTCCACGTCCTCGCCGGTCGACAGGGCGTCGGCGGCGTTGCGGGCGGCCGCGCGGGCGTTGACGACCTCCAGCCACAGCTGGGCCAGCCGGTGCTTGATCGACTGGAAGCCGCCGACGGGCCGGTTGAACTGCTTGCGTTCCTTCAGGTAGCGGACCGTCTCCGTGAGTGTCCACTCGGCAAGGCCGAACTGCTCGGAGGCGAGCAGCCCGGCGCCGGCACGCAGGGCCCGGCGCACGGCGGGTTCGGCGTCGCCCAGCAGCCGGCCCCGCACGCCGTCGAGGGTGACGGTCGCGAGCGGCCGCGTCAGGTCCAGGGAGGTCCGGGGCGTGACGGTTGCGGCGCGGGCGTCGACCGCGTACAGACCGCCGTCGTCGGCCGGCACCAGCAGGACGTTCGCGACGGCGGCGTCCGCGATGCCGGTGAGTTCGCCGTGCAGCAGCCCGTCCTCGTGCCGGACGACCTTGTAGGCGGCGCCCGGCGCGACGTTCAGGGCGACCGCGAGGGCGCCGATCGTGGTGCCGGTGGCGAGGTCGCGGAGCAGGTCGTCGGTGCCGCAGGCCAGCAGTGCCTCGGTGGCGACGACCGCGCTCGTCAGATAGGGCACGGGCGCGACCGCGCGGCCCAGTTCCTCCAGCACCACGGCGGCTTCGCGGTGCGTGGCGCCCTGGCCGTCGAGTTCCTCGGGCACCAGCAGACCGGCCAGGCCCATGCCCTCGGTGAGGGCCTTCCACAGGGCCAGGTGGTGCGGGGTGTCCGACTCGGTGCGGGCGATGACGCCGGGTGCGTCGCAGTGGTCGGTGAGCAGGTCGCGGACCGCGGCGCGCAGCGCGTCTTCCTCTTCCGAGTACAGCAGGTCGCTCATCGGGCCAGGTCCTTCCAGGCGACGTCCTTGTCGGTGCGCGGCTCGGCGGGCAGGCCCAGGACGCGCTCGGCGACGATGTTCAGCAGGACCTCACTGGTCCCGCCCTCGATGCTGTTGCCCTTGGAGCGCAGGTAGCGGTAGCCCGCGTCGCGGCCGGTGAAGTCGACCAGCTCGGGGCGCCGCATGGTCCAGTCGTCGTACAGCAGGCCCTCCTCGCCGAGGAGTTCCACCTCCAGGCCGCTGATCTCCTGGTTGAGGCGCGCGAAGGCCAGTTTCATGCCGGCGCCCTCAGGGCCGGGCTGGCCCGCGACGAGTTGCTGGCGCAGCCGCTCGGCGGTGAGGCGGGAGACCTCGGACTCCACCCAGAGCTTCAGCAGCCGCTGGTGCAGGTCGTGGGTACGCAGCTCGGGCCGCTCGCGCCAGGTCTTCGCGATCGGGCCGATCATGCCGCCCTCGCGGGGCAGTCGCATGCCGCCGATGGCCACGCGCTCGTTGTTCAGCGTGGTCTGGGCGACCTTCCAGCCCTCGCCGATCGCGCCGAGGCGCCGCGCGTCCGGGATGCGGACGTCGGTGAGGAACACCTCGTTGAACTCAGCCTCACCGGTGATCTGCCGCAGCGGCCGCACCTCGACGCCCGGGTCGGTCATGTCGCAGACGAAGTAGGTGATGCCCCGGTGCTTGGCCACGTCCGGGTCGGTGCGGGCGATGAGGATCGCCCAGCGGGCGACGTGGGCGCTGGACGTCCACACCTTCTGCCCGTTGACGACCCACTCCTCGCCCTCTTGGACGGCCCGAGTGCCCAGCGCGGCGAGGTCGGACCCGGCGCCCGGCTCGCTGAACAGCTGGCACCAGACCTCCTCGCCGGTCCACAGGGGCCGCAGGAAGCGCCGCTTCTGCTCCTCGGTGCCGTACTGGAGGATCGTCGGCGCGGCCATGCCGAGGCCGATGCCGATGCGCCGCGGGTCGTTGTCGGGCGCCCCGGCGGCCTCCAGCTCGGCGTCCACCACGGCCTGGAGGGAGCGGGGAGCGCCGAGCCCGCCGAGGCCCTCCGGGTAGTGCACCCAGGCGAGTCCGGCGTCGAAGCGGGCCCGCAGGAAGTCCAGCCGGTCAGTGGAGGCCGGCGGGTGGGCGGCCAGCAACTCCCGGGTACGGGTGCGCAGTTCCTCGGCGTCGGTCATGCCGCCTCCTCCATGACGACCGCGACGCGGCCGGTGGTCAGGCCGTCCGCCACCTTCTGCACGGCGGCGGCCGCCCCGCCGAGCGGCACGCGCTCGCTCACCAGCGGCTTGATCGCGCCCCGGGCGGCCAGTTCGGTGAGCTGCTCGTGGCAGTGCTGGACCAGCTTGGGATTCTTGGTGTTGTACAGGCCCCAGTGCAGGCCGACGATCGAGTAGTTCTTCACCAGGGCATGGTTCAGGGCCGGGCTGGGGATCGTGCCGCTGGCGAAGCCGACGACCACGATGCGCCCCTCGAAGGCGACGGTCTTGGCGGACTGGGTGTAGGCCTCGCCGCCGACCGGGTCGTAGATCACGTCGGCGCCCCGGCCGCCGGTGGCCTCCTTGACGGCGGCGACGACGTCCTCGGAACGCCGGTCGATCACCACGTCGCAGCCCAGCTCCCGGGCGACGGCCGCCTTCCGGGAGCCGCCGACGACACCGATGACGGTGGCGCCGGCGGCCTTCCCGAGCTGCACGGCCGCGCTGCCGACCCCTCCAGCGGCAGCGTGGACGAGCAGGGTCTCGCCGGCCTCCAGAGCGGCCCGGCGGTGCAGGCCGAACCAGCCGGTCTGGTAGCCGATGTGCAGGGCAGCGGCCTCGGCGTCGTCGAGGGCCTCCGGCGCGGGCAGCAGCGCGGCGGCGTCCGCGACGGCGTACTCGGCGAAGCCGCCGTGCGGCAGCGCCGGGTTGGCGATCACCCGGCGGCCGTCCTCGGTCTCGCCGCAGATCTCCACGCCCGGGGTGAACGGCAGTGGCGGCCTGACCTGGTACTGGCCGCGGCACAGCAGGGCGTCCGGGAAGTTGATGTTGGCCGCCCGCACCTTGAGCAGGACCTGGCCGTCACCGGGCGTGGGCGGCTGTACGTCCGTCAGGCGCATCACCTCGCCCGGCTCGCCGTTCTCGTGCACTTGCCATGCCTGCATGCGGGGCCTCCACGGGGGACTGCTTCGTCTGACCGGGGTCGGTTCGCATACTAAGCGGTCGCTTGCCCATCAGGGAACCGTCTCCCGGCAAAGTCACCCGTGGAGGGTCCCCGTACGTCACGCGCCCTTCGGCCGGGCCCGCACATGCATCCGCTCGCCCTGCGGCCCGAACAGGCTGAGGAACTCCACGGGCCCTTCCCCCGTCGACCCGAACCAGTGCGGCACCCGCGTGTCGAACTCGGCCGCCTCCCCCGCCGTGAGCACCACGTCGTGCTCGCCGAGCACCAGGCGCAGCGTCCCGGACAGCACGTACAGCCACTCGTAGCCCTCGTGCGTGCGCGGATCCGGCTCCTGTCTGCGCTTGGGTTCGAGGACCTTGTAGGCCTGGAGGCCGCCGGGCTGGCGGGTGAGGGGCCAGTGGGTGCGGCCGCCCATGACGATCGGCTTCGAGCGCACGCGCGGATCGCCGGGGGGCGGGGTGCCGACCAGTTCGTCCAGCGCCACCTGGTGGGCGCGCGCGATCGGCAGCAACAGTTCCAGACTGGGTTTACGCAGGCCGGACTCCAGCCGCGAGAGGGTGCTGACGGAGATGCCGGTGGTCTCGGAGAGCGCCGCCAGGGTCACCTCCCGTTCCTTGCGCATCTGCCGCAGCCGGGGGCCCACGCCCGCGAGTACCTCGTCCGTCGTCATGGTCGTATTGCAGGTTCGGCAAAGTCGTTTGTCAATCCCGCGGTGCCGGGGCGACGCTCGGCAGCGGAGGTGGTCACATGACCGAGAAATACGCGGTGGTCGTCATCGGCGGGGGCGCGGCGGGGCTGTCCGCGGCGCTGGTGCTGGGGCGTGCCCGGCACCGCACGCTCGTGGTCGACGCGGGCGAACCACGCAACGCGCCCGCCGCGCACATGCAGGGCTATCTGACGCGGGACGGCATGCCGCCCGCCGAATTCCTGGCGCTCGGCCGGGAGGAGATCGTCCGCTACGGCGTGGAGTTCGTGCGGGACCGGGTGGTGGAGGTGACACGGGGCGAGGACCTCGCAGGGTCGCAGGGCGAGGACCTCGCAGGGCCGCAGGGCGAAAACCACACAGGCGCAGCGGGCGAGGACCACACCGGCGCACAGAGTGACGGCTTCGTCGTGGCTCTGGCCGGTGGCCGGACCGTACGGGCCCGGCGGCTGGTCGTCGCGACCGGGCTGAAGGACGAGCTGCCCGCCGTCGCTGGGGTCGCCGAGCGGTTCGGCCGGGACGTGCTGCACTGCCCGTTCTGCCATGGCTGGGAGGTGCGCGACCAGCCGTTCGGGGTGCTGGCGACGAGCCCGGCGAGTGTGCACCAGGCCCTGATGGTGTCCCAGTGGTCGAAGGACGTGCGGTTCTTCCTGCACGCGGTCGCCGAGGAGGAGCTGTCCGACGAGGATCTGCGCCGGCTCGCCGCGGCCGGGGTGGAGGTGGTGCCCGGCGAGGTCGCCGGGCTGGTGACCGAGGACGACCGGCTCACCGGCATCCGGCTCGCGGACGGCACGGAACACGCGCGCTCGGTGCTGTTCCTCGCGCCCCGGGCGGTTCCGCGGACCGGCCTGCTGGAAGGGCTCGGTGCCGAGCTGCACGACACGCCGTTCGGCGCGTATCCGGTGGTCGACGCGACCGGGCTGACGAGCGTGCCGGGCGTGTGGGCCGCGGGCAACGCGATCGGCTTCGCCGAGCAGGTCGTGCACGCGGCCAGCGGCGGATACCGGGCGGCGTCGGCGATCGTCGGGGATCTGCTGATGACCGACCTCGACGCGGCCGCCCAGGTGTAGAGGCCTCGCCTCCGGTGCACCATGGCTGCATGCTGCTGCACCGGCTGGCCCGAGTGTCCCAGGAGGTCGCCGCCACCTCGGCGCGGTCCCGCAAGACGGCGCTGCTCGCGGAGCTCTTCCGGGACGCGGAGGCCGACGATGTGCCGATCGTCATCCCGTACCTGGCGGGACGGCTGCCGCAGGGGCGGATCGGCGTCGGCTGGAAGGTGCTGAGCCGCCCGGTGGAGCCGGCGGCCGAGCCGGGCCTGACCGTGCGCGAGGTGGACGCGAGGCTGGCCGGTCTCGCCCAGGTGTCGGGGCCCGGCTCGCAGGCGGAACGGGTCCGGCTGGTCGGGGAGTTGATGGGCGCCGCCACCGCGGACGAGCAGCGGTTCCTGCTCGGGCTGCTCACCGGCGAGGTGCGGCAGGGTGCGCTGGACGCCGTGGCGGTGGAAGGCCTCGCCCAGGCGACCGGGGCGCCGCCCGCGGACGTACGGCGGGCCGTGATGCTGGCGGGCTCCCTCCAGACGGTCGCGCAGGCCCTGCTCGCGGACGGCCCCGCCGCCCTCGACCGGTTCCGTCTCACGGTCGGCCGTCCGGTCTGGCCGATGCTCGCGCACAGCGCCTCCTCGGTCGGCGAGGCCGTGGACAAGCTCGGCGCCTGCGCGGTCGAGGAGAAGCTGGACGGCATCCGCGTCCAGCTGCACCGGGACGGCGACACCGTGCGGCTGTACACCCGCACGCTCGACGACATCACCGATCGGCTGCCCGAAGTGACGGCCGCCGCTCTGGAGTTGCGGGGTGAGCGGTTCATCCTGGACGGCGAGGTGATCTCCTTCGACGAGGCCGGGCGCCCCCGCTCGTTCCAGGAGACCGCCGGCCGTGTCGGCTCCCGCACGGACGTGGCGACGGCCGCCCGCGCGGTGCCGGTCTCCCCCGTCTTCTTCGACGCGCTGTCCGTCGACGGCCATGACCTGCTCGACCTGCCCTTCGCCGAGCGGCACGCCGAGCTGGCCCGGCTGGTGCCCGAGCCGATGCGGGTGCGGCGCACCCTGGTGTCCGGGCCGGACGACACGCCCACGGCGGAGGAGTTCCTCGCCGAGACGCTGCGGCGCGGCCACGAGGGCGTCGTGGCCAAGGCGCTCGACGCCCCCTACAGCGCGGGCCGGCGCGGGGCCTCCTGGCTGAAGGTCAAACCTGTCCACACCCTCGACCTGGTCGTCCTGGCCGCCGAGTGGGGCCACGGCCGCCGCACCGGCAAGCTCTCCAACCTCCACCTCGGCGCCCGCACCGCCGACGGCGGCCTCGCCATGCTCGGCAAGACGTTCAAGGGCATGACCGACGCGATGCTCACCTGGCAGACCGAACGCCTCCAGCAGCTCGCCGTCGAGACCGACGACCATGTGGTGAGGGTCCGGCCCGAACTCGTCGTCGAGATCGCCTACGACGGGCTGCAGCGCTCCACCCGCTACCCGGCCGGCGTCACCCTCCGCTTCGCCCGTGTCGTCCGCTACCGGGAGGACAAGCGCCCCGAGGACGCCGACACGGTCGAGGCGCTGCTCGCCGCGCACCCGGAGGTGGCGCCGTGAAGCGCAGCGCCGGCCTGCTGCTCTTCCACCCCGGAGACGACGGCCTCGACGTGCTGCTCGGCCATATGGGCGGCCCGTTCTTCACCCGGCGCGACGCCGGGGCGTGGACCGTGATCAAGGGCGAGTACGAGCCGGACGAGCCCGCCTGGGAGGCCGCCCGCCGCGAGTTCCAGGAGGAACTGGGGCTGCCGCCGCCGGACGGCGAGGCCATCGACCTCGGCGAGGTCCGGCAGACAGGCGGCAAGATCGTCACGGCCTGGGCGATCCGGGCGGACCTCGACCCGGCGGCCATCACGCCCGGCACCTTCCGGATGGAGTGGCCGCCGAGGTCGGGACGGCTCCAGGAGTTCCCCGAGCTGGACCGGGTGGCCTGGTTCGGCCTCGACCGGGCCCGCTCGGTGATCGTCAAGGCGCAGGCGGCGTTTCTCGACCGGCTGGCGGAGCACTCGCCCTGAGGAGACGCTCCCGCGTTGCGCTCCCCTGCGCCGCGCGGGAAGGTCGAGACACAGCCCGCTCCGAGGGAGGTCAGCCATGCCCATCGCAACGGTGAACCCGGCGAACGGCGAGACGCTCAAGACGTACGAGGCCATGGGAGAGCAGGAGATCGAGCGCCGGCTCCAGCTCGCGGAGGCCACGTTCCGCACGTATCGGACGACGAGCTTCGACGAGCGCGCCCGGCTGCTGCACCGGGCCGCCGACCTTCTTGACGAGGACCAGCAGGACATCGCCCGCGTGATGACCACCGAGATGGGCAAGCCGATCCAGCAGGCCCGGGCCGAGGCGGCCAAGTGCGCCAAGGCGATGCGCTGGTACGCCGACCACGCCGAGGAACTCCTCGCCGACGAGGAACCCGCCGACTCCGATGTGAAGGACTCCGGCGCCTCACGCGTCCGGGTCCACTACCGGCCGCTCGGTCCGGTGCTCGCGGTGATGCCGTGGAACTTCCCGCTGTGGCAGGTGATCCGCTTCGCCGCGCCGGCGCTGATGGCGGGCAACGTGGGCCTGCTCAAGCACGCCTCGAACGTCCCGCAGACCGCCCTCTACCTGGAGGATCTCTTCCACCGGGCGGGTTTCACCGAGGGCACCTTCCAGACCCTGCTGATCGGCTCCGGGGCGGTCGACGAGATCCTGCGCGACGAGCGCGTCAAGGCCGCCACGCTCACCGGCAGCGAGCCCGCGGGGCGCGCGGTCGCCTCCACCGCCGGGGAGATGATCAAGAAGACGGTGCTGGAACTGGGCGGCAGTGACCCGTTCGTGGTCATGCCCTCCGCCGACATCGACCGGGCCGCCCAGGTCGCGGTGACCGCGCGGGTGCAGAACAACGGGCAGTCCTGCATCGCCGCGAAGCGGTTCATCGTGCACACGGACGTCTACGACGCGTTCGCCGAGCGGTTCGCCGAGGGCATGAAGGCGCTGAAGGTCGGCGACCCCATGGCCGACGACACCCAGGTCGGGCCGCTCGCCAGCGAGCAGGGGCTGCGCGATCTGGAGGAGCTGGTCGACGACGCGGTACGCACCGGGGCGCAGGTGCTGTGCGGTGGCGAACGGCCGGAGGGGCCCGGCTGGTACTACTTGCCGTCGGTCCTGGCCGGCATCACCCGCGAGATGCGGATCCACCGGGAGGAGGCGTTCGGGCCGGTCGCGACGCTGTACCGGGCGGCCGACCTGGACGAGGCGGTGCTGATCGCGAACGACTCCCCCTTCGGGCTGAGTTCGAACGTCTGGACGCGGGACGAGGCGGAGGTCGACCGGTTCGTACGGGACCTGGAGGCCGGCGGGGTGTTCGTCAACGGCATGACCGCGTCCCATCCGGCGTTCCCGTTCGGCGGAGTGAAGCGGTCCGGGTACGGGCGTGAGCTGTCCGGGCACGGAATCCGCGAGTTCTGCAACATCACCACTGTTTGGCATGGTGCGTGAGTGTTGCGGGGCTACGATCCCGTCTGTGAACCGCGAAGTGACTCTGCCTCTGATCGTCGACGACCGCGGGACCTTGCAGGTGTCTGCCGTGGACGTCAGCAAGCTCTTGCGGACGGTGGGGGGTCGGTGGGTGCGGCTCGTGGAGAGCGGGGAGTCGGGGCTGGACGAGGACACGGTGGCCGAGCTGGCCATCGAGCTGGCGAAACTGGCCGATCGCATCGACGTGGCGTGCATCGCGCACAGCAGTGGGACCGCGACCTGAGCGGTGGGGGCATCCCTGATACGGAGTAGTCCGGCGCGAAGTCGGCGAACGCCCGGGTGATCGTGGGTGGACCACCCTTGAGGTGAACCACACCCTGACCGGGGCCGAAGGGCCTTCCGGGAGGCGAAAGCAGGCACGGTTCATGGCGACTTTGTGCAGACCCTCGGTGTCCGTTCCAGAGCACGTGATCACGATGGAGGAGACGCTGGAGCTGGCGCGTGAGCGCCACGCCGGCCACCCCCAACTGCCGTTGGCCCTCCGCCTGATAGAGAACACCGGGGTGCGCACGCGGCATATCGTGCAGCCCATCGAGGAGACGCTGCGGCACCCCGGGTTCGAGGACCGCAACAAGCTCTACGAGGCCGAGGCGAAGGCCCGGGTGCCGGCGGTGGTGCAGCGTGCGCTGGACGACGCGGAGCTGCTCACCTCCGAGGTGGACCTGATCATCTACGTGTCGTGCACGGGCTTCATGATGCCCTCGCTCACGGCCTGGCTGATCAACGAGATGGGCTTCGACCCGACCACCCGTCAGCTGCCGGTCGCCCAGCTGGGCTGCGCGGCCGGCGGCGCGGCGATCAACCGTGCCCACGACTTCTGCACGGCGTACCCCGAGGCCAACGTGCTGATCGTGGCGTGCGAGTTCTGCTCGCTGTGCTACCAGCCGACCGACATCGGTGTCGGCTCGCTGCTGTCGAACGGCCTGTTCGGTGACGGCATCGCCGCCGCCGTGGTCCGCGGCCGGGGCGGCGAGGGCGTCCGTCTGGAGCGCAACGGCTCGTACCTGATCCCCAAGACCGACGACTGGATCATGTACGACGTGAAGGCGACCGGCTTCCACTTCCTGCTGGACAAGCGGGTCCCGTCGACCATGGAGCCGCTCGCACCGGCGCTGAAGGACCTGGCGGCCGACCACGGCTGGGACGCCACCGGGCTGGACTTCTACATCGTCCACGCGGGAGGGCCCCGCATCCTCGACGACCTCAGCACCTTCCTGCACGTCGACCCGCACGCCTTCCGCTTCAGCCGGGCCACGCTCACCGAGTACGGCAACATCGCCAGCGCCGTCGTCCTGGACGCGCTGCGCCGGCTGTTCGACGACGGCGGCCCCGGGGACCAGGCGCGCGGACTGCTCGCCGGGTTCGGTCCCGGCATCACCGCCGAGATGGCCCTGGGCCGCTGGCACGGCGCGGACGGGACGGGGTGACATGAGCGGTGCCGCCGCGTTCACGGCGACCGAGGGGCTGCTCGTGCCGCCCGGCCAGGGCCGGATCATGCAGACCGCCGCCCAGCACGTCACCTTCAAGGTGACCGGCGCGCACTCGCGGGTGGCCTCCACGTTCGAGGTGGTCGTGCCACCGGGCTTCGACGTCGGCGCCCATGTGCACACCCGCAGCGAGGAGTTGTTCTACGTGCTCGAAGGCGAGCTGGACGTCCTCGCCTTCGAGCCGCGGATCCGCACCCCCGACCACTGGCAGGGGTGGGAGTCCGCTTCGGGCAAGCGGGTGGTGCGGGCGACTCCGGGGACGGTGATCGTCGTACCCCCGGGGTGCCCGCACGCCTTCGCCAACCCGACGGACACCCCGGCGAAGATGTTCTTCCAGGCGAGCCCGCCGCCGGACCACGAGCGGTACTTCGAGGAACTGCTGGAGATCCTCGACGGTTCAGGCCCACCGGACCACGCGGCGATCCAGGAGCTGCGGGCGCGCTACGACATCGAGCAGCTGACGCCGCTCCGGCACCGCTAGCGGATCGGCACCCCGGCGAGGGTGCGGGCGATGACCAGGCGCTGGATCTCGCTCGTGCCCTCGAAGATGGTGTAGATGGCCGCGTCGCGGTGCATCCGCTCGACGGGGTACTCCCGGGTGTAGCCGTTGCCGCCGAGGATCTGGATCGCCTGGCCGGTGACCTTCTTGGCGGTCTCGCTCGCGAACAGCTTGGACATCGAGCCCTCGGCCGCGGTGAACGGCTTGCCGTTGACGGCCATCCAGGAGGCGCGCCACACCAGCAGCCGGGCCGCGTCGATGGACGTCCGCATGTCCGCCAGCTGGAAGGCGACGCCCTGGTTGTCGATGATCGGGCGCCCGAACTGCTCCCTGGTGGTGGCGTAGTCGAGGGCGACCTCGTAGGCGGCGCGGGCGGTGCCGACCGCCATGGCGCCGACCGCCGGGCGGGAGGCCTCGAACGTGGCCATCGCCGCGTTCTTCACACGCTCCCCGCCCTGCTTGGCCTTCTCCCGGGCGCGGGCGAGGCGCTCGTCGAGCTTCTCCTTGCCGCCGAGCAGGCAGGAGCCGGGGACGCGCACGTTGTCGAGGATGACCTCGGCGGTGTGCGAGGCGCGGATGCCGTGCTTCTTGAACTTCTGGCCCTGGGCCAGGCCCGGTGTCCCCGCCGGGACGATGAAGGAGGCGTGCCCCTTGGAGCCGAGCTCGGCGTCGACGACCGCGACGACGACGTGGACGTTGGCGATGCCGCCGTTGGTCGCCCAGGTCTTGGTGCCGTTGAGCACCCACTCGTCCTTGGCCTCGTCGTACACGGCCCGGGTGCGCATGGAGGCCACGTCGGAGCCGGCGTCGGGCTCGGAGGAGCAGAACGCGGCGACCTTCACGTCGCTCGCGTCGCCGTACATCTGCGGGATCCAGGTGCCGATCTGCTCCTCGGTGCCGTTGGCGAGGACGCCGACGGCGGCGAGGCCGGTGCCGACGATGGACAGGGCGATGCCCGCGTCGCCCCAGAACAGCTCCTCCATCGCCATGGGGATGCCGAGGCCGGTGGGGTCGAAGTACTGCTGGGCGTAGAAGTCCAGGGAGTAGATGCCGACCTTGGCGGCTTCCTGGATGACCGGCCAGGGAGTCTCCTCACGCTCGTCCCATTCGGCGGCCGCGGGGCGGATCACATCGGCCGCGAAGCCGTGCAGCCAGTCCCGGACCTCCTTCTGTTCGTCGTTGAGCTCCATGGTGAACTCGGCCATGTCGTCCCCTCCAGCGGCACACGTGCATGTTACTTGCGGTAACACCAGTCTGTTACCGGCGGGTAGTCGAAGTCAACTCCTACCGACCGGTCGGCACCCGTTCGGTGTCCTGGGCACGCTTCAGTGTTAGTTTGCGCAGGCGTCATCGAAACAGCACGGGTGGGGAGAGACCATGGACACCACGCAGCGGACCGATCAGCAACGGTCCGCCGACCGCCGCCGGCGTGAGCTGCTGGAGGCCGCAGACCGAGTGGTGCTGCGCGACGGCCCGCAGGCCTCGATGAACGCGATCGCGGCGGAAGCCGGCATCACCAAGCCGATTCTGTACCGCCACTTCGGCGACAAGGGCGGACTTTACGCGGCCCTTGCCATGCGGCACACCGACGCCCTGCTGGATTCGCTGCGGGCGGCGCTGGACGCACCCGCGGACCGGCGGGAGCGGGTCGAGGCGACGCTGGACACCTACCTCACGGCGATCGAGCTGCGGCCCCAGGTGTACCGGTTCCTGATGCACCCCGCGGAGGGCAGCCAGCCGGGCGGCGACCAGGGGTTCGATGTCGGCAAGCACAGCGCGCCGTTGCTGCGGCGGATGGGCGAGGAGCTGGCGCAGGTCATCGAGGAGCGACTGGATCTCGGGCCGGACGGGCAGCAGCTGGCGCGGGTGTGGGGGCACGGGATCGTCGGCATGATGCATGCCGCCGGGGATTGGTGGCTGGGGGAACGGCCGTGTTCCCGTGCGGAGTTGGTGCGGAGCCTGGCTGATCTGTTGTGGGGGCGGCTTGCTGCTGCGGGGGATCGGGTGGGGGGTCCGGGGTTCTGAAGGTCGTCTTCCGTCTGACCGCCGGTGGGGGTTGTTCGCGCAGTTCCCCGCGCCCCTGAGGAGTCACCCCACCCGGCGCCAGGAGGCCCTGGCCACTTGCCGCATCAGTCTGCGGTGGCGCCAGCCCTTGAGATGGTCCGCGTAGATGCGTCCCTCCACGTGGTCGCACTCGTGTTGCAGGCAGCGGGCGAAGAAGCCCGTGCCGTGGATCGTGACGGGGTCGCCGGTCATCGTGAAGCCCTCGACGACCGCGTGGTCGTACCGTTCCGTGCCCGCTTCCAGGCCCGGCAGGGACAGGCAGCCCTCCGGACCCCGGATCACCACGCCGTCCTTCTCGGCCAGGCGGGGGTTGATCACATGGCCGACATGGCGGACGTCCTCGTCGTCGGGACAGTCGTAGACGAACACGCGGAGGGACTCGCCGACCTGGTTGGCGGCGAGGCCGACGCCCTGGGCGGCGTACATCGTCGCGAACAAGTCCTCGACGAGCCGGACCAGTTCGGGGCCGAAGTCGGTGACCTCCGCGCAGGGGGTGTGCAGGACCGGATCGCCGTGCAGGGTGAGGGGCCGCACACGGCCGTTCGCGCCGGGGATGGAGCTCTGTCGCATGGCGGCAAGAGTAAGGTCCTGTCGGTCCGCGTCTCCCACACGAGTTCGCCACAGTGCCGCGGTTCGGGAGTGCGAATGGATCTCGATAGGCTGAGGTCCACACCACGTGGCCGTCAGGCTTCAAGGCGCGGCGCGTACGCAAGGAGGATCGAGAACTGATGGCAGGCAACTCGGACCCGCTCTCGCCGCGGGCCAAGCTGGCCGTGACCGCGGGCAAGGCGGTCGCGGCGGCGTCACGCGCCGCAGGGCGCGGCAGCGGTTCGGTGATCGGCGGCCGGGTCGCGCTGAAACTCGACCCCGACCTCCTCGCCCGGCTCGCCCAGAACCTGGACGTGATCCTGGTCTCCGCGACGAACGGCAAGACCACCACCACCCGCCTCATCGCCGAGGCACTGCGCGCGGCGGGCCCCGTCGTCTCCAACGCGCTCGGCGCCAACATGCCGGCCGGCATCACCTCGGCCCTCGCCGGCAGCTCCGACGCCCGCTACGGCGTCATCGAGGTCGACGAGAAGTACCTCGCCGGCGTCGCCCGGGACACCGCCCCGAAGTGCATCGCCCTGCTCAACCTCTCGCGCGACCAGCTCGACCGGGCCGCAGAGACGCGCATGCTCGCCGAGAACTGGCGGGAGGGCCTCGCGGGTTCCAAGGCCGTCGTCGTGGCCAACTGCGACGACCCGCTGGTCGTGTGGGCGGCGTCGTCCTCCCCCAATGTGATCTGGGTCGCGGCGGGGCAGATGTGGAAGGACGACGCCTGGTCCTGCCCCTCGTGCGGCGGCGTCATGCAGCGCCCGGGCGACGACTGGTTCTGCGGCGAGTGCGGCTTCCGCCGTCCGACGCCGAGCTGGGCGCTCTCGGGCGATCACGTCCTGGACCCGCACGGCTCGGCCTGGCCGATCCACCTCCAGCTGCCCGGTCGCGCCAACAAGGCCAACGCCGCCTCCTCGGCCGCCGTCGCCGCCGTGTTCGGGGTGCCGCCGCAGGTCGCGCTGGAGCGGATGTACCAGGTGCAGGCGGTGGCCGGGCGCTACGACGTCGTTCAGTTCCAGGGCCGTGACCTGCGGCTGCTGCTCGCGAAGAACCCGGCCGGCTGGCTGGAGACGTTCTCCCTGATCGACCCGCCGCCCACGCCGGTCATCCTCTCGGTGAACGCGCGCGGCGCCGACGGCACCGACACCTCCTGGCTGTGGGACGTGGACTACACGCGTCTGACCGGTCACCCGATCTGCGTCGTCGGCGACCGGCGGCTGGACCTGGCGGTGCGCCTGGAGGTCGCCGACCAGCACTTCCAGGTCTACGACAACCTCGACCAGGCCGTGGCGGCGTGCCCGCCGGGGCGCATCGAGGTCATCGCCAACTACACGGCGTTCCAGGACCTGCGCCGCCGCGTCGGCAACTGAGCACGAGACGTCAGGGGACTTTTGTGAGCGACAACCAACTGCGGGTCGTCTGGATCTATCCCGACCTGCTCAGCACCTACGGCGACCAGGGCAACGTGCTCGTCGTGGAGCGCCGGGCGCGGCAGCGCCGCCTGGACGTGGCCCGGCTGGACGTGCGCAGCGACCAGCCGATCCCGACCTCCGGCGACATCTACCTGATCGGCGGCGGCGAGGACCGGCCGCAGCGGCTCGCCGCCGAGCGGCTGCGCCGGGACGGTGGGCTGACCCGGGCCGTGGAGAACGGCGCCATCGTGTTCTCCGTCTGCGCCGGCTACCAGATCCTCGGCCACGAGTTCATCAACGACCTCGGTCAGCGCGAGCCCGGCCTCGGTCTGCTGGACGTGGTGTCGACCCGCGGCGAGGGCGCGCGGTGCGTCGGTGACGTGCTGGGCGACGTCGACGCCCGCCTCGGCCTGCCCCCGCTGACCGGCTTCGAGAACCACCAGGGCGTCACCCACCTCGGCCCCACCGCCCGCCCGCTCGCCCAGGTGCGCTTCGGCAACGGCAACGGCACGGGCGACGGCACGGAGGGCGCGTACAACGACACCGTCTTCGGCACGTACATGCACGGGCCGGTGCTCGCCCGCAACCCGCTGATCGCGGACCTGCTGCTGAAGCTGGCCCTGGACGTCAACGCGCTGCCGCCGACCGACGACCACTGGTACGAGGCGCTTCGCAACGAGCGCATCGCGGCCGCGCAGCAGCCTGCGTAGACACGGCTGCTCAGCAGCCTGCCTGAGCGCGTACCGGCAGCGTGCGGGGAGCACGCGTCAACCTGCTGGTCAACAGCCCGTATGTCGACCCATCCGCACAGGTGAGCGGGGTCGTCCAGCAGGCGGACGCGTGCTTCGGTCCGGCCCCTCGATGCCGCTAGGGTGGCGGGGATTCCAGCCGGACAACGTGGTCCGGTCCCCGGCCCACGTTGAGAAGGTATTCGGGCTATGCGCATTGGTGTCCTCACGTCCGGCGGCGACTGCCCCGGCCTGAACGCCGTCATCCGGTCCGTCGTGCACCGCGCCGTCGTGGACCACGGCGACGAGGTCATCGGCTTCCGGGACGGCTGGAAGGGCCTCCTGGACTGCGACTACCTCAAGCTCGACCTCGACGCCGTGGGCGGCATCCTCGCCCGCGGCGGCACGATCCTCGGCTCCTCCCGGGTCCAGCCCTCCCATCTGCGGGACGGTGTGGAGCGGGCCAAGGGCCATGTCGCGGAGCTCGGCCTCGACGCGATCATCCCCATCGGCGGTGAGGGCACGCTCAAGGCCGCCCGCCTGATGTCGGACAGCGGTCTGCCCGTCGTGGGCGTGCCGAAGACCATCGACAACGACATCGCGGTCACGGATGTCACCTTCGGCTTCGACACGGCCGTCGGTGTGGCGACCGAGGCGCTGGACCGGCTGAAGACCACCGCCGAGTCCCACCAGCGGGTCCTGGTCGTCGAGGTCATGGGCCGGCACACCGGCTGGATCGCGCTGCACTCCGGCATGGCGGCCGGCGCGCACGCCATCGTGGTGCCCGAGCGGCCCTTCGACATAGAGGAACTGACCCGCCGGGTCGGCGAGCGGTTCGAGGCGGGCAAGCGCTTCGCGATCGTGGTGGCGGCGGAGGGGGCCAAGCCCCGCGCCGGGTCCATGGAGTTCGACGAGGGCGGCAAGGACATCTACGGGCACGAGCGGTTCGCCGGGATCGCCCGGCAGCTCTCCGTGGAGCTGGAGGGACGGCTGGGGAAGGAAGCCCGGCCGGTGATCCTCGGGCATGTGCAGCGGGGCGGTACGCCGACCGCCTACGACCGGGTGCTGGCGACGCGGTTCGGCTGGCATGCGGTGGAGGCGGTGCACCGGGGAGAGTTCGGGCAGATGACCGCGCTGCGCGGGACCGACATCGTGATGGTGCCGTTGGCGGAGGCCGTGCAGACGCTGAAGACCGTTCCCGACGAGCGGTACGAAGAGGCGGAGACCGTTCTCTGAGGTTGCTGTAGCCGGCCGGGGGCGGGCCGTTTCCGCCCCCGGTCGTAGTGGTGACCGGGGGCGGTTCTACTCTTGTGGGCGGACAGATTGCTGCACACCCCCACGAAACAGGAGCCGGCGGAATGGATCACAGCGGGCACGGCATGACCATGGATCTGCCGCCGTTCACGCTGGGGCGCGGGCTGGAGTGGTCCGCGGACCCGTTCTTCCTCATCGCCTGCCTGGCCGGGCTCGCCCTGTACGGGTGGGGTGTCGTGCGGCTCGTCCGGCGCGGGGACAAGTGGCCCGTGGGGCGTACGGTCGCCTTCGCCCTCGGCGTGCTGAGCATCGTGCTCATGATGTGCACCGGGCTGAACGACTACGGCATGGTCATGTTCAGCGTGCACATGGTGCAGCACATGGTCATCAGCATGGTGTCGCCCATCCTCATCCTGCTGGGCGCGCCGATCACGCTGGCGCTGCGGGCGCTGCCGCCGGCGGGGCGGGGGCGCAAGGGCCCGCGTGAGCTGCTGCTGATGTTCCTGCACAGCCGGTACATGCGGATCGTCACGCACCCGGCGTTCACGATCCCGCTGTTCATCGCGAGCCTGTACGGGCTGTACTTCACGCCGCTCTTCGACACGCTGATGGGCTCCAAGGCGGGCCACATCGCGATGATGGTGCACTTCCTCGCGGTCGGCCTGGTGTTCTTCTGGCCGATCATGGGCGTCGACCCGGGCCCGCACCGCCCGGGCTATCTGATGCGGATGCTGGAGCTGTTCGCGGGCATGCCGTTCCACGCGTTCTTCGGGATCGCGTTGATGATGGCGTCCGAGCCGATGGTCGAGACGTTCAAGAACCCGCCCGGCTCGCTCGGCATCGATGCGCTGTCCGATCAGAACGCCGCGGGCGGCATCGCCTGGGCGTTCAGCGAGATCCCCTCCGTGCTGGTGCTGGTGGCCCTGCTGTTCCAGTGGTACGCCTCGGACCAGCGGCAGGCCAAGCGCACGGACCGGGCCGCCGAGCGCGACGGGGACAAGGAGCTGGAGGCGTACAACGCCTATCTCGCCTCACTGAACACGCAGGGGCGCTGAAGACCTCTTCGGTACGGGCCGTGCGCGCCGGGCGTCCGCCGGGCACCATGGAGGGACCGAACCATGAGGAGGGTGTTGCGATGCCCGGTTCCACGAACGGTTCCAACTCTACGAAGACCATGGGAGCGCTCACCTTGGGCGGGCTGGTCGTGGTGACGGCCTACACGGTGGCACTGGGGAGCAACGGCTGGCTGTGGTTCGGCTGGGTCGTGCTGGGTCTGATCACGCTGGGACTGGTGGCCACCACGCGCAGCACCTGACCGCCCACCGCCCGGCCGGCCGCCGGGGCGGCTCACTCCCTGGTCAGCCGCCCCGCCGTGTGCACACCCGGCTGGTATTTCGGGAGCCGGACGGTGATCTTCATGCCGGCTCCCGCCGCCGTCTCGATGACGAGCCCGTGGCCGTCGCCGTAGACCTGGCGGAGCCGGTCGTCGACGTTGGACAGGCCGATGCCTCCGGAGGGGCTGACCTCGCGGGCGAGGATGCGGCGGAGCAGGCCGGGGTCCATGCCGGCGCCGTCGTCCTCGATGACGACGAGGGCCTCGGCGCCCGCGTCCTGGGCGGTGATCTGGATGTGGCACTTGCCGGAGGAGGGCATGGCCTTGCCCTCCAGACCGTGCTTGACGGCGTTCTCGACGAGCGGCTGGAGGCACAGGAAGGGCAGGGCCACGGGCAGCACCTCCGGCGCTATCTGGAGGGTCACGGACAGGCGGTCGCCGAAGCGTGCCCGCACGAGCGCCAGGTAGTGGTCGATGGCGTGCAGTTCCTCGGCCAGGGTGGTGAAGTCGCCGTGCCGGCGGAACGAGTAGCGGGTGAAGTCGGCGAATTCGAGGAGCAACTCGCGGGCGCGCTCGGGGTCGGTGCGGACGAACGAGGCGATCACTGCGAGCGAGTTGAAGATGAAGTGCGGGGAGATCTGGGCCCGCAGCGCCTTGATCTCGGCTTCGATGAGACGGGTGCGGGACTGGTCGAGGTCGGCCAGTTCCAGCTGGACCGAGACCCAGCGGGCGACCTCGCCGGCGGCGCGCACGAGCACCGCCGATTCGCGGGGCGCGCAGGCGACGAGGGCGCCGAGGACCCGGTCGTCGACGGTGAGGGGGGCGACGACCGCCCAGCGCACCGAGCAGTCGAGGCTGTCGCAGGTGAGCTGGAAGGCCTCGCCGCGGCCGGTCTCCAGGGAGGCGGCGAGGCGTTCCATGATCTCGGTGCGGTGGTGGGCGCCGTCGCCGTCCCAGACCAGGACCCGCTCCAGGTCGGTGAGGCAGAGGGCGTCGGTGCCGAGCAGGGAGCGCAGTTTGCGGGCGGACTTGCGGGCGGTCTCCTCCGTCAGACCGGAGC
The DNA here is from genome assembly GCF_042959065.1 of Streptomyces sp. NPDC007929. Classification (NCBI taxonomy): domain Bacteria; kingdom Bacillati; phylum Actinomycetota; class Actinomycetes; order Kitasatosporales; family Streptomycetaceae; genus Streptomyces; species Streptomyces sp. NPDC007929. The sequence continues at coordinate 143,312 of NZ_JBIBKD010000001.1, read as the reverse complement.
GCAGCGGGGGTGCGGCCAGCGACGCCGTGTGCAGGGTCTCGAAGGTGGCGTGCTCGACGGGGGTGCCGAGGCCGGCGAGGCTGTTGGCCCGGGCGGTGCGGCGGCCCAGCCAGACTCCGAGGGCGAGCACCGGGAGCACGGCGACACACAGTCCGGCCAGGAACCCGCTCATGCGGTCACCTCCGTGCGCAGTTCCTCGGGCAGGTGGAACCGGGCCAGGACCGCCGCGGTGCCGGGCGGGACCCGGCCGGGGGTGGCCAGGGAGACCAGGATCATGGTGAGGAAGCCCAGCGGCACCGACCACAGCGCGGGCCAGGCGAGCAGGGCGTGCAGGGCGGCGCCCTCACCCGGGTAGCCGGCCATGGTCGCGGCGACGGCGAGCAGGGCGGAACCGCCGCCCACCAGCATTCCGGCGGCTGCTCCGGGCGGGGTGAGCCGCCGCCACCAGATGCCGAGGACGAGCAGCGGGCAGAACGAGGACGCCGAGACGGCGAAGGCGAGCCCGACGGCGTCGGCGACCGGCAGTCCGCCGACCAGGACGCTCGCCGCGAGGGGCACGGCCATGGCCAGGACCGTGCCGAGCCGGAAGTGCCGTACGCCCCGGGAGGGCAGGACGTCCTGGGTGAGGACGCCCGCGACCGCCATGGTCAGGCCGGAGGCGGTGGACAGGAAGGCGGCGAAGGCGCCGCCCGCGACCAGCGCGCCCAGCAGGTCGCCGCCCACTCCCCCGATCATGCGGTCGGGCAGCAGCAGGACGGCGGCGTCCGGGTCGCCGGTGAGGGTGAGTTCGGGGGCGTAGAGGCGGCCGAGGGCGCCGTAGAGGGGTGGCAGGAGGTAGAAGGCGCCGATCAGGCCGAGGACCGCGACGGTGGTGCGGCGGGCGGCGACGCCGTGCGGGCTGGTGTAGAAGCGGACCACGACGTGCGGCAGGCCCATGGTGCCGAGGAACGTGGCGAGGATCAGTCCGTACGTGGCGTACAGCGGGCGTTCCTCGCGGCTCTCGGCCTGCGACGGAGAGAGGTCTCCGCCGCCGCTGCGCTCGGCCCGGGGGACGTCGGCGCCCGCGGGGAAGGTGAGGCGGGTGCCGCGTTCGATGCGGTGGGTGCCGGCGGGGAGTTCGATGCGGGTGCCGGTGTGGGTCCGGCCGTCGACAGTGCCGGTCACCGCGACGCTCAGGGGCCGTTCGAGGGTGAGGTCGATGCTGTCGTCGACGCGGACGACGCGCTGTTCGCGGAAGGTGGCCGGTTCGTCGAAGGCGTGCCGGGGTGCTCCGTCGCTGTGCCAGGTGAGGACCAGGAACAGGGCGGGGACGAGCAGAGCGGTGAGCTTCAGCCAGTACTGGAAGGCCTGCACGAAGGTGATGCTGCGCATGCCGCCGGCGGCGACGGTGGCGGTGACGACGACGGCGACGATCACTCCGCCGAGCCAGTGGGGCGCCCCGGTCAGCACGGTCAGGGTCAGTCCGGCGCCCTGGAGCTGGGGCAGCAGGTACAGCCAGCCGACACCGACGACGAAGGCACCGGCCAGGCGCCGCACGGCCTGGGAGGCGAGGCGGGCCTCGGCGAAGTCGGGGAGCGTGTAGGCGCCGGAGCGGCGCAGCGGGGCGGCGACGAAGAGCAGCAGGAGCAGGTATCCGGCGGTGTAGCCGACCGGGTACCAGAGCATGTCGGGGCCCTGGACCAGGACGAGTCCCGCTATGCCGAGGAAGGAGGCGGCGGAGAGGTACTCGCCGCTGATGGCGGCGGCGTTGAGGCGGGGGCCGACGGTGCGGGAGGCGACGTAGAAGTCGGAGGTGGTGCGGGAGATGCGCAGGCCGAAGGCGCCGACGAGGACGGTCGAGACGACGACGAGGGCGACTGCGGGGATGGCGTAGCTGGAGTTCATCGGTGGGGCTTCAGCGGTCTTCCACGAGGCGTATGAAGTCGCGTTCGTTGCGCTCGGCCCGGCGGACGTACCAGCGGGCGAGCAGGACGAGGGGGACGTAGAGGCCGAAGCCGAGGACGGCCCATTCCAGGCGGCGGGCGTCGGGCATCGCCGCGAACAGCAGCGGGAGCGGTCCGACGAGCAGGCCGAGGACGGCGAACACCGTGAGGGCGGCGCGCAGTTGGGTGCGCATGAGGGAGCGGACGTAGGTGTGGCCGAGGGTGGTCTGCTCGTCGATCTCGGTGCGCGGGCGGTAGTAGCCGGAGGAGGCCCGGCTGCTCTGCCGGGGCGGGCCGGTGACGACGACGCGGCGTTCGGTGTGGTCCGGGGGCACGGTCACGGCCTCCTCATGAGCAGGTCGCGCAGTTCGCGGGTGTGGCGGCGGCTGACCTGGAGTTCCTCGGTGCCGACGAGCACGCTGACGGTGCCCGCGTCGAGGCGGAGCTCGCCGATGTGGCGCAGGGCGACGAGGTGGCGGCGGTGGATGCGGACGAAGCCGCGGGTGCGCCAGCGCTCCTCCAGGGTGGACAGCGGGATGCGGACCAGGTGGCTGCCCTTGTCGGTGTGCAGGCGGGCGTAGTCGCCCTGGGCCTCGACATGGGTGATGTCCTCGACCGCGACGAAGCGGGTCACGCCGCCGAGTTCGACGGGTATGTGGTCCGGGTCGGGTTCGTGCACGGGGATGCGCGGGGCGGCGTCGCGCAGTTCCGCGGCCCGCCGGACGGCCTCGGCGAGCCGCTCCTTGCGGACCGGTTTGAGGACGTAGTCGACGGCCTTGAGGTCGAAGGCCTGTACGGCGAAGTCCTCGTGGGCGGTGACGAACACGACGAGCGGCGGCCGGGCGAAGCCGGTGAGCAGCCGGGCGAGGTCGAGGCCGTCGAGCCCGGGCATCTGGATGTCGAGGAAGACGACGTCGATCGCTTCGGGCCCGCCGGGGCCCGACTCCAGGGCGCGGTTCATGCGGCGCAGCGCCTCGGTCGCGTCGCCGGCGCCCTCCGCGCTGCCGATGCGGGGGTCGGCGTGCAGGAGGTAGAGCAGTTCCTCCAGGGAGGGGCGTTCGTCGTCGACAGCCAGGGCGCGCAGCATGCCCCGGAGTGTAGGGGTGAATCCGTACGTCTGGACATGTGCCGGGGGTGGACGTATCCGCAGGGCACGGTGCCCGCGCCGGGTGGGCGCGGGCGGCGGTGCTGGTGGATACAGTGCCCGCATGAACAGCAGGTCCACGGCGTTCGACGAGCTCGACCGGAAGATCATCACGGCGCTGATGGCGAACGCGAGGACGTCGTTCGCGGAGATCGGCACGGCGATCGGGCTGTCGGCCACGGCGGTCAAGCGGCGCGTCGACCGGTTGCGCGAGACCGGTGTGATCACCGGGTTCTCGGCGACGGTGAAGCCGTCGGCGCTGGGCTGGCGCACGGAGGCCTACGTCGAGGTGTACTGCGAGGGCGCGGCCCCGCCGCGGCGGCTGGCGGAGGTCGTGCGCGACTACCCGGAGATCGCGGCGGCGATGACCGTGACCGGCGGCGCGGACGCGCTGCTGCATGTGCGGGCGCGGGACGTGGAGCACTTCGAGGAGGTGCTGGAGCGGATCCGGCAGGAGCCGTTCATCCGGAAGACGATCAGCGTGATGGTGCTGTCGCATCTGCTGCCGGAGAGTCCGGAGGCCGGGGCGAGTCAGCCGGCTCCCGAGGGCGTCGCATAAGGCGCAGCAGACGTGCGCCGGGGGACCTCAAGACGCAGCGTTCCTGCGTGAACGCGCAATCTTTGTTTCTTGTCGGGTACCGCCGTCAGTTCCTACCGTTGTGTCAACCCCCAGTCACACACCGTAAGGAAGCGGAGGGACCCCTCTGTGCCCGACTCCCGTGTGCCGCGCCGGCGGCGCTACCTCGTCTGCGAACCCAGACACTTCGCCGTGCAGTACGCGATCAACCCGTGGATGCATCCCGACGAACCCGTCGACGTCCTGCGGGCCCTGGACCAGTGGCAGGCGCTGGTCGACACCTACCGTGTCCACGGCCATACCGTGGACAGTGTGAAACCCGTCCCCGGCCTGCCGGACATGGTGTTCGCCGCGAACGCGGCGGTCGTCGTCGACGGCCGCGTCTTCGGCTCGCTCTTCCACGCGCCCGAGCGCCGTCCCGAGTCCGTGCCGTTCGAGGCGTGGTTCAAGGCGGAGGGCTACGAGGTGTACCACCCCGAGTCGGTGTGCGAGGGCGAGGGCGACCTGGTCCCGGCCGGCCGCTGGATCCTGGCCGGGACGGGCTTCCGTACGACCCGGGAGGCCCACAGCGAGGTGCAGGAGTACTTCGGGACGCCGGTGATCAGCCTGACGCTGGTGGATCCGTACTTCTACCACCTGGACACGGCGCTGTTCGTCCTCGACGACGGGCCCGGCGGGAACATCGCGTACTACCCCGAGGCGTTCTCGCCGGGCAGCCGTGAGGTGCTGGCCCGGCTGTACCCGGACGCGGTGCTCGCCACCCGCGAGGACGCGATGGCGTTCGGGCTCAACTCCGTCTCCGACGGGCGCCATGTGTTCATCTCGCCGGGGGCGACGGCCCTGGCCGAGCAGCTGGCCGGCCGCGGCTATGTCCCCGTCCCCGTCGACCTGTCCGAGTTCCAGAAAGCCGGGGGCGGCATCAAGTGCTGCACCCAGGAGATCCGGGAGATCCGCTCATGACCGCACCCGTCCGCACCGAGGGCTCGCAGGGGGACCGTGGCTCGCGCCGTGGCTCGCAGGAGCTGATCCGCGCGGAGGAGCCGGTCCTCGCGCACAACTACCACCCGCTTCCGGTGGTCGTCGCCCGTGCCGAGGGCACCTGGGTGGAGGATGTCGAGGGGCGTCGCTACCTCGACATGCTCGCCGGGTACTCGGCCCTCAACTTCGGCCATCGGCACCCGGCGCTGATCGAGGCGGCGCATCGTCAGCTCGACCGGCTGACCCTGACCTCGCGCGCCTTCCACAACGACCGGCTCGCCGAGTTCGCCGAGCGGCTGGCCGCGCTGACCGGCATGGACATGGTGCTGCCCATGAACACCGGCGCGGAGGCGGTGGAGAGCGGTGTGAAGGTGGCCCGCAAGTGGGCCTACGACGTCAAGGGGGTGCCGGCCGGCGAGGCGACGATCGTGGTCGCGGCGGACAACTTCCACGGGCGTACGACGACGATCGTCAGCTTCTCCACCGACGAGACGGCCCGGGCGGGCTTCGGGCCCTTCACACCGGGGTTCCGGGTGGTGCCGTACAACGACCTGGCCGCGATGGAGGCGGCGGTCGACGAGACGACGGCGGCGGTGCTGATCGAGCCGATCCAGGGCGAGGCCGGGGTGATCATTCCCGACGACGGCTACCTCGCCGGAGTGCGGGAGCTGACCCGCCGCAAGGGCTGTCTGTTCATCGCGGACGAGATCCAGTCCGGGCTCGGCCGCACGGGCCGCACGCTGGCGGTCGAGCACGAGCCGGTGGTGCCGGACGTGCTGCTGCTGGGCAAGGCGCTGGGTGGCGGGATCGTGCCGGTGTCGGCGGTGGTCGGGCGCCGGGAGGTGCTCGGGGTGCTGCATCCCGGGGAGCACGGATCCACGTTCGGCGGCAATCCGCTGGCGGCGGCGGTCGGTACGGCGGTGGTGGAGCTGCTGGAGACGGGCGAGTTCCAGCGCCGGGCGGCGGAGCTGGGCGACATCCTGCGCGACGGTCTGACGGGGCTGGTCGGCAGGGGGGTGGTCGGCTTCCGCTCGCGCGGCCTGTGGGCGGGCGTCGACATCGACCCCGCGCTCGGCACGGGCCGCGAGATCAGCGAGCGGCTGATGCGCGAGGGAGTCCTGGCGAAGGACACCCACGGCTCCACGATCCGCCTGGCCCCGCCGCTGACCATCACGGCCGAGGAGCTGACGGGGGCGCTCGCGTCGCTGGAGAAGGCGCTGGGCTGAGGAGCCCGGCGGTCACCTGGTGGGCAGTGGCGTCCACGGCACGGACGCCGCTGCCCGCCAGGGTGCTGGGCGCCTGCATCGGGTGCGCCGGGGCCTTTTGGTATCCGCCCCGGCGGTGGGGTGGACCGTACGCGTCCCGGCGCCGCTCCCCGCCCCCTGGCTCAGCGCGGCGATGCCGCCCCGACCGGCCCTCCACAAGCCGCCCCCCGGCGCCGGAAGGGTGAAGATTGGGGCAAGAGGTGGTAGACCACTCTCAGCGACAGAGAGGTCGGCCGTGGGCGCAGACGAGGTGCACGGCGTTGCCCGGCAGCGGTTCGACGTGGCCGACGCGGCGCCCCTGTTGCTCGATCCACAGGGCGTGGTGACGGGCTGGACCAGCGGTGCCCGGCGCCTGCTGGCGTACCCGGCGTCCGAGGCGGTCGGCAGGAAGCTGGCGGACCTGCTGGCCGCCGAGGACGCCGAGCGCGTACCGGACCTGGTCGAGCGCTGCCGCAGGAACGGCGGCTGGACGGGACTGCTGACGGCCCGCCGCCGGGACGGGCAGCCCGTGAGGGTCGCGGCCCGGATCACCTCGGCCGAGGAGGCGCACGGCGGCTCGCGCTGGCTGATGCTCCTGTCGGAGCTGGCGGACGCCCCCGGCTGGGACATGAGCCGTACGGTCCTGGAGCAGATGGCGGCGGACGCCCCGGTGGGTATCGCGATCGTGGACACGGACCTGCGCTTCGTGTGGTCGAACGCCGCGCTGGAGCAGTTCGGCGGCGGCCCCGCGCCGCGGCGGCTCGGGCTGCGCTTCGCGGATGTCCAGCCGGGCATGGACGCCCAGGCGGTCGAGGCCCAGATGCGGCACGTGCTGGAGACCGGCGAGTCGGTGATCGGCTACGAGCACGTGGGCCATGTGCGCTCCGCCCCGTTGCGCGAGACGGCGCACATGCTGTCGTTCACCCGGCTCGAGGACGACCGGGGCCATCCGATCGGCGTCTACTACACCGTCGTGGACATGACCGACCGGCACCGTGCGCGGCAGCGGCTGGCGCTGCTCGACCGGGCCGGCGAGAGCATCGGCCGCAGCCTGGACCTCACGCGCACCGCGCAGGAGCTCGCGGACGTGGCCGTGCCGGGGCTGGCCGACTTCGTCACCGTGGACCTGCTGGAGTCGGTGCTGCGGGGCGCCGAACCGGCCCCCGGGCCGCTCGCGGACTCGGAGGAGCCGGTGGAGCTGCGCCGGGCCGGCTACCGGTCGGTGCAGGACCTCGCGGACGCGGTCATCGAGGTCGGCGAGGTGGTGGCGTTCCGCGCCGGGACGCCGCCCTTCAGCTGTCTGGCCACGGGACGGTCCTGGCGCGCGGAGCGGCTCGACCCGCTGACCCGGGACTGGACCACGGACACCCCGAGCGGCCGCCGGGCCACGTTCCGGGAGCTGGGACTGCACAGCGTGATGACCGTGCCGATCCGTTCGCGCGGCACCACCCTGGGCATCACGACGTTCTACCGGCGCGACGACCGGGAGTTCTTCGACGGGGAGGACCTGCGGCTGGCGGAGGACCTCGTCGCCCGCGCGGCCGTCTGCGTGGACAACGCCCGCCGCTACACCCGTGAGCGGGACGCCGCGCTCGTCCTGCAGCGCAGTCTGCTCCCCCACCGGCTGCCCGAGCAGGACGCCGTCGAGGTGGCCGCGTGCTACCGGCCGGCCGACGAGCTGACCGGTCTGGGCGGCGACTGGTACGACCTGATCCCGCTGTCCGGGGCGCGGGTCGCGCTGGTCGTGGGCGAGGTGCCCGGGCACGGCATCGACGCGGCCGCGGCCATGGGGCAGCTGCGGACCGCCGTACGGACGCTGGCGGCTCTGGATCTGCCGCCCGAGGAGGTGCTGGCGCATCTCGACGACCTGGTGGCGCGTTCGGCTCGGGAGGAGGGCGCCGAGCCCGGGACGATGGGCTCGGCGGGCACGCCGGGCGTGGGCTCCGGGTGCCTGTACGTCGTCTACGACCCGGTGGACGGCGGGTGCTCGATGGCCGCGGCGGGGCATCCGGCCCCGGCCGTGGTGCTGCCCGACCGCGAGGTGGTGTTCGTCGACCTGCCGCAGGGGCCGCCGCTCGGCGTGGGCGGCCCGCCGTTCGAGGCGGTCGAGCTGCCCCTGGCGGAGGGCAGCACGCTCGCGCTGCACACCGACGGTCTGCTGGCCCGGGGCGAGACCTGGGCCGTCGACGCGGGCCGGGAGCGGCTGCGCCGGGCGCTGGAGCGGTCGGGCCCGCTCGAGTCGTACTGCCGGTCCGTGGTCGACGCGCTGGTCCCGGCCCGCCCGTACGACGACGTGGCGCTGCTGATGGCGCGGACGAAACGTCTCGGCACCGGGCAGGTCGCGGCCTGGGAGCTGCCCTCGGACCCGGCCGTGGTCGCCGAGGCCCGTCGCACGGCCACCCGGCAACTGGCGCGCTGGGGCCTGGACGAGCTGGCCTTCACCACGGAGCTGGTGGTGAGCGAGCTGGTCACCAACGCCATCCGGTACGCCTCCGGGTCGATCCGGCTGCGGCTGATCCGGGAACGCGCGCTGGTCTGCGAGGTCCTCGACGGCGGCGCCACCGCGCCCCATCTGCGCCATCCCCGGACGACGGACGAGGGCGGACGCGGGCTGCTGCTGGTCTCCCAGCTCACACAGCGGTGGGGCACGCGGTTCGTGCCCGAGGGGAAGATCATCTGGGCCGAACAAGCACTGCCGGAGCTCCCTGACTGAAGCCGGTTCAGGTTCGCCCATACCGTGCGAAACTGGTGTGACCCCGGCAGCGGTGAGGCGGCCATGGCGGATACGATCGACTACGGCGCGGTGTTCAAGGCCCTGCCCGGCATGGTGGCGCTCCTGACGCCCGAGCTGGTCTACGCGGACGTCAACGACGAGTTCGTCCGGCTCTCCGGCCGCTCGCGCGAGCAGCTCGTCGGCAGGTACCTGTTCGACGTCTTCCCGGACAACCCCAACGACCCGGCGGCGACCGGCATGCGCAATCTGGAGGCCTCGCTGTACCGCGTCCTGGCCACCGGTGAGCGCGACACCATGGCCCTGCAGCGCTACGACGTCGAGGATCCGGAGCGGCCCGGCGAGTGGTCGAAGCGCTACTGGAGCCCGGTGAACGCGCCGCTGCTCGGCCCGGACGGCAAGGTCGTGCTGATCCTGCACCGCGTGGAGGAGGTCACCGAGCTGATCCGGGCCCGGGGCGGCTCTCCTGGGCGGCGCGACAGCAGGGACGGGGTGCTGGAGGCCGAGCTGTACACCCGCGCCCGTGAGCTTCAGGAGCTCAACGAACGGCTGCGCCGGGCGCACTCCCGGGAGCGGGAAGTGGCCCTGGCGCTCCAGGAGGCGATGCTGCCCGCCCCCCGGCAGGTCCGCAATCACCCGGCCGCCGTCCGGTACCGGCCCGCCGTCGGGGCACTCAACGTGTGCGGCGACTGGTACGACCTGGTCGACCTGGTGGGTGGCGAGCGGATCGGCGTGTCCGTGGGCGACGTGGTCGGGCACGGACTGGCGGCGGCGGGTGTGATGGGGCAGCTGCGCAGTGCGCTCAGCGCCGCATCCCGGGTGGCGGCCGGGCCCGCCCAGGCCCTGGACGTACTGGGCCGCTACGCCCACGTCATCGACGGGGCCGAGTCGGCGACCGCCGTCACGACCTTCGTCGACTGCGACCGCCACGTCATCACGTACAGCAGCGCCGGCCATCCCCCGCCCGTGCTCGTCCACGCCGACGGCCGCACCGAGTTCCTCGACCGGGCCACGGACACACCGCTCGACGCCCGCCCGGACCCGATCCCGAGACCCCAGGCCGAGACCACGTTCCGGCCGGGCGCCACGCTGGTGCTGTACACCGACGGTCTGATCGAGCGGCGCCGCGAGGACATCGACACCGGCCTGGAGCGGCTCGCCGACGCCCTGCGCGAGCACCGGGACCAGGATCCCGAGACCCTCGCCGAGACCGTGCTGCTGGAGTTGCTGCCACCCGGGGGCGCCACCGACGACACCGCGCTGATCATCGTGCGGCTGTGACTACATGCGGGTCTTGCCATGGTCGAGCAGCCGGACGCGGTCGACGTTCTGCCGGTCCTCGGCGTCCGCGCTGGGCTCACCGGCGAACCAGGCGTCGAGGATCTCCGTCAGCAGCGGCTCGGACGTCAGCCGCAGGCTGAGCGCGAGCACATTGGCGTCGTTCCAGCGGCGCGCCCCCTCGGCCGTGTAGGCGTCCGTGCACAGGGCGGCCCGCACGCCGGGCACCTTGTTCGCGGCGATCGAGGCGCCCGTGCCGGTCCAGCAGCACACCACCGCCTGGTCGGCGGTGCCGTCGGCGACCTCGCGGGCCGCGGCCTCGGAGCACACCGCCCACTGCGGGTCGTCGTCCGCGCGCAGCGCGCCGTGCGGGCGCACCTCGTGCCCCCGCTCGCGCAGCGCGGCCACGAGGGCGCGGGCGACCGGTTCGTCCATGTCGGAGGAGACGGAGATGCGCATGTCTGGCAGGTTACTCGCCGGGGCGGCCGGGGCCACCGCCCACAGCGGCCGTCCGCAGGCAAGAGCCCCCGGCCCGCCACGCACCCCCGCTATCGCGCCAGGCCACCCGTTCTGCTTGCCCGTCACCCGGGCGGCGCAGCACGCTGGTCCCGCGGTCCTCCCCAGCCGCATGAGCACCACGGGGCACCGCCAACTGACTGACCATCAGTCAGTTGGCGAAGGAACTGTGCGGTCCGCCCGCACGAGGTGCCCGGTGACCGTGCCTGCACCTACACTGGCACCCCACGACATGCCGGTTGACCTGCTGGAACGCGGCGGTTGAGTCCACCGCGAGAGTCGAGGAGCGCCCGCCTTGTTCTACTACCTGCTGAAATACGTGCTGCTGGGCCCGCTGCTGAGACTGGTCTTCCGGCCTCGAATAGAGGGTCTGGAGCACGTCCCCTCGGAGGGCGCCGCCATCGTCGCCGGGAACCACCTGTCGTTCTCGGACCACTTCCTGATGCCCGCGATCCTCAAACGGCGCATCACCTTCCTCGCGAAGGCCGAGTACTTCACCGGCCCGGGCCTCAAGGGCCGTCTGACGGCGTTCTTCTTCCGCAGCGCGGGGCAGATCCCGGTCGACCGCTCCGGCAAGGACGCGGGCCAGGCCGCGATCCGCGAGGGCCTCGGCGTGCTGAGCAAGGACGAGCTGCTCGGCATCTACCCCGAGGGCACCCGCTCCCACGACGGCCGGCTCTACAAGGGCAAGGTCGGTGTGGCGGTCATGGCGCTCAAGGCCGGCGTCCCGGTGATCCCCTGCGCGATGATCGGCACCTTCGAGGCCCAGCCGCCCGGCAAGGTCATCCCCAATATCCACCCCGTAGTGATCCGCTTCGGCAAGCCCCTGGACTTCTCCCGCTACGAGGGCATGGAGAACGAGAAGGCCATCCTGCGCGCCGTCACCGACGAGATCATGTACGCCATCCTCTCCCTGTCGGAGCAGGAGTACGTCGACCAGTACGCGGCCGTGGTGAAGGCCGAGGAGGCCGCCGCCGCCAAGGAGCGGAAGTTCCGGCGGATGCCCCTCAGTTGAGCTTTGCTGTCGGCAGCGGCGACCGGTGAGTTCTGCTGTCGGCATCGGCGACTGGTGAGTTCCGCTGTCGGCAGCGGCCGCTGTTGGCTCTGCTGTCGGCAGAGGGCGCTTCCCCGCCCCTGCCCCGGCGATCTACGGTCGCGGCATGAGACGTGCTGTGGTGATCGGGGCGGGCGGGCAGATCGGGAGGCCGGCGGTGGAGGCGCTGGCGCGGGACGGCTGGGAGGTGACGGCCGCCTCGCGCGGCGGCGCCCGGCACGAGAACTGGCCCGGTGAGGTGCGCACACGACGGCTGGACCGCGACGACGACGCGGCACTCGGCGCGCTGATCGGCGACGGCTGCGACCTCGTGGTCGACCTGGTCGCCTACGGGGCCCGGCACGCACGGCAGTTGACGGACCTGGCCGACCGGATCGACTCTGCTGTGGTGGTGTCGTCCGTGTCGGTGTACGAGGACGGCGAGGGCCGCGGCTTCGACACCATGGGCGAGCCGGACGGACTCCCGCGCTACCCCGTGCCGATCACGGAGGACCAGGTCACGGTCTCGCCGGGGGACGCCACGTACAGCACCCGCAAGGTGGCCCTGGAGCGTGAACTGCGCGCGGCGGGAGACCGGTTGCCGGCCACCGTGCTGCGGCCGGGGGCGATCCACGGGCCGTACAGCCCGCTCCCCCGCGAGCTGTTCTTCGTCAAGCGCAACCTCGACGGCCGGCGCGGGCGGGTGCTCGCCTTCCGGGGCGAGAGCCTCTTCCACACGTCGGCGGCGCGCAACATCGCCGAACTGATCCGGCTGGCCGCGGCCCGGCCGGGCTCGCGGGTCCTGAACGCCTGCGATCCGCTGCCACCGACCGTGTCGGAGATCGGGGCCGTCGTGGACGCGGTCATGGGGGTGGAGACGGAGACAGTTCTGCTGGACGGGCCGGTGCAGGGGTCCGTGGGCGGTTCCCCCTGGTCGGTGGAGCTGCCGGTGGTGTGCGACATGTCGGCCGCGGAACGGGAGCTGGGATACCGGCCGGTCGTGTCCTACCCGGAGAGCCTGCCGGAGACGGTCGAGTGGCTCGCCCACCGGCTGTCCGGCCAGGACTGGCGGGAGGCGTTCCCCACCCTCGCCCGCGCCTACCCGGACCTCTTCGACTACGCGGCGGAGGACGCCTGGTTCGCGAACCGGGCTGCGTGAGGAGCGGACATGAGGAAGGGGCGGCCGGTGTCCCGGCCGCCCCTCATCAACCGAACGGAGTCGGCTGTGCCTACGGCTTCGGCGTGGCGTGCGGCGCGCAGGTCACGTCGGCGCCGTCCAGCTTGCCGGTGAGCAGGTAGCTGTCCACCCGGGAGTTGACGCACGGATTGACCAGGCCGGTGACACCGTGGGAGCCCGCGCCCTTCTCCGTGATCAGGCGGGAGCCCTTGAACCGCTTGTGCAGCTCCACGGCGCCCTCGTACGGGGTGGCCGCGTCCCGCTCCGACTGGACGATGAGCACCCCGGGCAGGCCCTTGCCGGTCTTGACGTCGACCGGCGTCCGCTGCTTGGCCGGCCAGGTGGCGCACGGCAGGTTCATCCAGGCGTTGGCCCACGTCATGAAGGGGTGGTCCTTGTGGAGCCGCGTGTTGTCGCGGTCCCATGTGCGCCAGTTGGTGGGCCACTTGGCGTCGGTGCACTCCACGGCCGTGTAGACGGCGTTGCCGTTCTCCGAGGACGCGTTGCCCGCCGTGTCGGACAGGTCCGGGGCGGCGGCGTCGACCAGCGCCTGGGTGTCACCGGCGACGTACTTGCTGAAGACCGCGGCCGTCGGCGCCCAGGCGGAGTCGTAGTACGGGGCGCTCTGGAAGAAGGAGATGAGCTCGGCCGGGCCGACGACCCCGCCGAGGGGGCTCTTCTTCGCGGTGGCGCGCAGCTTGAGCCACTTCGCCTGGACCTCGGCGCGGGTGGTGCCGAGGTGGTAGGTCGCGTCGTTCTTCGCGACCCAGTCCTGCCAGTCCTTCCAGCGGCCCTCGAAGGCGACGTCCTGGTCCAGGTTGGCCTGGTACCAGATCTTGTCGCGGGAGGGGTTGACGACGCTGTCGACGACCATGCGACGCACATGGCCCGGGAAGAGCGTGCCGTAGACGGCGCCCAGGTAGGTGCCGTACGAGACGCCGAGGAAGTTGAGCTTCTTCTCACCGAGGGCGGCGCGGATGACATCGAGGTCACGCGCGGTGTTCGGCGTGGTCATGTGCGGCAGCATCGCGCCGCTGCGCTCCTGGCAGCCCTCGGCGTACTCGCGGGCCAGCTTGCGCTGGGCGAGCTTGTCGGCCTCGGAGTCGGGCACCGGGTCGGCCTTGGGCGCCTTGACGAACTCCTGCGGGTCGACGCAGGAGATGGGCGCGGACTTACCGACGCCGCGCGGGTCGAAGCCCACGAAGTCATAGGCCTTGGCCGCGTTGGCCCAGACGGCGTTCTTGCTGGTGACCCGGGCCGGGAAGCGCAGCCCGGAGCCGCCGGGGCCGCCGGGGTTGTAGAGGAGCGCGCCCTGCCGCTCGGCCTTGGTGCCCGTGTTGCCGATGCGGTCGACGGCGAGCTTGATCTGCTTGCCGTAGGGCTTGGCGTAGTCGAGCGGCACGGTGACGTACCCGCACTGGATCGGCTTGGCCAGGTTCCAGTCGGCGGGGCAGTCCTGCCAGTCGATGCCGGCCTTCGCGGCGCGGGCGGCGGCGATGGCGGCGCCCCGCGCCTCGCGGTCCTGGCCGTGGCCGCTGCCCGCGCTCGCGTTCGCGGTGGGTGCGGCGACGGCGCCGGCTATCAGCGTGGCCGTGACGAGCGCGCCGGCCGAACCGAGCGCCGCCACCCGCCTCTTCGGTCTCGAACCCCTCAAGGGGGACCTCCCCGTACCTCGTTGAGATCAGTACGGGGGATCCTTCCTGTTGTGGGGTCCCTGACAACAGAGCCCGACGCCCTTCTTTGCCAATCCGATAAACGGAGAGGGTGTGCTGCTCTACGGACGCTACGGCCGCGGGAGCGACGCGAACGCCTCGTCCAGCAGCCGCCGCAACCTGAGGGCGTCCGGCGCCACCGCGGTCACCAGCGCGGCGGGCCCGGCGAGCGGCACGACCGAGGCCCCCTCCCCCAGCACCGTCGCGGCCACCGGCACGGCGGCGAACTCCGGTCGCACGACGACCAGTTGGCCGACAGCCCGGTGCCCCGCCAGGACGGCGGGCCCGTCCCAGCCCCCCGGCGCGCCGGGCCCGCAGGACAGTTCCTGGTCGAGCACGGCCTGCCCGGCGACCCGCACGGTCAGACGGCTCGTGAGGCGCCCGGGTTGCTCGCCGACGCGTCCGAGCACCTGCTCCTCGCGCAGCACGAGCCGGGCGGTGGGTGCGAGTTCGGCACGGGTGGTGACGTACAGGTCGCTCCCCCCGGCGCAGATCAACTGTTCAGGCAGCCAGCGGAGTTCGCCCTGGTCGGCGACCGTGAGCCGGACGTCGTAACGGGCCTCGCCCTTCGCCTGTCCGGGCAGTGCGATGGTGGCGGCGGCCGACCCGACCGACAGCCGCGCCTGAGCCTCCACCCGCCCCTCCACGGTGAAGTGGTCACCGCCGAGCGGCCCGCTCATCGCGCCGACGAGCATGACCCGGGCCTCGGAGCCGGTGGCCCGGGTGCGCCGCAGGGCCAGGGCCCCGTCGCTCTCCAGCACGGGCAGTGAGGTACCGCCGCGCCCGTCGTCCCGGGCGACGATCCGCGCGAGGGACCGCACCCCGGCCCCGGTGCGCACGTTCACGCGGTCCACGCGGCGAGCTGGGCACGCACCCACGCGGCGACATCCGTCGCCCCGGTCTCGCCGCGCAACGACTGGAAGACGACCGGCAGTTCGGCGCGCTGCGCCTTGGCGTCGGCGGCCATCCGGGCCAGGTCGGAGCCGACGTACGGGGCGAGGTCGGTCTTGTTGACGACGAGCAGGTCGGCGGTGGTGACGCCGGGGCCGCCCTTGCGTGGGATGTCGTCTCCTCCGGCCACGTCGATGACGAAGATCTGCGCGTCGACCAGGCCCTTGGAGAAGGTGGCGGTGAGGTTGTCCCCGCCGCTCTCCACGAGGACCAGGTCCAGGGGGCCGACCTCGTCCTCCAGGTCCTCCACCGCTTCCAGATTGGCGGAGATGTCGTCGCGGATCGCGGTGTGCGGGCAGGCGCCGGTCTCCACGGCGGTGATCCGCTCGGGTGGCAGCACGGCCTCGCGGAGCAGGAACTCCGCGTCCTCGCGCGTGTAGATGTCGTTGGTGACGACGGCGAGGGCCAGCTCATCCCTGAGCGCCCGGCAGAGGGCGGCGACGGTGGCGGTCTTCCCGGATCCGACCGGGCCGCCCAGTCCGATGCGGAGCGCTCTGCGGGTGCCGTCGGGGCGGCGGGCGTCCGCGCTGAGGGCGGTGGAGGTGTTGTGGTGGTGATCGAGGTGCATGTGCGGCTCCTGGTGGGGCGGGCTCGGCTCGGGGTGGCGGGCGTCCGCGCTGAGGGCGGTGGAGGTGTTGTGGTGGTGATCGAGGTGCATGTGCGGCTCCTGGTGGGGCGGGCTCGGCTCGGGGTGGCGGG
>NZ_JBIBKD010000001.1:0-127252 GCF_042959065.1 Streptomyces sp. NPDC007929 | reverse complement strand
GGCGCTGGTGTCAGGTGCGGGTGGGTGGGGGTTGATCGCGCAGTTCCCCGCGCCCCTCGAAGGGGGTGCTCCCGCTCGGCGTTGTCAGCGGGGCAGTCAGGACGCGAACAGGCGTACCGGCCATGCCGCATGCACCTCCGCCCCGATCTCCAGGAGCGGTGCCGACCCCGCGGGCAGGGCGTCGACCCCCTCGTCGATCACCTTCCGGGCCGCCTCCACCGCCCGGTCCGCGACCCGGTCCACCTCCGGCGCCAGCCGGGCCAGCACCCGCGTCGCGTCGAACGGGTCCAGGCTCAGCAGCCGCACGGCCGCCGACGCGGGCCCGCTCACGCTCTCGTACGCCGCGCAGTACGCCGCGTCCACCGGCCCCAGTCCCGCCGCCCGGGCCGTCAGCCCCAGCACCACCGGCTGATGCGCCCCCTTGGGGAACTCCCTGCCGAGCGCGTCCAGTTCGGCGGACGGCCAGGTCGCCCGGGCGGCCCGCAGCAGCTGCCGTCCCAGCTTGCGCGCGGCGACCCGTAGTGCGGGCGACGGGGTTCGCGCGTCTGCGGCGCGGTCCAGTGCGACGGGATCGATTCCGAGCGCCGCGGCAGCGGACAGCCCGGCCGCCACCAGGCCTGCCGTGTGCAACCGTCCCCGGCAGAACTCCTCCAGGCTCGCCGCCCCGCTGATCCGACCGGCCTTGACCGCCGCCTCGGCTCCACCGGAGTGTGCGTGCCCCCCGGCGGGAAAGCGGCCGTCGGCCAGGACGAGAAGCGCCGCACGCGACATCAGACCACCCTCAGAACAGGAAGTACCGCTGGGCCATGGGGAGTTCGGCCGCGGGCGCCGCCTCGACCAGTTCGCCGTCGATGTGCACCGCGAAGCTGTCGGGATCGACCCGCACCTCGGGCCGTGCGTCGTTCTCGCGCATGTCGGCCTTGGTCACACCGCGCGTCGACTCGATCGACACGAACCGCTTGCCGAGCCCCAGCCGCTCCGGCAGCCCGTCCTCGACGGCCAATGGGGCCACGAAGTTGACGGAGTTGGCGGCCGGTGCCCGCCCGATCGCCCCGTACATGGGGCGCGGCAGGATCGGCTGCGGGGTGGGGATCGAGGCGTTCGCGTCGCCCATCTGGGCGTAGGCGATCTGCCCGCCCTTGATGACGAGCTGCGGCTTGACGCCGAAGAACGCCGGGTCCCACAGCACCAGGTCGGCCAGTTTGCCGCTCTCCACCGAGCCGATCTCCGCGGCCAGGCCCTGGGCGAGGGCCGGGTTGATCGTGTACTTGGCGACATAGCGACGTACCCGGCGGTTGTCGGCGCGTCCGTCCCCGGGCAGGGCGCCCCGCCGCCGCTTCATCACGTGCGCGGTCTGCCAGGTCCGCATGACGACCTCGCCGACCCGCCCCATGGCCTGGGAATCGGAGGAGATGATCGAGATCGCGCCCAGGTCGTGCAGCACGTCCTCCGCCCCGATCGTGGAGGGCCGGATCCGGGACTCGGCGAAGGCCAGGTCCTCCGGCACCGCCGGGTTGAGGTGGTGGCACACCATCAGCATGTCGAGGTGTTCCTCGGCGGTGTTGACGGTGAACGGCCTGGTCGGGTTGGTGGAGCTGGGCAGCACATACGACTCGGAGACCACGGTCATGATGTCCGGCGCGTGCCCGCCGCCCGCACCCTCCGTGTGGTAGGCGTGGATGCCCCGCCCCGCGATGGCGGCCAGGGTGTCGCCCACGAACCCGGCCTCGTTGAGGGTGTCGGTGTGGATGGCGACCTGGATGCCGGTCCGCTCGGCGACGGTCAGCGAGGCGTCGATGACTGCCGGGGTGGAGCCCCAGTCCTCGTGCAGCTTCAGGCCGAGGGCGCCGCCGCGGATCTGGGACAGCATCGCCTCGTGGGAGACGGTGTTGCCCTTGCCGAGCAGGCCGATGTTGAGCGGATACGCCTCCATCGCCTCCAGCATCCGGGCGAGGTGCCAGGGTCCGGGGGTCACGGTGGTCGCCTTGGAGCCCTCCGCGGGGCCGGTGCCGCCGCCGACGAGGGTCGTGATGCCCGAGGAGAGGGCCTCGTCGGCGATCTGCGGGCAGATGAAGTGGACGTGCGCGTCGATCGCCCCCGCCGTGAGGATCCGCCCGTTGCCGGCGATGACCTCGGTCTCCGGGCCGATGACCAGGTCCGGGTGGACGCCGTCCATGGTGTCGGGGTTGCCGGCTTTGCCGATGCCGGTGATCCGGCCGTCGCGGATGCCGACGTCGGCCTTGACGATCCCCCAGTGGTCGATGATCACCACACCGGTGATCACGGTGTCCGGCGTGCCCTGCGCGCGCGTGGCCCGCGCCTGGCCCATGGACTCGCGGATGACCTTGCCGCCGCCGAAGACGGCCTCGTCACCGGCGAGTCCGGGGCCGCCGGAGCGGTCCTCCTCGATCTCGACCAGCAGGTCGGTGTCGGCGAGACGGATCCGGTCGCCGGTCGTCGGTCCGAACAGGTCGGCGTACGCGGCACGCGAGATCTCAGGCATCGAGGGCACCTCCGGTCTCCCCGCGCAGACCGGGCACCACACGGGCACCGGCCAGCGGCACCAGGTCGACGTCGACGGGGATCCCGGGCTCGAAGCGCACGGCCGTGCCGGCGGCGACGTTGAGTCGCCTGCCGCGCGCGGCGTCGCGGTCGAACTCCAGACCTGGGTTGGCCTCGGCGAAGTGGTAGTGGGAACCGACCTGCGCGGGCCGGTCGGCGGCGTTGAGGACGGTGAGACGGACGACCTCGCGACCCTCGTTGTAGGCGATCGGCCCGTCGGCGAAGAGGATCTCTCCGGGAATCACGGCGGCCCCCTCAGACGATCGGGTCGTGGACGGTGACCAGCTTGGTGCCGTCCGGGAAGGTGGCTTCGACCTGGACGTCGTGGATCATCTCCGGGATGCCCTCCATGACGTCGTCCCTGGTCAGGAGCTTGCGTCCGGAGGACATGAGTTCGGCGACGGTACGGCCGTCCCGGGCGCCCTCAAGGATGTGCGAGGTGATGAGTGCGACCGCCTCGGGGTGGTTGAGCCGCAGGCCACGGGCCCTGCGCTTCTCGGCCACGTCGGCCGCCACGTGGATCAGCAGCCGTTCTTGCTCGTGCGGGGTCAGTTGCACGTCCCACCTCACCATCTCCGGGCCGTGCGGGGCCCGGCTGCCGCGGCCACGGGGCAAAGTGCCAGGTGGCGTGGATCGGCAGGCTAATGGCGGCGCGTTTCGGGCACGTTAACCGAGTTGTGATCCACTGGGGTCCTCAGCACGCATGCTCATCAGGGCTCGCAGACCGTCCCGGAGCACCTCGACCGGGGCGGGCCCGAAGAGGGACTGCTGTGCGATGAACCCGAGCACACAGGCGATCATCGTGCGGGCCACATGGTCCGGCGTCACGTCCGTCCGCATCATGCCGGCCTCCTGATACCCCTCGACGACCTTGCCCCACGCCGCGCGGACCGAGCCGTAGTTCTCCCGCAGGAGGGCGGCCAGCTCCTCGTTGCGCAGGGTCTCCGTCCACACCTGGATGACGAGCCGGGGGAAGGCGGGCCGGCCGTCGACGACCAGGGACTCGCGGGCGGCGAGCGTCCGGCCGAGGACCGAGGTGACGAGTTCGTCCGGCGGCGGGGGCGGACTCAGGCGGGCCGCGTCCTCGAAGGCCTCACGGACCGAGCCGAGCGTCTCGGCGACGATCGCGCCGATCAGCTCCTCCTTGCCGCTGAAGTAGCGGTAGACCGCCCCCGCCGAGAGGTCGATCTCCTTCAGCACGTCCTGCATGGACGTGGCGTGGAAGCCGTTGCGGGCGAAGCAGAGCGCGGCGCCGTCGAGGATCTGGCGGCGGCGGGCGTCGAGATGTTCCTGGGACACGCGAGCCATGATCCTCAAACTAAAACGAATATTCATTCTTGACAAGGCGCCGCGGCGGGAGCACGGTGGGACCAGAAAAACGAACGCTCCTTCTTTTTAGCGCCGGCCCGCTCGGCCTCGCTCGGCCTCGCTCGACCCCGCTCGGTCCAGCTCGTTTCAGGAGACCCTCATGCCTTCCCGCAACCGCCATGTGCTCGCGGTCGTCGTCCTCGTACCCGTCCTGGCCGCCCTCGCCCTGTGGGCCTTCGCGTGGCCCGCCTCCCGTATCGCGCCCCGCGACCTGCCGCTGGGGGTGGCCGGGCCGGCCACCGCCGTGGCCCAGGTCGAGCGGCAACTGGAGCGGCACGAGGGCGCGTTCGAGATCCACCGCTACGCCGACGAGGCCGCCGCCCGGGACGCCATCGAGGACCGGAGCGTGTACGGCGCGGTCGTGGTCACCCCGCAGGGGCCGGAACTGCTCACCGCTTCCGCCGCCAGTCCGGTGGTCGCGCAGTTGCTCCAGCAGGCCGTGGCCCAGCAGGCCGACGCCCAGGGGACCCGGATCAAGACGGTCGACGTCGTGTCCACCCCGTCCAGTGATCCACGCGGCGCGGTGCTGAACGCCGCCTCCCTGCCGCTCGCCCTGGCGGGTATCGCGGCGGGCGCGGTGGTCACCCTGCTGGGGCTGCGCGGTTCCCGGGCCGTGATCGCACTGCTCGGAGCGTCCGCACTGGTGGGTGTGATCGCGGCCGCGATCGCGCACAGCTGGCTCGGGGCGCTCGGCGGTGACTGGTGGGCGGAGGCGTCGGTGCTCGGCCTGGCGACCCTGGCCGTCGCAGGTGCCGTCGCCGGACTCGCCGCCCTGATCGGGCCCGCCGGTACGGGCCTCGGGGCCGCCGTGGTGATGCTGATCGGCAACCCGTTCTCCGGCGCGACCTCGGCGCCGCAGATGCTGCCGGAGCCGGCCGGTGCGATCGGCCAGTGGCTTCCGCCGGGCGCGGGGACGACGCTGCTGCGCTCGGTGTCGTACTTCGACGGCGCGGCGGCGACCGGGCCCGCCCTGACCCTGGTCTGGTGGGCGGCTCTGGGTCTGGGTGCGGTCCTGCTCGGCAACTCGCTGCGGGCCCGAAAGGCGGGTACCGCGCCCGCGACCGACCAGCGGGAGCTCTCGTCAGTGGCCTGACCGGCACGCCCTACCCGCCCGCGTTGACCGAGCCGGTCCGGGGCAGGCCAGTGATCTGGCCATCCACGCCTACGAGTTGCCACTCACCCGGAGTCGGATGGAGGAGATGCTCGCGCCGCACACGGGCCACACCCGCGAGCAGGTGAGCACGGACATCGACCGGGACAAGATCCCAGGACCGTCGGGGCGAGACGGAACTGCACGCCGCCACCGTGGTCGGGCTCTGCGAGTGCTGGACGGCGAGCGGCGCACGGCCCGGCTCACCCTGCCCCCGGAGTCCGTCAGTTGACGCGAAACCGTCGGTCCCGGCGCACGCGCCGCCGCACCGCCCGCCGCCGACGCGTCCGGAGCTGAGTTGAAACGGACCAAATGACGTACCCCTGTTCGGAGTAGGCGGGAGACGAATTTAAGGGCCGCTCCGGTTGCGCAACGCGCGTAGCCCGAGGACGGAATGGGGCATTCCATCCCTGGTCCGGAGCTCCGCGAACCCGTGAACCGTGGCTCGAACGCACACGTGTCCACCCGAACGGGTGAGTGGTGAGTAACAACACAAATCCCCGGTTCCGTTGGGAAATCCGGACACGCATGAGCCAAGATCCCTGACTGACGACAAGCCCCCGCCGCTGTGGCGGGGCGATCCGGGCGGACGCCGAGTCCTGCCGCCGCCCGGATGACCGGTCGACAGGAGTGGATCGGCAGGAGTGGAGGACCCGAGCACGACGGGTCGCCGGGACGGTCACGCCATGACCGGACCCGAGCAGCCCTTGGGGTGAAGCCGCGTCAGCGGCCGGGCAACTTTGTCAGCCCGAATCCGACAGGTCATCCTTCACAGGCGGCTGACGAAGGGTTGCGCATGACTGCGCTCAATCGTGTCCCGTCGCTCATGGCCCGGGCCGGCACGGCCTCGGCGCTCACCATCGCCGCGGTGGGCGGCTCCATCGTGGCGCCCGGATTCGCATCCGAGGCGGCGGCGGCCACACCGGCGACCAAGGCACTGCAGGTCGCGGCCTCCAAGAAGGGTTCGCCCTACAGGTACGGGGCCACCGGTCCGCACCGGTTCGACTGCTCCGGGCTCACGCTCTACTCGTTCAAGAAGGCCGGCAAGAAGCTCCCTCGCACGGCTGCCCAGCAGTACAACAAGACGCGCCACATCTCCGCCAAGAGCCGCAAGGCGGGGGACCTGGTGTTCTTCCACTCGGGCAGCAACGTGTACCACGTCGGTATCTACGCGGGTAAGAACAAGCTCTGGCACTCCCCGAAGAGCGGGGACGTGGTGCGACTGCAGAAGATCTGGACCAAGAGTGTCTGGTACGGACGCGTGAAGTGATCCGCCCGGCGTGCGGCGGCGCCCTGGACGCGCCGCCGCACGCCGAGGCGTGGGCTGCTCCCGCGGCTCGTGCGGCGGGCGGGGTTGCGCAGGGAGGCGGAAAGCACCGAGGAGAGCGCCGAGGTGGCGTCTGCGACGGCCGCGAGGGCTCCAACGGGCCGTGAGGCGCGGAGCGGGCGTGATGGCCGGGCGGGGACGGCCCAGAGCCGTGAGGGGTGGTTGGGAACCGTGGCAGGGTGACCCGGAGCCTTGGCGGGGTGACCCGGAGCCTCGGCAGGTGACCCGGAGCCGTGAGGCGTGGCCCGGATGCGGGTCGCGCGGGGCCCGGGGGGCGGGCGGCACCCGCTGAACATGCCGTTGTGGTGACTAGGGCTCCTGCTGTACCGCGGTCGTGACCGGCTGGACCGGGACCGCCCAGGGGAGTTCGATCGAGATGGTCTTGCCGCCCTCGCGCGTGGGGCGGATTCGGAGCCGGCCGCCGCATTCCGCGGTCAGCCAGCGGATGATGACCAGACCCCGGCCGTTGTCCTGCTGGACTGCGGCCGGCAGGCGTCTGGGAAAGCGCGGATGACTGTCCGTGACACCGATGCGCAGGCGCTCGTCACGGTCGAGTGCGATGTCCACGGTGAACGTGGGCGACTGACCGAAGGTGTGCTGGACGGCGTTGGTGGCGAGCTCGGAGATGATGAGCCGGACGGTGTCGGACACCTCCGTGTCCGCCGCCAGGCCCCACTCCGCCAGCGTGCCCACCACATAGGCACGCGCTGCGGAGACCGAGGCTGGATCGCTCGGCAGAGTGACGGATGCTTCCAGATGGTCTGCCATGGCGACCTCGTCCCTTTCCCACGGGACCACAGCCCGACACGGAGCGGATGGTTCGAGTACGGTCCCGGACTGGTGCTTCGTCGCCAGACTGCCACCAGAACACCCCCGAAGGACGGCGATCCACCAAGATATGCATATATCTGTCGCTCAAAGCGGTGAACTCTGCGACGCGAGACCGTATTTGGGTGGCTCGGAAGGAGTAAGGAGGAGCCCATGCAGCACGGTCCCGCGGTGCGCCGCCGGAAACTGGGCGCCGAACTGCGTGCGCTGCGCACCTCTGCGGGGCTCACGAGCGGTGAGGCGGCCCGGCTGGTGGGCTGGCACCAGTCCAAGGTCAGTCGGATCGAGACGGGCACGAGCGGGGTGAAACCGGCCGATGTGCGGTTACTTCTCGACGCCTACGGTGTGACGGACTCCCAACTCCGCGAACTGCTCATGGTGTTGGCGGGGTCCGACGACAGCGACGGCCGACACCACTGGTGGCACGCCTACCGCGGCGTACTGCCGCCGACGTACCGGGACTTCATCAGCCTGGAGTCGCAGGCCGGCGCGATGCGCACGCTGGAGACCACCGTCGTCCCGGGCCTGCTCCAGACACCCGAGTACGCGCGTGCGGTGACCAGGGCCGCGGTGGAGGGACTGCCGGAGGACCGGCTAGACACGTTGGTCGAGGTCCGGTTGGCCAGGCAGGTCGTGCTGCGCGAGGATCCCCCGCTGAAGCTCAGTGCCGTCCTGGACGAGGCGGTGCTGCGGCGCGAGGTGGGCGGACCCGGGGTCATGGCCCGTCAGCTGGAACGACTGGTCGAGGCCGCCCGGCTGCCCCAGGTGCGTCTGCAAGTACTGCCGTTCGCCGCCGGGGCGCACATCGGTGTCACCGGCCCTTTCGTAATCTTCTCATTTTCGAGCACTTCTGATCTGGATGTGGTTGTTCTCGACCACTTGACGAGTAGCCTCTACCTCGAACGGAAAGAAGACCTCCAGGCCTACACGGAGGCCTTCAACGCCCTTCAGATCCACGCCCTTTCGCCCGAGGACTCGTTGGATTTCATCGCCGGGACAGCCGCCGGCGCGTAAGGAGGCACCATGCGTGCACTGCCTCGTCATGTCCCCTCAAGCATCGAACTGCACGGTGTGCGGTGGCTGCGCAGCAGCTACAGCACCGGCGCGAACAACTGCGTCGAGACCGCGCGTCCGGATACCCCGCCCTGGGCCGGACTGCTCGCCGTGCGCGACTCCAAGGACCCGGCCGGACCCGCACTGCTCTTCTCCCCGGAGAGCTGGGCGGGGTTCATGGCCGCGGTCGACCACATCTGACCGTTTCTGATCAGTCCGTCATCGTGCGACGCACGGCCGTGTCACGCCGACTCATGGCCGCGTCTCGCCGATCAGCCGTACAGCGCGTTCGATCTGCTGAGCGGTCAGGTCCGCGCGTGCGGTCAGCCTGAGCCGTGAGATGCCGTCCGGCACGGAAGGGGGCCGGAAGCACCCCACGGCCAGGCCCGCCGCGCGGCACCGCGCCGCCCAGCGCACGGCGTCCTCGGGAGAGGGCGCCCGCACCGAGACCACCGCGGCGTCCGGACGCACCGCTTCCAGACCCGCGGCGGTCAGGCGTGCGTGCAGTTCGCCCGCCACCGCCCGGGCCCGTGCCGCCCGCTCCGGCTCGCGGCGCAGCAACCGCAGGGCCGCGAGGGCCGCACCCGCCGCCGCGGGGGCAAGTCCGGTGTCGAAGATGAACGTCCGGGCCGCGTTGACCAGGTGCTCGACCACCCGGGCCGGGCCGAGGACGGCTCCACCCTGGCTGCCGAGCGACTTGGACAGCGTGACCGTCGCGACGACGTCGTCCGCGCCCGCGAGCCCCACCGCCTGCGGGGCGCCGCGACCGCCGTCGCCGAGCACGCCCAGCCCGTGGGCGTCGTCGACGACCAGCCCCGCGCCGTGCTCCCGGCAGGCCTCGGCCAGGCCGGCGAGGGGGGCCGCGTCGCCGTCGACCGAGAAGACCGTGTCGGACACCGCGATGGCGGTGCCCTCGTGGCCGGCCAGCGCTTTGCGCGCGGCGTCCGGCTCGGCGTGCGCCACGACCTGGGTGGTACCGCGGGCGAGTCGGCAGCCGTCGATGAGCGAGGCGTGGTTGCCCGCGTCGGAGACGATCAGGGAGCCGTGCGGGGCCAGCGCGGTGACCGCCGCGAGGTTGGCGGCGTAGCCGGAGGAGAAGACCAGAGCCGCCTCGAAACCGCAGAAATCGGCCAGTTCCCGTTCGAGTTCGCCGTGCAGTTCGGTCGTTCCGGTGACGAGCCGGGAGCCGGTGGCGCCGCCGCCCCAGGTCCGCGCGGCCCGGGCCGCGCCCTCGGTGACCTCGGGGTGGCGGGCCAGCCCGAGGTAGTCGTTGCTCGCCAGGTCCAACAGCGGCGATTCGGCCGGACGGGGGCGCAGAGTCCGTACGAGTCCGGCGCGGGCGCGCAGCTCCGCCTGCTCGTCGATCCAGCCGAACGCCATGGGTGGTCCTCCGGGGAATTTGTAGGCAGTGCACAGACACTAGCGGGACCACCAGCAGGTCACTGTGTGGCAATACCCACACCTCGAAGCGACTCTGTTGTACGAAGTCTCCTTTGCCCCGGGCACCTCCTTAGGACAGGATCGGCTTCCATGGACCTGCTGAACACGCTGGTGGACAAGGGGCTTCGGCGCGAGCTGCCGACCCGCGACGAGGCTCTGGCCGTCCTCGCGACGTCCGACGACGACCTGCTCGATGTGGTGGCCGCGGCCGGAAAGGTGCGACGGCACTGGTTCGGCCGACGGGTGAAACTGAACTATCTCGTCAACCTCAAGTCCGGCCTGTGCCCCGAGGACTGCTCGTACTGTTCGCAGCGGCTCGGCTCGACGGCCGGGATCCTGAAGTACACCTGGCTCAAGCCCGATCAGGCCTCCGACGCGGCGGCCGCCGGTGTGGCCGGAGGGGCCAAGCGGGTGTGTCTGGTGGCGAGCGGGCGCGGCCCGACCGACCGGGACGTGGACCGGGTCTCCGAGACGATCAAGGCGATCAAGGACAACAACGAGGGCGTCGAGGTGTGCGCCTGTCTGGGGCTGCTCTCCGACGGTCAGGCGGAGCGGCTGCGCGAGGCCGGCGCCGACGCCTACAACCACAACCTCAACACGTCCGAGGCGACGTACGGGGAGATCACCACGACGCACACCTACGAGGACCGGGTCGACACCGTGCAGAAGGCGCACGCGGCCGGTCTGTCCGCCTGCTCCGGGCTGATCGCCGGCATGGGCGAGACGGACGAGGACCTGGTGGACGTCGTCTTCTCGCTGCGTGAGCTGGACCCGGACTCGGTTCCGGTCAACTTCCTCATCCCGTTCGAGGGCACTCCGCTCGGCAAGGAGTGGAACCTCACCCCGCAGCGGTGCCTCAGGATCCTGGCGATGACGCGGTTCGTCTGCCCGGACGTCGAGGTGCGGATCGCGGGCGGGCGCGAGGTCCATCTGCGCACGATGCAGCCGCTCGCGCTGCACCTGGCCAACTCGATCTTCCTCGGCGACTACCTCACCAGTGAGGGCCAGGCCGGCAAGGCCGATCTGGAGATGATCGCGGACGCGGGCTTTGAGGTGGAGGGCACCGGCCAGGTGACGCTGCCGGAGCACCGGGCCGCCGGGGGGTGCCACGACGGTGGCGGAGTCTGCGGTTCGGGGGGTGGCGGCGCCTGTGGCTCCGACGCCACCCCGGAGGGCTCCGAGTCCCGTACGGCCGCCGACGCGCGTACCGACCTGGTCGCCGTCCGCCGCCGGGGCGCCGGGACGGACCTCGCGCCCAATGCCTGAGCTGTCGGTGCCCGAGCTGCTGGAGCTGGACCGGCGGCATGTGTGGCATCCGTACGGTCCGATGCCTGGGAGGCAGGAACCGCTCGTCGTGGAGTCGGCGAGCGGGGTGCGGCTGCGGCTCGCCGACGGCTCGGGCGTGCTGGGCGGCTCGGGCGGGCCGGGCGGCTCGGGAGCCGCGGACGGTTCCGGCGGTCCGGGCGGTCCGGTGGAGCTGGTCGACGGGATGTCGTCCTGGTGGTCGGCGATCCACGGCTACAACCACCCGGTGCTCAACGAGGCCGCGCGCGAGCAGCTCGGGCGGATGAGCCATGTGATGTTCGGCGGGCTCACGCACGAGCCCGCGGTACGCCTGGCGAAGCTCCTTGTCGACATGTCACCCGAGGGTCTGGAGCATGTCTTCCTGGCCGACTCCGGTTCGGTGTCGGTCGAGGTCGCGGTCAAGATGTGCCTCCAGTACTGGCGTTCGCTGGGCCGTCCCGGCAAGCAGCGGCTGCTGACCTGGCGCGGTGGCTACCACGGCGACACCTGGCAGCCCATGTCGGTGTGCGACCCGCGGGGCGGGATGCACGACCTGTGGACCGGCGTGCTGCAGCGTCAGGTGTTCGCCGGCCCGCCCCCGGCGGAGTACGACGAGACGTACGCCGAGCAACTGCGGTCGCTGATCGAGCGGCACGCCGATGAACTGGCCGCGGTCATCGTCGAGCCGGTGGTGCAGGGCGCGGGCGGGATGCGGTTCCACTCCCCCGCGTATCTGCGGGTGCTGCGCGAGGCGTGCGACGCGCACGACGTGCTGCTGGTGTTCGACGAGATCGCGACCGGGTTCGGCCGTACGGGTGCGATGTTCGCGGCGGAGCACGCGGCCGTCACGCCGGACGTGATGTGCGTGGGCAAGGCGCTGACCGGCGGCTATATGACGATGGCGGCGACGCTGTGCACCGCGCGGGTGGCGGACGGCATCTCGCGGGGCGAGGTTCCGGTGCTCGCGCACGGCCCGACGTTCATGGGCAATCCGCTGGCGGCGGCGGTGGCCTGCGCCTCGATCGAGCTGCTGCTCGGTCAGGACTGGCTCGCCGAGGTGAAGCGGATCGAGGCGGGGCTGCGGGACGGGCTCGCGGCGGCCCTCGACCTGCCGGGCGTGACGGACGTACGGGTGCTCGGCGCCATCGGCGTGGTGCAGCTGGACCACGCCGTGGACATGGCGACGGCGACGGCGGCGGCCGTACGCGAGGGCGTCTGGCTGCGGCCGTTCCGCGATCTGATCTACACCATGCCGCCGTATGTGACGGGCGAGGAGGATCTGGCCCGGATCGCGCGGGCCGTGTGCGCGGCGGCGCGGGAGGGGTGACATGCCGGTACTGGTGATCACGGGTACGGGCACGGAGGTCGGGAAGACGGTCGTGACCGCCGCCGTGGCGGCGACGGCGCTGGCCGCCGGACGTTCCGTGGCCGTGCTGAAGGCCGCGCAGACGGGCGTCGGGCCGCACGAGCCCGGGGACGCCGCCGAGGTGGCACGGCTCGCGGGTCCGGTGACCACGGCCGAACTCGCCCGGTATCCGGAGCCGTTGGCGCCGGCCACGGCGGCGCGCCGGGCCGGACGGGACCCGGTCCGTCCGCACGAGGTCGCGGACGCCGCCGCCAAGCTGGCCACCGAGCACGATCTGGTGCTGGTCGAGGGGGCCGGTGGACTGCTCGTCCGGTTCGACGCGGACGGCGGCACCCTCGCGGACGCGGCCCGGCTGCTGTCGGCTCCGGTGCTGGTCGTGACCCCGGCGGGCCTGGGCACCCTGAACTCCACGGAGCTGACGGCCCGTGAGCTGCGGGCGCGGGGTCTTGACCTGGCCGGGATCGTGATCGGCAGCTGGCCCGCGGCCCCCGGCCTCGCCGCGCGCTGCAATCTCGCGGATCTGCCGGAGGTGGCCGAAGCCCCCCTGCTGGGCTCGGTTCCGGCCGGTTCGGGCGCCCTGTCCCGCACCGCCTTCCGGGCGGCCGCGCCGAGCTGGCTGGCGCCCCGGTTGGACGGCTCGTGGGAGGCGGAGGCGTTCCGGATCCGGGAGGCGCCGGAGGCGTTCTGAGGGGCGGGGCGGGCGCGCGGTGAAACCGGGGCGGGTGTGGTTGCGTGGTGAAGTACGTATGTGATCACCTCCGAAGGGACCACCTTGTACTCGAAGCACTCGAACGGATCACGCCCGTCCCGCCGTACGGCCCTCGCCCTGGGCACGGCCGCCGCTCTCTCACTGGGCAGCGCCGGCACGGCCCGTGCCTTACCCGGCACCGGCGGCATCACCGCGCGGCTGCGGGACCTGGAGCAGGAGCACACCGCCCGGCTCGGCGTGTACGGCCGCAACCTGCGCACCGGCCGGACGGTGGCGTACCGGGCCGACGAACGCTTCCCGATGGCCTCGGTGTTCAAGACGCTCGCCGCCGCGGCCGTCCTGCGCGATCTCGACCGCGACGGCGAGTTCCTGGCCCGGCGCGTGCACTACACCCAGGGGTACGTCACCGAGTCGGGCTACTCCCCCATCACCGAGGACCACGTCGCGACCGGCATGACCGTCGGCGAACTGTGCGACGCGACCATCCGCTTCAGCGACAACACCGCGGGCAACCTGCTGCTGAGGGAGCTGGGCGGGCCGACCGCGATCACGCGCTTCGCCCGCTCGACCGGTGACCGCGTCACCCGGCTGGACCGCTGGGAGCCCGAGCTCAACTCCGCGGAGCCGTGGCGTGTCACCGACACGACGACCCCGCGTGCCATCGGCCGGACCTACGCCCGACTCGTGCTCGGCGCCGCGCTGGAGCCCCGGGACCGGGCGCGGCTCACGGACTGGCTGCTGCGCAACACCACCAGCACCGAGAAGTTCCGCAAGGCCCTGCCCGCCGACTGGCTGATCGCCGACAAGACCGGCGGCGGACGCTACGGCGGCAACAACGATGTCGGCATCACCTGGCCGCCGGACGGTCCGCCGATCGTGATGTCGGTGCTGACCACGCAGCCGGAGGAGGACGCCCCGGCCGACAACCCGCTGGTGGCCGCCGCTGCCGCCCTGCTGGCGGCGGAACTCGCCTAGCCTTGCCGCCGTCCACCGCAGGTCACCGTGGGACCCCTGGCTGATGAGCTGATGACCCGGTGCGGGGCCGGGCACTCCTTCGGTCGCGGGCAGGGGTGCGACCGGCCCGTCCGGGGGACAATCGCCCTAAGGCGCAAGGCCAGCCTCGTCTGGGAGGTCCCCATGCCGCTCCGCTCCGGCAAGGTGCCACGGGACGCCGTGCACCATCCGCTGTTCGCCCGCTGCTACGCCCGGATCAGTGTGAAGGCCGAGACCCGGATGGGCATGGGCCGGATCCGCGGGAGACTGCTCGACGGGCTGTCCGGGCGGGTGATCGAGATCGGCGCGGGCAACGGGCTGAACTTCGCGCACTACCCGGGCAGCGTCGCGGAGGTCGTGGCGATCGAACCGGAGCGGCGGTTGCGGCATCTGGCCGTGGAGGCCGCGCTGCGCGCCGAGGTGCCGGTGGACGTGGTGCCGGGTGTCGCCGAGGCGCTGCCGGTCAAGAGCGAGGGCTTCGACGCGGCCGTGGTGTCGCTGGTGCTGTGCAGTGTGCGGGACGTGCCCCGGGCGCTCGCGGAGCTGCGGCGGGTGCTGCGGCCGGGCGGCGAGGTGCGGTTCTTCGAGCACGGCCGGGGCGGCGGCCGTGCGATGACCTTCACCCAACACGCCCTGGACCGGACGGTGTGGCCGGTGCTGAGCGGGGGCTGCCATGTGGCGCGGGAGCCGGTGCGGGCCCTGCGGGACGCCGGGTTCGAACTCGGCCCCTACCGGCAGGTGCTGATGCCCGAGGAGGGGCCGCGGCTGCCCAGCTCGTACTGCGTGCTGGGCACGGCGTGGCGTCCGCTCAGCGGGTAGTCCGGCCGGTGGTCACAGGCTCCACTGGCGCAGCTCCCGCTCGATGTCCCGTACGGACGCGTCGCCGGTCTTGACCAGGCGGGCGAGGTCGCGGACCTGCTCGGGCGAGGTGACGACCTTGACGCCGCTGGCGACGAGGTAGGCGTAGGCGACGGCGGAGGCGAACAGGGCGTTGGAGCGCTCCAGGGCGGGCACGTGGAGCAGGAGCTGGAGCAGGGCCGCGGCGCGTGCGTGCGGGCTGTCGTAGACAGGGACGTCGAATATGGCGGCCTGGTGGCGGGCGACGGCGGCGACTAGGGCGCCCCAGTCGGTGACCTGGGGGTCCCCGGGGGTGTGGTGCTCGGCGAGCATCAGCAGCCAGGCGAGGTCGATGTCGAGGTTGTTCAACGGTTCAGTGGCGACCTTCGCGCGTGCCCTCACGGTCTGCGCCGAACTCCTCGGCGAAGACGGACTCGTACTGCTTCATGAAGTCGGCGGCGGCCTCCACGAAGGTGTGCCCGACCTCGCCGGTGTCCTGCCGGACCAGTTCCTCGATGTAGCGGTTGACGCTCATGCCGCGGGCCAGGGCGCGTTCACGGGCGGCGCGGGCGGTGCCCTCGTCGACGCGCACGTTCAGCTGGGTCTTCGCCATACCTCGAAGCTAGCGCGCGAGTGCTAGCACCGGCAAGGGCGGTGTCCGACCCGCGGAGGATACCGAGTGTGGGCCGGGTCACATTACGCTCGGGCAGGGCCAGGAGGTCCTGACGTCCATCCAGAGGAGGCGGCCTTGTCCACACCTGCTGCGGAGCACGCTCCCGGCCTCGCGCCGGCCGACGGTATCGCGGCCCGGGCCCGCGGTCTCACCAAGGCGTACGGCTCGGGCGAGACGGCCGTGCTGGCACTCGACTCGGTGGACGTGGACGTCGTCCGGGGCCGGTTCACCGCCGTGATGGGCCCCTCGGGCTCCGGGAAGTCCACCCTGATGCACTGTCTGGCGGGGCTCGACACCGTCTCGGCCGGTCAGGTGTGGCTCGGCGACACGGAGATCACGGGGCTGCGGGAGCGCGAGCTGACCCGGCTGCGCCGGGACCGGGTCGGGTTCATGTTCCAGTCGTTCAACCTCATCCCGACCCTGAACGCGCTGGAGAACATCACCCTGCCGATGGACATCGCGGGCCGGAAACCGGACGGGGAGTGGCTGGACCGGGTGATCGACACCCTGGGCCTGCGAGACCGGCTCCGGCACCGGCCCTCGCAGCTGTCCGGCGGGCAGCAGCAGCGCGTGGCCTGCGCGCGGGCGCTGGCCTCCCGGCCGGAGCTGATCTTCGCGGACGAGCCGACCGGCAACCTCGACTCGCGGGCCGGCCTGGAGGTGCTCGGCTTCCTGCGCGAGGCGGTCGACCAGCTGGGGCAGACCGTCGTCATGGTCACCCACGACCCGGGGGCCGCCGCCCACTCGGACCTGGTGCTCTTCCTGGGGGACGGCCGGATCGTCGACGAGATGCGGCGCCCCACGGCGGAGGCGGTGCTGGAGCGGATGAAGCGGTTCGACGTGATCCGCACCCGGTTCGAGGACGCCCCCGCGTCGTCCGAGGAGAACTGAGCCCGTGCTCAAGGCGACCCTGCGGAGCTTCCTGGCGCACAAGGGCCGGCTGCTGCTCTCCGCGCTCGCCGTCCTGCTGTCCGTCGCGTTCGTCACGGGAAGTCTGATCTTCTCGGACACCGTCAGCCACACCTTCGACCGGCTGTTCGCCTCCACCGCGGCCGATGTCACGGTCAGCCCGAAGGAGGATCTCGACGAGGCGGTGCCGTCCGGCCGGACGGAGACCCTGCCGGCCGCGCTCGCCGAGCGGATCCGGCGGGTCGACGGGGTCGCGGCGGCCCGCGCCGACGTCAAGGTGAACGGACTCACGGTCGTCGACGAGGAGAACCGGCCGGTGGGCCCGACCACCGGGGCACCCACGCTCGGCTACGCCTGGAACCCCGACGAGCGCAGCCCGGTCGAGCTGACCTCGGGTCACGCCCCGCGCGGTCCCGCCCAGGTCCTGCTCGACTCCGAGACCGCCGACCGCAAGAACGTGCGCATCGGCGACCCCCTCACCGTCATCGCGCCCCCCGGGTCGTTCCCGGTGCGGGTCGTCGGCATCGTCACCTTCACGACCACCAACCCGGGTTCCGCGCTGCTCTACTTCGACCCGCCCACGGCGCAGACGAAGCTGCTGGGCCAACCGGGGGCGGCGACCGCCATCTCGGTCGACGCGGCTCCGGGCGTCGCTGACGAGCAGCTCAAGCGGCGCGTGGCCGCCGCACTCGGCCCGCACACCTACGACGTCAGAACGGCCGGTGAACAGGCCGAGTCCGACGTCCAGCAACTGGGCGGGTTCCTCGACGTCATCAAGTACGTGATGCTCGGCTTCGCGGGTGTGGCGGTGCTGGTCGGCGTGTTCCTGATCGTCAACACCTTCTCCATGCTCATCGCCCAGCGCACCCGCGAACTGGGGCTGCTGCGCGCGCTCGGCGCCGACCGGCGCCAGGTCCGCGGCTCGGTGCTCACCGAGGCCCTGCTGCTCGGCCTGGTCGGCTCCACACTGGGACTGGCCGCGGGCATCGGACTCGCGGCCGGGCTGATCGGGCTGATGGGCCTGCTCGGCATGAACATCGACGCCGGCGAGATGGAGATCGGCTGGGTGACCCCGGTGGCGGCGTACGTCGTCGGGCTCGGCGTCACCTTCGTCGCCGCGTTCCTCCCGGCGCGGCGGGCCGCGGGCGTCTCGCCGATGGCCGCGCTCTCGGACGCCGAGGTCGCCGGGGTGGGGCGGCCGCTGCGGGTGCGCGCGGTGGCGGGCGGGATCGTCGGAGCGGCCGGGGCGGCGGCGCTCGCGGGCTGCGCGGTGTCGCGGCAGACCTCGTCGGCGGCGTCCCTGCTGGGCCTCGGCGTGGTGCTCACCCTGATCGCGACCGTGATCGCCGGGCCCCTGCTGGTGCGTCCGGTGATCCGGGTGCTGGGCGCGGCCTTCCCCGCGCTGTTCGGGACGATCGGGCTGATGAGCCGGCGCAACGCCCTGCGCAATCCCCGGCGTACCGGGGCTACGGCGGCGGCCCTGATGGTGGGGATCGCCCTGGTGGGCGGGATGTCGGTGGCGAGCGAGTCGATGACCGCGTCGTTCGACCGGCAGATCGACAAGACCCTCGGCGCCGACTTCGTGATCCAGGACGGCAACTTCCAGCCGTTCCCGCAGGAGGTCACCGCCAAGGTGCGCGACACCGACGGGGTGGGGCTGGTCGTGCGGGGGCGGTTCACCCCGGTCGCGGTACGGCTCCCGGACGGCGACCGTGTGGAGACCACCGCCGCGGGCTACGATCCGCGGCTCGACGAGGTCGCCAACATCACCTACGCGCAAGGGGACTCCGCGTCCGCGCTCGGGCCCGGGCGGCTCGCCATGGACCGGGACTTCGCCCGCGACCACGGCGTACGGGTGGGCAGCACCCTGCCGGTGGAGTTCCCGGGCGGGCGCTCGGCCGAGCTGACGGTCGGCGCGCTCACCGACCAGGACGCCGCGGAGGGATTCGGCACCCAGGGCGGGCTGTTCTTCGGGCTGGGCACCCTGGAGCGGTACGCGCCGGGCGGACGGGACTCCGCGCTGTACGTCAACGCCGCCACCGGCACGGGCGACGACGAGCTGCGCGCGAACCTGGAGGAGACGCTGGAGCCGTACCCGCAGGTGCAGGTGCGGGACCTGGCCGACTACAAGCGGCTGGTCCACGACCAGATCGCCGTCCTGCTGTACCTCGTGTACGCGCTGCTCGGGCTGGCGATCATCATCGCGGTGCTGGGCGTGGTCAACACCCTGGCGCTGTCGGTGATCGAACGCACCCGGGAGATCGGGCTGTTGCGGGCGATCGGGCTGGCCCGGCGGCAGCTGCGGCGGATGATCCGGCTGGAGTCGGTGGTGATCGCGGTGTTCGGCGCGGTCCTGGGTCTGGTGCTGGGGCTGGTGTGGGGGGTGTGTATGCAGCGGGTGCTGGCTCTCCAGGGCATGACGGCGCTGGCGATCCCTTGGGTCACCATCGTGCTGGTCGTGGCCGGCTCGGCGGTCGTCGGGGTGGTGGCGGCGCTGCTGCCGGCGTTGCGCGCCTCCCGGATGAACGTCCTGGCGGCCATCGCGCACGAGTGACGTCCGCATGGTGAAACACACTGACGCGGGCCGGTGCGGGTGATGTGATCTTGGGATGACCGACTTGCAGATCCGGGCCGCGACGCCCGAGGACCTCGACAGCGTGCTGGCCTTCTGGAAGGTGGCCGCCGAGGGCACGAGCATCAGCGACGACCGCGGGGGCGTGGAGCGGCTGGTCGCGCGGGACCCCGAGGCGCTGATCCTCGTGGAACGCGGCGGGGAGCTGGTGGGCACGGTGATCGCCGGGTTCGACGGCTGGCGTTGCCATCTGTACCGGCTCGCCGTGCACCCGGACCACCGCCGCCAGGGCATCGCGTCCGCGCTGCTCGCCGCCGCGGAGGAGCGCTTCGTACGGCTCGGCGGGCGCCGCGCGGACGCGATGGTGCTCACCCGCAACGAGATCGCGCACCGGGCGTGGGGTGCGGCCGGTTACGGGGCAGAGGATCAGTGGCGACGGTGGGTGAAGCCCCTCACCGAGTAGGCGCGGGCACGGAGGTGTGCGCGCCCGGGGAGCGGACTTTGCCCATCCTTTACTCTTGAATGGCCACTCGGTCCTGCATGAAAGGTTGTGAGCGTCCGCCCATGGGCGAGCCTCCCCGCGCGCGACACCGCGCGTTCCACCCCGTCCTGGAGAACCATGGAACGGGGGTGACCCGATGACCGAAGTGCTCCTGCTGCTGGCGGCGATCCTGCTCTCGCTCGCCTGCGGTGCCTTCGTGGCCGCCGAGTTCTCCCTCACCACGGTCGAGCGCGCCGAGCTGGAGCAGGCCGCGGAGCGCGGCGAGCGGGGTGCGCAGGGCGCACTGAAGGCCGTACGGAATCTGACGTTCCAGCTCTCCGGCGCGCAGCTCGGCATCACCGTCACGAACCTGGTGGTCGGCATGCTCGCCGAGCCGTCGATCGCCGCGATGATCGCCGGGCCGCTGGAGGACCTCGGCGTGTCGGCCGCGGCGTCGCACAGCGTCGCCCTGGTGCTCGGGACGGCCGCCTCGACGGTGTTCCTGATGGTCGTCGGCGAGCTGGTGCCGAAGAACTGGGCGATCTCCTCGCCGCTGACCGTCGCCAAGACCGTGGGCAACGCGCAGCGCTGGTTCAGCGCCGCGTTCCGGCCCTTCATCACGCACCTCAACAACACGGCGAACCGGGTGGTGCGACGCATCGGTGTGGAGCCCGCGGAGGAGCTCGCCTCGGCGCGCGGGCCGCAGGAGCTTGCGGCCCTGGCCCGGCACTCCGCGAAGGAGGGCGTCCTGGAGGCCGACACCGCCGAGTTGTTCGTGCGGACCCTGAACCTCGCCGACCTGACCGCGGAGAACGTGATGACGCCCCGGGTGCAGGTCGTGGCGCTGGAGGTGCAGGCGACCCTGGAGGACGTCGCGAACGTGACCCGGGCGACCGGCCTGTCCCGCTTCCCCGTCTACCGCGGCACCCTGGACTCGGTCGTCGGCACGGCCCACGTCAAGGACGTGCTGGCGGTGCCCGCCGAGCGCCGCACCCGGATCTACGTCTCCGAGCTGATGCGCGAGCCGCTGCTGGTCCCGGAGACGCTCACCGTGGACCGGCTCCTGGACCGGCTCTCCGGCAAGCGCACGATGGCCGTCGTGATCGACGAGTACGGCGGCACGGCGGGCGTGGCCACGCTGGAGGACATCGTCGAGGAGGTCGTCGGCGAGGTCCGTGACGAGCACGACCCGCACGAGACCCCGGACCTGGCCCCGGCCGGTACGGACGAGTCCGGGCACGCGCTGTACTCGGCCGACGGCTCCGCCCGCGTGGACCACCTGGAACGCGTCGGGCTGCGCGCCCCCGAGGGGCCCTACGAGACGCTCGCCGGGCTGGTGGCCACGGTGCTCGGCCGGATACCGGCGGTCGGGGACACCCTGGAGCTCGCCGGCTGGCACCTTGAGGTCCTGGACGCGACGGGGCGCAGGGCCGCCCGCGTCCGGCTGCGCGCCCCCCTCGACGACCACGAGCTCGACGAGAAGGGGGTGGAGCTGTGACCGCCGTCCAGCTGCTGATCGGACTGGCGACGCTGGTCGTCAACGCCTTCTTCGTCGGCGCCGAGTTCGCGCTGATCTCGGTGCGCCGAAGCCAGATCGAGCCGTACGCCGACCAGGGCGACCGGCGTGCGAAGAGTGTGCTGTGGGGCCTGGAGCACGTGTCCGCGCTGATGGCCGCCGCGCAGCTCGGCATCACGCTGTGCACGCTGGTGCTGGGCGTGGTGGCCGAGCCGGCGATCGCGCACCTGCTGGAGCCGGTGTTCCACGCGGTGGGCGTGCCCGAGGGCGCGGGGCACGCGGTGTCCTTCGTGATCGCGCTGTCCGCCGCGACCTATCTGCACATGCTGCTCGGCGAGATGGTGCCGAAGAACATCGCGCTCGCCGAGCCGGTACGCAGCGCGCTGGCGCTCGGTCCGCCCCTGGTGGCGCTGTCCCGGGCGCTGCGGCCGGTGATCTTCACGGTGAACGCGTTCGCCAACGCCCTGCTGAGGCTGTTGCGGGTCGAGGCCCGGGAGGAGGTCTCCGCCTCCTACTCGGACGCCGAGATAGCGCAGATCGTGAAGGACTCCAGCGAGGCCGGCCTGATCGACGACCGGGCCCAGGAGCGGCTGCGCGACGCACTGGAGCTGGGCCGCCGTCCGGTGCGGGACGTGGTGATGCCGCTGGAGGACGTGGTGTACGCGAGCGTCGGCATCACGCCGGAGGAGCTGGAGCGGCTGTCGGCGGAGTCCGGGTTCTCCCGTTTCCCGGTGGTGGACGAGGGGCGGCGGATCGTGGGCTACCTCCATGTGAAGGACGCCCTGGAGGCCACCGGCCGCGCCACACCGTTCCGCCTGCGCGACATGCGCCCCATCGCCCGCGTACGCGAGCACACGCCCTTGGACGACGTCCTCACGGCCATGCGCGGCAGCCGCACCCACCTGGCGGCCGTCCTCGGCTCGGACGGCCGCCTGGCCGGTCTGGTGACGATGGAGGACGTGCTCAGGGAGCTGTTCGGGCAGCGGGCGTGAGGGTGCGGGCCAGGGGGGCGGTGTGGGGCGGCAGGGGGACCGACTGCTGGGTATGTGCACGGAGTACTATTTCCGTCGCCATGCAGACGAACCCCACCTACAGCAGCCTGGTCGCCGTCGGCGACTCCTTCACCGAGGGCATGTCGGACCTGATGCCCGACGGCACCTACCGGGGCTGGGCCGACCTGCTCGCCGCGCGGATGGCTGCCCGGACGCCCGGATTCCGGTACGCCAACCTGGCCGTGCGCGGCAAGCTGATCCAGCAGATCGTGGACGAGCAGGTCGACGTCGCCGCGGCCATGGGCGCCGATGTGATCACCCTGGTCGGCGGGCTCAACGACACGCTGCGGCCCAAGTGCGACATGGGCCGGGTCCGCGGACTCCTGGAGGAGGCCGTGGAGAAGCTGGCCCCCGCCTGCCGCCGGCTCGTGCTGATGCGCAGCCCGGGCCGGCAGGGCCCCGTCCTGGAGCGGTTCCGGCCCCGCATGGAGGAGCTGTTCGCCTGCGTCGACGAGCTGGCCGCCCGGCACGGCGCGATCGTCGTCGACCTGTACGGCGCGCCGTCCCTGAGCGACCCGCGGATGTGGGACGTGGACCGGCTGCACCTGACGGCCGAGGGCCACCGCCGCGTCGCCGAGGCCGTGTGGCAGACGCTGGGCCACGACCCCGAGGACGCCGAGTGGCACACGCCGATGCCGGCGACGCTGCCGCCCGGCTGGGTCATGCGGCGCGTGGCGGACGCGCGGTTCGCCCGGCAGCACCTGCTGCCGTGGATAGGCCGCCGCCTGACGGGCCGCTCCTCAGGTGACGGACTGCCCCCGAAGCGGCCCGAGCTGCTGCCGTACGAGGGCCCGGCGTGACCCCGGTGGAGAGGGTTGCGCCGCTCTTGTAGGTTCCGACAAGGACACCCGCGGCGCTGGCCTGCACGAATCGCCAGTAGAATCCGTGCACGTGACTTCCGCTCCCGCCAAGCCCCGCATCCCCAACGTCCTCGCCGGACGCTACGCCTCCGCCGAGCTCGCCACGCTCTGGTCGCCCGAGCAGAAGGTGAAGCTGGAGCGGCAGCTCTGGCTCGCCGTGCTGCGGGCCCAGAAGGACCTCGGGATCGAGGTGCCGGACGCGGCGCTCGCCGACTACGAGCGGGTCCTCGACACCGTCGACCTGGCCTCGATCGCCGAGCGCGAGAAGGTCACCCGGCACGACGTGAAGGCGCGGATCGAGGAGTTCAACGACCTCGCCGGGCACGAGCACGTGCACAAGGGCATGACCTCCCGCGACCTCACCGAGAACGTCGAGCAGCTCCAGATCCGCCTCTCCCTGGAGCTGGTGCGCGACCGCACGGTCGCCGTCCTGGCCCGGCTCGGCAAGCTGTCCGGCGAGTACGGCGAGCTGGTCATGGCCGGCCGCTCGCACAACGTCGCCGCCCAGGCCACCACCCTCGGCAAGCGCTTCGCCACCGCCACCGACGAACTGCTCGTCGCGTACGGCCGGGTCGAGGAGCTGCTGGGCCGCTATCCGCTGCGCGGCATCAAGGGCCCGGTCGGCACCGCGCAGGACATGCTGGACCTGCTCGGCGGGGACGCCGCAAAGCTCGCGGACCTGGAGCAGCGGATCGCCACGCACCTGGGCTTCTCGCAGGCGTTCACCTCGGTCGGCCAGGTCTACCCGCGCTCGCTGGACTACGAGGTCGTCACCGCGCTGGTGCAGCTGGCCGCGGCTCCGTCGTCGCTGGCCAAGACGATCCGGCTGATGGCCGGGCACGAGCTGGTCACCGAGGGCTTCAAGCCCGGCCAGGTCGGTTCCTCGGCGATGCCGCACAAGATGAACACCCGCTCCTGCGAGCGTGTCAACGGCCTGATGGTGATCCTGCGCGGCTACGCCTCGATGACCGGCGAGCTGGCCGGCGACCAGTGGAACGAGGGCGACGTGTCCTGCTCGGTGGTGCGCCGGGTCGCGCTGCCGGACGCGTTCTTCGCGCTGGACGGCCTGCTGGAGACGTTCCTGACGGTGCTCGACGAGTTCGGGGCGTTCCCGGCGGTCGTCGCCCGCGAGCTGGACCGCTACCTGCCGTTCCTCGCGACCACCAAGGTGCTGATGGGCGCGGTGCGCGCCGGTGTCGGCCGGGAGCTCGCGCACGAGGCGATCAAGGAGAACGCCGTCGCCTCCGCGCTCGCCATGCGCGAGCAGGGCGCCGAGCGCAACGAGCTGCTCGACAAGCTGGCCGCCGACGCGCGTATCCCCCTGGACCGGGAGCAGCTGGACGCGCTGATGTCCGACAAGCTGTCCTTCACCGGTGCCGCGGGCGACCAGGTCGCCGCCGTCGTCGCCCAGGTCGAGGAAATCGTCAAGCAGCACCCCCAGGCCGCGGGCTACACGCCCGGCGCGATCCTCTGACGCGCCTGACCTGATGGCGCGTTTCACGCCCGAGGAGCTTCAGGCCGCCCGCGACCGCGTCGTGCCCGACGTGGTCGCGGAGGGGCTGCGCGTCCTGTTCTGCGGCATCAACCCCGGGCTGATGACGGCCGCGACGGGCCATCACTTCGCCCGCCCGGGCAACCGCTTCTGGCCGGTGCTGCACCGGTCCGGTTTCACGCCGCGGCTGCTGAAGCCGTCCGAGCAGCGGGAATTGCTGTCGTACGGGCTCGGCATCACCAATGTCGTGGCGCGGGCCTCCGCGCGGGCCGACGAGCTGAGCGCCGAGGAGTACCGGGAAGGCGGGCGGCTGCTCGCGGCGAAGGTGGAGGAACTGCGGCCGCGCTGGCTGGCGGTGGTCGGGGTGACCGCGTATCGCGCCGCGTTCGACGACCGCAAGGCGCGGGTGGGGCCGCAGTCGCGGACGATCGGCGACACGCGCGTGTGGGTGCTGCCCAACCCGAGCGGGCTGAACGCGCACTGGACGGTCGAGACGATGGCGGAGGAGTTCGGGCGGCTGCGGGAGGCCGCCGCCGGCTGATCCGCTACGGCGGGTCCGTCTCCGTGACCAGGGCCAGCAGCTGGACCTCCCGGGAGGGGTCCCGGTCCGCGACCGCCACGGCGACCCAGCGGCCCGTGCCCTCCACCTCCCACAGGTGGGCGACGCCCGCCCGGGCGCTCAACTCCGCCCACGGCCCGGGTATCTCCTCCCGCTCGGTGCGCAGCAGCACGGTCCGCAGGTTGTACGGAGCGGTGTCGCCCCAGCGGGAGGCGAGCAGTTCGTAGACGGCGTCGCGATCCTTCTCGAACTGGTCGATCGTCACCCCCCTGGTCGCCGGGTCGTCGTCGGGCGCCGCCGCTAACACCGCCACGTGGTGACCGGGTCCCGAGACGCCGACGTCCGACGGGCCGTGCTCCGCCGGAAAGGGGCGGTAGCACAGCTCGTCGATGAGGGCGATGTGCTGTGCGATGTTCATGACTCCAGTAAACCCGCCGCCACTGACACTTGGCGGGGCATCAACCGGCTCGCCCTCAGGCGTCCCTGCGGCGCACGCTCCAGGCTCCCGCCAGCAGTGCGGCGACCGTCCACAGCGCTGTCACCGCGAGCCCCGACCACGGCCCGAGCGTCCCGTCGTACGTCTGCCTCAGAACCAGCTGCCCGGCCTTGTCGGGCAGGAAGTCGGCGACGGTACCGGTGGCGTCGCCGATCACGAAGGACACCACGAGGATGAACGGCACCAGCAGGGAGAGGGTGGCCACGCCGCTGCGCAGCAGGGCCGCGACACCCGCGGCGAACAGGGCCATCAGCATCAGGTACACCCCGCAGCCCACGACACCGCGCAGCTGCTCGCCGGTGCTGAGCGCGTCGGCCGCCGGGCCGAGCCCCGCCCGGCCCGCCAGGAGGGCGGCGAGGGCGGTCACCAGCCCCGTGAGGAGCGCCGGTACGGCGATGACGGCCGCCTTGGCCGCGAACCACCGGCCGCGCCGCGGCACCGCGGCCAGCGAGAGCCGCAGCGCACCCTGGTGGAACTCCGACGACACGGCCATGGCCCCGAACGAGAGGGCCGCGATCTGGCCCGGGAGGACGCCGGACAGGGAGGTGAACAGCGGATCGAAACCGGGGTCCGAGGCATCGGAGACTCCGGCGAGCGCGGAGAACGCCGTGGTCGCCGCGAACAGCGCCAGCAGCGCCCCCGGCAGCGAGCGCAGGGTGCGGATCTTCAGCCACTCGGAGCGCAGTACGGGCGTGATGTCCATGGTCAGGCCTCCTGGTGCGGTGCGGTGAACTCGGTCTCGCCGCCGGTGAGGTCGAAGTAGGCCTGCTCCAACGTGCCCTCCTCGGCGGCCAGTTCCAGGACGGGCACACCCGCGGCCGAGGCGATGCGGCCGATGTCGTCCACGCGTGCGTCCCGCACGGTCCAGTGCCCGTCCGCGTGCTCCTGAGCTTCGTGGCCGTGCCGGGCGAGGGCCGACGTGAGGGCCGCGGGGTCGGTCGTGCGTACGCGCACGCGGGGCTGCACGCGCGCGTGGATGAAGTCCCGCATGGGGGTGTCGGCGAGGAGCCGGCCCCGGCCGAGGACGACGAGGTGGTCGGCGAAGGACGCGGTCTCGTTCATCAGATGGCTGGAGACCAGGACCGTGCGGCCCTCCCGCGCGAGGCGGC
Source organism: Streptomyces sp. NPDC007929 (assembly GCF_042959065.1). Taxonomy (NCBI): domain Bacteria; kingdom Bacillati; phylum Actinomycetota; class Actinomycetes; order Kitasatosporales; family Streptomycetaceae; genus Streptomyces; species Streptomyces sp. NPDC007929. The sequence goes on along the minus strand of NZ_JBIBKD010000001.1, from coordinate 100,616 downwards.
GCAGCAACCGCCTGATCCACACGATGCCTTCGGGATCGAGTCCGTTGGACGGCTCGTCCAGCATGATCACCTCGGGGTCGCCCAGCAGGGCGGCGGCGATGCCGAGCCGCTGGCGCATGCCCAGGGAGTACGTCCGCACCCGGCGCCGGGCCACCGACGCCAGACCCGTCTCCTCCAGCACTTCGTCGACCCGCCGGTGCGGAACGCGGTTGCTCGCCGCCAGGACGCGGAGGTGGTCACGGGCGGTGCGGGAGCCGTGCGCGGCCTGCGCGTCGAGCAGGGCTCCGACGTGACGCAGGGGTTCGTGGAGCGTCGCGTAGGGCCGGCCGCCGATCGTGGCGGAACCGGCGGTCGGCCGGTCGAGGCCGAGCACCAGCCGCATGGTGGTGGACTTCCCGGCGCCGTTCGGGCCGAGGAAGCCGGTGACGCGGCCGGGCAGCACCCGGAAGGTGACGCCGTCCACGGCTCGTGCGCCGCCGTACTCCTTGGTGAGGTCCTGGACTTCGATGCTGGTCATGGCAGCAGCCTGGTCTCGCGCCCGGGGTGCCGGCCTCCCCCGGCGGTGGAGATCCTCTCCCCCGTGTGGGGGAGGCTCACTGTCAGTGGCGCCTGCCACGATGAGGTCATGGTCCGCATGCTGCGCCCCTTCACCCGGGCGGTGACGTACACGCGGTGGCTGCATCTCTCCATGGCCATCGTGTGGCCCGCCCTGTGGCTCTTCATCGACGAGGCATGGTGGACCGTGGGCACGGCGACCGTGCTGCTCGCACTCGCGGGCCTGGTCCCCGCCATGCGCGTCGTGGAGGGGTTGCAGGCCAGGCTGCTGCTGACCGGCCATCAGGACGGCGGCCAGGGCGCGGAGATCGTCGTCGCGCCCTCGGCCACCTGGGGCGACCGGGGGCGGCTGGTGGTGTGGCTCCAGACGCGGCTGGTCCTCGGCGCCCTGGCGTCGCATCTCGCCGTCCAGCTCCTCCTGCTCACGGTGGATCTGGTGTCGACGGCGCTCAGCGGTGAGCGCGCCGGCGGTGCCTGGCTCGTCGTCACGGGCCACCACGGGTGGCACGCCCTGCTCGCGCCCCTTCCGCTGGCCCTGGCGGCCGCGGTCGTGGTCGGTTCGGGGCACCTCATCACGGCGATCGCCCTGCGCCTGCTCGGCCCGTCCCCAGCCGAGCGGCTCGCCGCCCTGGAGGAGCGCACCGAACAGCTCCTGGAACGCACGCGGATCGCCCGCGAGTTGCACGACTCCATCGGGCACGCGCTCACGGTGGCCGTCGTGCAGGCGGGGGCCGCCCGGGCGGCGGGCGACCCCGCCTTCACCGACCGGGCCCTGGGTGCCATCGAGGAGACCGGCCGGGCCGCGCTGGAGGACCTGGAGCGGGTGCTGGGTGTGCTGCGCGAGTCCGCGAAGCCGGTGAGCGGCAGACCGACCCTCGCGGACGCCGACCGGCTGCTGGACTCCGCCCGGGCCTCCGGGGCGAAGGTCGACGCCGAGGTGACCGGCCCGGTGGGGACGGTGCCCGGGCCGGTGTCCCGGGAGGGCTACCGCATCCTCCAGGAGTCGCTGACCAACGTGCTGCGGCACGCGGGTGCGGTTCCGGTGCGCGTCCGGGTGCGGGTCGCCGACGGCACCCTCGTCCTCGCCCTGCGCAACCCGCTGCCCGCCGGGGGCACCGGCTGCGGGCGTGGCAGCGGTCTGCGCGGGATACGGGAGCGGGCGGCGCTGCTCGGCGGCCGGGCCAGCACCGGACCCGTCGACGGCGACTGGCAGGTCCATGTCGAGCTGCCGCTGGGTTGATCTACGCTGGTCCGATGCCGGTCACCGTTCTCCTCGTCGACGACGAACCCCTCGTGCGCGCGGGTCTGCGGGCCGTCCTGGAGGCGCAGCCCGACATCGAGGTCGTCGGGGAGGCAGCGGACGGGGCGGCGGTCATCCCGCTGGTACGGCGGCTGCGGCCGGACGTGGTCGCCATGGACGTACGGATGCCGCTGCTGGACGGCATCGAGGCCACCCGGGCGCTGCTGCGGACCGTCGACGCTCCGCCGCGGATCCTGGTGGTGACGACCTTCGAGAACGACGAGTACGTGTATGAGGCGTTGCGGGCGGGCGCCGACGGGTTCCTGCTGAAGCGGGCCCGGCCCGCCGAGATCGTGCACGCGGTGCGGCTGATCGCGGAGGGCGAGTCGCTGCTGTTCCCCGCCTCGGTGCGGCAGCTGGCCGCCGAGTACGGCGACACCGGCGGGAACCGTGCGGCGCGGGACGTGCTGGAGCGGGCCCAGCTGACCGAGCGTGAGGCCGAGGTGCTGCGGCTGATGGCGCGGGGCCTGTCGAACGCGGAGATCGCCGCCGGGCTGATCGTCGGGACCGAGACGGTGAAGTCGCATGTCAGCTCGGTGCTGGCGAAGCTGGGGGCGCGGGACCGCACCCAGGCGGTGATCGCGGCCTACGAGTCGGGCTTCGTGGCGCCGGGCTGATCACCGAGGTCGGGTGCCCGCCCCTCGCCGGGGCGCGCCCTGCCGAAGTACGATCCGGCCAACACGCGCACGACCTGGGAGGACGGACGGTGGGGCGGCTGACCGGCGGGGATCCCTCGCTGCTGCGAAGGATCAACTCCGCGGTGGTGCTGCACGCGCTGCGCGCCACGGACTGCGCGACGCTGACCGAGATCACCCGGGTGACGGGGCTGTCCCGGCCGACGGTGGAGGGCGTCGTCGAAGGGCTCATCGAGGCCGGGCTGGTCGTCGAGAAGGCCGCCGAGGAGGGCGCTGCCCGGCGGCAGGGGCGTCCGGCGCGGCGGTTCCGGTTCCGGGCGGAGGCCGGGCATCTGCTCGGGCTGGAGATCGGGGCGCACCGGGTGGCCGCGCTGCTGTCCGACCTGGACGGCCGGGTGATCGGCGCCCAGTCCAAGGAGGTGCCCGAGACGGCGGAGGCCGACGAGCGGCTGGAGCGGCTGCGCGGGGCCGTCGCCGAGCTGCTGCGGCGGGCCGGGGTCGCACGCGGCTCACTGCGGGCCGTGGGCGTGGCGACGCCCGGGATCGTGGAGGCCGACGGCACGGTCCGGCTGGGCACGGCGCTGCCGGGGTGGACGGGGCTGCGGCTGGGCGAGCGGCTGGGCCGGTCGTTCAGGTGCCCGGTTCTGGTGGAGAACGACGCCAACGCCGCGGCCGTCGCCGAGCACTGGAAGGGCGCGGCCACCGAGTCGGACGACGTGGTGTTCGTGCTGGCGGGGCTCAGCCCGGGGGCCGGTTCGCTGATCGGGGGCCGGCTGCACCGGGGCTTCGGCGGGGCGGCCGGCGAGATCGGCGCGCTGCATCTGCTGGGCCGGGGGGTGACGCCCGAGATGCTCCTGTCCACCACGGACGAACCGCTCCACCCTCTCGACGAGCAGGCCGTCGCCGAGGTCTTCGCGCAGGCCCGTGAGGGCGACCAGCGGGCCCGTGCGGCCGTGGACCGGTTCATCCAGCGCCTGGTCCACGACGTGGCGGCCCTGGTCCTCGCCCTGGATCCCGAGCTGGTCGTCGTCGGTGGCTGGGCCGCGGGCCTGGACGGCGTCCTGGCCCCCCTGCGCGAGGAACTCGCCCGCTACTGCCTGCGCCCCCCGGCGGTGACCCTCTCCGCCCTGGGAGACGCGGCAGTGGCCACCGGCGCCCTCCGCCTGGCCCTGGACCACGTCGAGGACCAACTGTTCGCGGTGGACCAACGCCCCCTCTAGGCGCGAGGCACAGCCCCAATAGCGCGGGGGCCTGCGCGGCCGACCACACCACACGGGCAGCCCCTCACGGCCGACCGGATCCCGGGAGACCCAGGGGCGCGGGGAACTGCGCGACCAGCCACAACGCACCCGCAGCCGCAGCCGCACCGGCAGCCCCCTCCCACACCACCCCCACGGCGCAAGGCTCAGGACGCCCGAAGCCCTTCGTGGATCTCCACACCCCCCGAGTCACCGAAGGTCAACCGGCACGTGTCAGCGCGATACGTCGCGACCGACAGCGCGGCCGTACGCCCCAGTGCGATGAACCGGGTGGTGACGACAAGGACCGGCGCCCCCGGCAGCCGGTCCAGCTCCTTCGCCTCCTCGGCCCCCGCGGAGCCGAGCTCCACCGCGTTCTCCTGCCGCTCCAGCTCCAGCCGCTGGAGCTCCCGCAGCACGGCACGCGCGCGTGCCGCTCCGGACGGCGCGTCGATGCCGGACAGCTCGGGCACCGAGGGCTGCGGGATGTAGAGCAGTTCCGCGGCGACCGGACGGCCGTGCGAGACGCGGGAACGCCGCACGATGTGCACGGACTCCTCGCGGCCGGTCTGCAACGCGTCGGCGACGGCGGCCGGCGGCGCGGCCGTGGTGCAGTCGGCGGGCTGCCAGGCGTCTTCGGGACCGCCCGGCCAGGTGTGCGGGCCGGTGCCGAGGGAGACGCCCATGCGGGGGGGCGCGACGGTCGTACCGACCCCGCGGCGGCGCTGGAGCCTGCCTTCGAGTTCGAGCTGCTCCAGTGCCTGGCGCAGCGTGGCGCGGGCGACGCCGAAGCGGGCCGCGAGGTCGCGCTCGTTGGGCAGGATCTCCCCCACCGCGAACTCCGAGTCGAGCGCCGCACTGAGCACCGTCTTGAGATGCCAGTACTTCGGTTCCTGCACCGATTCCAGCTGCGTGGTCCCCACCCTGTCCTCCGCAATCGCCGTGGTCGGCGGCGTTTTAGCGCCCTTGTTTATTAAAGGTTGTTTCACTTCTCTGCGACCATAGGGCGGCCCTGATCCTTGGTCAAGACCAATGGCCGGGAACGTTCACGGGATGGAAACAGGGGTTCGTCGGGCGTCCCGGCGGGGTGTCTAGGCGGCGGCCAGCGACCGCAGCTTGTCGGGGTTGCGGACGATGTAGACCGACTGCACGCGGCCGTCGGCCACGTCGAGTTGGAGCACGGAGTCGGGCTTGTCGCCGGACAGGATCAGCACCGCCGGGCCGCCGTTGAGCTCCAGGAACCGCATGGACAGGCCGGGGAGGCTCTTGTGCGCGGCACCGACGAGGAAGCGGCCCACCTTGTCGGCGCTGCGCAGGACCCGCAGCGGCGACCGCGACTTGCCGCCGCTGTCACCGATGAGCCGGACCTCCGGGGCGAGCAGCGCCATCAGGCCGTCGAGGTCGCCGTCGGCCGCCGCGGCGAGGAACCGCTCGGTGACATCGCGGCGCCGGGCGGGGTCGACCTCGTAGCGGGGGCGCCGCTCCTCGACGTGCTTGCGGGCCCGCCCGGCCAGCTGCCGCACCGCCGGTTCGCCGCGGTCGAGCATGGCGGCGATGTCGGCGTAGGGGAAGGCGAAGGCCTCGCGCAGCACGAACACGGCCCGCTCCAGTGGTGACAGCGACTCCAGCACGACGAGGACGGCGACGGAGACGGAGTCGGCGAGCACGGCCCGCTCGGCGGTGTCGGGCACGGTGTCACCGAAGTCGGTGACGTACGGCTCGGGCAGCCAGGGGCCGACGTACGTCTCGCCGCGTGCCTTGATCTGGCGCAGGCGGTCGATGGCGAGCCGGGTGGTGATCCGCACGAGGTAGCCGCGCGGTTCGCGCACGTCCTCGCGGGGTGCGCCGGACCAGCGCAGCCAGGCCTCCTGGACCACGTCCTCGGCGTCGGCGACGCGGCCCAGCATGCGGTAGGCGACGCCCAGCAGAACGGGACGGTGGGCTTCGAAGACGTCGGTCGCGGTCTCGGTGGTCACGGCTCCATCCCAGCCCACCGACGGTGCGCTGTCCAGGCGGAACCGTCCCTTCCCGGACAGAATGGCCGACAGGACGCCGGTGAGCGGCGGCACGGCTGCGGAGGTGGCGATGCGGTACGCGGTGCTGGGCACGGGGCAGGTCGGGCGCACGCTCGGCGGACGGCTGGTGGAGCTGGGCCACGAGGTGCGGCTCGGCTCGCGCACCCGGGACAACACGGCCGCCGTGCAGTGGGCCGCCGCGGCCGGGCCGACGGCGGGTGCGGGGACGTTCGCCGAGGCGGCGGAGTTCGGTGAGGTCGTGGTGAACGCGGTCGGCGGGCGGGTGGCGCTCGCCGCGCTCGAGGCGGCCGGGGCGGCGAACGTGGACGGGAAGGTCCTCGTGGACGTGTCGAATCCGCTGGCCTTCGAGGAGGGCGAGATGCGGTTGTCGCCGGTCGGCTCGGACAGTGTGGGTGAGCAGATCCAGCGGGCGTTTCCGCACGCGCGCGTGGTGAAGTCGCTCAACACGGTCAACTGCCGGGTGATGGTGGATCCGGCCGGGGTGCCGGGCGAGCACAACGTCTTCGTCTGCGGGGACGACCCGGGCGCCAAGGAGCAGGTGACGGCGCTGCTCGGCGAGTTCGGCTGGCCCGCTGAGCGTGTTCTCGACCTGGGCGGCATCGAGGCGGCCCGCGCCGTGGAGATGTGGCTGCCCCTGTGGGTCGATCTGTTCCGTAAGTTCGGGCACGGGGAGTTCAACCTGGAGGTGCGGCGGGCCCGTTGAGTGGTCCGGCGCCGTGAAGGTGGCACCCCATGGGGCTACCCGTGGGTAGCAATTGCTGACAAGCTGTCTACAGCGTCCGTCAGCGAGTACAGCCGAGGAGCACCCCATGTCCGCCACCGTCTCCTTCAAAGTCGCCTCCGCGCAGGGCGAGCAGAGCGTGACCCTGTCCTACACACGCCGGGGCAGCGGCGAACCGCTGCTCCTGCTGCACGGCATCGGCCACCACCGGCAGGCGTGGGAACCGGTGATCCCCGCACTCGCCGCCGAACGCGACGTGATCGCCGTGGACCTGCCCGGCTGCGGCGACTCACCGGCGCTCCCCGACGGCATGGCGCACGACCTGCCCACGATGAGCGCGGTCCTGAGGGCGCTCTTCGAGGCGCTGGAGATCGAACGGCCGCACGTGGCGGGCAACTCGCTGGGTGGCCTGCTGGCGCTGGACCTGGCCCGGGCGCAGCTCGTCCGCTCGGTCACCGCCCTGTCCCCCGCCGGGTTCTGGAGCGAGGCCGAACGCCGCTACGCCTTCACCGTGCTGTCGACGATGCGGCGGATCGCCCGCCGCCTGCCGCCGCCGGTGGTCGAGCGGCTGGCCCGCCCGGCCCTCGGCCGCACCCTGCTGACCAGCACCATCTACGCCCGCCCGGGCCGCCGTTCACCCGAGGCCGTGGTCGCCGAGACGCTCGCGCTGGCGAAGGCGCAGGGCTTCTACGAGACCCTGCACTCCGGGCGGACCGTGCGCTTCACCGACGACATCGTGGGCACACCGGTCACGGTGGCGTGGGGCAGCCGGGACCGGCTGCTCATCCCCCGCCAGGGCGTGCGCGCCAAGGGCGTCATCCCGCGGGCCCGGCTGGTGCGGCTGCCCGGGTGCGGCCACGTCCCGATGAACGACGACCCGGCGCTGGTGGCCAGGGTGGTCCTCGACGGCAGCCGCTGACCCACCCCGGGGACGGCGAACCTCCCGAGGTCCCCGCGCTGGTGAGGACCCTCTAAGGTCTCCCCTCATGAGACGAGTGCGGCGGGACCCGGGCGACGGTACGGCGTCCGCCGCCTGGGAGTTGCTGCTCCCCGCCGCCTCGGCCCCGGCACGCGCGCGTGGCCGTTCCCTCCAGGCGGCGCTGCGCGAGGCGGTGCGCTCGGGCCGGCTCACGCCGGGTACCCGGCTGCCGTCGAGCCGGGACCTCGCGGCGGACCTGGGGGTCTCGCGCGGGCTGGTCACGGAGGCGTACGAGCAGCTCACGGCGGAGGGCTATCTGCGCAGCGGCCGGGGCTCCGGGACCTGGGTGGGCGAAGCCGTGCGGGCCGCGCGGCCACGGGCGCACGACCTGGCCCCGCGCGTCCCCGGCGCCCGCGCGGACTTCGTGCCCGGGACGCCGGACCTTGCCCTGTTCCCGCGCGCGGCATGGGCCGCCGCGCAGCGGGGCGTACTGGCGGAACTGCCGCACCAGGAGCTGGGATATCCCGATCCGCGCGGGCTGCCGAGGCTGCGTACCGCGCTGGCCGAACTGCTCGCCCGGCGGCGGGGCGTGGTGGCCGACCCGGAGCGGATCGTGGTGGTCTCAGGGGTGGCCCAGGCGACGGCGCTGCTCGGTTTCGCGCTGCACGCGCGCGGGGTGCGCGAAGTCGGCGTGGAGGACCCGGGCAGTCCGCAGCACGACGCGCTGTACGCCTCGGCCGGTGTCACCGCCGTGGCGCTGCCGCTGGACGACGAGGGAGTCGCGCTGGAGCCGCTGCGGTCCTCGGGCGTGCGGGCGGTGGTGACGACTCCGGCTCACCAGTTCCCCACCGGCCTCGCCTACTCGGCCCGGCGGCGCGCGGAACTGCTGGACTGGGCCCGGTCGGTGGACGGCATCGTCCTGGAGGACGACTACGACGGCGACTTCCGTTACGACCGCGCTCCCGTCGGCGCGCTCCAGGGGCTGGACCCGGACCATGTGGCCTACACGGGTTCGGTCAGCAAGTCCCTCGCGCCGGGTCTGCGGCTGGGCTGGCTGCTGGTGCCGGAGTCCTGGACGGAGGAGATCGTCGAACGCAAGCGCACGATGGATCTCGGCCACCCGACCCTCGACCAGGCCCTGTTCGCCCGGTTCCTGGAGCGCGGCGACTACGACCGTCAGTTGCGTCGCTGCCAGCGCGCCTACCGCGAGCGGCGCGACGCGCTGGTCGCCGCCCTGGACGCGCACTTCCCCGGGTCGCGGGTGTCCGGGATCGCCGCGGGCCTGCATGTGATCGCCGCGCTGCCGCAGCGGTACGGGCCCGAGGAGCGGTTCCTCGCGCAGGTGACGCGGGCGGGGGTGGCGGTGCGCCCGCTCTCGGCGTACACCCGTGCGCCGGCCGGGTCCGAGCGGGGCGAGGAGGTCCGGCTGGTCCTGGGCTACGCCCATGTGCCGCCCGCCCGGATCGCCGAGGGCGTTCGGCTGATGGCCGCCGCGGCGTCCGGGTGAGGCGGCCGGTTCGCGCGTTCCCTCACCCCGCGGCCGGTTGTTCACTTGGGGTTCGTGTGTGCGCTGCGGCGTGCCAGTAGTGATGGCTCTGCACACGCGGCCGGTTCCCGTCCCTGGAGGCGCATCCATGTCCCACCGTCCGTTGCCCGGGCGCCGTAGCGTCCTGCGTGGCTCCCTGGCCGCGTCGGCGGCCCTGTCCCTGCCCGCCGCGCTCGGCGCGGCGCCCGCCTTCGCCCGTTCCGGGCGCCCGACGGCGCGGTGGGGTGTGCAGGCGGGAGACGTGAGCCGCGACTCCGGTCTGGTGTGGGTGCGCTCCGACCGGCCGGCCCGGATGATCGTCGAGACGTCGGCGACCGAGTCGTTCCGCAACCCCGGCAGATGGCACGGGCCGCTGCTGGGCCCCGGCACCGACTTCACCGGCACGACCCGGCTGCACGGCCTGCCGCCCGGCGAACAGATCCACTACCGGGTGCTGCTCGCCGACCCGGACGATCCGCGCCGCTCCGGGGAGCCGGTCACGGGCACGTTCCGTACGGCGTCCGCCCAGCGCCGTGACGGCGTGCGGTTCGTCTGGTCCGGCGACCTGGCCGGGCAGGGCTGGGGCATCAACCCGGAGTTCGGCGGCTACCGCATCTACGACGCGATGGGCGCCCTCGACCCCGACTTCTTCCTCTGCAGCGGCGACAGCATCTACGCCGACGGCCCGATCACCGGCACCGTGGCCCTGCCCGACGGCCGGATCTGGCGGAACGTCACCACCGAGGAGAAGGCGAAGGTCGCCGAGACGCTCGCGGAGTTCCGCGGCAACTTCCGCTACAACTTCCTGGACGAGAACCTGCGGGCCTTCAACGCCCGGGTGCCGTCCATCGTGCAGTGGGACGACCATGAGGTCCTCAACAACTGGTACCCGGGCGAGATCCTCACCGATGCCCGGTACACCGAGAAGAACGTGGACGTGCTCGCCGCCCGCGCCCGCAGGGCGTTCTCCGAGTACGTCCCGATCTCCACGCTGCGCCGCCCCGACGGCCGGGTCTACCGCGTGCGGCACCACGGCCCGTTGCTGGACGTGTTCGTCCTGGACATGCGCACCTACCGCAACGCCAACTCTCCGGGCGACCGGCCTGCCGACCCGCAGTCCATCCTCGGCCGGGAACAGCTGGAGTGGCTCAAGCGCGAGCTGTCCCGCTCCCGGGCGGTGTGGAAGGTGATCGCCGCCGACATGCCGATCGGCCTCGTCGTCCCGGACGGGGCGAACATCGACGCCGTCGCGCAGGGCGACCCCGGCCGGCCGCTCGGCCGCGAGCTGCAGATCGCCGAACTGCTGCGGTTCGTCAAGCACCGGCGGATCACGGGCACGCTGTGGCTGACCGCCGATGTGCACCACACCTCGGCGCAGCACTACCAGCCGTCCAGGGCGGCCTTCACCGACTTCGAGCCGTTCTGGGAGTTCGTCTCGGGCCCGCTCAATGCCGGCGCCTTCCCCGCGACCGCGCTGGACGGCACCTTCGGCCCGGACCGCGTGTTCGTGAAGGCGCCGACGACCGCCAACGTCTCCCCCGCCGGCGGCTACCAGTTCTTCGGCGAGGTCGACATCGACGGCCACAGCGGGGAGCTGACGGTGCGTCTGCGGGAGCAGGACGGCGCCGTGCTGTTCACCCGGACCCTCCAGCCGGGCCGGGTCGGGCAGTAGGTACGGAGCGCAACGTTTGAAGCGTTGACAAAGTGGGCAAACCAGCTCCTTTACCCGCCGGTCACAAAGCGTTCGCGATCACGCAACACCGTTCCGTCACAGTGGGTGCATGACGCGAGACACGACTCAAGTGACGCACCCCGACGACAACTGCCGCCCCACCACCGCGTGGCGGCGGGCCACGGCGGCGTTCCACACCTGGCGGACACGGCGCCAGGAACACGCACCGCCGACGAGTGATACCGGGTCCCCGGCACCGCGGCCGGTGCCGGGGGCGCACTCCCTGTGGCGGATGCGGACCACGGTTCAGGACGAACCGGGGTCACTGGCCGCGCTGTGCGGTGCCCTGGCCGGGCAGCGTGTCGACATCCTGAGCCTGCAGACGCACCCGCTGGCGACGGGCACGGTCGACGAGTTCCTGCTGCGTGGCCCGGCCGACCTGCCCGCGTCCGAGGTCACCACGGCCGTCGAGTCGGCCGGCGGCACCGACACCTGGATCGAGCGGGCCGACGCCCACGACCTGGTCGACGCGCCGACCCGGGTCCTCGGGCTCGCCGCCCGCACCGCCCTGGACGCCGCGGAACTGCCACTGGCCCTGCGCCAGTTGCTCGGCCGGTGCACGATCCGGTCCCGTCCCGCTCCGGCCGACGGCGGTGACCGGAGCGCGGGAGGCGTTCCCGTCGAGGGCGCCCTGGACGACACCGTGATGCGGCTGCGCGGCCCGGAAGGCGGTGTGATCACCGTCGAGCGGCCGTATCTGCCCTTCACGCCCACCGAGTTCGCCCGCGCCAGGGCGTTGGTGGAGCTCGACGCCCGGCTCGGACCGCGCCTGCCGCACGGACGGGACGTGCTCACGCTCGCCGAGGGCAGCGACATCACCGTGCGGCGGGCCGACACCCGTGACCTGGAAGCGGCCCGGGCGATGCACGGGCGTTGCTCGGCGGGCACGCTGAGGCTGCGCTACCACGGGCCCGTCCGGGACGCCGACCGCTACCTCAACCACCTGCTCAGTCCGCGGTACGGCCGCACCCTCGCCGTGCAGACGGCCTCCGGGCGGGTCGTCGGGCTCGGTCACCTGCTGTGGGACGGCGACGAGACGGAGGTCGCGCTGCTCGTCGAGGACACGTGGCAGCGGCGGGGTGTCGGATCGGAGTTGCTGCGCGGGCTGGTGGGGATGGCGGTCGATGCCGGGTGCTCGAGTGTGTACGCCGTGACGCAAGCGTCCAACACGGGGATGGTCGCGGCCATGCGCGGGCTGGGGCTGCCTCTCGACTACCAGGTCGAGGAGGGCACGCTGGTCATCACTGCGCGGCTGGGTGAGGCGGTCGTGACGCGTGCGGAGGAGCTGGGGAGCGCCTCCGCACCCTAGGGGTGTACGTCAGTTGGCGAGTGCGGGTGCTTCGTGGTTGTTCGCGCAGTTCCCCGCGCCCCTTTCGGGGCGTTCTCCCAGCGCCGCGTCCAGATCCGACCAGAGGTCGTCCACGTCCTCCAGGCCCACCGACATGCGCAGCAGCCGGTCGCTCACGCCGGCTCCCCTGCGGTCGTCCTCGTCGACGATGCGGTGGCTGATGGAGGCCGGGTGCTGGATGAGGGTGTCCACGCTGCCGAGGCTCACCGCCGGGGTGATCAGGCGGACCGCGCCGATCACCTCGTGCGGGTCGCCGTGCACCTCGAAGGCGACCATCGCGCCGCCGATGCGCGGGTAGTGGACGCGGGCGACGCGCGGGTCGGCGGCGAGGCGGCGGACGAGTTCGGCCGCCGTGGCGGAGGCCGCCCGGACCCGGACGGGGAGGGTGGACAGACCGCGCAGCAGCAGGTAGCCGGCCAGCGGGTGCAGCACACCGCCCGTGGCGAAGCGCACCTGCCGCAGCCGGCCCGCGAACTCCTCGTCGCAGGCGACCACGCCCGCGAGGACGTCGCCGTGCCCACCGAGGTACTTGGTGGCGCTGTGCAGGACCAGCCGGGCCCCGTGCTCGGCGGGGCGCTGGAGGACCGGCGTGGCGAAGGTGTTGTCGACGAGCAGCGGCACCGAGCCGCAGGCGTGTGCGACGGCCCGCAGGTCGACCTCGGCGAGCGTGGGGTTGGCCGGGGACTCGACCAGGACCAGTCCGGTGTCCGGGCGCAGGGCCTCGGCGACGCCGGCCGGGTCGGTCCAGGTCACCTCGGAGCCCAGCAGCCCGGCGGTGAGCAGGTGGTCGCTGCACCCGTACAGGGGGCGTACGGCGACGACGTGCCGCAGGCCCATGGAGCCCCGGGCGAGGAGGACGGCGCTGAGGGCGGCCATGCCGCTGGCGAAGGCCACCGCCGCCTCCGTGCCCTCCAGGCGGGCCAGGGCGGTCTCGAAGCGGGCGACGGTCGGATTGCCGAGCCGCCCGTAGACGGGCGGGCCGTCCGGCTCGGCGCCGGTGGTGGCGAAGGCGTCGATCCGGGCCGCCTCGCCGCGGCTGTCGTACGACGGGTAGGTGGTGGACAGGTCGATGGGCGGGGCGTGCAGGCCCTGCCGGGCGAGGTCGTCCCGTCCGGCGTGCACGGCCTCGGTGGCGAGGGCTCGCGGTGCGGTGCGTACGGCGTCGTGGACGCGCGTGCTCGTTGTGTCCATGTCCATGGTGGGCAAGGGTGAACATCGGGCGGGGTTCTGGGGGCACATCCCGTGCTACGTTCGGCCCATGGCTGAATCTGTCGTACTCGATCCGGTGGATCTCCATCTGCTGCGGCTGTTGCAGAACGACGCCCGGGCGACCTACCGGGATCTGGCCGCGCAGGTCGGGGTGGCGCCGTCGACGTGTCTGGACCGGGTCACGCGGCTGCGCCGGTCGGGCGTGATCCTCGGGCACCGGCTGGAACTGGATCCGGCCAAGCTCGGACGGGGACTGGAAGCCCTGCTGTCGGTGCAGGTCAGGCCGCACCGGCGGGAGCTGGTGGGGCCGTTCGTGGAGCGGATCCGGGTCCTGCCGGAGTCACGGACGGTGTTCCACCTGACCGGTCCCGACGACTATCTGGTCCATGTCGCGGTCGCCGACATGGCCGACCTCCAGCGGCTGGTGCTGGACGAGTTCACGTCACAGCGGGAGGTGGCGCGGGTGGAGACCCGGCTGATCTTCCAGCAGTGGGAGTGCGGTCCGCTGCTGCCGCCTTCGCCCTCGGCTCAATCCGCGTGACGTGTGCGGTCCGCCGTACGAGGATGGCCGCATGTCTGAGATCAAGAGCCCGCTGCCCCGAGAGGTCGCCGACGCCTACGTCGACGAGCTCGTCGCCCTCGACCCGATCACCGGCACGTTCCTCGGCGACAAGGAGAGTTCGAGCAGGCTGCCCGACACCTCGCCCGCGGGGCAGGAGGCGCTCGCGGAGCTGGCGCGGCGGACCCTGGCCCGGCTGGACGAGGCCGAGCGGCTGCCCGGCGCGGACAGTGACATCGAGCGCCGGTGCGCGCGACTGCTGCGCGAGCGGCTGGGCGCCGAACTGGCGGTCCACGAGGCCGACGAGAGCCTGCGTTCCGTCAGCAATCTCAGCTCCATCGCGCACGCCGTGCGGCAGGTGTTCACCTTGACGCCCGCGCAGACGGAGCAGGACTGGGCGGCGATCGCCGAGCGGCTGCGGGGCGTCCCGGCCGCGCTGGAGGGCTACCGGGAGTCCCTGGCGCTCGGCCTGGAGCGGAAGCTGTACGCCGGGCCCCGTGCCACCGCCACCTTCGTGACGCAGCTCGGCGAGTGGGCCGACGCGGACGGCGCGGGCCACGGCTGGTTCGAGCAGTACGCGGCGGCCGGCCCCGAGGCCCTGCGCTCCGAGCTGGACACGGCCGCCCGCTCGGCCACCGAGGCGGTCGTGCGGCTGCGCGACTGGATGCGGGACGTGTACGCGCCGACGATCGAAGGCGCCCCGGACGTGGTCGGCCGGGAGCGGTACGCCCGCTGGGTGCGCTACTTCAACGGCACGGACCTCGACCTGGACGAGGCGTACGCCTACGGCTGGTCCGAGTACCACCGGCTGCTCGGCGAGATGAAGACCGAGGCCGAGAAGATCCTGCCGGGCGCCGGCACGCCGTGGGAGGCGCTGGCCCACCTGGACGCGCAGGGCACGCACATCGAGGGCGTCGACGAGGTCCGCGACTGGCTGCAGAGCCTCATGGACGAGGCGATGGACGCCCTCGACGGCACCCACTTCGACCTGGCCGAGCGGGTGCGCCGGGTGGAGTCGCGGATCGCCCCTCCGGGCAGCGCCGCGGCCCCCTACTACACGCCGCCGTCGGACGATTTCTCCCGTCCGGGCTGCACCTGGCTGCCCACCATGGGCGAGACGCGGTTCCCCGTCTACGATCTGGTGTCGACCTGGTACCACGAGGGCGTGCCCGGCCACCACCTCCAGCTGGCTCAGTGGAAGCACGTGGCGCGGAACCTCTCCCGTTACCAGGCGAGCGTCGGCATGGTGAGCGCCAACGCCGAGGGCTGGGCGCTGTACGCGGAGCGGCTGATGGACGAACTGGGCTTCCTGACCGACCCGGAGCGCCGGCTCGGCTACCTGGACGCCCAGATGATGCGGGCGGTGCGCGTCATCATCGACATCGGCATGCACCTGGAGCTGACGATCCCGGACGACTCTCCCTTCCACCCGGGCGAGCGCTGGACGGCGGAGTTGGCGCAGGAGTTCTTCGGCTCGCACAGCAGCCGCCCGGCGGACTTCGTGGAGAGCGAGCTGACCCGCTACCTGTCCATGCCGGGCCAGGCCATCGGCTACAAGCTCGGCGAGCGGGCCTGGCTGCTGGGCCGTGAGAACGCCCGCGCCCGTCACGGCGACGCCTTCGACCCGAAGGCGTGGCACATGGCCGCACTGTCCCAGGGGTCCCTCGGGCTGGACGACCTGGTGGACGAACTGTCCCAGCTGTAGGGGCCGCTACCGGGGTGCCAGGAGGCGCAGCTCGATCAGGTCCAGCCAGGTCTCCGGGCCCGGCTGGACGCGGGCCGCGCGAACCGCGTACCGGCCCGGTTCCAGGGCCACCCGGACCTGGTCGGTGTCCGCGAGGCCCGTCCCGGGCCAGGCCGCGTCGAAGAGCCGGACCGGCCCGGGCACCCGCCAGGTCGTCTCCGGCCCCCACTGCGCCGTGGCTGCCGCGGGCGGGACGCTCGCCAGCAGTTCGTGCTCGGAGTCGGCGGCGCACCAGCGGACGAACATGCCCCGTTCGGGCAGGTAGGCGGTCGAGGCGGGCTCGTCGCCCAGGACCAGGGCGGTGCAGTCGCCGACCGGCAGGAGGCCGACCTGGCCGTCCACCTCGCAGGCCCGGTCGTAGTCCGAGGCCGTCTCCTCGCCGTCGGCACCCGCCCAGAACGGCAGGACGGTCTCCGGCACCGCTATCAGCGGTCCGCCTCCCGACTCCACCCACTCCACTGCGCCCGGTTCCGCGTATCGCACCATGGCGCAAGAACCTACAGGGTCAACTCCCGGCAGGGGATCGGGGGTTCAGCAGCCGCAGGCACCGGCGTCCACGGGCGCCGTCAGGGGGTCCGGGGCCCGTTGCTCACGTCCCTGCCAGGTCTCGAACGCCAGCCCCTCGCGCACCCAGTACTCGAAGCCGCCGAGCATCTCCTTGACCTGGTAGCCCAGTTCGGCGAGGGCCAGGGCGGCACGGGCCGCGCCGTTGCAGCCGGGGCCCCAGCAGTACGTGACGACGGGCACCGACCGGTCCAGGAGCTGCCCGGCCCGCTCGGGGACGAGCGCGGTCGGCAGGTGGAGCGCGCCGGGGATGCGGCCCTGGTCCCACGCCTCGGTGGAGCGGGAGTCGACGAGGACGAAGCCGGGGTCGCCGCCGGCGCCGAGTGCGGCGGCGACGTCGGAGACGCCCAGTTTCGCCGAGCTGGCCCGTGCCGTCTCCATGTCCGCGAGCGCGGTCACCGACCGGGTGCGCCGTATGGAGGAGGCCGGGGTCATCCGGGGCTACGCGGCGGTGGTGGACCCGATGGGGGTACCCCCTGCTCGAGCGTAGCCGAGAGCTCGGGGGAGGCTGGGGTTGCCGATCCTGGCGTTCGTGCGCCTGAGGTATCCGAACGGCAACTACAAGCCCTTTCACGACCTGGTCGCCGTCACGCCCGAGATCCTGGAGGCGCACCACGTGACGGGGGACGACTGTTTCGTCATCAAGGTCACGGCCCGCTCGATGCGTCACCTGGAGGAGGTGTCGGGGAGGATCGGGGCGCTGGGTTCGGTGACGACGAGCGTGGTGTACTCCTCGCCGCTGCCCCGGCGGCCCCTGGGGCGCTGACGTCAGCCGGTGCCGCGTCGGCGCAGTGTCGAGCCGGACCGGCCCTTGACGACCTCAAGCTGGGCGTGGATCCGCCGCCGCAGGTCGGCGACATGGCTGACGATGCCGACGCTGCGGTCGCGTTCGCGCAGCGAGTCGAGCACGTCGAGGACCTCGTCGAGGGTCTGGTCGTCGAGGCTGCCGAAGCCCTCGTCGATGAAGAGGGTGTCCAGCCGGACCCCGCCCGCCTCGTCCGTGACGACGTCCGCCAGGCCGAGGGCGAGGGACAGCGAGGCGAAGAACGTCTCGCCGCCGGACAGGGTGGCGGTGTCGCGTTCGCGGCCGGTCCAGGCGTCGACGACATGCAGTCCGAGTCCGCTGCGGCCGCGCCCGGTGCGGTCGTCGGAGTGGACGAGGGTGTAGCGGCCGGAGGACATGCGGCGCAGCCGGACGGTCGCGGCGGCGGCGACCTGTTCCAGCCGGGCGGCCAGGACGTAGGACTCCAGGCGCATACGGCGTTCGTTGTCGGCCGAGGTGCCCGCGGCGAGGCCGGCCATCCGGGCCACCCGGTCGTACTCCTCGCGCAGCGGCGCCAGTCGGCGCACCGAGGCGGTCGCCCGGGCGGAGAGCCGGTCGAGTTCGGCGCAGCGCCGGCCGGCGGCGTCGTGGGCGGAGGCGGCCTCGCGCAGCCGCCGGGCGGCCTCGTCGGCGGCGCGCTGGGCCGCTTCCAGACCGGCCTGCGGCTCGCGGGCCGCCGCGGCCGTGTCGGCTTCGGCGAGGACGGCCCGTACGGCGGCGTCCTCGTGCTGCCAGGCGTCCAGACGGCGTTGCAGCTCGCGGTGGGCGGCCGGGTCGAGGAGGGCGGCGGCCGCGGCCTGCGGGGTTTCGAAACCGGCGCGGAAGGCGGCGTCGGCGAGCCGGGCGTCGGCGTCCTTGAGCCGCCGGGCGGTGTCCTCGGCGGCACGGGCGGTGTCGGCGGCGTCCGTCAGCAGCGCGGTGCGCCGTTCCAGCTGTGCGGCCCGCGCGGCGACGCTCTCCTGGGAGCCGCGCGCCCGGTCCAGCTCCTGCTCCAGCGCGGCCCGTTCGCGGTCCAGCCGCTCGCGGTGGCCGACCCGGGAAGCGGCCCGGACGGCGGTCTCCTGCCGGGCGGCGAGGCGCCGTTCGTGCTCCTGGCCCGCCTGCCGCAGCCGTTCCCGCGCGGTGTGCAGCTCGGCGGCGGCGCTGCGGGCCTGCACGAACCGTTCCTCCACCTCCGCCGCCTCGCCGGCGAGTTGTTCGGTGGAGCTGTCACCGGCCTCCGCGGCGGCCGCGGCGAGGGCCTCCCGTACGACGGACAGACGCCGTTCGTCCTCGGCGCGCTGCTCGTCGGCACGCTGGTAGGCGGCGAGGGCCCGCTCCTCCGCCGCGCGGTCGACGTGCCCGGCGACCTTGCGGGCGGGGTCGGGGTGTTCGGTGGCGCCGCAGACGGCGCAGGGCGTGCCGTCGGTGAGGTGCTCGGCCAGTTCGGCGGCGATGCCGTTCAGGCGCTGCTCCTTGAGGTCGAGCCAGTGCTGCTTGGCCCGCAGCGCCTCGTCCCGCGCGGTGCGCACCCGCTCGACCGCCCGGTCCGTGTCCTGGGCGAGCTGGTCGCGCAGACGGGCCGCCCTGAGCCGCTGCTGTGCGGGCTCGCGCCGCTCGGCGAGCTGCTCGGCGAGTGCGGCGGCCTGCTGCGCGGTGTCGACCCGGGCCTGGAGTGCGGTGTGCGTCTCCTCCCAGCCGTCGAGCCAGGCCTGCGCCTCGTGCAGGAGATCCGCGTCGGCGCGCTCCTGGCGGTCCAGGCCGGCGCGCTCGTCGAGGAGTTCGGTCAGGCGCCGCTCGGCCCGGCGGGCCGCGTCGAGTCCGCCCAGTTCCTCGGCGGCCCGGCGGGCGGCGGCGGCCAGTCCGGCCGCGCCCGCGTCGGCGAAGGTCTCCGGGAGCTGGGCACGCGCGCGTGCCTCGGCGGCTGCCGCCCGGCGGTGCTCGGCTTCGGAGGCCTCCCGCAGGTCCAGGGCGGGCGTGACCGCCTCGGCCTTGCGGGACCGCTCCATGAGCGCCTGCGCCTCCTGGTAGGCCTCGGCGCCCTGCTCCAGGCGCGCCGCCCGCTCCCGTGCCTGCGCGAACCTCTGCTGGAGCCGGGCGAGTTCGCGTACGTCGTCCAGGGCGCGGCCGGCGGCGGCCTGCGCGGACTCGGCGGCGCTGAGCGTGCAGGCGGCGACGGTGAGCTGCTCGCGAGCGGTGCTGCGGGCGACGGCGGCGGCGCTCAGTACGGCCTCGGCGAGACCCGGTTCGCCCGGGGCGAGGTCGGGCAGTTCCATGGCGTCGCCCGCGGCCTGCTGCATGCGGTGGGCGTCGGCCAGCAGTTCCGCGTCCCCGTCGCGCACCCGGGTCTCGGTGGCGCGGCGCCGCTCGGCGAGGCGCTTCTCGACGTCGGCGAAGCGGCGGGTGTCGAACAGGCGGCCCAGCAGTTTGCCGCGGGCCTCGGCGTCGGCGCGCAGGAACCGGGCGAAGTCGCCCTGCGGCAACAGCACGACCTGGCAGAACTGCTCCCGGCTCATGCCGAGCAGCTGGGTGATCTCCTCGCCGACCTCCTGGTGGGAGCGGCTGAGGTCCTTCCAGGTCCCGGCCGTCGCGTCGTACTCGCGCAGCCAGGTCTGGGCCTTGTCCAGGGTGGTGCCGGTGCCGCGCTTCTTGGGGCGCTCCCAGGGCGGCTGCCGGGTGACCTCCAGGCGGCGTCCGGCGACGGTGAGGTCGAGCGTGACCTCCGTGCGGGTGGCGGGTGCGGCGTGGTCGCTGCGCAGGGCCGTGCCCTGTCCGGCGCCCTGCCGGGCGCCCGGCACCGAGCCGTAGAGGGCGTAGGCGACGGCGTCGAGGACGGAGGTCTTGCCGGCGCCGGTGGGGCCGTGCAGCAGGAACAGCCCGGCGGCCGACAGGTCGTCGAAGTCGACGGTCTGGGTGCCGCCGAAGGGGCCGAAGGCGGTGAGGGTGAGCCGGTGGAGCCTCACCGGGCCACCTCCCGTACGGTCTCGTCGGCGCGGACCGCGTCGAACGCGTCCCGCAGCACGCCCTGTTCGTGCGGGTCGGGTCCGGCGCCGCGCACATGGGCGACGAAGTCCTCGGCGATCTGCTGGTCGCTGCGTCCGGCGAGGCGCCGGGCGTAGGACACCTCGGACTCGTCCTCGTCGCGGTCGGGGTCGAAGACGAGGCTGAGGGTGTGCGGGAAGCGCGCGGTGAGCCGGGCCATCGGGTCGGCGGGGCGGACGGGGTCGGTCAGGGTCGCCTCGATCCAGGCCTCCTCGTGCCGTGCCAGGTCCGGGTCGGCGAGCAGGTCCTCCAGGGTGCCCCGGATCCGGGCCAGGGGGCGGGGCACCGGGCAGTCGACGCGCTCGGCGTCGAGGGAGCCGTCAGCGGCGAGGTCGACCAGCCACATGCTCTTGCGGTGGGCGGCCTCGGAGAAGGAGTAGGGCAGCGGGGAGCCGGAGTAGCGGACGCGGTCGGTGAGGGTCTGGCAGCCGTGCAGGTGCCCGAGCGCCACGTAGTCGACGCCGTCGAACACCCCGGCCGGCACCGCGGCGACGCCGCCGACGGTGATGTCCCGCTCGCTGTCACTGGGTTCGCCGCCGGTGACGAAGGCGTGGGCGAGGACGACGGAGCGGGTGCCGGGCGCGCGGGCGGCGAGGTCGGCGCGGACCCGGTCCATGGCGGCGACGAGCACGGCCTCGTGCCCGGTCTTCTCCACTCCGAACTCGTCCTTCACCAGGGCCGGTTCGAGATAGGGCAGCCCGTAGAAGGCGATGTCGCCGTGGGCGTCGGACAGCACCACCGG
Organism: Streptomyces sp. NPDC007929; assembly: GCF_042959065.1. NCBI lineage: Bacteria > Bacillati > Actinomycetota > Actinomycetes > Kitasatosporales > Streptomycetaceae > Streptomyces > Streptomyces sp. NPDC007929. The sequence continues at coordinate 79,945 of NZ_JBIBKD010000001.1, read as the reverse complement.
GGTGCCGGCCGCCGCGGGCTCGGTCCGCAGGTGGATCCCGGCCCGCCCGATCAGCCCGGCGCCGACGCCGAGCCGGCGGGCCGAGTCGTGGTTGCCGGAGATCATCACGGTCGGCACGCCGAGGTCGGCGAGGCGGTGCAGGGCGTCGTCGAACAGCTCGACGGCGGCCAGCGGCGGCACGGCACGGTCGTAGACGTCTCCCGACACGACCACCGCGTCCACGGCGCGCTCGCGCACGGTGGTGACGAGGTGTCCGATGAACTCGGCCTGGGCGCCGAGCATGTTCACCCGGTGGAAGGCCCGGCCCAGATGCCAGTCGGAGGTGTGCAGCAGCCTCAAGACGCCGCTCCGACCCGCATGTCTCCCCCTGCTTTCCGCATCACCCGCGCGAGCCGGTACGGCTCGCTGTCAGCACCCACCACGCTAACGCGTACGGGCCTCCGCTCCCTCACGAACCCCGGCATATCACGCACATCCAGGGGTGATTGCACGGACATGTCCCTATGTGTACCGCGCGCACGTGTGCAGTGAGAGCCGTCGTCACGCGTCCCCGTACGCCTCCCCGCCCAGCTCGAAACCGGCCGTGCCGGCGGTGGCGTCGGCGAGCCAGGAGCGGAAGGCGGGCACATCGGCGTCCGGGAGGGCGATCTCGAGGGTGACGGCCTCGCCGTAGCGCACGTCCCGGACGTCGCGCCCGCCGGTGCGCAGGTCGTTCTCCAGCTTGCCGGCCCGCTGGTGGTCGACGGTGACCGTGGCCAGCCGGTACCTGCGGCGGGTACGGGTGCCGAGGGCGTCCAGGGCCTCGCCCACCGCTCCGCCGTAGGCCCGGATGAGTCCCCCGGCACCGAGTTTGACCCCGCCGAAGTAGCGGGTGACGACGGCGACGACGTACCGCATGTCGCGGCGCAGCAGCATCTGGAGCATGGGGACTCCGGCGGTGCCGCCGGGTTCGCCGTCGTCGCTCGCCTTCTGCACGGAGGCGTCGGCGCCGATGACGTAGGCCCAGCAGTTGTGGGAGGCGTCGGCGTGCCGCTTGCGGACCGCGGCGATGAAGTCCTGGGCCTCCTGCTCGGTGGCCGCGGGGGCGAGGGCGCACAGGAAGCGTGAGCGGTTGACCTCGGTCTCGTGCACGCCGGCGCCGGCGACCGTGCGGTATTCGTCGGGCATCGGACCAGCCTATGCGCGGACCCGGGCCTACTTCCTGGCGCCCCGGGGGACGGTCACGGAGGTGAGCAGCGCGGTACGGGGGGCGAGCGACCGCCAGGCCGTGCCGTGCCAGGACAGGACGGCGATCGCCGAGGTGGGGAACTTCGTGCGGACCTGCTCCAGGGTGTCGTCGAGGCCGTCGGCCGCGAGGGCCAGGACCAGTTCCTCCAGGCCCGGGTTGTGCCCGACGAGCAGCAGCGTCTCCACCTCGGCGGGCACCTCGTGCACCACGGCCAGCAGGCCTGAGGGCCCGGCCGCGTACAGCCGCCGGTCGTGCCGGACGGGCGGCGGCGTGCCCCACTCGGCGGCGGCGAGGTCCCAGGTCCGGCGGGCGCGCAGGGCGGTGGAGCACAGCGCCAGGTCGGGCAGGAGGTCGGCGGCGGCCAGGGCCCGTCCGGCCGCGGGTGCGTCGCGGCGGCCGCGCGGGGCGAGCGGGCGTTCGTGGTCGGCGACGTCCAGGGGCCAGGCGGCCTTGGCGTGGCGCAGCAGGACCAAGCGGCGCAGCGGGCCCGCTCCGGAGCGTTGGATCATGACGGGGTTCCCAGGTCGCGGGTGAGGTCGAGGCCGAGCAGGCGATCGGCGTAGGCGTAGGTCTCGAAGCGGGCGCCGTCCGCCAGGTCCGGCTCGGTCTCGACCTGGCGCAGGACGTCCAGGACGCGTGGCACGTCGAGGTCGTCGTCCCAGGCGTCGCGCAGCCGTCCCCGCACGTCGTCGGGGACCGGCCGCGAGGGCCGGCGCGCCCAGCGGGCGACCGCGGCGCGCCAGCGGGCGAGGGTGGCGTGGGCGTCGTCGAGTCCGGCCGCTTCCAGCCGGACGGGGGAGCCGTGGTGGCGGCTGATCAGGGCGAGGCGCAGGACGGCGGGGTCGCGGGGGTGCGGCGGGCCCGGCTCCGCGGGGGCGACGGCGATCCGCACCCCTGCGGGGGCCGCCCCGTCCTCGGCGGTGACGTGGACGACCTGGGACTCACCGAGACCGGCTCCGACGCCGGGGCTGTCCTCGAAGGGGCGGATGCCGAGCGTCGCGGCGTCCGCGCGCAGTTCCGCCTGCCGGTGGCCGCCGGTCAGCAGCGCCCACACCGGTGTGCCGCCGAGTTCCAGGGTCCGCACGAGCAGGTCCCCGACGAGCAGCACCCGCAGGTTCGTCGTGTCGGAGCCGGGTGCGTGCACCTCGACACGGGTCAGGCCCCGGCGGGCCGGGGCGGCGTCGACCGGCTCACGGGTTCGGGCGTCGATGATGCGCAGCACGAGGCGAGCGTAGGCGGGTGGGCGGCCGCTCGCGGGCAGGTTCGGCGTTTCGCGACCGCCGTGGCGCGAAACGCCCCGCCTGGTCCTCCCGCTCAGGTCAGTGTGCCCAGGAACCGCACATGGGGCCGTCCCTCGGGCCCTTCACGGCTGACGGCGGCCCGCACCCCGTACACGTCGGCGATGAGCCGCTCCGTGAGGACGTCGCCGGGCGTGCCCGCGGCCACGAGCCGCCCGGCGGACAGCACGACGACCCGGTCGCAGTACATCGCCGCGAGGTTGAGGTCGTGCAGGGCGACGACGGTGGTGACGGGCAGGCCCGTCACCAGGGTGAGGAGGTCGAGCTGGTGGTGGATGTCGAGGTGGTTGGTGGGCTCGTCGAGGAGGAGTTCGCGGGGTTCCTGGGCGAGCGCGCGGGCGATCTGCACCCGCTGGCGTTCGCCGCCGGAGAGGGTGTGCCAGGGCTGCCGGGCCCGGCCGTCGAGGCCGGTGCGCTCCAGGGCGGCGCGCACGGCCCGTTCGTCGTCGGGACGGGCGGGGGTCCAGGCGCGCCGGTGCGGGACTCGGCCGAGCCGTACGACGTCCTCGACCGTCAACTCGACCTGGGTGTCGGACTGTTGCTCGACCACGGCGAGGCGGCGTGCGACCGTGCGGCGGGGCAGGTCGCCCAGCGGTGTGCCGTCGAGTGTGACCACTCCGGAGGTCGGTGTGAGCAGCCCGGCCAGCAGCCGCAGCAGTGTGGACTTGCCGGAGCCGTTGGGTCCGAGGACGCCGACCGTGGAGCCGGTCTCCGGCGCGAGGGCGACGCCGTCCAGGACGAGACGCCCGTCGACACGGCGGCTCACCCGCTCGGCCCGCAGCCCCGCCGATGCCGGAATTCCTGTGCCGTTCACCGCGCCCGCCTCCGCCGGTGCCCCCGCCGCGCCGCTCATCGCGCTCTCCTCGTCCGGTACAGCACCGCCACGAACGCGGGCACCCCGATCAGTGAGGTCACGACCCCCACCGGGACCTCCTGTGGATCGAGGACGGTCCGGGCCAGGGTGTCCACCCACACCAGGAACACCGCTCCCGCCAGGGCGGTGACCGGCAGCAGCCGCGTGTGCCCGGGACCGGTCAGGGCCCGGGCGGCGTGCGGCAGGACCAGTCCGACGAAGCCGATCGCCCCGGCCGAGCTGACCAGCGCGGCCGTGAGCAGGGCCGTCACGCACAGCAGCACCAGGCGGGTCCGGGCGAGGGACACCCCGAGCGCGGCCGCGGCGTCCTGCCCGAAGGCGAAGGCGTCGAGGGTACGGGCGTAGGACAGGCAGACCACCAGGGCCACGGCCAGCACGGCCAGGCACAGCCATACGTCCGCCCAGCCGGCGCCGCCGAGCGAGCCGAGGAGCCAGAACAGCACGCCCCGGGTGGTCTCGGCGTCGGCGGAGGTCATCACGACGAAGGAGGTGAGGGCGGAGAAGAACTGCATGGCGGCGACGCCCGCGAGGACGACCCGGTCGGTGGTACCGCCGAGGGTGTGGCTGAGCAGCAGTACCAGCGCGAACGACAGCAGGGCGCCGAGGAACGCGCCCGTGGAGACCGACAGGGCGCCGCCGCCCGCGCCGAGCACGACCACGAGGACGGCTCCGGTGGAGGCGCCCGAGGACACCCCGAGCACGAAGGGGTCGGCCAGCGGGTTGCGCAGCAGCGACTGCATCACCGCTCCGCACACGGCGAGTCCGGCCCCGCACACGGCCGCGAGCAGGGTGCGCGGCAGCCGCAGCTGCCAGACGATCCCGTCCCTGATCGGCGTCAGCTCCGAGCTGCCGATGCCGAGGTGGGCGGACACGACGGACCACACGTCGCCGACGCCGATGTCGGCGGGGCCGATGGTGATGGCCACGGCGAGGGAGGCGACGAGCGCGACGGTCCCGGCCGCGCCCAGCGCGAGTCCGGCCGGCCGCCGGGGCCTGCTCACGGCGTCCGGCAACTCCTGGGCGGTCACTTCACCAGCCCGAACCGGCGCAGCCCGGCGGCCACCTGCTCCACACCCTCGACGGTGCGGATGGTCGGGTTCATGGCCTGCCCGCTGAGCAGTACGTACCGCTTGTGCCGGACGGCGTCCATGTTCCTGGTGACGGGGTTGGACTCCAGGAAGGCGATCTTCTTCGCGGCGGACTCGGCGGTCTGGGACTTGCGGGTCAGGTCGCCGATGACGAGGACGTCGGGGTCGCGGTCGGCGACGATCTCCCAGTTGACCTGCGGCCACTCCTCGTGCGTGTCGTCGAAGACGTTCTTGGCGCCGAGGGCCCGGGTGATGATGCCGGGCGCCCCGCAACAGCCCGCCAGATAGGGCGACTCGGAGTTCGCGAACCAGTACAGGAGGGTGACGTCGGAGGCGTCGATCCCGGCCGTGGCCTTCTTCATGCGCTGCTGGAGTGAGCCCACGAGGGCGTCGCCGCGCTTCTTCACCCCGAACACGGTCGCGAGGTCCCGGACTTCGCCGTAGACCGTGTCGATGTCCAGGGCCTTGGCGCGGGCGCCGTCGCCTCCGCCCGCGTTGTCCTTGCCGGCGCAGTCGGAGGGGGAGACGTAGGTGGGGACGCCGAGCTTCTCGAACTGCTCGCGGGTGGCGACGCCGCCCTTGCCGAGGGTGGAGACGAAGGACGCGGCGACGAAGTCGGGCTCGGTGTCCAGGACGCGTTCGAAGGACGGGTTGTTGTCGGCGAGGCGCGGCACCTTCGCGTCGGCCTTCTCCAGCCCCTTCATCACGGGGTCGGTCCAGGTGGCGGTGCCCGCGAGGCGGTCGGCGAGGCCCAGGGAGAGCAGGATCTCGGTGGTGCCCTGGTTGAGGGAGACCGCCTGCCGGGGTGGGTCGGGGACGCGGACCTCGCGCCCGCAGTTGGTGAGGGTGACGGCGGCCTCGGCGCCGCCGGCCGCGGTGCCGCCGCAGCCGGTCAGGAGCAGGGAGCCGGCCGCGAGCAGGGCGGCGGCACGGGCGGGTGGGGCGAGGGGCACGGGAACCAGTCCTCAGGCGTCGAGGGCTCATGCGCGGAGCCCGGTCGTACGGAGCTCCCCCGCCGCACGCGGCCGCGGGGGCCGCCAGCAGGTCTTCGGACTCGGGTTCGTCCGGATCGGGGCGCCTTCCCGGACGTCCCTGAGGGAGTCCAGTGGCCGAGGCCCCGCCCGTCCCCCTCACCGCTGCGCGTCAGTTCCGGATTCGCACCGGATTCCCTGACCCACGTACATGGGTTCGACTGGCTTCGGCAAGCTATCACGGAGGCCGCCCGGGGAATCACCGCGCGTGCCGCGCCGTTGCACCAAGGAGCAGTCCGTCCACGACGCAACAGGAGGCCGCCGGTGTACGGCGACGAGGCAACGGTCCGCAGGATCCTCACCGAGCTCGGCGACACCTGGGCCGTGGTGGGCCTGTCGTCGAACCAGCGGCGCGCGGCGTACGGCGTCGCCGCAGTGCTCCAGCGCTTCGGCAAGCGCGTGGTGCCGGTGCACCCGAAGGCGGAGACGGTGCACGGGGAGAAGGGGTACGCGAGTCTGGCGGACATCCCCTTCGACGTGGACGTCGTCGACGTGTTCGTCAACAGCGACCTCGCCGGAGCGGTCGCGGACGAGGCGGTCGCCAAGGGCGCGAAGGGCGTCTGGTTCCAGCTCGACGTCATCGACGAGGCGGCGTACGAGCGGACCCGCGCGGCGGGCCTGGAGATGGTGATGGACCGCTGCCCGGCGATCGAGATCCCGCGGCTTCCTGATCAGGGCGTACAGAAGCCCTGACGCGTTCGCCGGGACACAATGCCGAGACCGGCCTCCATAATGTACGCATGACCCACCCCAACTCCGGTGCCCAGCAACGCTTTCCGGTCGTCGTCGTGGGCGCCGGTCCCGCGGGGCTGACCGTCGGCAACATCCTGCGGGCCGCGTCCGTGGACTGCCTGGTGCTGGAGACCGAGACCCGGGAGTTCATCGAACGGCGGCCCCGGGCCGGGGTCATCGAGGAATGGGCCGTACGGGGCCTGGAGAAGCGGGGCCTGGCCCGCAACCTGCGGTCCGCGCGGAGCTGCACACCGCGTGCGAGTTCCGCTTCGACGGGGAGCGGTACCGCTTCCCCTACAGTGAGCTGACAGGCAGTCATCACTTCGTCTACCCACAGCCGTTGCTGGTCACGGACCTGGTCCGGGAGTACGCCGATGTCCGGGGCGGCGCGATCCGGTTCGGGGTCCGGGACGTACGCGTCCACGACGTCGACGGCGACCGACCGTCGGTGTCGTACACCTGCCCCGAGTCCGGCGAACGGCAGGTCGTGCACTGCGACTTCGTCGCGGGCTGTGACGGGGCGCGCGGGGTGAGCCGGGCCGCGCTCCCGTCCGGGCGGGTCCGGATCGCGCGGCACGACTACGGCATCGGCTGGCTGGCCCTGCTCGCCGAGGCGCCGCCGTCCACCGACTGCGTGCTGTTCGGCTGCCACGAGCGCGGCTTCGCGGGCCAGATGCCCCGCAGCCCGGAGGTGACCCGCTACTACCTCCAGTGCCCGGCGGGCGACGACGTGGACAACTGGCCGCACGAGCGCGTCTGGTCGGAGCTGCGCGAACGGCTGGGGGCGGCCGGTGGGCCGCCGCTGACCGAGGGCCCGCTGATCGAGAAGCGGGTGCTGGACATGCACGACTACGTGGTCGAGCCGATGGCGCACGGCCGGCTCTTCCTCGCCGGGGACGCGGCCCATCTGGTGGCCCCGATCGCCGCCAAGGGCATGAACCTCGCCCTGCACGACGCGTTTCTGCTCGGCGACGCCCTGGTCGCGCGGTTCACGGCCGGTGACGACAGCGGCCTCGACGGCTACGCGCGGGCGTGCCTGCGGCGGGTGTGGGACTACCAGGAGTTCTCGCAGTGGCTGTCCGAGGTGTACCACGGCACGGCGGCGGGCGACCCGTTCCGCGCGGGCACCGCGCTCGCCCGGCTGCGCCGGCTGTTCACCTCGCCCGTCGCGGCCGCCGCCTTCGCCGAGCAGTACCTCGGGACGGCGGCGCGCTACTGACCCGAGCCGTGCTCAGTCGTGCGGGGGCCGGTCGCTGAGCCGGTGGTCGGCCACGTTCAGCGCCTCGTCGACGAGTCTGCGCAGATGACCGTCGCGCAGTGAGTAGATCACCCGTCGGCCCTCCTTGCGTGTGTCCACCAGACCCGCGAGGCGCAGTCGCGCCAGGTGCTGGCTGACGGCAGGCCGGGCCGCCCCGCACGCCTCGGTGAGCGTCGTGACGTCGGCCTCTCCCCCGGCCAGCGCGTGCAGCAGGGCGAGCCGGGTCCGGTCCCCGAGCAGGGACAGCAGTTCGGCGGCGAGCGCGAACTGCTCCTCGCCGGGACTGCGCGGATGCGCATCATGCGCAGATGACAGGTGCATGCGTGCGCTCATACGCACATAATGGCGCCACGACACGGGTACGTCCACTCTCGTGCGCACCGGAAGGGGATCCACGTGAGCGACCGGCACGAGCACTCCCACCCTCATGAGCACACCCCCGGGCCCACCCGCGGGCACGATCACGGCCCCGACCACGGACATGCACGGGACCAGGAGCACGGGCACGGGCAGCACGGGCACGGGAACCCGCCTGGCCACGGCCGGCGGTGGGGCCTGCGGCATCGGATGGCCCACCTGCTCACCCCGCACTCCCACGACTCGGCCGACAAGGTCGACTCGGCCCTGGAGTCCTCCGCCCGCGGGATGTGGGCCCTGTGGGTCTCGCTCGTCGTCCTCGGCGTGACGGCGCTGGCCCAGGCAGTCGTGGTGGTGCTCTCCGGTTCGGTGGCGCTGCTCGGCGACACGGTGCACAACACCGCGGACGCGCTGACCGCCGTCCCGCTCGGGATCGCCTTCGTGCTGGGCCGGCGCGCGGCCACCCGCCGCTTCACCTACGGCTACGGGCGGGCCGAGGACCTGGCCGGTCTCGTGATCGTGCTGACGATCGCCGCGTCCGCGGCCTTCGCGGGCTGGTCGGCCGTGGACCGGCTGCTGGATCCGCGACCGGTCCATCATGTCCCGGCGGTCGCCGTGGCCGCCCTCGTCGGCTTCGCCGGCAACGAGTGGGTGGCGCGCTACCGCATCCGCGTCGGCCGTTCGATCGGCTCGGCCGCGCTGGTCGCCGACGGGCTGCACGCCCGCACCGACGGCTTCACCTCGCTGGCCGTGCTGCTGGGCGCCGGGGGCTCGGCCCTGGGCTGGCACCTGGCCGACCCCGTCGTCGGGCTGGTGATCACCGCGGCGATCGCGCTGGTGCTGCGGGACGCGGCCCGGGAGGTGTTCCGCCGGGTGCTGGACGCCGTCGACCCGGCCCTGGTGGACCGTGCCGAGCGGGCCCTGACCGAGGTGCCCGGGGTGCGCGGGGTGGGTGAGCTGCGGCTGCGCTGGATCGGGCACCGGCTGCGCGCCGAGGTGGCGGTCGTGGTGGACGGCGACGTGACGGTACGGGAGGCCCATCGCATCGCCGTGGACGCCGAGCACGCGCTGCTGCACGCGGTACCGCGGCTGACCGCGGCCCTGGTGCACGCCGATCCGGAGCCGGCACCGGGCGAGAGCGACCCCCATCTGCCACTGGCCCACCACGTCGCGGCGTAGGCCGGCCGACGCCGGAGCCCTCGCGGGGCGGCTCGGCGCGGCGTCGGGTCAGGAGACCCCGAGCCCCTCCAGCACCTCGGCGTGCGGCAGTTCGGCGAAGGCCTTGCCCGGGATCAGCAGCTTGCCGCGCCGCCGCCCGCTGCCGACCAGCACATAAGGCAGGTCGACGACGGCCGCGTCCACCAGGAGGGGCCAGCCGTCCGGCAGCCCGAGCGGGGTGATGCCGCCGTACTCCATGCCGGTCTCGCCGGTCGCCGTGTCCATCGAGGCGAAGGAGGCCTTGCGGGCACCGAGCCGGCGGCGCACGGCCCCGTTCACGTCGACCCGGGTGGTGGACAGCACCACGCAAGCCGCCAGCGTGGACTCGCCGCCCCGCTTGCCCGAGACCACCACGCAGTTCGCCGACCGCTCCAGCAGGTCCCGCCCGTAGTGCTCCACGAAAGTGGCGGTGTCGGCCCACTCCGGCTCGGTGTCGACGTAGACGATCTGCTCGGCGGGGACACTGCCCCGCCAGTGGCGTACGGCGTCGGCGACCGGGCCGGTGAGTTCGTCGAGGCAGGCGGGGGCCGGGCGGGCGTCGTCGAAGTGTCCGATGGGTGCGCGCATGGCCGCACGCTAGCAACAGCGGCCCGGTGGCGGCCCGGCGTCTCAGGTCACGGGCGGCACGGATACGGCCATGACCATCTCCATGGGCGCGTCGCCGGTGTTGCCGTAGGTGTGCGGGACGTTGGCCTCGAAGTGGACGCTGGCGCCCGCGGGCACACGGTGCTCGACTCCGTCGACGGTGAGGGTCAGTTCGCCCGCCGTGACGTGGAGCAGCTCGGTCGTGCCGGCGGGGTGCGGGTCCGACGGGCTGGACTCGCCGGGCATGAGCCGCCAGTCCCACATCTCCAGCGGGCCGGGCGCCTCGGTGCCGGCGAGGAGCCGGTTGTAGCTGCCGGCGTCGGTGTGCCAGAGCCGGACGGCCTGGTCGGCCGGGATGACGCGCACGTTGGGGCCCTGCTCGTAGTCGAGCAGGGTGGTGATGCTGACGCCGAGCGCGTCGCCGATCTTGACGACGGTGCCGAGGCTGGGGTTGGTGCGGGCCTGCTCGATCTGGATGAGCATGCCCCGGCTGACGCCCGCCCGGGCGGCGAGCACGTCCAGGGTGAAGCCGCGTACCGCGCGCCAGTGCTTGACGCTCCGCGCCAGGGACTGGGTCAGCAGGTCGAGGTCCGACACATTCCGTCCAATATTCTGTATGACACAGTGCAATTCGCTGCACTACGGTGTGGTTCACCTGATCGTTCATTGCACTGTACTGCGAGGTATCCGTCCCATGACAGCGCTCTTCGCCCTGGCCACCAGCCTGTTGTGGGGACTGGCCGACTTCGGCGGCGGTCTGCTGACCCGGCGCACGCCCGCGCTCACGGTGGTGGTCGTCTCGCAGTCGATCGCGGTCGCGGTGCTGGGCGCGGTCGTGGTGGCGACCGGCGGCTGGAGCGAGGCGGGGCCGCAACTGTGGTTCGCCGTCGCGGCCGGTCTTGTCGGTCCGGTGGCGATGCTCGCCTTCTACAAGGCGCTCGCCCTGGGCCCGATGGGCGTGGTCTCGCCGCTGGGGTCGATCGGTGTGGCGGTGCCGGTCGGGGTGGGCCTGATGCTGGGCGAGCGTCCCGGGCTGTTGCAGTTCACCGGCATTCTGGTGGCCGTCGCGGGGGTGTGCCTCGCGGGCGGTCCCCAATTCCGCGGTGCTCCCGTCCAGCGGCAGGCCATCGCCCTGACGCTGCTCGCGGCGTTCGGCTTCGGCGCGGTGATGGCCCTGATCGCCGAGGCCTCCACGACGCTGACCGGCCTGTTCCTCGCGCTGTTCGTGCAGCGGGTGACGAATGTCGCCGCGGGTGGGCTGGCGCTGTTCGTGTCAGTGCGGCGCGGGACGCCCGCCCTCCCGGCGGACGGCTTCCCCTGGCGCACGCTGCCCGCCCTCGCCTTCGTCGGCCTCGCGGACGTCGCCGCCAACGGCACGTACTCGATCGCCGCACAGCACGGCCCGGTGACGGTCGCGGCCGTCCTGGCCTCCCTGTACCCGGTGGTGACGGCCGCTGCGGCGCGGGGCATTCTGCGCGAACGGCTGCGCGCGATCCAGGCCGCGGGCGCGGGCCTGGCCCTGGCGGGAACGGTCCTGCTGGCATCGGGCTGAACCCCCCACGAGCCCGAGGTCACGCCCGACTGCCCCGAACGCCAGGGTCTCGCCCGATGCCCCGAACACGGAGGTATCGCCAACCGGCCCGGCCACCGGGATTCCGCCCGGTGGCCAGCACTCCCCTCCGGGGACTCGCCCGGCGCCCCAGACACCAGGCCCCACCAACCGGCCCGGACTTCGGGGGTCCCGCCCGACGATCCGGACTCCGGGGTCCCGCCGACGACCCGGACACCCAGGCAGCGCCCTACGGCCCAGACTCCGGATCTCACCAACCGGCCCGGACACCGGGCCCCGCCCGACGACTCAGACTCTGGGCTGTCACCCGACGCCCCGGGCTCCGGGGTCTTGGCAACTGGCCCGGGCCCGGGCTCTCGTGCACGGGCCCGTGGCCGACGCGTCGTGGCGCCGGGCAGGACCCCGCCGCGGCTTCGAAACTCCCGGCCAGAGCCGACTTGGTGCCGGCTCCGGGGCCCCTGACGCCGAGCCGATCCGTCCTGACTCCGACGTCTCGTGGCCCTGCGCCGAAGCCGGCGTGTCAGGCCCCCGGTTCCAGCTCCGCGAGTCCCGCCGCCTCCTCGTCCAGCTCCGCCAGCCGGGCCGCCGTCTCCTCGTCCAGGCCCGACAGGGCACGGAGCTGCTCGGGGGTGACGCCCTCCGCTATCGGTACCGGTGCCGGGGTGCGCAGCGGCGGTTGCCAGCCGTCGGCGGCGGTCCAGCGCCGTACGACGCGCGCGGGCGCGCCCGCCACCACGGCGTGGTCGGGCACCGTGCCCCGTACGACCGCGCCCGCGGCCACCACCACGTTCCGCCCGATCCGGGCCCCGGGCAGGATCACCGCGCCCGTGCCGATCCAGCAGCCGGGCCCGATCTCCACGGGCTCCATCCGCGGCCACTGCTTGCCGATCGGCTCGTGCGGATCGTCGTAGGAGTGGTTCGTGGACGTGACGTAGACATACGGACCGAAGTAGCAGTCGCTGCCGATCGTGACCGTCGTGTCGGCGATGACGTGGCTGCCGCGGCCCAGGACGACGCCGTCGCCGAGGCGCAGGATCGGGTCCGGGCCGAGGTCGAGGTCGGGCATCAGGCCCGCGGTGAGGGTGACCTGCTCACCGATGATGCAGTGGGAGCCGAGATGGATCCACGGCTCACCGAAGACCGTGCCGAGCGGGAAGGCGAGTCTGGTACCTGTTCCCATCGCGCCGAAGCGGTACCGGCCGGGGTGCTCGGCGGTGACGGAGGCCGTCCGCTGCAACCAGGCCCAGCCCGCGTGGACGGCGCGCTGCGTGAGGCTCCGCCGCCAGGATGAGAACGTGTTCTTGCGCTTCGGCACGAGCTCACGGTACTCAGCGGTAGCTCCGCCCGCGGCGTCGGCGGCCTGTGATCTTCACCCCACCGGGTGACGTACGGTGTGCGCGTTGTCTACGACGTTTCAGGAGGCGGACATGGCGCAGCGCGCGATGATCACGGGAATCGGCGGCAGAGAGCCGGAGATCGACGCGACGGCGTTCGTGGCGCCGACGGCGTCGGTGATCGGGGGCGTGACGCTCGGGGAGGGCGCGAGCCTCTGGTACGGAGCCGTGGCGCGCGGCGACGTCGAGACGATCTCCGTCGGGGCGAGCAGCAACGTGCAGGACAACTGCACGCTCCACGCCGACCCCGGGTTTCCCGTGACGGTCGGTGAGCGCGTGTCCATCGGGCACAACGCCGTGGTGCATGGCGCGACGGTCGAGGACGACTGTCTGATCGGCATGGGCGCGACCGTGCTGAACGGGGCGGTGATCGGGGCGGGCTCGCTCGTCGCCGCGCAGGCGCTGGTCCCGCAGGGCATGGTCGTGCCGCCCGGGTCACTGGTGGCCGGGGTTCCCGCGAAGGTGCGGCGGGAGCTGACGGAGGAGGAGCGGCAGGGGGTCACCCTCAACGGCACGATGTACGCCGAGTTGGCCAAGGCGCATCGGGAGGTGCACGCGTAGCGGGAGGACGCCCTACTCCGCGGCGGCCACGGGCTGGGCCTGCTGGGTCTCTTGCGCCTTCTTCGCCTTGCGCTTGATCACCAGCATGGATGTGAGGCCCACCAGGACCGCCGCGACCAGGCCCAGCCACGAGAAGCGCTTCAGCCAGGACTCCGCGACGATGCCGACGTAGTAGATGACCGCGGTCGTACCGCCCGCCCAGACGATGCCGCCGAGGACGTTGGCGATGAGGAACTTCCAGTACGGCATGCGCAGCACACCGGCGAGCGGGCCCGCGAAGATCCGGAGCAGGGCGACGAACCGGCCGAAGAAGACGGCCCACATGCCCCACTTCTCGAAGGAGCGCTCGGCGGTGGCGATGTGGCCCTCGCTGAAGTGCTTGGGGAACTTGTTGCCCAGCCAGGCCAGCAGGGGCCGTCCGCCCTTGCGGCCGATGGCGTAGCCGATCGAGTCGCCGATGATCGCGCCGGCCGTGGCGCTGGCGCCGAGGACGACGGGGTCGATCTCGCCGTGCTGGGACGCCAGCAGGGCGGAGGAGACGAGGATGATCTCGCCCGGCAGCGGGATGCCCAGGCTCTCCAGGCCGATGACCACTCCCACCAGTGCGTATACGGCCACCGCGGGTACGGTTTCGAGCCACTCCTGGACGTGCAACGCCGGTTCCTTTCCCTGGGCTTCCTGCGAGCTTCCCTGCGTGCACGGGAAGCCTACCGGCTCCTAGGACGTCCCCTGCGGCTCAGGCGTTCCAGCTCCACTCGGCGACCTCGGGCAGGTCGGTGCCGTGTTCACGGATCCAGGAGTGGTGGCGGGTGCGGGCGTCGGCCATGTGCTGGCGTACGGCCGTGGCGCGGACCGCGAGGCCGGGGACGCGGTCGATGACGTCCATGACCAGGCGGTAGCGGTCGAGGTCGTTGCGGACGACCATGTCGAACGGCGTGGTCGTGGTGCCTGCCTCCTTGTAGCCGCGCACGTGCAGGTGCTGGTGGCCGGTGCGGCGGTAGGCGAGACGGTGGATCAGCCAGGGGTAGCCGTGGTAGGCGAAGATCACCGGCTTGGTCGTGGTGAACAGGCCGTCGTACTCGAAGTCGCTCATGCCGTGCGGGTGCTCCCCCTGGGGCAGCAGCCGGGCGAGGTCGACGACGTTCACGACCCGGACGGACAGCTCGGGCAGATGGCGGCGGAGCAGGTGCGCGGCGGCCAGGGTCTCCTGGGTCGGGACGTCACCGGCGCAGGCCAGCACGACGTCGGGCTCGGTGCCGTCCTCGGTGCCCGCCCAGTCCCAGATTCCGGCGCCGCGGGCGCAGTGGACCCGGGCCTCGTCCATGGACAGCCAGTCGAAGCAGGGCTGCTTCCCGGCGACGATCACGTTCACGTAGTCGCGGCTGCGCAGGGCGTGGTCCGCGACGGACAGCAGGGTGTTGGCGTCCGGCGGGAGGTAGACCCGGACGACCTCGGGGCTCTTGTTGAGGACGTGGTCGACGAAGCCGGGGTCCTGGTGGGAGAAGCCGTTGTGGTCCTGCCGCCACACATGGGAGGTCAGCAGGTAGTTGAGCGAGGCGATGGGGGCGCGCCAGGGCAGCCCGCGGGAGGTGCGCAGCCACTTGATGTGCTGGTTGACCATGGAGTCGACGATGTGCACGAACGCCTCGTAGCAGGAGAAGAGTCCGTGCCGCCCGGTGAGGAGGTAGCCCTCCAGCCAGCCCTGGCAGAGGTGTTCGGAGAGGATCTCCATGACCCGGCCGTGCCGGTCGAGGTGCTCGTCCACGGGCAGCGTCCCCGCCTGCCAGGCCTTGCCGCTGGCGGCGTAGACGGCCTGGAGGCGGTTGGAGGCGGTCTCGTCCGGGCCGACCAGGCGGAAGTCACGGCGGTCGGCGGTGTCGCGCATCACCCGGGCGAGCAGGTTGCCGAGCACCCGGGTCGGCTCATGCAGCGTCGTGCCGGGTTTGTCGACGGGGACGGCGAAGTCGTCCAGGGGCGGGGAGGGCAGGTCGCGGAGGAGCAGTCCGCCGTTGGCGTACGGGGTGGCGCCGAGCCTCCTGGTGCCCTCGGGGACGCAGGCGAGGACGTCCGCGACCGGGCGGCCCCCCGCGTCGAACAGCTCCTCGGGCCGGTACGAACGCAGCCAGGATTCCAGCTGGCGCAGGTGGTCGGGGTTGTCGCGGACGCCGGGCAGCGGCACCTGGTGGGCGCGCCAGGTGCCCTCGACCGGTTCGCCGTCGACCTCGGCCGGGCCGGTCCAGCCCTTAGGGGTGCGCAGCACGATCACCGGCCAGTGCGGACGCTCGGTCGCGCCGTCCTCGCGGGCGGCGCGCTGCGCGGCGGCGATGCGGTCGAGCGCGGTGTCCATGGCCTCGGCCATGGCGCGGTGCACGGTCGCCGGATCGTCGCCGCCGACGTGGATCGGCTCGTGGCCGTAGCCGCGCAGGAGCGCGCCGAGCTCGTCCTCGGGGAGGCGGGACAGCACGGTCGGGTTGGCGATCTTGTAGCCGTTGAGGTGCAGGATCGGCAGGACGGCACCGTCGTGGACGGGGTCGAGGAACTTGTTGGCGTGCCAGGACCCGGCCAGCGGGCCGGTCTCCGCCTCGCCGTCGCCGATCACGCAGGCCACCAGCAGGCCGGGGTTGTCGAGGGCGGCGCCGTAGGCGTGGGCGAGGGAGTAGCCGAGTTCGCCGCCCTCGTGGATCGAGCCGGGCACCTCCGGGGCGACGTGGCTGGGCACGCCGCCGGGGAAGGAGAACTGCCGCATCAGCAGCTCCATGCCCTGCGCGTCCCGGGAGGCGTCCGGGTACTTCTCGCTGTAACTGCCCTCCAGCCAGGAGTTGGCGAGGACCGACGGCCCGCCGTGGCCCGGGCCCCAGATGCACAGGGCGTCGAGCTCACGCGCCTTGATCACCCGGTTGAGGTGGGTGTGGACGAGGTTCAGCCCCGGGGAGGTACCCCAGTGGCCCAGCAGCCGCGGCTTGATGTGCTCGGGCCGCAAGGGCTCGGTGAGCAGAGGGTTCGCCAGCAGATAGATCTGGCCGGCCGCCAAGTAGTTGGCGGCCCGCCAGTGGGCGTCCAGGGTGCGCAGCTCCTCGTCGGTCGGCGCGGTCCGGCTGTCCTGGAGCGGGGCGTCGGGCATGGTGACTCCCTGGATTCTGCGGGCGGACTCAGGAGGAGTACCAGTCTGTTCCGGTTCAATGCCAGGCGCCTCCCGGCCATACGCCACGACCCCGCTCGGCAGCCACGCCACCGCACGATCCCGACCGCCCGCGACGCCTCGGGCGGCCCGGGCATCGCGTACGCGATCCCGGCGGGCGGCCCCCGGCGCCGCGATTCCGGCGCCGCGGTCGGCCCGGCGTCACGGTCGGCCCGGCGCCGCGGTCGGTCCGGCTTCACGGCTGGCCCGCCGCCGGTGCCGACTTCCTCGCCGCGCACCGCCGCCCGTGCGTCCCGGCCGCGCCGCCCTCGCGTGCGATCCCGCCACCGCGTACGCGATCCCCGCGTCGTCTGCGCGGTCCTGGCGTCGAGTACGGCCACCCCCTCCCCGGTGCCGTCCCGGACGCCCGCTGCCCGACGGTCGCGCACGGCCCCGGCGTCGTGCGCGGCCACCCCGCCGCCAGGGCCGCCCCAGCCACCCGGACCCCATGCGATCCCAGCCCAACCGCCTCGCCTCAGCGTGCGGTCCCGGCGACCGCGCCGCCCTCGCGTGCGGTTTCGCGGGCCGTTCCGGCCGGCCTCCCCGTGCCAGTGGGGTCGGTCGGGCGTGCGACCGGCGACCCCGTGCCCGTTCTACGGCAGTGCGACCGTGTGCGCCGCCGTCACGGCGTCGGGCACGGCGTCGGGCACGGGCACGGGCGCAGTCGGCGTCGCTGTCGGCGTCGGCGGTGCGGGGAGGTCGGTGCCCGGCCCCGTGGTCGCCTCGTCCGGGGCGGCCTCGGTGTCCGTGCAGCAGCCGACCTGCGCGAACCTCGTTTCGTAACGCTCCTGCGGTGTGTCCCGCGGGGCGGCGTCGGGGGGTCGCCGGGTGCGCTGTCCACCGCTGTCCGTTGGAGCCTCCTCCGCCCGCTTCGCCCGGGACTCCCCCGGGCCCCCGGGCGCGGTGGCCGGTTCCAGGGCCCAGCGTTGCGCGGCGGATCCGTCGCGGTCGGTGACGATCACGTCCCGGCCCTTGCCTGGGGCGACGGCGAGCCCTTTGCCGCCGCGGGGCAGGACTTCGCCGCGCACGGTCAGGTCGTAGCGGACGACCCCGGCGTGCACGAGGCAGTCGGCCAGGGCCACCGAGCCCTCGGCCGTGTCCGAGTCCAGGCAGAGGGTGGGGTCGGCGGCGCTGCGCAGCGCCCCGTCGTCCTGGTACGACCACAGAAGGGACCCGCCCGGGGAGCAGGCGGCCAGCACGACGCGGGCGTCCGCCCGGATCCGACCACCCGGGACGTCGAGGCACCGGCTGTCGTCGAGGTTGCGCAGCCACCCCCGGGCCACTTCGGCGGGGCTGCCGACGGAGGCGGCGGAGGGGAGACCGGCGGACGAGGGCCGGGTGGATTCCGGTTCAGCGGAGGAGGGGCCCGTCCCGCCGGTGTCGACGGAGTGGCCGCTGACCGCGCCCCAGGTGGCCTGCGCGTCGCCGGTGTCGCTCTCCTCCGACCAGCCCCGGGCGGCGAGCAGCGTCGCGAGCAGCACGAGGGAGGTCACCCCGATCGCGGCGGCCAGCGCCTTGGCGTGCCTCCTGGGCGACCCGGGCCTGCCGGTCGCCGCCAGGGCACGGGGCCGGAGGCGGTGACGTCCCCCCACGGGCAGGGCGAGCCGGCCCTCGTCTCGGCCGGGCCGTGATTCCAGGTAGCGGCGGGCGCCCCAGCCGAGCACCGTCTCGGCGAGCAGGTCCTCGAGACCGCCCTCGAAGTGACTGAGTTGCTCGGCGGCGTGCCGGCAGTAGCGGCAGGCCATGAGATGACGCTGCACATCCGGCAGCAACGCCCCGCCGCGACGCATGGGAACGTCCAGCAAGCGGTTGTAATAACGGCATTCACGCGTCGGTGCGAGTTCCCGGTGCGCGCGTACGCACCCGGTCCGGAATTGCTCACGTGCCTGCTCCAGGGCGGCCGACGCGGTGGCCGTGTCCACCCCCAGCAGACCGGCCGGTACGGATATGGTCTCGGCCTCGACCTCCGTGTGCCAGAGCAGGCATTGGGAAGCGCCCGGAAGCCCACGGAAAGCGCGCTCCGCGAGGCGTCTCCTTTCGGCCGTGCCCGGCCGGGCGGCACGCAGACCCCGGGCTCCGACGGTTTTGCGGAGTTCCGGCAGCACCGTGGAAATGCCGTCGTCGGCGGCCCACTCCCCGATCGTCTCCCGGACGGCGGTGAGCAGCCGCGGGCGCAGGGCGCCGCCGCCCGGCCGGGCCAGTTCCGTACGGAAGGCGGCGGCGGCCGCCATGGACGCGGAGTCCTCCGAGGCCGCGAGGCAGATCACGGCGTACTCATAGACCGCGCGCCAGTGCCGCGCCAGCAACAGCGCTACGGCGCGCGGCCCTTCGGCGGGTTCGCCGACCCGGGCGAGAAGATTGCGATCGGACTCCGCGGGCCCCGCTCCGGGTCGTGGCGGGTACGGCGGGCGTGGGGGGTTGGGGGATTGCACGGAACCATTTCCTTCCAGCCGCAGAACGGCATGCGAATTGCGCGTCCGTCGGAAAGCAGGGGGTGATTGGTGCATACCTTCGCCGCGTCAGCTGCGGACACGACTGTGAGGCGGCTCACTTTCGCACATGCGACTGACAGGTAACAAGGAGTTCGGATGCCCCGGATTCAAAACGAGGGGAATTCAGTAATGTTACCGGCGGTATCCGTACCGGCTTTCGAGAACATGCTCGCCGGGGGCGTCAAGTTGTGTACAAATAGAGGCGGTTGGTCCACGAAATCTCCAACCGCACAGCGCACTCCCATGCGACTCCCGGCCCGCTCCCAGCTCCGCGCGTCAGCATGAGCCGCATGATCGCCCCCCCCCACCCCTCCACCCAGCCCGCCCCGGCCTCCCCCACCCGCGGCGCCCGCGATGGCCACGGCATCCGCAAGGCGGTCATCCCGGCCGCCAGTCTCGGCACCCGCTTCCTGCCCGCCACGAAGGCGACGCCCAAGGAGATGCTGCCGGTCGTCGACAAGTCCGCCATCCAGTAGGAAGCCGGACCGGAAGCACGCGCCGAGCCGCCACGCCGTGATCGGCCGCTACGCCCTCGACCCGGCCGTCTTTCCCGTCCTGGAGCGCACCCCGCCGGGCCGGGGCGGCGAGATCCAGCTGACGGACGCCCTCCAGGAACTGGCCGCGGGCGGCACGGTGCACGGGGTCGTCTTCAAGGGCCTGCGCCACGACACCGGCGACAAGGCGGACTATCTGCGCACCGTGGTCACACCGGCGGGCGAACGGCCCGACCTGGGGCCGGAGTTGATCGCATGGCTCCGGAGGTTCCTCGGCGAACTGGACGACTCACGCCCCGGGCACCAGGACAGGGCGGCCTGACAGATGCGAAACCCCGCCCGCCCGATCAGCCGTTCGGCCGCAGGGTCCACACCACTGTCATTTCGCCGGTCACTGCGCCGTCGGCGCGCTGGATGGCGATGGTCACCGGGAACTCGGGGCGCTCACCGGCGTCCAGCTGCGCGACGACCTCGGTGGCCGGACGGCCCAGCGTGGCCGTGGCGGTGACGGCGCCCATCGCCAGCTTCTTGTAGGAGATCTCGGCGCTGACGGCGAGCGGCACGGCGCGCGAGAGCTGGTCCCCGAACGCGGCGAGCACGATCGCCCCGCTGGCGGACTCGCCGAGCGTGAACATCGCACCGGCGTGCGGGCCGCCCACGTGGTTGTGGTACTCGCCCTGGTCGGGCAGCGACACCACGGCCCGCTCCGGCGAGGTCTCGAGGAACTCGAGGTTCAGCGTGCGGGCCATGGGCACCGTGGCGGCGAGCATCTCGCCGATGGACATCTGGTCTGCGCTCATGGCCGCATGTTACTCACGAGTAGAGCCGACTGGCCAGGTCGGTGTGACGACCGACGCACCTGTCCTCACGACATCCACACGGCCCTGTCTCCGGGTTGCTACGTCTCCGTCCACGGGCAGTGACCGAAACGTGTCCGGAGCGCGGCTAGGGTGGCTGCCCATGTGGCCAGGACAGCAGCCGCCCGGGGGCGAGCAGAACCCGCAAGCGAACAACCCGTACCAGCAGCCGGGGTACCAGCAGCCGAATCCGTATCAGCAGCCGGGGTACCAGCAGCAGCAACCCAATCCCTATGGGCAGCAGCCGCAGTGGGGCACCCCCGCGCCGGCCGGCGCACCGCAGCCCCCGCAGGGCGGCGGTGGCGGCGGCCGGACGAAGCTGGTCGCGATCATCGCCGCCACCGCGGTGGTCGTGGCGGCCGGTGTCACCGGCTTCCTGGTGCTGGGTGGCGACAAGGACGACACGGCCGAAGGCGGCAAGAAGGGCAAGGGCGGCACGACGTCGTCGAGCCCGTCGGCCGAGGAGCCTAGTGCCCCCGCGACGGGCGACGACAACCCGCGCGGCGGCGAGGACGCCAAGCCCACGGTCAAGGGCTGGAAGGTCGTCATCAACCCCAAGTGGGGCACGGCCTTCGACGTCCCGCCCGACTGGGAGGTCGCGTCCCCGACGTCGTCCGTGTTCTTCGAGGACGAGAAGTCCGACGACGGCAAGCCGCTGATCACCATGTCGGCACCGGCGTTCTACAAGTCCAAGTGGTGCACGAGCGACGAGAACAAGGACGGCAGGACCGAGACGGAGTCCCTGGCCGGGGCGGGCACCAAGGGCGCCGACGGCGCCAAGGACACGGACGAGGTCGCGGTCAACCAGGTGGCCTGGTGGGTGTACGGCGGCTACACCCAGCCGGACAAGAAGAGCGTCAAGACCGACGACAAGGCCAAGCCCTACACCACCGCCTCGGGCATCAAGGGCAGCGTCGCCTGGGCACACTCGGAGAACACGCCCGACAAGGGCAAGTGCGCGAGCGACGGCAAGGCCATCACATTCGGCTTCAAGAACTCCGCCGGTGACTTCGTCGCGTGGAGCTTCTACGGCGCCAAGGGCGTCAAGGGCGAGGTGCCCGAGAAGACCGTCCTGAAGATCCTCAGCACGGTCCGGCTGCACGGCGAGCCGACCGGCGGCTGACCCGGAAACCGGAACGGGCCCGCCCCTGCGACAGGAGGCGGGCCCGGCTCACCAAACCACCGGAGCACCAAACCACCGGAGCACCAAATCACCGGAGCACCAAATCACCGGAGCACCAAATCACCGGAGCACCGGAGCACCGGAGCGGCCGCGTCCGGCCCGGCGGAGGTGGCCTTCGGCCACACAGCGGCCCAGTGGGGCTGCGCGGGGCTGGTCGTGCTGGTCACTGCGGCCGTGCTGTGCGTAACCGGACGTCCGCGATCTGCGCCGCCGGACCACACCGCCGGACCACACCGGTGGTCCGGGCCGGTGGTCCGGGCCGGTGGCCCGGGGCGGCAGCGAGCGCGCGTCAGCCGATGCCGAACGCCCCGTCGGGGGGCTCGGGTGACGGCACGGCGTCCTCGTCCCGCACCGCCCGCGCGCTCCCGATGAACTCCCTCAGCCCGGTGCCGTGTTCGACCCGGGCCGGGAAGACATCGGCGGCGGTGAGCCGGGCCAGGGCGGCGACGTCGACCGGCTGGTGCCCGGCGACGAGCACGGCGTTCCCGAACCGCCGCCCCCGCAGCACCCCCGGCTCGGCGATCAGCGCCAGTTCCTCGAAGGCGGTGGCCAGCGTGGCGAGTTGTGAGCGCAGGAAGGCGAACGGCGCGGCGTCGGGGAGGTTCGCGAGGTACACCCCGCTCCCCCGCAGCACCCGCGCGGCCTCGCGGACGTAGGTGACGGAGGTGAGGTGCGCCGGGACCCGCGACCCGCTGAAGACGTCCGCGAGGAGAACGTCCGCCGAGGCCGCGGGAGCCTGCTCCAGCCAGGCCCGGGCGTCCGCCGCGTGCAGGGCGATGTCGGCGCCCTCCGGCGGTGGCAGATGCTCGGACACCAGCTCCAGCAGCCCCCCGTCGGCCTCGACGACGTGCTGCCGCGAGCCCGGCCGGGTCACGGCCACGTACCGGGGCAGGGTGAGTGCCCCTCCCCCGAGATGCACCACGTCCAGCGCCCGCCCCGGCTCGGCCACGACGTCCAGCACGTGCCCGAGGCGCCGCGTGTACTCGAACTCCAGATGCCCGGGTTCGTCGAGATCCACGTAGGACTGCGGCGCCCCGTCCACGGTCAGCAGCCAGGCCCGTTCCCGGTCGATGTCGGGCATGAGCTTGGCGGTGCCGAAGTCGACGACACGGGAGACAGGGAGCAACTCGTTCACTGCCCCATTGTGTCGCGCCCCGTAGGGGCACGGGGAACTGCGCGACCAGCCCCACACGGCCCGCAGCCCCCCTGCGACCTCAACCCACCACGGTCACGGTCCCCGCCCCCACGGTCCGGCCACCCTCACGGATCGCAAACCCGAGGCCCGCCTCCAACGGCACCTCCCGCCCCAGCTCCACGGTCATGGCAACGGTGTCGCCGGGCCGGGCCACCGCCGCCTCACCGAGGTCGACCACCCCCACCACGTCCGCGGTCCGGATGTAGAACTGCGGCCGGTACCCACTGGAGACGGCCGTCGTGCGCCCACCCTCACGCGCGGACAGCACATACACCTGAGCCGTGAACCGCCGACTCGGCACCACACTTCCCGGCGCCGCGACCACCTGCCCGCGCCGGACGGCGTCCCGTGGAACTCCCCGCAGCAGCAACGCCACGTTGTCCCCGGCCTGTGCCTCCTCCATCGGCTTCCCGAAGGTCTCCAGCCCTGTGACCACCGTCTCGACGAGGGCCCCGAGCACCTCGACCCGGTCACCGACGCGCACCACACCCCGCTCGACCGCCCCGGTCACCACGGTCCCCCGCCCGGTGATGGTCAGCACGTTCTCCACCGGCAGCAGGAACGGCGCGTCCAGATACCGCTCCGGCATGGGCACATACGTGTCCACCGCGTCGAGCAGCGCCTCGATCGACGCCGTCCACCGCGGGTCCCCCTCCAGCGCCTTCAGCCCCGAGACGCGTACGACGGGCACGGCGTCACCGCCGTAGCCGTGTGCGGTGAGCAGGTCGCGGACCTCCAGCTCGACCAGGTCGGTCAGCTCCTCGTCGCCCGCGTCGGCCTTGTTGAGGGCGACGACGACGTGGTCGACACCCACCTGCCGGGCGAGCAGGACGTGTTCGGCGGTCTGCGGCATGATCCCGTCGAGCGCGGAGACGACGAGAATCGCCCCGTCGAGCTGGGCGGCGCCGGTGACCATGTTCTTGACGTAGTCGGCGTGGCCCGGCATGTCGACGTGCGCGTAGTGCCGGGTGTCGGTCTCGTACTCCACGTGCGCGATGTTGATGGTGATGCCGCGCGCCGCTTCCTCGGGCGCGCGGTCGATCCGGTCGAACGGCACGAACGCGCCGCTGCCGCGGTCGGCCAGGACCTTGGTGATGGCGGCGGTCAACGTGGTCTTGCCGTGGTCCACATGACCCATTGTGCCGATGTTGAGATGCGGTTTCGTACGGACATAAGCCGTTTTGGGCATTGCTGTACCTCGAAGCGTCTGCTCGGCGAAGAAGAGAAGGGGACCCCGAGGAACTGCCCGACCCTCCCCTTGCGGGGTCCGCCGGACGAACCGGAGAGGGTCAGCTTCGGGCGCCGTCCATGACGGCCGTGAGATCGACGACGGCAGCCTTCGGGGCATCCGTGACCACGGATGCGGTGAGGGCGAAGGCGTGCCGGAACATGTCGTCGATCATCGCCGACGCTTTACCGCACGTCGAATGGTTTTCGTCCGCCCTGCGCACAGCCGCGCGGGCGGGGGGCTGTGACGCTCGTGAGACGAACCATACGGCGATCACACACATTTGTCGGTTAGTGTCACCGGATGCTCGATGCCACCACCCGCTCTGGGGGCACCGCCACGGCCTCTCCCCGGGCCACCGCCGCGGACCTCGCCGTCGCCGTTCCGCCGGCAACGAACGTCCCGCCCGCCGCACCGACTTCTTTCGCCGCTCGCTGCACGAGAGTTCTGCTCTCCCCGTGGTCGCGGCTGTCCCTGCTCGTCGCGCTGCTCGCCGCCGGTGCCTGCGGGGTGCTGCTGTTCGAGCCGCAGCGGCTGCTCACGGAGGGCTGGCCGCCCCAGCTCAGCGGCGCCGCGGCGGCGGCGGTGTTCACGGTGGCGTACGGCGTGTGCACCGTGGCGTTCGTGCCGAGGCCGCTGCTTAACCTCGCGGCCGGCGCCCTGTTCGGTGCGCAGCTCGGCCTCGGCGTCGCCCTGTCGGGCACGGTGCTGGGCGCCGGGATCGCCTTCTGCCTGGGTCGGGCGCTGGGCCAGGACGCCCTGCGGCCGCTGCTGCGGGGGCGCTGGTTGCAGGCCGCGGACGGCCAGCTCAGCCGGCACGGCTTCCGTTCGATGCTGATGGTGCGCCTGTTCCCGGGGGTGCCGTTCTGGGCCGCGAACTACTGCGCCTCCGTCTCCCGGATGGGCCTGCTGCCGTTCCTGCTGGCCACGGGCCTCGGCTCGATCCCGAACACGGCCGCCTACGCCGTCGCGGGCGCCCGTGCCTCCACCCCGACCTCTCCGGTGTTCCTGATCGCGATGGCGTGCATCGCCCTGCCCGCGCTGGGGGGCGTGCTGCTGGCGTGGCGCAAGCGGCACCAGCTGCGCCGCCTCTGACGGGCTGTCACGCAGCCCCGGTCAGACCCGTTCCAGGACCATGGCGTTGGCGAGTCCGCCCGCCTCGCACATGGTCTGGAGCGCGTACCGGGCGCCCCGTTCCCGCATGGCGTGCACGAGTGTCGTCGTGAGCCGGGTGCCGCTCGCGCCGAGGGGATGCCCGAGCGCGATGGCCCCGCCGTGCACATTGACCCGGGCGAGATCGGCGCCGGTCTCCTGCTGCCACGCCAGTACAACGCTGGAGAACGCCTCGTTGACCTCGAACAGGTCGATGTCGTCGAGGGTCAGTGAGGCCCTGCGGAGCACCTTCTCGGTCGCCGGGATCACGCCGGTGAGCATCAGCAGCGGGTCGGAGCCGGTGACGGCGAAGCTGTGCAGCCGGGCGAGCGGGCGCAGTCCGAGCCGGGCCGCGGTCTCACTGGACGTGATGAGCACCGCCGAGGCCCCGTCGTTGATCGGGCTGGCGTTGCCCGCGGTGACGTTCCACTCGATCTGCGGGAAGCGCGCGGCGAAGCCGGAGTCGTAGTAGGCGGGCTTGAGACCGGCGAGGAT
The DNA here is from genome assembly GCF_042959065.1 of Streptomyces sp. NPDC007929. Lineage (NCBI taxonomy): Bacteria > Bacillati > Actinomycetota > Actinomycetes > Kitasatosporales > Streptomycetaceae > Streptomyces > Streptomyces sp. NPDC007929. The sequence continues at coordinate 54,477 of NZ_JBIBKD010000001.1, read as the reverse complement.
CTCGGGCGTGCTGCCCGGGCGGACGCACTCGTCGCGGGTGACGCCCTTCAGCGGCGCGACCTCGGCGTCGAAGAGCCCGCTCTCCCAGGCCGCGGCGGCCTTGTGGTGGGAGGAGACGGCGAAGGCGTCCAGCTGCTCGCGGGCGAGGGACCACTTGGCGGTGATCAGCTCGGCGCTCACCCCCTGCGGGACAAGTCCCTCCGGGTAGCGCTCGGCGACCCCGGGCCCGAAGGGGTCGGTGCCCGCCGGCACGTTCGACCACATCGGCACCCGGCTCATCGACTCGACCCCGCAGGCGACGACCAGGTCGTAGGCGCCCGAGAGCACCCCCTGCGCCGCGAAGTGCACGGCCTGCTGGGACGAGCCGCACTGGCGGTCCACGGTGGTCGCCGGCACGGACTCCGGGAAGCCTGCGGACAGCACGGCGTAGCGGGTGGTGTTCATGGCCTGCTCGCCGACCTGGTCCACGGTGCCGCCGATGACGTCGTCGATGAGCGCCGGGTCGATCCCGGAGCGCTCGACGAGGGTGCGCAGGGTGTGGGCGAGCAGTTCCACGGGGTGGACGTGTGCGAGGGCGCCGTTCGGCTTGCCCTTGCCGATCGGGGTGCGTACGGCTTCGACGATGACTGCGTCACGCATGTGCGGGCCTCCACGACCACCGGTGAGTAGGAAATCCGAACTCACCGTAGCTCCGAGGGTTGGAAATTCCAACCCTTCTCTAGACTGGACCTCATGCCCGCCCGCAAAGACCCGCGCCCCTGCTCCATCGCCGACACCCTCACGCTTGTCGGCGAGAAGTACTCCCTGCTCGTGCTGCGGGAGGTGTGCCTGGGCAACGGCCGGTTCGACCAGCTGGTGCGCAACATCGGCGCCCCGCGCGACATCCTGGCCACCCGGCTGCGCCGGCTCGTGGACGCCGGGATCCTGGCCAAGCATCTCTACAGCGAACGTCCGCAGCGCTACGAGTACCGGCCGACCCCGGCGGGGCTGGAACTGGAGCCGGTGCTGCTGACCCTCATGGCGTGGGGCGACCGGCATCTGCGTGAGGACGGCGACCGGCCGATGGTCCTGGAGCACTCCTGCGGACGGCCCCTCGCACCGGCCGTCACCTGCCGGGCCTGCGGCGACGAGGTGCGCCACGACGACCTCACGGCCCACCCCCAGGCCCCCGGCTGGACGGTCCGCGGACCCGGCGCCGCCTGACCGCCCTGGTCAGCGGCGGCTTCGAAACCCCTGTGTCCTGGCGGCCTTCCGGGGGCGCTACGCTTCCCCCTCGGCACACATGATCCCCCGTTCCCCGCGACGGCGGCCCGGTGCGCCCGTCGTCCGTTCCCGCGATCGGCACTTGGACTCCGCTACCTCATGTCTTGGTTCGAATCACTCATCCTCGGACTCGTCCAGGGGCTGACCGAGTTCCTCCCCGTCTCCTCCAGCGCCCACCTGCGGCTGACAGCGGCCTTCTCGGGCTGGGAGGACCCGGGCGCGGCCTTCACGGCGATCACGCAGATCGGTACCGAGGCAGCCGTGCTGATCTACTTCCGCAAGGACATCGGGCGGATCATCTCGGCGTGGACGCGCTCACTCACGAACAAGGCGCTGCGCAGCGACCCCGATGCCCGGATGGGCTGGCTGGTCATCGTCGGCTCGATCCCGATCGGTGTGCTCGGCGTGACCCTGAAGGACCAGATCGAGGGCCCGTTCCGGGATCTGCGGATCACCGCGACGATGCTGATCGGCATGGGCATCGTCCTGGGCGTCGCCGACCGGCTCGCGGCGCGTGACGAGAGCGGCGGCAAGCACCGCGCGCCCAAGCAGCGCAAGGACCTGGAGGACCTGGGCGTCCGGGACGGCCTGATCTACGGCGTCTGCCAGGCCATGGCGCTCATCCCGGGCGTCTCCCGCTCCGGCGCCACCATCAGCGGTGGCCTGTTCATGGGCTACAAGCGCGAGGCCGCGGCCCGCTACTCCTTCCTGCTCGCCATCCCCGCGGTGCTCGCCTCGGGCGTGTTCGAGCTGAAGGACGCCACGGAGGGCGGCCATGTGTCATGGGGTCCGACGATCTTCGCGACGATCATCGCCTTCGGTGTCGGATATGCCGTGATCGCGTGGTTTATGAAGTTCATCTCGACCAAGAGCTTCATGCCGTTCGTCTACTACCGGATCGCGCTCGGCATCGTCATCATCGCCCTGGTCAGCACGGGTGCGCTGAGCCCGCACGCGGCCGAGTCGGCGGGCTGAACCGGGGCGGTTCGGGACGGGTTTCCGGGGCGGTTCGGACGGGTTTTCCGGGGTGGTTCGGGAGCGGTTTCGGAGGCTGTTCGAGGGCCGTGTGACCCCGCTCTCGTGACCAACCGCATAGGGATCGGGTAGCCGTCCGGTAGCGGGCTGTCAGTGGCTGCCCCTAGGCTTGTCCGCATGTCCCCCGATTTCGTGACCCCTGGTTCCGTGCGGTCCGCTGCCGAGGTCAACGACGAGATCCGTGCGCTGTGGCAGCGCACGGGCGGCACCCTGTCGGCCGAGGAGCGCGCGGAGTACGAGCTGCTCGTCGTCGAGTGGGCGGCCGCGATCCGAGGCAGCGTCGTCAAGGCGGCCTGACCGGCCGTCCCGCCCCCTCGGGCCCTCCCTAGGCGCGCAGGCGCGCCAGCACCTCGTCGTCGAGCTCCACCGGCGACTCCTCAGGCAACAGCCCCGCCGCCGACTCCAGTTGACCGGCCCGCACCCGTGCGTGGACCTCCGTGGCCAGCGGCGTGACGTCCTCGATCCCCACGATCCACTCGTCCGCGTAGCGCGCGGCGGCCTCCCCCGCGAGGCCCAGCTGGAGCGACCGGTGCGGCAGCGGGTTGAGTTGCAGGTCCCGTTCCGGATCCCACTGCACCCGTGCGGGCGCCTGCCTCAACTGCCGCTTCCAGGACGCCTGGTCGCCGTGCAGGGCGGGTACGTGATGGGACAGACAGGCGTGCCGCAGCGCCCAGTCGAAGCCCTCGCGCTCGATCTCGACCGCCAGGACCGCCTCCTGGCCCTCCTTGGAGCCCCAGCCGCAGCGGTACATCATCCACAGAAACGACGGCTTGATCCAGGTCATGCGCTCCCGCTTCCAGGCGGCCGGGAAGCGGCCGTGGCGGGCGGCGGGGCCGCCGATCTCCGGGCGGTAGGCCTGGTAGACGGTGACCGTGGACCCGGTGTGGCGGGCGCGCACCTGGAACTTCGGTATCGGGAGCTTCGGTTCGTGTCGTTCGTTCACGACGGACAGGCTGGCCCCCGCCGCCCCTCGGCGGCCACCGAATATCACTCACGCACGGCTCTTGGCCATGCCGTCGCCATGCCCAACACTGATCCGATGACGCAGCGCGTGGAGCTCGCCACCGTGAAAGACCAGCTGGCCGTGGACGGACTGATCACCGACTACGCGGTGGCGGTCGACGACGGCGACTGGGAGGCGTACCGGGGGCTGTTCGCCCCGCGCGGCCGGGCGGACTACCGCTCGGCCGGCGGCATCGAAGGAGAAGCCCCGGCGGTCGCCGCATGGCTCGCGGAGAGCCTGCGGCTGTTCCCGATGCGGCAGCACCTGATCGTCAACCGGCGGGTGCGCTTCGGGATCCGGGAGCACGACACCGGCGACACCGCCGAGGTCCAGGCCGACTACGTCAATCCCATGGCCACGTCCGGACCCGCCCCGGACTTCGTGTGCGGCGGCCGCTACGCCTTCGCCGCCCTGCGTACGGACGACGGCTGGCGGCTGAGCGAGGTGGTCGTCCGGGAGAAGTGGCGCCGCCTGCCCGAGCCGACAACCGTCCGCCCCGCCTGAAGCAGCGGCGCCCGCCCGACCCGGAGAGCACACCCGCCCGAAGCAGCGGCGCCCACCCGACCCGGAGAGCACACAGCGACCCGCAAGGAGCAGCGGCGCCTTCCCGGGCTGGGCAACACCCCTGTGGTCAACTGGCCCGGCGTCCTGTGTCCTAGATCGTCCGCAGGGCGCACACTGGAGGCACCCGCGGGTAGGAGGCGCCTATGAAGACGCTCGGCCACTGGCTCGCCTCCCCCTGGCGCCGCTCGGCAGCGGCGGCCGTCGCGGGCGCCCTCCCCGTCCTCGCTTTCCCGGCGCCGGCGCTGTGGTGGTGCGCCTACGTCGCTCTGGTCCCGTGGATCCTGCTGCTGCGCACCGCTCCGACCGGGAAGCGGGCCGCCCTCGACGGCTGGTGCGGCGGCCTCGGCTTCATGCTGGCCATGCACCACTGGCTGCTGCCGAGCCTGCACGTGTTCACGTTCCTCCTCGCCGCCCTCCTCGGCGCCCTGTGGGCCCCGTGGGGCTGGCTGGTGCGCCGTCTCCTCGGCGGCCTCGCCTCCCCCGGCCGGGTCGCGGTGGCGCTCCTGGTGCTGCCGTCGGGCTGGCTGGCCGTCGAGCTGGTCCGCTCCTGGCAGGGACTCGGCGGCCCCTGGGGCATGCTCGGCAGCAGCCAGTGGCAGACGGAGCCCGCGTTGCGGCTCGCCTCGGTCGGCGGGGTGTGGCTGCTCAGCTACCTGCTCGTGGCCGTCAACGTCGCGGTCGCCGTGCTCGTCGCGGTCCGCCGGGCCCGGGTACCGGCCGTGGCCGGTCTGGTCGCCACGGCCGCCGCCACCTCGGCCGCCTGGGCGTACTCGCCCCGCCCCGCCGTCGACGGCCAGGTCAGGATCGCCGTCGTACAGCCCGGTGTCATCGCAGGTCCGGACGCCCGGTTCGCCCGCGAGGAGCAGCTCACCCGCCGCCTCGCCGGCCAGGACCTCGACCTGATCGTCTGGGGCGAGAGCAGTGTCGGCTTCGACCTCGGGGACCGGCCCGAAGTCGCCCGGCGACTGGCGGAGCTGTCCCGCGCGACGGGCGCCGACATCCTGGTCAACGTGGACGCCCGGCGCTCCGACAAGCCCGGCATCTACAAGAGCTCGGTCCTGGTCGGGCCCGAGGGGCTGACCGGCGAGCGCTACGACAAGATGCGGCTCGTGCCGTTCGGCGAGTACATCCCGGCCCGGTCGATGCTCGGCTGGGCCACCTCCGTCGGCAAGGCCGCGGGCGAGGACCGCAGGCGCGGTTCGCAGCCCATCGTGATGAACGTCGGGGACGACCTGCGCGTGGGTCCGCTGGTGTGCTTCGAGACCGCCTTCCCCGACATGACCCGCCACCTCACGCGGGAGGGCGCCGATGTGCTGATCGGCCAGTCGTCGACCTCCACGTTCCAGCACAGCTGGGCACCCGGGCAGCACGCCTCGCTGGCCGCGCTGCGCGCCGCCGAGACCGGCCGCCCGATGGTGCACGCGACCCTGACGGGCGTCTCCGCCGTCTACGGCCCGGACGGCCGGCGCGTCGGTTCATGGCTCGGCACGGACGCCTCGGCCGCGCGGGTCTACGACGTTCCCCTCGCCCACGGCACCACGTTCTACGTCCGCCACGGCGACTGGACGGTGCACGCGGCGATGGTGATCCTCGCCCTGTGGGCGGCCGGGGAGGGCGCCCGGAGCCTGCGGCTCAGGCGGACCGCTCCTGAACCGCGCGTACCACCCGCTCGCACAGTTCGTGGGTCTCCAGCGCGTCCCGGGCGCTGAGCACCTTGCCGGCCCGGACCGCGTCGAGGAAGGCGAGCACCACCTGCTCGATCCCGCGCTGGCGGGCCACCGGCACCCAGTCGCCGCGCCGCCGCACGCTCGGCTGCCCCTTGTGGTCGATCACTTCGGCGAGATTGACCACCTGCCGCTTGGTGTCCTGCCCGGACACCTCGAGGATCTCCTCGGCGGAACCGCTGAGCCGGTTCATCACACCGAGCGCGGTGAAACCGTCCCCGGCGAGCTGGAGCACCAGGTGGTGCAGCATCCCGTCCCGGACCCGGGCTCGCACGGTCACGTCGTCGATCTCGCCGGGCACCAGGAACCGCAGGGTGTCGACGACGTGAATGAAGTCGTCGAGGATCATCGCGCGGGGTTCCTCCGGCAGCCCGATGCGGTTCTTCTGCATCAGGATCAGCTCGCGCGGATGGTCCGCGCACTGCGTGTAGCCGGGGGCGAAGCGCCGGTTGAAGCCGACGGCGAGGCTCACGCCCCGCTCCTCGGCGAGCGCCACCAGCCGCGCGGAGTCGTCGAGTTCGTAGGCGAGCGGCTTGTCGACGTAGGTCGGTACACCCGCCTCCAGCAGCCGCGTCACGATCTCCGGGTGCACGAGCGTGGGCGCGTGCACGAAGGCCGCGTCGAGGTCCGCCGCGAGCAGGGAGTCGAGGGTGGTGTGCCGCCGCTCCCGCGGGAGGTGCAGCCCCTCCGCGACCCGGTCGAGCGTGGCCGGCGTACGGGTCTGCAGGTGCAGTTCGACGCCGGGCTGGAGGGCGAGGACCGGGAGGTAGGCCTTCTGTGCGATGTCACCGAGTCCGATGCAGCCGACCTTCACGGGACGCTCTCCTCCAACGGTTGCCTGCCGGGGTCTGCCCGGAAGCATACGGCCGTTGCGGGGGCGCCCAGTCGGCGATGCCGTCGAAGCCGCGCAGGAACAGGGCGGGCCCGGCCTTCGACAGTGCGGCGACGGCCGTGTCGCGTACGGCGATGCCGGACCGGCTGCTCATGAGGCTGAGCCGGGCCGCCTTCTCGGCCTGGCGGGCGATCGCGGTCGTGCGCGGCAGTCGGGCGGCGGTGTAGGCGGCGAGGTCGTCGCAGTGGTGGGCGAGCACGACGGCGTCCTCGATCGCCTGGTTGCCGCCCTGGCCGAGGCTCGGGGGCATGGCGTGTGCGGCGTCGCCGAGCAGGACGGTCCGGCCTTGGTGGTAGGCGGGCAGGGGCTGGGCGATGTGGTGGACGTCGTGCCGCAGGACGTCCTCGGGCCGGGCGGCGGCGAGCACGGCGGGGATCGGGTCGTGCCAGTCGCCGAAACGGCGCAGCAGCTCGGACTTCTCGTCGTCGGGCGCCCGGCCGCCGGCCGGGGTCAGGGCGGCGCCGTAGGCGTAGACGCGGCCGTCCTTCAGCGGGTGGGTGCCCCAGAGGCGGCCCCGGCCCCAGGTCTCGTGCGAGGCGAAACGGGCGCCGGGCACGGGGATCATGACCCGCCAGGTGGTGAAGCCGGAGTAGGCGGGCCCCGGGTGGCCGGGGAAGAGCGTCCCGCGTACGGCGGACCGGACGCCGTCCGCGCCGACCACCAGGTCCGCTTCGAGGTCGCCGTCGCCGGTCGAGACGCGGGCCGCCCGGCCGGGTCCGCCGCTGTCTTCCAGTACCGCGGCGGTGTCCGTGCGGACGGCGTCCGCCGGGAGCAGGGCGGCGAGACGCTCGATCAGGGTGGCGCGGGGCAGCAGCACGAGGGGTCCGCCGAAGCGCTCGGCGGCGGCCTCGGCGGAGGAGCGGGAGACCCACCGTCCGCTCGGCGTGCGCAGGCCTCCGTCCCCCGACCAGGCGGCGAGGCCGCGGATCTCGTCGCCGAGGCCGATGACGTCCAGGGCGCGAAGGGAGTTGGGCGCGAGGGAGATCGCCGCACCGACCGGCTCCAGCGAACGGGCCCGTTCCAGCACGGTGACCCGCACGCCGCGCCGGTGCAGGGCGACCGCCGCGGTCAGGCCTCCGATACCGCCGCCGATCACGACGGCGTGCCGGGGTTGCTCCATGGCTCCTCCTCGTATGACTGCGCCTGGGTGATCACACCTGCGCGACCGCGTATACGTGACCGCGCCTGCGTGACCGCGTCTACGTGACCGCGTCTGCGTGACTACACCCGTAGTGACACGCTCGACGGTACTACAGGTGTAGTCGGACGGGTAGCGTGCACCCCATGCCCGTAAGCAACGCCGGTTCCAGCCGCTCCGACCTCGTCGCCGACACCGCCCTCGCCCTGCTCGCCGAGCGCGGGATGCGCGGCCTCACCCACAGGGCGGTGGACGAGGCGGCCGAACTTCCCCAGGGCTCCACGTCGAATCTCGCCCGGACCCGTCAGGCCCTGCTCGAACTGGCGGTGCGGCGGCTGGCCGACCGCGAGGCGCGGGTACTGGCCCTGCACGAGATGCCGGACCCGGCGGCCGGGACCGGCTCGCTGGTGGACGCGCTGGCCCTGGCGGCCCACCGGGCCCTGACGGACCACCGCGCGCTCACCCTCGCCCGCTACGAACTGGCCCTGGAGGCGACGCGCCGCCCCGAGCTGCGAGCCTTCTTCGACGCCACGGGCGCCCGCTTCCGGGACCAGCTGACCGCCCTGGTCACCGGCATGGGCTCGACCGACCCGGCCCGGCACACCCTGTCGCTGATCGCCTGGGCGGACGGGCTGATGTTCAGCTGCGTGGCGGGGTCGTTCGGCGCGGACACCCCGAGCCTGGACGAGGTCCGGACCGGACTGCGGGAACTGCTGGAGGGCATGCTCGGGCACTGAAATCCTGTGGTGCGGCGGAGGCGGGTCGGAAAGGATGTGTCCATGACTAACGAACGCCGAGAGCCCGCCACCACCGCCGACGAACGCACGATGCTGGAGGGCTGGCTGGACTACCACCGCCGGACCCTCGCCTGGAAGTGCGAGGGCCTGACCGACGCACAGTTGCGCACCGCCGCCGTGGAACCCTCCGAGCTGAGCCTGATGGGCCTGGTGCGGCACATGGCGGAGGTCGAGCGGGGGTGGTTCCGCAAGGTGCTCGTGAACGAGGACCCCGGCCCGATCTACTTCTCCGAGGAGGACCCGGACGGTGAGTTCCATCTGTCCGAGTCCGACACCTGGGAGGAGGCGTACGCCACCTGGCAGTCGGAGATCGAGACCGCCCGGCGCAACGCGGCCCGCTTCGGCCTGGACGACCTCAGCGAGGGCAAGCACCGCCGCACCGGCGAGCGGTACAACCTGCGGTGGCTCTACACGCACATGATCGAGGAGTACGCGCGGCACAACGGTCACGCCGACCTGCTCCGCGAGCGCGCCGACGGCGCGACCGGCGAGTGACGCCGCCCCTGCCGTCACCCCTGTCACACCGGCGCCCTCCGTACGGGGTGCGAGATCACCCGTGCGGGGCATCCTCCGCCTGTCCGCCGCCCCACGGGGTGCCGGACACACCAGAGTTGCGCGGGTGCATCGAACGACGACCACAGCGACGCTCCTGGTGACCGTGGCGGTCTCGGCCCTCTCCGGCTGTACGACGGTCCCGCACCCCTCCGCGCCGACGCCTCCGGCGGCCCCGTCCCGGCCGTCGGCGCCCGAGCCGGAGGGCGAGGCGGAGACCCAGATCGTGCAGGCCCCGGCCCGTGAGGCCCTGCAGCTCATCGAGGAGGCGTCCCGTCGGCCAAAACCGGCCGCGTCGGCGTCCCGCCCCGCCACCACCCCGGCGGCCGTCCCGCCGGAGCACGGCACGTCCCGGCCCGGCCACCCCGACGCCCGCCCGGCCCCCGCCCGTCCGCCGCGCCCGGAACCCGAGCCGCGCAGCCCCCAGCGGTCGCACCCCCGCCCCACGGACATGTCGGAGGCGGTACGGCAGGACGTCCACAGGAGCGTCCCGGACAGCTCGGACGTGTGCGCGCTGGGCCGGCGCTACGGGGGCTGGCGGGCGGACAGCCCGGAGGCGACGATCTGCCGCGACACCTACGGGCGTTGATCCGCCGCGGCTGTCGTCAGGGACGCTGCCGCGGCGGTGTCCACATCCCCGGTCCGTCCTCACCCAGCCGGGACTCCAGCCGGGCGATGGCCGCCCACACGCCCTCGCCGTAGCCGTCATCGGCGAGGGCCAGGGCGGCCTCCCGGGCCCGCCACAGGTGCGTGCGGGCGGCGTCGCGACGTTCGAGCCTGAGGTAGTCGTCGGCCAGGTTCAGATGCAGGGAGGGGTAGAGCGCGACCACTGCCGTCACCGCGAGCGCCTGCTGCCCGGCCTCCTCGGCCGCCGTCAACGCGCGCAGGTCCCAGGCCAGTTCGTCCGCGGGATCGTCCTGGGTGTCGGCCAGGTAGTGGGCGAGGGTGCAGCGGTGCAACGGGTCTCCGTGCTCGCCGAGCTCCGCCCAGAGGCCGAGGAGGCGGCGGCGGGCCTCCTCCCGGTCCCCGGCGTGGTGCAGCATGACGACCTGCCCGATCCGGGTCAGCAGGGCGTCCGGCGCCGTCTGCTCCTGCCGCTCCGCCACGACGTCCTCCGCGCACTCGCCCGCTGTTGCCGCCGACGCTAACCGCAGGCGGGGGCGATCCGGCTCAGGCGGCTCCGGACAGCGCCGGGCCCGTCACGGCACGGCCGTCCGGCCGCGGGTCTCAGCCCAGGTTCGGGATCGTCCAGTCGATCGGTGTGTGCCCCTGCGCCGCCACCGCCGCGTCGATCTGCGTGAAGGGGCGTGAGCCGAAGAACTTCTTCGCCGACAGGGGCGAGGGATGGGCGCCCTTGACCACGACGTGCCGGGACTCGTCGATCAGGGGCAGCTTCTTCTGCGCGTAGTTGCCCCACAGCACGAAGACCGCCGGGTCGGGGCGCTCGGCCACGGCCCGGATCACCGCGTCGGTGAACTTCTCCCAGCCGCGGCCCTTGTGCGAGTTGGCCTCGCCCGCGCGGACCGTGAGCACCGCGTTGAGCAGCAGCACGCCCTGCTGGGCCCACGGCATCAGATAGCCGTTGTCCGGGATCGGCGTGCCCAGCTCCGCGTGCATCTCCTTGTAGATGTTGCGCAGGGACGGCGGGACCCGCACGCCCGGCCGGACCGAGAAGCACAGCCCGTGCCCCTGCCCCTCGCCGTGGTAAGGGTCCTGACCGAGGATCAGGACCTTGACCGCGTCGTACGGCGTGGCGTCCAGCGCCGCGAAGACCTCCTCGCGCGGCGGATAGACGGGGCCCTTCGCCCGCTCCTCCTCGACGAACTCCGTCAGCTCCTTGAACCAGGGCTGCTGCAGCTCGTCGCCCAGAACCCCGCGCCAGGACTCGGGCAGCATGGCGATGTCGGTCACGTCAACGTCCTCACGATGTGCGGTCACTTCCAGCCACAGAACCTACCGGCGACCACTGACAACGCGCCCCGTGCAGCCCGGTGATGCCCGGGACCGACCGCCTACCAGGCGGTCTTGCGGTGCAGCTCCCACATCATCATGATCGTCGACGGGTCCATGGCCCGCTCCGCGCCCGAGACGTCCCGGCTGGCCGCCACGTACTGCCGGCCCTGCCACAGCGGCAGCAGCCGCGCGTCGTCCACGAGGACCTGCTGGGCCTCCTCGAACTCCTTCACCACGTTCGCGCGGTCGCTCTCGCGGCGCGAACGGGGCAGCAGATCGCCGGTGATCTCGGGGGCCGAGTAGGGCGTGCCGAGGGCGTTCTGGTCGCCGACGAACGGCGCGATGAAGTTCTCCGCGTCCGGGAAGTCGGGGAACCAGCCGCGGCCGAACACCGGGTACTCGCCCTTCTGGTAGCCCTCGACGTACGTCTTCCAGGGGCGGCTCTTCAGCTTGATCGAGAACAGGCCGGACGCCTCGAGCTGACGCTTGAGCTCCTTGAACTCCCCGGCGGTCTCGGAGCCGTAGCGGTCGCTCGTGTACCAGAAGGTGAGCGGGACGCGCTGGTTGATGCCCGCCTCGGTGAGGATCTTGCGGGCCTTGGCGACATCGGGGTCGCCGTAGTCGTCGAAGAAGCCCGTGGTGTGGCCGGTGAGGCCCTTGGGGACCATGGAGTACAGCGGGTCGACGGTGTCCTTGTAGACCTTGTGGGCGATCGCCGCCCGGTCGACGACCTGCGCGATGGCCTGGCGCACGGCCTTCTTGTTCGCCCAGGGGTCCTTCGGGTTGAACACCAGGTAGTTGATGTCGGTGCCGGTGCCCTCGACGAGCTGGATCTCCTCGTCCTTGGAGGACTTGCTCTGGAGCTCGACGACGTCGCCCGCGGCCAGACCGCGGTAGGTCACGTCGATCTTCTCGTCCCGCAGGGCCTTCACCATGGTGGCGGAGTCCTGGTAGTAGCGGACGGTCACGGCGTCGTTCCGGCGCTCCGCGTAGCCCTTGTAGGAGTCGTTGCGGACGAGGACGGCTTCCTTGCCGTCGGCGTACGAGTCGAGGGTGTACGGCCCGGACCCGACCACGTCACTGCCCTTGCGGAGGCTGTCCTCCGGGTAGGCCTCCGGGGACACGATCGACATGGCGGGGGTGGCGAGCACGAACGGGAAGGTGGCGTCCGGCTTGTTGAGGTGGAAGATCACCTCGCGGTCGTTCGGCGCCTGGACCCGCTCCAGGCTGCCCAGCAGACCGGCGGGGCCGCCGTTGACGTTGATCTCGCGGATCCGGTCGAAGGAGTACTTCACCGCCTGGGCGTCGAGCGCGTCACCGTTGGAGAACTTCAGGCCCTCGCGCAGTTCACAGCGGTAGACCTGGTTCGACGCGTCGCTGAAGCCGCACTTCTCGGCGGCGTCCGGCTGGGGCGTGCTCGTACCCGTCGGGTAGCTCAGGAGCGTTTGGTAAATGTTGCGGAACAGCTCCCAGGAGCTGTCCCACGACGCGGCGGGGTCGAGCGTGCTGGGCGCACTGGTGGTGCCCACGACGATCGGTCCTTCGTCCTCCGGGGTATCGGACGACAGCACGCCACATCCCGCGAGCAGGGCCGATATGGACGCGATGGCCGCCACCTGCCACAGGCACCGGTTCCGCTTGAACACGCGCACGCTCCTCGATCTGCCATACCAAGGGTCGGCAGACCATACCGCAGTGACGGGCCCGCTGACCCTCCCCGGTACCTGACCTCTTGATCGATAAACCTTTGACGACGTTGTCATCCCACTTGGGGTGTTTTTTACGTCGGCACGGGCGCCGTTCGTGTCAACGGCGCCCGTGCCGGTCCGGATGCGCGGCCGCGTCAGGCGGTCCCGGCGTGGCAGGCGGGTTCCGGCGTCGTCAGCCGGTTCCGGCGTTGAGGAAGATGCCGCCGTCCACCACGAGCGTCTGGCCGGTGACCCAGTCGGACTGCTCGGAGGTGAGGAACGCGGCGGCGCCGCCGATGTCGGAGGGCACGCCGAGCCGCCCGAGCGGGTAGGCCGCCGCGGCCTCCTCCTCCCGGCCCTCGTACAGGGCCTGGGCGAACTTGGTCTTCACGACCGCCGGGGCGATCGCGTTGACCCGCACCCTGGGCGCGAACTCGTGCGCCAGCTGCACGGTCAGGTTGATCATCGCGGCCTTGCTGACGCCGTACGCGCCGATGAACGGCGAGGGCGACAGACCGGCGACGGAGGCGATGTTGACGATCGCGCCGCCGTTGTCCTTCTGCCAGGCGTGCCAGGTCCGCTGGGCGAAGCCGAGCGCCGAGACGACGTTGGTCTCGAAGACCTTGCGGGCCACGTTCAGGTCGAGGTCGGCGATCGGCCCGAACACGGGGTTCGTGCCCGCGTTGTTGACCAGGTAGTCGACGCGGCCGAAGGCCTCCATCGTGCGCTCGACGGCGACGGCCTGGTGGGCCTCGTCGTGCGCCTTGCCCGCCACGTAGACCGCGCGGTCGGCGCCGAGCCGCTCGACGGCCTCCTTGAGGGCGTCCTCGTTGCGGCCGGTGATGCACACCCGGTCGCCGCGCGCGACCAGGGCCTCGGCGACGCCGTAACCGATGCCGCGGCTCGCGCCCGTGACGAGGGCGACCTTGCCGGAGAGTTCCACGGAAGTCATGTCTGTCGTCCTCTAGTCGAGCGGTCCGCCGGCCACGTACAGCACCTGGCCGGAGACGAATCCGGCCGCCTCGCCCGTGAAGAAGGCGATGGCGTTGGCGATGTCCTCCGGCTCGCCGACCCGGGCCACCGGGATCTGGGTGGCGGCGGCGGCCTTGAAGTCCTCGAAGCCCATGCCGACGCGGTCGGCGGTGGCCTTGGTCATCTCGGTCGCGATGAAGCCGGGGGCGACGGAGTTGGCGGTGACGCCGAACTTGCCGAGCTCCTTGGCGAGGGTCTTGGTGAAGCCCTGCAGACCCGCCTTGGCGGCCGAGTAGTTCACCTGGCCGCGGTTGCCGAGCGCGGACGACGACGACAGGTTGACGATCCGGCCGAAGCCCGCGTCCACCATGTGCTTCTGGCAGGCCTTGGACATCAGGAAGGCGCCGCGCAGGTGCACGTTCATGACGGTGTCCCAGTCGGAGACGCTCATCTTGAACAGCAGGTTGTCGCGCAGCACGCCGGCGTTGTTGACCAGGATGGTCGGCGCGCCGAGCTCCTCGGCGATGCGCGCGACGGCCGCCTCGACCTGCGCCTCGTCCGAGACGTCGCACCCGACCGCGAGGGCCTTGCCGCCGGCGGCGGTGATCTTCTCGACGGTGTCCTTGCAGGCCGCCTCGTCGAGGTCGAGCACGGCGACCGCGCGGCCCTCGGCGGCCAGTCGTACGGCGGTGGCGGCACCGATACCGCGCGCGGCACCGGTCACGACGGCAACCCGCTGGTCAGTGGTGGACATGACTGCTACTCCTCAGGTGAGCGACCGCTTAGTACCTTCAGTGGGTGTGACGCTAGAAGCCCTGGCACGCGGTGTCAACGGCCCAGGGCGGCATGTGATCCATCACCCCGGCCGCACGCTGCCCGGCAGCGTCCTCGGGGGACACCCGATCGGCCCACGGCCGCGCGCCCCCGCACCGCCGCGCGCCTAGCGTCGAAGCGCGAGCCACCCGTGGCCGGAAGGGAGGCGCTCCATGCGCCGTCGTACCGGTGCCACCGGCATGCTGTTCGCGATCGCCGCGATCGTGCCGCTGGCCGACCCCGCTCACGCCCGGCAGGACCTGGACTGCCGCGACTTCGCCTTCCAGGAGGACGCCCAGGCCGCCTTCGACGCGGACCCGAGTGATCCCCACAGGCTGGACGAGGACCAGGGCCCCGACGACGGTGTCGCGTGCGAGGCGCTGGCCCGCCGCGGGATCATCGACCCCACGACGTCGCCCACCATGTCGGCCCGTCCTTCGGCGAGTCCCTCCGCCGGCCCGTCCGCTCCGGCCACGCTCACGCCCACCGCCTCCGCGACCGGAGGGGTTCGGGGCGGGCTCGGGGGCGGGGTGACCTCGGGGCCGAGCGACTGGGAGATCGGGATCGGCCTGACCTTCGCTGCGGGTGCCGCCGTCGCCGCCGGATACGCGGTGCGGCGCCGCCGGCACTGACGGCGGCGTCCCGGGGGTGCCCCTCACCTCACCAGCAGGTCCAGCAACCGCCCGGTCTCCGCCGCCGGGTCCGTGGTCAGGCCGGTGTGCACCGGGCCGGGCTGGACGATCGTGGAGCGGGGGGCGACGAGCCAGCGGAAGCGGCGGCCCGGGTCGTCGGCAGCCGCCTGACCGGCCGCCGTACCGCCCGCGCACAGGCCCTCCACGGCCCGCAGTGCGGCACGCACCCCGGCCACGTCGGCGCGGGGGTCGAGGGCGAGCAGGCGGGTCTCGTCGAGGTGGGTGCGGGCACCGACGTAGGCCTCGGCGCGGCAGTAGACGAGGACGCCGGCGTTGATGCACTCGCCGCGTTCGACGCGCGGGACGACGCGCAGCACGGCGTACTCGTAGACGTGGCGGTCCCGGGGGCCGCCCCTGATGATGTGCCGGTCGTTCACTTCAGCCCCTGGATGCGGTCGTGGATGTCGGCGGCCCGGGTCAGCAGGGGGCGCGCGTAGGCCCGTCGGAGGTCGTCCGGCGTGGCGAAGCCGGGTTCGTCCCGCAGCCAGGTGTCCGGGATCTGCGCGGTGACGTCGGCGAGGAGTTCCTCCGTGACCAGGGGCGCCAACTCGGCCGCCGCGGCGGCGACATCGGGTGCGAAGGACGCCAGCGCGTGGTCGGAGGCGTCGTAGGGGCGGGCGGCCGAGGCCTGGACGGCGGGCCAGTTGTGGTGCCAGATCATCGTCGCGCCGTGGTCGACGAGCCACAACTCGCCCTGCACGCGGAGCAGGTTGGGGTTGCGCCAGGACCGGTCGACGTTGTTGATCAGGGCGTCGAACCAGACGACCCGGCCGGCCTCCTCGGGGCTCACCGGGAACGCGAGCGGGTCGAAGCCCAGCGCGCCGGAGAGGAAGTCCATGCCGAGGTTGGTGCCGCCGCTGGACCTGAGCAGGCTCTGCACCTGCTCGTCCGGTTCGCCGAGCCCCAGCTCCGCGTCGAGTTCGACGGTGACCAGGCGCGGAATGCGCAGCCCCAGCCGGCGGGCCAGTTCGCCACAGACCACCTCGGCGACGAGTGTCTTGCGGCCCTGTCCGGCGCCGGTGAACTTCAGGACGTAGGTGCCGAGGTCGTCGGCCTCGATCAGGCCGGGCAGCGAACCGCCCTCGCGCAGGGGCGCGATGAATCGGGTCGCGATCACTTCCTTGAGCATCGCCCCAGGTTACTGACGGACCCGGCGGCCGCGGCGACGGCCTCGCGGCGGGGCGGGCCAGAACCCGACAGCGAACCGACAGCTCGGCTTTACCCGTGTCCCGGCGAGATCGGGTCAGGATTTCGACAGGGTCTGAACAGCCGGTCCGCAAGGGCCGTACCTCTCCGCAGATCACGAATTCCCCGGAAGGAACGTCAGCATGACCAGCGAATCAGTTCAGCCGATGTCGGGACCGAGCCGCCGCACCGTCGTGGCGGCGGTCGGCGCGGCGGGGCTCACCGTGGCGCTGACGGCGTGCGGGTCGGAGGACACGGCGTCCGACTCGTCCACCGAACAGGGCGCCGCCGGCGGCGGCGCGACGAACGACGGAGCCGGTTCGTCCGGCGGGGCGGGTGGCGCCGCGCTCGCCAAGACCGCCGACATCCCCGAGGGCAGCGGCAAGATCTTCAAGGACGAGAAGGTGGTGGTCTCGCAGCCGGCCGCGGGCGACTACAAGGCGTTCTCGACGATCTGCACCCACCAGAAGTGCCCGATGGTGGACCTCAAGGACGACATCATCTCCTGTGCCTGCCACGGCAGTCAGTTCTCCGTCCTCGACGGCAGCGTGAAGAAGGGCCCGGCGGTCCAGCCGCTGGAGGCGAAGCAGATCAGCGTGAACGGCGACTCCATCACACTGGCCTGACCCCGCCCGGCCGCTCCAGGCACGCCAGCACCTCGTCCGTGGTCGCGACCGTGGCGACCAACGCGAGGGTGTGGCGGATCATCGCGGCGGTGTACTCGGGCGGCACTCCCGCGACGGCGTCCGCCGGGACGACGACGGTGTAGCCGCGGTTCACGGCGTCGAACACGGCGTTGGGGACGGCCACGTTGGCCGACACCCCGGTGACGATCAGCGTGCGGCAGCCGAGGTTGCGCAGCAGCGGGTCGACGTCGGTGCCCTGCACGGGTGACAGCCCGTGCAGGCGCCGTACGACGAGGTCCCGCTCGGTGACCTCGATCGGGGCGGCCACCCGCACCGCCGGTGTGCCGGCCAGTTGCTGGACGGGCAGCCGGGCGGCGGCGCGGAAGAGGCGGGCGTTGCGGCTGGCGCCGAGGCCGTCGGGCCGGCGTTCGGCGACGGCGTGGATGACCTGGGCGCCGCCGGCGTGCGCGGCCGCCACCAGACGGGCGACGTTGGCGAGGACCCCGCCGTCGCGTGCCTGTGCGGCGAGTTCGGGCAGGGCGCTGTCCTGCCCGACGACTCCCTCCTGGCACTCGACGGTGAGCAGCACGGTGCTGCGTGGGTCGAGGAGCTCGCTGAGCGCTTCGTACGAGGGCACGGGCTCCCCCTGTCACCGGCGGCCGGGGCGGGCGAGCGTAACCACCATTGCGCACGGACGGAAGAGCACTCATCCTTTTCTGACGTGATGTCAGAGGATCTCCTCTGGCACGACGTGGGAGAAAGAGGGGGCGCATGACCGTCACGCAGCAGCGCAGAGGCCGGAAGATCATGATGACGCCGGGTGAGCTGGACGACTTCCTGACCACTCAGCGCACCTGCCGGGTCGCCACGGTGTCGGCCGGCGGGGCGCCGCACGTGAGCACGCTGTGGTTCGCCTGGGACGGCGCCTCGATGTGGCTGTACTCGGTGGTCCGCAGCAAGCGGTGGACCGACCTGCGGCGCGACCCGCGGGTGGCGATCGTGGTCGACACGGGCGAGGACTACGACGAGCTGCGCGGCGCCGAGCTGTCGGGCACCGTCGAGTTCGTGGGCGAGATTCCGCGCACGGGTGAGCTGCGCGCCGAACTCGACGTCCCGGAGACGCTGTTCGCCCGCAAGAACTTCGGCCTGGAGGAGATGCCCCACGACGGCCGGCACGCCTGGATCCGCCTGACCCCGGAGAAGATCGTCTCCTGGGACTTCCGCAAACTGGCAGGGCAGTAGCCCGGCGCCGGCCGGTCCCCCAGGGAACGGCCCTCCTGTCCCGGGCGGCGGCCGCCCCCCGAGCCACGGCCGCCCGGCCCGAGGCCGAACCCGGGTTCAGCCGACGCTCTCCCCCGCCGCCCGCAGGGCCTTCACCGCCGCCCGGATCGACGGGCGGCGGTCCGCGTCCGCGCGCCAGACGACGTACACGTGCCGCCGGACCCGCTGCCGGAGGGGGACGGTCACGACCCCGGCGGGCACGGGGTGGCGGCCGAGCCGCGGGGCGATGCAGACGCCGAGGCCCGCGGCGACCAGCGCGAGCTGGGTGTGGTTCTCGGCGGCGCGGTGGCCGACGATCGGCTCGACGCCCTTGGAGCGCAGCGTGAACATCAGCCACTCGTGACAGAACTCGCCCTCACCCCAGGTGATCCACTCGTCGTCGGCGAACTCGGCGAGATCCACCTCCGGGCGCTCCGCGAGCCGGTGGCCCACCGGCATGGCGACCTCGGCCGGATCGTCCAGGATCGACGCCTTGACCAGCCCGTCGGGCAGCGCCATCGGCTTGTTGTACCAGTCGAGCACGACGGCGAGGTCGAGGTCGCCGCGCACCACCCCGGCGATGCCCTGCTCCGGTTCGAGTTCGCAGGAGCGCAGCCGGAGCGCGGGGTGCCGTTCGCGCAGCGCGGCCAGCGCGTGCGGGAACAGCCCCCGCGCGGCCGTCGGGAAGGCCGACAGCCTGAGCTCGCCGACGACCTGTCCGCGCTGCGCCTCCAGATCGGACTGCGCCAGCTCCACCTGGGAGAGGATGCGCCCGGCGTGCTCGGCGAGCAGCCGGCCCGCGTCGGTGAGCCGCACCCCGCGGCCGTTCTTGGCGAGGAGCTGCTGGCCGACCTCCCGTTCGAGCTTGGACAGCTGCTGCGAGACGGCGGACGTCGTGATGTGCAGCCCCTCGGCCGCGCCGCTCACCGATCCGTGCCGGGCGAGGGCGTCGAGGGTGCGCAGGCGCTCCAGGTTCAACATGTAAGCAATGCTACGCGGTACCGGGTGTGAAATCTCGATTGTGCTACGAGGTCCCGCTGCCGCATCGTGGCTGGCATGAGCACCGTCACCACCCCGGCCGACCGGATCACCAGCGACCCGTCCGCACCGCCCCGCCCCCGCCTCGACTGGCGCCTCCGGTTCGCCGCCCTGTCCCTGATCTGGGGTTTCAGCTTCCTGCTCATCAAGGTGGGCACCGAGGGGTACGCGCCGTTCCAGGTGACGCTCGGCCGGCTGGTGTTCGGCACGGCGGTGCTGGCCGCCGCGATGGCGGTGCGGCGCGAGCGGCTGCCGCGCGGGGCACGCACCTGGGGGCATCTGGCGGTCGCCGCGTTCCTGCTCAACGCCCTGCCGTTCTCGCTGTTCGCCTACGCCGAGCTGACCATCCCGTCCACGCTGGCCGGCATCTGCAACGCGACCTCGCCGCTGTGGGGCATGGCGCTGTCGCTGGTCGCCCTGTCGGAGGACCGGCCGACCCGGGTGCGCGTGGCGGGGCTCGGGCTCGGCTTCCTCGGCGTGCTCACGGTGCTGGGCGCCTGGCAGGGCTTCCACGGCCTGGACGCCACAGGGACGGCACTCGCCCTGCTCGCCTCCCTCAGCTACCCGATCGGCTGGATCTACGTCCGCCGCACCCTGGCCGGCACCGGCCACTCGCACCTGTCGATGACGGGCGCCCAGTTGCTGCTCGCCACGGTCCAGCTGGCCGTCGTCACCCCGCTGTTCACGACCCTGCCCACCCGGGTGTCCTTCGTGCCGCTGCTGGCGATCGCCGCCCTGGGCGCACTGGGCACGGGCCTCACGGCCCTCCTCCAGTACGGCCTGGTCGCGGAGGTCGGTCCGACGACCGCGCAGATGGTCACGTACTTCATCCCGGTGATCGCCACGGCCGCGGGCGTCGCCCTCCTCGGCGAGGCGCTCGCCTGGTCGACGCCGGTCGGTGCGGTGATCGTACTGATCGGGGCGGCACTCACCCAGGTACGGCCGAAGCCCCGGCAGGCGCCTCAGCGGTAGGCCTCAGGAGCCCGAGGCGACCGGCGCCTCCTCAGTCGTAGCTCCGGGCCGGCGCCGGGCCCAGCGCCGTCGCGATCGCGTCGGCCAGCGCCTCGATGTCCTGCCCCGCGAGCGTGGAGACGGTGACCCGGATGCCGGGCGGCGCGCTCAGCCGGAAGCGGGCGCCGGGCGCCACGGCCCACCCGGCGTGCAGCAGCCGGGCGACCACACCGGTCTCGTCCGGCACCGGCACCCACACGTTCATGCCGCTGCGCCCGTACGACGCCACACCGCGCCGTTCGAGCGCGCCGATCAACGCGTCCCGCCGCCGCCCGTACGACGCCGCCACCTCGGCCGTGTCCACCGCGCCGTCGGTCCACAGCCGCACCAGTGCCCGCTGCATCAGCCGGCTGACCCAGCCGGGCCCGAGCCGGTGCCGCCCGCGGACCCGGTCGACGGTGACGGCGTCCCCGGTGAGCACGGCGAGGCGCAGATCGGGGCCGTAGGCCTTGGCGGCGGAGCGTACGAACGCCCAGTGCCGGGTGACTCCGGCCAGCGGGTGCAGGGGCACGTCGACGATGCCGTGCCCGTGGTCGTCCTCGATCAGCAGCACCTCGGGGTACTCCCGGAGCACGGCACGCAGGGCACGCGCGCGTGCGGCGCTCACCGCGGCGCCGGTCGGGTTCTGCGCCCGGTCGGTGACGATCAGGGCCCGTGCCCCGGCCTCCAGCGCGCCCCGCACGTCCTGCGCACGGGGCCCCTCGTCGTCGACGCCGACGGGGACCGTCCGCAGTCCGAGGGCGGGCACGAGATCGAGGGTGCGGCCCCAGCCGGGATCCTCGACGGCGACGGTGTCACCGGGCTTCAGGTGGGCCGCCAGTACCCGTTCGACGCCGTCGAGGGCCCCGGAGACCACCGCGAGCGGCCCGTCCGGCACGCCGTCGGCGTCGAGTCCGGCCCGCGCGATCCTGGCCAGCTCCGGCTCCAGGGGGGTGTCCCCGTAGAGCACGGGCGCCCGGTCGCCCTCCTCCGCCGCCGCGGCGAACGCGCCCGCGAGGGGCGGCAGCAGCGCGGGGTCCGGATTGCCCTGCGCGACGTCCCGCACGCCCTCGGGGACCTCCACCCGGAAGTGCTCCCGCCCGGTCGTCGCCGGGGCGGGGCGCACCCGGCTGCCGCGCCGGCCCGCGGTCTCGATGACCCCGCGCTCGCGCAGGGTGCGGTACGCGGCCGCGACCGTGTTGGGATTCACCCCAAGGCGCTCCGCCAACTCCCGCATGGGAGGCAGCAGTTGCCCGGGCCGCAGCTCGCCGGCCCCCACCGCTCGCTCGATGCTCGCGGAAATGTCCGCTGCGCGACGCCCACTGATCGGATACTCTCCTAGCACAAAGCCAATTATGCACTAGTGCAATGGAGAGCGCCATGCAGGGGACCACGCAGACGCCGTCGCAGCCCGGCACCGCCTACAGCCCGTCCGACCGCACCGTCCCCACCCGCTCCCCGGACCGGGCCTCGTACGACAGGGACCTGGTACACGCGATACTCGATGAGGCCTACGTCTGCCATCTCGGCTTCGTCCGCGACGGGGCGCCGGTCGTGCTGCCGACGCTGTTCACCCGTGTCGGCGAGCGGCTGTACGTGCACGGCTCGACGGGCTCGCGTCCGCTGCGGGCGGCCGGTCAGGCCGACCCGGGTCTTTCGGTCTGCCTGACGGTCACCCACGTCGACGGTCTGGTCCTGGCCCGCTCGGCCTTCCACCACTCGATCAACTACCGCTCGGTCGTGGTGCACGGCGTCGCCCACGACGTGACGGACCCCGAGGAGAAGCGGCAGGCCCTGGACGCGCTGGTCGACCACGTCGTGCCCGGCCGCTCCGCGGACTCGCGCCCCGCCAGCAAGAAGGAGCTGGCCGCCACCGCCGTGATCCGCCTGGACCTGGACGAGGTCTCCGCGAAGCTGCGCACCGGCGGCGTGAACGACGAACCGGAGGACCTCGCCCTCCCGCACTGGGCCGGCGTCGTCCCGGTACACCACACCTACGGTGCCCCGGCCGCCGACCCCGCCCTGGCTCCCGGCACCGAACTGCCCGGCTACCTCGCGGCCCTGTGATGCTGATCCACCCCTGGGACGCACCCCGCGACGACACCGAGTGGCAACGCTGGCTGTGTGAGCACGACTTCGGCCAGCTCGTCGTCAACGGCCTGCCGGGCGACCCGCCCCATGTCCAGCCCCTGCACTTCGCCTACGACGCGGAGCGCGGCGAGGTCGTCACCCATCTCGCCCGGCCGAACCCGCTCTGGCCCGCGTTGGAGGCCGACCCGGACGTCGTGCTGAGCGTGGTCGACGACTACGTGTTCGTGCCCGGCCCCTGGCAGGCGGCCCCGGACGTCCCACCCGAGCACGGCACCCCGACGAGCTTCTACACAGCCGTACAGCTGCGCTGCCGCGCCCATGTCGTGGACGACCCGGCGGAGAAGGCCGCGCTGCTCAACCGCCAGGTCGACCACTTCCAGCCGGGGGGCGGCTCCGCACGCGCGGCGGTGGGCGAGGTGCCGTACGGCAGGATGCTGGCCGGCATCCGCGGTCTGCGCCTCGAAGTGACGCACGTGCGCGCCAAGTTCAAGTACGCGAACCACCGGCCCGCCGAGGTCCGGGACCGGATCGCCGCGAGGCTCGCGACCCGCGGCGCTCCGGGGGACTCCCGGGCCCGCGACCACCTCCTGCGCAGACAGGAGACCTAGAGCCCCGGGCGGCACCTCACACGGCCGTCACCGGATCACCGGCCGGCCGCGCGCCCCGAGCCTCCTGCGCCGCGAGAGCCGTTACCGAGCCCAGCATCAGCAGGGTTCCGGCCAGCGTCGCCGCGGTGAGGTGCTCACCGAGCAGGACGACGGCGAGGACCGACGCGCTCACCGGTTCCAGCAGCATGACCACCGAGACGGTGGCGGACCGTACGACGGCAGCGCCCGCGAAGTAGAGGCCGTAGGCCAGGGCGGTGGGGACGGCGGCGATATAGAGCAGCAGGAGAAGCAGCCGGGCGGGCTGCTCGGTGTGCGGCAGCAGTCCCTCCGCCAGGGCGAACGGCAGCAGGCACAGGCTCGTGACGGCGAAGGCACCTGCGGTCGTCCGCGTGGCGTCGCCGTCGCCGTCGCGGCCCCACCGGCGGGTGAGCAGCGTCATCGCGCAGTACCCGACCGCGGACAGCAGCGCGAGGAGCACCCCCGCGGGGCGTACGGTCGCATCCCCGCCCCCGAGGACGAGCACCACGAGCCCGGCGAGGGCACCCGCCACGGCGACGGCACCGCCCCGCCCCAGGCGCTCGGCCAGGGTGAGCCGGGCTCCCAGGGCGATCAGGACGGGGCCCGCGCCCAGGGTGACGACGGTGGCCACGGCGAGGCCGGTGGCGGAGACGGCCGCGAAGTACGCGGTCTGGAAGACGGCGAGGCCGAGGCCGGTGACCCCGGTCCGCAGGACCCGGCGTCCGAGCGGTTCACGGACCGGGGCCGCGGCGCCCGGGCGCACCAGCCGGACGGCGAGCAGCAGCGCGAGCCCCGCCGCGCAGCGCCAGAAGGACAGGGCGACGGGCCCCATGTCGCCGGTCCGGTGGACCAGCGAGGCGGCCGCGCCCGCGGTGCCCCAGGCGACACCGGCGACGATCAGACAGAGCAGGCCTCGCCCGATGGGCAGGCCGGAGGCAGTGTTCGACACGTGTTCTCTCCGCAGACGCGCACGACGCGCCGCACGCGACAAGCGGCGGCGGGTGCGCGGAAGTTCGGGAAGGGCCCCGGATCAGTGGGGATCAGGGGCCACGGACTTCGTCTGCGGGCAGCACCGTTCTGCGCGTCGGCGTATCGCCGGGCGCGGTGTCCGGAGGGCCCGCCTCAGGCGGCCGGAGGCGGAAGAACGCGTGCGGAAGGCATGATCGGCACCTTAGGCGCTGGTCCCGCGCCGGGACAATTCTCTTTCCGGGCCGCCGCTCGCCACCGGCTGATCGGATCCCTTCGAGGGCGTCGAGGACTGCGCGATGAAGGCGCCCACCAGCACGATGGCCCCTCCGGCGATCTGCGGCGCCGAGAGGTGCTCGCCGAGCAGGACCCAGGCCAGGACGGTGGCGATGACCGCCTCCAGGCAGGCGACGACCCCCGCGACCTGCGGGGAGAGCCGCCGCACCGAGACCACTCCGGTGACATAGGCGACGACCGTGGCGACGAGGACGATCCAGGCCAGCAGCACGACGGCGGCGACGGGCGTGCCGTCCATGCTCGCGGTGCCCCCGAGCACCGACCAGTCCATGGTCCAGGGCCGGGCGACGACCGTCAGCACGGCCGCGCCGACGAGCAGTCCGTAAGCGATGACGCCGAGCGGGTCGGGCGCTTCGTCCCCCGCGTCGCTGCCCTGGTCGGACAGGACGAAGTAGCCGACCTGGCAGCAGGCCGCGCCGAGCGCGAGCAGCAGTCCGAGGGCGTCGAAGCCGAGGCCCGACCAGACCTCGACGACACAGGCCAGTCCGCCGACCGCGAGGACGACACCGACGGCCGCGGCCCGAGTCACCGGCCGCTTCTGCGCGAACCGCACCCAGCCCAGCACGAGCGCGGGCGCCAGGTACTCGATGAGCAGCGCGACCCCGACGGGGATGCGGGAGAGCGCGGCGAAGTAGAAGGCCTGGACACCGGCGACGGCCAGCAGCCCGAAGCCGGCGAGCAGCCCGGGGCGACGGCGCAGCAGCGCGCGATGGCGCACGGCGAGCGGCAGCATGACCAGGGCCGCCCCGACCACCCTCAGCCACACCACGTGCAGCGGGTCCAGGCCGGCTTCGATCAGCGGCTTGGCCGCGACACCGGATCCGCCGAAGGCCACCGCGGACAGGAGCGCGAGGCCCAGCCCCACACCCCTGCTGGGTCCGCTCACGCTGCTGTCAGAGGTACGCACCGGCACATGATGACAGGACGCGACAGGAGCGTCATCCCTTATGGCACCTGTCTCACAGCCTGGATGGGTGAACTGCCCCGCGTGTGCCGCTCAGCAGGTGGCTTCGCCCCACTCCTCGGCGAGGCCGGACCAGCCGTCGAGCCGGTCGAACACCTCGCGCGGGTCGACACCGGCCCGTCGGAGCACCTCGACCGCGCGCGCCTGCGGGTCGACGACGATCGCCGCGAGCAGGTCGGTGCCGAGTGCCGGCCCGCCGCGCCCGGCGGCGCGCTCACAGGCGTACTCCATGCACGCGGCGGCGAGCGGGGAGAAGCCCGCCGTCTCCGTCACCACGGGTACGGCGCCGGAGTCCTCGACACCGCTCTGCCAGCGCAGGCCGTAGCCGATGCTGCGCTGGACGAGGTAGCCGAGCAGCCGCGCGATCTGCGGCCCCTCGCCGAAGACGGCACGCGCCTCGGGGTCGGATTCCAGCAGCGAGTGGAGCAGATGGGCGGTGTCGATCTGCCGGTCCCCGTCCCGGACCGCCCGGCGCCGGGCACCGCCGACCACCGACGCCAGCTCGTCACTGAGCCTGGCATCGTTGTCCACGCGCTGAATGCCGTGCTCATGGGCCGACTGCCGGGGGAAACGGGGGTGCACATCCTCTACCCCATCAGTCCCGCGGGCCCGGGTCATCCCCGGCGGGAAGCATCTTCGCGTCCCACAGGAAGTGGACTCCGGCGAGCGGAATTTCCTCCTTACGGAGGAGATCAGGCAGATCGGTTGCAGACGCCGCACGACTGACGGTTCGTCAGTATTGAACATTGCGGCCGCCACGGCTACGTTCCGCGACACCCAGCCCGACACGAAGAGGTGGTCGCATGGCCGAAGTCAGCGCGGAGGCACGCATCGGGGCACCGGCCGAGAAGGTGTGGGCGAGGCTCACGGACTGGTCCGCGTACGGCGAGTGGAACGCGAGCCACACGAGTTTCCCCGCGGGCGGGCCGGAGCCCCTGGAGGTGGGCGCGACCTTCCAGGAGAACATGCGGCTGATGAACTTCCCGGCCGAGGTGGCGTGGACCGTCGAGGAGCTGGAACCCGCCCGGGTGCTGGCCATCCGCGGCAAGGGCCCGATGGCGGTGACCGTCGCGACGCGCTACACCCTCACGCCCGACGGCGACGCCACGACGGTCCGCATCGACGGCGCGTTCACCGGCGCGACGGTGTCGCTGATGGCGGGCAAGCTCAGGGACTCGGCCACGGCGGCCCTGCACGAGTCGCTGCGCAAGCTGGACGGCCTCGTGACCTGACCCCGGCCGGCCGAAACACCACTGGCACGCCGAAACGCCCCCGGACACCTCCGGGGGCGCTTCGCCCTGCGCGCGGTTCAGTCCTCGTCGGCGAGGATCAGATACAGCTTCTTGCGGGCCTCGTTGATGACGCCGACCGCCTTCTCCCGCTGCTCCTTGCTGCCGGTCTTCCAGACCTGGCCGAAGGCCTCCATCAGGCCGAAGCCGGCCTGACGGATTTCACCGAGGGCTTCCCAGTCGACCCCGCGGGAAGCCTCTTCCCAGGGCGCCTCGGGCCCCTCCGCCGCGGCCTCGCGGCCCGCATCGGTGAGCGAGAACAGCTTCTTGCCGCCCTCGGACGCGCTGGCGATCAGCCCCTCGTCCTCCAGCAACTGGAGGGTGGGGTACACCGAGCCGGGGCTGGGCTTCCACGCCCCGCCGCTGCGCTCGGCGATCTCCTGGATCATCTCGTAACCGTGCATCGGCCGGTCCTTCAACAGGGCCAGGATCGAGGCGCGTACGTCACCGCGCCGCGCCCTCCCCCGTGGCCCCCCGCGCCCTCGTCCACCCCAGGGTCCCGGGCCGAAGCCCGGCCCACCGGGCCCGCCCCAGCCGGGGCCACCGGGACCACCCGGCCCTCCCGGCCCGAACGGACCGAAGGCCGCGCGCAGCCCTTCGAAACCACCCCGGCCGTGGTGCGGGCCGCCGCGTCCATGTCCACGCTCGAATCCGTGGGTACGCATCGCCACCACTCTCCATTCCATCGTTGATCTGTCGCGATGCGTCAACGATATATCGGTAAAGTTCGGCTGGCAAGACCCTGCCTTGCGGCCCGGGCGCGAGAATCGGGCCGCCACTGACGAATTGGCCTTGGCCTGCGGCTTCGTGCGCGCCC
Organism: Streptomyces sp. NPDC007929; assembly: GCF_042959065.1. Classification (NCBI taxonomy): domain Bacteria; kingdom Bacillati; phylum Actinomycetota; class Actinomycetes; order Kitasatosporales; family Streptomycetaceae; genus Streptomyces; species Streptomyces sp. NPDC007929. The sequence continues at coordinate 27,242 of NZ_JBIBKD010000001.1, read as the reverse complement.
TAGCGTCGGGGCATGAGGATCCGAATCGTCGACGCCTTCACCGACCGCCCCTTCTCCGGCAACCCGGCCGGGGTCCTGCTCCTGCCCGACGCGGACGCCTTCCCGGACGACACCTGGCTGCAGAACGTCGCCCTGGAGGTCAACCACGCCGAGACCGCCTTCGCCCACCCGCTCCCCGCGGACGCCGAGGCGGACTGGGCGCTGCGCTGGTTCACCCCGGCCACCGAGGTCGCGATGTGCGGTCACGCGACCCTCGCCACCGCCCACGTCCTGCACACGACCGGCGCGCACCCGGGCCCGGTGCGGTTCGCCACCCGCAGCGGCGTCCTCGTCGCCACGCCCGCCGCGGACGGCTCCGTCACGCTGGACTTCCCGACGGCCCCGCTCACCCGGACCGACCCACCCCGCGGCCTCGCCGAGGCCCTGGGCACCGAGCCGCTCACGGTCCTCGACACCGGTGCGAACATCGGCGACCTGCTCGTCGAGGTCGCCGACGAGCAGACGGTGCACGGGCTGCGCCCCGACCTGAAAGCCCTCACGGCCCACTCCGAGCGCGGCGTCATCGCCACCGCCCGCGCCGAGGACCCGTCCCGGGGCTACGACTTCGTCTCGCGCTGCTTCTTCCCGAACGTCGGCATCGACGAGGATCCGGTGACGGGCAGCGCCCACACCGCACTCGCCCCGTTCTGGTCCGAGCGTCTGGGCCGCCCGAGCCTCACCGGCCTCCAGGCCTCACCCCGCTCCGGCCGCGTCCGCACACAGCTGCGCGGCGACCGCACCCTGCTGACCGGCACGGCGGTCACCGTGATCGAGGGCGACCTGCTGGCCTGAGACGAACGAAAGGGGCGTACGACACCGCCGTACGCCCCTTCCCGCGTCACGTCACGCCGTCGGCAGCCAGCCCACCTTGCCCGCCAGCAGCCCGTATCCGACGAACGCGCCGATGTCGAGCAGCGAGTGGGCGACCACGAGCGGGCCGACCCGCCCCCAGCGGCGGTAGAGGTAGACGAAGACGACACCCATCACCATGTTGCCGACGAAACCGCCGATGCCCTGGTACAGGTGGTACGAGCCGCGCAGCACGGAGCTGCCGACCAGGGCCGCCGTCGGGGTCCACCCCAGCTGGCCCATGCGGCGCAGCAGGTAGCCCACGACGATCACTTCCTCCAGCACGGCGTTCTGGATCGCCGCGAGGATCAGCACCGGGTACTTCCACCACACCTCGGGCAACGCCTCGGGCACCACGGTGAGGTTGAAGCCGAGACCGCGGGCCGCGAGGTAGAAGGCGATGCCGGTACTGCCGATGACCGCCGCGATCGCCGCCCCGCGTCCCAGATCGGGCCAGGGGCGGGTGCGGTCGAAGCCGATCGTGCGCAGGCTCGCGCCCTCCCGCAGCAGGAAGTGCGCGACCAGCGCGACGGGCACGAGCGCCGTGGTGATCCCGAAGAGCTGCCAGGCCAGATCGAGCCAGGGCCGCCCGGGCGCCGCCGAGGCGTTCATCGTGGCCGCCTGGTCCTTGAGGCCGCCCGGCTTGGTGACCGACCCGATGAAGCTGATCAGCGCTGACACACCGCTCGCGCCCAGTGACAGCGCGAGGACCAGCAGCGTCTCCGTGCGGAGCATCCGCCGTGAGAGCCCCTGCCGGGGAATGGAATCGCCCACCGGGCCCGCCTCCGCCTGCACCCCTGCCTCCACTTCACCGACCTGTCGGATCAGTATGGCGGCAGCGCAATCCGGCCCCGGCGGCGGAGTCAGCCCAGCGACACCGGCTCGGGCAGCCCCACCGGCCAGGTGTGCACGGGGTCGCCCTTGTGCATCAGCTCGCGGTAGCGCCGGGTCGTGGCGGCCAGCGCGTCGTCCCGGGAGAGGCCGGCGTCCAGCGCCGTGTGGAACGTGGCGGCCTGCCAGCTCGCCCCGTTCACCCGGCGCCGGCACCGCTCCTCGATCACGCCCAGGTACAGATCGCGGTCGGCCGGCTCGACCCCCCAGGCGTCCAGTCCGGCCTCGGCGAGCGGTAGCAGCTCGTCGCGGATCAGGTTCACCGCGTCGACCTCGGCCATGCCGCTGTAGCGGCCACGGCGGGGCCAGGTGAAGCGGGCGTCGATGCCGTCCTTGCACGCGGCGTCGAAGTTGGCGGCGGCCGCCTCGAACGGCAGCCGGGTCCACACCGGCCGGGACTCCTCGGCCAGGGCTCGCACGACCCCGTAGAAGAAGGCCGCGTTCGCGATGACGTCGATGACCGTGGGTCCGGCCGGCAGCACGCGGTTCTCCACGCGCAGGTGCGGAACGCCGTCGGCGATGCCGTAGACCGGGCGGTTCCAGCGGTAGATCGTGCCGTTGTGCAGGACGAGCTCGGCGAGCGACGGCGTGTCGCCCCGGTCGAGGACCTCGAGCGGGTCCTCGTCGTCGCAGATCGGCAGCAGGGCCGGGTAGTAGCGCAGGTTCTCCTCGAACAGGTCGTACGCCGAGGTGACCCAGCGCTCTCCGAACCAGGTGCGCGGCCGGACGCCCTGCGCCTGGAGCTCGGGCGGGCGGGTGTCGGTGGACTGCTGGAACAGCGGGGGCCGCGACTCGCGCCACAGCTCACGGCCGAAGAGGAAGGGCGAGTTGGCCCCGACGGCGATCTGCGCGGCGGTGACCGCCTGGGCCGCGTTCCACACGTCGGCGAAGCGGGCCGGGGTGACCTGGAGGTGCAGCTGCACCGAGGTGCAGGCGGCCTCCGGCGCGATGGACTTCGAGGTGCAGCTCAGATGCTCCACGCCGTCGATGTCGAGGGTGAACTCCTCGCCGCGGGCCGCCACGATCTGGTCGTTGAGGAGCGTGTACCGGTCGACGTCGGAGAGGTTCGACGACACCAGGTCGTCACGGTCGAGAGTCGGCAGAATACCGATCATCACAATTCCCGCGTCGACCTCGCCGGCTTTTCGGTCGGCATATGCCAGTGACGTGCGGAGTTCCTCCGCGAGACGGTCGAAAACCCGGCCCCCCAGACGGTGTGGGGGGATGTTGACTTCCAGGTTGAACATGGCGAGTTCTGTTTGGAAGTCGCGACTCGCGATGCGTTCGAGGACTTGCCCGTTCAACATTTTCGGCATGCCGTCGGCACCCGCGAGATTCAATTCGATCTCGAGCCCCATGAGGTTCTTGGGCCGATCGAACCGCTGCTCCGCCAGGAGTCGCTCCAAGCCCGTCAGACACTGACGCAGCTTGTCGCGGTAGCGCTGGCGATCGGACAGGTCGAACCGGCCTGCCGCGACCTTCTCCCCCATCGAAGCGTCCCTTCTCGGTGATGCGGGCCGGGATCCGGCTGCCTGGGTCCCGGTCAGGTGGAGGATGCCCAGAGAAAGCGATCGATAACGTCCCGGGCAGACCCGTCGGCCGCTACGCTGGTCGCGTGTGACCGGTGGCACATTCACTCGGCAAGTCACACAGGACGGGTAACGGGCCCCGGGAACTCGTGAAAAACGCCGACGAGAATGGGCCGACCGGTTCGCGGACATGTGCCGAGGTCATCGCAGTGCACCCCCGCCTGGAATCGGGATAATTCTCGCGTAACGCCGACCGAATGTACCCTTGTTCTACTCACCGGAAACGGCTAGCCGAAACACAGTGTGAAGCCGTCTCGTATAAACTCCGCGAACAAGGCAGAAGGTTGGCGCCCACGGTCGATGGGTCCTGCCGTCGAGGCGACGCGGACCCCACCCCCCTCTCGTTCTCATGACCCGGCCCCTGCCTCTGACCCTCGTGAGCTGACAGCGCCGTCCGCCCCCGCCCTCGCGCCACCGTGCCTTTGAATGAGAGGCGACCCACCATGCCGCTGCATGTCCCTCCGGCTCCCGCGCCCGCACTCCGTTCCGTCCTCACTGCGCTCTCCTCACCCACCGCGGTCCGCGAAGCCCGAACGCCCTCCCTGCTCGGCACCCAGGGGCCCGCCACACCCGAGAACCCCCTGCCCGTGCACGTCCTCGACCACGTCACCGCCGAGGGCGTGTCCGCGACCCGCCTGGCCGGCTGGCGCTTCCTGATCCGGTGCGGCGATCACGTCGTGGCCGCGGCGGAGACCAGGCTGACCCCCGACGGCTGGGCCTTCTCGCACTTCTTCGAGGGCCCGTACATCACCTCCACCGAGCGCGCCCTGCGCCAGGCCGAGACGATGCCGCAGCCGTACCAGCCCCGCCTGCTGTCGGTGCCCGGCCTGTACATGCTGACGCTCTGGCTGCACGAGGACTGCGCCGCGGACGGCGCCACCGGCCACCCCGTCGCCACCGACCTGCTCGTCCCGCTGGCGCCCGCGCCTCCCGGCATCGCGGCCCACCGCCCGCACCGCGTCGCCGAACTCCTCCCGGTGCTGACCCACCGGGCGGCTCCGACCAGACTGCTCGGCTCGCCCGCCTGAGGCACCGCGCGATTCTCCGCACCCCGTCGCCGAATTCCCGGCGGCGGGGTCGTTCATGTGTCGCCCTGTGGGCTATCGCGCGTTCGATCACCGTGTGATCGACCACCGCGCATTCGACCGTGAACCGCTCGCACGATCGCTTTATCGCTCACCCGATCGCTCGGACGAGCACGCTATGGCTCGTACGAGCCGTAAAGGCGGTCGACCCGAGCGGACTAGCCCTATCCGGCCAGTGCGAACCACCCGAAGGGACAGTGCAGTTGGGATGAACCGTCCGCGCGGGTGACGCGTCCTGAACCTGTAAGAAGCGGTGCCGCGAAATCCCTGCGGATTGACGCCCGTGGGGCAACACTGGGTTCCGACGACTTATCACAACGGGGGGCGGCCATGAACGACACTTCTAGCCGCGGAACAGACACGACATCCGACTCAGCCGACGCCATTCCATCGTCCATCTCGACCCAGCGAAAGATCCCACCCATGTGCCAGCACCAGACCCAGTGCCCCTCAGCCGACTCCGCCGACCGGGAATCCGCCCGTCTCGTGGCGCACCACCCGGAACAGGGATGGAGCCTGCTGTGCAACGGCGTGGTGCTCTTCGAGGACACCGGTGAGCTGCTGCCGGACGGCCGGGCCATCGCCCCGCACCGCCCGCTGGCCGGCCAGGTGATGACGGCCGCCTGAGGCCGTTCGGCGGGGTGACGCCCCCGTCGGCAGACATGAGGGGCCGGCAGCAGGACACCCTGCGCACCGGCCCCGACGCATGTCCACGGATCGTCACTTTCCGTCACCCGGCGCCACGGCCCGTTCCCACCTCGCACGCCTTCCCACGGATGCCCGTTTTCCGGAAGACTCCTGGAAGTTTCGCGGTTACCCGTCGACGGAGGTGGGGCAAGTGGGAGCACGTGAGGCCGGCGCCGAGGGCAAGGTCACCATCACGGAGATCGCCCGGCAGGCCGGAGTGTCGGTGCCGACCGTCTCCCGGGTCGTCAACGGCCGTTCCGATGTGTCGCCGCAGACCCGGGCCCGGGTCGAGGACCTGCTGCGCACCCACGGCTACCGCAAACGCCCCGCGGCCCCGGGCACCCGTGCCGCCCTGCTCGACCTGGTCTTCAACGACCTCGACAGCCCGTGGGCCGTGGAGATCATCCGCGGCGTCGAGGAGGTCGCGCACGCCGCCGGCGTCGGCACGGTTGTCTCGGCCATCCACGGGCGTTCCGGCGACGCCCGCGAATGGATGCGCAACCTGCGGGCCCGCGCCTCCGACGGCGTCATCCTCGTGACGTCCGCCCTGGACCCGACCCTGCACGAAGAGCTGCGCATTCTCGGCGTGCCCTTGGTCGTCGTCGACCCGGCGGGCGCCCCAGCCCTGGACGCCCCCACCATCGGCGCCGCGAACTGGTCGGGTGGCATGGCGGCCACCGAGCACCTGTTGTCCCTCGGCCACCGCCGGATCGGCCTGATCGCCGGCCCGCCCCGGCTGCTGTGCTCCCGGGCCCGTCTGGACGGCTACCGCGCGGCTCTGGAGGGCGCCGGCATCACGATGGACCCCTCCCTGGTCGTCCCCGGTGACTTCCGCCCCGAGTCCGGGTTCACCGCCTGCACGACCCTGCTCGACCTTCCCGAGCCGCCGACCGCGCTGTTCGCGGCGAGCGACCAGATGGCACTCGGCGCCATCGAGGCACTGCGCCGGCGGGGGCTGCGGGTGCCGCAGGACATGAGCGTGGTCGGCTTCGACGACCTTCCGGAAGTGCGCTGGTCGGCCCCGCCCCTGACGACGATCCGCCAGCCGCTGGCCGACATGGGCAAACTCGCCGTGCGCACGGTGCTGCGCCTGACCCGCGACGAGCGGCCGGACTCACCCCGCGTGGAACTGGGCACCGACCTGGTGATCCGGTCGAGCACGGCGCCCCCGGCCTGACCCCCACCCGACCCTCGCAAACGAGGTACGGCGCCCCGCCACCCCCTGTCCGGCAGGGCGCCGCCCCACCCCCGCTACCTCCCCCCGAGCGCCTCGCGCAGCGCGAAGTACGCGGGCTTGCGCCGCAGCTCCTCGTCCCACGGCAGGGCCGCGCCCTCACCCGGGAAGACCGCCGGGATCCACGAGTACTTGTCGGTGTAGTCCCAGATCGTGACACCGACGCACCGCCGAACCGCCAGGCACGCCTCGGTCACACCGGCGTACCACTCGGCCTGCTGTGCCAGCTTCTCCTCGGTCGCGGGCAACTGCATCCGGATGTCGACCTCGGTGAGCGCGGTGTCGAGGCCGAGCCGCGAGAAGCGGCGGAGGTTGTCCTCGATGGTGGACGGATAGCCGTACTGCAGGGCCAGATGGGCCTGGAGACCGATGCCATGCAGCGGGACGCCCGCGGCCTTCAGCTCCTTGGCCAGGCGGTAGTAGGCGTCGCTCTTCGGGCCGATCGCATCGATGTTGTAGTCGTTGAGGTAGAGCTTGACGCGTGGATCGGCCTGGTGCGCCCAGCGCAGGGCGTCGGCGATGTAGCCGGGCCCGAGCGTCTTGTAGAAGACCGACTCCCGGTAGGTACCGTCCTCGTTGAACGCCTCGTTGACGACGTCCCAGGCGAACACCTTGCCCCGGTAGTGCCGTACCTCGGTCTGGATGTGCTTCTTCAGTACGGCCCGCAGTTCCGGGGCCGTCCATTCCCTGCTGGTGAGCCACCCGGGGAGCTGACTGTGCCAGACCAGGGTGTGGCCACGCACCTTCTGCCGGTTGGCCCGGGCGAGGTTCACGATCTCGTCGCCCGCGGAGAAGTCGAACACGCCCTGCTGGGGCTCGGTGGCGTACCACTTCATGCCGTTGCCGGGCGTGATCTGGTCGAACTCCCTTCCGAGCAGGGCCTTGTACGGCCCGTCCACGAGCTCGGGGTTGTCGGTGGCGCTGCCGAAGTAGCGGCCGTGCCGCTGGGCGAGGTCGGCGAGGGTGGGCTGCTGGTGCCCCGCCTGGGCGGGCGTGGCGGCGCCGATTCCGGCGGTGACCAGGAGCGCGGCGACGGCGCCGGCGAGTCTGAGACGGGTGGTGCGCATGGTGCGACTCCTCACGACGGGTGGGTGGGTAGAGCCGTACGTTCGTGGCGCGGGTCAGCCCTTGGTGGCGCCGGCGGTGAGGCCTCCGACGAGCTGGCGCTCGGCGACCGAGTAGAAAGCGAGGGCGGGAACCATGGCCAGCACCAGATAGGCGAAGACCCTGGCGTAGTCCGCGGAGTACTGACCCTGGAACTGCTGGACGCCGATCGGCAGCGTCCACCACTGGGCGTCGGTGAACACCAGCAGCGGCAGGAAGAAGTTGTTCCAGCTGGTGACGACGGCCAGTACGGAGACGGTGCCGAGCGCGGGCCGGGCCATGGGCAGCAGCACCCGCCAGAAGAAGCCGAAGGAGCTGCACCCGTCGAGCGTGGCGGCCTCCTCCAGCTCGCCGGGGATCTGCCGGAAGAAGCCCCGCAGGATGATGATCGTCATGGGCAGTCCGAAGGCGGCCTGCGGGAGGATCACGCCGAGGGGGTTGTCCAGCAGGTCCAGGGAGCGCAGCAGCAGGAACAGCGGCAGGGCGGCCACCGCGAACGGGAACATCAGCCCCATGGTGAACAGTGTGAACAGCACCTCGCGGCCCCGGAAGGCGAACCGTGCGAACGAGAAGGCCGACAGGGCGGAGACCGCCACGACCAGGACGGTCGTGCCGATCGCGATCAGCGTGCTGTTTCCGATCAGCCGCCAGAAGTCTCCCGATCCGAGGATCTGGGTGTAGTTGGAGGCCACCCACGACTCGGGCAGACCGACCGGGTTGCGGGAGAGTTCGTCGGTGGACTTGAAGCCGGAGAGCGTGGCGTAGAGCAGGGGGACGGCCATGACCGCGCCGACGACGATCAGGACGAGGTGCAGGCTCCAGGTCCCGCCGCGTGCACGCGTCTTCTGACCAGCTGTCATTTTCCGTCACCCCGCATGGTCGTGGTGGCCCCTTCCAGGTCGCGCCGGAGAACGAACCGCTGGTAGGCGAGGGCGAAGACGAGACTGATGCCGAACATGACCACGCTGATCGCGCTGGCGTAGCCGACCTGGTAGCGCTTGAAGCCGTACTGGAACATGGTCACGGCCATGGTCTCGGAGTGGTGGTCGGGGCCGCCCGCGGTGGTCACCCACACCAGGTCGAAGAGCTGGATCGACCCGATGACCGCCAGGAACACGCTGATGCGCAGCGTGGGCGCGAGCAGCGGCAGCGTGACGTTGCGGAACCGCTGCCAGGCACTCGCCCCGTCGATGAGCGCGGCCTCGGTCAGTTCCCGGGGGACGGCCTGGAGCCCGGCCAGGTACAGCATCATGTGGAAGCCGAAGTACTTCCACGTCATGACCAGGAAAACGGTGGCCATCACGGTGGACGGATCCGCGAACCACTCCCCGCCTAGCCCCTCCAGACCGACCTTGCCGAGGACCTGGTCGGCGAAGCCGTCGTCCGGGGCGAAGATCATGCCGAACAGGATTCCGGTGATGGCCTCGGACAGGACGTACGGGGCGAAGAACAGCATCCGGTACACCGCCCGGCCGCGCATCCGCTGGTTGAGCAGGACGGCCATGGCGAGGGCGAACGGCAGTTGGAGGGCGAGCGACAGCACCACCAGCAGGAGGCAGCGCCACAGGTCGCCGAGGAAGACGTCGTCCTGGAAGAGCCGGGTGAAGTTCTCGCCGCCGATGTAGTCGGAGGGCATGCCGAAGCCGCCCCAGCGGAAGAACGCGGCGTACAGGGCGAACAGCATCGGCAGCAGCACGAGGCCCAGGAACAGCACCAGGGCCGGGAGTTGGAAGCCGGTCGCGGTGAGCCAGTGCAGGGTGCGGCGCCGGGCCCGCCCGGTGGGCCGGTCCGGGGCCGGGGGCGGGGAACCGGCGTTGGGGCCGGTCCGTTTGTCCGGCAGGAACGTGGAGGTCATCGCCGGCTACTGCTCTTCCTTCGCGGTCTTCGTGATCGACTGGGCGACCTGCCCGGGCGACTTGGAGCCGGCGATGAGCGCGGCCACGCTGTCGTTGACCTCCTGGCCGACGGCGGGCGCGTACGCCTGGTCGAGGTAGAGCTGGAAGCCGGTGGCCGCCTTCAACTGCTCCTGTACGGCCTTGATGTTGGGGTCGGTGATGGCCTTCTCGGCCGCCGGGACCACCGGCAGCACTCCGGTCTTCTTGACCAGCTCCAGGTCGGTGGCCTCGGACGCGAAGAACTCGAGGAAGTCGACGGCCTCCTGCGGGGCGCCCCGGCGCAGGGCGTGCCCGCCGCCTCCGCCGAACACCTCGGTGAGCGCGCCCTTGCCGCCCTCGACCGCGGGGAAGGGGAAGAAGCCGAGGTCCTTGCCGAGGCCCTTGCCCGCGTCGGCCTGGACGGTGGGCGCCCACTGACCCATGAGCTCCATCGCCGCCTTGCCGTTGCCGACGGTGGCAGCCTGGCCGGTGGGGGTGGAGTAGGCGGCGCCGAGGAAGCCCTTCTGGAACGGCCGGAGACCGACGAGTTCCTTCAGGTGGTCGCCCGCCTGGACGAAGGGAGCGCCGGTGAAGTCCTTCTCCTCGTACGCCTTCTGGACCGCCTCGGCGCCGGCGGTGCGCATCGCGAGGTAGGCCCAGTAGTACATGCCGGGCCACTTCTCCTTGCCGGCCAGGGCCAGCGGCGTGACGTCGGCGGACTTCAGCTTGCGTACGGCGTCGAGGAAGCCGCTCCAGGTGGTGGGAGGTTCGGCGATGCCGGCCTTCTTGAAGAGCGCCTTGTTGTACCAGAAGCCGATCATGCCGATGTCGAACGGGATGCCGTAGGCCTGGTCGTCGAGCAGGTACGGCTCACGTGCGACCGGCAGCAGGGCCTCACCCCACGGCTTGGTCCGGTCCGTGAGGTTCTCGACCAGCCCTGCGTCGACCTGCTGCTTCAGCACGCCGCCGCCCCAGGTGTGGAAGATGTCGGGCAGCTTCCCGGAGGCGGTCAGGGCCGTCATCTTCGACTTGTAGGCGTCGTTCTCCATCTGGACGATCTTTATCTTGACCTTGGGGTTCTGCGTCTCGTACTTCCGGGCGAGGGCGGCCCAGACGCCCTTGGCCGGCTCGGTGGTGGAGATGTTCCACCATTCGATCGTGGTCGTCCCCGACGAGCCTCCGTCCGAGTCTCCACCGCAGCCGGTCAGTGCCGTCATCCCCACACCGGCTGCGGCGGAGGCCGCCAGGAAGCCGCGGCGGGACAGTGCCGGGTCGCCCATCATGCGCTCCTCGAAAGTTTCGATCGAGATCCAGAAAGGTTCGTTGCTGCCGCACCCTAGAGACAGCAGCCAAAGCGTGGCAACCCCTTGTGCACGGTCAATCTCTCTGCGAAGGAGTCACTGGACAGGTGGGGCGAAACATTCGGATCACCAGGCGAACGTTTTGAAGTCCATCCGCCCGCGATCACACAGGGTGTCCGCACGGGAGAGCGCGGGTCGACAGCGCTCATCCCAAGGACGGAGGCGCTCCACGCGCTCTCATCACGCGCTTTCATGCCTGGAGTCCGCCCGGCCGACCAGCCATGACGGAAGATTGACGCGCTCAACCCCCACAGTCGCGGGCCACTGCGTCACACTCTGCTTACGCTCATCGGCCCGTCCCTGGATGGCCGGAAATCACGCTGGGCCGCACATCGGAAGTACGTCGACGGGCACCACCTCGGCGTCGCCCTGCCCGTCTTCCCGGAACCGGCGCTCGTTTCCGGCCGGCGCGTGCACGGCACGAAGAAGCCGCTCACCTCGGCTGCGCTGATCATCACGCGCTGGCCGCGCTGCTGCCGCACGTCCATGACGCGACCGGCCGCAGTACGTTCCGTGCGAGGCGGATCCGGACCGCGAGCGGCGACCGAGGGTGCAGGTGCGCCGAGTCAGGCCGTCGCGCCCTTCCTGCCGAACCCCCGTCGCGGCGGCCGCACCACGACCTGCCCGTACTGGACCTCGCCCGTGATCCGTATGCGCAGCAGGACGGGAGCGTCGGCGGGTCGGCGGGCCTTGACCTCGGAGTAGTTCAGCGCCAGTCCGCCGGTGTCGACGACGACGCCCGGCCGGGTCAGCAGCCTCAGGGCGCCTGCCCGTAGATCCAGATCGACGTCCAGGGTGTCGTGGGTGATCACCGCGTCGGTGAAGTCGAGAGTCACCTCGCCCCACGCCGAACGGATCTCCAGCCGCCGCGGCACCACCCAGCCGTCCCCCCGGCGGGTCGAGGCCCCCTCCTGCCGGATCCGGACGACGTCCTCGGCTTCGGCTGACCCCTGACCGGCGACCGCGGGCAGATCCGCCGTCAGCACGGCCAGCTCCCCCACCGTGCGGGCGGACAGCGCCGCCTCCAGACGCTCTTCCAGTTCCTCCAGGGTGAGCCGCCCCTCACCCGCGGCGACGCGCAGCACGTCCACGACCCGGTCCCGGTCCGCGTACGACGCCCTCACCTCGGGCGATCCTCCGGTCCGCGCGATCTCGGCCACCATCACTCCACCCCGATCCCCCGGACCCACCGCCCGGCCCGCCCACTCGACCACTAACGCTATATCGCGTCATACCCAACGGCCAACCCCGCATCCGGTGTTCCCCCGCCCCGCCCCTATCGTGACCGGCATGCAGTCCTACACGATCGGCCAGGCAGCACGGCTGCTCGGCGTGAGCCCGGACACCGCCCGCCGCTGGGCGGACGCGGGCCGCATCACGACCCACCGCGACGAGGCCGGGCGACGGCTCGTCGACGGGCGTGACCTGGCCGCCTTCTCGGTCGAACTCGCACGGTCCGGCACCGTCGAGGAGGACACCCCGTACACGTCGGCCCGCAACGCCTTCCCCGGCATCGTCACCGCGATCAAACTCGGCGACGTCGCCGCCCAGGTCGAGATCCAGGCGGGCCCGCACCGGCTCGTCTCGCTGCTCACCCGCGAGGCGGTGGAGGAACTGGGCCTGGAGGTCGGCATGGAGGCGACGGCCCGAGTGAAGTCGACAAACGTCCATATCGACCGCATCTGAAGTCCCTCGTGGGACAGCGGGAGCGTGGCCCCATCACAGGGCGACGCGGACACGCACCTACCCGGCACCGCGTCCCCGCCGGTCTACCGTGCAGCCATGAGCCTGAGCATCCGCAACCAGCTCCCGGGCACCGTCAGCGCCGTCACGCCGGGCGAGGCCATGGCGACGGTCAGGGTCCGCCTCACCGGCGGCCAGGACCTCACCGCGGCGATCACCCACGAGGCCGTGCAAGAACTCCGTCTCGCCCCGGGCGCCCCCGTGCGGGCCTTGATGAAGTCGACGGAGGTCTCCCTGGCCACGGCGCCGATCGAGGGCCTGTCGATCCGCAACCAGCTCCCCGGCACGGTCACCGACATCGCGGCCGGCGACGCGATGGCGTCGGTCCGCGTCGCGGTCGCGGGTGGCGAACTGACCGCCGCGATCACCAGGGACGCGGCGGACGACCTGGCCCTGTCACCCGGGATCCCCGTCGTGGCCCTGATCAAGGCGACCGAGGTGTCACTCGCCACCGCGTGACGCGCCGGAAACAGCGAGAGGGGCCCCGCACCGCGGAGCCCCTCCCTGTGACCGGCCGGCCGTCAGTCCTCGTACGCGTCCAGCGGCGGGCAGGAGCAGACGAGGTTCCGGTCGCCGAAGGCCTGGTCGATGCGGCGCACCGGAGGCCAGTACTTGTCCGCGGTCGACACTCCGGCCGGGAAGACGGCCTCCTCACGGCTGTAGGCGTGCTCCCACTCCCCGGCGAGCGCGCCGGCGGTGTGCGGGGCGCCGTGCAGCGGGTTGTCGTCCGCGGGCCACTCGCCGGAGCCGACCTTCTCGATCTCCGCGCGGATGGCGATCATCGCCTCGCAGAAGCGGTCCAGCTCCGCCAGGTCCTCCGACTCGGTCGGCTCGATCATCAGCGTCCCGGCGACCGGGAACGACATGGTCGGCGCGTGGAAGCCGTAGTCGATCAGCCGCTTGGCGACGTCGTCGACGCTCACACCGGTCGCCTTGGTCAGCGGCCGCAGGTCGATGATGCACTCGTGCGCGACGAGCCCGCCGGGGCCGGTGTAGAGCACCGGGTAGTGCGGCTCCAGCCGCTTGGCGATGTAATTGGCGCTCAGCACGGCCACCTGCGTGGCCCGCTTCAGCCCCTCGCCGCCCATGAGCCGGACGTACGACCACGAGATGGGCAGGATGCCGGCGGAGCCCCAGGGGGCCGCCGAGATGGGGCCGACGCCCGTCTTCGGGCCGGCCTCGGGCTGCAGCGGGTGGTTCGGCAGGTAGGGGGCGAGGTGCTCGCGCACCGCGACCGGGCCGACGCCGGGACCGCCGCCGCCGTGCGGGATGCAGAAGGTCTTGTGCAGGTTCAGGTGCGAGACGTCGCCGCCGAAGTGCCCCGGCTTGGCGAGCCCGACGAGCGCGTTGAGGTTGGCCCCGTCGACGTAGACCTGCCCGCCCGCCTCGTGCACCTGCGCGCAGATGTCGGCGACGTGCTCCTCGAACACTCCGTGCGTGGACGGGTACGTGATCATGAGCACGGCCAGCTGGTCGCGGTACTGCTCGATCTTGGCCCGCAGGTCCTCGACGTCGATCTCGCCGTCCTCGGCGGTCTTCACGACGACGACCTTCATGCCGGCCATCACCGCGCTGGCGGCGTTGGTGCCGTGCGCGGACGACGGGATCAGGCAGACGGTGCGCTGCTCGTCCCCGTTGGCCCGGTGGTACCCGCGGACGGCGAGCAGACCGGCCAGCTCGCCCTGCGACCCCGCGTTCGGCTGGAGGGAGACCTTGTCGTAGCCGGTCACCTCGGCGAGCCGGTCCTCCAGCTCGTGGATGAGGGTGAGGTAGCCGGCGGCCTGCTCGGCGGGCGCGAAGGGGTGCAGCTGCCCGAACTCGGGCCAGGTGACCGGCTCCATCTCGGTGGTCGCGTTGAGCTTCATGGTGCAGGAGCCCAGCGGGATCATGCCCCGGTCGAGCGCGTAGTCGCGGTCGGCCAGCTTGCGCAGGTAGCGCAGCATGGCGGTCTCGGAGCGGTGCTGGTGGAAGACGGGGTGCGTCAGGTAGTCGTCGGTCCGCAGCAGCGCGGCCGGAAGCCCGTCCTCGGTCGCCGCGTCCAGTGCCTCGACGACACCTTCGACACCGAAGGCGGCCCATACGGCGCGCAGCTGGGCGCGCGTGGTGGTCTCGTCGCAGGCGATGGAGACGTGATCGGCGTCGATGTGCCGCAGGTTGACCCCGTTCTCGCGGGCGGCGGCCACGACCTCGGCGGCCCGGCCCTCGACCCGCGCGGTCAGGGTGTCGAAGTACGCCCCGTGCACGACCTCGACGCCGCCGGCCGTGAGCCCGGCGGCCAGCACCGTGGCGTAGCGGTGGGTGCGCCGCGCGATGCCCTTCAGGCCCTCCGGGCCGTGGTAGACGGCGTACATGCCGGCCATCACGGCGAGCAGCACCTGCGCGGTGCAGATGTTGCTGGTGGCCTTCTCACGGCGGATGTGCTGCTCGCGTGTCTGCAGCGCCAGCCGGTAGGCCTTGTTGCCGTCGGCGTCCACGGACACGCCGACCAGCCGCCCGGGCAGGCTGCGCGCCATCTTGTCCTGGACCGCCATGTAGCCGGCGTGCGGTCCGCCGAAGCCCATGGGGACGCCGAAGCGCTGCGTCGTGCCGACGGCGATGTCCGCGCCGAGCTCACCGGGCGACTTCAGCAGCGTCAGCGCGAGCAGGTCGGCGGCGACGGTGACGAGCGCCCCGAGTTCGTGCGCCCGGTCGATGACCGGCTTGATGTCCCGTACGGCACCGGAGGCGCCCGGGTACTGGAGCAGCACGCCGTTGATCTCGCGCTCGGCGATCTCGGCGGGGATGCCCTCGCTGAGGTCGGCGACGACGACCTCGACACCGGTCGGCTCGGCGCGGGTCTGGATCACGGCGATGGTCTGCGGCAGCGTGTCCGCGTCGACCAGGAACAGGCCCTTCTTGTTCTTGCCCAGGCGCCGTGACAGCGCCATGGCCTCGGCGGCCGCGGTGCCCTCGTCGAGCAGGGAGGCGCCCGAGGTCGGCAGTCCGGTCAGGTCGGCGACCATGGTCTGGAAGTTCAGCAGCGCCTCCAGCCGGCCCTGCGAGATCTCCGGCTGGTACGGCGTGTAGGCCGTGTACCAGGACGGGTTCTCCATGACGTTGCGCATGATGACCGGCGGCGTGAAGGTTCCGTAGTAGCCGAGGCCGATCATGGAGCCGAGGACCTGGTTGCGGTCGGCGAGGGAGCGGAGCTCTGCGATCACCTCGGCCTCGCTGCGGGCGCCCGGGAGATCCAGTGCCTCGGCGCTCTTGATCACGGCCGGGACCGCGCGGGCCGTGAGCTCGTCGAGCGAGCCGTAGCCGACGTGGGCGAGCATCTTGGCGCAGGCCTCGTGGTCGGGGCCGATGTGGCGCTGCTCGAAGGGGACTGCCTCTTCGAGCTCGGAGAGCGGCATGCGGTGGGCGGTCATTACGGAGGCCTCCTGGTCGTCACGACCTTCGAGGGGCACCACGGCACGGGTACCCGGACGGCCTCCCCCTCTGTCATCTCAACCTGAGAGCTTCACCGGATCGCCCGAAGGCCTCCGGCTTTCACCGTCGGTGAGAGCGGAAGCCGTCGACACCCGCCCTGCTTTCCAGAGTGACCTCGTCCGCGCGGTACGTGAGCCTGAGAGATTCCGGGGAGGATTTGCTCCTTCGGCGCCTCCGATGACGTCTGGAGGACTCTCCCGCGCGGGGTCAACAGCCGCTGCCAGCGTACCAGCGAGGTCAACGCACGAACCTTCGAGTGGCCGCATCCCCGCTTGTACCGTTTTGTAGTGTTTACGGATGAGGTGCGACCATGTGGAGGGCCCGTGCGAACCGATATCGATCCGCGCAACCTGATCGGCCGCAAGGCGTTCGACCGCAACGGGACCAGGATCGGCACGATCGACGAGGTCTACCTGGACGACGCCACCGGCGAACCGGAGTGGGCGGCCATACGGACCGGCCTGTTCAGCAGGGACGCCTTCGTCCCCCTGGAGCCCAGCGAACTGATCGAGGGCGCCCTCCACGTCCCCTTCGAGCGCGCCCTGATCAAGGACGCCCCCGACTTCGGCGTCGGCCGCCACCTCTCCCCCGAGCAGGAACTGCAGCTCTACCACCACTACGGTCTCGACGTCGCCGCCCCGCCTCCGCTGCCGGACCATGATTTCGGCAAGCTCGCGGGCACCGACGAGACGGCCTGAGACACCGCCCCGGGCCCACCGTCTCCCCCGTCCGGCCCCCGTAACACCAATGGCAACGGATCCGCCGCCTCCAGGTCCGGATCGTCCACCCGGAACGTCCGCACCCGCCCGGGCTCGGAGTCGGGTGTCTCGAACCGTACGGTGACCCGCCCCAGGCCACTGCCCTGCACCCACCCGTGGCCGAACTCCGCGTGCCGCACGTCATGCCCGGCGGGCCACCGCCGCTCGGCGAGCGACGGCTGCTCCTCGGGCGCCGCCACGGTGCGCTCCTCGACCGGCACCTCAGCGACCTCCCGCTCCCCCGCCGCCTGGGCGAAGAGGTCCTCCTGGGTGTAGTCGGCGAGGCCGCTGACCCCCACCCCCAGGAGCCGCACCCCACCGGTCGTGTCGACCGAGTCCAGCAGTCTGGCCGCCGCCTCGCGGATCACCGCGGGATCGTCCGTGGGCCCGCGCAGCGTCTCGGACCGGGTCAGCGTCGAGAAGTCGTAACGCCGCACCTTCAAGATGATCGTCCGCCCCGACAGCCCGGCACCGCGCAGCCTGCGCACACACCGCTCGGCGAGCCGCTGCACCTCCAGCCCGACCCGTGTCCGGTCATGGATGTCGACGTCGTAGGTGTCCTCGACCGACACCGATTTCGTCTCGCGCTCCGCCACCACCGGCCGGTCGTCGCGCGCCAGCGCCATGGCGTACAGACCGTGCCCGTGCGCCTTCCCCAGCAGCCGGACCAGCTCGTCCTCACCCGCCTCGACGATCTCCTCGACCGTGGTGATCCCGGCCCGTCTCAGATGGTCCCCCGTCGCCGGCCCCACCCCGGGCAGGGTCCGCACCGGCATCGGCCCGAGCATCGCCCGCTCGGTGCCCGGCTCGATGACCACCAGCCCGTCGGGCTTGGCCTCCTCCGAGGCGATCTTCGCGAGCATCTTGGAGGCGGCGAGCCCCACCGACCCCGTGAGCCCCGTGACGGCCCGTATGTCCGCGCGCAGCTTGACCCCGGCCAGCCGCGCCGACGGCTCGTCCCAGGCCACTCCCCCGGCCTCCAGGTCCACGAACGCCTCATCCAGACTCAGCGGCTCCACCAGCGGCGACAGCGCACGCAGCAGCTCCATCACCCGCTCGCTGATCTGCTTGTAGAGCGTGAAGCGCGGCACGAGATACGCCGCGTTGGGCGCGAGCCGCCGGGCCTGTCCCATGGGCATCGCCGAATGCACCCCGAACACCCGCGCCTCGTACGACGCGGTCGCCACCACACCGCGCGGCCCGAGCCCGCCCACGACCACGGCCTTCCCGCGCAGACTCGGCTTGGACGCCTGCTCCACCGAAGCGTAGAAGGCATCCATGTCGAGATGGAGGATCGTGGGCGCGGTTCTCACAACTCCGATGCTGCCCTACGCCACTGACAACGCCCCGCGCGGCAGCCCCGAAGGCCCCGTCTGGAGGCTCTGGAGCATCTCTAGGCGCCCCACCGGCATCCGCTGCGGAGTCCCGTAGCGCCCCAGGGGAAACCGCTTGCACCCGGGCGCGGAAACGTCCCTTCTCCTGCGTCCGCACCCATCCCCGCCGCCCGAACGGCTCAGACGGCCCGGTTCCGCCGACGGGCCAGCTCGTCCGCCGGGTTGGGCCCCACCAGCGTCTCGCCGGTGTCGATGCGCTCACCGTGCAGCTGGGACAGGGCACTCTCGACATCGCGCCACACCACGCCCACGGCGATCCCGAACACCCCCTGGCCGCCCTGGAGCAGGGCATGGACCTCATCGGGCGAGGTGCACTCGTACACCGTCGCGCCGTCGCTCATCAGCGTCATGCGCTCCAGATCACTGAAACCGCGTTCCCTGAGGTGCTGGACGGCCGTGCGGATGTTCTGCAGCGACACCCCGGTGTCGAGGAACCGCTTGACGATCTTCAGGACGACGACGTCCCGGAAGCTGTACAGCCGCTGCGTCCCCGACCCGTAGGCGGGGCGCACGCTCGGCTCGACGAGCCCCGTGCGGGCCCAGTAGTCCAACTGCCGGTAGGTGATACCGGCGGCGGCGCAGGCCGTGGGGCCGCGATAACCGATCTGCTCGGACGCCATGGACGTCGTCCCCCCGCTGCTCGGCACCGCTGTCGGTCGCTGCGGAGCATGATCGGCCGCACCACCGGGCTGGGGGCGTCCCCCGCCCGCGAAGGGCCGTGAGCTGGGGGGAGGGTACGGACCGCTCGCCCTGAGACTGCGCTCGGGCCCGCCCCCAGCCGTACCGTCGCCGCTGCTTCTCACGCCGACCTCCGTCCTTGACCTGCCTTCTCGACGGTAGGCAGTCACCAGGGGTGCGTCAACGATCGCCACACTCGCCACGCCGAGTGATAATCACCCTGAGAGTGGTTTCCCGTGCCCCACCGCGGGGAAAGGCTAGCCGAATGTGTCCGGCACGAGCCGGTACGACGCTCTCATACGCCACCGGCACATGCGGGCATTTCGTCCCTCACACACAGTCGGGCGGCCCCGACACGGACCACATCGTCCGCCGGGCCGCCCACACGACTGTTCCGACCGCTCCCCCGGGGAGCTCACTGACTGCTGGTGCCGAAGTCCTCCGGAGAGATCTGGTCGAGGAACTCGCGGAACTTCTCCACCTCGTCCTCCTGCTCGTCCGGGATCGCGATTCCGGCGTCGTCGAGCACCGTGTCACTGCCGTAGATGGGCGTCCCGGTGCGCAGCGCGAGCGCTATGGCGTCGGACGGGCGGGCGCTCACCTCGACGCCGCTGGCGAAGACCAGCTCCGCGTAGAAGACGCCCTCACGCAGGTCCGTGATGCGCACTTCCGTGAGCTCCTGGCCGACGGCTTCCAGCACGTCCTTGAACAGGTCGTGTGTCAGCGGCCGCGCGGGAGCCATCCCCTGCTGGGCGAAGGCGATCGCCGTCGCCTCCCCCGGTCCGATCCAGATGGGGAGGTAGCGGTCGCCTCCCACTTCACGCAGCAGCACGATCGGTTGGTTGGAGGGCATTTCGACCCGGACACCTACGACATCGAGCTCGTTCACACAGCAACCCTAGGCCGTGCTCGGGACGTTTGGGTAGTCGGGCCGGGATCAGGCGCCCGATCCGGCCCCGGCGGCCTGCCCCTCAGGGCAGCCGTACCCCGAGCGCCGTCTGCACCAGCGCGGCGTGCAGCTTCACCGTGAGCCCCGCCAGCTCCTTGGTGCGCGCCTCGGCATGAGCCCTGGTCTGCGGGTTGCGGTGCCGCCTGAGCGGGGCCACCACCTGGTCCACGAGACCGGCCTCCCGCTCCGCGGCGGCCTTCATGGCCCGCAGGTGGCGCGGCTCGATGCCGAACCGGCCGAGTTCCACGACGAGCAGGGCGACGGTCACCGCCTCGGCGTCGTACGCCCCGTCCTCCAGTGGAGTGAGGAGGCCGTAGGACTCCCACTCCTTGAGCTCCTGCTCGTCGACGCCGACGGCGGCGAGCAGCTCGTCGCGCCCGATCCTGGCCGCCGTGGGTCCCTCGGGCAGCTCCGAAACCGACGCGCCGTCCCGTTGCCGCCCCACGACCGGCAGCTGCACGGCCTCACCGCGCTCCATAGCCTCCAGCTGCTCCCGGATCACCTTCAGGGGCAGATAGTGGTCCCGCTGCATCCTCAGGACATGGCCCAGGCGCTCTACGTCATGGGCACTGAACTTGCGATACCCCGACGGGGTCCGCTGCGGCTCGATGAGCCCTTCCGACTCCAGGAAACGGATCTTGGAGATGGTCACTTCGGGAAACTCGTCGCGCAGCACGTTCAGCACCGTGCCGATGCTCATCAGCCCACTGTCCGTGGCGGCGGTGCCGTGACCGGCACCGCCGCTCGGTGTTTGAAGCATGGACCTTCCCTGACGGATGGACCTTTGCCGAGGCCTGTCCGGACCGAGCCCGGTCAGTAGCCGCGCTGGCTGGCGTAGAAGACCAGCCGGTACTTGCCGATCTGCACCTCGTCGCCGTTGTTCAGGGCGACCTGGTCGATCCGCTCCCGGTTCACATAGGTGCCGTTCAGGCTGCCCACGTCGGCCACGGTGAACGAACCGTCCTGACCACGACGGAACTCCACGTGCCGCCGGGACACCGTCACGTCGTCCAGGAAGATGTCGCTCTGCGGATGCCGGCCGGCCGTGGTCAGATCGCCGTCCAGCAGGAAGCGGCTGCCCGAGTTCGGCCCGCGGCGCACGACCAGGAGCGCGGAGCCCAGCGGCAGCGCGTCGACGGCGGCCTGCGCCTCGGGCGACAGCGTCGGCATCTGCGTCTGGCCGGTGGTCTCGCTGTCGTAGGCCTCGAGACCGGAGATGGAGATCGTGGAGGTCGTCTCGGACGGACGCTCCGGCGTCGCCCCCGCCCTCAGCGGCGCGCCGCAGTTGGAGCAGAAGCGGCTGTTCTCCGCATTGCGGTTACCGCACCTCGTACACACCAGGGCCGACATCGGATCCTCCTGCCGCGGCTGCCCACCGGGGGCGTTGGACGCATACGGGTCGGAAAACCCACCACCCGCACCTGAGGTTGACGGTTGCCCGAAACCTATGCCGCCGGGCTGCGCAGGGTCAACCGACGGCGCGCCCTGACCACCGGAAACATCGCCGCCCGGGCCGCCGACCTGGTCCCGGAACAGCGGCCGCTGGCCCTCCGCGTCAGGCTGTGCGCGATGGCGAGCGGTCGCATTGTCGCTGCCTTCTCGCGCGCTCTTGCCGAACAACTTCGCAAACAACTTCACGGGCGATTCCCCTTGACCGAAACAGACCCGCCCGTGGGGCAGGACGAACCCTGACTGAACACTCTGGCCGACCCGGACATCCTGACAACGTCCGTCTGCACCAGACAGTTTCCACCACGCACCGCCCATTCGGTGCGCCGACCCCCCGCAACCTCATGCCCTCGCCGAACGCCGCCCATGCACCCCCGGTTCACTGCGAGGACGACCGAGCGTAGTCAGGCCGCTTCGCTGCTCGCAAGGCGTCCACGACGATGTCGGTGGACCGCTCGATCGTGACGGTGGCCTGTTCCTTCTCGAGAGTCTGCACCACACCTCCGGGGATGTTGAGCGCCGGCTCGAGGTCCTGCGACTTGCCGATGACCTTGAAACGATAGGGAGCGTTGATCTTGTTCCCGTCGACGCCCACGCCCTTGCCCGAGTCCGTGAGATACGTGCTCGCGACCACCCGCACGCCGTTGACCTGGATCGCCTCCGCACCCGCCGCGCGCAGCTCCTGGATCGCGTCGAGCAGCATGTCCGCCTCAACCGTCCCCTTCGTGTCCTGGATCGTCATGGTGATGCCGGGCCCCTGCGCGGCCACCGTGCCCGCGAGGATGCCGAGTTGCCTCTCCTTCTCGATCGTCTGCTTCCGGGCCTCCTCGGCCTGGTCAGAGCTGTTCTCCAGCTCGTCGCGCTGCTTCTCGAGACCCTGCTTCTCGTCCTCAAGACGTTGAGTACGGTCATCCAGTTCATCGAGGATGCGAACAAGATCTTCCTGACGTGCGCCACGCAGCTCGCTGTCGGTGTCACTGTTCGAGGCCACCTGCACGGCCAGGCCGAATCCGAGGCCGAACAGCAGCACCGCGACGATGAGTTGTGCCCGGGTGACCCGCGGCGGCCACACGCCCTGCACCAGCCGCTGCCGCCCGGTCAGCCGCGGCTCGGGCTCCGCCTTCGGTTCCGCCGCCTGCCGCGGTTCCGCCCTCTGCCTGCGCTCCGGCTCCCCGGGAGTCTCCTCGGCGGCGTGCGCCTGCGCGGGGACCTCCTGAGGCAGTTCCTTGCGCAGTCCGTTCCCGGCCCCGGCGCTGTCGTCGCGGGCGGCGCCCCGCTCCTCGGCGGGCTTGTCCGGCTTCTCGTCGTGGTCGCTCATCGGCCTCACGCCCGGAACACGTGGCGGCGGATCGCCGCGGCGTTGGAGAAGATCCGGATGCCGAGGACGACCACCACACCGGTGGACAGCTGGGCGCCCACTCCCAGCTTGTCGCCGAGGAACACGATCAACGCGGCCACGACCACGTTGGACAGGAACGACACCACGAAGACCTTGTCGTCGAAGATGCCGTCGAGCATGGCCCGCAGACCGCCGAACACGGCGTCGAGCGCCGCCACGACGGCGATCGGCAGATAAGGCTCGACCACCGCCGGAACCTCAGGCCGGACCAACAGGCCGGCCACGACTCCCACGACGAGGCCCAGTACGGCGATCACGATGTGCCCTTCTCGCTCTTCTCAGTGCTCGGCTGTGCTGTACGTACGGTCACACTCGGTGCGGCAGGCAGCCGGAGGTCGTCCTCCACGGAGATGCCTGTCCTGATGCCGTAGCTCTCCTGCAGCGCGTTCAGATACAACCCGTCCGCGCTGTTCTGGAACCGCGTGCTCAGCCGCTGCCCGTCCCCCACCGCCAGCACCGTGTACGGCGGCACCAGCGGCTTGTTGTCGACCAGTATGGCGTCCCCCGCCGCCCTGATCGCGGACAGTGCCGTCAGCCGCTGCCCGTTGATCGAGACGGCCTCGGCGCCCGACTCCCACAACCCGTTGACCACGCGCTGCATGTCCCGGTCACGCACCCGGCCGGTATCGGAGAAGCCGGAGGTCTCACGCGGGTCGGCGTCGCCGCCCGAGGCCGCTTCCTTGGCGTCGTTCACCACGAGCTTCACACCGGGGCCGTGCACCGCGACCGCCCCGGACAGGAGGCCCACAAGATCGGACTCCGTGCTGCCACCGCTGTGCTTCAGTGCCTCGCGCTGCCGCGCGCTCACGTCCTCGCGCAGCTCGTCGACGGAGTCCTCCAGCTTGTCCGCCGCCTCGGTCTCCCGGTCGATGCGGTCGACCAGCTCTTCCCGTTCCTTGGCCACGACCGGGGCGGCAACCCGCGCCTGCGCAGCTCCGACGGTCACGACCAGGGCCGCGAGCACCAGTCCGGCGGCGAGCCCCAGCTTCGCCCTGAGCGTCTTCGGCATGCCGCTGTCACCCGCGGCCTTCTTGCGCTCGGCGGCCTCGGCGTATCCGTCGTCGAGGCTGTGGTCCATGACGTTGGTGAGCAACGACATGGACGCATCCGGACGCCGGGGCCGCGTGGGTGTGCTCCGAATGGGGGGTTGCTGCGGCATGCCGCACATCGTCGCACGTCGCGAGCGCTACCTCCGAACGGCCCCACCGGCGTGCCGGACAGGCCCCGTTGGGGACACTTGTCCGGCACGCACGCGTGCAGCCCGTTCTACCGGCCGGCGCTGTCCACGACCGCCGACCACTCGTCCAGCAGGGCCTGCGCCGAGGCGTCGTCCGGCCCCTCGGCCCACAGATGGGTGACGGCCTCGGCCGGGTCGGGCAGCACCATCACCCAGCGGCCGTCGGTCTCCACCACCCGCACACCGTCCGTGGTGTCCACGAAGCGATCTCCGGCCGCTTCGACGACCCGCCGCATCACCAGGCCCTTCACGGCCCACGGGGTCGCCAGATCGCGCTTCAGGACGTGCGCCCGCGGAATGCGCGCGTCGATCTGGCTGAGCGTGAGCTGCGTCCGCGCCACCAGCCCGATGAGCCGGACGAAGGCCGCGGTGGCGTCGTACACGCTGCTGAACTCGGGGACGATGAAACCGCCCTTGCCGTCACCGCCGAAGATCGTCCCTTCCTCACCACCGACACGCGTGAGGTCGTCGGGCGAGGTGGTCGTCCACTCGACCTGCGTCCCGTGGTACGCCGCCACCTGCTCGGCGATCCGGGTCGTGGTCACCGGCAGCGCGACCCGGCCACTGCGCCGCTCGGCGGCGACGAGGTCCAACATCACGAGCAGCGCCCGGTCGTCCTCGATGATCCGCCCCTTCTCGTCGACGAGCGACAACCGCTCACCGACAGGGTCGAACCGCACACCGAACGCGGCTCCCGAGGACGCCACGATCTCCCCGAGCCGCACCATCCCTGACCGCCGCATGTCGGCCGTCTCGGTCGGCCTGGACTCGTCGAGACCGGGGTTGATCGTCAGCGAGTCGACGCCGAGCTTGCCGAGCAGGCTCGGCAGCACCAGTCCCGCGCTTCCGTTGGACGCGTCCACGACGACCTTCAGCCCCGAGTCCGCGATCCCGGTCGTGTCGACGTTGCGCAGCAGCGACCCGGTGTACGAGTCGAAGACACTGGCCGGGAAGTGCAGGTCGCCGATCTCGCCGGGGAAGGCACGGCGGTACTCCTGGCGCGCGAACACCCGGTCCAGCTTTCGCTGGCTGCCCTGCGAGAGGTCGGCACCCTGCCCGTCGAAGAACATGATGTCGACGGAGTCCGGCACCCCGGGTGTGGTACGGATCATGATGCCGCCCGCGCTGCCCCGCGCGGTCTGCTGCCGGGCCACGGGCAGCGGCACGTTCTCCAGGTCCCGCACGTCGATCGCGCTGGCCTGCAGCGCGGAGATCACCGCCCGCTTCAGCGCACGGGCACCACGCGAGTGGTCCCGGGCCGTGGTGACGGTCGAGCCCTTCTTCAGCGTCGTGGCGTACGCGCCCGCGAGACGCACCGCGAGTTCGGGAGTGATCTCCACGTTCAGGATGCCTGAGACACCACGGGCACCAAAGAGGTGCGCCTGTCCCCTGGATTCCCAGATCACCGAGGTATTGACGAAGGCACCGGCCTCGATGGTCTTGAACGGGTAGACCCGCACATTGCCCTGGACGATCGATTCTTCACCGATCAGGCACTCATCACCGATGACGGCCCCGTCCTCGATCCGCGCCGCACGCATGATGTCGGTGTTCTTGCCGACCACGCAGCCACGCAGATTGCTGTGCGGCCCCACGTAGACGTTGTCGTGGACGACGGCCTTGTGCAGAAACGCGCCGCTCTTGACGACCACGTTGGAGCCCACGACGGTGTGCTCGCGAATTTCGGAGCCGGCCTCTACCTTGGCGTAGTCACCGATATAGACGGGTCCTCGGAGAACGGCGTCGGGATGGACCTCCGCTCCTTCGGCGACCCACACACCCGGGGAGATCTCGAACCCGTCGATGTCGACGTCGACCTTGCCCTCCAGGACGTCGGCCTGCGCCTTCACATAGCTTTCGTGCGTGCCGACGTCCTCCCAGTAGCCCTCGGCAATGTAGCCGTAGATGGGCTTGCCTTCCTTCATCAGCTGCGGGAAGACGTCACCGGACCAGTCGACGGGCACATCGGCCTCGACGTAGTCGAAGACCTCGGGCTCCATCACGTAGATGCCGGTGTTCACGGTGTCGGAGAAGACCTGGCCCCAGGTGGGCTTCTCGAGGAAGCGCTCCACCTTGCCTTCCTCGTCGACAATCGTGATACCGAATTCCAGCGGATTGGGCACACGCGTCAGACAGACCGTGACCAGCGCGCCCTTCTCCTTGTGGAAATCGATGAGCTCGGTGAGGTCGAAATCCGTCAGCGCATCGCCGGAGATGACGAGGAAGGCATCGTCCTTCAGCGCTTCCTCGGCGTTCTTGACGCTTCCGGCGGTACCGAGTGGCTTCTCCTCATTGGCATAGGTGAGCTCCATACCGAGCTCTTCGCCGTCACCGAAGTAGTTCTTGACGAGCGAAGCCAGGAACTGGACAGTCACGACTGTTTCGTTGAGCCCATGCCTTTTGAGCAGCCGAAGAACGTGCTCCATGATCGGCCGGTTGGCCACCGGCAGGAGCGGCTTGGGCATGCTTGAGGTCATGGGGCGAAGACGTGTGCCTTCGCCTCCGGCCATCACGACGGCCTTCATGTCGGAAGCGTCCTCCTCAAAGAGACGGTCTAGCCGACTTCCCCCGCCAGGATTGTCCCTCACTTATCCAGCACGGGCCATCGCTCCGCTACGGCAGCAGGACCATCCGAGAGTTCAATCGGCCATGGCGTCCGCACGGACCAGGCGGCGGACTTGTACCACGTAGAGGACTCCTGCCCACCAGTACAGGGTTGTACCCCACCCGGCGAACGCCCATCCGAAAATGGCAGCCAGTGACGAGATCCAACCGCTTCCGTCACTGAGCAGAAGCAGGGGGAAGGCGTACATCAGGTTGAAGGTGGCGGCCTTACCGAGGAAGTTCACCTGGGGCGGCGGATAGCCGTGCCGGCGGAGGATGCCCACCATCACCAGCAGGACCAGCTCCCGCGCCAGAAGTACAGCGGTCAACCAGAGGGGCAGAATCTCCCGCCAGGTGAGGCCGACCAGGGTCGAGAGAATGTAGAGCCGGTCGGCCGCGGGGTCGAGGAGCCGGCCGAGACTGCTGATCTGGTTCCAGCGCCGTGCGAGCTTGCCGTCCAGATAGTCACTGACGCCACTGAGAGCCAGTACCAGCAGTGCCCATCCGTCGCTCTTGGGCCCACCGAACTCAGGACGCAGGATCAGCCACAGGAAGACGGGCACGCCGACGAGGCGGGCCATGCTGAGGATGTTCGGGATGGTGAGCACACGGTCCGTCTGGACGCGAGTCTCCTGAACCTCCACCCGGGGGCCTCCTGTGGGAAACGAGCCAACGATGCTCCCTGACCTTACCTCAACGCAAAAAAGCTCCGGCTCTTGGGCTATGTGCCCAAGAGCCGGAGCTATAAAAGGAGTTCGGCGGCGTCCTACTCTCCCACAGGGTCCCCCCTGCAGTACCATCGGCGCTGTAAGGCTTAGCTTCCGGGTTCGGAATGTAACCGGGCGTTTCC